>NZ_JBXUOU010000010.1:0-200 GCF_057196525.1 Nitratireductor sp. ATLC21 | reverse complement strand
ATGAAAACAGGCAAGAAAACGCAAATAAGTTGACGCGGGGTGGAGCAGCCCGGTAGCTCGTCAGGCTCATAACCTGAAGGTCGCAGGTTCAAATCCTGCCCCCGCAACCAAATCCTCTCATATAAGCACTCACTTACCCAAACGCTTCGCATCACCCCGAAGCGATCCAGCCCCCCTGGGTAGCCTCACGCCAGCTTCAT
>NZ_JBXUOU010000009.1:0-831 GCF_057196525.1 Nitratireductor sp. ATLC21 | reverse complement strand
GGGTCCGTTGCATTAACGCCGCTTCGGCGCAGTAAAAGCAGGAACTGCGATCATCAAGCGGCTTCCGGGAAGAGTTTGGCGACGAAGTCGATCTCGTTTTCAACTCCGGTCTTGCAGCTTTCGAACTGACCCTTGCGGATGGTGCGGAAGGTTTCGATCCCGGCGAGCGCGGCCTTGGCGCCGGCCATGGTCTGGAAGCCACGCATCGGTCGCAGCCGATGTTTTATTGCAGCATGATCGCTCTCAATCCGGTTGTTCAGGTACTTGCGATCGACATGGCGGATTGTGGGCTCTGGCCCGAGCCGGTCGTTGATCTCGCCGATCACCTTGGCGTAGCTGTGCGCCTTGTCAGTGACGATGGTCAGGGGATGATCCAGGCGAACGGTCTCTCGGGCTTGCCGCAGAAACGCCCTTGCAGCCTTGGCATTTCGCCGCGCCGTCAGCCGAAAATCGATCAACTGGCCGAGCTGATCGACGGCGCGCCATAGATAACACCAGCGTCCGCCGACGCGGATGTAGGTCTCATCGACATGCCACTGCAGCCCGCGCCAGGAACGATGGCGACCATATGCCCGTTTGCGGATCTCGGGGCCGAACTTCCGGACCCAGCGGTGAATCGTGGAGGCATCGACCGTCACCCCGCGCTCGGCCAGCAAATCGCGGACGTCGCGGCACGACAGCGGGTAGCGACAGTACCAGCGCACCGCTAGAAGGATGATCTCCCGAGGAAAACGATGCCGCTTGAACGGATTCTTGCGCTGTGCCATCGGACCCCCCATCATTACCAACCCAAGGAACTTGCGGTGGTCGGGCAGTTAATGCAACGGACCC
>NZ_JBXUOU010000008.1:2500-5907 GCF_057196525.1 Nitratireductor sp. ATLC21 | reverse complement strand
TTGGTTGCGGGGGCAGGATTTGAACCTGCGACCTTCAGGTTATGAGCCTGACGAGCTACCGGGCTGCTCCACCCCGCGTCAACTTATTTGCGTTTTCTTGCCTGTTTTCATGGCAAAAGGCCGCTTGTTGCGGCCTTTTTCTGAGTTTGGTTTGTTTTGAGAAGATTTCCATGCGTTTTGCAGACCTGGCAGCGACCTACTCTCCCGCGTCTTAAGACGAAGTACCATCGGCGCTGGGGCGTTTCACGGCCGTGTTCGGAATGGGAACGGGTGCAGCCGCCCCGCCATAACCACCAGGTCGGCGAAACGCATGTAATCGAGAAGCTGGTTGACCTTTCGGTCATTGATTTATCTGGCTCCGGGCGAAGCCCGCAAGGCCGACTGGCCGTCGGCGCTTATGCGCCGCGCCCGCGCAGCGGTTTGCAAGGCAAACCCGCGAGAGCGCTCAAGATGAGCATAAGCAATGAGAATGATTCAAGCCGATCGAGTTATTAGTACCGGTAAGCTCCATGCGTTGCCGCACTTCCACACCCGGCCTATCAACGTGGTGGTCTCCCACGACTCTCAGGGAATACTCGTTTTCAGGTCGGTTTCCCGCTTAGATGCCTTCAGCGGTTATCCGTTCCGTATATAGCTACCCTGCTATGCGGCTGGCGCCACAACAGGTCCACCAGAGATACGTCCATCCCGGTCCTCTCGTACTAGGGACAGATCCTGTCAATATTCCTACACCCACGGCAGATAGGGACCGAACTGTCTCACGACGTTCTGAACCCAACTCACGTACCGCTTTAAATGGCGAACAGCCATACCCTTGGGACCTGCTCCAGCCCCAGGATGCGATGAGTCGACATCGAGGTGCCAAACAACCCCGTCGATATGGACTCTTGGGGGTCATCAGCCTGTTATCCCCGGCGTACCTTTTATCCGTTGAGCGATGGCCCTTCCACGCGGGACCACCGGATCACTATGACCGACTTTCGTCTCTGCTCGACTTGTCAGTCTCGCAGTCAGGCAGGCTTATGCCATTGCACTCAGCGAACGATTTCCGACCGTTCTGAGCCCACCATCGCGCGCCTCCGTTACTCTTTAGGAGGCGACCGCCCCAGTCAAACTACCCACCATACACTGTCCCGGATCCGGATAACGGACCGCGGTTAGACATCCATGTAGATAAGGGTGGTATTTCAAGGATGGCTCCACGCGAGCTGGCGCCCACGCTTCAAAGCCTACCACCTATCCTACACATGCCGACACGAATGCCAGTGTAAAGCTATAGTAAAGGTGCACGGGGTCTTTCCGTCTAACCGCAGGAACCCCGCATCTTCACGGGGAATTCAATTTCACTGAGTCTCTGCTGGAGACAGCGGGGAAGTCGTTACGCCATTCGTGCAGGTCGGAACTTACCCGACAAGGAATTTCGCTACCTTAGGACCGTTATAGTTACGGCCGCCGTTTACCGGGGCTTCAATTCAGAGCTTGCACTCCTCCTCTTAACCTTCCGGCACCGGGCAGGCGTCAGACCCTATACGTCGTCTTGCGACTTCGCAGAGCCCTGTGTTTTTGATAAACAGTCGCTACCCCCTGGTCTGTGCCACCCCCCGATGGTTGCCCACCGAAGGGTCACGCTTATCCCGAAGTTACGCGTGCATTTTGCCGAGTTCCTTCAGCAGAGTTCTCTCAAGCGCCTTGGTATACTCTACCAGTCCACCTGTGTCGGTTTCGGGTACGGTCTATATGGAGGAGCTATTTCCTGGGACCACATGGCTGCCTCTCCAATCCAATAAGGAAAGACAACGTCCGCAATCCGTCACTACCTCCAGGCCCACGAATATTAACGTGGTTCCCATCGACTACGCCTTTCGGCCTCGCCTTAGGGGCCGGCTAACCCTGCTCAGATTAACTTTAAGCAGGAACCCTTGGACTTTCGGCGAGGGGGTCTCTCACCCCCTTTATCGTTACTCATGTCAGCATTCGCACTTCCGATACCTCCAGGAGCCCTCACGGGTCTCCCTTCATCAGCCTACGGAACGCTCCGCTACCGCTTGCAAAGCAAGCCCAAAGCTTCGGTGTATGGCTTTAGCCCCGGTACATTTTCGGCGCAAAACCCCTTAATTAGACCAGTGAGCTGTTACGCTTTCTTTAAATGATGGCTGCTTCTAAGCCAACATCCTGGTTGTTTTGGGAGTCTCACATCCTTTCCCACTTAGCCATAACTTGGGGACCTTAGCTGTTGGTCAGGGTTGTTTCCCTCTCCACGACGGACGTTAGCACCCGCCGTGTGTCTGCCGACTAGTACTCCTCGGTATTCGGAGTTTGGTTAGGTTTGGTAATCCGGTGAGGACCCCTAGCCCATCCAGTGCTCTACCCCCGAGGGTATTCGGTCGACGCTCTACCTAAATAGATTTCGCGGAGAACCAGCTATTTCCGAGTTTGATTGGCCTTTCACCCCTAGCCACAAGTCATCCCGATCTATTGCAACAGATATGGGTTCGGTCCTCCAGTAAGTGTTACCTTACCTTCAACCTGCTCATGGCTAGATCACTCGGTTTCGGGTCTAATGCAACGTACTGAACGCCCTGTTAAGACTCGCTTTCGCTGCGCCTACACCTACCGGCTTAAGCTTGCACGTTACATTAAGTCGCTGACCCATTATACAAAAGGTACGTGGTCACACTTGCGTGCTCCCACTGTTTGTAGGCAACCGGTTTCAGGTACTCTTTCACTCCCCTCGTCGGGGTGCTTTTCACCTTTCCCTCACGGTACTAGTTCGCTATCGGTCATGCACGAGTACTTAGGCTTGGAGGGTGGTCCCCCCATGTTCAGACAGGATTTCACGTGTCCCGCCCTACTCGAGGACTATCGTTCACATTACGCATACGGGACTGTCACCCGCTCCGGTCCAACTTTCCAGAAGGTTCTGCTTGTTAAACGATAGCCACTGGCCTGGTCCGCGTTCGCTCGCCACTACTAGCGGAGTCTCGGTTGATGTCCTTTCCTACGGGTACTTAGATGTTTCAGTTCCCCGCGTTCGCTTCTTATCCCTATGTATTCAGAATAAGATACCTTATTGCGATACTTGGAAACCAGGCGCGTCTTCGACGCGCAGTGAATGGTGAATGGCAAAATGGTGAATGGTATTTTCGACCATTCACTATTCACCATTTCTCTATTCACCCAAGCGCCAACGGCGCGCCTGATTTCCCAAGTATCTAAGGTGGGTTTCCCCATTCGGATATCTACGGATCAAAGGGTATTCGCACCTCCCCGTAGCTTTTCGCAGCGTATCACGTCCTTCATCGCCTGTGCATGCCAAGGCATCCACCAATTGCCCTTAAGACACTTGATCATTCTCATTGCCAATGCTCATCCGGATTGCTCCAGACGACACTGACAGAAAAGACCAG
>NZ_JBXUOU010000007.1:0-10093 GCF_057196525.1 Nitratireductor sp. ATLC21 | reverse complement strand
CCTGAGAGAGAGTTCGTCACGCGGCGGCCCGTTCGGACACTGACGCTGCGTCCGCGAGCTCGGTTTCGATCCCGGACAATTGCCGGCGCTTGCCTTCAAGCTCTCCCGCAAAGGCGAAGGCTTCGCCCTGGCGAGCGCGATAGGAGGCGAGCCTGCGCTCGGCGTCCGCCAGACGCTGGCGATAGTGGACCCGCTCATCCTCGAATCCCGAGAGCGCGTGCTCGAGCCTGGAGACAGCGCCGAGCGGTGTCGTCGTGACGGGAAGTTCGATCTCGTCTTCAGCGCCGGTGCGCATGAGCATGGTGGTGTAGCGATATCCGTCCCCACCGAACCGCTCGCCGGAGAATTCGACGTCGAAGCCGCCGATCGAGGCGATCGCGCTGTCACCCTCCTGCTGGAGCTGGACCAGGGTGAGGATCTCCTTCATCAGCGCCCTGCCGGCAGCCTTGCGCTCGGAATAGGATGTGCCGGCGACGGTCATCGCGAAGGCCTCGCCCGCGGTCGGGAGACGCAGGTCGATGTCCATGCCGATTTCAGCGATGCGGCGGGTCGCGACCTCAATGTCGCGTTCGGCCTCGCGAATCTGACGGCGTACCGCATGCTGATCGTCCATATGGGCGGCCCGCAGGCGCTCCAGCCGGGCGATGTCGGCTTCGAGCCCCGCCTTCTGCATCAGGCGCGGGTCGCCCGACGCAATCGCCTTGGCCATGGCGAACTGGTTGGCCTGGCCCTCGCCCATGTCCTCGAGCCTGCGGATCGAGGTGTCGCCGGAAAGTGCGGCGGCGATGAACCGGGCCTTGCGCTCGTTGTTCTGCCACATGCTGGCATCGAGCGAGCTTTCCGTCGCATAGGCGAAGATATCGATCTCGTCATGCTGGTTGCCCTGCCGGCCGATGCGACCCTCGCGCTGCTCGATCTGCGAGGGCAGCCACGGCACGTCAAGATGATGCAGGGCCTTGAGGCGCAGCTGGGCGTTGACACCGGTGCCCATGGTTTCCGACGAGCCGATCAGGAACCGGACCTTGCCGGCATTGACGTCACCGAACAACCGCTGCTTGGCCTGGGCCGTCTTATGGTCCTGCATGAAGGCGATTTCCGACGCCGGCACGCCCCTGCGCACCAGCTCGTCAAGGATCCAGCGGTAGGCAGAGAACCCCCTGCTCTTTTCCACGCTGATCGTGCCGAGATCGGAAAAGATCATCTGCGCGGCACCGGGCAGCTCAAAGCAATCGCCATCGGGCTTGCGATAGGTTTTCTGTGAGGTTTCCGACCAGATGCGGAAGGCGTTGCCGATCAGGTCGTTGAGCTTGTTGTCGGGCTCATTGTCATTGTCGGGATCCACCAGGCGCAGATCGATCGCGGCGTGGCGGCCGTCGGTAATCACCGACAGCAGGATGTCGTCTCCGGGCTTCGCCGGCCCCTCCCGTTCCTCGATCGCCTTGATGCGCGCATCGAGCACGGCCTGGTAGCGCTTGAACGCGGCGGACGGCTTGGAGGTCCTGATCTGGCGCTTGCCGGTCGAGACCGCCGGCACCTTCACATACTGCCGCAAATCCTCCGGCAACACGACGTCCGCAAAGGAGCGGAACATGGCGATGAGCTCGGGCACGTTGACGAAAGTGGCAAAGCGCGTGACCGGCTTGTACTTGCCCGATGGCTGAAGCTCGAGTTCGGTCGTCACATCGCCGAATGTCGAGGCCCAGGCATCGAACTCGTGCAGGCCACGCTCCCTCAGCGCCTCGATGCCGAGGAAGTGCTGTACGGAGAACATTTCGCCGAGCGTGTTGGTGATCGGGGTGCCCGAGGCCAGCACCAGCGCACGGCCGGGGTTCTTGGTTTCAACGAAACGGGACTTGACGTAAAGGTCCCACGCCCGTTGTGATCCGTTCGGATCGACCCCCTTCAAGCTCGACATGTTGGTGGCAAAGGAGAGCTTGCGGAACTCTTGGGCCTCGTCGACGATGATCTGATCAATGCCGAGCTCGGAGATGGTCAGAAGATCGTCCTTGCGCGTCGCGAGCGCCTCCAGCCGTTCCTTGAGCCCCTCCTTCAACCGCTCAAGCCGTTTGCGCGACACGCGGTCGTCGCTTTCGACTTTGGTCAGCAGGTTTTCGTAGAGCTCCAACTCATCGTGGATCATCTGCTGCTCGAAGGCGGACGGAATGGAGATGAACCTGAACGCCGAATGGGTGATGATGATCGCGTCCCAGTTGGCCGTGGCGGCACGGGCGAGGAAGCGATGCCGCTTGGCTAAAGTAAAGTTGGTCTCGTCGGCAACGAGGATGCGGGCGGTCGGGTAGAGCGCCAGGAACTCGCGCGCCGCCTGCGCCAGGCAATGACCGGGAACGACCAGCATCGCCTTGGCAATCAGCCCGAGCCGCTTTTGCTCCATGATTGCGGCGGCCATGGTCATGGTTTTGCCGGCGCCGACGGCGTGCGCGAGATAGGTCGAGCCCGCCGAGATAATGCGCCAGATGCCGCGTTTCTGGTGCCCATAAAGAGAAAAGGCGCCCGAGGCGCCTGGAAGCTGAAGGTGATCGCCGTTGAACGTTCGCGGGGCGATGTTGTTGAACCGGTCGTTGTAGTCCCGGGCAAGCCGATCAGTGCGGTCTGGATCGGACCAGATCCATGCCTGGAAGGCCGTCTTGATCTTTGTGAGCTTTTCCTTGGCCGCCTCGGTGTCGACTACATTGAGGACGCGCTTCTCGGCATGGCCGTCCTTCACGGTATCGAAAATCTGCGGAACCCGGCTGTTGAGCGCATCGGCGAGAAGCTCGCCGGCGTGCCGCCGATCCGTGCCCCATTCCGAGGTCCCCGCGGCGGTATATCCGAGTTGGCGCGCCTCGACCGTCCAGGAGGCAAGCTCCGGCATGTGGCGGATTTTGATTTCGGTGCCCATCATCTCCCTGACGAAGGCGACGACATCGACGGCCGGAATCCAGGGGGCACCCAGACGCGCCGTGATATCGGAGGGGTTCAGGTCCGCGGGCTGGACATCACGCAGCGCCCTGACATTGCGTTCAAATACCGGATCGAGCACCGAAGCGGCTTCCGCCGCCCTGAGCTTGTCGCGCACCTTCCCCGAGAGATAGGCGTCGGCGGTTTGCCAGGACCCGGTCTCGGGTTCGCGGAAAACGGCGTCGCCGAGCTCGGCGATGACGGTGTCCACATCGGCATGCACGAGCTCGGCGATGTGATCGACATCGACATGACCGCGCTCGTTGAGCACCACGGCCAGCGCATCGGCGGCTGAAGTGATGACCGGCGCCGTGGGTGGGGCAATCACGCGCTCGGTAAAGATCGGACCGGGGCGCGCCGTGTTCGACTCGAGGTCGTAATCCTCGATCGAGGCAACGAGCCAGCAATCGGGGTCGTCGAGGAAGGGCTGGAGATTGGGACGACGGTGCGTCTCGCGGACTGCGCCGGTCTCAAGATCCTCCTTCACCGATACGGTCGTGGAACTCACCGGACCGAAGGCGCGAACGAAATTCGACCAGGCAATGCGCAGCCTGACCTGGTGCTGCTTGAATGGCTGACCAAGTTCCTGGGCCTTCAGGACATCGCGCACGGCGTCTCGGATCGGGATCAGCTTGCGGATGATCCTGGCATGCTTGTCGGAGACGCCGTCAGCGGCGCGGCCCTTGCGCACGGTGACGGTGAGGGGTTCGCCGTCGCGCATCTGCATCAGCGCCTGGTTCTTGCCGACAAAGAAGCTGCCCTCGCGGAAGCCCTGCCCTTCGGGCTCATCGAATTCGTGGGCATCGCCGGGTTCCCGTTCCGAACCGACGGCTTCCGGCTCGCCGTCATAGATCGCTTCCGGAAGTCGACGGATGGCGGCGGCAAGCGCCTGCTCCAGATCGGCATGAGGCTGCGGCAGGCAGGTATAGGTCTCACCGAACGGTCCGGACGTCGTGGCATGGGTTCCCAAAACGTGATCCGGATGCTGCGCAAACCAGCGATTGATGCGGATGGGGCCCTCGTCCTCGGTTGCAGGCAGAACCTCGTCGGTCTCCAGACCGGAGATGTCGCCCTCGGCGTCGTCAGGTTTACGCTTCCGGAAAAAGAGGATGTCGGCCACCACATTCGTGCCGGCCTCGGCCCGGAAACTGCCCTCGGGCAGGCGGATGGCGGCGACAAGATCGGCCTGTCTGGCGATCGTTTCCCGGGCGGCTGGATCGGCCTTGTCCATGGTGCCGCTGGAGGTGACGAAGGCCGCAAGCCCGCCCGGCTTCAGCCGGTCGATGGCCTTGACGATGAAATAGTCATGCAGCCGCAAACCGAGGCCGCGATACGCCCGGTCCGAACGCACCGTGCGATCGGAAAAGGGCGGATTGCCGATCGCCAGATCGAAATGCGCCGGCAGATCCGTACGGGCGAAGTCGCCATTGACGATGCGGGCGCGGGGCTGGAGCAGGCGGGCGATCCGCGCCGTGACAGGGTCGAGCTCGACCCCGGTGACATGGCTGACCGGGCGTAGGTCCTCGGGCATCAGGGCGGGAAACAGCCCCGTGCCGATGCCGGGTTCGAGCACCCGGCCGCCGCGCCAGCCGAGGCGCAGCAAGCCCGACCAGATGGCGCGGACGATGAATTCGGGCGTGAAATGCGCATATTGCGTGCAGCGGGCGAGCGAAGTGTATTCCTGCTCGGAGGTGACATCCTGCAGACCGGCGCCGATCTCCTGCCAACCCTTGCGAAATGCCTCCTCGCCCGGGTGCCGGAACACGGAATTGGCCAGTTCCGATGCGCCGAACCCTGTGAACCTGATGAGCGCCGTCTGTTCCTCAATCGTCGCCGGGCGGGCTTCGGATTCGATTGTCTGGGCGAGCGCGATGGCAGCGATATTGTCCTGGGCGCGCTGTCTCCAGTTACGGGCCAGACCGCGGCCGCCGACGAGAAGGAAATTCTCGCCGCGTTCGTTGTCGGCGGACTTGCTGGCGCGTTGTGAAACCGCGGATACCGGCTCTTCCGACGTGTAATCCTCTGTTCCTCCCGCGGTTCTATCGTGCCGAATGAGGTGACGCCAAGACCGAGGCCGGCTGAAAGGGAGGTGTTGCCTGGAGACACGAGCGTGAATGGGTCGTCATTGGGCATGGGTTGTTCTCCGTGTGTTGGGGTGCGTGCCAGCCCGCCGCCGGGATTGCCCGTGGCGCGACGCACGCGACAGATTTGGGATGGGATCAGCGGGTGATCAGCGCGAACGAGATGTCGTGCTCGGTGAGCTGTACCCTCAGATGGGTGGCGCCGAAGTTCCGGTTGAAGCTCGGGATCAGCAGGTCGGCATCGATGAATTCGACGCCGTCATCGCCCCCGAAATGGCGGCGCTTGTAGTCCCACCAGTTCGGATTGCCCTTCGGATGACATTCGGCGGAATAGACGACGAGCGGCCTCTGCCCATCGGCGAGCTTGCCGTTGGAGATGATGTAGACGCCCTCGTCGCCGACGAGCCACAGGCCGGGCTTTTCGCCCTTGCCGGTCCTGGTGCCGTAATCGGGATTGCGGAAGCCGCCATTGGCGGCCGTGTCGGCTTCCCCGCGCGCGATGACCTTGCGCACGGCCATGATCGGGAAGGTGAACATGGCAGCCTCACGCGGCCTCGGCGAGCGGCAGGTGGCGCAGATGAACGGGAAGCTTTTCCGAGATCTGCGCGTCGGTCAGATGATCCAGCAACGCGAAGCTGCTTGCCTGCCCGCCATAGACGATGACGGTGCGCCTGCCCCGATGCTCTGGCCGGAAATCCGCCCCGGCATAGCCGCGATACCTGTCCTGGGTGGCGCTCCAGATGTGCTCGATGCGCTCCTCGCGGGTCATCGCCTTGACCGGGCGGCGCTCCCGCTCGACGATGGCATCGCGCATCTCGACCGGCGAACCCGGCCGGGCGAGATCGCAATAGGCATGGAAGTAGCGGTCCGCCCCGTTGATGCGCAGCGCGTAGAACACGCTGGTGATGCTGCCGGTCAGGAATTCGCCCAGGGCGAACATCTCGCGACGCATCCAGAGCGGCGACAGAATATCGAGCATGTAATCGTGTTCGGGCCGGGCGATCTCGAACCATTCGCCCGCGAACAGGGCGCCATCGTCGTTCTGCCAGCGGTTGGGGCGCTGGGCGTGGCGATCGAACAGACGGAACATCTGCCGGCGATCGGCTATGCCGAAATAGATCTTGCGGATGGGAGAGAGGGTCATGGGTGGCTCCTTGGCCTCCGGGGCTGGAGCGCGGCTCATCCTCTCGACGTCGCCATCCTCTTCAGCCCTTCCGGACCCCTCTCAAGCGGCCGCCTCTCCGTCCGGCCGGGTCAAGGGCCGGCGTCAGCCGGGCGAAGCGTCACCCTCGAGGCGGCCGGCGGGCATGCGGCAGCCGTCCTCCTTCGGCTTCTCCCTCCCTTTCGATTCCTCACTCCTTCCCAGTTCCGCATTCCAGTCATCCGCCGCAGGACACATACGCTCGAACCCGCATCCTGCCTCGCCAGCGAGGTCTCGCAGGCGGCCGGCGTAGATCTCGCCCTGTGGGTTGTTGTCGGTGGCCGCGACAAGATGGGCGCCCGGCCGGTGGGCCAGTGCACGAAGGGCCTCGGCCGTGGCTGGTGCCCAGCCGCCACCGCTGCTCAGATAGAGGGTATCCGCGCGGACGTTTTCAATTGCAGCCAGGCTTGTGGCGTCGATCGCCGCCTCGGTGACACAGAGCCGGAGCGCGTCGGGCCGACCGAGACGGAACAGCACCTTGGCGCCGCCGGTCGCGAAACCGCGCCAATCGGGACCGCGCTCCTCCCAGCCGGTCACCTGGCCGGCGGGACCGGTGTGGCCGGCCCACATGCTGCCCTTCGGGCCTTCGCGCAGGAGGTTCGCGGCAATGGCTTTGCGGATCACTGCCTCGGGAATGTGGCGCGTGTCGTGAAGATAACGCCATGTCGCCGAGCCCGGCCAGGGTTTGCGCCGGACCCGCCACCTTTCGATGATCGTCAGGTCGGGCGCACGGTCGATGGCCTCGCGTCTCCAGATCGGTTCGGTCGGGACGAAGCCGACCAGTTCGGCAACGACATAGAGCGAGGCGGCAAAAGGAATGCCGTCGAGATGTTCCACCAGGGTGAAGACGTCGCCCTTCGCATCCGACAAGGGATCGAACCAGCCCTTGCCGTCATGGATCACGATGATGATCTCGCTGGCGCGGCGATACTTCATCGCCTTGCGGCTGCTCTCCTTGAGATCGAGCGCGAACCCCGCGTCCTCCAGCACGGCGCTGCAGGGCACCTTTCCTCTCAGCTCTTCCAGGTCTGCTTTTTCCATCATCTCGCCCTGCGCCTTCGCGCGCTCCTCTTATCCGATTCCCGCTCCCGGTGTTTTCCGGGACGAGGATCGGCATGCCGCGAAGAGCAAGACGGGCAAGGGCGCGGCGGGCAACCCGGCAGATCTGCGGAGACGGATCGATCCGGCCCGCCGCGGCGAAGCCTCCCTTGCCGGGCGCAGCGCGCAAGCGGCACGCACACCCGCACGTCAACCGCTGCGTCGCTCTTCGTTTGCGACAATCGCGGTCACCCTGTCGATGTCCATTTCCGCGTGCGGGGAGATGCGGGCGATTTCGGCGGCGACCTTGGCCCAGTGATAGAATTCGGCTGTCTCGCCGCGATCGCGTGCCCGGGCGGCACGGCGCTGCGCCTCATAGTAAGCGTTGGCCCCCTCGGCCGCGGCGAGGCGACGAGCATCGGCTTGCCAGCGCCGGCGGATTGCGCGTCTGTGCTCGAGCCACCGGCGGATCACAGCGACCATAGCCCCCCATCTCCCCTATTCCCAAGAGCGTCAAGAATAGCCGCCCCATGGGTGAATACCCTTCAAGGGGGCTTCAGCTTTGCCAATAGACCGGCCCGAAAGGAAACGCCCAGATACACAGAAGACCACAATAGAAACGGGACGAGACTGACGAACTTTGTCACGCAAACTCAATCAGCTTTCGGGGTAGCTGGCTGGCCGAAATCTCCCAATTGGACAATGGCGGCTTAGGGTAGGGTAATCGCCGATTGCCTCCTCAGCCCATTGATCGTCAGTTCCATTTCGTAGGAGGTGGGAATTGGTCCGCTGCTCACTGCCTCGGCTGCTGCCTCATATCCCAGTTGCTCCAAGCCTCTAGCGGCAACGCTCCGCCACTTGGCGTCCTGATTGAAGAATTTTTCAGGTACACGGACCGGCTGATTTTCCTCGGCGCCGAAGTTAGCGATATTCACGCCTGCTGCCTCAAACGCTGCACCTGTCGCATAATTCGCAGCACCAAGTTGATAGAATGCATAAGCCGAATTTTGCTTGGCCCAGAACATTCGATCCGCATTCAAATTCACACCGTCTCGCGCAGCGACTGAGAACGTGATCGCTCGAAAGGCCGAACGGTTCTCGCCATCATAGCGGTTCGCTACATCATACAGCTCGTTTCCATCTACACCTGCTTCCGCCGCGGCCTCGTGAAATTGGTCAACCGCCAAACGATAAACGGACGGGTCAAGAAGCGCCGGATCGAGCGCTGCAAAATCCTCCAAGGAGGTGCGAAGTGCAGCTTGATCCGTTGGCCTAGTTGTAAACATATCTCCGAGTTCGATTGCAGCCGTCCTAGCTGCGTATTCGATTAAGGTATCAATGTAGAGTTTCACATTGGACTCGCTGAGGAGCGCATCGTGGTAGGCGCTCACCGGAAGGTAGTCCCTGTAACCTAGGCGCCAAGAGGGATAGGCAGACCAGGAAGGAACTGTACCGTCGCCTCGTGCCATGACGGGCTTTGGATCCGATGCGTTCACCCCAACGGGAAATTCGAGTTCTGATAATGTATCTCGAATCTTGCTCCGCCCATCCCGGCCCTCCTTGGAACCAGTCACGAAAAACATCTTCTGAAGGATCTCGGGAGGATGTTCATGAGTAAGAAGGGAGCAAACCGTCTCCGCTGCGGAAGCAAGTCGCGTTTCGACCATCTCAAGTGTGGCGTCGCGCCCCATTCCTGAAGGGAGTTTGAGCGGCAGACCCAGTCTCTTCCAGTGCCTAACGTTCCAGAGCTGAAGAGCGCGCGGCGTCGCCGTGTCGCTGACAAACGTCACCATTCTGCTCAGATCCGTATCGGCCGCAGCACAATCGGGCCTGATGATATTGTAGGCGGGCAACAGCTCGTAGGTGCTCTCGAAAGTGAGCGCGTCCCGGACCACATTGTCACTGAACAGTAAAGAGAAGAATGGTTCTTCCGTCAGAGCCGACTGTCCTGTAACCAGTGATTCTACCGGCTCCAGCGACCCCAGATGGGGTGTTCCGGCAAACACGAATTGGTCTATCTGCTCCACAGTCGCGCTGGCGCAACCTGTTTCAGGCTCTAGGTAATCCTTGAGCCAATGGCGCAGCACCAACCCGCCCATGGAATGGGCAACAATCACAACCCTGGCGTGATCGTCTCGCGGCGGAAGAACCTCGCAAAGCCATTCATCGAACTCAGCCGCCGTCATTCGATTGGATTTGCGCCAATCGTAAGCGAAGGAAAAGACGTCTCCAACGATCCAGTCTCCGTGTTCCCTGAAATCGGAATAAACATTGCGCTCTTTGACTTTCATTCCGGCAACACGGACCGTCGCTTTTTCGAGCAGCGATGTCTCAAATGTCGGGTACTCTTTCAAGGAAAGGCCGCGACTACCGTAGTCATCGTGCCCCCAGTGCCACTGTTGGGTCGTCGGATTGAAAAGGCCTGAACCAAAAATGCCAGGAACAAATATCAGCACCACTTTGTCAGGGCGCAACTTGACGCCGCTTGATCCTGCAGCCACCACTGGCTGACTTGCTGTCAGGCACGTGATGACGGCGAAGACGAAAGCGGCCATGACTCGTGCGATGAACACGGCTCCCCCCCTGCGAACTCCAAGCATTCAAACATTGTACCATTCAACGTTCATCTCAGACAGCCCATCTCATGTGCCGACTTGTTCGTCGGCATGCACCCACCCATCATTATCGTCACGGAACTCGGCGCCATGCCCATGGTGAAGCGGGAATCCCACCTCCTGCGACCCGACGCTGACCAGCTCGGCAGAGAGATCGGTGATCTCCTGTGCCACGACGTGCACCACATCGCCCTCGCGCT
>NZ_JBXUOU010000006.1:0-120954 GCF_057196525.1 Nitratireductor sp. ATLC21 | reverse complement strand
GCCGGGATCGAGATGATCCACATGATGCGCAAACGACAGGCGAGGTACGCCTGCAATCCAAATCCGTCGATTGCCGAGCAGTTTGAAATCATCGTCGCGGCGTGAAGCTCTTGTCGCTCCGCAGTTTCTGTGCCGCGACGAAAGTTTGCAACGGAACCAAGATGTAAAGAATGTGCGACATCGTCGCGACGCAGCTTCCGGCGGACAACGACCGCGCCTTCCGCATCAACCCCCTGCACTTGAAAGACGTGCTTGGCGATATCCAGACCGATTGTGCTAACCCTTTCCATGGACGGCTCTCCCTCATGTGACTTTCGACAGCCACACTTTGGCACAACGCGATGCCGGGAGCGGAGGCCGTCCACCACATCAGGTCACTGGCCGTGCCGGTGGACCTTGACGATGGTGTCGTCGACCATGGCGTATTCCATGTCGGGCTCCTCCGACAAGGCATCGAAAATCCTCTTGAAAACATCGGCTTCGCGCCAATCGCGGAACCGCCAAAAGGCCGTGCTCCAGTTGCCGAACTGAGCTGAAAGATCGCGTCATGGGCTGCCCGTTCGGACAATCCACAGCATCGCCTCCAGGAAAAGCCGGTTATTCCTTCCACTGCGCCACGGATCAGTCGGATTGCCAACGCAGTGCGCTTAGTTCTGGCACGTTGAGCTTACCGGGGGCGTCCGATCAATGCAGAGTGCCGAACCGCTCCTGCGGAAAGCCACCCAGATGCATGCAAGTTCTTGCGGCAAGAAGTGCACCTGCAGCCGCGGCGTACCGCGGCGAATTTCCGGCAAATAGGGCGTAGATGTAGGCAGCAACAAAGCTGTCCCCTGCGCCCGTTGTATCGATCGGGGTGATCTTTTCTGCGGGACATTCGAAACTTTCCACACCGACGAAGATCGAACTGCCGGCACTGCCACGGGTCAAAATGACGTCGCGTGCGCCTGCCGCGCGCAGACGCCGGGCCTTCGCGGAGGCCCCCTGATGGTTTCCCTCGAATGAGGCAAACACCAGGTCAAGGCCTTCGACGCCGAGATGCTCTGGTTCGGAATTGACGGAAATGTCCTGCGAGACCGAAACCCGTGCCTGCACCAGGCGCCGCCGCAAGGCCCCGCCGTCGTTGAGCCAGCCGATATGGACATGATCCATGGTCAGCAAGGTTTCGAGCGCCGCACCGTCTGGAGCGTAGCCGTCGCAGGCGCCGAACTCCTCGTGATCCATGTGGCGGTCGCCTGCATCGTCGACAGAAATAATCGTGTGAGAGGTGGGCAGGTCTCGGCGCTCCAGATGGCCGGTGTCGACGCCGTGTTCACGCAGTGCAGTGGCGACGAGCTCGCCCTGCGCGTCCCGGCCGACCGCACCGAAATAGAACGCATTGGCACCCAGCCGTGCCAGTTGAACTGCCACGTTCACCGCATTGCCCCCCACCAGACGTCGGTCGATGGGAGGCAGCAGAACGTCGATGCAGTTGTCGCCGACGGCCGCGATGCGGGGCTTGTGCTTAGTACGCGACACGGCGGTAGTATCGGCGGGTAGTCAGCGGATGATTGCGCAACACCTCCAGATGCGCAGCGGCTCGCTCGAGAACCGTCGCCAGGAAGGCCGGCGACAGGTAGCCGCGTAATTCGTCCGACAGGCCCTCGGCGGCAAAGGCGCGGGTGTCCAACACAGTCAGACTTCCCTCGATCTGCGGCACGAAACGCTCGACGCGGTCGGCGAGTGGACGCATTTCGTCCTCACCCTTCAGGAGCACGACGCTGACACCCTTCTCAACGAGTTCAAGAGTGCCATGGAAGAAATCGGAGGCGTGCACGGGGCGAGTTCTGATCCACTGCATCTCTTCGAGAATGCACATACCGAAATAGAAGGCTTCCGGCCAAGCATTACCCGCGGCAGTGAAGATATGGTAGTCGCTGGCTGCAAGGGTGCGCGCAAAGTCCTCAGCCTCCGGTTCGAACGCCTCCTTCATCGCCACGAGCGCCGCCGGCACTTTCTGCATTTCGGCCATGAGGGCGTCATGGTTGTCGGTCTCGCCGAGCTGTTTCATGACCGCCAGTGCCGCGATCAGCGACTGGATGTAGAAGCTTTCGGACGAGGTATCGTCAGCTGCAAAGTTCACGAACACATGGTCGCCCCCTTTGCCAAGCGGCGTTTCGGCATGACCGACCAGCGTCAGCACCGTCGCGCCCTTGGCCTTGGCAAAGGCAAGAAACTCGACGCTTTCCTTGGTCGTTCCCGAGAGCGACGGCAGGATGACGATCGACTTCTCAGTCAGATTGACCGAGCCGCCCGCCATCAGTTCCGCGATGTTGTCGGAAAAGACAGGGAAGCTCGACCTGCGACGCAGGAGTTGCACCGCCGGCTGCATCAGGATGGCTGCACCGCCCGCACCGAGGAAGTGGATGTTGGGGGCGCCCTCCTCCATGAGCCTGCCGATCGTCTTTTCCAGATCCTGAGCGAGCGCGACGGCGCCGGACTGAATATTCAGAAATCGTTCCTTGTCGAAATTCAGCATCGTGTTTCCTTGTCGATGACGGTGTCGCAGCATGAAATCTGGACTCTAGTTGTCAGACAACATTGATGAGCAACTTCCCCTGTCAAGTCAAGAGGGAGGGATCGTGCCCGCCGACATCTGACATCCTGGCCGTTGTGTCACAGGCCGAAAACTGGCACCTCTTGTGCAGGATGACGAGGCGCAGGAGACGCAAGATGCTGGACAATGGTCGTGCCGGAAAAACCGTGGCGCTGCAGTTGAGGGATCAGATCCTGGCGCTGCTGACGCAAACGGGGGTCAAGCCCGGCGAGAAGATTCCCACCGAGGCCGAACTGAAGGAAACTTTCGGTGGATCGCGCCCCACAATACGCGAGGCGCTGAAGCTCCTTGAACAGGATGGCGTCATCCGGGTCGAACATGGTCGTGGGCGCTATTTGACGGCGGCAGGGTCGCTGCATGTCGACCGTCCGATCACCAAGTTCGAGAGCATCACGCACATGGCCGGACACTACGGTTATGTATTGGAAAACAAGGTTTTATCTATCCACGAAGAAAGGCCGGAGCGCGATATCGCACGCCTTATGGAACTGACACCGGACCAGACCGTGATACGGCTGGAGCGGCTGCGCCTGCATGCGCGAGAACCGCTGGTCTATTGCATCGATTTTGTTCGACGCGATGTCGTCAGCGACCGGATTTTCGACGTCGACTGGTCTGGGTCGCTGCTCGACGTTCTGGAAGGATATGGGGCGCGGCCACGCATGTCGTCGGCCAAGGTACGCGCCCAGATGCTGCCCGATGACGTGGTGCTCCGCCATGACCTGCGCGACTTTGGTCCGGCCTTGGTGATCGAGGAGACGACGTTCACCGATGCCGGCGTTCCGGTGAACCACGCGATGGATTTCCACAGGGGCAGCCACTTTGCCTTCAGCCTGCTGAGAAAGTGACCTTCAAACAAATTTCTTGACAGACGTCTGACAACAGGTTCCGATGAAGGCAAGCGTGGCGACCAACACACGCCATGGGGAGCCGAACATATGGACGACACGACGCTGGACCTTGGAACCGACCGCACGTCGCTGCTGGACATGCATATCGACACGCTCGCTTCCGACGCCGTCGCACTCCTGCAACGTCTGGTGAGGACCAATAGCGTCAATCCCCTTTTTCCAGGCATCCGGCGCAACGATGTCGTGGGAGGCGAAACCGCCTGCGGCCAGCTTCTGTCAAACTACTTGGGGGCCTTCGGCTTCGCGTCGGAAACGGTCGCTCCCGATCCGCAGCGTGCCAACACCGTCCTGCGCAAGACCGGTGCCGGCGGTGGACGCTCTCTCTTCATCAATGGCCACGTGGACACCGTCGCGCCGTTCCGCCCGTCCGAGTGGATCGAGGGCAACCCCTGGTCTGGCGCCATCCGAGATGGCAACCTTTATGGCCTCGGCGCCACCGACATGAAGTCAGGTCTGGTCGCAGCAGCTCTCGCGGCCGCAGCCATCGAGGCTTCAGGCCTCCGCCTCAAGGGCGAACTGCAGATCCACGCCGTTGTTGGCGAGGAGACCATGAGCCACGAACTCGGCACCACCGCCGTGCTTGAGGCCGGTTTTGGAGGCGATGCAGCAATCGTTGTGGAACCCACTTCGCAGCCCCATCCGCTCTCGGTTACGTCGGTGTCGGCAGGCAATTTCAACCTGCAGATCGATGTGAAGGGATATGGAACGCATTCTGGCAATCGTGGCCCCTCGATCCGTGCGGGTGGCGACGGCAACGCGGCAGGCGTGAACGCTGTCGAAAAAGCGATCCTTGTCCTGCAGGCGCTGCAGCAACTCGAGCAGGAATGGGGCATCAGCAAGTCGCACCCAGCCTTCCCCGCCGGCATGTTCTCGATGGCGCCGGGTGTCTTTCACGGCGATGCCGGCGTACCAAGCGTCGGCTACCTCGCCGAAGCCGCCACCATCGGCTATCTCGTCTGGTATCCGCCGAACGAGAAACCCGAAAACATTCAGGCCGAGATCGAACGCCACGTTCATCACGCGGCGCAGCTCGACAGCTGGCTCCGGCACAACCCGCCGGTGTTCCGTTGGGAAAGCCACTGGCCGGTCTTCGACACGCCAGTCGACCATCCGCTGATGCATTCGCTCGTCATGGACCGCGCCGACGTGCTTGGCGCACCGCCGGAAGGGGTGCCCCAGGTCCATTCATTTAACGCCGTCTGCGATGCCGCCTTCATCGCCGCCAAGGGCATTCCCGTGGCGACGATGGGACCAGGCGATCTGCGCCACGCCCACGCGGTCAACGAGTTCGTGCGTATTTCCGAGGTCAGGGACTGCGCACGCATCCTCGCGCGAACCATGGTGAGGTGGTGCGGTGTTGCCTGAATTCGTCACTTCGAAAGCTCGAGGCCGCGACCTCGACTTCGGCAATTTTGCACGTGGCGCGTCCACGTGCGCAAAACACTAGGCAGGGGTTTACTGCATGGCGTCTCCGATCCTCCAGGCTCGCGACATACACAAGAGCTACGGCTATATACGCTCCCTGCAGGGTGCCAGCCTCGAGGTCTTTCCCGGTGAGGTCGTCGCGCTCATCGGAGACAACGGTGCTGGCAAGACGACGCTGACCAAGGCGCTTTCGGGCGTCATCCGTATCGACAAGGGTGAAGTCCTGGTAGACGGCACGCCAGCGACGTTCTCCTCGCCGCAGGACGCTCGCGAGCATGGCATCGAGACGGTCTATCAGGATCTCGCGCTTGCGGTGGACCTGAACCCGGCGGAAAATGTCTATCTCGGGCGCGAAATTCCGCGGCCCGGCCTCCTTGGCAAGCTCGGCTTCATGGATCGCAAGGCCATGCAGCGCGAAACGGAAAGCCGCTTCAGGGATCTTGGCGTCAACCTGAAGGACATGCGCGGCCCCGTGGCCAGCCTGTCTGGCGGCCAGAGACAGGGCGTTGCCGTTGCCCGGGCACTGATCTGGGCAAAGCGCGTCGTGTTCATGGACGAGCCGACCGCCGCCCTTGGCGCCGCGCAGACGCAGAACGTCCTCAACCTCATCCGCCGCGTCCGCGACCAGGGCATTTCCGTGGTGCTGATCAGCCACTCCATGCCCGACGTGATGGCCGTATCCGACCGCATCGTGGTGCTGCGCCACGGCTCCACGGTCGCCCGCTTCCGAAATGGCGAGGTGAAATCCGACGACCTTGTGGCCGCGATGACCGGCTCACTGCAGATGGAAGGAGCCGCCTGATGAGCACGATCGAGAGCAGCAAGACCAGCGCCACATCCGCCGCAGAAGCCCATCGGCAGCCGTCGTTGCTGCGCCGCCTTCTGGTCGACAGGCCCGAAATGATGATCATTGTCGCACTGCTGATCATAGTCGGTTTTTTCGTGGCGATGCGGCCGGATGCCTTTCTGAGCGGCATCAACATCCGCAACATGTCAATCGAAGCGGCAATGATGATGTTTCTCGCCGTCGGCATGACCTATGTCATCATCACCGCCGGCATCGACCTGTCGGTCGGCTCGGTGCTGGTGCTGTCGGGCGTCTGCGCAGTTCTTGTCATGCGCACGATCGGAGTCGATCATCCCGCCGCACCATGGGTTGGATTGCTCGCTGCGCTTGCCTGCGGCACGGCATGGGGCTTGCTCAACGGTTTCTTTGTCGCCGTCACCCGTCTATCGCCGCTCATCGTGACGTTGGCGAGCATGGGGATCGCGCTGGGTATTGCGCGACTTCTGTCCGGCGGAGTCGACATCACTGGCGTTCCCCGATCCGTGGTCAACACAATCGGTATCGGCAGGGTCATGGGTGTCCCCGTGATCTTCCTGATCGCCGCAGCCTTCGCCGTGGTCGCCGGCATTGTCCTGCACCGCACGCGCTTCGGCCTGCATACCTTCGCCATCGGCTCCAATCCACAGGCTGCCGAGCGCGCGGGCATCAAGGTGCGCCGTCATCTCGTGATGGTCTACGCGATCTCCGGGCTCTGCGCGGGGCTGGCTGGCTACATCACCCTGTCGCGTTTTGCCTCGACCACCATTGCCGGGCACTCAATGGACAATCTGCGCGCCATCACGGCGGTGGTACTCGGCGGCGCCAGCCTGTTTGGTGGTGTGGGCACGATGTTCGGCACCTCTGTGGGCGTGCTGATCCCGGTGGTTCTGGCATCCGGCCTGGTGATCATCGGGCTTCCGAGTTTCTGGCAGGAGGTCGCCGTTGGCATCGTCCTGCTTGCTGCAGTCCTCGTCGACCAGTGGCGGCGCAACAGCCGCAACGGGTGACTGCTTTCCATCGAATGCAAGCATGATGCGACATGCGCCGCGCTTGTCCTCGACGGCAACAAGAAGACGCAGAGGCGGGATGCAACCTGCCCGTGATCCCTAGAATCCAGATGGAGACGAAGATGAAACTTGCTCGATTGGGAATGGCGGTCGCCGCAATGGCGATCCTTGCGGGGCAGGCACATACACAGGAGGTGCGCCCCAAGGTCGAACTGGTGCTGGGCATCCAGATCGGCTTCCACGAAGCCATCGCCTGTGGCGCACGCGCTGCAGCTGACGAATTTGGCGCTGACATCACCGTTCAGGCTGCCAAGAACTACGGCCCTGCCGATCAGGTGCCGCTGCTGAACTCGGTGCTGGCGCGCAGCCCGGACTTCATCGTCCTCGATCCCACCAACCGCACCTCGCTTGTCGCGCCGCTGATGGATGTCGTGGCGCAGGGCGTGAAGGTGATTGCGGTCGACACGACACTCGACGACACCTCGATGCTGACGGCGCGCATCGGTACTGACAACGTCGAAGTCGGCCGCCAGCTCGCCCGCGCGCTCGCCGAGCAGATCGGCCCCGACGGCGGCAAGGTCGTCATGGTTGGCTCCAGCCCCGGCATCTCGACCGTTGACCAGCGCATTCAGGGCTTCGAGGAAGAGATCGCCACCTTCGAGAACATCGAATTCATCGGCACGCAACATGCCGGCAACGAGGTCTCGCAGGCCCAGAACATGTTCTCCTCGCTTCTGTCGGCGAATCCAGACCTCGTCGGCGTCGCTTCGCCGTCAGAAAATCCGTCGATGGGCGTTGCAGGTGCAATCCGCAACGCAGGCGTGGGCGAGACGGTCGCGGCCGCCGGCGTCGACGCCAGCGAGGCTCAGATCGAGTTGCTGCGTGAAGGCATTCTCGACGCGCTTGTCATCCAGCAGCCCTACGAGATGGGCTACCGAGCCGTCGAGACGGCAGTGAAGGTTGCCAATGGCGAAGACGTCGTCGCTGAGACGGGAACCGGCGCCATCATCGGCACGCAGGCCAACATCGACGATCCGGAGGTGTCCAAATACCTCTACAAGGGTAGCTGCATCTGAGCCACCAATCACGACCGGGGCGCGCCCTCGTGCCCCCCGGAAAGCGACTTCAACCATGGGACCACGCGACTGATCATGAGCACTGTGCTTGGAATTGACATCGGCGGCACGTTCACCGACCTGATCCTCATGCGCGACGATGGCGCTGTCGTGGAGAAGGTTCCGAGCACACCCTCCAACCCGGCGCAGGCAATCGTCGACGGATTGCGGGTGCTCAAGGATCGTCACGGCGTCGACCTTGCAGCACTGGACCTGTTTTGCCACGGCTCGACGGTGGCGACGAACGCCCTGCTTGAAAACAAGCTGCCGGCTACAGCCCTGCTTGTCACCAGGGGGTTCCGGGACGTGCTGGAAATCGGCTCGATGATGCGGCCGTCCCTGTTCGACCTCAAGGCGCAGAAGCCGCAGCCGATCGTGGCGCGCGAGCTCGTTTTCGAAGTCGAGGAACGCATCGGCCGCACCGGCGAGATTGACATCGCCCTCACGCAGGCGGCGATCGACGGCGTGATCGAGGCGCTACGTGCAGCCGGCGTGCGCTCGGTGGCGATCTGCCTCCTCTTCAGTTTCCGCAATGATGCGCACGAACGGGCGCTTGCGGAGGCGATCCGTGCGTCGTTGCCGGATGTCTCGGTCACGGTCAGCGCTGATGTCGCGCCCGAGATCAACGAGTATCCCCGCGCCTCGACCACAGCCATCAGCGCCGCGCTGGAGCCGCTCGTTGCCCGCTACATCGACGAGATGAGCCGCGGCGTGATCGCGGAAGGGTTGGCCGCACCTGTCTATGTGATGCAAAGCTCCGGTGGGGTGATGACGGCGGAGGAAACCGCGGTCAATGCCCACCGCATGATCCTGTCGGGACCGGCCGCCGGCGTGCTTGCCGCGCAGCGGCTCGCGGAATCGACGCCGTATTCCGACATGATCACCTTCGACATGGGTGGCACCTCGACCGACATCTGCCTGATCAAGGACGCCCGCGCAGACCTCGAGCGGGAATCGATGTTCGAAGGCAGGCCGTTGCGCGTGCCGCAATTCGCCATCCATACCATTGGCGCCGGTGGCGGCTCGATCGCGCGTGTTGATGCAGCAGGTATGCTGAAGGTGGGGCCTGAAAGCTCCGGCGCGATGCCCGGTCCGGTCTGCTATGGCCGCGGCGGCACACAGCCTACGGTGACTGACGCCCACGCGGTCCTGGGACGCATCGACCCGGCCAACTTCCTCGGCGGGGAAATGAAGCTCGACGTTGATGCCGCGCGCCGTGCCGTCGAAGAGCGGATTGCGAGCCCGCTGGGTCTGAGTGTGGAGGCGGCCGCGCAGGGAATCCTCGACATTGCGGACGCCGCCATGGCGCGCGGCGTTCGTGTCGTCAGCGTCAACAAGGGCCACGACCCACGCGACTTCGCACTGATACCCTTCGGCGGCGCAGGTGCGATGCACGCGCTGACCGTTGGCGCGCTCGTAGAGGTCGGCCGCGTGGTTGTGCCGCAGCGCGCAGGCATCTTCTCGGCCGTCGGGCTCGCCAGCTCCGACGTCAAGTATGACTTCATCCGCGTGGTCGAACAGCCGCTTGATGCAATGCCGGCGACGGAGTTCCGCGCGGTCTTCGAGCCGCTGGATCGCCAGGCGATCGAACGGCTCAACGACAAGATGCCGGCCGGCGCCTCGATCGACCTGATCCGTACCGCGCAGCTCCGCTACATGCGCCAGGACAACAAGGTCGAGATCGAACTCCCATGCGGCGAGATCACGTCGGATGTTCTGGAGAAGTTGGCTGCAGATTTCCACGAGGCGCACCACTTTCAGTTCGGCCACAACAATCCGGAAGGCCGCATCGAACTCGTCTCGCTTTCGCTGGAGGCGTTTGGCCGAATGGGGCACGCACGTTCGGAACAGATCGGCGCGCTGCCAGATTCCGTTGCCGCCAGACCCCGAACAACGCGACGGGTCCACTTCAAGGAAACCGGCTGGACTGACGTCGGCGTCTACGACCGTCGCGACCTGCAGCCGGGTTCATCCATCGCGGGGCCGGCAGTGATCGAAGAGCGCGAAGCCACCATCATCGTCACGCCCGCCGTGTCAGGGAGCGTCGATGCGGGCGGCAACATCATCCTCGAACGCATTCAGACGGGGGCAGCAGAATGAAGCGCGATCCGATCACCACTGAAGTCGTCCGTCACGCCCTTGAAACCATCGCCGAAGAAATGGGTACTTCGATGAGGCGAACGGCCATCAGCGTCGTCATCAAGGACCTGCGTGACTATTCCTGCGCGGTCTTTGACGCAAAGGGCGGGCTCCTGGCCTGCGCGCTCGACGTGCCAGGCCTGATGGCGGCGATGGCACCTGCCCTGCAGGCGACACTGGCGAAATGGGGCGACGATGTTTCGGAGGGTGATGTCTTCATCACCAACCATCCCTATATGGGCTGCGCGCATACATCCGATATCAATATCTTCGTCCCGGTCTTCGGCGACGACGGCAAGCTGGTCGGCTTCACCGGTGCGATTGCGCACCATGCCGATTGGGGCGGGCGCGTGGCGGGAACTGCAGCCTATGACAGCCGCTCGCTCTATCAGGAAGGCGTGGTGCTGGCGGCGCTGAAGCTCTACGAGGGCGGCAAGCCTGTGCAGGCGATCTTCGATATCATCCGCGAAAACGTGCGCCATCCCGACCAGAACATGGGCGACTTGCGTGCACAGCTCGCTTCCGCGCGTGCCGGCCGCGAACGGTTCGCCCGCCTCGGCAAGACCTATGGTGCGGAAAACCTGCGTGCGATCCTCACCGGTCTCATCGACTACACGTCACGGCGCGTGCGCGCCGAACTATCAAGCCTGCCCGATGGTACCTGGAGTGCGGAAGGCGCTATCGATGACAACGGCATCACCCCGGGTGCGCGGGTGCGTTATGTTGTTGACGTCACCCTTAAGGGCGATGCCATCACCTTTGATTTTTCGCGGGGCGACAAGCAGATGCCGGGCGGCATGAACATTCCTTGGGCGTCACTGCGCTCGGCGGTGCAATATGCGCTGACCTGCATCTTGCCCGATGACATTCCGGTCAACGAAGGCGTCATGGATGCAGTCGCGATCGTTGCGCCGGTAGGGGGGGCCGTGAACCCGGCACATCCGGCAGCCGTCAGCGACCGGCACATCGCCTGCGAGCGCCTTTGTGATGTTCTCGTCAACGCCATGGGTCAGATCGCGCCCGGTCGCACCTCGGCAGGCTGGTGTGTCGGCTTCCCGGTGTTCATCTGCGAAAGCGTATCGCCCAAGACCGGTGACAGCGCGGTGCTGCTGGGCATCATCGCCGGCGGAGCGGGGGCGGCAAACGATCGCGATGGCGCTAGCGGCATCGACGTGCATCTGTCCAACTGCGCTATCATCCCTGCGGAAAGCATCGAGAGCAATTACACGCTGCGCATCGACCGCTACGAGCTGATCCGCGACAGCGGCGGCGCGGGCGAATTCCGCGGCGGCCTTGGCATCCGCGCCGACTACCGCAACATCTCCGGGAAGGCGATGGACGTGCAGACCGAGGTGGAGCAGAACGCGCCCGATTCACCACCGTGGCCGCTGGCGGGCGGACAGCCCGGCACCAATTGCAGCGTGTGGATGCTGAGCGATGGCAAGGAAGAGCCGTTGCCGTCGAAGGGCTATTTCTCGATCCCGCCCGGTGGCGTCGTGTCGATGCGCGGCGGCGGTGGTGGCGGCGCTGGCGATCCGCGCAGGCGGCCGGTGGAACGCGTGCTGGCCGACGTGAAGGCAGACCTGGTCAGTGCTGAAATGGCCCGAAGCGTCTACCGCGTTGATCCGGCAACCAGAGTGAGGATCTGAAAGCCATGAAGCAGGCGCGCCAGAAAGGCACGGCTTTTGGCACCCCCTATTGGGATGAGGGCGTCGGCATGGCGACGACGACACCGGTGACGGAGCTGCCGGCATCAGCCGACCTCCTCATCATCGGTGCAGGATATACCGGCCTCAACGCAGCGCTTGCCGCGGCGAAAGTCGGCCTTGACGTTATCGTGCTCGATCGCGAACATCCCGGATCCGGCGCCAGCGGCCGCAATGGCGGCCACGTCTCCACATCGATGAAGCCCGGGCTGGACGAGCTTTCGGCGAACGTCGGAAAGGAGAAGGCCCGGGCCATACTGTCGCTCGGTAAATCTGCGGTGTCCTACCTGAACGATATGATCGCCGAGGAGGGCATCGACTGCCAGCTCGAGAATTGCGGCCACTTCACCGGCGCGCACAAGCCTTCGGCGATGGTGGGCCTCCGGGCCTGGGCCGACGAGCAGCGGACGCTTGGCAATCCGGTAGAGATGGTGGCGCAACAGGACCAGCGCGCCTATTGCGGCAGCGACCATTTCCATGGCGGTGTGTTCATGCCGGCCTGGCAATCAATCCATCCCGGCCATTACGTGAACGGACTTGTGAAACGCGTGCTCGCCACCGGTGTGCGGATCTTTTCTGGGCAGGACGTGGTGGGTCTTACACAGTCCGCAGCAGGCGCCGACGTCGCGCTTGCCAGTGGCGCAACGATACGGGCGCGTTCCGTCGTGGTGGCAACGAACGCCCATACCGGGCCGATGGCCCCTCGCCTGCGCCGGCAGATAATCCCGATCGCCTCGGTCCAGATCGCAACCGAGCGTCTCGATCCGGAGTTGGTACAACAGCTTCATCCGCGCCGGGCGATGAGTTATGACAGTCGCCGGCTCGTTACCTATACACGCCCGTCGCCCGACGGCACCCGCGTGCTTGTCGGCTCCCGTGTGCCCTTTGCCCCTGGAAATCCGGAAGCCTCGCGCTTGCCGATGCATGCGCGGATGGAACGCCTGTTTCCCGAGCTCGCCGGCGTGCGCAGCGACTATCTGTGGGGCGGCCTGGTCGGTTACACCTTCGACCACCTCCCGCATATCGGTACGGACGGCGTCATTCACCATGCCATGGGCTATTGCGGCACTGGCGTGGCAATGGCGAGCTATTTCGGCCACCTGCTCGGCCGTCGCGTGGCGGACGACACCACAACGATAACCCCACTCGACGGCATGCCGTTTGCCTCCGCGCCATTCTATCGCGGCGAGCCGTGGTTCCTCCCGTTCGCCTTCGCCTGGTACGCATTCAAGGATCGGTTTGGATGAAATCGATCGTCATACCGCTTGATGATCTGCCGGCTCGCGAGGAGTTGCCGGCGGATCTCGTCCAGCCCAGAGATGACCGCTGGCAGCACGGTGAACGGGTCGTCGATTGGCGCGTGCCTGGGGTCGGGCGCGTCACCGCGGGAAGCTGGCACAGCGGCCGGTTCGCGACCAAGCCCTTCTCTTTCGGCGGCTGCGAGTGGCTGCATGTCCTGTCGGGGACGATAGTGTTCGACATTGCCGGCACTCACCACGAAATCAGCGCGGGGAAGAGCGCGCTCGTGCCATTCGGTATTTCCTGCCGCTGGCTGCAACCCGAGCCGGTGCTCAAATATTTCCTGCGCTGGGACGATGCCGGCGAGGGTCAGCCGACACAATTCTGGTGTTCGGGGATGCCTGAAACAGAAATGGCAGAAGGCGCCTTGGCAGTCTCTACGACGAAGGCAAGTTGGCACCACGCTGCCACATCGGTTGCGCTATCGGTCACCGAGGGCATCTTGTATCTTGGTTGACGAGTTGAGACTTCGTAGATCTACCCACCGTGAATGCAGATGGCTGCCCCCGAACACACGACACGCCGTTGAATAGCGAATCGCGGCCGCTTTGTAGGCAGAGAGCACCTGAGGTTTTGTCAGCACATCAAGTTTCGCCGTTCAAGAAGTCAGAGTACAGCCATTCATCGACGTAACACTTAAGGAACTACTGAACGACTTTCGGACCAATTCGCGGCGGATTTGGGGCCGAAGAACGAACATGACGTAATCGCGGGGGTTGTGTCGCAAACGCGGAATGAGCGCGCGGAAATCCTGCATGGCTGACGTTCATGCTGCCAGAGTCGTGAACTGCTCGGCGAGTGATGGAGCGGGATTATAGGCGTACCTCGCCTGCCGCTTGCGCATCATGTGGACCATTTCGATGCCGGACAGGATGGTTGCAGCGCAGGTGGTGGAATTGAAGCCCAGCATGGATCGGATCCGACGTTTGACGCGCCGGTGGTCCTGCTCGATCAGATTATTGAGATCTCGGCTCTGCCGGATGCGGATCGGCTTCACCTTTCGTCGTGATCTGTCCTGAAGTCTGCTTTCGCCGTCGCAGGCAATGATTGCCTCCCGGTTCGTCTGGCTGCCGTCGATGACGATGCGATCAGGCCGGCCATGTCGCTTCAGCGCCTGACGTATGAAGCGCTTCGCCGCCAAAAGATCGCGGGTCTCGCTGAAGAAGAACTCGACCGTGTCTCCTACACTGTCGATGGCGCGGTAAAGATAGGTCCATCGACCACGAACCCGGACATAGGTTTCATCAACGTGCCACTTGCCGGTGACGGCACGCTTCCGTTGATTGAAACGTTCGAGCAGTACCGGCGTGAAGCGAACAATCCAGCGATGGATTGTGGAATGGTCGACGCAAATACCGCGCTCGGCCATCATCTCCTCCAGATCACGCAGGCTGAGATTGTAAGCCAGATACCAGCGTACACACAGCAGGATCACTGATTGGTCGAAATGACGGCCCTTGAACATTGAGTCCTCCCCAAAAATCGAGAAGCTTTGTACCGGAGACATGTTGCCAATCAGTTTGCGACAGAGCCCTTTTGCTCCGCCCATTGGACTGATTTTGCTCCGCCGTTGACAGTCTTCTGCGGCCTTAGTTCATCCTGCATCAAACCGTCTTGCCGGCTGCATCGAAGATATAAATGTCCTGCGCGCGCGCGGTAAAGCGGACGGTCTGCATGCGCGTGAACGAACCCGCCCCGTCAACCTTGACCAAAAACTTCTCGTTCACGCCAGGGAGGTCGAGATAGAGGATCTGCACCTCGCCAAGATGTTCGACAAGATCGACCGTGCCGACCAGGATCGGATCAGCTCCGTCGTCCTCCGCAATGCGCGTGTTTTCCGGGCGGATGCCAATGCTGACCAGCTCGCCCCTCGCAAGCTTACCCGGCTCAGTGGCCAATTCGAGCGTCACCCCGCATTCGAGCCGGCAATGGGCCGATGTCCCGTTAATCTCAACAACTGTTCCTTTCATGATATTCATTGCCGGCGAGCCGACGAACTGCGCGACAAAGAGGTTTGCTGGCTTCCGGTAAAGATCGGTCGGCGTACCCACCTGCTCGATCCGTCCATCCTTGAAGACGACAATACGGTCCGCAAGCGTCATCGCTTCGACTTGGTCGTGCGTAACGTAGATCATCGTCACGTCGGGCATGCTCTGCTTCAGCTTGGCGATCTCGATGCGGGTGGCGACGCGCAAAGCAGCATCGAGGTTCGACAAGGGCTCGTCGAACAGGAATACCCGCGGATTGCGCACGATGGCGCGGCCGATGGCGACACGCTGCCGCTGCCCGCCGGAAAGTGCCTTTGGCTGGCGTTGCAGGTATTTGTCGAGCTGGAGGATCTCGGCTGCCTTGCGCACCCGCGCATCAATCTCCGCCTTCTGTGTTCCCGCGATGCGCAAACCGAAGGCCATGTTCTCGTATACGGTCATATGCGGGTAGAGCGCATAGGACTGGAACACCATCGAGATGCCCCGTTTGGAGGGGGCGACGGCATTCATCCGCGCGCCGTCGATGATGAGGTCGCCGGAGGTTATGGTCTCTAGGCCGGCGATCGAGCGCAACAAGGTCGATTTCCCGCAGCCCGACGGACCGACGAAGACGATGAACTCTCCCGACTTTATATCGAGGTCGATCCCGTGCAGGACCTCCATATCACCATAGGCCTTGCGGATGTTTCTCAGCGACAGATCGACCATCGTTCCATTCCGTTGTTTGATTTCGAAGCATGTGCCGTCAAGGTGCAAGCCCTGCCAGGAATCGCGTGATCGAGCCCGGCTTTCTGTTGAGGATCTCGAGATCGTTTTTGCGCCGGATGGCGTGCCGCACGACCCGCGCGCCTAGATAGCGCAACGGTTCGGGCGGAAGTCGCGTGCGCCTGTCGAGCCCGACCAGCCCGCACCGGCTCCAGGCATCGTCGCGACCAAGCACGAGGCTCGCCATGATGCGGCCGGCCACGGGCGTCTGCGCGATGCCCGTGCCGTTGAAGCCCATCGCATAGAAAATGTTCGCGTGATCCTTCAGATGCCCGAAGACCGGCAGGTGCTGCGCCGTGCAGTCGATCGGGCCGCTCCAGTCGTGGAGCACCGGCACGTCCTTCAGCTCGGGATAGACCCGGTGCATTTCGCGGATATTGTCGGCGCCGCCATCGCCGCCGCGGTTGAACCGAGCATCGACCCGATCGCCATAGGCGATACCGCCCGTGCCCCGACCAAAGATGACCGTGCCGTCCGGCGTGCGCTGATAATAAAGGACATGATGCTGTGCATCGCAGATCGAGGCGCCGTCCGTCCAGCCGATGCGCTCCAAGATGTCGGGCGCGGGCGCCGTCGCGATGACCTGGCTGCTGACCACATAGAGATAGGGGTGCAGATCCGGAATGGCAGAAAGCCAGGCATTCGCGGCAAGCACCACCTTGCTTGCCGACAGCGTGCCGCCGGCGGTGCGCAGTTGCGGCCTCAAGCCGGGCCCGATGTCGAGAACCGGGCTACGCTCATGAACGACGATACCCTTCGAAAGCGCCAGATCGCGCAGTCCTATGGCAAGCTTCGCGGGCTGCACCGTTCCCGCCCGTTCCTCGACAATGCCGGCATAGGAGACGGCTGAGCCGCTGCGGCGCAGGATGTCCTCGCGCCGCAGCGGACGGAAGCGCTCCTCGCCGAGCGCGCGGCAGAGCTCGGCGGCCGAAGTCCAGGCCGCTTCCTGCGCGGTCGAACTGGCCGTCCAGAGCCAGCCGTCGAGCCTCAGGTCCATGTCGATGGCGCCGGAGGCTTGCAGACCGTTCAGTTCCTCGATGGCGTCGGCGGTCGCGCGGCACAGCATCAGCGCATTGTCTTCCCCGACAAGCGCGCGCAGCATGTCGATTTCGGCGAACCAGCTATGGACCTGACCGCCGTTGCGACCCGAGGCGCCGGAGCCGCAGAAATCGGCTTCGAGCACGGTGACGCGTGTTTCCGGCGACTGTTCCTTGATTCGCAACGCTGTCCAGAGGCCGGCATATCCCCCGCCGACGATGGCCACGTCGCAGTCCGCGCCGCCCTGCAGGGGGCGCGTCACGGCATCTGCCGCGATGCTCTGGAGCCAGAAGGAACGGTCGCCCTTCGGCGCGGCGACGGGCGGCCTCATCGTGATGGTATTCATGTTCCGGACCTCTGCGTGCTGCGAATGACATCGTCATATTTGGCGAGCAGCCATCCTGGAATCGCCCGAATGGGCTGCGGGAAGCCGCCGAGATGGGTGCAGGTCTCCGACGCGCGTTCGGCGGCATGGTCGAGCGCGGCCTTTCCGGGCAGGTCCGCGAAGAAGCGCGACGTGATGAAGCTCGCGATGAAACTGTCTCCCGCGCCGCAGGTATCGACGACCGTGACCGGCACCGAGCCTGCCGCCGTTATCCCGGCGCCATCGTCATAGAAGGAGCCGCGCTTGCCGCAGGTGACGACAACCTGAGACGCGCCCGCCGCCCTGAACCGCGCAATCAGCGGCTCGACGGGCTCGGCCGGATCGTCCGGGCCCGAGGCGAAGACCAGCGGCACCCTATCCAGCGGAAGGTCGAAATGCCGTGTGGAGACATCGATGCTGAAGGGCAGGCCATCCTCGACGAGCTGACGAATGAGCTTTACGCTCGAATTGGTGCCGAGATGCACCCAATCGGCCTGCCTCAGCGTCTCGTAGCGGTCGGCGCTCGGGAAGTAGTCCTCTCCCACGCCGAGGGATTCGAGAAGGAAGCGCCGCTCGCCGGCGTCGTCCGTGAGCAGCGTCACGGCGGACGCGCCGGGACGGATTTCGACGTCGGTGCGATCGAGCCCCACCTCCTCGATGGCGCCGAGCATGATATCGGCCTCCGCATCCGGCCCCAGCGCGCCGAAATAGCGGGCGTCCAGCCCGCGCCGGCGCCATTGCGCGGCGACGTTGAGGGCATTGCCGCCCACGGTGACGAATCCCCTGGTGAGGTAGGCATCGAGGCAGTTGTCGCCGACGGCGATGAGTTTGGGATTGGCCTTCGTCATTCCTGGTCCGCTTGATCGAGATGAGGGGCAATGGCGTCGAGGCATCGCCGCCAGGCGGAAACGGGATCGAGCGCATAGGAGCCGTTGCCGAAGGGCTCGAAGGTCAGCGTGCCGTCGAAGCCGTGGGCATGGAGATCGGCAAGATAGGTGTCGAGCGGCAGATTGCCGTCGCCCCAGGCCAGATGCCCGCTTGGCGTTCCGTCGACGACGTGGACATGTGCGATGCGCTTTCCGAACCGCTCGACATAGCCGCCGACGCTGTCGCCCGCAGTCGCCATGGCGACGAGATCGAGAACGATGTCGATATCGTCGCCGTCGAGCGCGCGCCAAAAGGCCTGCAGTTCGTCGGCATTGGTGACGATGTTGCTTTCAAGGCGCTGAAGCGGCTCCAGCAGGCACGAGACGCCGAGCGATCGCGCATGGGCGGCGATGCGGTTGATCGACTGGACCGAATACGCCCAGGCGATGTCCCGGGTTTCGCACTCGAAGCCGCGGCCCGGCGTCAGAAAAAGGTATTTCGCCCCGAGTTCCGCACTGAGGTCGGCGGCCCGCATGAAACGCTCGACGCTCGCCGCGCGGTAAGCGCTGTCGCCGGAAGCGATGTTGACCGGATAGATCACCTGCTCGGGCGTGAAGCAGCGGACCGTGAGGCCGTTGTCGCCGAGGATCGCCTTAACCTCAGCAAGCCGGGCGCCGGTGTCGTGGAAGAGATCAAGATGCGGGGCGATGCCCCAGAATTCCATCCGGCGGAAGCCCAGATCGCTGAGCTTTTCGGCGGTCCATCGGAAGGGGTGGTGCTGGAAGGAAAAATTCGCGCCTATGAGCTGATTTCTTTTCAACATGGTCGCCGCCCTATTTTCCGATGCCTTCGGCAAGCCCGCGAATGAAGAAGCGCTGGGCCGCGAAAAAGGTGACGACGATGGGAAGCGCCGACAGCGTCATGGCCGCGAAGACGACGGCATAATTGGTGCCGTGCTTGGCCATGATGGAGGTGAGCCCGACCGGCAGCGTCTGCAGATCAGCGCCGCTGGTGAAGATCATCGCGAAGAGATATTCGTTCCAGCCGAAGAGCACATGCAGGATGACGCACGACACCAGGATCGGCTTGCACAGCGGCAGCGTCACCTTCCAGAAGATCTGTCCTTCGCTGGCGCCGTCCATGATGGCGGCATCGTCGAGATCGCGCGGCAGGCCCAGCATGTAGGCGCGGATGAGGAAGGTCGTGAAGGGAATGCGAAAGGCGGTGTAGAGGATGATCAGCGCCCAGTAGGTATTGTAGAGGCCGAGATCCTGCATCATGCGCACCAGCGGAATGACGGCGACTGTCGGGCTCAGCATCAGGCCGCCGAGCACGATGCCGACGAAGAACGGCTTGCCCGGCAGTTTCGAGCGGGTGAGGCCATAGGCGGTCCAGGCGCTGATGAGCACCGTGCAAAAGGCCGATCCGAGCGTGACAATGATGCTCGTCGCGATATAGTCGCGGATGCCCTGGTTCCAGGCCGAGACGTAGTTGGCGATGCCGAAGCCGCCCGGCAACGCGAACGGATTGCCGAAGATTTCGGCATTGGTCTTGAAGCCGTTCAGCGCCATCCAGAACAGCGGATAGAGCACGACGATACCGAGACTGATGAGGAAGATGACGAGGCAGACCTTCGCCAGCACCGCGACGAAGTCGGTGCGCTCGCTCTCCCGCGTGTCATGGGTGAGGTTCACAGCTCGACCCTCCGTCTTTTCGTGTACCAGAGCTGCGCGAAGCCGGTGACCAGCGTGATGATGAAGATGACCGACGCGATGGCGGCGCCGTAGCCGAAGTCGTTTTCGATGAAACCCTGCTGGTAGAGCCATGTGCCGAGCACCTGGCTGCTGTTGTTCGGTCCGCCGCCGGTCATCACCATGACTTCGTTGAACACTTGGAAGGCACCGGTAATGGTGACAATCACCATGAGGCCGGTCATTTCACGGGTTAGCGGGAAGGTGATATTCCACAGCCGCCGCCACGTCCCCGCTCCGTCCATGATCGCCGCGTCATAAAGCTCGCGTGGGATCTTCTGGATCGCGATGGCGAAGAGCAGCGTGGAATAGCCGAAACCCTGCCACTGGCTCATGGCGATGATGGCGTAGATCGCGGTCCCCTCCTCGCCGAGCCAGGCCCGCGACCAGTCCGCGAGGCCGATCAGCGTCAGTGCGGAGTCCAGAAGGCCGATACGGGGCTGGTAGATGAAATAGAAGAGCAGGCCCGACACGGTGATCGAGATGGCCGAGGGTATGAAATAGACGGCCCGCCAGAAGCGGCGCCATTTTTCCTGGGCAAGCCCCTCGATCAACGCCGCCAGCACGAAGGCGCCGAAGACCTGGAAGATGATGGAGATGACGGCATAGAGCGTGTTGTTGACGAGCGACGTCCGCACGACCGGATCGCCTTGCAGACGGCGGTAGTTTTCCAGTCCGACGAAGGCGGTCTCGCCGGTGAAGATATCCTGGTTCTTCGTGCTGACGATGAAGTTGTCGATGATCGGATAATAGACGAACCAGAGGATCAGGACGAAGGCGACCAGGACCCAGCGAAACGACAGGATCCCGGCCAGCGGGCCGAACCGGTCGCTTTCAGCCCGGTCCGGCCCGGTGAGGCCGATTTTAACGACCTCACCCTTCTGCTCATGCTTGACGACAGTCATCTCGGGCCGATCCTACTTGGACGAAGCCGCCGCTTCCTTGACCCGCTCCATGACCTCATCCGGTGTCATCGAGCCGCCGATCAGCGCCTGGAGTCCGGAGAGCCAGGCCGATGCCACGCGCGGCGGGTTGGCGGTATCGAGCCAAGGCATCAGGTAGGAGGCGTCGGCGATCACCTTCAGGCCGTCGACCACGGAAGGATTCATGGCTTCCGCGGAATAGCCACCGACCGTCGCGCTCGGCTGGCCGTAGGGCGGCGCGGAAAGAACCTTGCCGTTTTCCGCCGAGGTCACGAAACGCATGAAGTCGATCGCGAGCGGGATGTTCTTGGAGGCCGCATTGATCATGTAGCCTTCCGGCGCGCCCTCGACGGCCTTGGGATCGCCCTTGGCATCCTTCGGCACCGGCAGCTTGAAGAAGCCGAAATCTTCCCGCTTCAGCGCGCCTTCCGCCGTCGCCTGATCGAACTCGATGATTTCCTGATAATACATGGCGGACTGGCCGTTGCTGAATTGCTGCAAGGCCGAGGCATAGGAGGAGCCGTTGGTGCCCGAACCATCGGAGCATTCGTCGATGAGCTGCATGAACTGCGTCAGGCTGACGACATAGCCGGGGTCGGCGAATTCGGCGGTGGCCGGGACGAAATCCTTTTCGAGCGTCGCTTGCGGCACGTTGTAGGCCAGCAGCTGTCCGGCGTAATGCACGCCCGGCCAGCCTTCCTTGTTGCCGAAGGAGATCGGCGTCACGCCTGATTTCTTCAGCGCCGCGCACGCGCCCAGCAAGTCCTCGAAGGTCTCGGGTACGGCAACACCGGCCTTTTCGAACAGGATCTTGTTATAGCCCATGAACTTGGCGTCGAGATAAAGGGGAATACCGTAGAGCTTGCCGTTGTACTGGAAGGCGGAGACGGCGGCGGTCGCGAGCGTCTTGCCCCATTCGGTGTCGGGACCGATGACCGGGGTCAGATCGACCGCGCGGTTGCCACGCACGAAGTTCTCGCCCCAGCTGCCCGTCCAGGTGAAGTAGACGTCCGGCAGCGAATTGGAGGCGACGAGCGCCTTGGTCTTGCCCTTCACGCTGTCGTCGCTCTCCTGGATGAGCTCGACCTTCACGCCGGGATGAAGCTTTTCATACTCCTTGGCCACATCGACGAAGAAGGGAGAAAGCTGTTGCAGGCCGAATTTGGTCAGCACGCTGACCGTGCCTGAATAGTCGACCGGCGCATCGGGATCGGCAACGACCGGATCGGCGGCGGTGGCGGCGCTGACGCTGCCGATTACGAAGGCGGCGGCGGCGATCGCAGCGAGGCTGGTCGTGCTCAAGAACGTATTGGCTTTCATTTCGCAGTTCCTCTCTTTGTTTTCGTTCGTCAGGCATGCACGGCGGGTGGTCGATCCGGCGTTGCCGCCGGACCGGAAACCTCAGTATTCAACGCGCTTGTAGTAACGGCGCGTGGTCAGCGGATGGTCGCGCAGCACCTCCAGATGTGCGCTCAGGCGCTCCAGCATGGTGGCCAGGATGACCGGCGAAATAAGTGCGCGCGTCCTGGCCGACACGCCCGGAAGGCTGGCGGAGGCCGCGTCGAGAACACGCACCTTGTCGGTGTAGCGCTTGGCGAAGTTTTCCACCCGGTCCGTCAGCGGACGGAAGGCATCCTCGCCCTTGAAGATGAAGAGGCTGACGCCCGGCTCCACCAGTTCCAGCGTGCCGTGGAAGAAGTCGGAAGCCTGCACCGGGCGGGTGCGGATCCATTGCATCTCTTCCAGAATGCACATGCCGTAGTAATGCGCCTCCGGCCAGGAGGAACCGGCGCCGGTGAAGATGTGATAGGTCTCGTCTTTGATTTCCTTGGCAAGAGCGGCGGCGTCGGCCTCGTAGCCTTCCTTGACCGAAACCAGCAGTTCCGGCAGCAGCTTCAGCTCGGCCTCGGTCGCATCGAAATCGGCATACTCGCCGCGTTCCGCCAGAAGGGCGAGCACGATAAGCAAGGTCTGGAGATAGAAGGATTCCGAAGAGGTGTCGTCCTCGGCGAAGTTGGTGAAGTTGTGGTCGGCGTCGCGTCCGAGCGGCGTGTCCTTGTGGCCGGTAAGCGACAGCGTCTTCACGCCACGTTCCTTGAGGAAGGCGAGAAGCTGCACGCTCTCCTTGGTGGTGCCCGAAAGCGAGGGCAGAACCACCAGCGCCTTCTCGTCGAGGCCCGCCGGCGGCTCGATGACGACCTGCGCCGAATAGGCCGCCGAAACCGGGAAGAGCGTCGACTGGCGCGCAAGCTCGATGGCGGGCTGGGTGAGAAACTGCACGCCGCCGGTTCCCATGAAGAAGATGCGTTCCAGACCGCCGTCCAGCAGATCGCGCATCAGCACACGCACGTCATTGGCGATTGCAACCGCGCCGCTTTGGATCTTAACAAAGCGATCCCTATCGAAGTTGAGCATTAGAACCTTCCCGTTTCGCGTTTCCGATCGCTTCGCTGTTTGCCAGCGTCGTCACGCAAATGATCGTTGAAACAATATGAGATCGATCTCATACTTATTTAGCGCACAAGATTTCCGTGCTGGCAAGTGGGGCAAAATAAAAATATGGGGGACTGTTCTTGCCGTTCAGCCGGCCACGCTCCGGCTGACGGAGCCGCGCACTATCAGCTTGGTTTCAAAGCGAATTTTTTCCGGCGGATGGTCTTTTCCGGAGAGCCGATCGAACAGAAGCCGCGCCGCCGCCCGCCCGATTTCCGAGACCGGCTGCGAGACGACGGTGATCTGCGGATCGGTGAATGTCGCCAGATTGAAGTCATCGAAGCCGATCAGCGAGACGTCGTGAGGAATCGAAATTCCCATCGAGCGGAAGGCGAGAAGAGCGCCCTGCGTCATCAGGCTGTCAACAGTGAAGAGCGCCGTCGGCGGTGTCTTCTGACTGAACAGCCGTATCGTCGCATCGACCGCGTGCTCTACCGTGGATTGCGAAACCGCGATCATCCGGTCGTCGGGCGCAATCCCGGCGCCGGCAAGCGCGGTCCGGTAGCCGGTCATACGCTCGCGCGAGGTGAAGATGCGCGTGTCATCCTGCAGCAGGCCGACGCGGCGGTGACCCATCGCGATGAGATATTCCACCGCCTTGCGCGCGCCGCCCTCATTGTCGACCACGACGCTGTCGCAGTCGACATTCTCGGCGACACGGTCGATCAGGACCAGCGGCACGTTTTCCGAAATCAGGCTTTGAAGGTGGGCATTGCTGGTGGCGGAGGTCGGCGCGACGATGAAGCCCCGTATGGAGAGCGAGCGCAGGCTCGACAACAGCGAAACCTCCTGATCGAGCTCCTCCTCGCTGCTGCCAATGACAAGATTGTGGCCGCACTCGCGGGCAAGGACCTCGATATCGTGCGCGATGCGCGCGAAGAACGGGTTCTGGATATCGCCGAGAATACAGCCGACGATCGGCAACTGGCCATTGCGAAGGGCCTGCGCCAGGCGATTGCCGCGATAGCCAAGCTTTTCAGCCGCCGCCTGAACCTTCTGAGCGGTTTCGCCGCCGACATAGCCGTAACTGTTCAGGGCACGGGCAGCCGTCGCTCGCGATACGTTCGCAAGCGCCGCCACATCCTTCAAAGTCGCCGGTTTGCGAACCATGTCACCCTTCGATCGTACACAAGAGACCATCGTGGGGTCCTTTGTAGCTTCGGGTTACCCGTTCGCATAGGCCCCTAACGTCGCGAAGGGCGGTGGGCCGACCTTCGCTCAGCCACGCCGACCGCGGCGGGGTCCGGGACCAATGGGTCCTATGAGAGGTGGACCCGCCTAGTGAGACAGTTTGGCGGCTTGGCTAAGGTGGATCGGGTTCGTTTCTACGCCGCCAGTTTCTCCGTCATTTCCGCCATAGCATAGACCTCGTCGGGCGTCCTGCCGCCGAAGGTCGAGTGTGGGCGTCGTCGGTTGTAATAGTCGATCCAGGAGCCGATGCCGCTGCGGGCTTCGCTTCCCGTCTCGAATGCGCTGAGGAAGACGCATTCGTATTTGAGGCTGCGCCACAGCCGCTCGATGAAGACGTTTGTGTTGATTTTCGCTGAGAAGTGACCCGGGATTTTCGCCGAGAACTGACCCGGCTCTTATGTATGTTTCGGGTCTGCGGTTGAGGTCAAGTTCCTGGCCTTCTCCTTTTCGTTTTTGCCATCGTGGGCGGAGCTGTTTTTGAAGCGGAAGCTGTCATTGCCGGTCTCGAGAATGTGGCAATGGTGCGTGAGCCGATCCAGCAGTGCGGTCGTCATCTTGACGTCACCGAAGACGCTCGCCCATTCGCTGAAGCTGAGATTGGTGGTGATGATGATGCTGGTGCGCTCATAGAGCTTGCTGAGCAGATGGAAGAGCAGCGCACCACCTGAGGCACTGAAGGGCAGATAGCCCAGTTCATCCAGGACCACCAGATCGGTATGGGCAAGGCGGCTGGCGATCTGGCCAGCCTTGCCCTGAGCTTTCTCCTGTTCGAGCGCATTGACGAGTTCGACGGTGGAGAAGAAGCGGACCCTCTTGCGGTGATGCTCGATGGCCTGGACACCGAGCGCAGTGGCGATATGCGTCTTGCCCGTGCCAGGACCGCCGACGAGAACGACATTGTTGGCACCGTCCATGAACTCGCAGCGATGAAGCTGGCGCACAAGGGCTTCATTGACCTCACTGCTTGCAAAGTCGAAGCCGTTGAGATCCCTGTAGGCCGGGAAGCGCGCTGTCCTGAGCTGATAGGCAATGGACCGGACCTCACGCTCGGCCGTTTCGGCCTTGAGCAGTTGAGACAGAAGGGGATGGCCGCCTCGAAGGCAGGCGAGCCCTGTTCGGTCAGTTCACTGACGGCCCGGGCCATGCCGTGCATCTTCAAACTGCGCAGCATGATGACAATGGCCGCGCCGGCAGGATCATGACGCATGACGCACCTCCCGGGCCCGGCGCAGGACATCATAGCGTTCGACATTCGCCTGTGGCTCTTTGGTGAGTGTGAGGGCCTGCGGCGCATCGACGACGGGCACCACGGCTGTCTTGCCGTCCAGAAGCCTGTGCAGGAGATTGAGGATATGGGTCTTTGTCGGAACGCCGGTGTCAAACGCCATTTCGACAGCCGTCAGGACGGCCTGTTCATCGTGATGAAGGACGAGAGCCAGTATCTCCACCATCTCCCGGTCGCCGCCCGGATGTTTAAGCAGGTGCTGCTGTAGCCGTTTGAATGCATCGGGCAATTCGGCGAACGGCGCGCCGTTGCGCAATGCGCCGGGCTTGCGCTGGATGACGGCCAGATAATGCCGCCAGTCATACACCGTTCGTCCCGGACCATGGTGTGAGCGATTGAGGATCCGCCGGTGCTCGCAAATGATCTGCCCCTCCGCCGCAACAACGATGCGATCGGGATAGACACGCAGGCTCACCGGACGGTTGGCCAAGGATGCCGGCACGCTGTAGCGGTTGCGCTCCAGATGAACGAGGCAGGTCGGTGAGACCCGCTTGGTATATTCGACGAACCCGTCGAAGGGTCGTGATACGGGCATCAGGCTTTCCATCTCATGCGCCCAGGCCTCAGCCACCGTCCCCGGTTCAAGGCCATGCGGGATCTGATGCCACAGTTCCCTGCAGCGCCGTTCCAGCCAGGCATTCAGCGCATCAAGGCTGGCAGCATGGGGCATGGGCTGCCACAGGCGATGCCGCGCGTCCTGGACATTCTTCTCAACCTGACCCTTCTCCCAGCCGGCGGCCGGATTGCAGAACTCGGCCTCAAAGAGATAGTGGCTGGCCATGGCTGAGAAGCGGGCGTTGACCTGACGCTCCTTGCCGCGCCCGACCTTGTCGACGGCGGTCTTCATGTTGTCGTAGATTCCCCGTCGCGGCACGCCGCCCAGAATCCGGAAGGCATGGTTATGGGCGTCAAACAGCATCTCGTGGGTCTGCAGCAGATAGGCCCGCACCATGAAGGCGCGGCTGTAGCTGAGCTTGAAGTGCGCCACCTGAAGCTTTGTGCGGTCACCGCCGATAACCGCCCAGTCCTCGCTCCAATCGAACTGGAAAGCCTCTCCGGGCTGGAAGGTCAGGGGCACGAAGATGCCCCGGCCGCTCGTCTGCTGCTGACGCTGTCGATCGTCCTTCCAGGTCCGGGCAAAGGCTGCCACCCGCCCATATGACCCCTCGTAGCCGAGGCTCACCAGATCGGCGTGCAACTGCATGATCGTGCGCCTCTGCTTACGCGGCTTGTTGGCTTCTCTTCTCAGCCACGTCGCCAATTTATCGGCATAGGGATCGAGCTTGCTCGGCCGGTGCGGCACCTTGAACCGCGGTTCAACCATATCCGAGCGCAGGTATTTGCGAATGGTATTGCGCGACAGTCCCGTGCGTCGCGCGATCTGCCGGATCGATAGCTTCTCGCGGAAATGCCACCGCCGGATAACGCTTAAAAACGCCATGTCCAACACTCCTGAAACTCCTGCTCAAATCAAGCAGGATAGCGTTCAAACATGGGTCCGTTCTCAGTGGAAAAATCCCCCAATCCCGGGTCACTTCTCGGCGGAAATCAACAGCCTGCAGCTTTTCATGTCGATCTTCTCCGCCGTCCGCAACCTTTTCGTCTCGCCCCGCTCACAACGTTCCGCTCTCTGCATTCGCACTCATCGCCTGCGCGCCATGGCCGAATAGAAAGCTGTAACCATAGGCAGCTGAAAGCAGCGCCACAAATCCAATCGCCTCCCGATCTCGTTAACGTGACATCGCCACGCGCCGCCAGGAACAACCAATACCTCGCCCAGATCCTCCAACCATCACCGCGTTAACCCGGATTCACAGCCGTGGACATGCCCACTGGCCAGCCATCAATGTGCAAATCAGCAGATAACTCTATGGTGCCAACGAGACAGCTCCCATCCCACATCGACGGCTTGTCCGTCGATGGTAAGCAATTTGTACCACAAAATTGCGTATCCTGCCGGAGAAGATACGCCTGAAGTTTCGGCAGCAATTGCAGAGTGCTGGTCGACAACCATCGAACATGTGAGGATATGAATCGATATGCGCATCAACACCTAGCGCGATGATCTTATGAGGCGTCGCTTGTATTCCTCGCGCGTGATATGGCCGAGCACATAGGCCTCGGTCGCCGTCTCAAGGACCGGATCATGCACATATCCTTGGCGAACATTTGCGGCCCTCGCCTGATCCGTCGCTCTCCTGCGGTTTGCAATAGCCTCCGCGGAGCAATCTGGTTTGTCGCGGTTGAACTTCAAAACAGTGTCTCCCTTCCGTCCTGCAGATCGCCGGCTCATTCCAAACCGCCAGCTTCATCTCCACCACGGCCCTCTTCTTCGGCGTGTGCCGGGAACAGCGCATCGGCCGGGAAACCACCTTTCATCAGCAAGCATGCATCCTCGAAGGCTTCCATATCCGGTAGATCGCCTAACGTGTCGAGGCCGAATTCCAGCAGAAACCCGCTCGTCGTGACATAACTATAGGGCGCGCCGGGGGTCGGGCTGCGCGGTCCGGACGCGATGAAGCCCACGCGGCGCAGCACACCGATCAGATCGCGGCTGACCTCCCTGCCCACAAAGGATGACAGTTCGGCGCGCGTGACGGGTTGGAAATAGGCGATGCACATCAAAACCATCATCTCGGACTGTGTGAGATCAACAGTCTTTTCGCCGCCCCCCGTCGCAGCCCGGATGGCATCGGCATAGGCCGGCCGGGTCAGATGTTTCCAGCCGCCGGCGACCGCAACGAGATCGTACGGGCGCCCGCGCAGTTCCTCGCGAATATCGTCGATCAGAAGATCGATGCTGCAAGCTTCGCCGACAATACGCACCAATGTTTCCCGGGAGACCGGCTTGGCGGACGCAAAGATCGATGCCTCGACCCTGTTCATCCATTCGCGCCAGCGCGCCTCTGGCGGCAAGTGATCGAGCTCCCGGTCGAGCAGCGTAGCCTCCCCCTGCCCCTTTTTTCGTTCGGCGCGCGCTGTTTTCGTGATCATTCTCAGAGCCCGTAAATGCGAAAGATTGCACGGCCGGAGAGTTCCCGCACCGCGCCCAGATCCACCAGCCGCTCGAACAGGCGGCGCAGGCCACGGTCGCTCATACCCGCAATCGCCTGCGAAGCCGTAATGGCATCATCCGACAAGAGCTGCTCCACGACGCGCCCGGCGGAACGGGCACGCAGTTTCGGCAAGACCGCGAGCAGTCGGTCTGCCCGCCGCCCCATCTCTGTAAAAAGGTCGATCGCGCGCAGCGCAGCCCGCGCCTGCCCTGCCAGCAACTCCTTGGTCAGCGCCGCGTCCGCATCGGCAGCCGGCTCTTTCTGGTGGAGGGAGTGGCCGCGCCGGACGACCTCGCCCCCGGGCACTCGTCCGGTGCCCAGCAACGGAAGCGAATAGGGCCAGTTCAAACGCTGCGCCAGAAGCGCGTCGGCAAACCAGTTACCGGCCCAGTTACTGGCCCGGCTACCGACGGACGATTCCAAACCGGAGCGCTCGGCAATGCAGAAGGCACCGGACAGCTGTTCCATCGCCCCGCTATGGCGAGCGAGCCGATGCAGCCCGGCCGCACTCTCACGCGCCGTTTCGCCCTCGCCCTTGCCGAAGATCGCCACCAAGCCCGCGAGCCCCTCTTCCGTCAAAAGCTCTGTCGGTGGCCGCGCCGCCAATTGCCGCCAGACCAGCAATATATGACCGGACGGACCAACATCGTCGCCCGGCCGTGTCAGCAAAAGAGCATCGCGCAAAGCCGCTTCATCCTCACGGCGGCCGATCCTTTTCACGGTCGCAGCAGCGGCGGCCAATGCCAGGCGCTGCCGCCATGCGCCAGCCCAGCATTCCCGCCGGCGTATCACCGCATCGAGCGCGCAAAACGCAGCACCCGCGATCTCCGCCATATCGGCAACCTCATATTTCGCAAGGCTTTGGGCGTCATCCACAGCCTGACGCAGCCAGGGCGGCGGAGAATAGGGCGTCGGCGCGCGGCTGTCTTCCGGTCGCCCGTCTTGCAGCCGGAACGAGGTTTGAGAGGATCGAATCATCCGCGACAGGATGAATGAAGTCGGCGCTTTCCGCAATTCATTTCACCCAAAAGCGCCGCGCATGTCGGCACCATATAATGATCGATAATCTTGCCTTATCGCTCGTTTTGTGCGATCCCCGCAAAATGGCCTCTCCCGTCGATCAAAACCCCGAAAAGCGTGCTCAGCGCAGCTCCGCTCGATCACAGAAAACGCCGCCCCCGGTCGACAAGAATGCGCCGGCGATCCCGGTCGGGCGCGAGGGGGATAGCGCCGAGAACCTGCCGGACATCATCGACGTGGTCATGGAAATGGGCCGCGCTCCGGACGAACCGCTGGTAGAAGCCCAGGTCTCCTCCCCGACCCTCTCCAACCCGCGTCGGCCGACGCATCTCGACGCGCTAGCCGATCGCGCCCGCGACTATGTCGAGGCGGCAAGTTCGGCCAACACGCGGCGCGCCTATGCCTCAGACTGGAAGCAGTTCGCGAGCTGGTGCCGCAGGCAAGGCGTCGAGCTGTTCCCGCCCGATCCCCAGGTGGTCGGCCTCTACATCACCGCATGCGCCTCGGGAAAGGCGACGGGGGACAAGAAGCCCAATTCGGTGTCGACGATCGAGCGCCGGCTTTCTGCGCTGACGTGGAACTATGCACAGCGTGGCCAGCCGCTCAACAGAAAAGACCGCGCCATCGCCACGGTCATGGCCGGCATCCGCAACAAGCACGCTGCCCCGCCCCGACAGAAGGAAGCAGTCTTGCCCGAGGATTTGCTCGCCATGCTGGAGACTCTCGACCGCGGAACGTTACGTGGTTTGCGCGACAGGGCGATGCTGTTGCTTGGTTTCGCTGGTGGGCTGCGCCGTTCGGAAATCGTCGGCCTCGATACCGGCCGCGACCAGACCGAAGACGGATCCGGCTGGATCGAGATCCTCGACAAGGGCGTGCTCGTCACCCTGCGCGGCAAGACCGGCTGGCGCGAGGTCGAGATCGGCCGCGGCTCCTCCGACGCCACCTGCCCTGTCGTGACGCTGGAGACCTGGTTGAAATTCGCCAGGATCGGCCACGGCCCGCTGTTTCGACGCGTCACCGGCCGAGGCAAGGCGGTCGGCATAGAGCGCCTCAACGCCCAGGAGGTCGCCCGCCTGGTCAAGCGCACCGCGCTCGCCGCCGGCGTGCGCGGCGATCTTTCGGAAGGCGAGCGGGAAAAGCAGTTTGCCGGCCATTCGCTGCGCGCCGGCCTCGCTTCCTCGGCCGAGGTCGACGAGCGCTATGTGCAGAAGCAGCTCGGCCACGCCTCCGCCGAAATGACCCGCAAATACCAGCGCCGCCGCGACCGGTTTCGGGTGAATCTGACAAAGGCCTCAGGGCTATAAGCCCCCTCCCCTCCCCTGTTTCGAGCACCAGATGCGGGTCGGGAGCGCTCGATCTTCACCGTAGCGTTTCAATTGAAATCGGGACGTAAAACCGACACCGCTGGCCGAGGCCATGCAACAGTCGCCCCATCAGGCACAAAATCGCTACGACGCGGCCGAGCGGAGGAACGGGCAAAGCCACTCGGCTGTTGGATCGAGGCGAAGACCCGTTTACAGGGATGGATGTGAATCCTTAACCGTCAAAAAAACTCCCGCCGGGAACCTGCCAGAGATTGAAGACCGCCGCTTCCAACACCACATACTGCGCGGCCTCCGCATCCGTAAGCGGCTGCGCCTTCATGCGATCAAACTTTGGGCAATGTGGAGGAGGGTATGAACGGCCACATGTTTGATAACCCGATCTTTGTCAAAACCGGCGAGTTTCTTGTCCAGGAAATCGGCTGCATTGCCGATGCCATCGATTTTCTCCAAAGCTGGCCGGAAAGACGCAGAAATCTGATCCACGAGACGGCACTGACAACCTGCTATGAAGCGCATGACGGGCACAAACCGGCCAGTGCCGCGCGCAACGCCTTCGAAGGCTTTGCCAAGCGTGCCGGGATATTGGAGACTTCGGACTCCGTCATGCCATGGTTGACTTCGAAGTCAGTCTAGAACACCTCGTCAGCGCTTTTTTCTGAATGGTCTGCAGAAGCTGGTGTCCCCGCTACCGCACACGGTGGGTCAGAATTCCCAGGGAGAGATCAGTTCCAGACCGGTCGTAGCGAAGTCGCTCAGATTGCGGGTTGCGAGGCGGCCACCATTGACCCGCGCGATCGCCGCGATCATGCCGTCCGGCACCGACATCCCTCGTCCCTGGCGCGTAGCCACACCCATGATGTCGCCATAGGCCAGCGCCGCCGATTCGGTAAGCCCAAAAATCCGGTCGGCGAAGCGTCGCCGCCAGTCCGAAAGCCCGTGCTCCAGGCGCTCGGCACGCTCGTCGGGCCGAATTTTCTGAATGCCGAACGCAATCTCTGCAATGGTCACGGTCGGCAGGGCGAGCTCCGCATCATGGCGGACCAGCCACGCGATCACCGCAGGGTCCGGCAATTTTTTCAGGGTTTCCGAGATCACATTGGTATCGAGGAAAATCAAAGCTCCGGCCCCGTGTGGATCCGTCGCTCGCCGCGGATCACAGCCTCGAGGTCGATATCGGTGCCGTATATCTTAGCAACGCGCGCATAGAAGGCCGAAGCCGGTTCACGACCCGCCTCACGCACCTCATAGGCTTCAAGGGCGCGCTCGACGATATCAGCAATGGAGCGGTGTTCGCGGCGGGCGAGCCGGTGGGCGAGGTCTCGCGCCTTGGCGCTTCGGACGGAAAGCTGAGGTTCGGCCATGGGCGACTCCTTTTTTGGAGTATATAGCACCGGAGGCACCGGCCATCAAGATGGCTGTAGATGGCATGATGTCCACCGGATACTTGCAATTGATCGGTTATCCGTATCTTCTATGTTTGTAAATTCGCCTTCAACTCGGCTCTCAGGCTCTCCAAATGGCCAAAACACCGCCCAATCGTTCCTCTCCTCGACCACAGGGCCGGCTTATCGGCTATGCGCGCGTCTCCACGGACGAGCAGGCGACGGAAGCGCAGGAGATGGAACTGAGGTCGGCCGGATGCCACACAATCATCCAGGAGCATGGTTCCGGCGCCTCGCGGACCCGCCCTGCCCTCGCCCGGCTGATCCGTGAGATCGGCGCCGGCGACACCCTTCTTGTGGTTCGCCTCGACCGCCTGGCGCGCTCGGTGAGCCACCTGCTCAACGTGATCGAGGAGCTGACGACCAAAGGTGCATATTTCCGCTCGCTGCGCGATCCCATCGATACCACGACGCCGCAGGGCATGTTTTCGCTGCAGGTCCTCGGCGCCGTCGCCCAGCTGGAACGGGCTCTCAACTCGGAGCGGACGAAGGCAGGCGTCGAAGCCGCCAAGGCAAAGGGCCGGCTACCAGGCAATCCCGGGGTCAGCGAACGCATGGCCGACAAGTCGCTACTGAGAAAGTCGCCGCCACGACCGCCCGAAGACCGCCTGATGACGCTTGTGGCGGGCATCCATTCCTCCAATCCGGAGCTCTCCTTGCGCGAAATCGCAATCCAGCTCGAGCGTCTTCATGAGCGCACGCCGCGGGGTGGAACGAGATGGGCGCCCTCCTCCGTCAAGAATCTTCTCGACCGGGCAAAGCGCAGCGGCCTGCTCGAGGCCGCCTGAGCACGAAAGCCGGAGAGCGCTGTAATGGAATCGATGACCGTCAACAGCCGGGACGACTCCGCGCAATGGGCGATCGCGCGGGCCCGATCGATCCTGGAGGACCAAGGTTCGGATCTCGCTGCAGCGGTCCGGAACGAAGACGAACAACGGATCAGTGAAACCGCGAACGCTCTTGGCCAAGCGATCGTCGACGCACTGCTCGATGCATGCGACGGGCTTGTCGACGGCGACTGAGCGCAAAACTTCCGCAGCAGGAGGGCCGGAGGAAACAAGGCAGTTCGGCTCATCACGGTACCCTCACCTTCTCGGGCGTTCCAGCGACCGCAGCAGCGCGTCCGAGACTTCCAAACGCTCGCCCGCCTTGTTCTCGTCGATTTGCGGTTCCGTAGGCTTTTCAGCGGAAGACCGGCTGGCGTCCAGCTTGGCGCGCAAAAGCGCCATGACCATCGGCCAGGTGGAGAATTTGCCCTCCCTCGCCTTGTCCGTCAGGCTGCGCAGGTAACCACCAGCGCTGTTGATCTGGTCGGAGCGCTGCAGGATCGCCGCGAGCGTAATCGCGGCCTGAACCTCGCCCATGGTCTCGCAGGCTTCTCGCCAGGCGCTCGGGCTGACCCCGAGCAGTGGTCGGGCCACCTCTGCCGCCGCCAGAAAGTCCCGCCAGTGGCGTATCTCACCCCCTGGCACCAAATCCTTCACGTCCGGGCAGGCATCAAGCACGATCCCCAAGGGCAACTCCCGCTTCGGCAAGCTCCGCAGGTTGTCGTTTTCCGCGGCGTTGCCGCCCGCTTCATTCTCTTTTCGAGAGTCTTCTTCAGATTCTGATATGGAGTCTGTGTTTGAATTCTGTATGTGGCGACCAAAATGGGACTCATTGGCGTCCGGATTCTGTGTTTTTGCAAATGATTCCAACACCTCGAGGATCTCCGTGTAGAGACCGTGAAGATCACAGCAGATGTCCTCGATGAGTTGCCTCGGGGCAGAGCGCGGCAGGCGGCCGACAATAGCCTGGTAGGACTGTTGTACCCTGCCCCAATTCCCCGGAACGTTCTCCTCGATGCCGGTCTCGATCAGCTTGACGACGTCGCGGCGTAGGAGCGTCAGGCGTTCCTTGGCAAGCCGAAAGGCATTCTTTTCGGCCCGAACCGCGTCCGCCAGTTCCTCAAACTCTTCCGCTCGGGCAACGATCGGGGCCAGATCGAACCCGTAGGCCTGTTCGACCTGCCCGCCCCTGCCCTTGCGGGCGAAGCGTTTGCCGTTCGGACTATCGCGACGAATGATCAGCCCGCAGTCGACCAGGACCGCCAGGTGCCGTCGCAGCGTTGTCGCCGGCATGCCGTTTGCACGGGCCATGAGTTGCTCGTTCGACGGCCAGACAATCAGTTCACCGTCGCCCGAGAGCTCCGTTTCTGGATGGAACGAAAGCAGAGCGTTGAGAATGGCCAGCGAGCGGTCCGTTGCGCCGATGAGATCGCGCGCTTCCCGGATCGTGTGGAACACCTTCCATTTCTGGACCTGCGCACCTTCCGGCACGGTCTTCGCCACAGCCTGACTTGCCATCATGCCAAGCGACATCGTTCGCCGCCCAAAGGGCGTCGTTGGGGTATGCGTCTGCATATTTCTTCACCTATCGCTAGGCAATAGAAAACTGCTCGCCGAATCGGCGCTCACGACTCAGAAGAGCCTTGACTGTGATTCTCGGAAGTGCGATTCTCTAGTCACCACAACAAGAGAGGGCTTCCGGAAGCGATTTCGGTGGCCTTTTTCTTTGCCAGATTTCCTTCTGGCCGGAGTTCCGGCCGTTGATTCAGTCGCTACCCTCCTCTCCTTTTTCCTGAAATTCCTGATAGAGGCGCTCTAGTCTCCTCGAGAGATAGGCGCCAAACTGCGAGGCGTCCTTGGCTTTCAAGGCTAAGGTGAAAGCCTTTCCGTTGTCCTTGGTTGAAACCTTCACGGCGTCGTCGGATAGACTCCACGCTTTTTCCGTGGGTGGCTGCTTCTTAGGCTTCCTTGCGCCCGAGACCTTGAGCTTTTCAAGCAAGAAGCCAAACCGATCGGCCTCCTCAAGGGCGGTGAACGCGTCCGATTGAACCAGTTCCAGAGCCTGGGCAGATTTCGCGGGCACCTGTACGATCTTCTTGAGTTCCTCCCAGCGATCACGTCCGACACCCTTGGCGGCGCCAAGAGCTTCGAGAACAGGAGCAGGGATCGTTTCGGCTACCGAGAGCATTCTGGACAGCAAGGTATCATCTATGGTGAGAGCGCTCTTAATTGTTCCTTTGTCGATCCCGGACTCTTGGAGCCGTCTTGCGTAGAGCGATTTTTCAATAAAACTGAGATTGTCTCTGGCAGAGTTCTCCTGGCCCTGCGCAATCACGTGGGCAATCTCTTCGAGAGGCTTGATTACCGCCTTGACCTTCTGGCCAAGTTTTTTGGCGACGCGCACCCTGCGATGTCCAAACACAATGATATGACGGTTGCTTTCTTTGGGATGCGGCCGAACCAGCACGGGCTGATGTTGGCCAGCTTCCTTGATCGCTTCGAGGAGTTCCTGATCCTTGCCTGGATCCTCGCCAATTCGGTCCTGATAAGGGGAGGGATCCAGTGTTTCAGGGTCCAGTGAAACGACCACGTCCCCTTCTAGAACCCGCATCGAATTCTCTGCTAGGTCATCCAGCGACTGCATCATTGAACGCGATGCACCACGACGCGCGTATTCGACGCGCGACTCCCCCTTCTCGGCGGTTTCCGCTGACTTTGCTGGCTGCACGCCAATATTCGCGAGAAGATGCTTCCTAGCCATTCGTTATACCCGAAATCAAAGATATCTTGTTGAACTGCCTCTGTTTTTTGGCGATTTGCACGGCTGTCAAATTCCCGGTCATTTTCGACCCCAAGCCTTGTGAACAAGAGCGGTGATTTCTCTATTCACAGCGTTCAGCGACTCGACCGCCCGGTCATAGGTCGCCCGCACAAACTGAGTGCGCTCGACTTCGTAGACTGTCTGCTTCGTGATACCGGCATCGGAGATGGCTGTAGACTTCACCATTTGATTGTTCAGCATTCTCTTGCTGAACATAGCCTGCATGAAGCCAACCATTTGCGACTGGGGCCCATCCGTCGCCTCGTATCTCGTCGCAAGAAATCGGAACCAGTCGAGATTAACCTTGGCTCCGGCACCTTTGATGGATTGCAGGATACCGCCAAGCATCAGCAGGAATTGACTCATGCTCATGATGTCGAGCATCTGGGGATGCACGGTGATGAGCACTGCAGTGGAGGCGGTTAAGGCGGTCAGCGTCAAATAGCCGAGCTGCGGGGGGCAATCGATCACGACCACATCATACTGGTCGTCGACTTCCTTCAGGGCTTTCGAGATGCGCGTAAAGAACAGGCGGCCCTCATGCGAGTTGGCCGCCGCGAGTGGCGTCTCGTACTCGTACTCCTGAAGCTCCAAATTCGCAGGGACAATATCCAATCCCGGGAAGTTTGTGGGCTGGATTATGTCCTTGATCGAGCGCCGCTGATCGTCATAGCGCAGTGCTTCGAACAAGGAAGGATTTTTGTCGAGCTCAGGCTGAATACCGTGAAGTGCCGTCAGCGACGCTTGTGGATCAAGGTCAATGGCGAGGACCCTGTGTCCCGTAAGCGCAAGGTACTGAGCGAGATGGGCAGTGGTTGTTGTCTTGCCCGAACCACCCTTGAAGTTGACAACTGAGATTACCTGCAGGTGCTCGCCCTCGCGACGGCGCGGCACATAGTTTTTCACGTCGCTCCGGCCGTGTTTGTCGAGATACTCGCGAAGCTCCAGCATTTGCTCTGCCGTGTACGACCGCCGACCCGAGGACGACACCATAGGCACAGGGCCCTTTCCATCGAGGTGGAGTTTCTTGATGTGGTTCTGTGTTACACCGATAAAATCAGCCACCTCGGAAAGCGCGAACAATCGTAGTCCCTTTTGCGCGTCAGGCGGATACTGCTCCAAGCGGAGCATGTTCAGCCGGTCAGAGATCAACTCACCCTGTTGGATGATCTCTTCGTCGAAATCCAACTCGTCTTGCTCTATGACCGGTACCACCGAGATCTCTCTTTCTTTGAAATAACGCTTTTTCCAAAACAACACGCGGGAAAGTGTTATTACTATGGACGATTCTGGATTGGGCGCAAGCGGTTTTTGGTTAATGAAACCCTAATACGAGTCGCTCCGAAAGAGCGTCAAGTTTCGGCTCTGAGCCATTTCTTGTCGGTTTTTCCATCACTTACGCCGCACCCTCTGCGCATTTGACCCAATTTTTTATCTCGGCAGTTTTGACAGGGGAGACAGCGGTGGCGCCGGCTGAGCCTCGTCACTGATCCGAAATTGGCAGAACCCTGCCGATATTGGACCCGACTCAGCAAAGCGAGTCGCGTCAACGCCCCTACCAAAAAAGTATCCAGAGGAAATCAGGGAACCACCCCGGCACTTCTGCCGGGGTGATCAATTCTGGTCATTCGGGCAAGACCTGCATCTCGCAAAGGAGTAGTAGCGGTGAATGCAATGTCGGCAATGAATGGCCGTAGCGAAAGTGACCTGACAATCTCGGGAAGGAGCGAGCCATGAGTTCGACTCCTTCCCGTTCACGGCTCGTGCGTAAACTCCGGGACGCGCTCGGTGAGGCGATCTGCGGGGCACTCGAGGATCCGCTAGTTGTCGAGGTCATGCTCAATCCGGATGCCCGGCTTTTTGTTGAACGGTTGGGGCAGGGGGTCGAGCCCATTGGTGAGCTCGCGCCCGGCGCCGCGGAAATCATTATCGGCAGCGTGGCCCATGCACTGCAGACCGAAGTGGATGCAAGCCAGCCAATCATCTCGGGCGAACTCCCGATCGGTGGGCACCGCTTCGAGGGTCTGCTTCCACCCATCGTCGCTGCGCCCACGTTCACCATTCGAAGACGGGCATCCCGGCTCATCCCGCTCGAGGAATATGTACGCGCCGGAATCATGACCCACCGCCAGGCAACTGTGCTGCGGAGCGCCGTCGCTTCGCGCATGAATATCGTGATCAGCGGCGGCACTGGTTCGGGCAAGACGACGTTGGCCAACGCGGTAATTGCGGAGATTGTCTCTCTGTCGCCGGACGACCGGCTCGTCATCCTGGAGGACACCTCGGAAATCCAGTGCGCAGCCGAGAACGCGGTTGCCCTGCATACCAGCGACACAGTGGACATGGCCCGGCTCTTGAAGAGCACGATGCGGCTGAGGCCGGACCGGATCATCGTCGGCGAGGTTCGCGACGGCGCCGCGCTCACCCTCGTCAAGGCATGGAATACCGGCCACCCGGGCGGCGTGACGACCATTCACGCCGACAACGCCGTCTCCGCGCTTCGCCGCCTCGAGCAATTGACCGCGGAGGTCAGCCAGCAGCCGATGCGTGAGGTTATCGGCGAAGCCGTCGACCTCGTCGTCTCGATCGGACGAGCCGGCCACGGGCGGCGGGTGCATGATGTCATGCAGGTCACGGGCTTCGACGGCGCGCGCTACGCGACCGATCACCATCCCCAGATTGACGAGGAAAGCCATGCCGAATAACACCCGCCCTCTGGCCGCCATCCCGGTCGCGGCAACGCTCTTGCTTGTCGCGCTTGCCGCGCCAGCGCTCGCCTCAAGTGGCGGCGGCCTGCCCTGGGAAGGGCCGCTCCAACAGATACAGCAGTCCATTACCGGTCCGGTTGCGGGGTTCATCGCGCTGGCCGCCGTTGCGGTCGCAGGCGGCATGCTGATCTTCGGCGGCGAGCTCAACGATTTCGCGCGCCGGCTGATGTATGTCGTGCTGGTCGCCGGCATCCTCCTCGGCGCCACGCAGATCGTCGGCCTGTTTGGCGCGAGCGGCGCCTCGATCGGCTATCGGGCCGACGGGGCACCGCAGGCCGGGGCAGGGGAGGGGAGCGATGGCTGAGCCTGGCGTTTCTCTCGTACGATCCCGCATCCATCGGGCGCTTTCGCGCCCGAACCATTTGATGGGGGCCGATCGCGAGCTGGTGTTGCTGACCGGTCTTGCCGCGGTCATCCTGATCTTCGTGGTCCTGACGTGGTTTTCCGTGCTGTTCGGGATCGCTATCTGGGCCGCCGTGTTGGCTGCGCTTCGCATGATGGCCAAAGCCGATCCGATGATGCGGCAGGTCTATCTGCGCCATATCGGCTACCGCGCAGGCTACCGTCCGACCGCCTCACCTTGGCGGAGGCCCTGACTGGAATGGTCGCGCTTCGTCAGTTCCGCAACACCCGGCCGTCCTTCTCAGACCTACTGCCCTATGCGGGACTGGTCGACGATGGCGTGATCCTGCTTAAGGACGGGTCGGTGATGGCCGGCTGGTATTTTGCCGGCCCGGACTCGGAGAGCTCGACCAATATCGATCGCAATGAGGTGTCGCGGCAGATCAATACGATCCTGTCCCGGTTCGGATCGGGCTGGATGATTCAGGTCGAGGCGGTGCGTATCCCCACCGTCGCCTATCCCGCTCGCGAGGACTGTCATTTCCCTGACCCGGTGACACGCGCGATCGACAACGAACGCCGGGTGCATTTCGAGGCCGAGAGCGGGCATTACGAGAGCCAGCACGCCATCATTCTCACCTACCGGCCGCCCGAGCGGCGCCGGTCGGGCCTCGCACGCTATGTCTATTCCGACAGCGACAGCCGCTCGGAGACCTATGCCGATGTGGTTTTGGACACCTTCCGCACGTCGATGCGCGAGTTCGAGCAGTACCTGGCCAACGTGCTTTCGATCCGGCGCATGGTGACGCGCACGGTCGCCGATCCCGAAACGGGTCACGAGATCCAGTACGACGAACTCTTCCAGTTCATCCGGTTCTGCATGGTGGGCGAAAGCCATCCGGTGCGCCTGCCGGCAATCCCGATGTATCTCGACTGGCTGGCCACAGCTGAGTTTAACCATGGCCTGTCGCCGGTGGTCGACGGACGGTATCTGGCGGTCGTCGCGATCGACGGGTTTCCGGCCGAGAGCTGGCCGGGGATCCTCAATTCGCTCGACCTGATGCCGCTCACCTACCGGTGGTCAAGCCGCTTCATCTTCCTCGACGACCAGGAAGCGCGCGCAAAGCTCGAACGCACGCGAAAGAAATGGCAGCAGAAGGTGCGGCCCTTCTTCGACCAGCTGTTCCAGACCCAGAGCCGCGCGGTCGACCAGGACGCCATGACGATGGTCGCCGAGGCCGAGGACGCCATTGCCGAGGCCTCGTCGCAGCTCGTCGCCTTTGGCTACTACACACCGGTGATCGTCCTCTTCGATGCCGACGACGCGCGGCTACGCGACCAGGCCGAAGCGGTGCGCCGGCTTGTCCAGGCCGAAGGGTTCGGCGCGCGCATCGAGACACTCAATGCGACCGAAGCCTATCTCGGCAGCCTGCCGGGCATTACCTATGCCAATGTCCGCGAACCGCTCGTCAACACGCGCAATCTGGCGGACCTCATCCCGCTCAACTCGGTCTGGTCGGGCAGCACGACAGCGCCGTGCCCCTTCTATCCGACCGGCTCGCCACCCCTGATGCAGGTCGCCTCGGGCTCAACACCCTTCCGGATGAACCTGCATGTCGACGATCTAGGGCATACACTCGTCTTCGGTCCGACCGGTTCGGGCAAGTCGACATTGCTTGCGCTGATCGCGGCGCAGTTTCGCCGCTACGAAAACGCGCAGATCTTCGCCTTCGACAAGGGCCGATCTCTGCGCCCGCTCACAATCGCCGCCAATGGCGATCACTACGAAGTCGGGGCAGGGGAGGGGACTTCTCTGGCGTTCTGCCCGCTGGCCGAGTTGTCGACCGAGGGAGATCGGGCCTGGGCGAGCGAATGGATCGAGACGCTGATCGCCATGCAAGGGGTCGCGATCACGCCCGATCATCGCAACGCGATATCGCGGCAGGTCGGACTCATGGCCTCGGCGCGCGGCCGCTCGCTCTCGGATTTCGTGAGCGGGGTGCAGATGCGCGAAATCAAGGACGCGCTCCACCACTACACGGTCGACGGGCCGATGGGCCAATTGCTGGACGCCGAAGAGGACGGGCTGGCGCTCGGCGCGTTCCAGACCTTCGAAATCGAGGAGCTGATGAACATGGGCGAGCGCAATCTCGTGCCCGTGCTCCTCTATCTCTTCCGCAGGATCGAAAAACGCCTGACGGGCGCGCCCAGTCTCATCGTTCTCGACGAAGCCTGGCTGATGCTCGGCCATCCCACCTTCAGGGACAAGATAAGGGAGTGGCTCAAAGTGCTGCGCAAGGCGAACTGCGCTGTGCTGCTCGCCACACAGTCGATCTCGGACGCAGAACGCTCTGGCATCATCGACGTGCTCAAGGAAAGCTGCCCGACCAAGATCTGCCTGCCGAACGGCGCCGCGCGCGAGCCAGGCACGCGGGAATTCTATGAGCGCATCGGCTTCAACGAGCGTCAGATTGAAATCGTCGCGACCGCGACGCCGAAGCGCGAATACTACGTCGCAAGCCCCGAGGGCAGGCGGCTTTTCGACATGGCACTGGGCCCGGTCGCACTCGCCTTCGCAGGCGCCTCGGGCAAGGAAGACCTCAAACGCATCGATCAGCTGCACAAGGATCATGGTCCGGACTGGCCGGCTGCGTGGCTCATGGAAAGAGGGATCGGTAGTGCCGAAGCCATTCTCACACGCGATTAGGATCACGGCCGCCTCTATGGTGAGCGCGTGCCTGGCTTTCACGGAGCCGGCTTATGCCGGTGCGGTCACCGGGAACGCAACCGAATGGACCCAACTCCTCAACAACGCCGAACTGGTGGGACTCACGGGCCAGTCGGCCGAGCAGATCCAGAACCAGATCACGCAGATCACGCAACTTTCCGAGCAGATTCAGAATCAACTCCGCATCTACGAGAACATGCTGCAGAATACCCTGCGGCTGCCCGATCACGTCTGGGGTCAGGTCGAAAGCGACCTCATGCAACTCCAGAACCTCGTCAATCAGGGCGAGGGCATCGCCTTTGCGATGGGCAATATCGACGACGTTCTCAAGCAACGCTTCGAGAGCTTCGCCGAGTTCGAGACGGGGCTCGCGAAGGGCGAGGATTTCTCCGCGAGCTATCAGTCGTGGTCGGACACCAACCGCGAGACGATTTCGGCGACGCTGCGGGCGGCCGGACTGACGGCCGATCAGTTCGCCAGTGAAGAGGCGACGATGAGCCAGCTTCGCTCGATGTCGCAGAGCTCCGTCGGACAGATGCAGGCGCTCCAGGTCGGCCACCAGATTGCGGCGCAACAGGTGGCGCAGACGCAGAAACTGCGCGGTCTCGTCTCCCAGCAAATAACGATGATGGCGACCTGGCACCAGTCCGAACAGGCCGCAAAGGATCTCGCGCAGACACGCCGCGAGGAGTTCTTCAACTCGAATGCGCCTTCGACATCGGGCGGTCAGGAAATGGAGCCGCGCTGGTGACAAGAACACTGATCATCGTGGCGGCAGCCACTGTCATTGTCGGCATCGCTGTTGCGGTCTGGGTCGTCCCAAACCTTGGCGGGGAACCGGACCGGGCACGCCGACCCCTCGACACACCACCTGAGTATGACACCACCGGCGGGCAGGAGATGCGGCCGCGCTGGGGCAACGGAGAGGGGCAGGGCGATGAGGCCCCCGAGAACTAAACTCGCCCTTGCCGTTTTCCTCGGCGTCCTGCTTCTTCTCCAGCCCGCCCTTGCACAGGACGGCTCACTTCTCACGACGCTGGAAAACGAGGTCGCGGATGCCGCGCAGGGCTGGGAGACGACCGTCATGCAGGCGGCGCGATCGCTGTTCTGGATCCTTGCCGGCATCGAGGTCGGTATTGCGGCGGTCTGGCTGGCGCTCGGTGCCGCGTCGCTCGATACATGGTTCGCCGAGCTGGTGCGGCGCATCATGTTCATCGGTCTGTTCGTCTTCATCCTTGAGCAGGGACCGGACTTCGCACGGGCAATGGTCGACAGCCTGTTCCAGATCGGCGCAGGGGGCGGATCGGCCTCACCGGCGAACGTCTTCAACGCCGGCCTGCAGGTCGCCAGTCAGATGTCGGAGAAGGCGCAGTTTGGGCTGTTCGAGGACAATGCGCTGGCGATCGCGGCCGTGTTCGCCATGGTGATCGTGGTCATCGCCTTCAGCCTGGTGGCCGCGATCTTCGTGGCCGTGATGGCGGAAATGTATGTCGGGCTGCTCGCCGGGATGATCATGCTGGGCCTCGGCGGCTCGAGCTTCACCAAGGACTTTGCGGTCCGGTATCTCGTCTATGCGTTCTCCGTGGGGATGAAGCTGATGGCACTTGTGATGATCGCGCGCATCGGTTCGCAAGTCCTCATCGATCTTGCCAACTCCCCCTCGGGCGCCGACGAGTTTCTCTCCACCCTCGCCATCGGCGGCATCTCCGTCGTGGTCTTCGTCATCGCCATGTACGTGCCCAACATCGTCCAGGGTGTCGTGCAGGGGGTATCGGTGACCGGCGGCATGGAGACGATCCGCCACGGCGGCCAGGCCGCAACCATGGCCGCCGGCGGCGCCGCGCTGGCCTGGGGCGGGGCGAGGGCAGGGGCCTCGGCCTATTCCGATGCACGGGCCGCCGGCAGCTCGTTCGGCGCGGCTGCGCTCAAAGGCATGGCCAGCGGCGCGACTGCCGCGGGTTCCGCGCTCGCCTCGGCCGGGCGGGACAAGGCAATCGGCGTTCCGGGCACCTGGGGCGCATCGACGCTCGGTCTTGCCAATTCCAAGCTCGACCAGAGCCAAGGCCGCCCCACCACCAGAAAATCAGCAGACGACAAGGCGTGACGTAGACCATGGCCGCAAAGAGCCCACCGGAGAACCCCTACCTTGCCGCGCGCCAGGAATGGAACGAGCGCTACGGGTCATATGTGAAAGCCGCCGCGTCCTGGCGCATCGTCGGCGTGACCGGCATGCTGATGGCGGTGATCGGTTTCTCCTATGCGCTCTATCAGAGCACCCAGGTGCAGCTGGTGCCCTATATCGTGGAGGTCGATCGGCTCGGCACGGCCGCGAGCGCCGGCTTCCCGCAACAGATCGAATATGCCGACCCGCGCGTGGTGCGTGCCACGCTCGGCAGCTTCGTCAGCAATTTTCGGTCGGTCACGCCCGATGCGGTGGTGCAGAAGCAGTATATCGACCGCACCTACGCGCATCTGCGCACGGCCGATCCGGCGACGGAGAAGGTCAGCGCCTGGTTCCGGGGCAATTCGCCGTTCGACCGCGCCCGCACGATGACGGTTGCTATCGAGGTCACGAACATCGTGCCGCTCTCCAACCAGAGCTACCAGGTCGACTGGACGGAATATGAGCGCGACCGGCAGGGCAGGGAGCAGGACGTAAAGCGGTTTCGGGGCGTGGCCACGGTCACGCTCACCCCACCCCAGGACGAGGCGGTCATCCGCCTCAACCCGATCGGCCTTTACCTCAGAGATTTCGACTGGACGGCGCAGCTGTGAGTGCCCGGAGGATCCCTTTCATGAATTTTTCCAAATTCCGGACCGCAAAATTTTGCACCGGACTTGTTTTCTCGACGATTGCAGTGTCGGCCATGGCGCAGCCCCTGAGTGTCAACGAACAGCGTGGCACGAGCATTTCCGGCCAGTGGCAGCAAGGGCAGGGAGTCGTGACGCGCGGCCCCGACGGGAAGGTCATCTTTCTCTTCGGCCAGGTTCAGCCGTCGGTGGTCTGCTCGCCACTGCAGGTGTGCGACATCGAGCTCCAGCCGGGCGAGATCGTGCGCGACGTGTTGCTCGGCGACACTGTGCGCTGGAAGGTCGAGCCGGCGACGTCCGGAGCTCCGGGCAGCCAGGCCGTGCATCTGATCGTAAAGCCGTCGGAAACCGGCCTCGTCACCTCGATGGTGGTGACCACCTCGCGGCGCACCTACCACATCCAGCTCAAGTCCCATCAGACGAATTACATGGCGCGGGTGGGTTTCGACTATCCCGAAGACGTCAATGCGCGCTTCGCGGAGATTGCCGCGCGCATGGAGGCGAGCATCGTGCCTGGCGCCGGTGTGCTGGCGGAGCAGCTCAATTTCTCGTTCCGAGTGAGCGGAACGGCGAGATGGCGGCCGACCCGCATCTACAGCGACGGCCAAAAAACCTACATCCAGTTCCCCTCGTCACTGTCGGGCCAGGATGCGCCGGTGCTGTTCGTGGTTTCCGGCGGCGAGAACCGGATCGTCAACTACCGCATGAACGGCGCCATGATGGTGGTCGACTATTACATCGACAGCGCGATCCTCGTCTCGGGCGTCGGGCGCGACCAGGAGAAAATCACGATCAGGCGGGGAGGGTAGGGGATGCACCGTTCCATTTTCTTTCCTCGTCTGGTCGCTTTCGTGCTGTGCGCCGCACTGCTGGCCGGGTGCCAGTCACTGGGCAATTCGGGACTGGTGTCCAGTTCGGCAACCGCGCAGCTCACCCCGGAGGCGGCGTCCTCGATCGCAGGGGATATGGTCGGGCGGTTTGCCGAGCAGGTCGGTCCCGGCACCACGACGATCCAGCTTGAGCCGGACGGCTCCATATTCGGCGCGGCGCTGGAGTCTTCACTGAAGGGTTGGGGCTATGCCGTCGCCACTGACCAGGTGACGGAGGGGACGAATACCGTTGGCCTCGCCTATGTCGTCGACGCGTTCGAGGGCAGCATCCTGGTCCGGCTGTCGACCCAAGCGCTCGATCTCACGCGCATGTACCAGCTGGGCGGGGAGGGGGCGACGCCGGTCTCTCCGCTTTCGATCATGCAGCGCGATGCAAGGGAGCCGTCATGACCGAGAGCTTGAAGCTCGGTGGCTCCGATCTCTCTGGCGGGCCGCGAATCCGGCGCCTCAATCGCCTGCCGATCGTCGTGGCGATCGTGCTGGTGGTGCTCTTCCTGGCCGCGATTTTCTACGGCCTGTCCTCGCGCGGCATTCGCCTGGGCGATGACGATGCAGCGTTCGCACCTGGCTCCCGCCCGGCCTCGACGCATGCCGACCAGATCAAGGAGGGTGTCCCGAACGGCATCATCGGCGAACCGGTGCAACCGCAGCCGCTACCGATTCCCGTTGAGCCGGCGGAGCCAGAGGAAAACCCGTTCATGCCGGAGCCACGGGATGCGTCCACGGCCGAACAGCAACAGACGGCGTTGGAGCCCGAAGAGATATGGCGCGCGCGCCTCGAGCGAGAGCAAGAAGAACAGCTCATGCGGGAGCTGCACCGTCAGCGCATGGCGCGCTATCAAGCCAATGACGCGGCGTTCGATTCCCCGATTGCCGTTTCGTTGGGCGACCTTTCGGCTGACAGCACCGACGGCACTGCCGCGGCGCCTGGCAATCCGCAATCGTCGACAACGCGGCCACAGAGCGCGCTTGACCTCTACGCCGCGGCCATGGAGGCGGGCGTTGGTGGCGCCACGGACGCGAACGGGCAGGCAGCCAAGGAGCGCTTCTTCAATCAGGACATCCGGGATCTCGGGTACCTTCCCAATCCGGTCGTGGGACAAATCTCGCCCTATGAGCTCAAGCGCGGCTCGGTCATCCCGGCAACGCTCATCACGGGAATCAATTCCGATCTTCCCGGCCGCATCACCGCCCAGGTCTCGCAGAATGTCTATGACAGCGCGACCGGCCGGCACCTGCTCATCCCGCAGGGATCGAAGCTCTTCGGCCGCTACGATTCCGAGGTCACATTCGGACAGGACCGCGTACTCGTCATTTGGACCGATCTCATCTTTCCGAACGGATCGACGCTGCAGATCGGCGGCATGGCGGGGACCGATGCGGCTGGCTATGGCGGGTTCCGGGACCAGGTCGACAACCACTATCTGCGCACATTCGGCTCGGCGATCCTCGTCGCCCTGATCGGGGCCGGCACCGAAATGATGCTGCCGCAGGACCGCAACAGCTTGGGCACGGCCAACAGCGCCGAGGACGCCGCCAGACGCTCCTTTGCCGAAACCTTCGGTCAGATCTCCGAGCAGACGGTCTCGCGCAACCTCAATGTCCAGCCGACACTCGAGATCCGTCCGGGCTACCGGTTCAACGTCCTGGTCGACCAGGATATCGTCTTCCCCGGGTCGTATCGGTAGCGATGACCCATTTCGTTTTCAACGCTCCGTGCAGAAGGGTCGCCTTCTGTCGCGGGACTTGCCATTGGACCCCCCCGCCCTTGAACGCCAATCTGCTCAATCTCATCGACAGGCTTTCGCTGCCGCTTGACGAGCGTGCGGCCCGCCGGTCGTTACGGGATTTCGCGGACGATACGGGCTTCGACTTCTACGCCTACCTCTATCTTCGTGGTCCCGAGAGCTTCGCGGTCTCGAATTATCCGCGCGCTTGGCAGGAGCTCTATGTGGAACGGGAGTTCATCCGAGTCGATCCGGTGGTGACCAAGGCAAAGCACGGACCGCCGTTGTTCTCATGGTCGGCGGATGAGGCGAGGCGCAACGGACGGCGGGACGTGATCAAGTTCTTTGTCGAGGCCAACCGGTTCGGCATCAGGTCCGGAACCTCGATCTCCATTCTTGTCGGATTCCGGGACCGCATGGTGTTCACGCTTGCGAGCGGGAGGCCTGTATCGAAACAGAGCGAGGATATCGATCCAGTCACCGCGGCGGTTTCGGTCGCCTTCGTGCACTCCCGACTCGGAAGCACAAGCGGTGACGTATCGCTTGCCTCCGGCATCCGGCTCTCACCGCGCGAGGCCGAGTGCCTGCGCTGGTTCGCTGAGGGGATGGCGATGCAGGATATCGCGCTCATGCTGGACATTTCCTATCGCTCGGTGCGGTCCTATATCGACGCGGCGACAAACAAGCTCAGAGCGGCGAACAACCGGCAGGCAGGCACGATCGCCACGCGCATCGGGCTGATCTAGTTCCGATAGACCCAGCTAGTTGAGCACCGGGCGATGTCCGTCGACCTCGGGCACGAATCCGAGGCGTTCGACCACCAGGCTGACAATTTGATGCTGCGCATGGAGGTTGAGCATGGCGATCCGGTAGTCGTGCCTCAGCTGCCCCAAATGCTCGTCGGTTGCACCGGCGCCTTCAAACCGACCGATCTCCTCGAATAGCTCCTGGGCTTTCTGCAGTCGGCTCCTGTTCTCCCGAATGACCGCGACGGCCACCTGCTCCAGCTCGTTCTCCGTCAACTCGGCCAAGAGGGCCTGGATGACACTGGATGTCTCAGCCCGGTTGGGATCGATATCGACGCCTAGCTTTGTTCGCATGAAATCCCTGCGGCTTGGTTCGCGGTACGCCCCCGCGAACGATAAGACCTCGACCCCAAGCCGGGGGTTGGAAAAACCGCCTTAGACGGCCCCTGCGACCTTTAGCACCGAGGCGCCTGGACATACGTCGCAGGCCCCCGGCCAATGGCCAGAGGATCTCTGGTGTCGAAACGGTCGACACCAAACCGCTAAGGTGGGGTTTTCCACGCCCCAAGGCGGCGCGTACCGCCTCGGGGCCCTTATAGGACATGGTTACATTTCACACCAGAGAACCATTTGACAAAAACGATGGTCAGTCAGGGGTGGTGTGGGTCCGGAATCAGCCGCGGCTCCACAGCCGCGAGCACCGGGGTGAGAAACCTTCCGGCCTCCCCTAGACGCTTTCGCATTGCGTCCGACATGTCGAATACGCCGGCATAGGTCATCGTCCTGCCAATGCGGGTTGGAATCCCGATGACCTCAAAGGCGCAGTCGATCGAGCGAAAGATACGCGCCATTCGCGCATCGAAAACCGACACGATATGTTCGATACCGGCGCGCTGGCAGACTTCGACAATGCCGCACAGAAGCTCGATCGTCGTCCGGTTGACGACATGGTTTGCTGCGGCGCGCTCGCAGCCACTGAACGCGGCAGGGTTCACCGCGAACCGGGAGCTTTCCCAGATGAGGGGGCTCGCCGGGGCGCCGCCGGGCACAAGAACCGGGAAGACGTCACGCAACATGTTCGGGCCGGTGGTCGGCAACAGCCTTACCGCGCCCTGGAGCGCTCCGGTCCGGTCGTCCAGCGAAAGCAGGTAGAGGGGATCTTCAGCGTCGAAACGGTCAATCTCCCTGCCATCAGTGACAGCGACATCCCATTCGAGCCGGTCGGCGAACACTGCCGCCCGCATCCGAAACATCTCATCGATCAGGGTGGGGTGACGCTCGCGCTCCGTGCCTTCGACGATAGTGATCATGGTGTTGCTCCTTGCGTTTGCTGAAAACGCTGGAGCAACTAGACAACGGGCGAATGCCTCGAAATCCGGCGTATCTGCCGGATTTACGGCAACTGAGTGAGCAGATTAGCCTTGCTGGCTTTGTTAACTGCATGGGTGTTGTTGGCGGCGCCGAGCTTGTGGCGGGCACTCTCGAGATAGCAGCGCACTGTGTGCTCCGAGAGGCCAAGGATAACGGCTGTTTCCCAGGCCGTCTTCCCCTCGGCGACCCACAACAGGCATTCGCGTTCGCGCGGGGATAGGCTGACGGACTCTGTTTGATTGCCTTCCAGCCGCAGGACCGCCTGATGCATATGGAGGGCCAACAGCTGGAAATCACGCATGTAGTGGAGGCGAAGGTGCCTCCAGTCCCGATCGCTAGCATCGCTGGTAATCGAGACCAATGCCGTGTCGCCATGTTGACCGTGGATCGGAAAAGATATGCCGTGGCGGCCGAGACCGAACTCGGTTGCTTCTCCGAACATGCGCTGCACGGCCGCGTCGGTCCGATCGAATTCGTCCCAGTCGATAGGCAGCATGCGGTGCAGGCCGACCTGAACGGCAGGATCGACATCAACAAAGCGCTCGGCTTTATAATGATCTACCCAGGCTGGAGAGTAGGTCACAGCAAGGAACGGACCATGACCGAGCTGCGCGGTCACTCCGGAGCTCAAGTAGGCGAACGTCTTCAGCCCATAGGTATCGAGCAGACCGTCAAGGAATTCAGCAAGCTCCGCTACGTCTGCGAGTTTTTCGAGCTTTACAATCAGTCCGAACAGTTCCGCATCATCGAACTCTCGATCTTGAGGGGTCATGCTCAAAGCGCTTTCTGCAGTGCCGTAGTAGATTGTGAACGCCGATCGTCGTTTTCGCCCGATGTAATTCGCAGACGAACCGGTCTCTCCGCGTCAGGCTTCAGGTCGACGAGATGAACCCCGGTCGGAAGGACGTTCAGCTGGTAACGGAGCGTGGAATCCTGCAACGAGGAACGGAATCAGGTGTCGAAGGGTTTCTTCGCCGTCGCGAGGATCGCAGGCTCCATCAGTAATGCTCTGAATCCGGCCGTTGTCCAGCATGCTGTAAACCATGGTGCCCAGCAGAAAGTGAAACCGCCATTCCAATTCCCTTCGAGGGATGTGTGGAACAGCCCTCGTGAGGGCATCGACGAAAGCTCTGCTAGAGTTGTCGAACGCGGCGCTGAGCACGCGCCTGGAGAAATCTTGCGGCTCCATTGCAAGGCGAGCTCTGAGCCTTGCGAACGCGATGCCGCCGTACTTCTCTTCCTTTCCGGAGTTTAGGGCCGGACGAAGGAACGCCTCGAGAATTTGCACAAGCAGGGATGGTCTGCCGGGACCGTCCTTGCACTGTCGCAGCATCTGCATCCGGGCTTCGGCAATCGGTTGCGCCTTTGCTGAGAAGAGCGCCTCCAGCAATCCCTCTTTCGACCCGAAGTGATAGTGTAGTGAAGCGACATTGACATGCGCCGCCGACGTGATTGCGCGGATGCTGACGGCATCAAAGCCTTGATCTGCAAATAGCATCTCGGAGGCTGCAAGGATGCGGTCACGCGGAGTCAGTTGCTTTAAATTCTCCTGGAGGCTGGTCATCAGGGTATATCGCTTCAGTTGCGGTGGTCGGATTCGCCGTTCATCGAAACCTCCCCCTCAGATTGCAGTCCGATTCTAGGTCCAAATTAAACGTTTGTTCAAATTGGTCAAGTTCATCGAATCACTGCGATTCTGCCACAAATAGCCAATTAAAAACAATTGGATGCCTAAATTTTCTGGGGAATATCCACAAAGCCAAACTGTTCGGTTGACGTAAATAAACGATTGTTTATATGATTGACTTCAGCTTTGGTGACATCGTTGCCGTCGGAGCTTCCGTGGGCTGCAAGCGGCCTGCGACACATGGAGGAAACATGACCAAGACAATCCTTACCGTCGCCGTGACCGGCAACCAGACCACACTTGCGCAGCATCCCGGGCTGCCGTGTACGCCAGCAGAAATCGCCGAAGCATGCATCAGCTCGGAAAAGGCTGGCGCAGCGATCGCACATATCCACGTTCGTTACCCGGACGGTGCACCGAGCATGGAGCTTGAGCACTATAGCGAAGTAGTCGACCGCATCAGGAGTGCAGGGGGCCAGATTCTCATCAACCTGACGACAGGCCCAGGGGGGCGTTTCACGCCTTCCAAGGATGACCCCAAGGTCGCCGCTCCTGGCTCGACGCTGACTCACCCGATGCGCCGCGTCGAACATATCGTGACACTGAAGCCGGACATCTGCACTCTGGACCTTAACACGATGTGGTCGGGAAACTCGGCCGTTATCAATCCGCCAGAAAGCCTAAAAGTGATGGCCGAGGCGATGCGTGAAGCCGGGTCGAAGCCGGAGCTTGAGGTGTTCGACAGTGGCGACATCCATCTAGCGCACGCTCTGTTGGAGCAGGGTGTTCTCGACGTCCCGCCATTGTTCCAGATCGTTACCGGCATTCGATACGGCTTCAGTTGCACCACTCAGACGATGGCCTACGCAAGATCGCTTCTGCCCGACCGAGCCCATTGGGCGGCATTCGGCGTCGGCAGGATGATGTACCCCATGCTCGCTCAGGCCTTCATCTTGGGTGGCCACGTCAGGATAGGGCTCGAGGACGGGGTCAAGCTGGACCGAGACACCCTCGCCCCGAGCAACGCTGCCTTGGTCGAGAAGGCGAAACGCATTGTCAACGATCTCGGTGGCGAACTTGCCTCACCAAAAGAGGCCCGGACCATCCTCGGCCTCGGGAGATGACGGGATAGCATTGAGGCGGTAGGCACCAAAGCACTGCCGCAAGTCGAGACAAGACATTCAGACCAAGCAACAAGGGAGGAAACAATGCTGGCTAAGATACTCGGAACGACAGCTGTAATTGCGCTGATGGCCACTGCGAGTATCGGCAAGGCGCAGGAAGCGTCCGGCTCTGGCGACCTGCAAGGGCGCCTGTCTGTCGCGAACGCCTGGCTGGACGGGACACTCGAGAGCTATGGCGATCACACCATTGCCTACAATGGCGAGCCTATCACGATCCGTGCGACCAGCCACATTCCCGAATTGTCCGATTCTGCCGTTTTCGTCAAGCAGGCCTACCGCATTCTTGAGGCGATGTCCGGCGGCAAGATCATTGTGCAAGATCGCTGGGGCGGAACTGTACATGGAGTGAAGGAAGGACTCGAAGCAAACCGATCCGGAATCACGGACATGGCCGCATGCTTCTCGAACCTGAATGCCGCAAGCTTCCCGTTAACACAAGCACTTGCACTCCCAGGCATATTCCCCAATGAGGCGGTCATGGCCGCCGTCGCTAGCCAGTTGGCCGAAGAGTACTTCCGTCCGGAATTCGAACGATACGGTGTCTATATCGGCTACATCGCCGGGTCTTCGCCGTTCAGCATATTCTCGAAGAAGCCAATCACGAAGCTTGAAGATCTGGCCGGCCTCAAGGTGCGGACAGGAAGCGGACTCCAGCAGGAAATCTACCAAGCCTTGGGTGCAACGCCTGTTTCGATGGGATCGGGCGATTTCTACTCGGCATTGCAACGTGGTCTCATCGACGTCGTTACGACCTCGATTGCGGCGGCGGACACGTTCCGTGTCAACGAAGTGGCCTCCGATTTCACATACACTCCGATAAATGTGGCGCCCTTGGAGTACTGCATGAATCCCCGCACCTACGAAGCGCTGCCGCCGGATCTGCAGAAGGTCTTCTATGACTGGAATCAGCAGATGGCGCAAGTGTACACGCAATTGCGGTTCATTGGCGCATCTGAAGAGGCCCGCGAGCAGTTCATTGACGAAGGAGTCAACTACCACGAGATCGATCCTGAGGAATGGACGCGGTGGCAGGCCAAGTGGGAACCGGTCGTTGAAGCCTATATCGAGCAGGGCGAGAAAGACGGGCTGCCAATGCGAGAACTGGTCGCGAAAATGCGTGAGTTGTCCAGGAAGTATTCCGAATTGACGCTGAACGAATTGCTGCAGGAGACAATCGAGAGCCCTGCAATGGGCGTTTCTCCTGTCGCGAGCAATTAAGCTGCCGGCGAACCCGCCCATGCCGCGCGTTCAACTCGCTGGCATGGGCACCATTCAACAGTCGGAGTCTCGAATGTCTATACTGAAATTCATGGGTGACATCCCGCGCTTCACGAGCCTATTCGGTGCTTACGTTGTGTTGCCGTTGCTGGCCATGCTGATCACCGTTGACGTCGTCATGCGTTACGCCTTCAACAGCCCGATTATCTGGTCGCTGGAAGCCGGTGAATACCTTCTTCTCTTGTTCTTCATATGCTCCCTAGCTTGGTCCATCAGGGCCGGGGTTCACATCAGAATGACCCTTCTGTGGGATGGAATGGGCTTTCGATACAGGCGCATTGTGAGCTTGATCTATGCTGTGGCACTGATCATTCCGTTCGCGATGATTGCGCACAAGGCGATCGAGGAAGCGCAGTTCGCAAGTCGCCTCGGTATGAGAACCAATGATCTCTCAATGCCAATTTGGCTCTGGTATTCGCTTGTTGCGATTGCCGCAGTAATGACGGCGCTACAGGTTCTTGCACTCGCGGTCGAGATCGTACGCGGGCGCCGGCTCACGCTCGACGACAATCTCGCGGGGCATTGATTATGGAGCCGCAAACGATTGGTCTCATAGCATTCGGTGTCGTACTTTTCTTGATTTTTCTGGGCGTTCCTATTGGGGCCGTGCTCTTGCTTGTCGGGGCAGTGGGGCTCACAGTTCTCGAGGGATTGCACTACGCCGAGACCCAGTTACTTCTTAACGTGATGGATCAGGGCACGAAGTTCGCTCTGATCTCGATCCCACTATACGTCCTCATGGGACAGCTGGTTTATCGGACCGGGTTGGCGAGTGACCTTTATGGATGTGTCTACAGATGGGTCGGGCGTCTTCCCGGCGGGCTAGCGATCGCCTCAGTCATCGCAGCAGCGGGCTTCGGCTCTGTTTCGGGCGGTAGTGCCACTGCGGTTGCGACCCTCGGACCGATGTGCATGCCGGAAATGCGCAAGTTCAATTACAACGGAGGGCTTGCCGCTGGATGCATCGCTGCGGCCGGCACACTCGGCATTCTGATCCCTCCGAGCATCTTCCTGATCGCGTACGGTCTCTGGACCGAAACCTCAATCGGCGCACTCTTCATCGCAGGGATCGTGCCTGGGCTCATGATGACAGCCGCTTACTCCGCGGCAGTCCTGATCCTGTGCCTGATCAATCCCAAACTTGGGCCCGTCGGAGAGAAGTTCACTTGGCGTGAAAAGTTCACGGCATTGACCAAGGTCCTGCCGGTGTTTGGTATCTTCATGATCATCACTGGCGGCATCTACGGCGGAGTCTTCGATCCGACTGAAGCCGGTGCCTTTGGTATCGTCGGCGTCTTGATCTTCGCTGGCCTGATGGGGCGACTGAGCTTCGGCGTCCTAGTAGATTGCCTAAAGTCGAGTGTCGGAACCAGCCTGATGATCTTCCTCGTCCTGCTCGGCGGTCATGTGATCAGTCGGTTCCTCGTATTGACCGATCTGACATCTGACCTCGTGCAGTGGATCGTCGCATTCGATCTCTCACCCTATGAGCTGATTGTTGTGCTGACCATTATGTACATCGTCCTCGGGATGCTCCTCGATATATGGGCTATGCTGCTTTTGACGATCCCTTTTGTAGTTCCAGCCGCAGTCGCCACCGGAATCAATCCGATCTGGTTCGGTATCTACATTATCGTCATGTCAGAGCTTGCGGCGATCACGCCACCTGTTGGGCTCAACGTCTACATCATGGCCCGCAATGCGCCGGAAGTTTCGGTCGGGCGAATATTCCTCGGCGTGACGCCGTTCTTTATCGCGTCACTGATCATAATCGCCATCCTGACAGCCTTTCCGGGAATCGTGCTCTGGCTGCCGAACATGGCATTCGGCTGACCGGCCGGTTGTCACATCAACTTGAGATGAGGTTTCCCAAATGAGCTTGAACGTCGATGAAAAACCAATCGCACAGTACGCAAGCGAGGAACGCGACGGCATGCGCATCGACTGGGACGTGCCGATCGAGATGGATGACGGCAATGTCGTGCGTGCGGACGTCTACCGCCCGATCGCCGGGGGACGGTACCCGGTGATTATGTCGCACGGGCCCTACGGCAAAGGTTTGGCAGTACAGGAGGCCTACAAGAGCGCCTGGACAAGGATCATCAAGGGCGCGCCGAACGTGCTTGAAGGATCGTCGAACGTCTACCAATCCTGGGAGGTGGTGGATCCGGAGAAGTGGGTGCCCGACGGCTATGCGGTTGTCCGGGTTGACTCGCGTGGTGCGGGACGATCGCCGGGTTATCTTGACCCTTATTCTGCACGGGAGATTCGCGACTTTTACAACTGCATCGAGTGGGCAGGGGTGCAGGCTTGGTCAAATGGGAAGGTCGGCCTCAACGGCATTTCCTATTTCGCGGTGAGCCAGTGGTTGGTCGCTGGGTTGCAACCGCCGCACCTCGCAGCCCTCTGCGTCTGGGAGGGCTGCGGTGATCAGTATCGGGACGCGTTCCGACACGGCGGCATTATGTGCAACTTCATGATTGGTTGGGCGAAACGGCAGGTCGTCACCGTCCAGCACGGCTACGGCGACCGCGGCGGCAAAAATAAAGTGACCGGGCTGAACGTCGCGGGAGACGAAACTTTTCCAGAAGATATTCTTGCGAAGAACCGCAAGGATATGGCCCGTGCTGCAATAGAGTACGAGTTCCTCGACAACTACTACATTGAACGTTCGGCTAATTATCCTAAGGTGAACATCCCCCTGCTGTCAGCTGCGAACTGGGGCGGAATGGGGCTCCATACCCGCGGAAATTTCGTTGGCTGGGAACTGGCTGGAAGTAAGCAAAAGTGGCTTGAGGTGCACGGCGACAGCCATTTTACCCCGTTTTACAAGCAGGAAGGAGAGGCGCTTCAGAAGCGGTTTTTCGGCCACTTCCTCAAGGGTGAGGACACCGGATGGGACCGGCAGCCACCGGTTGAGCTGAAAGTCCGTTACCCTGGCGAAAAATTTATCAAACGGGCCGAAACCGAATGGCCACTGGCACGGACCGAGTGGACGAAGTTCCACCTTGACCCTGATACAATGTCGCTTGGCCTCGAACCAACGGAAACAGAGGCCACCCTCGACTACGATACAACCGGAGAGGGGCTTCTATTCTCGACGGGTCCCTTGAAGAAAGAAATGGAGATCACAGGTCCGATTGCGGCGCGGTTCTCAGTGTCCTCCGCGACCACGGATGCCGATTTATTCCTCGTGCTGAGGCTCTTCGACCCGGACGGGAGGGAAGTCACATTTGTTGGCTCGAACGATCCCCGCGTTCCGATTGGCCTCGGCTGGCTGCGGGCTTCGCATCGCAAGCTCGATCCGGAGTTGTCAACGCCTTGGCGGCCTTGGCATAGCCATGACGAGGCATGGCCTCTTACGCCGCAGGAGCCGGTCCAGGTTGAGGTGGAAATCATTCCAACCTCGATTGTGATCCCCGTCGGCTATTCGCTCGCTCTCATGATTAGGGGAAGGGATTTCGAACATCCCGACGATGCTGCTATACCCGACGCGCCGTACCCAATGCGCGGCGTTGGCCCGTTCTACCACAACGTTCCGGCGGACCGGCCTCCTGAGGTATTCGAAACAACAAACACTCTGCATTTCGGCAGGGACCATCCCGCCTACCTGCTCCTGCCGGTCATTCCCGCCAGTTGATAGGGCACAAAGGCGGCAGAACCGTTCCGGGCATATGCATCATTCACCAACCAGCCTGACGTCGTCGGCCTGGATAGCTAAACTCATTCGTACTCCAAAGGAGCAAGCCAATGCACTCAACAGATCGGCCACGCATTGATCGAAGCGACATCGATAAGGCTGCGGAGGACCTAAACAACTGGGGCAAGTGGGGCGAAGACGACCAACTCGGCACACTGAACTATACCAGCGCAGGGGATATCATCCGCGCCGCAACACTGGTCCGGCAAGGAAAGGTCATCTCCCTCGGGTTGAATTTCGACAATAACGGTCCGCAGGCAGGGCGATCAAAATTCCCTCCTGTTGGGCGCTTCAACCCCATCCATACTATGCTTCGCACTGGGACCGACGCCTATTCTGGTGTCCTGGACAAACGCGGGATGCGGTCGGCGGATGACATCGTGATCATCCCGTCGCAATGCGCCACGCACTGGGACGGTCTCGCCCATATCTTCTTCGACAACCACATGTGGAATGGCTACGACTGCCGCGAGGTTTCGTCCTTTGGGGCAGCAAGGAACGGTATCGAACAAACGAAAGAGAAATTCGTAGGCCGGGGCGTGCTTCTCGATCTGCCGCGATATCTCGGTCTCGATTGGTTGCCGGAAGGTTTTGCGATCACGACGGACTTGCTGGATTCCTGCTGCGAGGCGCAAGGCGTGAAAGTCGGTACCGGCGATTTCCTTCTCATCCGCACTGGACAAATGGAGGAGAAATTCGCCGCCGGCTCTTGGGACGGCTACAACGGAGGTGATGCACCTGGCATGGCGTTTGAGACCCTTTATTGGCTCCAGGACAAGCAGGTCGCGGCTGTGGCTATGGATACGTGGGGGTGCGAGGTCCGACCCAATGAATCGGTCGAAGGCATAAGCCAGCCATGGCACTGGATCTGCATACCCATCATGGGTTTGACGATGGGAGAGATCTTCAAGCTCGACGTGCTGGGAGAAGAGTGTGCGAAGACTAGAGCATATGACTTCCTCTTCGTCGCCCCTGCGTTGCCGGTAACGGGTGCTGTCGGCTCTCCAATCAATCCGCTTGCCATCCTTTAAACTAAAAAGCCTGTATCCGCGCGATACCAAGCCGGACAATCGAAGATTCGAGGAGGACACAGGATGTATGAGTATTTTGATAAGAACTATGCTTGGAATCTGACCGCGGTCACGTTGATCGAGGAGGTCGGCATTATTACCCAGCCCGCAGAAGCATTCGAAGCAGCGGCACCCTTCCAGGATAGCGATCCTGTAGAGGCAAGCGTCGCCTGGCACGACGCGATGGTGGCAATGGGGGAAAATCTCGAATGCTACGCCGAGCGCGATCTGGCCGATGGCCACGGGCTTTCAGCGTCGCGCAAGTTCCACCGGGCCGCCATGTTCTTCATTCGGGCCGAGCGCATCATGTCGCACGACGATCCGCGCCAGATGGCAGCCTATCGCCGTGCTATCGCAAATTACCGAAAAGCGCGCGAGCATGCGAAGGACGGTGTGGAATTCATCGAAATCCCGTTTGAAGATGGGATGATGCCGGGTCTTCTGGTCAAAGCCGACGACGTGCAGGGGAAACCTGCGCCAATCGTTATTCACATACAGGGCTTCGATTCCATCAAAGAGACTCAATTTCCCATGTTTCAGGAGTACCGGCGGCGGGGTCTGTCCATATTGATCATGGATCAACCAGGGGCAGGAGGAGCAATCAGGCTATATGGCCTCAAGGCCCGGCACGACTCTGAAACCTATGTCAGCAAGATCGTCGACTGGATCAAGAAGCGCCCGGATCTGACGACTGATCGCATTGGCTTGCAAGGGATCAGCCTCGGTGGTTACTTCGCACCGCGTGCCGCCGCGTTCGAACCTCGTATCAAAGCTGTGGCCTGTTGGGGCGCGCTGTTCGACTGGCCTGCATTGTGGGCCAAACGACTAGCAAATCCGGGCGATTCGCATCCCTCTGTTACCAATCCGCTGAAACACGCAAGGTGGACTTTCGGCGCTGGCACTCAGGCAGAGCTTTTGGCAGTAATTCAGAAGATGACGCTTGCGGGGGTGGTCGAACGCATTGATTGCCCGCTACTGGTGATCCACGGCGAAAACGACCGTCAGGTTCCGGTGTGCCAAGCGCACGAGACCTATGAACGCGCGAAGATGGAAGACAAGACGCTCAAGATTTTCACCAAGAATGAAGGCGGAGCCGAACACTGCCAAATCGACAACAGGGCAATCGCCGCAGACTACGTCTCGGACTGGTTTGCATCGCGTCTCGCGGAAACGCCCGATTGATCCGAGTCCGAAGGGGACGGGCCCTCACCGGGGCTTGATGCTCGGTTCGACAAGGCTGCAACCTAAAGTATGCCCTTTTCCCGCTGTCGAATTCCCGATGTAGGCACGGGCGATATTGAGGAGGCGTTGCTTGGCAAGCCTGCGATGCATCGACCCAATCGTCAGTACTGGCGAGTAGCTTCCACTCGCAAAAATTAAGGAATGTTATCGTGACGTTGTATGCTCTCGACGGAGTTCGCCCAGACGTCTCGGCCGATGCAGGGTTCGTGGCGCCAGATGCCGTACTTATCGGCAAAGTCGTGCTGCGCGCCGGCGCCAGTGTCTGGTTCGGGGCAGTGATCCGAGGCGACAATGATCTTATTGAGATCGGAGAAGGCTCCAATATCCAAGACCATGCGGTTCTGCATACGGATCCCGGATTGGAACTACGTGTTGGTCGACACGTGACCGTCGGACATAGGGCGGTACTTCATGGCTGTACAATTGGCGACTGCACTCTAATTGGAATGGGAGCAGTTGTGCTGAATCGCGCGGTCGTGGGATCCAACTGCGTTATCGGAGCAGGAGCGTTGGTCACGGAGCGCACCCAGATCCCGGACAATTCACTCGTGGTCGGAGCTCCGGCTCGCGTTGTCCGCGATCGGACTCCGGATACCAAGGCAGATCTAGTGGAGCTTGCGGCTCGATATACGACTAACAGCACCAGATACGGGAGGAAATTGAGCAGAATTTGAGGTCAAGCACTTCTAAGTAAGCGGACTTTCATCGGATGCGGTGCGAATGGGCGCTATTGACCGCGGCTGTGGGGAAAGCCCGTGCAATCATTCCGCGGACAGCGCTGGGCCTAGGTGTTTGATCCCAGGTTTTGATGGTGCATTATTTTCCCAGGAATGGAGGGATGCACTATGGGACAAGTTCTTCACGGCAGCGCCACAACGACAGAGGCGGTCCGTCGAGCAATACAGAATAGTCATGTCTGGACGGCGCCCGCCGATCAAGGGTTTGTTTTCAGCAATGGGATAGTCGCGGGTGCGGTCATGTCTCCGGCCTGTTCCTGCGGTTTTGTGACCGCTGGCCCTGATGGTATCCGCTGATCCTTTGGCCTGATCAAGAGAGCGAGCTCGAAGCTCCGACTTCTGTGGTTGCCGTCCGTTAAGCAAGTAGTTTTTGACTTTGTGAAACGTGTGATCGAGTGCGGTCTTCTTTCAGGCCTTTGAATGCGGCACTTCCAAAAGCCGCTGGCCGGTATGGTGATCTGCGGATGAGGTCCAAAACTATGCTCCGAGCTCTTAGGCTCGTCGTCGCAGGCTGGTTTACCCCATCCGGATCGGTTCGATCATGCGTAAGCGTCGGCTGCGGCCCACTTGGTTTCAGCTTAACGGCACGAAGTTCCATGGCAGGAGCTCGTCGATCCGGCTTTTGGGATGTCCGGCGGCGATGGTCTCCAGGGTGGCCTTGAGATAGGCGAAGGGCTCGACGTTGTTGATCTTTGCGGTCTCGATGAGCGATGCGATGCGCCCCCAGGTGCGGCCGCCCTCGTCATGGCCTGCAAACAAAGCGTTTTTCCTGTTCAAGGCAATTGGCCGGATCAGGTTCTCGACGCTGTTGCTATCGATTTCGACCCGACCGTCGTGAAGAAAGGTCTGCAAACCATCCCAGTGACGATGGATATAGGCGAGTTTCTCGCCAAGACGGTGTGTTTCGGCGTGGAATAAGGACCCTGTTTCAGGGGTGATCGGCATCCAAAAGGGACCCCTGTAACGCAGGGGCTTCAGACTGCCTTCGGTATCATCGGAGGCACTTGTTTTGGATGTTGGTCGTGGAGACGATTGCGAAGATACGCCGGCTGTCGCTGGTTCAGGGGAAGTCGATCAAGGAGATCTGCCGCGAGTTGCGGATATCACGGAAGGTGGTCCGCAAGGTGCTTCGTTCCGATGCGACCGAGTTCCGGTATGAGCGTCAGCACCAGCCGAAGCCGAAGATCGGCCCATGGCAGGCGCAGCTCGATGCTCTGCTGGACGGCAACGACGCGAAGCAGAAGCGCGAACGGCTGACGCTGATCCGCATCTATGAGGAACTGCGGGCGCTGGGCTACGAGGGCAGCTACGACGCGATCCGGCGCTACGCCAGGAGCCGGGAGACGGGGCGCAGCGCTGCGATGGCCGAGGCCTACGTGCCGCTGTTCTATCCTGCGGGCGACGCCTACCAGTTCGACTGGAGCCACGAGATCGTGCTGATCAACGGCGTCACCGTGACCGTGAAGGTCGCCCGTGTCCGGCTCTGCCACAGCCGCATGATGTTCGTCAGAGCCTATCCGCGCGAGACGCAGGAGATGGTGTTCGACGCCCACGATTGGGCCTTCGCCTTCTTCGGCGGCGCCTGCACGCGCGGCATCTACGACAACATGAAGACGGCGGTGGAGACGGTCTTCATCGGCAAGGAGCGCCAATACAATCGCCGCTTCCTGCAGATGTGCAGCCACTATCTGGTCCAGCCCGTCGCCTGCACGCCGGCGTCCGGCTGGGAGAAGGGTCAGGTCGAGAACCAGGTCGGCCTGGTGCGCGAGCGCTTCTTCACGCCGCGGCTGCGCTTCAAGAGCTACGAGGAGCTGAACGCCTGGCTGCTCGACAAGTGCGTCGCCTATGCCAAAGCCCACCGCCATGTCGACCAGCCGGAGCGCACGATCTGGGACGTGTTCGAGGAGGAGCGCGGCAAGCTGGTCGAGTATCGCGGCCCCTTCGACGGATTCCATAGCGTTCCCGCCTCGGTGTCGAAGACCTGCACCGTGCGCTTCGACAACAACAAGTACTCGGTACTCTCGACCGCGGTCGGCCGGCCCGTCGAGATCCATGCCTATGCCGATCGCATCGTCATCCGCCAGGACGGGACCATCGTGGGCGAACATGCCCGCTGCTTCGGCCGCAATCAGACGGTCTACGATCCATGGCATTATGTGCCGGTGCTGGCGCGCAAGCCCGGCGCGCTGCGCAACGGTGCGCCGTTCCAGGGCTGGGAACTGCCGCCGGCGATGGATCGGGTCAGGCGCCGGCTGAAGGCAGCCGACGACGGCGACCGGCAGATGGTGGCGATCCTGACAGCGGTGCTGTCGGATGGGCTCGATGCCGTCGAGACTGCGTGCCAGCAGGCGCTTGCCGAGAACGTCTGCTCGTCCGCTGTCATACTCAACATCCTAGCCGGACGCCGCGATCCGGCGCCGGCCGTCACGATCCTCACATCAGACGCGCTGCGTCTGCGACACGAGCCGCAGGCCGACTGCGCTCGCTACGACAGTCTCAGGAGGGCAAGCTGATGGAACGCACCCAGGTTCTGGGCCTGATGGGAACGCTGAAGCTCTACGGCATGCGCAGCGCCTACGATGAGATCATGGCCACCGCCATCAAGCGCCAGCACGAGCCGCCGCGGGTCGTCGGCGACCTGCTGTCGGCCGAGATCGCCGAGAAGCAGGCGCGTTCGATCAAATACCAACTCACCGTCGCCAAGCTGCCGCTGGCCAAGGACATCGACGACTTCGACTTCGCCGACACGCCCGTCAACGAGACGCTCGTGCGCGACCTCGCCACCGGCGCCTTCGTCGCCGACCAGCGTAACGCCGTGCTCATCGGCGGCACCGGCACGGGCAAATCGCACCTGGCCATCGCGATCGCCCGCGCACTCATCCGTAGTGGAGCACGCGGCCGCTTCTTCAACGTCGTCGATCTGGTCAACCGCCTCGAGACCGAACATCGCGCCGGCAAGCAGGGGCGCATCGCCGACTACCTCACCCGGCTCGACTTCGCCGTCCTCGACGAACTCGGCTATCTGCCGTTCGCGCAGGCCGGCGGACAGTTGCTCTTCCACCTGATTAGCCGGCTCTACGAACGCACCTCGATCATCGTCACAACCAACCTTGCGTTCGGCGAATGGCCCGCCGTCTTCGGCGACGCCAAGATGACGACGGCGCTGCTCGACCGCCTCACACATCACTGCGAGATCATCGAAACCGGCAACGAGTCCTGGCGCTTCAAGAACCGATCTCAAAGCTAAAGCCAGGGAGCTCAACCCACGCGCCCGACCGGGCTGCGCAACCCCGACCAGCTCCACCCGGTCAGGCGCTCACCGTCGAGCCCTACGAGGGGGTCCCGATTGCACGCCGATCCAGGGTCCCCATTCCGAGCCGATTGACACCATGCGACGGGCTTTCTCTACCTGGCCGCGGTCATGGAGTGGTTCACCCGCAAGGTGCTGGCCTGGCGCGTCTCGAACACGCTGGAGGCGAACTTCTGCGTCGAAGCCCTCAACGAGGCGGTCCACCGCTTCGGCCCGCCCGAGATCATGAACAGTGATCAGGGGTCGCAGTTCACATCCTTCGACTGGACCGACAGGTTGAAACGGATCGGCACCCGGGTCTCGATGGACGGCAAAGGCCGGTGTCTCGACAACATCTTCCTCGAACGCCTCTGGCGGTCCCTGAAGTATGAGTGCGTCTACGTGCACGCCTGGGAGACCAGCTCGCAGCCGAAGGCGGGCGTTGGTCGATGGATTGGCTTCTATAACAACCGGCGGCCCCACGCCACCCATGGCGGATAGCCGCCCGCCGTGGTCTACTTCAACCCGATCGAAACCGACCAGCAGGGGCAGAGAGTAACTTAAATCACACCGGAAACTGTCCAAACGTCGGGGAGTAGCTCAGCTGGTCTCCATCGCAGATGCCAGCTTTAAGCATACCCTGCGCCCGACGGGCATCCTTCTTCTCAACACGACCCAGTCCGCGGTCGCAACGAGCGGTTACCATTCGACTTGCTGAACGCAACAAATACCATATCATATGTGTATGAAACCTCAGAAACTTCGCGAACAGCACATACAAGCGTTTCGGGCAGTCATGCTGCTCGGGTCGATGACCGAAGCGGCGCGCAAGCTACATACGTCACAACCACAAATCAGTCGTTTGATCGGTCAATTAGAGGATATCACCGGCTTTGCCCTTTTCGACCGATCTGTTGGCAGGTTGGTACCCACCGCTGATGGATCACGATATATCGCCGAGGTCGAACGTCTTTTTGTCAGCCTCGCCGAACTCGAGAGCGCTGCAAGAGATATTCGTACGTTTGCAAGCGGCAGACTGCGAATTGCAGCCATGCCAAGGATCGGAGCAACGACGCTGACAAATGCGACAGTCGCCTTCAAGGCGGATTACCCAGAAGTCATGGTGACATTACATACTGGGCCTGCGAGCATCGTTCACAGCTGGGTCCGGTCGGGCTATTGCGACATGGGGCTTGTGATGTTGTATCGACCGCTTTCGGACGTCACGGTTCGCACTCTCGAGTCCGCGAGTTGCGTCGCTATCATACCCCAAGGCCATCCTCTTTCACGACATGATGTACTGAGACCCGAGGATTTTGCGGGGGAGCCCTTCATTTCCTTTCCAAATGGGAACCCATTCCGCGATCGATTAGATGAGATTTTTCGAGGCAGGGGTATTGAACGGAAAATCGTGGCAGAGGTGGACTTGGGCGCGTCTGTTAGTGCGTTGGTCAGCGCGGGTCTGGGGGTCAGTATCACCAACAGTCTTGCCGCAAACCAAGATATGGCTAACATGAAAATCAAAGCGCTGCCATTTCTGCCGCAGATCACTTACTCGACGTGCCTGATAACGCCACCGTTCTCTCCTGAAAACCGTATAGCCAGCGTCTTTACGACATACCTACTTCAAGTAATGGGAAGTGCTTCTGTGTGATCCGACTGGTCGCTTCCAGACCGCCACTAGCGAACGATGCACACCGCGCTGTAGTTGTTTGCGGGTCAGCTCCGCGAATCAGCGTTCAACCTGATGGATCCAGCTCGCTGAGGTCGGCGTGAAATGCACCTGCCAATGCGGGCGACGTGCGAGCCAGGCTGAGAACGGCGGTGCGAAATGAGTCCACTGAAGCGGCGGCTTGGTGCTGCTGCGGGCGGAGTAAAAGTCGTCCACCTTTTCCCTTTCTGTAGTTGAAGGGAGGCGGGAGGATCTACAGCGTGGAATTATATCTGAAGGTGCGTCAGGCCTGCGCGGCGGGCATGAGCCAGTGTCAGGCGGCGAAGGAATTCAACATCTCCCGCGATCCGCTTGCGAAGATGATGACCTTTTCGGTGCCGCCGGGCTATCGGCGCACGGCCGAGATCAGGCGGCCGAAGCTTGAGCCGTTCATTCCGGTCTTCGAGACCAAGGTGCATTCGTTGCTTGCTTCCGGCTTGGTGCGCCCGGCCTTGCGCAAGGTGTTCACGACCACCGAAGGCCTGCGTGTGCTACCCTTCTTGGGGTGATCAACCTCGCAATTTTGGCGATCGCGACCGGACCGCGCCTCCTCTCGCTGTTGCTGCCACCGACAGCGCGGAAACGCTGGAGCTTCGACAAGTTGCGCGCACCGCTGCCGCGTTTCGCGAGCAGGACACGATCCTACGTAGGGTATTGGACGAAGATGTCTTTCACGGACTGAAGTTGCGGGAATTGCCCGCGACGCGCCCACTTCTGATTATCGATGCTGCAGATTTGCGCACAGGTTCGGCTTTCTATTTTTCGCGAGAGAATGAGGTGCCCCTAGATTTGTAGACGTCTTGCCCCTTACTTTGAAGCGACGAGGCCAACATGGGGAGAGCAATTACAGCGGCGAGTTCAAGCGCGACGCGGTGCATCAGATTAGGGTGTAGGATATCCGGTTCGTGAGGTTTCTCGGCGCTTGGGTGTGAGCACGCATTCTCTGTACAAATGGTTGAAGCTGCCGCAAGCGTGGCTTGCTGACGTCCTCGCCCGGCTCCCCAACACAACGGCATCACGCGTGCCTAATCTTCTGCCCTGGAATTGGCAGCCATCGGAGCGCCGGCGCGCAGGATGCTTACGCGATACGTGTTATATTCGAACGTGCAGAATGGTGTTCTCGGCACGGCCCAATATGGCTGAAAATTCAACGGATGGCCTGTAAGCGTAGTGCTCGACGGGAGAGACCCGGCAGAGATCTCCGGGGAAAGACGGGTCCGTTTCAGGCCGACAGCACGTTGGCGAAGGCATGGGCTGCGTCCTCCACCATTGGCGCGGAAACATGCCGGTTGATCACGAGGCGCAACTTGAGTGCGCCCATAGGGCGCACAAGTACGCCATGTTTGTTCAGCGCGGCGATCCATTCCGTCGCACTGCGGCCCGTGTTTGAAAGGTCGACTTGTAAAATGTTGGTCTGTGGCTCGGAAACACCGAGCGCCGGGGCAAGCTCTGCAAGCCGGCGTGCGAGCGTAGCGGTGTTGGCGTGATCCTCGGCGAGCCGATCGACCATGGTTTCGAGCGCGACTTGGCCTGCCGCCGCCAAGACGCCAATCTGGCGCTGCTGGCCACCCAGCATCCGGCGCCGGACCCGGGCGGCAGCAATTACCGCAGCGTCGCCCACAAGCACTGCACCTGCCGGAGCCGAGAGCCCCTTCGACAGGCAGATCGACACGGTGTCCGCATACTCGGCAATCCGGGCTGCGTCGATGCCGAGCCAGGTCGCTGCGTTGAAGATGCGCGCCCCGTCGAGATGAACGGGCACGCCCTTCGCTCGCGCCAGCGCCTTTACCTCCGCCATCTGCTCGATCGTGGCGACGAGCCCGCCGGCGTCATTGTGGGACGTCTCCATCGACACGATTCCTGGTATCAGGTGTGACGTCCTAGCGACGAGCTGCTCCTCGAGCGCCGCTGCGTCAAGCGCACCGAGCGGATCGGGGATCGGGCTCTGCCCGCATCCGATCAGGCTCAGCCCGCCCTGCTCCGCCCGCATGATGTGGGAAGTGGCGCCGCATAGGATGCGGCTGTTGCGCGGCGCCTGTACGAGCAAGGCCACAAGGTTCGCCATTGTGCAGGTCGGCAGGAAAAGGCCTGCCTCCTTTCCGAGCCGTTCGGCCGACATAGCCTCCAGTGCGCGGGCGGTCGGATCGCCGTCCAGAGAATCATCCGCGACAGGTGCACGCACCATCGCCTCATACATCTCAGGGGTCGGCAGGGTGAGTGTATCGCTGCGCAGGTCTACAATGGGGGTTTCGGTGGTGGGGCTATGCAGGGCAAGCGGGCGGAGCTTGGACATGTCGGGGCATCCTTAAATCTCCGGCGCTCATAGGTGCGGGGCCGGATTGTGCGTTCCTAATAACAGGCTCACATAGATACGAGAAATTCCCTTGATGGGTTGCGTCATACGTCGATGATATGGGGTTCACTTAGGAGACCGCACGTCCTACCCCGCCAAGAGATAAGGCATTCCGCAATGTCTCCTCAAACTGCAACAAGCCAAAGCGTTCCGGGCGGTCATGTGGTCCAGCCTGATAACGGACGCCGCGCGCCGGATGCTCCTGGCAGCCGCGGGTCATTCGGCCGATCGGTCCGCTCGAGTAAATTACTAGGTTCGCTTTGTTTGATCGCTAAAGCGGCCGGCTGACGCCACCGGCTCTGTTGATGGCGTGGATGCTCCCTCATTCTGTGATGGCTTCAACACGCATCACATTGGCACATTGCGATGCCGTCAGGTGGGGTCTCCACGCCATCAACAGAGCCTGACCTGCGCCTCGATCCAGTCCGGCAGCCTCTGGCTGAGGCTGACCCAGGTGAAGGTATAGTAGGATGCCCCCAGCAAAGCGACGAAGATCTGGGCGCTGTGCGCGTGGCCGGTGCCAGGGTCGATGACGGGGACGTGTGGCTGGCATAGTCTGTCTGCATCACCGCCCCGGCATCATGGCGGTTGCGGTACCGCAGGCTGAGGCGGCTCTCGAACGCGCGGTAGCTCTCGCAGAACCATGTATGGGACTGTCGGATTTTTTGTGCCTGAGGCCTGTTTCCGTCACTGGGGAAGTGGCCGCGGGTGCGAATGGCCTGCCTCAGCTTGGAGTTCAGCGCCTCGATCTTATCCGTGGTGTAGATGATCCGGCGCACGCTCTCGGGAAAGGCGAAGAAGGGCACGACATGTTGCCAGTTGCGCCGCCAGCTCAGGGCAATGGCCGGATAGCGCTAGCCCCAGTAGCCGGCCTCGAACGCCTCCAGTGCCTTCATGCCCGCCTCGGCATTCCGGGCCCGCTAGATGGCCTTCGGCGTCGGCATCACGGTCTTGCGGTCCTTCCAGGACACGAACTCGAGTGAATGGCGGATCAGGTGAACGATGCAGGGTGGAACGATCACCTACGGAAAGACGGCATTGATTGCCTCGGGGAAGCCCTTCAGGCCATCGACGACGGCGATCAGGACGTCAGCGACGCCGCGGTGCTTCAGCTCGTTCATGACGCGCAGCCAGAATTTGGCCCCTTCGGTCTGCTTGATCCAGATGCCAAGAATCTCCTTGGAGCCGTCGGGCAGCATGCCGAGCGCGATGTAGACGGCCTTGTTCCTGACGAAGCCCTCGTCCCTGATCTTGACCCGGATGGCGTAGAAGAAGACGAGCGGATAGACGGCGTCGAGCGGCCTGTTCTGCCACTCGCCGACCTCCTCCAGCACGGCATCGGTCACCGCCGAAATCAGGTCCGGCGACACGTCGATGCCGTAGAGCTCCTCCAGTTGGCCGCGGATCTCGCGCACCTTCATGCCGCGCGCATACATAGAGATGATCTTCTCCTCGAGGGCGGGAAAGCGCCGCTGGTATTTGGCGATCAGCTTCGGATCGAAGGTGCCGGCCCGGTCGCGTGGGATCGACAGCGTCATCTTGGGCGTGCCGGTGAGGACCGACTTCCGCTACAGTCTCAGCCGTTGGCCCTCCTTCGAGCTGTTCCTCCAAGACGGCCGCATGGCATCGACAACAACCCGGCCGAGCGCGCCATGCGCCCGATCGGCATCGGATGGAAGAACTGACTTTTCGCGGGATCGGATAGCGGTGGCGAAACCCTGGCTCGAGCGATGACGCTCATCGAAACGGCCAAGATGAATGGCCTCGAGCCACAAGCCTGGCTGGCCGACATCCTCGACCGTATCCATGATCACAAGATCAACCGGCTCAACGAGCTGCTGCCGTGGAACTGGACGCCGGCGCACTAATCTGCGGTGCGAATCGGGCCGTTACCGAAGATCGGACCACCCTGACCGCCGTCACCACCTGCAATGTCGCGCTGTTTCACCTGCGGTGTCGCTGCGCACTCGAGGCAATTTGACTGGTTATCGCGCGACGCAGGTGGTCGGTCATCGCTGGAACGAAAGGATAATGCCCCACGTCGTCCACCAGGGTCAGGCAGGCATGGGGGAGCAGAGCAGAAATTGCCTGAGCGCCGGACGGCGGGCAGACCCAGTCCTGCACGCCGTGGAGCATCGAGCATCGGATGCCGACGAGTGCGGCGGGATTGTAGATCGTTTCGCGGTGAGCGAGGAATGACCTGTTGACCCAATAGTGCAAAAAAATGCGCGCGCGGCGCGCCTGCGCTTCGGATGCCGTTGCCATTGCTTCCAGCATCTCGGCATGATTGGGCGTCGAACCGCGAAGGCCGGCCTCAAGCGACACGACTGCACGTGTCGCGGAGATAACCGATGTCGCATCATTCGAAGTTATCTGCGCATAGCGTGCCGCGACTGGGTCCTGACGCTGGTCGTCCGTCAGACCTTGGAGGAAGAACTCAGCGCGTTCGGGCTGTAGCTGCGGACGGCGAGACAACACCCAATCCGTCTGATGGGAGTGGCGATGCGAAACGCTGCGCACGGTAACCGATAGCGTAACGTTTGGGTGGCATTGCGCATAGATTATGGCCAGCGTCGCGCCCCATGAACCGCCGAAGACATGCCAGGCAGCCAATCCAAGGTGGGTCCGCAGTCGCTCCATATCGGCGAGAAGGTGCCATGTCGTATTGTTCGTCAGACAACCTACCGGAGTCGACCGTCCAGTGCCACGTTGATCGAGCATGATCACGCGATCCCGGGACGGATCGAAAAACGTCAGCGTCTTGAGGTTGCTGCCCGAGCCGGGGCCCCCGTGAACAACGATGAACGGCACTCCGTTGGGTCGCCCAAACTCGGCCCACCAAACCCGGTGGCCGTCGATCTCAAGGTGCCCGCTCCCAACAGGGGCTTGCCGCCAGTCTTTTGGAAGCGCGTTTGGCTCAAGCACTCTCATGCCCGGTTCGCCACAGAGTACGCGCTGCAAACGTTGGTGCCATCGGCTCGCGGCGTTCCGCCCGCTGCTGCCAGCAGTTCCTTCGAATAGGGCTGGTATACCGCCCCTGCCGCTAGCTCAAGCGACGAGAGGTCTTCTACGACCTGCCCCTTCCGCATGATCGCGAGCCGTTGGCACATGTGTCCAATCACTGCCAAATCATGAGAAACCATGACCATAGTCAACTTTTGCTCGGCAACGATGTCAGACAGCAGATTGAGGACCTCGGCCTGAACCGAGACATCTAGTGCCGACGTCGGTTCATCCAGCAACAGTATCCTCGGGCTTCCAGCCAAGGCCCGCGCGATCGCAACGCGCTGCCGCTGGCCGCCCGACAACTGGTGGGGGTAGCGGAAGCGATGGCGGCTACCGAGCCCGACCTGGTCAAGCAAGCGTGCGATCGTCCCATCAATGTCAGAGGCTCCACGAAGATAAAGCGTCTCAGCGAGGATCTGATCTATAGTCTGGCGTGGGTGAAGTGACGCATAAGGGTCCTGAAACACCAGCTGGATCTTCTTATACAGCCAGTCCAGCGGACGCTCGGTCACAGAGCGACCGTCTATGCGGATATCTCCTGCGGTGATCGGTGCCAGACCAACCATAGCCTTGAGGACGGTCGATTTTCCCGACCCACTTTCGCCGACAAGACCGAAGCGTTCGCCTGCCCGCAGATCCAAGTTGAAATCATCCACCGCCTGAAAGCTCCGACGGCCGGCTTGAAAGGTGACGTTAAGGTTTTCGATCTCAAGCATTTCCATACCCTTGCGAGCTAGTATTCCACGAGACATCGCGCTGGAGCGTCGGCAAGCGCTTTCTCGGCGCGTCTAGATTGGGCACTGCAGCGAGCAGCCCGCGTGTATAGGGGTGACGCGCTTCGTGCAGCTTCGCCGCGTCGCAGGTTTCGACGATCACGCCCTGATACATGATCAGCACACGATCACAAAACCGCGAGACCAACGAAAGGTCGTGACTAATCAGCAGGAGGCCCATATTTCGCTCGCGCACCAATCGGTCCATGAGCTCGAGAACATGCAGACGCACGGAGACGTCCAAAGCCGAGGTCGGCTCATCGGCCACAAGAATCTGCGGTTCGGCCGCAAGCATCATGGCGATCATCACCCGCTGGCCCATGCCGCCGGAAATCTCGTGCGGGTAAGCCCGCATGACACGATCGGTGTCCTCGATGGACACCGTTCGCAAGATATTGCCCGTGAGCCGTAGCGCCTCAGATTTGCTGACACCGCGATGCAGGCAGAAATTCTCTGCGATCTGTCGCCCGACCGTCATAACTGGGTTGAGCGAATAATGCGGGTCCTGAAGGATCATCGAGATTTCTTTGCCGCGAAGACGAAGAAGCGCGTCCGGCGCGAGCCGAGTGATCTCGTGTCCGTTGACGCTCAGCCGATCGGCGGTAACTCGGCCCGGAGACCGCACCAAACCCATCATCGCCCGGCCCGTCAAGGATTTCCCAGATCCGCTTTCGCCGATCAGTCCCAGACGTTCATTGCCCATATCGAACGAGATCCCGCGCACGACTTCGGCGAAGTCACCGCGCTGGTTTGGAAAACTTATCCTAAGGTTTTGGACCTGTAGCAAGCTCATCACCTGCCCCCTGTCTTTGGGTCGAGAACGTCACGCAGGCCGTCTCCAAGAAGATTGAATGCAAGGGAAACCAACAGAACCGCAAAGCCGGGCATCGCGGCTATCCACCAATAATCAAGGGCGTAGATGCGTCCTTCGGAGATCATAGCACCCCATTCCGGGCTGGGCGGTTGCGCTCCGAGGCCCAGAAACCCAAGCCCGGCCGCCGTCAGAAGGATACTCGCCATATCGAGCGTCACCCGGACGATCACCGAGGATAGGCAGAGCGGCCAGATGTGCAGGACTATAATCCGCAATGGCCCTGCGCCCTGCAGACGGATTGCCTTGATGAAGTCGCAGTTTCGAATGGAAAGCGTCTCGGCCCGTGCCAGGCGCGCGTAGACCGGCCATGCCGTCAGTGAGATCGCGAGGACGGCGTTCTCGATACCGGAGCCGAGAGCGGACACGAAGGCCAGCGCCAGGATCAGCCGGGGAAAGGCGAGGAAAACATCTGTTACGCGCATCAGAACGGTGTCGATGAAGCCTCCTACATACCCTGCCACCGTTCCGACAAGGAGCCCGACTGCAGGCGCGATAAGCACGACAAGAAACACGATGAACAGCGTAACGCGCGATCCCTCGATGATTCGGCTCAGGATGTCCCGCCCCAGACTGTCCGTCCCCAGCAGATGACCGGCCGAGTTTGGCGGCAGCAAACGCTGCGTCAGATCCTGCCGCATCCAATCCTGCGGCGCGAGATGATCGGCGAAGATTGCGATGAGAAGCAGCAGAACGATCAGCGAGATCCCGACCATACTGAGTGTGCTGCTGCGGAGTGTGCCCCAGCCGTGATACAGACGGATGAAGCGCGCCTGGCGCCGCGACGTGGGGGCTTCGTCCTCGAGATATTGTTTGAAACGCTGAAGACTGTTCATCGGCGCGCCCTCGGATCGAGCAAACTGTAGGCAAGTTCGGCCATCATGTTCAGGCCCACGAAGACAACACCCACCACGATGGTTCCGGCGATGACGGCGTTCATGTCTGCGGCCAGAAGTGCCGTGGTAATGTAATTGCCAAGCCCAGGCCAGCTGAAGACGACCTCTGTCAGCACCGACCCCTCGAGCAGGCCAGCATAGCTGAGGGCGACGATGGTAAGGAGCTGCACACGAATTGCCCGGAATGCGTGGCTCCATATGACAGCGCGCTCTCGCAGCCCTTTGACACGAGCAGTGGTCACATATTCAGCGCTCAACTGCTCCAGCATGAATGCGCGGGTCATACGTGTGATGTACGTCATGGAGTAGTAGCCAAGAATACCGGCCGGCAGAATGATATGCGACAAGGCATTGGCGAAAATCGACCATTCGCCGGCCAGAGCGGTGTCGACGAGGATCATGCCGGTCACCGTCGGGACCATTCCGTCGTAGATGAAGTCGATCCGTCCCGGACCGCCAACCCAATCCAGCTTGCCGTAGAACAGCGACAGGCCGACGAGCCCCAGCCAGAAAATCGGGATCGAATGGCCGATGGTCACAACCAGACGAAGCAGCCCGTCGACCCAGCTACCATGCTTGGCAGCCGCGAGCACACCACAGGGTATGCCTAACCCCGCGCCGATCAGGATGCCAAGCGTCGCCAGTTCGATCGTTGCGGGAAAAACCCGCGCGATGTCGGACGCAACCGGGGCACCACTCAGGAGTGAAATACCGAAATCCCCCTGCAGAACATGGCCGACATAGTTGAGGAACTGTTCGACCAAAGAACGGTCGAGCCCGAGCTCGTGGTAAACGCGTTGGTAGGTCGCCTCCGAGGCCCGCTCGCCGACGACTGCCAGCACCGGGTCGATAGGCATGATCCGGCCGATGAAGAACGTAACGACCAGTAGGCCGAAGATGGTCGATGTGAAGGCTACTAACGAGGCAAGACTCACTCGCAGCCATCCCGGTAAGGGGATGGCCATTTTCGTTTTCTCGATGGTACCGACAGTCATTTGGTGACGTTCCAATACGCCGGATGCGCTACTGCCGCGCCAAGCGAGAAGCCTTGGACATTTTCCCGCATTGCGGCCTGCTCGGTCTGTTGGAACAGGACCGCGATCGGCGCAGTTTCACGAAAACGCTTCTGGATGTCGAGATACATCTGCTTGCGCTTTTCGGTATTGTTCTCGCGAGCGGCCGCAACGACCAACGGGTTCAGGCCATCCGTATCCCACGCGTTCCGCCAGGCAATGAGGCCCGATGCCTTGGCCTCGTCCGAGTTGTCGGGATTGTAGGCAAAGGTTCCGACGTTGGTTTGCGGATCGGGATAGTCTGGACCCCAGCTGCCGATATAGACATCCAGCTTGCGCGACCGGTAGAGAGAGGCGATCTGGCTCGATGCACCGACGAGGATCTCAACTTTGAGGCCGGCTTGTGTCATGGTGTTCTGAAGAGCTTGGGCGATATCCAGATATTCCTGACCATCACGCAGGCCAATCTGGATTGGCGTATCGCCAATCTCCGCATTTGCAATCAGTGCCTTGGCCTTCTCGATATCCAGATGGAACGGATTTTCATTTGACGCGCCCAGATATGTTGCCGGGACGATGTTCTGGTGGACTGTCCAGTTGCCCTCAAGGAAGCTATTTTTCATACCTTCGTAGTCGACCAGATATTTGATAGCCTGACGAACATCGGGATGCGCGAGGATCGCGTTCTTCTGGTTCAGCGCAATGTAGATGATGCGTCCGCGCTGTTCGCTTTGGACGCGGGTGCCCGGCCCGTCTCTGAGCGCCTTGACATCCTCGGGGTTCAGGTTGCGCGCGATGTCGATATCGCCCTTCTGCAGCAACAGTCTCTGAGTCGAGCTTTCGACGATATGGCGGATCATGATCCGCTCGACCTGCGGCTTTTCTCCCACGTACGACGGGTTCAGCGACAGGTTGACAACGTCGTGAGCTTTCCACGACTGGACTCTATAGGGACCCGATCCGGCGCTGTTCGTCGCCAGCCAGCCACTGCCGAAATCGTCGCCTTCAGCGTGTTCCATCGCGGTCTTCTTGTCGATGATACTGCCGATGGTTGCGGTGAGGCAGTTCAGGATGAGCGATACAGCGTAGCTCTTATCAAGGGTCAGGGTCAGCGTATTGCCATCGGCCAAGATGCGTTCATCGGCATTCTCCGGGGTAAAACCGAACTGTGCCAGAATGAACGACGGAGCTCCGCCGAGCTTAACAGCGCGCCGCAATGAGAACTCGGCGTCTTCGGCCCGCACCGGATTGCCGGACTCGAAAAGTTGCCCTTCGGCGATCCGGAACGTAACAGTGCGGCCGTCTTCACTGACATCCCAGCTTTCAGCCACATCCGGGCCGTAGCCTGCCTCGAGGTTTGCAGGATCATAATTGACTAGACGTCTATATACATTTCGCAGCACTTCCGAGGCGCTACCTTCCAGGCTCTTGCCCGGATCTATCGTGACCAGATCATCTATCCTTTTGCCAACCACCAGCAGCTTGTCACGCGCATCTGCAAAGGCAGGCAGCGAAACTCCTTTAAGGGCAGTTGCCCCCAGGGTCGCCCCGATGAAACTCCGACGACTCAGCTTAATCATTGATCTAGTTTCCCTCTTTTGTGTTTCTCGGTTCGGATGCATTTTGTCCGACCGGGGTTCCCGCAGGCTGACGGCCCTGCCCAAAGGCCCGTGCGCCTTCGCATTGTAGCCTTCCGAGCATTGGTAATAGACGCACCATCAAACTCAAAATTCATACCAACATGTTGCCCATACAAAATTGATATGCAGATCTTCTGAGGCACTTAGACCTGATGATCGCGGGGTAAGCTGACTGGCTCGGTGGTCTCTCCCACGGCTGAGCTACCCCCGAAAACCGAACAGTGACGGACGCTACGATCTGACGTCTGCTGGTCTCCAAGAGCGAGGAGATCAGAGCATGTCGAAACGCAGGAACCATGACGCGGGCGTTAAGGCTCGCGTGGCTCTGGAAGTCGTGAAGGGCGAGCGCACCGTGTCGAAGCTGGGCGCGGAAAACGGTGCGCATCCAACGATGGTCCATCGATGAGAGAGAGCTCCGCTTGAGGGGGCATCGGACATCGACGACTGGGCATGGCGGCGCAATCTGCGTTACGGCACGATCGTCTGCGTTCTCGAACGCCGGCGGCCGATCAAGTTGCTTCCGGATCGGGAGCCGACGACGGCGCAGGACTGGCTAACGAAACAGCCCTAGATCGAGATCATCGCCCGGGGCCGTGGCGGCGGTTATGCGCTGGCGGCCGCAAGGGCGCTCCCTTCCGCGACGCAAGTCGCCGATCGTTGGCATCTGATGGAGAACGCCAGCAGCGCTTTCCTCGATGCCGTGCGCAGATCCATGCGTGATATACGGAACGCCGTCGGTGTTGCCGCCATAAATCCGGCCTTGCTCACGGCGGCCGAGCGCATTCAATATGAAGGCTACCTGCGCCGCGAAGAAGCCAACGCCGCCATCAAAGCCCACGCAGCAGACGGTTTGTCGATCAAGGAGATCGTGCGGCGCATCGGGCACAGCCGCAAGCTGGTTCGTTGCATCCTACGCGGCGAGCGCACCGATATCTTCAGGTGCCGCGAAAACTCGCTGGAGCCTTGGCTCGCCTAGCTGGATGAAGAATGGGCATTGGGGGGAGCGCAATGGCGCACGGTTGTGGCGGCACTTGAGGGCGCAGGACTTCAGGGGATCGCCTCGGGTCGTGACCGAGTGGGACACACGCCGCCGCCATGCCGAGAATGCCGAGCGGCTGCACCGAGTCTCGGCTGCGCGCACCATAGCCCGGATGATGACGACCGGTCGCGACAGGCTGACGAAAGCCGAAACCATCACTGTCGCCGCCATTGAACAAGCGCTTCCCGTGCTGGTCACCACGCATGCACTCATCGATAAGTTTCACGCCATCGTTCGAAAAAGAACACCAGCCGCTCTCGAGGATTGGCTCGTCGCCGCGAGCAAAAGCCTGGTCGCATCATTCGCAAAGTGGCCTGCCCCGATCGGGTGGTCCGGTTCGAGTCTTAGTGCATAATGGGCCTTGGCGCTACGGCAGGGGTGGCCGGCGAAGCGGCTCCGGGTGGCGAAGCGGGCCACTGCACCACCTCCGGAGCCGGGGGACGATACCCCAGCGATGAGTGCGGGCGCTTGGTGTTGTACAACTCAGCGACGGAACGCCCACGGGACCATCCAACGCGAGCTTCTTTATCCATGGCATCCTTGGGCGGGTCGCCAAGTCCACATTCATGAAGTGATCGATAAGCATGGCGCAGCGGTCTTCCGCTGCAGCGTTTCCGGCCAGGCCTCGGATCGGTGGTTGGAGGTCCCGGCTTGGATGTTCGATCGGGTCCCCAGCGCAAGCTGGCGCATCACGACTGCTCCGCACCTCGACTTTGCCGCGCTGGGCACCCTGGCGAAACTGTTCCACGACACGGGCGCCCCATCGCAATCGCAGGAGATGGGCGCAGCATTGGGCTCTCACGCGAATCGGGGAGATGTCCATGCCGCGCCAGCCCACGACATACCAGTTCGATCTGTTCTCGAAGCCGAACGATGCTAACACGGTGCAGACGCCGCAGTGGCAGGCGCTGCCGGCCGAGACGCGCCGATCAGTGACGAGGCTGATGGTCAGCCTGATCCTCGGGCACGTCGACGGCGAGGGTGCCGTACACCGGGAGGGCGTGGATTATGATGTATGAGAAGATTGGGCCGCACCATCTGGAGCGCAAAGCGATCCTGTATGTGCGGCAGTCGTCGGCCCATCAGGTCCTGCACAATCGTGAGAGCAGCATGCTTCAATATGCGATGCGCGATCGCATGACGGCGCTTGGCTGGTCTCGCGTCGAGACGATCGATGACGATCTCGGCCGTTCGGCCGCCGGCGGCGTTGCGCGTGCCGGCTTCGATCGGATGGTCGCCGAGGTCTGTCTCGGCAAGGTCGGGGCGGTTGCGGCACGGGAGGTGTCGCGGTTTGCCCGCAACAGCCGCGACTGGCAGCAGCTCATCGAGATGTGTCGTGTCGTCGATACCGTGCTGATCGACCAGGAGACGGTCTATGCGCCGCGTCAGGGCAATGATCGGCTGCTGCTGAGATTGAAGGGCAGTCTCAACGAGTATGAACTCGATCTTCTGCGCCAGCGTTCGCTGTCGGCCCGCTACGAGAAGGCCCGCCGCGGCGAACTCGTCGTCGCAGCCCCTGTCGGCTTCGTGAAGGTCGGCGATCGCGTTGAGAAGGATCCTGATCGGCGTGTGCAGGAATCCATTACCCTGGTGTTCGACAAGGTTGCTGAGCTCGGCAGCGCCCGGCAGGCCCCGCTCTGGTTCCTCGAGCATGGGCTGGATCTGCCCGCCAAGCGCAACAATGGCGATGTGGTCTGGCGCAGGCCGAACTATGCGACCATCCACCGGATGATCGAGAACCCGATCTACGGCGGCGCCTACGCCTATGGTAAGACTCGTGTCGCGCCGGAATTTGGCCGATCCGCCGTTCGAGCAGGTATCCGACGCAGGACGCGCGAGGAATGGCTGGCGCTGATTCCGGACGGCCATGAAGGCTATGTCAGTTGGGAAAGGGCAGAGGCGATCCGCAGTATGGTGAGCGACAACGTGCCCACGAGCCGGCATCACGGAGCGCCCAAGCATGGCGACGCACTGCTGGCCGGGCTTGTCCGCTGCCGGCGCTGCGGCCGCAAGCTCACGGTGCGGTACACCGGCACCAAGCACAACATTCCGCGCTATTCCTGCTGGCGGGGTCTGCTCGACAATGGCGAGCCGCGCTGCATCGCCTTTGGCGGACTGCGCGTCGATGATGCGATTGAGGAAGCGCTCCTGCGCGTCGTGGAGCCGGGCGCGATCGCTGCCGCCGCCGAAGCTGAGGCGCAGGCTGCCAATCGCCGTGACCAGGTCCGGGACGCCCTCAGTCGGGATCTCGAGGCTGCCCGCTATGCCGCCGACCGGGCTTTCCGGCAATATGACGCGGCCGATCCCGAGAACCGGCTGGTCGCGGCGGAACTGGAAACGCGTTGGAACCAGGCACTCATCCGTGTCGGTGAGATCGAGCGCAAGATCGCCGCCCATGATGCCGCGACGCCGAGGCCATTACCGGTGTTGGCAATGGGCATCACGGCGTTGGCCACAGACCTTCAGGCTGTCTGGTCGGCGTCAACGACGGACGCCAGGCTCAAGAAGCGCATCGTGCGCACCGTCATTCAGACGGTGGTCGCCGATATCGACGATATAGCCTCCGAGATCGTGCTGCTGATCCATTGGATTGGCGGCGCCCATACCGAGCTACGCCTGCCGAAGCGCCGGCGCGGACAGGGCAACTGCACCTCCGGCGATATCATCGCAGCTATCCAGCAGCTGGTGCTGATCGCCAGCGATGATCTGATCGCCGGCATTCTCAACCGCAACGGCCTGGTGACCGGGCATGGCAATCGCTGGACACGGGAGCGGGTCACCGCACACAGGTCGCATCACAAGATCCCGGTCTTCCGGCCGGCACCGGACGGGAACGAGCCATGGCTCAACCTGAACAAGGCGGCACGCCTCCTCGGCGTTGCATCGAAGACCCTCAGACTCGCCGCCGAAGCAGGCGAGATCGAAGGCATTCATCCTCTACCGGATGGGCCTTGGATCTTCAGCCGATAAGAACTTGGAAAGCCGCGAGCCCAGCAGATTGTTCATCGCGCGCGACAGAACCCGAAATACCCCGCGGGATCGCACCCCGATCAGCAAAACCTATTCCCTTCAACGACATAGACAGATGGGTGTTATGAAACAGGATTCTAGTGTCGGCGCCAGTTGTTGATGACTATCTTTGCCTCGGCCAAGCTGTAGAAGATTTCGCCGTCGAGCAGCTCGTCGCGGAGCTTTGCGTTGAAGCTCTCACAGTAGCCGTTCTCCCACGGACTGCGGGCTCGATGTAGGCGGTCCTGGCGCCAACGGCGGCGATCCACTCCCGCACCGCCTTGGCCACGAACTCTGGGCCGTTGTCGGAACGGATATGGTCCGGCACGCCGCGCAGGATAAACTGGTCCGATAAGACGTCGATGACGTCCGACGAGCGGAGCTTCCGGTCGATCCGGATCGCCAGACACTCCCGGGTGAACTCGTCGATGAGGTTGAGCATACGGAACTTCCTCCCGTCGTGTGTCCGGCTCTCGACGAAGTCGTAGGACCAGACGTGGTTCGGGCGCTCGGGCCGCAGACGGATGCAGGACCCGTCGGTGAGCCAGAGTCGGCTTCTCTTCGGTTGCTTTTGCGGGACCTTCAGCCCCTCCCGCCGCCAGATCCGCTCGACCCGCTTCGCGTCACCGCCCAGCCCGCATCGCGCAGCAGAGCCGTGATGCGCCGATAGCCATGGCGTCCGTACTGGCTGGCAAGCGCAATGATATCCGCCGTCAGCGCGTCTTCGTCGGCACGCCCGCGCGAAATCTTCCTCTGGGTCTGACCTGCCACGGGTAATTTCCTCCAGTCTGGATTAGAGTCCGGCCTCGTTTGAAGGACGGACGGATGAAGCGAAAGCGATTTACGGAAGAGATGGGGTATTCGGTTCAGCTTGCTGAATGCCCAACCCCTTTCGGAAAGACGGCGTTCGCCTGATGCTCTGAGCCGACCAGACAAGAGGAGATCGGCATGGGCGTGTATGCAGGACTGGATGTTTCTCTCGAGGTAGTAGCCATTTGCGTGGTTGGTGAGACTGGCGCGATGTAGTGCCAGTCGACCTGGTGATCCTTCGACCAGGCGAGGATGGCGTTCGAAGTGCACTCGGTGCCGTGGTCGGAAACAATCATACCGGGCTTGCCGCGGCGGCTGATCAGATCGGTCAGTTCACGCGCAACCCGGCGGCCGGAGATCGAGGTGTCCGGGATGGCGGCAAGACACTCGCGCGTCACGTCGTCGACGATGTTGAGAACGCGGAACCTGCGCCCGCATGCGAACTGGTTATGGACGAAGTCCAACGACCAGCGGGCATTGGGGCGTGCCTCGACGAGGATTGGGGCGCGTGTGCCAACGGCGCGTCGCCGCGCCCGTCGTTTGCGCACCGTCAGGCCTTCCTCGCGATAGAGCCGATAGATGCGGTTGATACCCGACGGTTCGCCCTCGCGCCTGAGCAGGATGAACAGCCGCCGATAGCCGAAGCGCCGGCGCTCGTTGGCAAGCTCACGCAACCGCCCGCGCAGCTCCGTCTCTGGCGGCCGGCAGGAGCGATAGCGGATCATCTTGCGATCGGCACCGACGACCGTGCAGGCCCGCCGCTCCGAGAGGCCCATGGCGGACCTCAGATGCACGACGGCGTCGCGTTTTGCAGCGGGCCCTACCATTTTCTTGACAGAAGCTCGCGCAGTGCCGCCGCATCCAGCATCTGCTCGGCCAGCAGCTTCTTCAGCTTGGTGTTCTCCTCCTCGAGAGCCTTCAGCCCTTTGGCATCGGACACGTCCATGCCGCCATATTTGGCCTTCCAATTGTAAAAAGTCGCATCGGAAATGCCGTGCTTGCGGCAGACATCCGCCACCTTCGCACCGGCTTCCTGCTCGCGCAAAACCGCAATAATCTGCTCTTCCGTAAATCGCTTTCGCTTCATCCGTCCGTCCTTCAAACAAGGTCGGACTCTAATCCAATCTGGAGGGAATTACCCGTGGCAGGTCAGTCCTTTTCGTCGGAAGATCCATCCTATGCTCCTGTCTCGTATACCAGGAACACCTCGCACGAACGTCATGTGGCTAGCGCAGAGCCGGCCACACAACAGAACAGAGCAGGTCGTTCCTCACAAATTTTCGGCAACCAAAGCTTGACCAACTCTGGCTGAAGTGAAACTGCGGTTGCCAACGCCTGTTCCCAAGCTCCTCGGAAATTTCCAACTCCGCAACAAGGGCACCCAATAGACAAAGATCGTTGGAAAGAACGTGCATAGGCAGACTTCAGAAATTCGACAGTATTGCATTTCGGGCAGGAAAAAGCTGAATCGTCTTCTCCCGGAATGCAAAGCTTTCCTCGGCCGTTGCAACTCCACCCTGCTGATTCATAATCACAATTGGTGCTGCTCACATTCGACTCGGCAACCATGTCACGATCCCCGGGAAGACAATAAAGGTGGCGATTGTCAGGAGGGTTATCACGACGAACGGCGTCACCCCCGCAAAAATGTCGCCAAGGCTAAGCTGGTCGTCCACTTTTGCAAGGACAAACACATTCATCCCAACAGGAGGGGTGATCAGCGCAATTTCGGTCATTAGGACCAGCACTATTCCAAACCAGATTGGGTCATAGCCCAAAGACATCACGACGGGAAATATGAACGGAAGCGTCAGCAATATCATCCCGAAGGCATCGAGCACACATCCAAGCAGAAGCAAGACTCCAAGCACAGCCAAAAGAACCACAATATCCGGCAGATTGGATGTCTCGATTATACCTATTACGCTAGACGTAACCTGTGTTGCTGCCAGGAACCTAGCCAACACCGAAGCTGAGATAAGGACAGCAAAAATCATTCCGGAGAGCTGCACGGTCTGCTTTGCAGCTTCCCACAGATGGATGAGCGATAGGCGACGCATTGCAGTTGCCACTGCAATTGTCGATAGAACGCCTATAGCCGCGGCTTCACTTGGGGTGAACCAGCCGACATACAGCCCGCCAATCACCATCCCAAAGATAACGAAAATGGGCATTACCTTGAGAAGTGATCGGACCTTCTCCCTGAGCGGGAACGGATCGCCCGCACGTCCAAGCTCTGGTTTCAAGGCGCAGCGGGCCATAATGTAGAACGAGAACGCCAGCGTCAGGATCAGCCCCGGAACGACGCCAGCAATGAACAACTTGCCGATCGACGTCTCCGTCCAAAGACCGTAGAGGATAAGCAGCACACTTGGCGGTATCATGATGGCAATCGTCGCTGCAGAAGCTAATCCACCTGAGGCCATCTTGATGTCGTAGTTGTATCGTCGCATTTCCGGCAGCACGATCTTCGACATCGTCCCTACAGCCGCCGAGCTCACACCTGTGACCGCTCCGAACATCGTGCACGAGACCACGGATGCCACCAACAGACCGCCCGGCAGCCGGCCGAACCATTTGTACATCGCGTCATAGAGATCTTCTCCAATTCGCGCGTAGCTCACGATCAGTCCCATATATATAAAGAGCGGGATAGATGCGAACAGAAATTCACCAGCCGTATTGAAGGCCGTTGTATAAAACTGCGCTATCGCTTGGCTGAAGCCAAGCAGAAAAGTCATTCCGGAAAATGCTACAATGGAAATTGCCCATGCTACCGGCACACCTAGCGCGATCAATAAAAGCAGGAAAGCGAAACTGGTATATCCTAAGAGATGGGCCATCAACGCTTCCCTCGAAAATTGGCAGCAGCTTTGGGGAGCGCGTCGATCACGACGAGCCCGGCGCCTCCGCATCCTAGTGCAACAAGCGCAGCGACCGGCCACAGCGGCAGCCCAATTGTCGGTGTTTCGGAACTAACAGCCATCATCTGCCAAATTCTGGATGCTGCCCCCCAGCCTATTGAACCAAGGAAGACAAGTGCGCCCACCGCCCCCACGGTATCGGCCAGGCTTCGCATCAGCGGACCAGCCTTGTTATAGAATATATCCATCCTTACATGCGCGTCCTTGCATAGAGAATCGGGCAACGAGAAAAAGAAGTAGAGTGTGAGAGCAACCGTTAGCAGGTCCTGCGTTGCGCTTAAGCCAATACCCAAGAGGTTGCGAGAGAGGACATCAATTCCGACCAAAAGACACAGGAACGCTATCAGAAGCGAAGCTGATATCGTGAATATTCGAGAAATACTAAGTCTCATCGTACCAACTCCTCCGACAGGTCGGTGGGCGGTCCCATCGCCCACCGACACCGGCGCGAATAGCTTCAGTAACCTGACATCATCCCTGGTACAGGTCGCTCAAGGACCTGCAGGAAACGCTCATCGGGAGTCATCGCCGCGTAGTGAGCTGACAGTTCCCTGATCTCTGCGATCATCTCATTGGCCGGTTGTCCTGCATCCTCCTGCTCGGCAATCCAGTCAGTGATAAGTTTGTCATAGCGGCGAGCAAGTTCCTCTGAATCCGCTGACGGGAGTTCGAGAAATTCAACGCCCTCATCCAGCATCTGCATTCTCGCCTTCTCGGCTTCCGCATCGTAGTAGAGCTGCGACTCTACCTGCGTCCATACCTGCAACCAGTGGTACAAATAGTCACGCACCGGCTCCGGAAGATTGTTCCACCGCTCGGGATTTACGCAATGCTCGTTTGGGTTCGTCCAGAGATCGACTTCTGTGCGGTACTTCGCTATCTCGTTCAGCCGAAACGTGTAGAATCCAGCGTCATGCATCGGAACGACATCCAGAACCCCTGTCTGAAATCCTGGGTATATCTCGCTTGCCTTAAGCGTCGTTGGCTCCAGACCCAAGGCAGCGACGGAAGCGACCGAGACACTGCCGGCCGCCCAAGCGCGCTTGCCCTGCATGTCTGCAAGGGTCCTCATCGGCTCCTTCGTCGATAGCTGTTGAGGTGGCGTCAGGCCCAATCTGGCCAGATACACGCCCCGGCGCTCATATGCGGCTCGTAAATATTTCGCATATATTTCATTGAATACTATCGAACCGACACTTGAACTTTGGAAGAGAGTTGGAAGCTGAATGCCGAAATGGAGGTCAAAACCACCAGGGTTAAACTGGGTGTAACATGTTCCCATATCCGCCAAACCGGAGCTGATGGCCTCGAACGCCCCCGTTTGAGTATCGTTCAGCGAACTTGACCAGAATGGCTGGATCTGCACCTTCCCACCGGTATCCTCCTCCAAGCGCTTCCACATTGCGCGGTAAAGCTCCTGATTTGTTCCAGAACTTCCAAGAAAAGTTGAATATGACAGCACTATTGTCGGACCATCATACGCGAATTCTGTCGAGATTTTCAGATCTCCCGACAAATACCGTTCTGCCGCTGTCTCCGCAGAAGCCATACTGACTGAGAAGCCAATAGCTACGCCAGCTATTCTTAATACTCCCAATGCTTTCATTTGTTCACCTCCATATTATTTTTCATGCGTTTTCAGATAGTCTAAGCACGAACACGCCATGGTTTTTGTCACTGACAAAGATATTGCCACGATTGTCGACGAGAACATCTTCCGACTGCGTAACAAGTCCTGTTTTAGGCAATGGACCCTTTCGCTCCTTGGGGTCCGCAGGAATAAAGTACGCAATCTCTACTGGCCTCCTTTCGTTCGAGATGTCGTAAACCCGCAAGCCGGCATTAAAGTAGGTCAGGAAGACAAGATCCTCGTCGCTATGCAGCACGTCTTGATTTTGCCATTGATGCTGGTTGTGCGGACCAAATCGACCGGGGCGGTCGTAGAACGTGGAAATGCCTAACTCCTTCGGCGGAATGGGCTGGGGAAAGAGAGAGACCAATCGGGGCGTACTTTCGTCGGAAACATCTACGATCCCGGCGTAGCCCAAGGGCTCGTTACCCATCTCCTCAATGGCTTCTGAATTGACGACGACAAGTGGGCGCCGGGAGAGAGGCCGCGAAGTGTGGACGGAAATGAAAGCCTGAAAAGGAGGTGAAAATGGAAGATCGCTTACAAGCTTGGGTGCAGTGACATCAGAGATATCCAGAATGACAAAGCCGCCGGCGCTGTAGGGCAAGTACGCACGATCTCCCATGACATACGCGCCGCCGTGAAGAAATGTGCCAAACGGGACGCCTCCTTCACCACCCGCCAACCACTGACCTGTACGCCACCAACGCGAGACCTCTTTCGGGTTAGCGGGGTCGCTTATGTCGACGATTTGGTAAATGTGGCCATCATACCCCTCCGGCAACGCGGTGGCGTGGACATATCGCCCGCCATCGTAATAGTTCCGGTGCGTTCCGAGCCCACCTGTTCTATACTGCCCTAGCTGCTGGGGGGACTCCGGATCGCTCAAATCCCAGATTAGAAATCCCTCCGAGAACGGTTTGGTCGGATCGCCTCCCCATTCCTCCGGAATTTTCTCCATGGAGGTGATCATCTTGCCTTCGGCGATTTGGACCTGCAGAGTAAACGTATTGGGCGGCCCCTCGATGAACCTCACAAAGCGGGGATTTGTCGGGTCCGTAATGTCAACGACTGACAGCCCACTGTGCCAGAAATGAGCCGTGTACAGGTAGTATTTCTCGCCCGAGCGATGGATGGCCATTTTGAAGGCAGGCCGACCATCTAATTCGATGTATGAGATGCGTCGCATACCGTGCGAATGCGCATTATCGATATACTGGAAATCTCTCATTGCCCCATCCCATCTGGCTCTAGTTGCACACGGCGCGCACTCGCGCCGCAGGTGCCTTTTTTTGCTCGGAAAGTATCATTCGGCAGCAAGCTTCGATAAAGCTCCGTTCGCGCGCCACTCATGCACCTTGAAGACATAGGCTATCTCTTGCATCTCACTTTTTCAATAGGAAAGTCACTTTCCTTGTACGCAAAGCCGATGAGCATCTATCCCAGCCCCCCTTGTCCGATGAGCGCACTAGAGAGTGATCAAGGAAACATCCCCCTGGATCTCCCACGCCCGATCTGAGCGAAGCCGGCGAGGGGTGCATCAAGCGGTCAAGAGAGCCAAGCAGGCGAGCAGCGCCAGGCTCGTTCGCGGCAAACGTTAGCCACACCAGGCGCACTGATGTCGATCGTGAGACTGAAGGCGCCAGTTCGAAATGATCGCGGCGTCTCGCACGCGACGCGATTCGCGTAGCGTGCAGGGCCTTGTCGGTCGCCGCTTCCACGGTGCCTCTACAACCATCCTGTGGTCGCTATCGTCGTGACACGCACTCACTCACGACCTGGGCGAAGCTCGCACAATGAGGAGACAGCTTTCCGCCTCTTCGGCTTCAGCTCGCCACGATCTCCGTGTGCACCACAGCTGGCGGCTCGAGGAAAAAGGGTTTGGCGAGCGCGTGCCACTCTTCGAATGCGCGAGAATGCCGGAAGAGCATCGTGTGATGCTCGATTGTTTCCCAATCCACGATCAGTCGATAACTTCCCTCGATTTCGACAACTCGCTCAAGATGCATTGTCAGACATCCTTCTGCGCCCATGATGATCGGGCGAGCGGCCGCGACAGCTTCTTCGAACCTACCGGTGTTTTCCGGGGCGACCAGAATAGTTGCGATCTCACGTATCACTGAAGTCTCACCTGCTCGAAAACCGCAGCCATTGTTCGATCAGATACAATTTCTCCTATGGCGAGCAGCAAACTTTGCAGCAGCAGAGATGCCTCAGGGACATCTCTCAGGCATTCCTCGCATGGTCGAGCAGTTTCAGGAAGCAACGCACCAAAGGGAGCAATCATAACGTGCCTTAAAACGTCGGGGGCGTGTTGATGATGATCAGTTGCGCTACCGAGGAGCCGCTATTCTTGTATCCGTGCGGAACTTCGGAGCGGTAAAAGCAAGAATCGCCCTCGTCGAGCCGGTAGATCTCGTCTCCAAGATAGAGATCTATCGATCCTGATAGAAGGTACATGAACTCCTCACCATCATGCTTCACTGTGCCGTCAGTCTCACCGCCCACATCGATGGTGTGTAGATATCCTTGGAGAAGATTACCTGGCCCATATGGAACCAACCGTTCCAACGTTATCCCGCGCCCGTTGCGAACGAGAGCAAGCTCTACTTTTGTCCGCTGCCCCTTGCGAGATACGATTTCGCTATCAGGCGCGCTGGGGGAGAACAGTTCGCCTAATGTCAGCCCAAGCGCATTGCAGATGCGATGCAGAACAATCAGAGATGGCTGTATTTTCCCATTCTCAAGCTTGGAAAGCAGACTTTCCGAGCAATCTGCAGCATCCGCAACGTCCTTTATTCTCATTCCGCGCGCCAGCCTGGCGTGTTTTAGGCGCACCCCAAAATTGAGGACTGCCTTATCGCCATCCTGACCACCGACTTCGTCACGCCTTTTCATATGCCGCCTTCACTACTTCGCATCTTTCAATACGTCGCCTCTGCACTCGGCAAATTCTGTAGACTACCAAACCGTACAATCTTGCCCCGTACGCGATGCAGCAGACCAACTTACAGCCCGCCCGAACGCACGAAGTGGCCCGTTTCCGCCGTATCGCTGCACCATGGCGCTCCCTTTCCACCACCTTCGACGCATGACATTGCGGGCGGACCGACTATCGCGCCGAAGAGTTGCGGGAGTTTACGTGTCCGCATCTCAATTTCCTATATATGTTATCACAAGCGTGCAGATCATGTTATTTGATGGATTATAGCCCGTCCAGCCGAAATTGTGTCATCCCCAAACTCGCCACTGCCGCAGGCTCAGGGCGATCCCTACGCCCCCCCATAGACAGGTATTATCATGTCGCTTTCCTATTGATCAATCTACTTTTCTGAGCTAAATGTCGATCGCACACGAACCGCAGTCGAACGCTGCTGTTCGTCGGCACACTTGGAAACGAACGAAGAGAGACCCAATGTTCATCTACGATACTAGCCAGACTATGCTCGCTGTGCTGGCGGATCCGATGCATCCGGGGGAATTGGCGCTGCGAGAGGCTTCCATACCTAAGAGGCGGGATGATCAGGCTCTGATTCGCGTCCATGCGATTTCGTTGAATGCCGGGGAAACACGCACTGCCCTCATCGCGGACCGGTCATATATTCCAGGGTGGGACTTCGCCGGCGTTATCGAGGAACCTGCCGCGGATGGCTCTTCCCTGCCCAAAGGTACAAGGGTGTTTGGCATCGTACCTGCTGGGGCTTGGGCTCAGTATGTAGCGGTCAGTGCCGGTATGATGGCGGCGCTTAGCGACAGTGTCAGCTTTTCGCAAGCGGCGGCACTGCCAATTGCAGCCATTACGCCATTACGCGCGCAGCGACTTGCCGGGGATATAACAAACAAAGACGTGCTCATCACCGGTGCAGCGGGCGGCGTTGGTCGTTACGCATGCCAACTCGCCGCCCATGCGGGCGCACGTGTTCATGCCATCAGTAGGCGACCGCGTCTCGAGGAGCTATTACGCCAGGATCATGTAGAACTGGTAGAACTATTTCCCACGATGGATGATGCCGTCGAAGCGGGAGACTACGACTATATTCTTGAGTCGGTAGGCGGGCCCAGCCTGGGGTGCGCGCTTGGTGCGCTGAAGCGCGGCGGCGTTTGCGTGTCTTGCGGCAACTCCTCAGATCAGACGACAACGTTTGAGCCGCGCGACTTCTATCTGAAGGCCGACACCCGTTTGCATGGCCTCTACCTTGGAAGCGTTTTTGTCGACTGTGATGCATCGTCCGACCTAGTCGAGATTCAGAATCTCGTTGCAGCGGGAAAGCTCTCTGTGCCGATTGGCGACGAGCGTTCCTGGAAAGATATACAGCGGGCTGCGCTTGATCTGAAGGGCCAGTCGATCGACGGCAAGATCATCTTGCATGTGGATTAAGGTTTCCTACTGGGTACGGCATTTTCCGAAGCTCAAACCTACAAAAACCATTCTTCGGCGTGGTTGACCTAGCATCCAGCGAAATGTGGAAAGCATCGACCGTGATTAAACGAACGCAGATCGGACTCCTCGGGCTCGGAATCATGGGGATGGCCTTTGCTAAAAACCTGATACAGAACGGTTTTCAGGTTCATGGCTTCGATCCTCTGGAGAGTGCACGGCAATCGTTGGCCACGCTCGGCGGGTTGCCGCATGAAAGTGCACGCTCTGTTTTTGCGGCCGCAGATCTGGTGCTAACGGCGCTACCGAACGTGTCTGCGCTAGAAACTGCTGTGGCGGATTGTCTGCCTGCGCTGAGCTCCGCCCACGTGGTTGCCGAGATGAGTACTTTGCCGGCCTCTGCAAAGGAGGCTGCAAGGGATGAGCTTGCGACGCGAGATGCAATATTGCTCGATTGTCCAGTCTCTGGAACCGGTTCGCAAGCAGAAAGCGCCGACGTGGTAGTGTATGCGTCTGGCCCCGCTGAAGCAACAGCCCGGCTTGAGCCTGCCCTCCACGCAATCTCGAAGAAGATCTACCACGTGGGGCAGTTCGGCAATGGGATGAAGCTGAAGCTAATCGCAAATCTGCTTGTCGCAATTCACAACCTTGCGACGGCCGAAGCGCTTAACATGGCTGAGCGATCTGGGCTCGATCTCAACGTGGTTTACGCTGCAATCGCATCAGGTGGTGCTGCCACTTCACGCGTATTCGATCTGCGTGCACCGCTCATGATCGCCAACGAATATGAACCGCCGACCATGAAAATGGAGAACTTCATGAAGGATGTTTCGCTCATAATGGACCACGCCTTGGCACTCCATTGCCCGGTTCCATTGCTGAGCGCCACATTACCTTATTACACTGCCGCACTTTCTCAAGAAAGACACAAGCAGGATACAGCAGCACTATATCCAGTGCTGAAAGGCATGACCGGCATCCAGACAATTTGATACCCGCTGTATCAAATCTGATAAAATATTATCCCGCGACAATGGAGCTACGCGCTATGCTGAACGCAGCAATCATTGGCCTTGGCTGGTGGGGAAAGAACATTGCGCTTCGTCTGAAGGACTCGGACAGAATAAAAGTTACCCATGTCGCTGATCTGGCCCCAGACCGCCACATGCCTTTCATAAGGGAGCATGGATTTACTGCCGCGCGGAGCTTTGAAGAGGTCTTGAAGGATCCGTCAGTTGACCTGGTCATCCTCTGCACTCCAAACTGGGACCATGCCAGCCAGATTGCGGCTGCCGCAACTGCCGGAAAACACGTCTTCTGCGAAAAGCCGCTAGTCCTCAGTCGCAAAGACGCGGAAGCGAGCGTCAGCAGTTGCAAAAGAAACGGCGTTAAGCTTGGTATTGGACATGAACGACGGTTTGAGGGACCGATGGTCGAAATAGAGCGAATGGTGAAGGAGGGCGAATTTGGCACGGTGATGCATGCGGAGGCGAACTTCAGCCACGATAAGCTTGCGAACGTGCCACCGACGGATTGGCGACGGAGCGCCAAGGAGAGCCCGGCGGCGGGCATGACGGCCATGGGCGTTCATTTGACAGACGCCTTCTTGAACTTATTCGGGCCCGTTGAAAAGGTGCTGGCAATGACGGCCTCGCGCGTCCTTCCCGGAGATAACGGAGACGTGGTCTCCGCTATGCTCCGTCATCGCGCAGGCATGACATCTTACATCAATGCTGTACTGGCTACGCCGTTGTATTTGCGGCTTGCGGTATTCGGAACCAAGGCGTGGGCGGAATGCCGAAACGAAACCCATCCAGACACTCCCGGACCCTCGACACTCACAGTTGGGTTGGCCGGCGGAGCGGTCAAGACCACAACCTTTGAGTGGGTGGACACCGTCAAGTTGAACTTGCATCATTTCGCCGACTACATCGCCGGAACGTCAGCTTATTGCTTTTCGGATGAGGAGATCATCGGCAATATTGCCGTGCTGGAGGCGATTGTAAAATCTGCCCAAGAGGGGGTGGAAGCGTCCATCTAGCCTGTGCCATCAGATGTAGCTCCGCGCGATGGAGGGGATGCAGCAGTCCCGAGATCGTTACTGTGGCTGTATTGCGTGGCCGCCGCCATGGGCAGGTATCCTGCTAGGCACCATAGCTCTATCGCTGGATGATCTGCGAATTGTTCATGCGTGTAGACCGCGTCCTGAAGGGGATCGACGTTGTCGATTTTAATTGCTCAAGGACGATGCTGGATTGCGTCTCGACCACGCCTTCGATCGCCGTCAGTTTATCTCGCATGAAGTCGCGAAATTCTTCGATGTCACCCAAACGCACCTGAACGAGATAGTCGAAGGCACCTGTCAGGAGGTGGCAGCCAACGATCTCCGGGATCGTTGCGACCTCTGCATCAAATTTGTCGAAGGCCGCCCGGGTTTGGCTAGCCAGTCTGACGTTTATGAAGACCGAAAGCCCAACACCCAATTTCTTGGCACTTAGCAGCGCCACATAACAGTCGACATAGCCCTCATCCTCAAGCCGCTTCACGCGACGCGCGCAGGGAGAAGGCGACAGTCCTACTCGTTCGGCGAGATCGGTCATACTGATACGCCCATCCTCCTGCAGAAGAGCGAGGATCTTATAGTCGAACGCGTCGATCTTCTCTGCCATAAAATATCGCCCCCGTGTCCTTTGACGCCACTATCCATCAAATTGTTCGCTCCAACAAGGTGCAATCGCCGAGAAATGCCTCCGATACGATGGTATTAGCTATATAAACGATATGGGAAGGATCACATGAACGCTTCCGTAAGCCTCGACGACAAGTATTCCCTCACGGAAGGCCGCGTCTTTGTTACCGGCACGCAGGCTCTCGTTCGTCTGGCGCTCATGCAACGCTGGCGGGACATGGCTACAGGCATCGACACAGGCTGTTTTGTCACCGGGTACCGCGGCTCGCCGCTGGGAAGCGTCGATCAGTGCTTCTGGCAGGCGAGGAAAATCACCGGGGCGGCTGATATCCGCTTTCAGCCCGGCGTGAACGAAGATCTTGCAGCGACTTCTGTGCTCGGAACCCAGCAAATCAACCTCTATGAGCCTGCCAACAAACAGGGGGTCTTTTCCATGTGGTATGGAAAAGGTCCGGGTGTCGATCGATCAGGCGATGCTTTCCGTCACGGCAATCTTGCCGGCTCCGCGCCGCATGGCGGCGTGTTGATTCTGGCAGGTGACGACCACACATGCAAATCCTCGACCACTTCGCATCAAAGCGAATATGCCTTGATGGATGCTATGATTCCGACTCTGAACCCGGCCGGAATTCAAGACATCCTCGATTTTGGACAGTTTGGATGGGCGCTTTCGCGCTATGCCGGCACTTGGTCCGCAATGAAGCTCGTTGCGGATACCATGGACTCGTCAGCGTCGGTCGAGGCTTCAGATGGAAGGATGCAATTCGTTACGCCGTCGGACTTTGACATGCCCCCGGGCGGTCTTAACATTCGTTGGCCAGATACACCCCAGGAAATGGAACGTCGACTGCATAACGCCAAAATCCCAGCAGCACTGGCCTTCGCAAGAGCCAACGGAATTGATCGAACCACCCTTCTCAGCCACCGTCGGCATCTCGGGATTGTCACGACGGGTAAATCCTATCTCGATGTTCTCCAAGCTTTGGAACTGCTCGGCATCAGCCAGAAGCGCGCAGCAGAACTTGGTCTTTCGATTTACAAGGTCGGAATGGTGTGGCCTCTCGAACCGGAGGGAATAAAAACCTTTGCAACAGGTCTGCCGGAACTGTTGGTCATCGAGGAGAAACGGCCGCTTATCGAGAGCCAGATCAAGGATATCCTTTTCGGACTTCCGGCTGCCAAACGACCTCGTGTCTTTGGTAAGAAGGACGATCAGGGACGTACTGTGCTTCCCGTCCATGACGATCTCACTGCTTTGCAGATCGCCAAGGTCATCGCTCAGCGATTCTTGCCCTGGCTTCATGGAACGGAACTCCTCGAGCAAGTTCGAGAGATTGCCGCTTTACAGGCAGCATCTACTTTGCAGACTTCACCGGTTCAGCGAACGCCATATTTCTGCTCAGGCTGTCCTCACAACTCGTCAACAAAAGTACCAAAGGGTAGCCGTGCTCTTGCCGGGATCGGATGTCATTATCTTGCCCTGAACATGGGCCGCGAGACCGCAACCTTTACTCACATGGGTGGCGAAGGAGCAAATTGGATCGGTCAAGCGCCATATGTACGGACCAAACATGTCTTCCAGAACCTAGGTGACGGCACCTATTTCCATTCTGGCCTGCTCGCCATCCGGGCCGCGGTGGCAGCGAAGGTAAACATTACTTACAAGATTCTTTTCAATGACGCAGTCGCCATGACCGGAGGCCAAGCGCATGACGGTCAACTAACCCCGCAACGCATTAGCCATCAAGTGCGCGCCGAAGGTGTTGAACGAATTGCGATCGTGTCGGACGATATCGAGAAGTACGCTGAACAGCCGGCATTCGCGCCCAACGTCTCTATTAATCACCGTAGTGACCTTGACGCTGTGCAGCGCGAACTTCGAGAATACCCGGGCGTATCCGTCTTGATATATGATCAGGTTTGCGCTGCCGAAAAGCGCCGTCGGGGAAGACGAGCCGCCGCAAAACGGACGAACGAACGGCGCGTGTTCATCAATGAACTTGTCTGTGAAGGGTGCGGAGACTGTTCAAAGAAGTCGAACTGCCTTTCAGTTGTGCCTGTCGAAACGGAATTCGGTCGTAAGCGCCGCGTCGACCAATCGTCATGCAACACCGACTTTTCTTGCGTGAATGGCTTCTGCCCGTCGTTTGTAACCGTCGAAGGCGCGGCACTTCGTAAACCGACAACCACCTATCTTGAAAGCCTTCTTGCCATCGATCTGCCCCTACCAAGCGCACCGAGCTTGGCAGAACCGTGGAACATTCTGATTACCGGTGTCGGTGGCACAGGGATCATCACGATCGGCGCGATCATAGCGATGGCTGCCCATATGGAGGGCAAAGGGTGTTCAACACTCGACATGACGGGCATGGCGCAGAAGGGTGGTCCGGTCACGTCCCATATTCGAGTCGCCTCTTCGCCCGAAGGCATCCATTCGTCACGAATCTCAACAGGCTCAGCCGATCTTCTGATCGGCGGCGATCTCGTTGTAACCACAAGCAAGGAGGCGCTCGGAGTAATCCGGAAGAATAAGACACGTGTCATTTTGAATGAACAGCAGTCGATCACAGCGGACTTCATTCGGAATCCGAAATTTTCTGTTCAGACGAAGCGGCTCGTCGACATTGTTCGAGATGACGCCGGAACTGAGAACGTGGAGCTTGTCCGCGCGTCACGGCTCGCGGAGAAGCTGTTGGGTGATGCCATTGGGGCCAACCTCTTTCTGGTCGGTTATGCGTATCAGCGCGGGCTCGTTCCCATCTCCGAAGAATCTATTCTCGCTGCAATCAAATTGAACCGTGTCGCCATCGAGATGAATACGACCGCCTTCCGCCTTGGCCGTTTGGCGGCGCAAAAACCACAAGTCCTCCACGACGTCATCGCTGGTGATACAGAGAGCCCATTGCATTCTTATCCCAAACCTTCAACCTCACTGGCGGAAGCGATAAGCCGACGCGTGGAATTCCTGGCTGACTATCAGGACCGGCGGTACGCCACGCGCTATGAGAATTTCGTCGGAAAGGTACGGCGGCGCGAAATTGAGGTTACCGGCAGCGAAGGTGCTCTGTCAGAAGCTGTGGCGCGAGGTCTCTTCAAGCTAATGGCCTATAAGGATGAGTATGAGGTTGCCCGCCTCTATTCCGGTAAGGCCTTTCGAGAGATGTTGTCCGAGAGCTTTAGCGCCGTGGATCGACTTTCGATTCATCTTGCTCCGCCGATGCTTGCAAAGCGAGATCCAGCATCCGGCGAACCACGCAAGGTCGCTTTCGGTCCTTGGGTTTTAACGTTATTCTCGGTGCTGGCGAAAATGCGCCGGTTGCGAGGAACCGCGCTCGATCCGTTCGGCTACACTGAGGAACGTCGCTCTGAAAGGCAGTTGATTGTCGATTACATCGAGTCAATTGACCGCCAATTGCGCAACCTCAAACCGGAAAGCATGCATCTCGCTGTGGAGATCGCCAAGATTCCTGAGGAAATTGCCGGCTTCGGGCACGTCAAAGCGGAGAACGTTCGCAAAGCGAAGGAGCTATGGCGACAGTTGGAAAACAAGTCGCAAGCGGATTTGTCGCAAAGTTCCTCTGCTGGCTGATCGCATTCTACCAGTTGTTCATCTTTTTCGTCATTGGGAAGCTGACCTAAGCAGCTCTATAGGACCATGTACCGCGCACCAATTGGAGAAATCGCATTTGCAGTGAAGCATGTGGCTGGCTTCAAAGCCAGCATGGACGCTGGTGAGTTCGGCGATCTGACCGAGGATCTGCTGGACGCCATTTTGGCCGAAGCTGGGCGTTTTGCTTCTGAAGAGATTGCTCCTCTACGTCGTATTGGCGATCAGAGTGGCGCTAGGCTTATCGCTGGAAAGGTCAGCACTCCCCCTGGGTGGCCTGATCTCTATCGCAGCTGGATCGCAGGAGGCTGGAATGGTTTGCAGGCGCCCAAGCAATACGGAGGGCAGGGCTTGCCGACTGTGCTCGGTGTTGCGGTCCTCGAAATGTGGAACTCCGGCTCAATGGCCTTCGGTATTGGCCCAGCGCTGACGATGAGCGCCATCGACGCAATCTACGCTCATGCGAGCGACGAGTTGAAACAACTCTACCTGCCGAAGCTGATAGCGGGAGAATGGATGGGAACGATGAATCTGACCGAACCGCAAGCTGGGTCAGACCTTGCAGCGGTAAAATGCCGTGCCGAGCCAGCGGGCGATGGAAGCTATCGCTTATTTGGGCAAAAGATTTTCATCACCTATGGCGAACACGATCTTTGCGACAACATTATCCATCTTGTACTCGCCCGTCTTCCAGATGCTCCAGCCGGGAGCCGCGGCCTATCACTCTTCCTTGTACCGAAATTCACTGTCAATGCCGACGGCACGCTCGGGCCGCGCAATGACGTCTTCTGCTCAGGCCTGGAGCATAAACTGGGCATCCATGGGTCGCCGACCTGCACGATGGTATTCGGAGACGGATTATCCGACCTTGTTCCGGCAGGAGCCAAAGGTTGGCTCATCGGAGAGCAACACCGAGGTCTCGCTTGCATGTTCACGATGATGAATAATGCTCGCTTGGCAGTGGGCATCCAAGGGGTTTCCGTTGCGGAGGCAGCGTTCCAAATGGCTCGCGGCTACGCCGCCGAAAGACAACAGGGAAAACTGAGCGGCGGAGGGAAAGTGGTTGCGATCGATAATCACCCTGATGTCCAACGCAACCTTCTGACAATCAAGGCAATGACGGCAGCAGCGCGAGCGATATGCTACTCCTGTGCGTTTGCAATAGACAAAGCCAGGATGGCGGACGGCACAGAGCTGCAATTTTGGAAAGATCGTGCCGACTTACTGACTCCGATCGCAAAAGCTTTCTCGACAGATGTCGGCGTAGAAGCCACATCAATAGCGGTGCAAGTATTCGGCGGCATGGGCTACATTGAGGAAACCGGCGTAGCGGCGCTCTATCGCGACGCACGTATTGGGCCGATCTATGAGGGTACCAACGGCATACAGGCAATAGACCTTGCCACACGGAAGCTATCGTTAGGCAGCGGGAAACACGTTGACCTGCTGTTCGACGATTTAAGCGAAACGGCAAGGCAGCTGAGCAGCTCCGATCGGCCAGCTGCCGAGGAATCGGCTGACGTCCTGAAGGCCGCGATTCGACGGTTGCGCGCTGCAACCACTTTTCTCAAAACGGCGCCCCATGAGGGACGTGAAAGCGAGGCGTTGGCCGGAGCAGTGCCCTATCTTCGGCTGTTTGCGCTCACCCTTGGTGGTGTCTATCTCGCAAGGGCAGCGCTTTCAGGAGGGTCTGAAGCACGGACCACACTCTTCCACTTCTACCTTCATAATGTGCTCTCGGAGGCTGATGGCTTGCACCGGCAAATCTTGTTGGGTGGGAAAAGTGTCGGATCTGCGGCTCGGTATCTCGCAGCACCAGATGCCGTGACCGCAGTCAACTGAAAAAGCCGCGTGCAGTAGCGTATCAAGCCTTTCGTTTTTGGAATGAGGCGCGGTACCGGAACCGGCTCTCACATGCACAGTCAACGTTCCGCCTATCAGGGTGCATCAACAGCGCGACTCTGCTTCGATTCCGGATTTAACACTTCAATGATGAGGGAACGTAGAATGAACGCAAATTATGATAGTCAGCAACCAACTGGCCATTCCCCCGCTGGCACTTCGGCGCGCGAGCGTGTCGTCTATGAGCCGATCACCCGCCGCCGCCCGTTCACGCTCCCCGGCGGAGCACGCGTCGCCGTCTGGACCATAGTCAATGTGGAGAACTGGTCACCCGAGATCGCCATGCCGCGCACCGTATTGCCCCCGCCGATGGGCAAACCGTTGCTGCCAGACATTCCAAACTGGTGCTGGCACGAATACGGCATGCGCGTCGGCTTCTGGCGCTTTCTGAAGGCGCTGCAATCGCGAGGCCTACGCGCGACGCTCGCCCTCAACGGTTCCACCTGCACACAGTATGCAGAAGCCTGCTCCGCTGCCCGCGAAGCGAACTGGGAGTTCATGGGCCACGGCTACGTGCAGAAACCTATGCACCATGTCGACGACCAGGCTCTATCAATCCGTCAGACCATCGACGCAATCCGCGCATTCACTGGCAAGCCCCCGCGAGGCTGGGAAAGCCCCGGCCTTACCGAGACCGCTGAAACCATCGAGCTGCTCGCCGAGGCCGGCATCGAATATGTCGCCGACTGGGTGCTTGACGACCAGCCCGTTCCGATTCGCACGCGCAGCGGACACATGGTTTCCGTGCCCTACACAGTTGAAATCAACGATGTTGTAATCTCGGCGATCCAGCAGCAGCCATCCGAGGAGATTCTCCGCCGCGGCCGCGACCAATTCGACCAGCTCTACAAGGAGGGCGAAACCATCCCCCGGGTGATGGCGATCTCCGTACACCCGTATCTCACCGGTGCGCCCCACCGCATCCGCTATCTGGAAGCGCTATTCGACCATATCCTCTCCCATGACGGCGTACTAATGTGCACGGGCGAAGAGATTCTCGACATTTACAACGCCCAGGCGGAACCGGCCCCGGCAACGGGCGGAGCCCCCTGATGGCTGGGTCTCTGCCGCGTGTGCTCTTGGTCTCAACGGGGGGCACCATCACGATGACCGAGGGCGCGGGCGCGGGCATCGTGCCCACGCTGACCGGCGAGGATCTGGTGCAGGCGGTTCCCGACCTCGCCCGCATCGCGGATTTCGATGTTGTCTCCTATAGTACCAAGCCCGGCGCCTCGCTGACCCTGGACGATCTCGTCGCCATCGCCGAGCTGATAGATAGTCGGGAGCGCGAGGGTTTTGCTGGTACCATTGTAGTGCAGGGAACGGACACTATCGAGGAAACGGCCTTCGTTCTAGATACACTCGTTGTCAGCGAACGTCCTGTGGTCGTCACCGGCGCCATGCGTGGCGCCAGAGCGCCGGGGGAAGACGGGCCGGCGAACCTCTTGGCTGCGGGCATTGTTGCAAGCACGGCGCAGTTCGCGGGGCTTGGAACGCTGGTCGTCCTGAACGACGAAGTCCATGCCGCCCGCTTCGTCCGTAAGGCCCACACATCGCTGCCGTCGGCCTTCACCTCCCCCGGTTTCGCGCCGATCGGCCGCGTCATCGAGGGGCAGGCGCAATGCCTTGCAAGGTTTCGGCGCTTGCCTGCGCTTGCTCGTCCCGCGTTCACCACAGAATGCCAGGTTGCGCTCCTCCAGCCATTCCTCGGCGACGATGGCCGGATGCTGGACGCCTTGCCCGATCTCGGCTACCGCGGCGCCGTCATCCAGGCGATGGGCGCCGGCCATCTGCCTGAGACCTTCTGCGAAAAGATAAATCGCCTTGCTTCAGTCATGCCGGTCGTGCTCGCCACGCGCGTCGCTGCCGGCCCCACCTTCGAGCGGACTTATGCCTTTGCCGGATCGGAGACGGACCTCATCGCACGAGGCGTCATCCCGGCGGGTGATCTCGCGGGCAGCAAGGCGGCCCTGCTGCTCAGGCTGCTGATCGCCTGTGGCGCCGAGGGCGACGACCTCAAAATACGCTTTACGGCCCGAAGCAGGATGTTTTCGGCAGCCTGACGATCGCAAAACGACGAGAGGAACTGTCACAAGGGTGACATCGCGGGAGGTGGTGTATCTGGGCAGCGCGATGGTCATCGACGATTTTCGGTAAAGGCTGGTTGTCGAAGCCAAGCCCTCACTGGAAGGGCTCTGTTGCAAACGCCTCGGTAAGGGCAGTCAGGCATAGAGCGAACCATAACAGTCTAGAAGCCTCCCATATTAAAGGGCCGCCATTTCGACCAATCGGACGTCCTGCTGTGTGTGCGCTGGTATCTGGGTACAATCTGACTGCCAGCGGATCCGGCGAGCCCGCCTCGGCGATGAATTTCTCGACGATCGTCGGATTCACACCGGGATCGGCGCGTTGATGGATGACAGCAGCGTCGACCATGAGAACTCCCTCTTCATCGGTTGAAGGCAGCGACGAGCGGCAGTCCGAACAACCGCGCCCAGGCGATGGTGCTGGCGCTCTGGATGGCCACAATCGATGTGCCGGCGGTCCACCAGCCGTTGCCGTTGGCAACGATCGCGTCCGGCCGCTGCAGCATCGTCTGCAGGATGGGCCAGACGACGAGCTGCTCGTAACAGATCAGCGGCGCGATCCTCCGACCGGGGAGTTCGACAGTCGGGTTGGCAAAGAAATGCGCTCTCGCACCACCCGACTTGCCCACCAGCGCTAGCCAGGGCTGCCACATTGAGACCGGCACCGGTATTCTCTGACGATACAGGACGCGCGCTCCCTCGCCCGAGATCTCTACCATCACGTTATCGTAGACCTGCCTGTCGACCAGGATCGCTCCGGCAATTACGACGACGTCGATGCCGTTGAGCTCGCGGACCCACTGACGTTCAACTGTCGGCGTCCAGATGCCCACAGCGCCCTCTGGCAGCACCACGACCTTGTGGCCTTGAGCCGCCGCTGCCTTCACCGCGGCGATAGTCTCACGGTGCTGAGTCAACCCGGCATACCTGCCGCGCTCACCACCGAATTCCGTGTCGACACCGATCCAGCCATCGGGCAGGCTGGGATCCGTCCACGTTGCGGCGGACCAGGCAAACGCTCCTCCCAGGACGTGCGTTGCGATCGGCCAGACCTTTGTCGTCATGGCGAGGAGGCCAATCGCTGCCGCCGCAAGGCCCCACCATCCCCAACCTGGGAAGACGATGCCAGCGGCCGTGATCGGATGCGCCCAACCCACGATCCCGAAGGGCGGCATGCTCATGAGGACCGCCGCGACGGCGTATCGCACAATCCGTCCCCTCCCTGGCCGCGATGTCCACAGCACGGCATGCACGGCGACGAAGATGAGCGATGCGCCGAGCCAGAGCGCGAGACCCTCGGCGATCCCGCTGCCAAAGTAATTGACAACACCCTGTGGCAGACCGCGTGACGCGGCGAGGAAATATCCCGCCGACATAATGCCGGCCGCGATCCGCGAGGGAGAATTTGCCCACAGGGCGGGGAACGCGAAGGCGAGCGGGAGGGTGAGGGGATTGCCGCTCCATGCGATTGCTCCGGCGGCAACGGCAAGCATTGTGAGACCGACAGTCTTCACGACGTCACGGGTGAATGGTGAGAACGGGATGGGCCAGGCCGAGGACGCCGGCCGCCGGGACCGGCCCGAAATATCTCGAGTCATAGGAACCTGCGAAATCAGAGTGAAGGAAGATGTGACCGGGCGGCACGACGCCGCCGGCGAAGGGAAGAAGCGCCCTGCCCTCGGCGTCCACTGTGCGCAGCTCGGAGCCGGCGAGCGGAATGTCATCAACGCGCACGGCGCCTGTGATCTCAACGCACTGTCCCTGCGTGGCAGCGACGGTCTTGATCAGCGGGCTAAGCCATCCCGAACACAGGCCCGACCGCAGATATCCTCGCTGCCGCGCGAGCCGGAACGCGGACGTTGGTGGCGGGCAAATCATGACAAGATCACCGACGGCAACCTCACGGTCGAGCGGCGCGATCCGCCAGATCCCGAGCGGGTAGCTCGGGGTAAGATTGATGCGCAGGCCGCCCACATAGCCGAGGGCGAACAGGCAGATCACGGCAGTGGCGCCGATCCCGAGAATAGCGCGCGCGCCACGCCTGCGGGTCATTTGAGCACCTGGGACTGACGCTGGCTCTGACGCAGCGCCTCGGTCTCCTTGAGCGCCTTCACGGTGCGCTCGTGGGCGGCGAGCTGCTGAGCCGTGCGCATCATCGGCCAGGCCGCCGCAAGCTTCTCACGTTCGGCCGCGCCCAAGCCGAGGGCTGCCTTCCTGAATGTGGCACCGTCGGTGTCGCCCACGCCGTTCGAGAGCAATGTGCGTTCTCCGAACCGCTCGGACACCGCCTTGTTGAAGCCGTCGATTTCGGCTTTGGCCATGCGGTCGGCCAGCGCGAACCCGAGCGCTGCCGAAAGTTCATTGCGGTCGATTGCGTCGCGCACCTTTTCGAGCACCACGCGCGCTGCGGGTGAGAGCGCGGGAATATCGATCGAGACGCGACGGCGCAGCGCCATTTCATCAGCCTCGAGCCTGCGCGTGGCCGCCTCGCGCAAACGCAGGTAGCGTTCAATCTCACGCCCGAGTGCCGGGATGTTCGCCTTGGCCTCGCGTCGTGCCTCGCGATCCGCCCGGCTCGCCAGCAACCCTTCACGGCCGCGCTGCACGCCTATGGAGGCGGGTTCACGCGCAAGTTGTCCAAGACGCTCCGAGGCAGCCGCGGGATCGGCGAGTACAGCATCGAAGCGCATGGCGCGGAACGCCGCCTCCGGTTCGACAAAGACCAGGCGGAACCGGTCGGATACCTCCTCCCACTGTCTCGCGACTTCCTTTTCCGAGTGGACCTTCTCGGCTGCGGCGTCGGAGATGGAACGGGAGAATGTGGTCACCCCCTTGACCATCGGCTCGGCCTCCTTCTTCGATTGGACGGCATACGGGGTGGCGTCGAACAGGCCGATGCGGACGCCGACGGCGCGGAGCTTGCGGCCGAGGTCGGCAAGGCGTCGCTTCTGGCGCAGCGTCCATTCCAGCCGATCACGGGCGAGTGTGCGGGCGACCCGCATCAGATGAAGTCCGCGGCTGTTGGCGAAGCTCAGCGCCTGCCGGTAAAAGCGTTCGGCGGCGTAATCGAGCGTGGTTTCCTTGGCGTTGCGCCGCGACAGGAGCGTGTCGAGACCGCCCGCGATCTGGAATGATCGCTCGCCGTAAAAGAGCTGGAGATCCTCCCTGTGCCGGGTCATCGCCACATAGGTCAAATGCCGGTCCAGCGAGAGCGAGGCGAGCACCTTGACGCGATCGACGGTCGCGCCCTGGCTCTTGTGAATCGTGGTGGCGTAGCCGAGATCGAGGTTGCGATAAATGCGCTCGTCGACCTCGACGCGGCGCTTGTCTTCCCCTTCCCCGATCTCGGCGACGATCCTTCCGGGCCCGGCTTCAACCACCCTGCCGATCATCCCGTTCTTGACGCCGAGCGCGCCCTCATTCCTGAGAAACACAATCTGATCCCCAGCGTCAAATTGCCGTGGCCCCTCTTCCGTCCGGAACAGATGGCCCTCGCCGACAATGCCACGTTCGACCAGCTTTTCGCGGGCGAGCCGGTTGAGTTCGCGCACGTCACGACGCAGATGCGCCAGGATCAGCGTGGATTTCTTGGGATCGTATTCTAGGTTCCAGGATGCGATCAGGGTGTCGACCGCCTGGGCCTTCAGCTTTTCCCCGATCACCATGCCATGGCACCTATAGGCCGAGAGCGCAGCCGTCACATTGCCGCGCGCCAGATCGAGCGAGGCGGTGCGCATCCAGGCGTCTTTCTGGCGGTAGATCGTCTCGAGCTCGGCATAGCCGGTGCGCTCCACAATGGCGCGGAAGGCGGCACCCGCCTCGATCGGCTGGAGCTGCTCGGCGTCTCCGACCAGAACGAGTTTGGCACCCGCCCTGGAGACCGCCTCGACGAATGTCGCCATCTGTTTCGACGCGACCATGCCGGCCTCGTCCAGGACAAACACCGTCTTCCCACCGAGGCGGCGGCGTCCCTGTTTCCAGGCGAGCTCCCACGAAGCCAAAGTACGCGAAGGGATCCCCGCTTCCGTCTCGAGGCCCTCGGCGGCTTTGCCGGCAAGCGCGCCGCCGACCACAGTATAGCCTGCCGCCTCCCATGCCTCGCGCGCCGCGCGCATCATCGTCGTCTTGCCGGCGCCGGCGCGACCGACAACGGTGGCAATCCGCGCGCCGGCGGTCACGTGTTCAATCGCGGTGCGCTGCTCCTCCGACAGGTGGTCGTGACGCGCGAACACGTCGGCAACGATCTTCTCCCGGACGCCGAACCCCCTCGCCTTCACGAGCGCGGACGCCCGGGATACCATCTCCGCCTCGAGGCGGATCAGCTCGCGCGTGGTGAGCTTGTCCGGCAAGCGCGCTCCGGTCGCAAAGTCGACCGTCCCGGATTCGAGACGCAGACAATCCGGGCTTTGAACGATCCGCGCCAGGAGCTGCTGAAAGGCTTCGGGATCGTCGACACAGCGATGCAGCACCTTGGCGATATCGCGCTCGTCGAACACGCTTTTTTCGCGGCTGACGAGATCGAGCACGATCTCCGACCGGGCCTGAATGCGCTCGGCGTTCACCGCGCGCGCAGCCGCATGCGATGCGAGACGTTCGAGCCGGGGTGCCCTGCCCTCGCGCATTGTCCTGCGCTCGATCGCCTTTGCGCCCGGGCCGATATGGGTTGTGGGCACGAGGTCGATGCCGCGCTCCGCATAGGATCGACCATCGACTCGTATCTCGAAGCCGCCTAGCGCGAGGTGCTGGTTCTGGAGATCGAGCCAACGTTGCCGCTGCTCGAGGAACTCGGCCTTCTCGCCGGCCCAGAGGCGATACTGGATCTTTCCGGTCTTCGTGCGAACCGCCTGGCCGTCCGCTCCGATAAAGGCGACCTTCTTGTGCCCGAAGCCGGTCTCGTTGAGCGGGCGCAGCGTGGTCATAAGGTGGATATGCGGATTGCCCGGATCGTCGTGATAGACCCAATCGGCAACCTGCCCGCGGCCAAGCACCTGCTCGTGGACGAATTGGCGCACCAGCGCGATGTTCTGCGCGTTCGACAGTTCCACCGGCAGAGCGATGATGAACTCCTTGGCGAACTGCGCGTCGGCGCGTTTTTCGAAGTTCTCGACCTTGTTCCAGAACGCTTCGGCGGCGCCCGCAACCGAGCGGTCGGCGATCATATCGCGCGCCCATTGCGGTGCATCGGCGGGAAGCAGGAATTCCTCGTGAGCGAGATTGCGCTTGCCCGAATAGTCGACGGTCCTGGCCTCGGCCGCATGCTCCATCTTCGCGCAGTGGCGGTAGGCCGCCGACAGGACGGCACTGCGCCCGTCAGCGCGTCCGATGATCTGGGGCGTGAAGTGTGTGATGGCCACGGTGACAGCGATCCCGGCGGTTGAGCGACACCGTTCCGCAGGCCACGCCTATTCCCGGATGGGTCCGGGCGCGGAACGTCGCGTCAGCGACGTATTACTGCGCCCTTGGAGGCATTCCTTCGGAACGCCGGGATGATCTCTCAATGCGTCGGCTTCGCCGACCCGTCACTTCTGCCGGGTCGCGCTACGCGCGATCCCGGCCGATCCTCGCCATCGCGACAAAGCGATTGGTCGAGAAGGAAGACTACCGGAATGAAGAAGCCGTCATCGAAGATCAGGGAAGAAATCGCCAGGCTGCAGGAGCAGCTCAAGCAGGCCGAAACGCGCGAGGCCGAGCGCATCGGACGGCTCGCCCTCAGGGTCGGTCTCGGCGAAATCGAGATTGACGAGCGCGCGCTCGTGACCGCGTTCGAGGAGCTCGCGGCGCGGTTTCGCAAGGGGAGCGGACGGGCGGCCAGGCCCGCGTCCGCGCCGGTCGCGTCTGGCACGGCTCAAGGGCCGTCTGGCGAGGCTTGAGCGGATGCGACAGGCAAGCCAATCGGACGCGCGCAGGAAGGATACGCGCGAGAAGATCCAACTCGGCGGGCTGATCGCCAAGGCCGGGCTTCGTTACGAGAAGCGCGCTCTGCTGCTCGGTCTCCTGATCGATGGCGCAAGCCGGATAAAGTGCGACCAAGCCGAGCGCGCGCGGCTGATGGCTATCGGGATGAAGGCGTTCGCCGATGAACCCGACTAAGCTCGCCTTGTTCCTTGCTCCCGTCATGATGATGACGGGGGTATGTCTCGGCCTCACGGGGATCGAGCACTGGCTCGCAAGCTTCGTCCGCGCGCCGGACGCGCGCCTGATGCTTGGCCGGATCGGCATCGCGCTGCCCTACATGGCAGCAGGCGGGACAGGCGTCGTCTTTCTCTTTGCGGCCAGGGGCGCGATCTCGATCCTGCTCGCGGGCTGGGGGGTCGTCGCCGGCACGCTGGTGGTGATCACAATCGCTGCGGTCCGCGAGATCGGCCGGCTCGCCGCATTCACCGCAACGGTGCCGCCAGGCAGATCCATCGTCGAGCATGCCGATCCCGCCACGCTGACGGGGGCCCTCGTTGCGGCGGTCGCCGGCGTCTTCGGTTTGCGCGTCGCCATGCGCGGCAATGCCGCCTTCGCGTCGGCCGCGCCCCGCCGCGTCCGGGGCAAACGTGCCATTCATGGGGAAAGCGAGTGGATGACGATCTCTGCGGCCCGGCGCCTCTTTCCCGAGGGCGGTGGAATCGTCGTCGGCGAGGCCTGCCGCGTCGACAGGCAAGCGGGCGGCGGGCGCGGCTTCCGCGCCGACGACCGCGAGACATGGGGTTCGGGCGGAAAATCGCAGCTGCTGTGCTTTGACGGTTCGTTCGGCTCGTCGCACGGGCTGGTTTTCGCCGGGTCGGGCGGCTTCAAGTCCACCTCGGTCACCGTTCCGACGGCACTCAAATGGGGAGGAGGACTCGTTGCACTCGATCCGTCAAACGAGGTCGCACCGATGGTGATCGGGCACCGGCGCAAGGCCGGCCGATCGGTCTTCGTGCTCGACCCGAAGGAGCCGGGCACCGGCTTCAACGTGCTTGACTGGATTGGGCGGTTCGGCGGGACAAAGGAAGAGGACGTGGTGGCGGTCGCTACCTGGGTCGTGACCGACACCGCTCGCCAGGCTTCGATCCGCGACGACTTCTTTCGCGCGTCCGCGCTTCAGCTCATCACCGTCCTGATCGCCGATGTCTGCCTGTCGGGGCATACGGAAAAGGAAAACCAGCATCTGCGGCAGATGCGAGCGAACCTCTCCGAACCCGAGCCCAAGCTTCGCGAACGACTGCAGCTGATCTACGGCAATTCCGAGTCCGCATTCGTCAAGGAAAACGTGGCGCCTTTCATCGCCATGACACCGGAGACCTTCTCCGGCGTCTATGCCAATGCGGTCAAGGAGACGCATTGGCTTTCCTATCCGAACTATGCGGCGCTGGTCTCCGGCAACAGCTTCTCGACCGACGATCTGGCGGATGGCGACACCGACGTGTTCGTCAATCTCGATCTCAAGACTCTCGAAGCGCATCCCGGCCTGGCGCGCACCGTCATCGGCGCCCTGGCCAACGCGATCTACAACCGCAATGGTAAGGTGAAGGGCCGCACACTGTTCCTGCTCGATGAGGTCGGACGGCTGGGATATCTGCGCATCCTCGAGACCGCCCGGGACGCCGGCCGAAAATACGGCATCAGTCTGCTGCTCCTGTTCCAGTCCATCGGTCAGATGCGCGAAACCTACGGTGCGCGTGACGCATCGAGCAAATGGTTCGAGTCGGCGTCGTGGATCTCGTTTGCGGCAATCAACGACCCGGAAACCGCCGATTACATCTCGCGGCGCTGCGGCAACACGACGGTCGAGGTGGAGCAGCTCAGCCGGACCTCGCGCATGTCGGGATCCTCGCGCACGCGCTCGCGGCAGCTCTCCGCGCGGCCGCTTATACTGCCCGAGGAGATTCTGCAAATGCGCGCCGACGAACAGATCGTCTTCACGGCCGGCAATCCGCCGCTCAGATGCGGCCGCGCCATTTGGTTCCGGCGAGAGGATATGAAGTGCGTCGTCGCAGAGAACCGGTTTCAGCGGACGTAGCCGCCAAAAAATCTCACGAGGGTTATTGGCATCAATGCCATGAATCGATGACCGTTCACCGATTCATGAAACTCGTTGGACGCCGCTTCCGTAGGAAGCGAGACTCTCCGACATGAAAGATCTACATCCGGTTCATCTTCGCCGTATCGACCCGTCGCAGAACATGCGGCGGTTCTACAGCCTTTCCGTTCAGCCCACATTGTTTGGAGGAGCGTCCCTCGTGCGCGATTGGGGTCGGATCGGAACGCGTGGACAGTCGATGATCGAGACCTTCGACACGCCCGCCGAGGCCGGCGATGCGATGACGCGGCTCGAACGCCGGAAGCGGCGCCGGGGCTATCTCGACCCGTGTGCCTCGCGGAGGGGCGGCCGGGAGTGAAGTGGACGACTGGCCTCGAATCTGGCGGCCGTCGTTGCGTCGACACAGAAATGGCCCCGCCCTTTCGGCGGGGCCGTTGGGGGGTCTGGTCAGTCCCGGTTGCCGTTGGGGCGGGACCAGATGAGCTGCACGCCTTCCTGGCCTTCGACCTCGATCAGGGTGGCGTAGATGGGAGCCGGGAAGCTCGGGTCGTCCAGCTTGACCGAAAGGTAGTCGCGCTCGGTCTGCTTGGCCTGTTTCTGCCACGCCGCACCCAGCTCAACTGCATTTGAGTAGATGCGGAAATGCGGTCCGTTCTCGGAAGGGTTTTCGACGCGCTCGAAGCGGGCCTTGACGTTGAGCGTGAGGGTCTTGATCGCTCCGGTGAAGCCGTTGCGGGTGGTGGTGAAGGTGCCGATGTTTGCCATTGTCGTGTTCCTTTCGAAGTTCCGAGCCGCGCCCATCGCGGTCTCGATGGCTGTCGAAAAGATCGGGAACGACCGGCACGCACCTACCGGGGTCCCCGTTGCGCGTGCGCAATGGGGTGATCCTTAAGGCCGCAATGAAATGGAGGACGGCCGGGAGGAACTTTCTTGGTTCGCGAGGAATGCGAACGTCAGTTCGCAGGGGAGGAAAGTTTTGGACGGGCGTTGCGAAATGCCGGGCGAGGCGGAGCCGTTTCCCGGTCAGACATGCCCCATCGAGACCGCGCCGGGCGAGCTCCAAGACATCGAGGTGAAGGGAACACGACTATGGCGCCCGGGCCGATTTCGGCGGTTGAGGGTAATCGTGGCGGCGCAGCCAGGCGAGGCAGTCCCGGCGGCTCATGCGCATCTCGATCAACGGCCAGCGGTTGACCTGCCAGGTTTCGCGGCTCGGCTTCACGCGCATGATCTCGTCGCACGAGATTCCGATCCATTGCTCGACAACGGCATGGCCGGGCGAACGCTTGCGGGCGAGCCCCGCAAGCTCCCTGACCTTCCGGCGGATCGGTACGATCTTGAAATCCGTGGTGCATTGACGTCGGATCATGCCGATGGAAACCGTGTCGCGTGTTGTGCGCCGTGTAGAGACCTCGACAAGCGCACCGGCCGCATCCTCGTCGAATACCGGCACGGCGGATCCCACCGGGGTGACGGTTTTGGCGAACGCCGGGATCGACGCCCAGCGTTTGCCCTTTGCCGCTCCCATGAGCTGATCACGTATGTTGCCCGCCGAAACGACGTGGACGGGAAACGGCAGCACGTTGGGCGATTGCAGCCAGTCGAGATGGTCATAGACCGCCTTCGGTTCCCAGCCAGTATCGGCGAATATGGCGCAATCTGGCACCGGGCCGATCTCGCCATGGGCGGCCATCAGCGCCAGGGTGGTCGATTGGACGCCGGCGCCGAGCGATAGCACGCGCAGCCGGATGGCAGAGGGCTCGATGCCCTCCGCAGCAGCATTCGAAAAGGAGAGCATCAGGCCGCCTCCAACTGGCCCGTGCCGAGGGCTGCGGGCTGCAGGCCGTGCAGATAGGTCACGGCCCGTTGCGCATGGGCGGCGGCCTGAAAGATTGCTCTTCGGTCGTCGGAAAGGACGCGCAACCAGTTCGCCACATAGGACGCATGGTCCGGCCGTGGTTCGAGTTCGGGAACGATCCCGAGGTCCGCGCAAACCAGTGCCGAGCCAATCTCGGCGACGAGCTCTTCGCGCGCGCGCTCGGTCTTGTCCCTGGCGTAGCGGCTCAGATCGCGGCCAACCCGATCGGGCCTCGAGGTCCAGTGGACTGTTTCGTGACTGAGCACGGCGACATAAGATTCGGCATCCCGGAACGCCTCGAAGGGCGGCATCTGGATGTGATCGCTTGCCGGCGCGTAGAAGGCCCGCGCGCCGCCATGCCGGATCACGGCCCCTGTATTGGCGAAGAACCGGTCGGCATGTTCGATCCGCTCGACAGGATCGATGAGCTTCTCGGGCCTGTGGTAGTAGTGATCGGGAAGCCCGTCGATCTGATCGCAATTGAACACGGTGTATGTTTTGAGGAACGGAATATCGCGCTCCAATTCCTCGCCCTGCGCGTCCGTCTCGGTTTTCGTGAACCTGCTCGCATAGACAACCGTCGCGCCGGTTTCGCCCTTGCGAACCTGTGCGCCGATCTGTGCCGCCTGGCGATAGGTCATCCAGAGCGGCGCCGTGAACCCGCGCGCCAGGCTCTCCGACCACAGCAACAGGACGTTGATGCCGGTGTATGGTTCGCCGGTGTGGCGCAGCGGCCGGGTGATCCGTCCGTCGGCATGGCCGGCGCTCCAGGGTTTCACCCATGGCCGCACGCCCTTCTCCAGATCGGCAACGATCTTTTCCGTGATGCGCGTGTAGATATCGGACTTCGCGCCCTTTTCTTTCCTGCTCATTTCAACCTCCGTCTCTGGAGGCCGCGCCGATCGCGGCCCCGTCACGGGGGCCGCATCCGGCGGAGCGGGGCGCGCCTGCACCCGTAGGGCCGGACCAAAGGGGAGGACGGCGCAAGCCGTTGCCGGCGCGGCCGGCCCCGCCAAGGCCACCGACCGGGACGGGCCGCGGGCGGTCGAAACAAGGGCAGCGGCGCCAGGCGCCGCCACTGCGGAGAGTGAATGGGGAGCCGGTTCAGTGAACCGCGTGTCCGCCGGTGTAGGGATCGTATTCGAAGAGGATGTCGACCTCGGCGTCTTCGACTTCATCGGCGGGGAGCACCCCGTAGGCGTCGTCGGACTGAAAGAGGGCCACCGGGGTCATCAGGGTGCGGGCGAGTCTCCAGGCGTGTTGCTGGGCGAGAGAAAGATCGTGCGACATCCGAGGGCTCCATCTTTGGAGCGGGCCATTCCCGCTCTGATGGCTCCGTCAGTGTGCGGCAAGCGGACGCGATCACCGTGCAGGCGTCAGCCAAACGGCCGCAGCTTTGCTAGCGGACCCTTTATGGGTTGATCGTGGAAGTTCCGCGGCCGCACGAGGAATGCCATCCCTGAAGAGCGGGATTGGACCGCCCTGAGGGTTTGAGCCCGTGGTGTGCGCGTGTATGCTGGCGGCACACCGGCGTTTCAGTCGGCACCCTGCTCGGGCGGTCGCCCGTCAGGTTCTAGAAGTTAAGTGGAGCGATCTGAAGACAAAGGCATCGGCATTGCAGAGAAACCCTCCAGTCGGGGAGGACGTTTTGCCATTCCCGGGTGTGATTGTTCTGGACAGCCTAAGAGAGGTCAGGACTTTGTCATTCGCACTGATCTGATGAACGAAATAGTTACACCACGAACCGTGATTGACCGAACGGTCCCTAATTGATTCCTGACATTCTACTAAGCCGGTCGCCCTGGTTGCTAACTTCCAATCCTCTCACATACTAAGTGGTTGACGTGCTGCGAAGGTAGGGGAGAATGAACTCGTTCACGCAAAGGGGCGGCGATGTCGGGGTCACGAAGAAAAGAAAAAAAGAAGCTTGAGCTTCCTCACCTTCTTACGGAAGCCGTTAAAAACAGTCGCGCGATTCTTTTCCTTGGTGCTGGGTCATCAAAGGAATGCACTGACGAGAATGGAAACTCCCCGCCCGACGCCGATCAGTTGCGGGATATTCTTGCTACGAAGTTCTTTGGCAGGGAAATGCCCAATCGCGATGTCATGTCGGTCGCGGAGATGGCGATCGCCAACGGCTCAGGCCAGAATCTGGTTTTCGATGAGGTGAATCGAGCCTTTGAAGGGTATCACACTTCCGAAGCTCACAAACTGGTTTCAGAATTCAATTGGCGGGCAATCGCTACGACGAACTATGATCTTTTCCTCGAGGCCGCGTACAGCGACCCAACGAGGCGGCGGCAGACACTTGTTCCATTTGTGAAGGATGACGAACCGGTCGACGCGCGAATGGGCGCCGTTCTGAATCCTGTGCAGTACCTTAAGTTGCACGGCTCCCTTGATCACCGCCTAGACAAGGATGTACCGCTAATTCTCTCATGGGAACAGTATGATAGCTACTCAAAAAACCGGACCAGGCTCTTTTCTCGCCTCGAGTATCTAGCTCACGAATGCCCGATCATCTTCGTCGGCTACCGTTTGGGCGACAGCCATATTCGGAGCCTGTTCTATAAACTGCAGTCGGATAACAGACCACGCTGGTACATCGTTGATCCAGGTGCCGAGCCCGAAGATGTCGCTTTTTGGGCGTCAAAGAATGTCGAAGCGTTCCCGGTATATTTCAGAGATTTCATGGAAGCCCTCGACGGTGCCGTTCCAAAGCTTCTCCGGTTTATAACACCCAGCACTGGAACGATTGAGTTTCCCCTTCGCAACTACTATTCGGCGCCCACCGAGGAGTCAGAGATTGTCCGCGGTTCGCTGAACAAGGATATCACCCTCGTTCATTCCTCAATGTCCTACGCAGAACAAACCGCGGAGCGCTTTTATTCCGGATACGACACCGGATGGGGCTGCATTTTTAAGCGATTCGATGCGAGGCGACGGGTCACGGATGAACTCTTGTATAAGGCGTTGCTCGAGAACGAGACCCCGACGGGGCCGGTGTTTTTTCTTCTGCAGGGCCCTGCCGGCGCAGGCAAGACCATCGTACTAAAGCGAACTGCATTCGATGCGGCGACAGCCAATAATGCGCTAGTTTTGTGGCTCGAAGAAAATGGCCAACTTCGTCCGGAAGTTTTCTACGAAATCCACGAGCTTACGCAACGTCCGATCTATCTGTTTGTTGATCAAGTCGCATTGCATGTCGACAAGCTCATCGATTTCCTACTGGCAATGAAGACCCGAAGCGTTCCAGTCGTCGTTGTGGGCGCAGAGCGAGAGGCGGATTGGATAACCTACTGCGGTGCTCTCGAAGAGCAATTTCCGCCCCACCCGCTACGGCTTGGCGCGTTGAGCAGTGCAGAGACCGAAGCGATATTGGATCTATTGGAACGTCACAAATGCTTGGGCGAGCTAGAGGGTCAATCAAGGGATGAGCAAATAGAAGCCTTCATGAGTGTTGAGCATGCGGATCGTCAGCTGCTTGTTGCCCTACATGTACTCACGAAAGGACTTCCTTTCGAGCAGATTGTTCTTAATGAATTTGAGGCCGTGAATCCGGAGCGTGCCCGTCGCCTATATCTCGACATTGCCACCATGAATCAATTTGGCGTGGCCGTCCGAGCCGGCACGATATCACGAATCTCCGGCATCGACTTTCGTGAGTATCAAGAAAAGTTCTTCGCACCTCTAAAAGACATCGTGGTAACGAAACAAGACCCCTATACAGGCGACTACACCTACAAAACCAGGCATGCCCGAGTCGCACAGATCCTGTTCCGACAAGCATGCGGTGACGAGGCAGCTAAAGTTGCTCAGTTCACCCGTCTAATCCAAGGGTTTGACGTAGGTTTCTCGTCGGATCGACGGGCACTTGAAGGCATCTGCAAGGGCCGGACTCTAGTCGAAAATTTTTCTGATCCAATCGGGGTGCGGGAAATCTTCCAAGAGGCTATCAGGGCAGCCCCAGAGCAAGCATACTTGTGTCAGCAGTGGGCAATTTTTGAATCTTCACACCCAAAAGGGGACTTTCTGGAGGCAGAAAAGCATGCCGATAAAGCAGCCTCCATGGAACCAGGAAATCGGGTTTTCATCCATACGCAGGCTGAGGTAGCGCGAAAGCGCGCCGTTTTCGAACAGTCGCCAGTGCTCAAAGAACAATTACGGAGGCGGGCCCGCGTATTTCTTGATCGAATGCCGAGCGGGGACCGATTTGTCGTATCAAGCCGGTGTAAGTTGCTAGTGGATGAGATTGCCGACTTAAGCGATACGCTGACGGACGATGGGCGCACATCAGAGGACACGTTCTTTGCTGAAAAGCTTGAGGATGCTGAGACAGCGCTGGCTAAGGCGCAACAGGATTTCCCTTCAGATCCTGAACTCTTTGAGATCGAAGCGCGACTTTGGTCTGAGATGCGCGATAAGAATCGTGCACTTAAGGCGCTCGAACGCGCCTGGGCGCGCAATCCCAAGAGGAACGGGACCGCTATCCGTATCGGCAAAATCTACGCTGCAGCAGGAAAGATGGACGAGCAAGACAACATCCTTCGAGAAGCGCTTGCGAGAAATCCCGAGGATAAGCCAACACATCTGGCATTCGCACAACATCTATTGACGTTGGAGCCCCCAGATGTCGCCGCAGCTGAGGTTCACCTCAAACGCAGCTTTACGAGCGATGATCAAAATTTCGAAGCACGATACTCATATGCTGAGTTCCTTTTCTACAAAGGAGAGGTAGAGAAGGCGGCAGAGGCCTTTGCCGACATCAATCAGAGAGCCCCCAACAGTTTCCGCCGACATGCCCCCAAGCGAGACACGACCATATCATCACGATTGCCGACTTATGAGGGAACAGTTGAATCGGTCAAGGATGGATATTCCTTCATTCGTTCCGGTGCGTATCCGAGACCAGTTTTTGCTCATTGGTCTTCCTACGATGAGAACGAAATTGATGCGCTTGAAGTGGGAATGAAAGTTCTATTTAGAGTGCGGTTCAACCGCGCAGGCCCGACAGCCGTAGATATTAGGTTGAAGGCTTGAAACTTTTGACAAGCAGAGCCGCTTGAACGGACTCGCGTCGTAGCGAGCTTTTGGACGCCCGGAACTGGATGATCCCGCCATAGCGCTTCAGCGAAATTGGCCGTGGGCCCGGTTTACTTCTGCGTTTTACAGCTTCTTGAGTCAGGAGCGACGGACAAAAGATCAGGTCCGCTTCACAGCTCTGATGCCGGCTGTTCGGGCCGACTGCTTGATGGTCGCGGCGATTTCTCGCAGGAAGGCGGCGCTTACCGACCCGATGGGTTCGGTCGAAACGAAGTCGTAATCCTTGTCCATTTCGACACGATTGTACTCGTCGAGAATGATCCAGCACAGCGCGGCAAGACCGATACGGCGGCATTCGGTTTCTGGCACGCTCAAGGCGAGCTGGCCGGCATGAGGTGGCTTGGATGTGAAGGGAAAGAGAAAAACGACATCCGGATTGCCGGGGGTCTTGATCACGATGCAGACGGGGCGAGGCTTCCGCCCGGATTCCTCGCCTTTTTGTGCTTCGCGGTGCCAGAGATAGTGGAACTCTGCTACGTCGCCCTGCTCAAACATCGGTCTTGGCAGGTTCAAGTATGGCGTCTATCCCCGACATGAGCTCCTCATGGATGTCGTTCGGCGCATCATGGAGCGAATAGGCCTTGGTCGGGCTCGGCTCGCCACGCATCCGGTGATAATCTCGCGCCGAGAGGACATAAAGCTTTTCCTTGCCGTGCTTGGTGAGCACGACCGGCTCGATCATCGCCGTCTCGAGGATTTCGCCCGAGGAGCGGTTCATATCGGAGAAGGTGTACTGTTTCATCTCTCGGCTCCGGTGTTTCACGTAAAATAGGTATTTTACGTCATTCTGTCAATCCGAGTTGTCGAACCGAATTAACGGGCGGAGCCGAAGCTCCGCCCGAGCCGCTCAGCCAAGAGCGGACATCTGCATTTCGGCCGCCTTGCGATCGACGGTCTGGCCGGGATTCTCGACATGACGCTCGAAGGGCTTCCAGGCTTCGCCGACGACCTCTTCGTAGGCGGCCACGACGCCTTCGGCGGCGCAGCGGAGCGCGTGGGCCTGAATGCCCATATCGGCGGCAAATTCGCGCTTGCGCTGGGCGGCGCTGTCGAAACCGACTGGACCATCGAGGTCCGCGTCGCGGGCGTCGTTGGCGTTTCTGGCCGTGGCATCGCGGGCTTCCGAGACCGACCGGGAATAGAACTGACCGGCGCCGTGGGCTGAGCCGACATAGGAGCCGACGATGCGCTGAAGGTGGATCTGCATGGCTCGTTCGCCGAGGCCTTCGTTCAATGAGTCGGCCGTGTCGATGATGACCTTGCGATGGAGATCGCGGATGCCGTCGCTGTCGATGACGGGAAGGCCGAAGCTTTCGGAGATGAGCGACGCCTGGGCGCTGTCGGGACAGGCGAGGCGGACCATTTCGAGGGAGGCGCCCTTTCGGAGCTGGACGACCTTGCTGGATTGACGGCTGGAACGAGCGGTTCTGGTCATGTGAGAGTCCTTTCCTTCACGGTCTGGTCGAAGGCTCGAACCGGCCCCTGCCGGCCCTCCCTTCGGGCGCGGTCCAGAAAAACCGGCGGAAGGAGGAGGCTTCAGGGTCCGTGCGGACCAAAGCCGAGCGGACCAGCCTTGCGGGCAAGCAGGGCTCACTGCCCTCGCGCCGTCCCGCTGGGCTGGTTTGCCGAGGCTGGTGCTCACGGCCGCCAGTTTAGGACCGAAGCCAGAACCGAAGGGAGGGCCGGCATGGAGTTTGCGTCCCCCCCGGCCGTGTCAAGAAGGAAATGACGATGACGCCCGGGGCCGCGCATCCAGTCACTCCGCCAGGCCGGGTACGGCCGAGGATAGCCGATCCTCATTGTCGTTGCCGCTCTTTGCCCTGACGACGGCGATCGCCCGTTCCTGACGCAAGAGTTTGCGTGACAGGGCATCAATCTCGCCGCGCCGCTCAAAACCGAGCTGATCGACATACGCCCTGAATAGGGCTTCGTCCGACAGTGTCCAGCGCGGACCACCTCTCCGGTGCAATCTCGCCTTCGCCTTGGCGGTTACCGTCATCCTTTCGGCACGGGCCGCGATCTGGCGCTCGATCCTGTCGAGATGCGCGCGCGTTTCCCGGCAGGATGCTTCCATTCGGGAAAGCAGTGACAAGTGGGTAACCCGCATCATCGTTGCGTCCTTCCCGCTCTTGGCCGATGCCAATCCGGAAACGGTGTCAACTCCGCAGTGTAGCCCGGCGGAATAACGGCAGGCGTCATGGATGCAGCGAGATCCTCGCCGGCGACGGCCCAGTCGACAATCGCGCACGCCGGAAGAGTGGATGCAGGGAGTCCGTCGAGCTGCCTCTCCAGGATTGCGGAGACGGCCGAACGAGGATCTGCGCCGGTGGTATCGATGAGAATGTGCACCGCGACGAGATAGATGGTCATGCCGCCCTCCCCTCGACCTGGTCGGCCGCGGCCTCGTCGGCGGTCACCTCACGAAGCACGGCATTTGGATAACCGTGCCGCGACAACCATTCATTGGCCGCCTGCCGACTGGTTGCGACATGGACGAGCTCGGCCTCATCGCCGGGGCGGTCGAGCACGAGGACGGAGCCGATGGCGGGCCGTTCGACCACCGTGAAGGCGAGGTCGCTATCGACCGAGAAGGTCTTGAAGACCCTGAGCACGATCACCGCCTTGCTGCCGAAATCCCCCTCATGAAGGGTGACCGCGGCCGGTATCGTGGTTTCGCCGACGCGTGTGCCGGCCTGTTTCCTGACGAGCCGGCCGGTGTTGTTGCGACTTTCCCAGGCCCGCAGCTTGCGCCGATGGCGTTCGGGAGGCCCCGGGGTGCCGTCGGAATAGCGGATGATCGCGCCCAGCGGCACGTGGTCAAAGATCAGTTGTGCAGACATGATGTCCTCCGGTTGTGGGTTCTGAAACGAAGCCGCCGCCGGAGTGGACCGGCGGCGGGTTGGGCATTCGAAAGAGAAGGGTGGTGGGGCTATTCGGCGGCCTCGCGGAACCCTTCGCTGGCGCCCTGGTCCGGGTCGACGGGTTCGCCATCCGTGCCGCCCGGCTCCTCGTCCTCCTCGGTAACCGTGTTGGAGGCGAGCCATGCGCCGAGCACGTCGCGGTCAGGTGCGAAGAACGCCGAGGGATGAACGAAAGTCTGCTCGTTGAACGCCTCGACCAGCGCCGCCCGCGTATCCTTGACCCGGGCCCGGGGCAGGACGGACGTGCCTTCGCACGACGCCTCGAGGGCGGAGCGCGACAGGCAGGACAGAAATTCTTCCGTGCCCATGTTCGGCAGAAAACCGTCGGCGCCGACCACATCGCCGGCAGCGCGGGACACGATCCCGCTATTGGTCGGGTTCTCCTGGCAGGAGAGCACCTCGATCAGCATGGAGCGGACCGCGACGCGCAGGGTCTCCATGTCGAAGGAGAGCTTGCCCTCGGCGTCAAGGAGCGCCGCCGCGTGACGCGCGATCCGCCGATTACCATGGTAATAGTCGTCTCCACCTCCATTGGCGGAATCGACCCTGACATTCTGGCCGGCGAAGGCGAGGACCAGCAAGGCCATTAGCGTGTCGTCCTCGATCGGGGCACGGCCGAGCGCCTCGTGAAGGGCGTCGGTGCGGAAGTCGCCGATCATCTCGATGCCCTTGCGGGTGACGTCGGGCCGCGTCTTAGGCATCACGACGGCGTCGTCGCCCAAAGACCCCTTGCCCTTGGCCGCTTTCGGCTCCGGCATGCGGAAGTGAACGGTCTGCACCTTACCGTCGCGATCGAGATACATGGCGGTATGATCGGACTTCTTCGGCTTGCCATAGACCCGTTCGGCCTTCTTGGGCAGCTCCGGCTGGCCCCATGTGTTGGCCTCGGTGATGACCCCCTTCTTGGGCAGGTTCCGCGTCATCCACTCCTGCTGCGCACCGAGATAGGCTTCGACGTCGGTGGTGTAGCGGCTGTCCTCGTCGGCGGGCGCGAACAGGTCCTCCACCCAGGAAATGCCGTAGGCCTGCGCGAGCTCGTCGTCGAAACTCGCATCGCGCGCATACATGCGGGACTTGGAAAGGCCGTTGGCCACGCTCCACCAGGAAACCTGCGGATCGCCCTTGCTCGGCTTGTGCGCCTTCCAGACCTCCTTCTGTTCGTCGAGTGAGGCGGCCGCGATCGTGCGGAGCTGGCTTTCGTTGGGCATGTCGCCCTTGGCCATATGATCGAGCATGGCCGGCAACACATTGGCGAGCAACCGCAGCTTTCGGATCTGGCGCACCGAAAGCGCGAGCGCCACCGCGATCGCCTCTTCGGTCCAGCCGATGGCGACGAGGCGCTCGATGGCCCGCCACTGGTCGACCGGATTGAGCCCTTCATGGGCGAGCGTTTCAACGAGCGAACGCATGGCGCCGCCATCCTCGGCGGCCTCTCCAACGATGACCGCGATCTCGTCGAGACCGGCGGCGATCGCCTGCTTGACGCGGCGGTGCCCGGCCTGGATGACAAAGCCGTTGCCGCCATCGGGCTGAGGCGCCACGACGGGCGGCTGCACGATGCCGACCGCCTTGATCGTTGCAAGCAGCAGCGCATCGGCCTGGGGATTGGATTTCGAGCAGCGGGCCTTGTTGGGGTTTTCAACGAGCGCGCGCGGATCGACGAGCTTGATTTCCATCGGGATGCTCCTTTCGGGGTTCGGGAGCCGGCACCGCGCCGGTCCCGTTTTTGTCTTCTTCCCGAAGACATCCCCCGGCCCGCGGAGCGGACGGGCCGGTGCAACTGCGGCCGAGCATCCCTGCCCGGCAGGGCGAGCATGGCTCGTGAGCCATCGCGACGACCGACGAGCCGGGATCGCGAGCGGCGCGGTTGAGGTGGAACCGTCAGCGGCCTGGCCGCTCTGCGAGGGGTACTTCTTCCTCCCCCTCCCCTGTCATGTTTACGGCTCTTGACCGCAGGTCGTCAGAACCGCCGCCGTGGCCGAGGCCCTCTCCACACGCGCCTGCGCTTCCATCGTTTTCCGGATGGGAGCCGGCGGGTCACCTGCATCGCCGCCACGCGTGCCGCCCGGAATCGTGCCTGAAGGACGCCGACAATCTGTGCCGCGTCCAGAATCTGCGGACGCTCGTGCGCGGCCCGCACGAGAGCTCCACGTCCGAGCGCTACGACGACGCCGTGGCCCTCCGCCCGCCCGGGCAGAAGCCCCCAAAGATAACGCTCGATGGGCGTGGCATCCGGCGCAACGGGTTCCGCACCCGCGAAATCGAAAAAGGCGGGAGCCAGGCAATCGAGCCAGTTCGGCGGAAAGCACTCTCCCGGGAGGGCGACCGTGTAGATTCCCCTCCAGGGTGTGGGCCGCAGCATTTGCACACCTGCCGCAAAGCGCGGCGCGTCGCGCTTGAGGCGGGTGCCGTCTACAACCCATATGAGGTTCGGATAGAAGGCCTCGCGCGCGGCGCGTTCGTCGGGCCGCAAATGGGAGTGCTGGAATTCCAGCACCAGACCGTGCCCGGTCCTGACGTCGGCGATGTGCCGCTCGCCGTCGGCGGCGACATGGACGAACTCCTGCCAATCGGCCGGGAAGAGGCTCTTCCATTGGCGATGCCATCGGGTTTCGGGCTCCCACCAGTGATCGCAGGTTCGCCTGCCGCGATGCGCCCAGTGATGAACCCGCCGGTCGCCGCATTTGGCGACCATGGGCTGCCCGCAGCCCGGGCAGAGGGCAGAAAGGCCATGGCTGGCCTCGACACGTTCGTTGTCGACCAATGCATAGCGCATGTCCGGCTCCATATATATTGACGAGCATCCGCCAGAGAGGCGGGCGCCGATTGTTTGATTTGGATGGAAGCTAGCCGCAGCATGGCCAGACGGAGCTGGTGCTGTCTTGATTATCTTCGGCGTGACGGGGCAATGCCGGTCGCCGGTTGTGATGACGGAATGTCGAAGATGCCAGGCTCCGTCTTGTGCTCAGGCATGTTGCAAGATTAACCGCCGACCGGCTCCGGTCAACTCCGGATGATCAACTATCCTGAGAG
>NZ_JBXUOU010000005.1:0-190074 GCF_057196525.1 Nitratireductor sp. ATLC21 | reverse complement strand
GGCCCGGTCGAGTGTCGCTCACGCGGCTCTCTATGATTTCTCCAACAAGGCCGAACCTCAGCGCCGCCAGCGGCGTGCCGCCCTCGTTGGTGAGGCGTATATAGGCCGGACAGCCGCAGAGTGTCAACGCCCGATTCCAACTTTTTTGAATTTTTTACGACACGCATTTCCCCGCCCGGAAATTCTCGTGACGCGGGCAGTTTCCGCTAACTGTTGCCATTCATCGCATCGTCACATTAGAGTCGAATTTGATAAATAGATGCGGGATGTGATTTCACTGAGCGGAAGCGTCCCGATCACGCATTTGGACGCTCATTATATTGATCAGGTATTCATGACTGAGAGGGTTGGGGAAGAGCCTCTTTCATCATCGTTCTCCGGCGCAGCGATGCGACGCAGTGTTTGCCTGTTCACCGAACCAGGGCGCGCCTTTTGTGTGTTTCGCACCGCTCCATGGGCACAAGACCATAAGAACAATGCCATGACATCAGGACGCTATCGGTAATGAGCAGCAACAGCCCGTTGGAACAGATCATCGGCGATGACGCCCCTTTGATAGCGGATGGACGCAGCGGTCCTCCCGATCGGCGCGAAATCTCCGCACGCTGGCTGATCGGCACATTCCTGACCGGTGTCACCTCGACGGTTCTCATGGGGGTTGCCCTGTCTGCCGCGCTCGACGGAAGGCAGCAACTTGCCACGCCTCCCGAGATCGCGCTGCTCGGCGAGATGTCTGACCCCGAGGGCGAAGCCGCCAAAACCGCCCGGCTTGTCACCCCGCATACCATCAGCCGCGGCGAAGACCGCCGCATGATGGAAGTCTCCACGGTCATGCGCAGCGGTGACACCGATGTGATCCGCACACTGCCTTTCGTTTATGCCAAGATGGCACTCACGGCCAATCATCCGACGGAAAAGGATTACCCGCCTTTCGACCCGCTTGCGGTGTTCGCCGAGGATGGCGCAGCAAGCACCGCCCGGACCGGATTGATCTACGGCGCCAAGGTGGAAAGCGAAGTCAGCCTCAAAAGCCATGATTTCCCATTGCATTCTTCCGACTTCAGCACCGCCCGCAGCCTGAGCACGGAGGAGGTTGAGGTGGCAGTCCGCAACACGGGCGCGATCCTGACGGACGGCGACGTGCAGGTCGCAGCGCTGCATTACGTGGATCCGCAGCGTTTTGGAGACACGCTCTCAACGCAGGCGCTGGCAGCTTTCAGCGCCCGGATCATTCCAGAGAATGTATCGATTGCCACCCGAACCGCACGTGAAACCGCACCCGAGTTCGCCGAGGACCTGATCCCGTTTCGAACCGAACGGGCGATCGCCGATGTCTTCGCCCAGTCCGGTTACAAGGGCACGGATGTGGACGGGATGGTCGAGGCGATCACCAAGCTTCTCAATGCTCCCGACCTGAAGGCGGGCACCTTGCTGCGTGTGGGCGTCGAGATGCGCGGAGAGAAAAGCCGGGTGGTACGCACCAGCGTTTATGAAGGCCGCAAGCACATTGTCACCATCGCCCTGGATGACCGCGAACAATATGTGCCGGCGGAAGAACCAGAGATGAATCCGGTTTTGCTGGCAGCGCTTGACCACCCGACCGCACCGCGCCGCATGCCACGATCCGATCTTCCAAGGGTTTATGACGGGATCTACCGCGCAGCTTACGCTTATGGATTGACGCCGGACATGACGAAGCGCCTGGTGAAACTCCTGTCAGCAGATGTGGATTTCCAGTCGCGCCTTGCGCCCACCGACAAGCTGGAGGTCTTCTTCTCCGCCCCTGACGCGGACAAGAATGCCACAGATCAGTCCGAGTTGCTTTATGTGAAGGCGAGTTTTGGCGGCACCACGCGCACCTTCTACCGCTTCCAGTTTGACGACGGGACCGTCGACTATTTCGACAAGGATGGCCGCAGCGCAAAGCGCTTCATGCTGAGAAATCCCGTCCCGAACGGTCGTTTCACATCAGGGTTTGGAATGCGGCGTCACCCGGTTCTTGGCTACAGCAAGATGCATACGGGTGTCGACTGGGCCGCGCCACGCGGCACTCCGATCATCGCTGCCGGCGATGGCGTGGTGGAAAAGGCAGGATGGGCCGGCGGATATGGTCGCCAGACCATTATTCGACACAATAACGGGTTCAAGACCTCCTACAACCACCAGAGCGGCATTGCCAAAGGTGTGACGGCGGGCGCGCGCGTGCGCCAGGGCCAGGTCATTGGCTATGTCGGCGCCACCGGCCTCGTGACAGGAAACCATCTTCACTACGAAATGATCGTCAACGGCACCAAGGTCGATCCGATGCGTGTGCGCCTGCCCGACAATCGCGGCCTCAAGGGTGAAGATCTGCTGGCTTTCGAACGCGAGCGCAGCCGCATTGATGAATTGTTGAAAGAGAACGAGGACGCCCCGCTTTCGGTGGCATCGAGCGGCAGTTAATTACAACGCCAGGCCTCGTCGAGCTTGAGCCGTCAGGCGAATGGACGATTATCTGCTGGATAAAGCGGGCGTCCTGGAGCCAAGCAGGAGCCCTCGCGCTTGAGAGCTCCCTACGAACACAGCCCCTGACCGGCGGCTCCGTCGTTATTCAACGAATGTGACGGTCACCCCTGGCTTGACGCGCTTTGCAAGCTCTTCGGCATCCCAATTGGTCAATCGGATACATCCATGGGAAGCAGTCTTGCCGATCTTTGATGGATCCGGGGTGCCGTGAATACCGTAAGTCGGCTTCGACAAGGCGATCCAGACAGACCCCACTGGGCCATTGGGACCCGGCGGAATGGTCAGCACCTTGTCATTGTTGCCCTGTTTGAAATTGATCTTCGGATTGTAAGTGTATTCCGGATTGAGCGCGATCCGGGTTACCGTGTGCGTACCCGTTGGTGAAGGCGTATCAGATGAACCGATGGTAGCGGGATAGGCGGCCACAAGCTGACCGTCCTCATTATAGGCCCGCAATTGCTTCGCACTTTTGTCTGCCACAATGCGGGTGACATTCGCTTTCATGGGTTTCCCGACATTGACCACTTTGACGATCGTGCCTGGCCGATTGAAATTGGCATCGGGATTGAGCGCGATGAGATACTTCTCATCCATGTGAAAGCGCTCTGCGAGCATCTCGGTTACGGACGTATAGGACAAGGCATCAAGCTGCGCCTTGTGGGCATAGTCTGCGGGAACGGACGCAATGTAAGGCCCAGCGGCGTCTTCGGCGGTGATGGTGTATTCCTCAAAGGCCGGACCGCCTGTGCGTTCCAGCTCGGCCTCGATCCATTCCTTGTCGTAGGTTCTGAGCGTCTGTCCCGTGATCTCACGATAAGCCCGGATCGCCTTGTTTACATTGTCACCCGTGTGGCCATCGATCACGCCGGGTGAAGCACCGACCCGGTCGAGCAGCACCTGGAAGCGGGTTACATCTTCACTGACCCCGCGCGGCATTACCACCGCGTTGTCTTTTGGCAGAACCGGCGCACCGGAAGCATCACCCGATCCGGGATTATTGACCCCGGAACGCTCGTCGGGGATTGCAGCCATGTTGTCTCGCGGGTTTGGCGCATCAAGCGGAGACCGCTCGATGGGTTCACGACCGTAGTTCGGGCTCTCCGGATAAACGTCACGATCGTCATACCGAGGCGCGTTCGCATAGGGGTCTGAGTAGCGATTGTCGGGTGCATTGCGCGCCCGACCGCGGTCACGCCGATATCGATCGACCTCACGGGGATCAGAGAAATCATAAACCTGGCCGTCGAACTCGCGAGGGCGCGAGGGTCGACGATCATACTGCCTCCGGTCCGGCGCCGGCGGGCGGATTTCCACCACCTCGCCGGTAAAGGCGTCCACGATGATTTCACGACCATACTGATCTATATAGACGTCGAAATCGTAATTCTGAACGAGCTGGACGGGGGCTTCCAACGGCTCCGCATCAAGAATAGCCTGGCCGCCTGCACGCCCGTTGTTCGAGTGAAATGCCGCGCCATCGCGCCACAACTCGACTTCCGGCATCACGGCCCATGCTGAGGACGGCGCGGCAACCAGATACAAAGCGGTCAGCAAATTCAGTTTCACGTTCATCGCCCCTCGACTCATCCCACACGGACAGGCTGTTCGCCTCGCGAGCGATTCGCCCATTTGACGAATGATTTACCATAGGAGATGAACCGGACGTGAAGATGGCGAGGGTTGTGGCAATTTCGCGGCGCCGTCAAACCGGGTCCAATCCCAACTCCCGCCTGACCTTACGCGTCAGCCCCGACGTCACGATCCGATGGCTTTCAGCCAAATAATCCGCAAGGGCATCATCATCCATTGCTTCAACAGACTGTCTCTGGATCCATTTCATTCCACGCGAAGCCAGATAAGGTGCAGGACGCAGGCCCGGCTGTTCCCTCAAAACATCGAATGCGATTTCAGAACATTTGAAGGAGACGGCAAGCGTTCCATCGCCGGCATGGCTACCAATGGCAAACACTTTTCCGCCCACCTTCCAGACATGCGCGCCGCCCCACTGAACGACATGGGTGGTGTGAGGGAGGGCACCGCAAACCGCGTTGTAGTGTTCGATCTGCATGTGCCCTCCCCTGCATTGTGCTTATGCAGCTTGACCGGCCTGCTCATCGATAGAGGCCTTGCCAGGCCGGAAAATAAGCCGGTCGGACCCTGCCGTGACCTTCACCGTGGACCCGTCGAATATCTCTCCCTGCAGGATCTTTTCTGCCAGCGGGTCCTGAAGCTCCTTCTGGATCACGCGCTTTAGAGGGCGCGCGCCATAGGCAGGATCGTAGCCTTTGTTGGCCAGCCACTCGATTGCTTCGCTATCGAGATCGAGCGTGATCTTGCGATCCGCAAGCAGGCTTTCCAAGCGCTGCAACTGGATCTCAACGATCTGTCCCATGTCCTGACGACGCAAACGATGGAAGAGAATGACCTCATCGATCCGGTTGAAAAATTCTGGCCGGAGTTCGGACTTGACAACGTTCAGCACCTCATCACGAACCTTGTCGACTTGTTCACTCTCACCGAGCTTTACAAGTTTCTCGGCACCAAGGTTGGATGTCATCACGATGAGGGTGTTGCGGAAATCCACCGTGCGGCCCTGCCCATCCGTGAGGCGCCCCTCGTCGAGTACCTGCAATAGCACATTGAACACGTCTCGATGGGCCTTCTCGATCTCGTCGAAAAGGATGACCTGATAAGGCCGGCGTCTGACCGCCTCCGTCAGGACACCGCCTTCCTCATAGCCGACATAGCCGGGGGGAGCGCCGATAAGCCGGGCCACGGAGTGCTTCTCCATAAACTCCGACATATCGATACGCACCATGGCCTGCTCGTCATCGAAGAGGAAACTGGCCAGCGCCTTTGTCAGCTCCGTCTTGCCGACGCCTGTCGGGCCGAGGAACATGAATGAGCCGATCGGCCGGTTGGGATCCTGAAGCCCCGCACGGGCACGGCGGACAGCCTTGGAAACAGCCTGTACGGCTTCTCCCTGGCCAACGACGCGCCTGGCCAGTTCATCTTCCATGCGGAGAAGTTTTTCGCGTTCTCCTTCAAGCATCTTGTCAACAGGGATGCCGGTCCAGCGAGAAACGATGTGGGCGACGTGATCCGGTTTGACGGTCTCTTCGACCATGCCGGCGGCGCCTTCTTCCTCGCCCTGAGCCTCAGCCTCGGCCAGTTTCTTCTCGAGCTCCGGAATCTGTCCATAGGCCAGTTCACCGGCGCGCTGGAATTCACCCTTGCGCTGGGCAATGGCCAGTTCATTGCGCGCTTCATCGAGTTGCTTCTTCAGATCTGCAGCAAGGCCGAGCTTATCCTTTTCGGCAGCCCAACGGCTGGTCAGGCGCGCCGATTCTTCCTCCAGATCGGTCAGCTCGGTTTCGAGCTTGGCGAGGCGATCGCGCGAGGCCTCGTCCTTCTCCGCCTTCAGCGCTTCACGCTCGATCTTCAGCTGCATGATGCGCCGGTCGATCTCATCAAGCTCCTCCGGTTTTGAATCCACCTGCATGCGCAGTCGGGACGCTGCCTCGTCCACCAGATCGATGGCCTTATCGGGCAGAAACCGGTCGGTGATGTAACGGTTGGAAAGCGTAGCGGCGGCGACCAGGGCAGAATCGGAAACCCGCACCTTGTGGTGCTGCTCATATTTCTCCTTCAAACCACGCAGGATCGAAACCGTGTCCTCAACAGTCGGCTCTTTCACGAAAACCGGCTGAAAACGGCGCGCGAGTGCTGCGTCCTTCTCTACATGCTTGCGATACTCATCGAGCGTCGTGGCGCCCACGCAATGCAGCTCACCCCGCGCAAGCGCAGGCTTGAGCAGGTTCGAAGCGTCCATGGCGCCATCGGCCTTGCCGGCACCGACAAGCGTGTGCATTTCGTCGATAAAGAGAATGATGTTGCCGTCGGCCGCCGTCACCTCCGAGAGAACGGCCTTCAGCCGCTCCTCAAATTCGCCGCGATATTTCGCGCCGGCAATGAGAGCGCCCATATCAAGCGCCATCAACTGCTTGTCCTTGAGAGATTCAGGCACATCGCCGTTCACGATACGCAAGGCGAGCCCTTCGGCAATGGCCGTCTTGCCAACGCCTGGCTCTCCGATCAGCACCGGGTTGTTCTTGGTACGACGGGAGAGAACCTGGATCGTGCGCCGAATTTCGTCATCGCGGCCAATCACAGGGTCGAGCCGACCGGCACGGGCGTCCGCCGTCAAGTCACGCGCGTATTTCTTGAGCGCATCATATCCCTGTTCGGCGCTCGCCGAATCGGCAGTGCGGCCCTTGCGAATATCGTTGATAGCCTGATTGAGTGCCGTCGGGGTCACCCCTGCCCGTGCAAGGATATCAGCGGTCTTCGCTGATTTTTCGACCGCCAACGCGGTCAGCAAACGCTCGACCGTAACAAAGCTGTCACCGGCCTTCTTGGCCAACTCCTCGGCAGTCGAAAAAACTTTCGCAAGCGGCTGAGCCATATAAAGCTGGCCGTTGCCGCCCTCCACCTGAGGCATAGCTTTCAGCGCCGCTTCGACGCCGAGGCGAACATCCTCAGCCCGGCCACCTGCACGCTCGATCAGTGATGCCGCAAGGCCTTCTTCATCATCAACAAGCACCTTGAGCAGGTGCTCCGGGGTAAATTGCTGATGGTTGCTGGTGAGCGCAAAGGTTTGTGCAGCCTGAACAAATCCGCGCACGCGCTCTGAGTATTTTTCAAAGTTCATAAGTGTCTCCATTTCCCTGCCAGCCTGCTTTGCAGCACCGGCAACGATTAATGCGACGGGCTCCCATAAACCGTGATGCGGTCAGATTATCACGGTCCGGTGTGGCAAGCCCAACTGATTGAGATATGGGAACATATCCCTATCGGCACAAGATGGAGACCAAATGAAAACGGCGGGGAAGCCCCGCCGTCATTATTTCAAAGAACGCTTTGTTCAGCCCTGAGCTGCAATCTCTTCCGGCACAGCGGCGGAAGGCGCTGTTTCATTGCCATCACCGCTGCCATCACCGCCGTCTGCATCCTCGCTCTTGCGTGCACGGGTCCGACGGGGGCGCTTGGCTGGCTTTTCGCCTTCCTGCGCCTCATCGCCATCTTCCGACTTGGCGGCTGCGGGTTTCCGGCTGCGACGCGCAGGCTTCGGCTTTTCATCGTCTGCGCTACCGTTCATGCCGCCAGACGCGTGACCATTGCCAGCGCCGCTCTCCTCGCCGTTCAGGGCCAGCTCGGCCGGCACACCCTGGATATCGGGCTGCGGGCCGGAACCGTCGTCGACGCGTTTCTGGCGCTGAGGCTTGTGGCCACCATTGTTGGCTTCGGCAGCATCCTGCTCGTCGCCATCATCAGCATCGTCACGATTTTCACGAGTCTGCTGCTGTTGCTGCAACTGTGCCTGGGCAGCGGCAATGATACGATTGTAGTGTTCCGCATGCTGCAGATAATTCTCGGCCATCACACGATCACCGGAACTTTGCGCATCGCGCGCCAGAGCAGCATACTTATCTGCCACCTGTTGTGCCGTTCCGCGGATTTTCACGTCCGGGCCATTGCTCTCATAGCTGCGCGCTAAAGGGTTTGGGCCTTTGCGGTTGTTGTTGCCGCGACCGCGCATGCGCCTGTTCTGCTGTTGTGGCCTCATTCGACTCTCTTGGTTTTTGAGACTGCTTGTTCGAGACAGATTTTTGAAACGATACTCTTTTCAGATGGCGGACGATGGCGGGAAGCCAGCAGTCTCACATCTCCCCTTGGCTCTATGCCGCACCGCATTCTGCGGGCGCCAACGCCATTGCTGTTCCGCTTCAAATCAGTTGCCGGACAATCCCCGCAAAGAAGCAGAGGCGATAAACGCCCTTCACGACAGCTGGTCCTCGGGAACCGAATCGATAACGGTGCTGTCTGCTTCGTCCCATCCGGTAGGCGGAACCTAGCGGCATTCTTTTGCAATGCCAAGCTTTTTTTCAACCTTGTTCACGAGGTGTTTCCTGAGCGAAAACCAGCACCCGGTCATGCCCGGCGAGGTCTTGACCGTGCGTTTTCAAACGGAAGCCGCGTTCCGTGAAAAGGTCAGCCACACTCTCCTTTTGGTTGTACCCGATCTCCACGGCGAGGAAGCCACCTGACGACAGAAATGCCGAGCTCTCGGCAGCAAGCCGCCTGTATGCATCCAGACCATCCCGACCGGCAACCAGCGCGCGTCGCGGATCATGCTCTCGGACCTCTATGGCGAGGTCGCACCAATCATCTTCACGAATATAGGGCGGATTTGAGACGATGATATCATACCGACCGTCAATATTGCCGAACCAGTCGGACAATCGCGCTTCAAACCGGCGCCCGAAACCATTCATATCGGCATTGGCTTGTGCAGTTGCAAGCGCATCGGCAGAAATATCTGCGCCTATAGCGCGTGCTTCAGGCAAGACACTGAGCAGAGCAAGGGCAATCGCCCCCGTGCCGGTCCCCAAATCGAGAATGCGCCACGGACGATCCTCACCGCCGAGACGGCGTACTTCGTTCAGCACCAGTTCAACAAGCGTTTCTGTGTCGGGACGAGGCTCCAGCGTTTCCTCGGAAAGCTTGAAATTGAGCCCGTAAAACTCCCTGAAGCCAAGGATCCGGTGCACGGGTTTGCCGGCGATGCGCTGATCGATGAGTTTTTGCGCGAGATCGCGCTCTGCCTCGCTGACCGGGCTCCCGGGGCGCGCGATGGCATCGAGCAGTGTGGTCTGCGTGACATGCTCGACCAGAAGACGCGCATCGAGTGCTGCCTCGGGAATACCGGCACGGGCCAGCTCATTTCGCGCCCATGACAGAAGCGCGCCAAGCGTCTCCGCGTCAGCCATCTGCCCCGGTTTCCGCGAGCAGCTTTGCCTGATGATCCGAGATCAGAGCATCAATCACTTCATCGAGATCGCCTTCGATCACCCGATCCAGCTTGTAGAGCGTGAGGTTGATACGATGATCCGTAAGCCGCCCCTGCGGAAAATTATAGGTGCGTATGCGCTCGGAACGATCGCCGGTACCAACCTGTAGACGTCGTGCCTCAGAGCGCTCGTCAGCCGCTTTCATGCGCTGCATGTCAAACAGCCGCGCGCGCAGGATCTGCATGGCCCGGGCCCGGTTCTGATGCTGAGACTTCTCTGCCTGCAACACGACGATCCCGGTCGGGATGTGTGTGATACGCACCGCCGAATCGGTGGTGTTGACGTGCTGGCCGCCGGCACCCGAGGCGCGCATCGTGTCAATGCGAATGTCGTCCGGCTTGATGTCGACGTCGATCTCTTCGGCCTCCGGCAATACGGCCACGGTGGCCGCGGACGTGTGGATGCGCCCCTGCGCTTCCGTGGCCGGAACGCGCTGCACCCGGTGAACACCGGATTCGAACTTCAGGCGGGAAAACACGCCGCGGCCCGAGACGGTGGCGATGATTTCCTTGTAACCGCCCGCCTCTCCTTCGCTGGCGGACACCACCTCGACCCGCCAGCCCTTTTCCGAGGCATAACGTTCATACATGCGGAAGAGATCACCTGCGAAGAGCGCGGCCTCATCGCCGCCCGTGCCCGCTCGAATTTCCAGAATGGCGTTCTTGTCGTCGGCTTCGTCCTTCGGCAGGAGAAGGATCTGCATCTCTTCTTGCAACGCCTCGATGCGCTGCTCGACATCCTCGAGATCGGCTTCAGCGAGCTCGCGCATCTCCTTGTCGGTGGCCGGATCGGCGAGCATTGACTTGAGATCGTCGAGTTCTGATTCTGCCTGACGCAACTCCCGGATCTTGCCCGCAACCTCCTGCAGTTCCGAATACTCGGATGCGAGCTTCACATACACATCAGGCTCCGGGCCGGCCGCCATTTGCGTTTCGATAAGCTCGAAACGTTTCAATACCTGGTCCATGCGGTCGCGCGGCAAGTCGGTCATCGACGGGAAAGCCTGTCAGTTCTAGAGAGCAATTGAGTGCTTGTTCGCAAAATCGCGCAGCAACGCGCGAATATCTGTCGACGCGCTATGATTGGCAAGCGCTTCCTCCATGACGACCGAGAGGTCTGACAAGGGAAGTTCGCAAAGCATTGCCTTTACCGGGCCGATGGCCGCCGGCGCCATGGAGATGGAGCGGAAACCCACTCCGAGCAAGGCCATTGCCGAAATCGGCCGTCCCGCCAGTTCACCGCACAGTGTCACCGGCGTTCCCGATTTATCGCCAGCGCGCACGATCTGGCGCAGAATGCGCAGGAAGGGCACACTCAAAGGATCGAACCGGTCGGCGATGCGTGTGTTGCCACGGTCTGTTGCCGTAACGAATTGGAACAGATCGTTCGAACCCACGGAAACGAAATCCACAGCCTGCATCAGCTCTTCAAGCTGCCACAGAAGCGAGGGCACCTCGATCATGGCACCGATCTTGAGCCGCGTCGGCAGGAGATAGCCGAAGCGTGAAAGATGGCGCACCTCCCGGTCAATGATGTCGCGGGCCTGACGCACTTCGCTCACTTCGGTGACCATCGGCAACATCATGCGCAGCTCACGCCCGCCTGCCGCTTTGAGAAGCGCACGGATCTGCGTACGCAGCAATCCGGGACGGTCCAGCGTCAGTCGGATGGCGCGCCAGCCCAGCGCCGGATTTTCCTCATGCTGCGCGCCCTTGAAATAAGGAAGCACCTTGTCGCCGCCAATGTCGATGGTGCGGAACGTGACGGGCTTGCCATCGGCCGCTTCCAGCACTTCCCGGTAAAGTCGCTCCTGCGCCTCGACCCTTGGGAAAGCCGCCGCCACCATGAACTGAAGTTCAGTGCGAAAAAGCCCGATGCCGGCAGCGCCCGACTGTGCCAGTTGCGGCAGATCGACGGCGAGCCCGGCATTCATCATCAGGTCGACAGGAACTCCATCCTTCGTTTCTGTCGGGCGGTCGCGCAGCTCCTGATAAAGCTTTTGACGCCGGGCACGGAAACGCACTTTTTCGGCATAGGCTTCCTCGACGTCCGCCTGCGGGCGCAGATGCACCTGCCCGTCCTCGCCATCGACGATAATCGCATCACCATTCTCCGACATGGAGACGGCACCCTTTACCTGACCGACAGTCGGCAGGCCGATGGCGCGGGCAACGATAACAATGTGACTTGTGGGGGCGCCCTCTTCCAGAACGAGCCCGCGCAGCTTTTGACGGGGATAATCCAGCAGTTCGGCTGCCCCCATGGAACGAGCAACGATTATGGCGTCCTTTGGCAATATTTCCGCCAGCGCATCCGGACCCCGCCCCATGAGCTGGCGCAACAGGCGATTGGCGAGATCGTCGAAATCGCTCATTCGCTCACGCAGATAGGGGTCGGTCATGTGCATCATGCGCGCGCGCATGTCACTCTGCACCTTTTCGACCGCGGCTTCCGCAGTAAGACCGTTGTTGATCGCCTCCTGCAGCCGCCGCACCCAGCCACGGTCATTGGCAAACATCCGGTAGGCTTCGAGAACCGCACGATGCTCGCCTTCGAAGGCAACATCGCGCCGAGAAAGCATGTCGTCGATGGAAAGTCTGAGCGAATCGAGTGCGGTTTCGAGCCTGCCAAGCTCGACGTCGCTGTCTTCATTGAACAGCGCAGTGACGACGATGCGTGGCTCGTGCAACACCACATGCCCCAGTCCGACCCCTTCATTGAAGGGCAGGCCAGTCATGCTCACGGGACGACTGAGATCCAATTCTATGCCGGGACGCGTCAGTCTTGCCAGATCGCCGGTCGCGATCATTTCGGCAATGACCATTGCCACCGTTTCCAGAGCCTCAATCTCGTCCTCGCGGTAATGCCGCATGGTGCGGTTCTGCACCACGAGAACACCAAGCGTACGGCCAGCCCTGAGTACGGGAACGCCAAGGAACGAGTGATAAACCTCTTCACCCGTTTCCGGCAGATAGGTAAAAGCCGGGTGTTTTTGCGCGTCGGAGAGATTGAGCGGGCGTGCGCTGGCGGCGATCGTGCCGACAAGGCCCTGGCCCAGACGAAGCTGTGCCAAATGAACAGCGCCCGGGTTCAGACCCTCCGTCGCATAAAGCTCCAGCATCGAATCGGCGCGTAGCACATAGAGCGAGCACACCTCGGCGACCATGTTCTGGGCAATTTCGCGAACGATATGGTCGAGCCGCTCTTGTGGATCGAGCGCCTCGGCCATCAATTCCCGCAATCGCCTTAACAGCACCCTCGGGCCGCCGGCAGAATCTCGCATCGAACCCCTCTCCCTTGGCCAATGCCAGCCGCTTGCAGGAGCCAGGCAGAAGCCGGTTTTCGGGTTGTTGTTTTCTACTGCTTATCGAGACCGTAGACAGAATGCAAAGTACGGACGGCCAATTCTGCATAAGGACCGTCAATCAGGATCGAAATCTTGATCTCGGACGTGGTGATCGCACGAATGTTGATACCCTTCTCGGCCAGGGCCTTGAAGGCGATTGCCGCGACGCCGGCATGGCTGCGCATCCCGATGCCTATCACTGAAACCTTGACCAGTCCCGCTTCCGACTGGATCGCGTCAAAGCCGATCGTTTCACGGACCTTGTCGAGAACAGCGACAGCCTTCTCCAGATCCCCTGAGGGTACAGTGAAGGTCATGTCCGTGCGCGAACCATCCTCGGAAATGTTCTGCACGATCATGTCGACATTGATATTGGCCTCGGCCAGCGGGCCAAAAATGCCGGCAGACACGCCTGGGCGATCCGCAACGCGACGAAGCGATATCTGCGCCTCGTCCTTGGCGTAGGCGATGCCGGTGACGACTTGCTGTTCCACGATTTCATCCTCATCGCAAATGAGCGTACCGGGCGGGTTGTCGAAATCACCCATACCCGGCGCATCCGGATCCTCGAAAGACGATCTGACAAAGGTTCTGACCTTGTGCACCATCGCCAGTTCCACCGACCGCACCTGCAGCACCTTGGCTCCAAGCGATGCCATTTCGAGCATTTCTTCAAACGAAATTTTCGGCAGGCGGCGCGCCTTTGGCTCGATGCGCGGATCAGTGGTGTAAACACCATCAACATCGGTATAGATATCGCATCGGTCAGCTTTCACCGCAGCAGCGACAGCAACGGCGCTGGTGTCGGAACCGCCCCGCCCAAGCGTTGCGATGCGATTGTCAGGACCGATGCCCTGGAAACCAGCGACGACGGCAACCTGGCCCATTCCCATGCGACGAACGATCTCGCTGCCGTCAATATCCTCGATGCGCGCTGCACCATGTGCGTTGTCGGTACGGATCGGAATCTGCCAACCCTGCCAGGAACGGGCGTCAACCCCCATGGACTGGAGAGCGATCGCCAGCAAGCCGCTGGTGACCTGCTCTCCCGATGCAACGATAGCGTCATACTCGCGCGCGTCGAAAAATGGAGATTCAGCACCCGTCGCCTTGGGCATAGCCTGCGCCCAGCCAACCAGTTCATTGGTCTTGCCGGACATCGCCGAGACGACAACGGCGACCTCGTGCCCGGCATCCGTTTCGCGTTTGACATGGCGCGCCACATTATGGATGCGGTCGATATCGGCGACGGAGGTTCCGCCGAACTTCATCACGATGCGCGCCATGGGAACGGAGTGCCTTTGCTCGGAAATTCCAACCACCCAGAAGAAGTGGCCACAACACGACGCAGCAGCGGAGCCCCACCCTGCGCCGCGCACTCCATACCCAAAAGATCCATTATCTGCAAGCAATGTGAAACGGCGTTCCAAAGCCCGAAAAACCACGCGGTCGTGAACGGTGCCATTCTCGCAAACAGACCCACCGAGGATCGTGTGACAATTCCCGACTTGACAATCCGTCGCCACATCCCGACTTCATGGTCCAGGCTAGAGCAACACCCAGCGAGGGGCTTTCCATGTCCGAAGCGCAGCACACGACAATCGACAAACGAGAGATCGAGCATTTTTCGGCGCTTGCGGCTGAATGGTGGAATCCGGCCGGCAAGATGGGGGTCCTGCACAAGTTCAATCCTGTTCGTCTTGCTTACATACGCGACCATGTAGCGGCTCATTTCGGCCGCGATCCCCACGCGGCAAAGCCCTTTGCTGGCCTTCGCATGCTCGACATCGGGTGTGGCGGCGGGCTCTTGTGCGAACCCATGGCGCGTCTCGGTGCAGAGGTGGTCGGTGCAGACGCCTCCGAAACCAACATCGAAGTCGCAAAGATTCATGCCGAGCAGAGCAAGCTTTCCATAGATTATCGCGCCACCACCGCAGAGGCCCTGGCCGACGCCGGTGAAAGCTTCGATATCATTCTCAACATGGAAGTGGTCGAGCACGTTGCCGACGTGGATCTGTTCCTGGCCAAGTGCGGCGCCATGCTGAAGCCCGGCGGCTTGATGTTCGTTGCCACTATCAATCGCACGCTGAAAGCCTGGGGACTGGCAATCATAGGCGCGGAATACGTGCTCGGATGGCTGCCCCGTGGCACACACCAATACGAGAAGCTTGTACGTCCGAAGGAACTGGAAGAGGGTCTCGCCGGAGCGGGTATCAAGATCGTCGATCGCACCGGCGTTGTCTACAATCCGCTCGGCGACCGCTGGCAGCGGTCGCGCGACATGGATGTCAACTACATGGTCGCCGCGACAAAACCCCTCGCTTGAACGGCCTCAGTTTTGATCGTCGGGGAACAGCGGCAACGGCATGAACTCGACGCCTTCTTCCAGTAGAGAAGCAGCTTCTTCGGATGTCGCCTCACCATAGATGCCACGCGCTTCGGTTTCGCCGAAGTGAATCTTGCGCGCTTCCTCGGCGAACCGGTCGCCGACATAATCCGCATTTTCACGCACCTTCTTCGACAGTTCCTTAAGCTGGGCAAGCGCTTTCTTCTGCTGCTCGCCCATGGCGAGCGCGATCTGCTCGCGTCGCTTGCCGGTCGAAACCGCCGGGGCCATCAGAGCTTTCTGCACACTGGAAGTGCCGCAATGCGGGCATGAAACGAGACCGCGTTCATTCTGCGCATCGAAATCCGCATTGTTGCGAAACCATGCTTCGAATGCGTGGTCGTGCTCGCAGATCAGGTTAAAACTGATCATGAAGCCTTCCTCTCAGTCGAAGTGCCGCCCGAAACACGCGCCACCGAGAAATCACGCGCGTTTTTCAAGTTTGGAATCTTCGCGCGCGCCGCGGCCACCTGATCGAGGTCCAGTTCGGCAATCGCAACACCCGGTGCGTCTCCATTCACCTCGGCCAGGATCCGTCCCCAGGGATCGACGATCAATGAATGGCCGTAGGTCTCGCGTCCGTCCTCATGCAACCCGCCTTGAGCAGCACTGATCATGAAAGCACCATTCTCGATGGCACGAGATCGCACCAGAACATGCCAGTGCGCTTCACCAGTCTGGCGCGTGAAGGCGGCCGGCGCGGTCAGCACCTGGGCCTCAGCCCGCGCCAACGCCCGGAAAAGTTGCGGGAAGCGCAGATCGTAACAGATGGCAAAGCCAAGCCGACCGAAGGGAAGATCGGCCACAACAGCTCGATCCCCCGGTGCATAAGTGGCGGATTCGCGCCAGCTCTCGCCATTGTCGAGATCCACATCGAACATATGGAGCTTGTCGTAGGTGGTGATCAATCGACCTTCTGGTCCGAATAAAAAGGCTCGGTTGGCCACACGTCCATTATCGAGAGCTACGGCTGTGGAGCCAAGGTGCACATAGATCGACAATTCCTGCGCGAGAGCCTGTGCCCGATCGATCACCAGCGTCCCGCGCGAGCCGGCAATCCGCGACTTCAGATCTTCCCTGCTGCGCACAAGAACGCCCGTCATTTCAGGGCTTTGTACATATTCAGCGCCCTGCCCCGCGGCCTCCCGCACCAGAGCCTCGAATGCATCGGCATTCGCCTCCGGCTCCGTGCCGGAACGCATTTGAAGAGCTGCAGCGATGAGCTTGCTCATGCTTGTCCCTCCGCAAGCAAGGCATCGAGCTTTCCATCGCGCTCAAGCGCATGAAGTTCGTCGCAGCCGCCCACATGGGTATTGCCGATAAAAATCTGCGGAAAAGTCGAGCGACCATTCGCACGCTGGATCATCTCTTGCCGCAGTTCATCGGAAAAACTGGCATCGTGCTCCGTATAGGCAACCCCCTTGCTGTCGAGCAAGCGCTTGGCCGCACTACAGAAGCCACACATCATCCGGGTATAGATCGTCACATTAGCCATAGTCGGTCCCATACTCTTCACGGGGCTTATATAGGGCCTTGATCCTCGGCCCGGAAGTCCCCAGGCAGAACACGCGCAAAGGTCAACACATCGACCTGCCCGGCACCGGCCCTTTTCAATATGCGGGCTGCAGCCGCCACCGTCGCACCGGTTGTGTAGACATCGTCCACCAGAAGGATGCGTCGTGATTTGACGTGAGGCAGAGCCGTATCAGGAACATGAAAGGCGCCGCGCACATTCGCTTCGCGCTCTCGAGCGCCCAATCCGACCTGCTGGCGCGTTCGGCGTTTTCGGATAAGCACTTCAGGTGCGTAGGAAAGCCCCGCACCACGCGCAACTGCACGCGCCAGTTCTGCCGATTGATTGAACCGTCGAGACAGGAAACGGGCACGATGCAAAGGAACCGGGACCACGAGATCGCACTCCGGCGTGAGTTCAGCACCGGCGCGGAGCATCCATCGTGCCATCCAGGGAGCGAGATCCGTTCGATCCCGAAACTTCAGCGCCTGCACCAGCCCCCGCGCCACTCCCTCATACACCACGGCTGATCGCGCCCGTGCGAAGGGTGGCGGAGATGCGATCGCTTCGGCAGAAAGTATGGCATCGCCGAGATCAAGAGAAAATGGCGTCCCCATCACCGGGCACCATGGTCTCTCCAGAAAGCGCAACCGTCCCCAGCAGGACGGGCAAAGCGTCCCTGGTTCCGTGACCAGGCTCGAGCAACCAAGGCACACAGGCGGGAAAAGCGCCCGTTGCAGCCAACCCGTCATCAAAACCGACAATCGCGAGACACCCGCAGCCACCACGATCCCCCCAAGTCAGCACGTCCCCGAGGCTTTGCGCTTTGCGAGCATAGCAATTTTATGCGATGGCGCATCCTCAAACGGAGAATGATCGATGGAACTCCTCTTCGACAGCGAATTGGCCCTTCTGCGCAAGAAGCGCGCCTTGAAACAGGGCGATCCGGGCGCGCGCTTCCTGATGAACCGGGTCGCAGACGATCTGGAAGAGCGGCTATCGACCGTGGACCGGCAGTTCGATCAAGCCGCTGCCGTATTCTGCCTTACGAATGATGCGGCGCGCGCAATGCTTTCAGGCGGCAAGGCAAAAATCGTCACCCGCATCGAAGCGGATCCCGCGTTTCTCGATGGCGACGGGCGGGTCGCAAATGCTGAAACATTGCCAATGGAGCCAGCCAGTTTTGACCTCATCGTCTCGCTTCTTAATCTGCACGAGGTCAACGACGTCCCTGGCATGCTTGCGCAAATCCGGCGCGCGCTGAAACCGGACGGGCTGTTTCTGGGAGCCATGGCCGGCGCCGGCACACTCCAGGAATTGCGTGAGGTTTTGCTGGCTGCAGAGACCGAACTTTCTGCAGGCGCAGCACCGCGCGTCAGCCCCTTCGCGGATGTTCGTGATGTGGGCGGCCTTCTTCAACGGGCGGGCTTCGCGCTACCAGTGGCCGATCTGGAAACCGTCACGGTGCGCTATGCGACCATGTTCGATCTGATGCGCGATCTGCGATCCATGGGCGCGACCAGTATCCTCACTGCCCGATCCCGCAAGCCGGCGACCCGCGCGCTCTTCATGCGCGCGGCGCAGCTTTATGCGGAGCGTTTCTCCGATCCCGACGGACGCATCAGGGCAAGCTTCAACATTGTCTGGATGTCCGGCTGGGCCCCGCATGAATCCCAGCAGAAGCCACTGGCTCCCGGAAGCGCCAAGATGTCTTTGAAAGACGCCTTGGAAAACAGTCGAAAGAAATAGATGCCGTTTCAGGAGGCTGAGGCCGTTCTAGTCAGCCGGCTTCACCTGATCGGCGACGTTTTGATAGGTAGCCGAAAGCTGCTTGCCCGTCTGGGTTGCGCCGACAACAATAGCGAGCGAAATCAAACCCGCGATCAACGCATATTCAATCGCAGTCGCGCCTGATCTGTCCTTGAAAAACTGACGTCCCATTTCCGGGTCCCCCCTGAATAAAGGACGACATTAAGCGGAAAGACTTAAGAAACCCTGAGACCTTCAAGTGCCTCGTCAGCAGTCCCCGCTGTGCAAGCCATCCTGATGGATAACGCATACAGAATTGCGGGATGGCTGCAGCACGCTTCTTCGGATCGTGTAGTTTCGGCCGTCACGCTTGGTGGAGGCGGTGGTGATCGGATCTATGCCAAACGGCGCTCCGATCTGCGCCACATGCGAACGGGTACGCTTTTCGGCGATCGGTGTCAGGATGAGCGCAAGCGCAACGCCAGCGGTGCCAAACAGCAATGCGACCCGAAGGGCACCCATCCCCATATGACCAGCCCGCGTGGTCCAGTCCGCGCGTTCCACATCACTTGCATCGCTGAATGTCATAACAACCCCTCACCGCAAGGTTAAACCCAGCCGCGAATGCGGCGCGCGCCCACAATCAACTTGTCACTGTTGCGTAAACGAAGGCTTAACCCTGACCGGGCGGAGAAACAGGCTGGACGATTTAGAGTAGATCGATGAGGAAAGGTATCAGCGGCGCATCCGCCGGCGGCATCGGATAATCGCGCATGTCGCGGGGCCGCACCCATTTCAGCTCCTGCCCCTCCTGGGCCCGTGGCGTGCCCCAGAAACGGCGGCAGACATAAAGAGGCATCAGCAGGTGGAAATCCTCATAGGTGTGACTGGCAAAGGTGAGCGGCGCCAGGCAGGCCACCTTGGTCTCAATCCCGAGTTCCTCCTGGAGCTCCCGAACGAGCGTGTTCTCCGGCGACTCTCCTGCTTCAACTTTTCCGCCCGGAAACTCCCACAGCCCCGCCAGAGCCTTCCCTTCCGGCCGTTTGGCAAGAAGCACCCGCCCGTCGGGATCAACCAAAGCGCAGGCCGCCACAAGAAGAATACGTTTAGACTGGTCGTTCATAGAGTGCGCTTCCTCTCAGCCGGCGGCGACGGTCAGGTCCGGGGCTGGCGATAATGGTACGAATAGATTTCCCGGAAACCGAGCGCGCGATAGAGACGCACAGCCACGTCATTTCCAGCTTCCACTTGTAGCCACGCGCGCTCAGCACCGTGCGTTTGCGCCCATTTAAGCGCTGAAAGCAGAACACGGCGCCCATAACCCTTCCCACGCCAGGAAGGTCTCGTCGCGATCTCGAACAGACCGGCCAGGTCGCTGTCATGCACGCAAATCGCGGTGGCCACCGGCTCCTCGCCTTTTTCCAGAACGAAAAGCCCGGTCTCAGGCCGGATCGCACCGATGACCCGGGAAAGACCGGCTCGGTGAAGCTCTTCATAGCCGTGCACCTTAAGCGTCGCGTTGACAAAACGCCGGCGGTCCTTGAGCGGAATCTGATCCATGGCTTCGGACAAGTCGGCATCCTGGAGATCGAGTGCCATCACAAGCGAATGCCCAAGGGTGTTCCACCCCTGTTGATCGAGATAGCTGGAGATCTCCGGAGCTGCGAGTGGAGATAGCCGAAAAGTCACCGGTCGCCCATAGGCGCTGAACTGCTCCCTCGCCCGTTCGATGCGTGTTTCGAGATTCCGATAATCCCCCGGATCAAGCGGATTGATGGAATTCAGACGCTTCGCGGGATGACCCGCCGTCAATCGCAGAACCCAGGTCCCGTCATAGGCTACGGTTTCTGCGGGCCATGCACGCAAACCTGCCGCTTCAAAGCGGCGAATGACGGCGAAATCCTTTTTGACGTCCTGCCTCACCTGGCCTGGCACACCCTAGCTCCGATAGTCGCCATTGATGGCAACGTATTCCTTGGTCAGGTCGCAGGTCCAGACGGTGGCCTTGCCGCGCCCGATGCCGAGATCCACGCGCAGCGCAATCTCATCCTTTTTCATATAGGCAGAGGTTGCCTCTTCGGAATAGTCGGGATCGCGTTCGCCCTCATGAGCCACACGAATATCCCCAAACCAGATCGACAAAAGATCACGTTCGGCTGGTTCGCCAGCCTTTCCAACGGCCATGACCACCCGCCCCCAATTCGCATCCTCACCAGCCACAGCCGTTTTCACCAGCGGCGAATTGGCGATGGATAGAGCGATCTTCTTTGCCGAACGAGATGATTTCGCGCCGGTAACCGTGATCTCGAGCTGCTTGCGTGCGCCCTCGCCATCGCGCACGACCTGGAGGGCAAGGGTCTTCAGAATGCGGTTCAGCGCTCGGCGGAACCCCACAAGATTGGGATCCTTCGCATCCGTGATAGTCGGCGCACCGCGCCTGGCCGCGGCCCCCGTTGCAAACATCATCAATGTATCGCTGGTGGAGGTGTCGCTGTCGACCGTAACGGCATTGAACGTCTTGCCCGTTCCCTTTGAGAGAAGCTCCTGCAGCACAGGCGCTGCGATCGGCGCGTCAGTGGCCACAAAAGAAAGCATGGTCGCCATGTCCGGCGCGATCATGCCAGCACCCTTGGCGATACCGTTGATGACCACATCCACCTCGCCCATCCGAACAGTGGCGGTGGCGACTTTTGGATAGGTGTCTGTGGTCATAATGGCCTTAGCAGCCGCCAGCCAGCCCTCCGGCTTCGCATCGGCCACCATCGCGTTCAGGAATCCGGTAACACGCTCGGCAGGAAGCGGTTCTCCGATCACGCCGGTGGACGCCATGAACACCGTGTCTTTTCCCGCGCCGACCGCCTTGGCCGCAGCCTCTCCGACAACCGCCGTCGTGGCACGGCCCTTTTTCCCGGTAAAAGCATTGGCGTTGCCAGAATTTACCACCAGGATACGCGCGGTCCCGCCCGCCAGGTTATCACGGCATAATTCGACGGGAGCGGAGGGGCATTTGGAGCGGGTGAACACTCCGGCCACCGTTGTGCCCTCCTCGAAGACCATCGTCAGGAGGTCCGTTCGTCCCTTGTATTTCACACCGGCTTCGGCCGTTGCGATACGCACGCCTTCCACAACGGGCATGGTCGGATATTTTTTTGGAGCGAGGGGAGAAACTGCAGCGGACATGGCCAGACTTACCAAATTTGCGATTTGTGGTGCATGTCGGTCTGCCCGAGTTTTTTTTCCGACGCAAGCCGAATCCAGATCCGCGCTGGTGTGGCGGAGCGCCCACTATCGTAAATAGAAAAAGCGGCGGACGTCTAACGCCCGCCGCTTTCAGAGTGCGCTATCGTCAGTCCCTATTCGGACTTCGCCGGCTCAGCAGCATCGCCATTCCCGGAGGCCGCCCCTTCACGCTGCTTCTCGATCCCGTCAATGAACTCCTTGAGAGCCGGATCCTTGACATCAACCTCGGCAGCATCACGAAGAGCAGAAACTTCTTCGACATATTTCTCACGCACCAGCAAAGACCGCACCCGATCCTTCACAGCATCGAATGCCGGCGGTTGCTTGGCGCGCTTGTCCTCGACCTTGATGACGTGGAAGCCAAATTGAGTTTCGACCGGTTCCTTCGAATGTTCACCCGGATTGAGCGCAAAGGCGGCCTTTTCAAACTCCGGCACCATTTGCCCAGAAGTGAAATAGCCGAGATCCCCGCCATTGGCCGCCGCACCGTCGGTGGACTTTTCCTTGGCGATTTCTTCGAAATTGCCGCCCTCTTCGAGCTGCTTGATGATCGCCTCGGCTTCTTCCTTGGTTTTTACGAGAATGTGGCGGGCCCGCACCTCGTTGACAGCCGGGGCTTCCGCGATCTGCTTGTCATAGCTGGCGCGCACCTGTTCCTCGGTTACCGCGCCATCGACAACCTTCTCAATAAAGGCTGCATGCAGCGCCTGCTGACGCAGGAACTCAAGACGCTTGGCAAAGGCCTCGCTATCCGCCAGACCTTTTTCCTCGGCTTGAGAGGCCAGAAGCCTGATCTCGATCAATGCGGAGAGCAGTGCTGCGCGACGCTGCGGTTCAGGCAGATTTCCGAACTGCGCGCCGTACTCCTCACCAGCGACGGCCAAATCGCCCTCCGTGATCTCCATACCGTTGACTGTGGCGACGACGTCGGCATCGGCAGCATAGGCAGGCATGAAGCCCACGGCGGCCAGCGTCAGACCGGCCCCAACCTGAACGGCCAGGAAACGGCGAAACGATTTCAGCATGAAACTCTCCGTTCGTGATTCAGAATTTGCCCAAACCGCCTAGGAATATGGCGGAATTTTGCGCAAGAGCGCATGTTTAACGCGGCGTTGACATCACTCTTGGCCCCTCTTATCTGTCCTGATGTCCTGCGTCCAGAACCGTTTTCCGGGCGCTGATCGTAAAATAATTGCTCTCGCTCGGCACGATCGGGGTTGATCCCTGCTTCACCTGTGCCGTCTGTCAGGAAGTGAAAGGACCACTGGATGGTCAGTCTCGGCGGTCTCGCCCGCAAGGTTTTCGGCTCCTCCAACGATCGTCGCGTCAAGGGTTTCCGCCCGCGTGTCGCCGCAATCAACGCGCTCGAAGACGAAATGAAGGCGCTGTCCGACGAGGCATTGCGCGGAAAAACGGAAGAGTTCCGCAAGGAGCTGGCCGCAGGCAAGTCGCTCGACGATATTCTTGTTCCGGCATTCGCCGTGGCCCGAGAAGCTTCGCGGCGGGCCCTTGGCATGCGGCCATTCGACGTGCAGCTCATTGGCGGCATGGTGCTGCATGAAGGCTGCATCGCCGAGATGAAGACTGGTGAAGGCAAGACGCTTGTCGCCACTCTTCCTGTCTACCTCAATGCCCTTTCGGGCAAGGGTGTGCATGTGGTCACGGTCAACGACTATCTGGCCACGCGCGACTCGGAGTGGATGTCCAGACTCTATGGCTTCCTAGGCCTGACGACCGGCGTCATCGTACATGGCATGTCGGATGAGGAACGCCGCGCGGCCTACGCGTGTGACGTGACCTACGGCACCAACAACGAGCTCGGCTTCGACTATCTGCGCGACAACATGAAATATGAGCGCGATCAGATGGTGCAGCGCGGGCATTCCTTCGCGATCGTGGATGAGGTCGATTCGATCCTTATCGACGAGGCTCGTACCCCGCTTATCATCTCTGGTCCGCTGGACGACCGCTCGGAACTCTATAACAAGATCGACACCTTCATTCCGCATCTGGTGGAAGAGGACTATGAAGTCGACGAGAAGCAGCGCACCGCGACCTTCACGGAAGAAGGTACGGAAAAAATGGAGAACATGCTGCGCGAAGCGGGCTTGTTCAAAGGTGATTCGCTTTACGACATCGAGAATGTCGCCATCGTTCACCACCTCAACAATGCCTTGAAAGCGCACAAACTTTTCCAACGCGACAAGGATTACATCGTTCGCAACGGCGAAATCGTCATCATTGACGAGTTTACCGGGCGCATGATGCCGGGCCGCCGCTTCTCCGAAGGGCTCCACCAGTCTCTGGAAGCCAAAGAGAAGGTGGCAATCCAGCCTGAAAACCAGACGCTCGCCTCAATCACCTTCCAGAATTATTTCCGCATGTATGACAAGCTGGCCGGCATGACCGGCACGGCATCGACGGAAGCGGAAGAGTTTGGCAATATTTATGGTCTCGAAGTCATTGAGATCCCGACCAATCTGCCGATCCAGCGCCTTGACGAAGATGACGAGGTATACCGGACCGTCGAAGAGAAATACAAAGCCATTGTCCGGGAGATCAAGGAAGCCAGCGCCAAGGGGCAGCCAATCCTCGTCGGCACGACCTCGATTGAAAAATCCGAGTTTCTTGCTGAACGACTCCGGCAGGAAGGCATCAAGGATTTCGAAGTTCTGAACGCCCGCCACCATGAGCGCGAGGCCTTTATTGTCGCGCAGGCAGGCAAGCCCGGCGCCATCACGATCGCCACGAACATGGCTGGTCGCGGCACGGACATCCAGCTCGGTGGCAACCCGGAGATGCGAATTGCAGAAGAGCTGGGCGACATGGAACCCGGCCCCGAACGCGATGCCAAGGAGCAGGCCATCCGCGAGGATGTGAAACGGCTGAAAGAGCAGGCGCTTGCTGCCGGCGGCCTCTACGTTCTGGCGACGGAGCGTCACGAAAGCCGGCGCATCGACAACCAGCTGCGCGGACGTTCCGGACGCCAGGGCGACCCCGGCCGCTCGAAGTTCTTCCTGTCGCTTCAGGACGATCTGATGCGCATCTTCGGTTCCGATCGGATGGACGGGATGCTGCAGAAGCTTGGCCTCAAGGAAGACGAAGCCATCGTCCATCCCTGGATCAACAAGGCGCTTGAAAAGGCGCAGAAGAAGGTCGAGGCCCGCAACTTCGACATCCGCAAGAATCTGCTCAAGTTCGACGATGTGATGAACGACCAGCGCAAGGTCGTTTTCGAACAACGTCTCGAACTCATGGACGGAGAAAATCTGTCAGAGACAGTCGCCGAAATGCGCCAGGACACGATCGACGATCTGGTTGCACGGCATATACCCGAGAAAGCCTATGCTGAGCAGTGGGAAACGAAGGAACTGCGCGAAGCAGTAAAAGCGTCGCTCAATCTGGATCTCCCCATCGATGAGTGGGCTCAGGAAGAAGGCATTGCCGAAGACGACATCCGCGAGCGGATCAGCGAGGCGACAGAGGCCGCGGCCAAGGACCGGGCCGAGCGCTTCGGCCCCGAGATCATGACCTATGTGGAGAAGTCCATTCTTCTGCAGACGCTCGACAGCCTGTGGCGCGAGCATCTGGTCAATCTCGATCATCTTCGCTCGGTTATCGGCTTCCGCGGCTACGCGCAGCGCGATCCGCTCAACGAGTACAAATCCGAGGCATTCGAGCTTTTTCAGGCGATGCTCAGCAATCTGCGCCAGGTGGTCACCTCGCAGCTCATGCGTGTGGAGTTAGTCAGGGAGGCTGCGGAGGCACCGCCACCGGAAACACCGGATATGCAGGCTCATCACATTGACGGCTCGACCGGAGAGGACGAGTTTGCAGATGGCGAGACGATAGCGCTCGCGCGCAGCGAAAACAGCGTCGTCCCTGCAGAGGAGCGCGACCCCAACGACCCCGCGACCTGGGGCAAGGTGGGCCGAAACGAAGCGTGCCCATGCGGCTCCGGGAAAAAGTACAAGCATTGTCACGGCGCCTTCGCCTGAGGCGATCGCCCAGACGTACAGATAAAAGCCGGGTTTACCCCGGCTTTTTTTGTTGGCTTTCCATCACCGAATCCGGTGCTGACCACCGCCTTTCATGATTCTTAAGCAGTTTGCACTAAAGCGTTGTGCACATGTCTTGAGAGGAGTGGGGTGGTGCGTTTTTCAGCCACGGGAACAGGTGATCGCTTGCTGCCGGCGCAGCTTGCTGAGCGCGTACGCCCGTGGCTCACCAAGGTCGACGGCCTGATCAACGCCCGTGACGCCCGCGGGGAGGCAGGCCGCAATGCGCTCATCGCCTTCGCCATCCGCATCATCAACGCAGTGATCGCCTTTTTCAGCCAGGTTTTCCTTGCGCGTTGGATGGGCAGTTTCGAATACGGAATCTACGTGCTCGTCTGGGTGACAATGATCATCCTCGGCAACATTTCATGCCTCGGCTTTCATACGGCAATTATCCGCTTCATCCCGGAATACCGCACGAAAGGCGCGTTTGGGGAGCTGCGCGGCGTCAACATCGCCGGCCGGCTTTTCGTGCTGGCAACATCGACGATCTTCATGCTCGCGGGACTGTTGGGACTGTATTTTCTAACGCCGGTCATCGAGTCCTACTACATCGTTCCGTTCTACCTTGGCCTGATCTGCCTGCCGATGCTGGCGCTCAGTGACCTGCTGCAGGGTGTTTCTCGAGCCAATGCATGGGTGATCTGGGCCCTGCTTCCGGCCTATTTCATTCGCCCGTTGCTCATCCTGCTGTTCATGGCCGTCGCTGTGCTGAGCGGCTACGCACCTGACGCGACAACCGCGATCGTCACAGCCATCATTGCCACCTATGTGACGACACTGCTGCAGTTTGCGAGCATCACCACCCGCGTGGATCGCAACATGCCTTCCGGCAGGCCCCGCTATGAAATGAAGCACTGGGTCAGCGTCTCGCTGCCCATCTTTCTCGTCGAAAGTTTCTACTTTCTGCTCACCAACGCGGACGTGCTGATGGTGGGACGGTATATGGCTCCAACCGACGTCGCTGTCTATTTTGCCACCGTCAAGACGCTGGCCCTTGTGCATTTCGTCTATTTTGCGGTGAAGGCAAGCGTTGCTCAACGCTACTCCGCCTACATGCATGGCGGGGACCGGTCGGGGCTGGCAAGCTTTGCTGCGGAAACCGTCAGCTGGACCTTCTGGCCATCCCTCGCCATGGGCGTGATCGTGCTGATTATCGGCAAGCCGATGCTGATGCTTTTCGGCAGTGGTTTTACTGCCGGCTATCCTCTTCTGTTCCTGCTTGTCTCGTGTGTGGTCGCCCGAGCCGCCGTCGGACCTGCGGAAAGTCTGCTTACGATGAGCGGGTTTCAAAAAATCTGCGCCGGAATCTACGCCGTTACGCTCGGCATCAACATCGGTCTCAACATGATCCTGATACCACTATACGGGCTGTGGGGAGCAGCGATCGCGACAGGTATTGCCATTCTCTTCGAGGCCGGCTCGCTATCCTTTATCGCTTGGCGGAAGCTTGGGATCCGCATGCTGGTCTTTCTCCCCCGCTTTCGAAAGGAGGCCAATCCGTGAGCATCCCCCCTCTCCTTGAAGAGACGAGCGGCGGCACGGGAGGGTCCGACAGTGATCTGGCCCGCGATGCCACGCTGGAACCCGATACCGAGCGCCTCGCCTCGGTGACCACGGGCGACCAAAAGCGCAAACTCGCGGTTTATCCGGCGTCAGCCGGTTTCGAGCTGGTCGATGAACTGGATTATCTGGCAGCCCGTTCCATCGAGACAAACATATTTTTCAATCCGCGCTTTCTGGCTCCGGCCATGCCTCGATTGGAAGACCGGGAAGTGCGGTTGGCCGTGATCCGCGACGGAACGGAAGACCGCAGTCGATTGCGCCTTCTTGTTCCTTTTACGGTTGAACGTCCGCTCCTGCCATTCAGCGTTCCGGTACTGCGCACCTGGGCAAATCCCTTCGGTCCGCTCGGCACCCCTCTCGTCGACTATGACGACCCGGCTGGCGTAATCGAGGATTTCTTCGCCATGCTCGCCCGGCCGCACCTTGATCTCCCGAAGGTTTTCGTCTTGCCGGATGTCGGCCTGGACGGCGCATTTGCCGCCATCCTGCGTACGGTGGTGGACGCGCGCAACCTGCCGTTCCAGATCACCAATCGGGTTGAGCGGCCGACACTCGAGAGCGCCCTGGATGGGGATACATATCTGCGAGATTCCCTGCGCTCACATCACTACCGCGAGTTCCGGCGCCTAAGAAGGCGCCTGGGAGAACTGGGCAACCTCGAATACCGCATTGCCCGCCACCCCGATGAAGTCAGGCACGGCGTCGAAGCCTTCCTCACCCTTGAAGCGTCCGGCTGGAAAGGACGGGAAAGGACCGCCATGGCGATCGATCGTTACCGTGCAGCCTTCGCACGGGAAGCGGTTCATCGCCTCTGCGAACGCGACATGTGCCGCATTCACATGCTGACGCTCGATGATGTGGTTATCGCCTGCCTGATTGTCTTCATTGAGAACGGCACGGCCTACACATGGAAAACGGCTTATGACGAAAGCTTCGCCACCTATTCTCCAGGCACGCTTCTCATGATCGAGGTCACGAAAACCCATCTCGATGACCCAAACATCATCATGACGGATTCCTGTGCGGTGCCAGATCACCCGGTGATGAGCCGCCTGTGGAGCGAGCGTCGTCCCCTGGGAACGATGGTCGTCGGGCTTACGCCCGATGCAGACCGCCACGTGCGTAAGGCAGCGGCCCAGCTTGGCCTGGCACGGCGTGTGCGCAATCGTCTGCGCATCATGCGCAATCGTCTGCGCGGCTGAGCACACGAGCGGGAACCATCCCTCCGCGAAGCCCGTTCGCCTCCCAGAGGCAAGCCTGTTATATTGGCGCAACACTGGAGGCCCGGTCATGCGTTTCAAAACCTTTCGCCGAGACCGCATCTCAAAGCCCATCTTCAACTGGGCCCGCAAGATCATGCCACCGATTTCCGAGACGGAGCGGGAAGCGATCGATGCGGGGACGGTCTGGTGGGACGGCGAACTTTTCACCGGGAATCCTGATTGGGAACAGTTCCTGGCCATGCCGCCGGCGCGCCTTTCCGAAGAGGAGCAGGCCTTCATGGACGGCCCCGTGCGCGAGCTCTGCGCCATGGTCGATGATTGGACGCTCAACTGGCGCGATCACGATCTCTCCCCCGCCGTATGGAATTTCATGCGCAGGAACAAATTCTTCGGAATGATCATCCCGAAGGAGTTTGGTGGGCTCGGCTTCTCAAACACCGCCCATTCGGAGGTGGTGCGCACGCTCTCCTCTGCAAGCGTCGTCGCCGGCGTCACCGTAATGGTGCCCAACTCGCTTGGGCCTGGCGAATTGCTCATGCATTTCGGCACCGATGAGCAGCGCAAATACTGGCTGCCGCGCTTGGCAGATGGGCGCGAAATACCGTGTTTCGGCCTTACCTCCCCGCACGCAGGCTCTGACGCCGCGGCGATGACGGACACGGGTGTGGTTGAATATGGGACCTGGAAGGGCAAGAAGGTTCTGGGCCTGCGGCTCAATTTTCACAAGCGTTATATCACGCTTGGGCCCGTAGCCACCGTAATGGGCCTCGCCTTCAAGATGCGAGACCCGGAAAATCACCTCGGCCGCGGAGAGGATCTGGGCATCACCGTCGCGCTGCTGCCGACCAGCACAAAGGGTGTGCGCCACGGCGACCGGCATATTCCGCAGTTCACCTTCTTCCAGAACGGACCGCTCTATGGCGAGGATGTCTTCGTGCCGCTGGACCACATTCTCGGTGGCGAGAAGCAGATCGGTCAGGGCTGGACCATGCTGATGACGGCGCTCGCTGCCGGGCGCAGCATCTCGCTTCCCTCGCAGTCGGCCGCATCCGCCGCAATGTGCGCACGCGCCACCGGCGCCTATGCGCGGGTGCGCACGCAGTTCAACGTGCCAATCGGCTATTTCGAGGGCATTCAGGAGCCGCTGGCCGAGCTCTGCGGCAACGCCTATCTGATCGATGCGGCGCGGCGGGCAACACTTGCGGCGCTCGATGAAGGGCACAAGCCTTCGGTTATTTCCGCCATCATGAAATATCACGCCACAGAGCGCATGCGCCGTTCCGTCGAGCACGCGATGGATATTCACGGCGGCAAGGCAATCATAGACGGCCCGAGCAACTACATGGGCGCGGCCTATCGGGCGGTGCCGGTCGGCATCACCGTGGAGGGCGCCAACATCCTCACCCGAAATCTGATGATTTTCGGCCAGGGTGCCATTCGCTCCCACCCCTATATGCTCGAAGAATTGCTGGCGCTATCGCACGAGAACAGGGAGGAAGGGCTCGATCTTTTCGACAAGGCCTTCTGGAAGCATGTCGGCCATGCTTTCAAGACCGCCGGTCGCGCCTTCCTGCGTGGCTGGACCGGTGGCCTTCTGAGCCCTGCTCCGAAGGGAGCGGCAATGCCGCGTCACTGGAAAACCCTTTCGCGTCATTCCGCAGCCTTCGCTCTCCTGTCCGATTTCGCATTGCTCACACTCGGCGGATCGCTCAAACGCCGGGAGATGATTTCAGCCCGTCTGGGAGACATCCTTGCAGAACTCTATCTGCTGGGTGCCGTTCTGAAACGCTACGAAAGCGAAGGACGCTTCGCCGAAGACAAGCCAATCGTCGACTATCTCATGCAAGCGGGCGAGGCGCGGATGGGCATTGCTTTCCGTGGCGTTCTCGACAATTTGCCATCGCGGCCCGCCGCTTGGCTGGTGCGTTTGATCGCTTTCCCGTGGGGCGTCCCCAACCCGGTTCCTTCGGATCGTCTCATCACCAAGCTTGCCGAAATCCTTCTGAAACCCTCTCAGCAGCGGGACAGGCTGACGCCCGACCTGTATCTCGGTCAGGGGCACGATGCGCATCCGCTCAAGGATCTGGAACGTGCGTTCCGGCTCGTCGTCGATGCGGCCCCCATCGAGAAAAAGATGCGCGCCAAAAAGATCAGCGACGCACAGGAGGCCCACGATATGGATCTCATCAGCGATGCCGAATTCACGCAGCTGCGCGAAGCGCGGGACGCTGTCGAAAAGGTTATCGCTGTCGACGCTTTCCCCATGGAAGAGATTTCGGCAACAGCTGCACAGCATAAGACAAAAAAGCCCGCCGCACGGCGCAAAACGCCGCAGCGGCAGGCTGCTGAATAGAGAGCTGCGAGCCGGAATTATCGTGTCGGGACCGGCGTCTCACCGCGGTAGTCATAAAAGCCGCGGCCGGTCTTGCGGCCAAGCCAGCCGGCTTCAACGTATTTTACCAGCAGCGGGCATGGACGGTATTTGGAATCGGCCAATCCCTCGTAAAGCACCTGCATGATCGACAGGCAGGTGTCGAGGCCAATGAAATCGGCAAGTTGCAATGGGCCCATCGGATGGTTGGCGCCGAGTTTCATCGCCGTGTCGATGGCTTCAACCGTCCCCACGCCTTCGTAGAGCGTGTAAATTGCTTCATTGATCATCGGCAACAGGATGCGGTTCACGATGAACGCGGGGAAGTCCTCCGCCACCGTAATCGTCTTCTCGAGGCTTTCGACAAAGCCGCGTGCCTTCTCAAACGTGTCATCTTCCGTGGCGATGCCGCGCACGAGTTCCACCAGCTTCATCACCGGAACGGGATTCATGAAGTGAATGCCGATGAAGCGCTCGGCCCGATCAGTCTGTGCGGCAAGGCGCGTGATGGAGATCGATGAGGTGTTGGTGGCGACGATGGCTTCCGGATTCAGCACCGGGCAAAGCTGCGCGAAAATCTTCCGCTTGACGGTTTCATCTTCGGTCGCCGCCTCGATCACGAGGTCCATATCGGCGAGTGCTTCCATGGTGGTGGCCGGAGCAATGCGCGCCAAGGCGTCCTGACGAACCTTGTCTTCGAGTTTTCCCGATGAAACCTGCCGCGCCATATTGCCGGAAATCGTCGCTATACCCGCCTCGATCCGCTCGGCGGAAAGATCGTAGAGCTTCACGTTATAGCCCGCCAGCGCGGCGACATGGGCAATACCGCTACCCATTTGGCCCGCGCCAATCACACCTACTTTCTCAATCTTTCCAGTCATGTCGAAAACCCCGTGAGATGCGACCTGCACCCTTCGTCAGTGTTGTTGCGCTGCAAACTAAATGGGAGGCGCAATGGCGTCTACCCCCGCGCGGAAAATCCTTCCGTGATGTCCGTGCGGTGTTCGCTTTGGTGCCGCAAACAAAAAAGACCCCGCTCGAAAGCGGGGCCGTTGCCTGAGATTCCGGTGTTCTTGTTACAGGCTCAGAGCGCCTTCTCGAGCTCCGGCAGCACATCGAAAAGGTCTGCAACCAGGCCATAATCGGCGACCTGGAAGATCGGGGCTTCTTCATCCTTGTTGATCGCTACGATCACCTTGGAATCCTTCATACCGGCCAGATGCTGGATCGCACCGGAAATGCCGCAGGCGATGTAGAGATCGGGCGCAACCACCTTACCCGTCTGCCCCACCTGCCAGTCGTTCGGGGCATAGCCCGCATCGACAGCTGCGCGCGAAGCGCCAACAGCAGCTCCCAGCTTGTCCGCAACAGGCAGGATGACCTCGTTGAACTTCTCTTCCGAGCCCAGCGCACGACCGCCCGAAATGATGATCTTGGCAGAAGTCAGTTCAGGCCGGTCACTTTCTGCGATGCGGTTTTCCACGAATGCCGAAAGGCCGGCATCAGCCGGCGCGTCGACGCTGTCCACCGCGGCAGAGCCCCCTTCGCCTGCCGCCTGGAAGGACGATGTGCGCACCGTAAGCACCCGCTTGGCGTCGGTTGCCTCGACGGTCTGGATCGCGTTGCCGGCATAAATGGGGCGCTTGAACGTCTTGGCATCCACCACTTCGATTACGTCGGACACCTGCATGACATCGAGCAGGGCCGCGACACGCGGCATGACATTCTTGCCCGTTGTCGTCGCCGACGCGACAAGCGTGTCGTATCCGTCAGCCAGAGAAATCACGAGGTCGGCGAGCGGCTCGGCAAGTCGCTCCGCAAGCGCATCGCTTTCCGCGAGGAGAACCTTGCGCACACCCGAAAGCTTCGCCGCTGCGTCGGCGGCGGCCTTCGCGTCTTTGCCAGCTACAAGCACATCCACATCAGAGCCGATCTGGCTCGCTGCGGCGAGCGCCTTGGCGGTCTGATCGGAAAGGGTTTCGTTATCGTGTTCGGCAATCAGAAGAATAGCCATTTTGTCTCTCCCTCTCCGTTAAAGCACGCCGGCTTCGTTTTTCAGTTTGTCGACCAGCTCGGCCACCGAGCCCACCTTGATGCCCGCCTTGCGGCCGGCCGGTTCCTCGGTCTTGAGCACCTTCAGGCGTGCCTTCACCTCGACGCCGAAATCGCCGGGCTCCTTGGTGTCGAGCGGCTTCTTTTTGGCTTTCATGATGTTCGGCAGAGAAGCATAGCGCGGCTCGTTCAGGCGCAGGTCCGTTGTCACGATGGCCGGCAGTTTGAGCTCGACCACCTGGAGACCGCCATCCACCTCACGCGTCACCTTGGCCTTGCCGTCTGAAAGCTCCACATCCGAAGCAAATGTTCCCTGGCTCCAGCCAAGCAGCGCGGCCAACATCTGGCCGGTCTGGTTGGAATCGTCATCGATGGCCTGTTTGCCGAGGATCACGATTTCCGGCTTCTCCTCCTCGACAACGCCCTTGAGGATCTTCGCCACGTCAAGCGGCTCGACCGCCTCGTCGGTCTTGACGAGGATCGCGCGGTCAGCGCCCATGGCGAGCGCGGTGCGCAGCGTTTCCTGAGCTTTCTCCGGGCCAATCGAAACGGCGACAATTTCCTCAACCTTGCCGGCTTCCTTCATGCGGATCGCTTCTTCAACCGCGATTTCACAAAACGGGTTCATCGCCATTTTGACATTCGTCAGCTCGACACCGGAGCCATCCGCCTTCACGCGGGGCTTCACATTGGCGTCAATGACCCGCTTGACCGGAACAAGGACTTTCATGCGCAATCACCTTCCATGGTGGACTTCGGTTCTGATGCTGGATACCAGCAGATGGACGCGCCGGATGGCTGAATGCCGACATGTGCAGGGAAATTCAGAACACTCCTCCTCCCCCTTCATGCGGTATGCCGCCGGAGTTGGCGGGACCGTAGAGAGGCCTGACGTTCACGTCAATATGCAGAAATGTCCTATTACCGGCCCCAGCGCGGCTGCTCGGTTTCCAGAGGGCGCGCAACATCCGGCTTTTCAAGCTCCACCGCCCGCGGTTTCTCCAAACGCTTGTCAAACAGGGGCACATCCCTGCGCCGCAGGATGACCACGAGGGCCGCCCCGGCGAGAATGCCTCCCGCATGAGCCGCCCAGGAAATCTGATTTTCCGTATCGATCATCAACATCAAGAACTGGAAACCGATCCACAACGCGAGAAGGATGAAGGCCGGAACGCGAATGGGAATGCGCGCGAAAGCCAGCACCCAGACTTTCACCCGAGGATGCAGGATCAGATAGGCAGCAACAATACCGGCAATGGAACCGGAAGCGCCAATGAGCGGCGCATTGGAATCCGGCGCGATGAAGCCGTGCATATAAGCTCCCGCAACCGCACAGGCGAGGTAGAAAATCAGATACCGGAAATGCCCCAGCGCATCCTCGACATTGTCGCCAAACACCCACAAAAACAGCATATTGCCGCCCAGATGCAGCAAATCGCCATGCAGGAATGAATAGGTGATGTAGGTGAGCGGTTCCGGAACCAGATCAAGCTCTGGCGGAAGGACCGCCAGATCATTGGAAACGGACGGGATATAGCCCAGCCCAAGCGCAGCGGCAAAGGCAAAATCCGTGCCTCCCACCGCCGTCACCAGATAGGCGATCACGTTGACCGCTATGATTGCCAGCGTGACATATTGCCGTTTGATGTGCCGCAGGCTGTTGGCATCGTGCAACGGTATGAACATCGGAGCCCTCTTTGCGGGCCCCGATCCCGGCCCGAATATCTCAGCGGTTTTGCCCGGGCACCCATAGCACGTCTAGCGCACCATTGTCATTGACGGCGCGTGAAGCAACGAACAGGAAATCGGAGAGGCGGTTGATGTAGCGCATGGCCGCATCACTGACGATCTCACCTTCGACTGTGCGCAACTCCACCATCAGCCTCTCGGCACGTCGCGAGACAGTGCGCGCGAGATGGAGTGCAGCAGCAGCGGGCTTGCCACCGGGCAGCACGAAAGAGCGCAACGGCGCCAGCTCGGCATTCAGGGCATCAATATCGGCTTCCAGCCGGTCCACCTGGCTCTGCACGATCCGCAAAGGCTCGTAGCCCAGCGCCTCGCCGGTATCGGGTGTCGAAAGGTCAGCTCCCAGATCGAAGAGATCATTCTGGATGCGCGCCAGCATCGCGTCGATGCGCGGCTCCGATTCTGCCAGATGAACACGTGCCATGCCGATACAGGCATTTGCCTCATCGACCGTGCCATAGGACGCAACCCTGAGGTCGGATTTCAGGCGGCGCTCACGCGAGCCGAGACCCGTTGTCCCGTCATCGCCCGTGCGCGTGTAAATCTTGTTCAGCTTGACCACGGAGCGCCTCAGCCGCCTTTGGAACGCGCGTAGTAAAGCGCAAGTACGACAAAGACGATGGCAACAGCCTGCAGGATAACGCGAGCCTGCATAAGCTTGTTCGACGTGTTGGCCGAGCCGCCACGCATCATGTTCATGAGACCGCGAATGAGGACGATAACGACCGCCATCATCACAAGGATGGAGAGGATATTGAAGACTGTGGACATCGCGGCTTTCTTTTTGTTTCAGCCCTGGTTCGACAGGAAGCGATACAACATGCGCGCCGGAAGCAGCCGTTTCAATGCGACACCGATACGCGCCGGCGTGGTTACCACATAGTGCGGCCTTGGGCGCGGGGAAAGGAGCGCGTGCGAAAGTCGCGCATAGACCGCGTCCGGCCCGAGCTTGAACCGCGACTTCACCCCGCCTTGTCTCAAACGTGCAAGCTGACCTTCATAGGCGTCCCGATGCGCGGAGTTTTCGTGATCGATATAGCGCTCGAACCACGGGAGTCCGTTGCTTGCAATTCTGGACTCGATGGGCCCCGGTTCAATCAGGGAAACGTGAATGCCCGACCCTTCAAGCTCCGCGCGCTGGCACAGCATCAATCCTTCGAGTGCATGCTTGGAGGCAGCGTAAGCACCACGGTACTTTATAGGAATGAGCCCCAGGATCGACGAGCAATGAACAATGCGACCATGCCCCTGCCGCCGCATCACTGGAACGAGGCGCTGCGTAAGATCGTGCCAGCCGAAAACATTGACCTCGAACTGGTGACGCAGCGCTTCCACAGGAAGATCTTCCACGGCCCCAGCCTGGGCATAGGCTCCGTTGTTGAAAAGAGCATCGAGTGAACCGCCGGTGCGATCGAGCACATCATCCACGAGCGCTATGATCGATTCAGGCTCCGAGTAATCGAGGTAGAAGGCGTCTATCCCCATCTTTTCAAGGGCTTGACGATCTTCCGGTCTGCGCGCCGTTGCAAAAACGCGCCAGCCATCTCTGCGCAGGGCCTCGGCACACCATGCGCCTATGCCAGAAGAGGCTCCGGTAATCAGGATCGTCCGGTCACTAACCATGAAATTCCCGTCAGCACTTGTCTATAAGCGTCCCGGTTTCACATATTGGCCTGAGCGAAACAACCAAAAGCAATGTCGACAGCCACGAAGGGAAGCGCAGTGCGCGGATTGAAAGCCACCAGACGTATCATCGGCGATGCGCTCGGCCACTTCAACACGGATGACGGCTGGGCCATGTCCAGTCACGTCGCCATCTCGGCGCTGATGGCGCTGTTCCCGTTTCTGATATTTGCCACTGCCCTGGCAAGTTTCCTTGGCGCAGACTCTTTTTCGCAACAGGCGGTCGATCTGATTTTCGATACCTGGCCCAAGGAAGTTGCCGAGCCGATTGCAAGAGAAGTTCACAATGTGCTCGGTGTGCGCCGCAGCGATGTGCTGACCTTCGGTGTCGTATTGGCCGGCGTTTTCGCCTCCAATGGAGTGGAGGCGCTTCGCCTGTCTCTCAATCGCGCCTACCGGGTCAGCGAAAAACGCTCGATCTTCCGCCTGCGCGCGCAAAGCCTGTTTTTCGTGCTCGTTGCAACGGTCGGCTTTCTTGCCATCAGCATCCTGCTCGTCATCGCGCCGATCGCCCTGCGCATCGCCGCCAACAATTTGGAGTGGATTGCCCCTTATGTCGGCACCATCACGTTCTGGCGCTATGTGATCGCGCTGACCGTGCTCATTCTTGCGCTGATATCAGTACATCTTTGGCTGCCAGCCGGTCGGCGCAGCCTGTGGGACGTGCTGCCCGGTGTTGCGTTCACACTCCTGGGATCCTTTGTCGGATCAAGCCTTTTTGCAGCCTATCTCGGGCGCTTCGGCAGCTACGCCAGCACCTATGCCGGTCTCGCATCCATCATGATCGCCGTGGTGTTTCTCTACATCATTTCCGCCGTATTCATTCTCGGCGGAGAATTGAACGCCTCGATCAAACGCTACCGCGAAGCGCGAGCGGTCGCTGGGGCCGGCTGACGAACTGAACGCCGCGTCGCGAGCGCCACGCCGAAAGTCGTGATCGCCATACCTACAAGCTGCACAGGCGTCAGTGTCTCGTCAAACAGGAACCATGCCATCAGCGCCGTGACAGCGGGCACGAGATAGAAGAGCGATGCGACCCGCGCCACCTCCCCTTCTCGAATGAGGATCATCAGAAGGAAGATCGCACCCAGCGACAGCACGAAAACCAGCCACGCCATGGCAAAGACCAGTTCACCGTTGAGCACGAAGTGCTGCGTTTCGAACAATAGCGAGACCAGAAACGTGACAGCCCAACCGCCGACATATTGATAAAGCGTGACTGTTACCAGATCAGCAGTCGCCACGAAACGCTTCTGCCAGACGGTGCCAACGCTCATGGCGATCACCGCCACAACGGCCGCACCAATGGTCGCGACCGTCACACCGCCACTGATCGAGCCGAATTTTGGGGAAAGGACTGTCACCACACCGACCAGCCCCACCACAAGGCCAAGCCAGTGCTTTCCTGTCACCTTCTCGCCGAGAAACAGACCTGCAATGACCGCAGTCAGCATCGGCTGAAGCCCAACGATGAGGCCGGCGAAGCCAGCCGGGAGACCGTTGCGCACTGCCCAGAAGACGCCTCCGAGATAAACGCCATGCATCAGAACGCCTGCTATTGAGGCGTGAAATGCATTGCGTGGGCCAATCGCCTTTGGCTTCACAAGGGGAATGATCAACAGAAGAACGCCAAAGGTCAGAGCAAACCGGATCCACAGGAATGTGAAGGGTTCCGCCCATGGCATCGCATAACGCGCCCCGATGAAACCGGTCGCCCAGAGGACGACGAACAAGGCCGGGATCGCCCTCGTAAGATCTTTCATCGGATGTGTCCCTGAATGCGAAAGCTCGAATCAACCGCGGCTTTAACAGCCCCCATGCCAGCAAGGAAAGCGAAACATTTCCATCTTAGGATCAATAGAAGTGATCCATGGCGCCGCCGGGAGTACGCAAATGTTGATGAAACTGGACACCAGCTGGCTGATCTTTGCCCTCGTGGCTGTCACGATGATCGCCTACCTTCTGTCGCTCGGTCTCAACGCGGCTCTGAAAGATGACGGGTTCGGTGCGATGGGCACCGCCATGATTATAGCCACCGCATTCTTCGGAACCGTCTATCTGGCCAACCGGAACGGGATTCGTTTCTCAAGTCTCACCGAAGGTGCACTCGCCGGTCTGGGTGGTGCTTTCGCGGTGCTTCTGATCCTGGTCGTGGCCAAGGCGCTTCTTAGGCGGCTGAGCTAGGCACCCCGATCATACGCGCAATGTCATCCGGCGTCGCGCCGCTGTCGCGCAATGCGGCAAGGCTGGTGTCGCCACGGCTCTTCGAGAGCTTGCGACCGTCATCGTCAAGAATGAGGTCATGGTGGTGGTAGCGCGGCACCGGCAGACCCAAAAGTTCCTGAAGCACACGATGCACGCCAGTTGCGTGGAACAGATCGCGCCCACGCACCACATGTGTGATGCCCTGCAGCGCATCGTCGACCACCACCGATAGATGATAACTTGCCGGGATTTCCTTTCGCGCAACCACCACATCGCCCCATGTCTCGGGCCTTGCAGGTATCAGGCCTGTCTCCCCTTCGGGTCCCTGCCCCGTCTCCTCCCAACAAAGCGTGGTTCCGACATGCGCGATGGCCGCTGCCATATCGAGCCGCCATGCAAAAGGCGCGCCCTCGTCAATCAGAGCCTGACGCTCCCGTGAGCTCATATGGCGGTCCTCTCCAGGATAGACCGGCGCTCCGTCCGGATCGCGCGGCCAACGCTCGCCAATAGCTTCGTGCTCGGCGATGCGCGCCCGCACCTCTCCCCGGGTCATGAACGCCGGATAGACGAGCTCTGCATCGATCAGTCGATCAAGCGCGGCACGATAATCGTCAAAATGATCCGATTGTCGGCGCACCGGCACCTCCCAGTGAAGTCCCAACCAGGCCAGATCACGCAACACGCCATGCTCCAATTCGGGTGTGCAGCGGGTCACGTCGATATCTTCCATTCGCAGAAGAAAGCGTCCGCCCGCCTCCCGAGCCATGTCCCGGTTCAGGAGTGCCGAATAGGCATGACCAAGATGGAGTTGACCATTTGGGCTCGGTGCGAACCGAAAGACCGGTCGTGTCATGAGTGATGCTTGAATCGGGTTGCGGTCAGCATGTGACGATTGCTACGGCTTTCTTTCGCGCACGGCAAGGACAGGCCACACCAATACGATGAAACGCATAGAGACTGATGCGGATATCTTGCGAGCCGTTGAGAGCCTTGTCGCACTCGACCCCCGCCTTCAGCCCGTGCGCGACCTTGCTGGTGATATTCCTCTGCGGCGCACGGAGCCCGGCTTTGCGAGTCTTGTTTCCATTGTCATATCCCAACAGGTTTCGCGTGCCAGCGCCGACGCCATCGAGGCGCGACTACACGGTTTGATCGACCCGCTCACGCCAGCCTCGATTGCCGCAGCAGGCGAAGCGCCCCTGATCGTCGCCGGTCTTTCCCGCGCCAAGCAGCGTACCATTGTAGCTCTCGCGCGGGCTGTTCTGGAGCATGGTCTCGATCTTGAAACACTCTGCGCACTTGAAGCCGAGGAAGCTGTCGACCGCCTCACGGCGATCCATGGAATTGGCCCATGGACAGCTCAGGTCTATCTTCTTGTCTGCGCTGGTCATCCTGATGTGTTTCCGGCTGGCGACGTGGCTTTGCAGGCTGCCGTGGCCGATGCCTTGTCTCTGCCGGATCGGCCCGATGCGAAAGGCCTGGCGAGGCTTGCCGAATCATGGGCGCCGCTTCGCGCCGTCGCCGCCCGCCTGTTTTGGGCCTATTATCGCCAGATGAAGGGGCAGGAAGCAGCGCCCTTGCCGCGTTAGAAGAAAAAAACTGCGAAAATCCAGATGTTTGACGTGTCATAAAGCAAAATATGCGCTTCACATTCCTGTCACGGCAGGCTTACAGTATCCGCATCGATCGACTTGGCCAGTTGAAGGAGCTTCAAGGACGTGACGATCGCGGCTTCGCCAGACAGCATGCCTGCTCTGGTGCTGAATGCGGACTACAGACCGCTCAGTTACTATCCCTTGTCACTGTGGTCGTGGCAGGATGCCATCAAGGCAGTCTTCCTCGACCGGGTCAACATTGTTGCCGAATACGACCAGCAGGTTTCATCCCCATCTTTCAAGATGCGGCTGCCGAGCGTGATCAGCCTCAAAACCTATGTAAAACCGTCGCGTTACCCTGCGTTTACGCGTTTCAACGTGTTTCTGCGCGACCGTTTTCAGTGCCAGTATTGCGGCACCCGCGAAGACCTGACCTTCGACCATGTCATTCCCCGCCGCCTCGGTGGCGTCACATCCTGGGAAAATGTCGTCGCGGCCTGTTCGCCCTGCAATCTAAAAAAGGGTGGCGTCATGCCCTCCCGTGCAAAGATGTGGCCGCAGCAAAAGCCCTTCCGGCCCACCGTGCAGGACCTGCACAACAATGGCCGACTTTTCCCGCCCAACTATCTCCATGAAAGCTGGATGGATTATCTCTACTGGGATGTCGAGCTCGAGCCCTAATAGAGAGCGAGCCACCTAAAACCTTCCAGGAAGAATGAAGCACTAGCGCTTGAATGCCGCCCGCAGTGCCACGAAGGCCCAAAGTGCGCTCGCAAGCACGTTCCAGCCGGCAAATGAGAGCCCCAGAAAACGGCCTGCGGCTTCGCTGCAGGATGGGGGAATCACCGCATTCAACTGGTCGAGCAGATTGCCTCCAAGGTTCTGGCTGGACGCGCCGGCACCGCAATCGGCCGGGCCTTCCCACCATTTCCACTCTACCCCGGAATGATAAACCCCAAGCGCCATTCCATAGAGCATCAACGCACCACCGATCAGCAACAGCCCGCGCGTGATGAGCGGAGGCGCCTTCAGCCATGAAGCCAGAACCGCAAGCAGCATCAGCGGCACGCCAATATAGTAGGGCGTACGTTGCTCAAGACACAGCATGCAGGGAAGGTAGCCACCAATATGCTCGAAGCCGAGCGCTGTGCCCACGGTTGCGGCCAAACCGAAAAAAAGCAAGCCGGCACTCAGGGTTTGTGTGGCACCGGTGGGAGCGGTCAGGGACATTGGGGGCCTCTAGAATACATAGCGGATGGCAACGAAGCCGCCGATCAGCAAAACCATGAAAAGGGTGAAAAGAAGGCCAAGGTTCTTCTCTATAAACGTCCGGATCGGGGCGCCAAACTTGTAGAGGAGCCAGGAGACCAGAAAGAATCGAAGGCCGCGACCGAGAATCGAGACGACCACGAAGACCGCAAGGTTGAGCCCAGTAGCGCCTGAAAAAATGGTCAACACCTTGTAGGGGAATGGTGTGACGGCAGCGAAAAGCACCCCCCAGCCACCCCATTCATTGTACCAGCCGGCCACTTGTTCAAATGCATTTTCCTTGCCGTAGAAGGCCAGGATCGGCTGCCCGACCGTTTCGTAAAGAAAGGCGCCGATTGCATATCCGAGAAGCGCACCAAGAACGGAACTCACGGTGCAGATCAACGCATAACGAAGCCATCTTGCGCGCTCCGAAAGCACCATTGGGATCAACAGAACATCGGGCGGGATGGGAAAGACCGAACTTTCAATGAAAGACACGGAGCCGAGCGCCTTCTCCGCATGCCGTGTGGCAGCGAGCGACATGGTCCAGTCATAGAGTTTGCGAAGCATGGAGGGCCCTCGATGAGGTGTTTTGTCTAACCGCTGGCGCCCCCTGGCGCAACGGCGATGGTGAAAGAGGTGACAAGCGTGAGGATTTGCGACGTGAAGTGTTGACGCAAGCCCGCTTCCCCGTATAGTCCGCAACCTGTTCGTCCGTTCGCGGCGGGCCCCTGTGGCGGAATTGGTAGACGCGCTCGACTCAAAATCGAGTTCCGCAAGGAGTGCTGGTTCGAGTCCGGCCAGGGGCACCAAGACATACTCCCTGTGAAATCGCCCCCCTGTAAAATCGTCTGTTCTTCTCCGTTCGCAAGAAACGGCTCGGCTGGGGAAAATTCGGTTGCTTGAGCCGCGACAGACCGGCACCAGACCAAGCAGCGGTTTTTCCGCTGAACATCCTTTTTACAGATGCCGCACAGCGTGAAAGAGTGACAGCACCTGTTATCCAGCCATGGGTGACGGCTGGTCAACCAGGCGAGCAAGAGCCGAGAAGTCGGCCTTTATAGGCGCCGTATCAATTGCCACGTCGACCCAGCTTAGATCCTTCAGACCGTGGCCGGTGACGACGGCCACTATGCGGTCGTTTTCCTTCACAAGGCCCTTTCGGCGCAGCTGCCCGAGGGCCGCTATCGGTACGGCTCCACTGGGCTCAGCCAGTATCCCTTCCATCTGCGAGAGGTCGCGGAGGCCCTGAAGGATATCAGGATCGTCCACTGCAAACGCAGCACCTTTGAAACGCTTGATCCACGAAAGGGTGTAGTCGCCGTCGCGTTCGTAACCCGCCAAGGTGTCATTGAGTGCAGATGCTATCGTGGTTTGGTGCTCCCATGGCTTGACGCTGCTGCCACTTTGGAAAGCTTGCACGATGGGTGCGCACCTGCTTGCCTGTATGGCGATAGGCCGCGGGACTGTTGCAAGGTGGCCTGCTTCGAGCAGCCGCTGGAAGCCCTTCATGATACCGCCCAGCAGCGGACCGCTCGAAATTGGGAGCAGCAAAACATCTGCCTCAAGATGTGCGATCTCGTAGGCGAGCGTCGCATAGGCATCAACCCCATAGGGGTTATGATATGTGGTGGTGAGATTGACCCAGTCCCGTTCGCGCGCCAGCTTGTCGGCCAGGCGGCAACAGTCGCTCGTATTACCCTCGACTTTGACGAGTCGTGCTCCCGTGGCAGCGATCTGACGCAGTTTCGCCTCAGGGGCAGAGGCCGGAACAAGAACGACAACCGGCAGACCGGCGCGCGCAGCATACGCCGCTGCAGAAGCACCGGCATTTCCGCTTGAAGACAGCACCAAACCCTTGCGTTGGTGCTGTCGTGCGAGTGAAGTGGCTAACGCAATCGCCCGATCTTTGAACGACGCCGTCGGAGATATGGAATCATTTTTGATCCACAGATCTGCGACACCCATCTTCCTGGCCAACCGTGGGCAGGCGAGGAGCGGTGAGCCTGCTTCGCCCAGCGAGATACGATTTTCCTCCGAGCAGTATGGAAGATGGTGAGCCCAATGCCATAGGCTGGTCGGTGCCGGATCGCGATCGGCCTGCGTATTGTCCGGCAGATGCAAATCGAGAATTCCGCCACAACTCGGGCAGGTGGACGGTACGGAGGTGATGTTGGTCTCCTCTCCACACTCAGTACAGGCAAGCCACTCCGAATGTCTCATTTTTCCACCTCGTGGATGCGCCGCAGATCCTGTACCAGCTGCTGGAGCTGAATTGTTACGGCCTCCGTGATGGCGCGACCTTTCTGGCGGGTGGCAAGAGCTGGTTCGCCGACAGTGCCCGTACCGCCTGATTTGTCCTTCATGCTGCGATAGAGCGATATGGGCGGGGCAGCCAACATGTCTTCCACAGTCCAACGCGTGGTTGGGCCTAAGCTGCGCTCTTCGATGCAGTGACGCCGAACACTTGCCGGGTCGGCCTCCATCATCAGCGACGTCTCGAACTCACACGCGTGATTGGCACCTCCCAATTCGCTTTCACGGATTTGTGCCAATGCTGGAGCCGCAAGAGTCCACCATGTCGCCAAAGCAATGCGGCACCCCTGCTCCTGGTGCCCAATCTGATCGACGAGAACTCTGCCAATCGCCTGATTCCCGCCATGGCTGTTGAAGATCAGCAGGGTGCGAAACCCATGAGCGATGACCGAGCGCAGAATGTCTCCTGCATAGGCAAGAAAGGTCTCGTGACGGACAGTCAGCGTCCCCACGAAATCCATGTGGTGATCGGAACAGCAAACCTGAACCTGCGGCAGGATCAGCATGTCGTTGCTGCAGCGTTGCTCCACGCTTTCCAGCAAATGCATACCGATCCTGCAGTCCGTGGAAAGGGGGAGATGCGGACCATGTTGCTCGACTGCTGCGATCGGCAGGATCACCACCGTATCACGATCCACCTGGTCGATCTCCGCCGTGGTGAGATCAGCCCATCTCATGCCGGGTGCCACCACCGGCCATTGAGCACGACGCCTGCCGCCTGGAGACGCTGGTTTGTGTGAAGGATTTCGCCTTCCACATCTTCAAGAGCAAACTCGCCCGAAGCAAGGGTAAGGATTGAGGCGTCTCCCACAGCTCCCTTCCGGAACGTACCAAGCTCGGGACGCTGAAGGACTTGGCCTGCTCTGACCGTGGACCTTTCGATGACCTCGCTCAACGGCATGCCAAGGCCCAGGAACTTGCTCATGGTCGTCAGCTGATCGTAGGCAGGCCCCTCGGTGCAAAATGCATGAACATCAGAGGAAATTGTATCAGGAGGGAAGCCAGCTTCCAGCATGGCTCGAGCCGTTTTGTAGGAGAAGGAGCCCATACCGTGCCCAATGTCGAAATAGACGCCTCGCTCCCGCGCTTCCAGAACCTCTGCCTTGACCCGCCCATTGCCCATGATTGGAGCGTTCGGAAACGGGCGAAAGCAATGTGTAAGCACATCACCTTTGCGCAGTTTCGAAACAACTGCTTCATATGAAGGCGGCGGTTCATCGATGTGGCACATGACAGGCAGCCCCACTTCGTCCGAAAGTCCAAGCGCCACGTCCAGAGGAGCTATGCCCTGTGGTCCGCTTGCATGCCGCCCAATTCGTACCTTGATACCGACGATGACGTCACGATTGGCTTCAATGACCTCCGCAGCGTGTTTGGGTGCCATCAGTCGGAAGTCATGGCTTTCGCCCACCATAATTTTCGTGTCGAAGCCGTAGATGCCCGCGAAGGAAACATGAAGGTAGACGAGAATGCGCGCATCGGCAGGCTCAATCACATGTCGGCGAAAGCCGGGGAAATTGCCAGGACCGGCGCTGCCCGTGTCCACGCAGGTGGTCACCGCACTGCTTCGGGCGAAATCATCGGCATCAATACCGAGTGACGTACCGCCCCAGTACACATGCGTATGAAGGTCAATGATTCCCGGCGTAACAATCTTCCCGGAAACGTCCCTGACTGATTGAGCTTGTGCCGCCAGATCGTCTCCCACCGCAGCCACTTTGCCGTCGGTAAAACCCACTTGCGTAACGCGGTCGAGGTTCTGTGAAGGATCGAGGACGCGACCACCTGCGAGTACTAGGTCGAACTTCATTGAACTGAATTCCTTGACGCCTGGAGGAGGAACTTATCGAGCTCTCTCATTCTAATAGGTATGAAATTTTCCAACATAATTGGATTTTATTGCGAAATATGTGGCAAATCTCTTGTGATATAATGTTGCTTTTTTTCATATCCGGTGTCAAGCTGACATCGAAAGGCTTGGGGATCGGAGCAATTTGCTGAGGGGCAGCGCTTGACCACCACTGACATCATCAACCGATTGCGGATCTGGGCGGCAGACGGCAGCAACGCTGAAAAGCGACTCGCTGAGATCGTATTGTCCGACATCGAGTACGCATCGAAGGCGTCGATTGCCGACCTCGCACTCCGTGCTGGCGTCAGTGAACCGACAGTCACCCGCTTCTGCCGCGCCCTCGGATGTGACGGTATCCGCGACTTCAAATTCAAATTGGCGCAAGTGCTCGCGATCGGTGGGGTTTATCTTTTTCCTGAGCCGCTCGTGCGTGACGAGCGCGATGCGCGGATCGTAGGCGCCATAGCGGATGGCGCAGCCAACGCGATGCAGCGCGTGCGCGATGCGATTGACATGAAAACCGTCAACGAGGTGGCGCAACATGTCGTTGATGCGGGCCAGGTCTATGTGTTCGGGTCTGGCGGCGTTTCTTCCATGGGTGCGGTCGAAATGCAGAACCGGCTTTTTCGACTGGGCGTACCGATCGTTGCCCATACCGATGGGCAAATGCAGCGCATGACTGCTGCCGTGTGCGACAAGCGTTCGCTCGTTTTCGCCATATCGGCCTCAGGTCAGGCAGCATCCATTATCGAGTCTGTTCGCGTCGCGCGCCAGTATGGCGCCCGTACCATCACCATAACGCACCCTGAATCTGTCTTGGCGAAAGAGGCTGAGGCTTGCCTGCCTTTCGTCATTCCTGCCGATACGCAGCTCTACAAGCCCACCTCGGGCCGATATGCGCTCCTCTTCCTGATTGATCTCATCGCGATGACCACAGCCGAGCTGATCGGGCCCAGCGTTCTTGAAAGCCTGCGACGCATCCGCGTGAGCCTCTCAAGTCTGAATACGAATGATCCGGGTCGGCCAATCGGCGATTAGCAGGAAGCGGAGGTAGGAGCCAATGGGAGGCGAACCATGATTAGACAGGTGGCGGGAGAGCTCAGCGAAAAATTGAATCGCTGCGTCGAGATCATCTTGATCGCATTGATGGCCGCTCTTGTCGTCAATGTGTGGATCGGGGTGGCTGACCGCTACTATTTCCATTGGCAATTCAACTGGCCGGAGCCTCTGGCGCGCTATCTGATGATATGGACGGTGCTGCTGGCGATTTCGAGCGGAATTGTCCGCCGTGAACACATAGGCTTGACGATCCTGATCGACCGGCTGCCGGTCTCCCTGCGCCGTACTGCGCTGCTATTGTCGGATCTTCTAGGAATCCTGTTGTTTGCATATCTCTTCTGGTTCGGCCTCGGTTTTGCTGCCGCGGGTTTGACACGCCAAGCCATGATCCTAGGGCTTTCCCTCGGTCCCGCCTACTCCGCCATTCCGGCGGCGGCAGGACTTGCCGCAATCCAGCTTCTTCTCGTCATGTTGCGCGATTTGGGTGAGCAGCGGGTCGAAGATCAGGCGGAGCTATAGTCCATGATCGTTGCAGCTATTTTCCTTGTTCTGTTGCTCCTTGGCACCCCCATCGGGTTCGCAATCGGTATTGCTGGACTTGCAGGCATGGTGGGGATGGGTGGCGCCCACTTTCTGGCGATGGGGCCAAGCCGCATGTTCAACAGCCTGGACATCTTCCCTTTCCTGGCAATGCCATTTTTCATACTCGCCGGCGAGATTATGAATCACATCGGCATCACCCAGCGTCTCATGCGGTTTGCCCACATTCTCGTTGGGCATTTCCGGGGAGGCCTGGCCCACGCCAACATGATCGCTTCCGTAATGTTTGCAGGCCTGACAGGCGCCGCGACCGCTGATGCTGCAGCATTCGGCAAGACCCTGGTGCCAGAGATGGTGCGCCAGGGTTATCGTCGGGACTATGCGTGCGCGGTCACGGCCGCAGGATCGATCATAGGACCAACCATCCCACCTTCGGGTATAATGGTGGTCTATGGATCACTGATGGGCGTATCCATCGGCGGTCTGTTTGCAGCCGGCATTCTCCCCGGCTTGATTATCTGCATCGTCTGCATGGCCGTTATCGCGCTCGGCGCCACGCGCAACAATCTGCCTAAGGCCGAAAAGCGAGCAAGCCTCCGCGAAATTGCCCGCAGCTTCTTCCACTCGATCGCTGCGCTGGCCATGCCCTTTATCATTCTCGGCGGCATACTGGGCGGCATCGTGACGCCGACTGAAGCCGCTTCGATTGCCGTCGCCTATGCATTGCTTCTGGGGGTCTTCGTCTATCGCAACATTACGATTCAAGCATTGTGCAACATGCTTCTGCGCACGGCCATCATCAGCGGCGTGATTTTTGTGATCATCGCTTTTGCGAGCCTGCTTGGATGGTGGATGAGCTTCAACCGAGTACCGCAGGAGATTGCGTCCGCGATACTCAGTTTCTCCGAAAATCCTTACATCATCATCCTGCTGATTATCTGCCTTCTGCTGCTTATCGGCATGGTCATGGACATAACGGCCATCCTTATCATTCTCACGCCCGTTCTCGTACCTATAACCAATCAGATTGGCCTTGAGCCGATCCATGCGGGGATCATCTTCATAATTGCACTGAACATCTCGCTGATGACGCCGCCCGTCGGCGCTTGCCTGTTCGTGCTGTCATCGGTGACCGGCGAGAAGCTGGAGCGCATTTCCATCAAGCTTTGGCCATTTCTCATCGCCGAGATTGCCGTTCTCGTCACGTTCGCATTCTGGGAGGACATGGCGTTGCTGGTGCCGCGGTGGTTGGGGTTCGCCTGAACCGCGCAAAGTTAAAATCAAAGAAAAAACCGAAGGAGTGGAATATGAAAAAAGTGCTCGCCCAAAGTTTTGCAGCCATCCTTGCTGCATCCGCTATGACAGTGACAGCCGGGGCACAGGAACATGTGCTGAAGCTCGCTCATGACAACAACCCGGACCCGTTCGATAATCCGGGTCATGCATGTGCAGCTGTGTTTGCAAACATCGTCAACTCCGACACGAACGGTGAGGTCGAGGTCGAAATCTATCCGAACGATCAGATCGGAACGAATGCCGAATCTGTCCAGATGGTCCGGGACGGAGTGATCCAGGCCACCATTTCATCGACAGGCTCACTCGCATCATACTATCCGAAAATCGATGTTTTGAACTTGCCGTTCGCGTTCTCGGACAATGCTGCAACCTACAAGGCCTTCGATGGAAAATTCGGCAAGGCATTAAAAGCCGACATCGAAAAGGAACTGGATGGGGTCAAGGTTCTGGCTTTCCCTGACACCGGGGGCTTTTTTGCGGTAACGACATCGACAAAACCGATCAACACGCTTGAGGATTTCGAAGGCGTGCGTTTGCGCACTATGACGCTTTCATCCCACCAAGTAATCATGAATGCTCTCGGTGCAGAGGCCTATCCGCTGGCTTGGGGTGAGGTCTATTCCGCACTGCAAACCGGCGTCATCGATGGACAGATGAATCCGGTGCCGATTATTTCGTTCTCCAATTTCTCCGAGGTACAGAAGCATCTCGCTCTCACCAACCATCTGTTTTCACCATACATCTTTCTGCTCTCGGAAAGCTTCTGGGATGGCCTGACCGAAGATCAGCAGAATGTTGTCCGGTATGCGGCACAGTCCTGTGTCGCCGCTTCGCGCGGCCTCGCCCGCATTATCGAAGCTTCCGATCGAGGCGTTGCAGGCCTGCGGGAGAAGATGGAAGTGACGGCTCTGACACCTGAGCAGCGGACGGCCATGCGCGAAGCGACTCAGCCTGCTTTTGAGAAGCACATCCAAACTGAGTACGGCGAAGATGCGGTTGCGCTGCTCGAGCTTTTCAAGGAAGAGGCAGCCAAAGCCAACCAATCCGACTATCTGAAGTAAGCTTTCTTCTTTGACCGAGGGGACGTCCGCGTATCGGCGGTCGTTCCCTCCTTCATACAGAGATTGTCAAAGCAGGCATCTGGTCCCGCTCGCCCCCCTCTCCTTCTCGGTCATGAACTCGACGCCTTGGTTGGCGTCCTACCGCCCATACCGCTGATCGCTCGAGTGAGACCTCCTGACCGCAGCGTGCCAAAGCGGCCCCGCCCGTGCGGTATTGTGTTTTCGATCACACCACGGCAGTTTAGTCCGATGTCTCATGCACTGCGCATAGCCAGGGGGCGCTTTGGGCGTGTCGCGCTTCTGGATATGGATCGCCCACTGGTGCGCCACGCGCATCCGCACTGCCACGTTCTTCTGAAGGTGGAGGGGGCGGACACGCAGTTTCAGGTCGGAGACAGGATTGCACGACTCACGCATGAAAGCGCAGTCCTGATCAATGCTTGGGAACCGCATGCGTATGAGCATGATACCGAGCAGCCGAAAACCGTAATTCTCGCTCTCTATATCGAGCCGCAATGGCTTGGGCTTTTCCGCCCCAACTGGGCTGTCAGCAATGCGCCCGATTTCTTCAACTGCTCCGTCGGCGCAATCACACAGGAAATCCGGCGCCTGACACAACTTTTGGCTTCCACCATGGTCCACGCGCCGCAAGATGAGCGCGTGCATGAGGATCTCCTTGGACGCTTGATGATTGCCGTCATTGAACGCTTCACCAGCTGGCGCGGCCTACCCAATTCGATCCGAAGTCTGGCCAACAGTCACCTGACCGATTTCCGGATTCAAAAAGCTGTGCGGCTCATTCAGCAGGCGCCGGGTGAGATAGGCGACATGAACATGCTGGCCCGCGATGTGGGATTGTCTCGGGCACACTTCTTCCGTCTTTTCGAGACCAACATGGGCGTCAGCCCCCGCGTTTTCTTGAATGTGCACCGACTGGAACACGCGGTAAACCAGATCGTGGAAAGCGATGAGACCTTCGCCGCAATTGGCGAAAAGCTCGGCTTTTCGGTGCCCGCTCATTTTTCGCGGTTTTTCCATGATCACGCTGGGTCCTCTCCCAGCGTTTTTCGCAGAGTCACCCGGTTGAACGAGCGAATTTGAGACTTCTGGGTAAGTTGTAAGACTTACCGGTATCGTCGTCTCGCCCTTCCTCGAGCATGAACTCTCCCAAGGACCGCCCTCTCGGGCGGGGGAGGAGAGCATGACGATCAATCTGCAGCGAGCCGGCCTCGTGGGCCGTTCAATGCCGCGTGTTGAAGATGCCGCGCTACTGACCGGACGCGGGCGCTATATCGACGACCTGCCGACCCGTCGTGACACGGCGCATATGGCAGTTCTGCGCTCGCCGCATGCTCACGCCGAAATTCGCTCCATCGATGTGTCTAAGGCCCTCGAAGTCGAAGGGGTCCATGCCGTCATTACAGGCGATGACGTGGCCGCCCTCACACGAAGCCTGACCGTTGGCGTCAAAGCCGATGTGGAATGCTGGCCTATCGCACGGGATCGGGTTCGCTATGTGGGTGAACCGGTAGCCCTGGTCGTCGCTGATACACGCTATATTGCCGAAGATGCTCTCGATCTCATCGCGGTCGAGTACGACATGCTGCCGGTGGTGATGGATCCAGAGGCCGCGCTTCAAGAGGATGCGGCGCTGTTGCATCCCTCGCTTGGCAGCAATTGTATTGCCGAGCGCAGCTTCCGCTATGGTGACCCCGAAAGCGCTTTTGCAGAAGCGAAACACCGCTTCGCAATCGACGTGTCCTATCCGCGCAACTCCTGCACGCCTATTGAGACCTATGGGGTCATTGCTGAGTACGACCCAGGTGAAGACGCCTACGATGTAACGGCAAACTTCCAGGGACCATTCTCGATCCATGCGGTTGTGGCACTGGCGCTAAAAGTGCCAGGCAATCGGATGCGCCTTAGAACGCCACCTGACTCAGGTGGTTCCTTCGGCGTCAAGCAAGGTGTTTTCGTGTATGCGATCCTTGCCGCTGTTGCCGCGCGCGTCTCCGGTCGACCTGTCAAATGGATTGAGGATCGGCTCGAGCATCTGATGGCTTCCGTATCTGCGACCAATCGTGCCACCCGGCTGGAAGCGGCCGTCGAGGCCGACGGCCGGATAACAGCGCTTCGTTGGGACCAGATAGAGGACTGCGGGGCGCATTTGCGCGCACCCGAGCCAGCAACCCTATACCGCATGCACGGGAACATGACGGGGGCCTACGCGATTGCCAACGTCGCCATTCGCAACCGTGTCGTGCTTACCAACAAGACGCCGACAGGCCTCAACCGCGGTTTTGGCGGCCCGCAAATCTACTACCCGCTGGAGCGGCTGATGCACCGCATCGCTGATGAGCTTGGGATCGATCGGCTGGAAGTTATCCGCCGTAATCTTGTCCCCTCCGACGCATTTCCCTACCGCACGGCCACCGGAGCGCTTCTGGATTCGGGAGACTATGCGGCTGCTCTCGATGCCGCACTCGCGAATGGCAATTTTGACGAACTGATCGAACGGCGCCGCCAAGCCCGCGCAGCCGGAAAACTCTACGGGATCGGGCTGGCTGCAGCTGTAGAGCCGAGCGTCTCCAATATGGGCTACATCACCACCGCCCTGACACCTGAGCAGCGCGCCAAGGCAGGACCGAAAAACGGTGCGCAGGCTGTCGCCACGATTTCCATCGATCCGCTTGGCGCAGTCACTGTCAAGGTCGCTTCGGTGCCACAGGGACAGGGGCATCGTACCGTGCTGGCGCAGGTCGTTGCTGAACGCCTTGGCATCCCTTTCAAGGCGGTGCGGGTGAACACCGAGCTGGATACCGCTCGGGACGCTTGGTCTATAGCGTCGGGGAATTATTCCAGCCGGTTTGCAGCGGCTGTCGCGGGCACGGCTCGTCTCGCAGCTGACCGTATCAGGGATCGCCTGGCTGAAATTGCCGCTGGCCAGCTTAATGTTGAAGCATCGCAGGTCGATTTTTTGAACGGGCGCATTTTTGATCGCTTGAATCCCGACAATTCGATTTCCTTCAATCGTGTCGCCGCCACCAGCCATTGGGCACCGGGTATGCTGCCTGAGGGCACTGATCACACGATCCAGGAGACCGTTTTCTGGACCCCCGAACAGCTCGAGGCTCCCACGTCAAAGGACGGCATCAACTCCTCACTTTGTCATGGTTTCATCTTCGATTTTTGCGGCATAGAGATCGATCCCGCTACAGGGGCAGTGCGCATCGACAAATATGTGACGATGCATGACTGCGGGCGTGTTCTCCATCCCGCCATGGTTGAGGGGCAGGTGCGTGGAGCCTTCGCGCAGGCTGTGGGAGCAGCCTTGTTCGAAGAATATGCCTATGGTCAGGACGGCTCCTTTTTGTCGGGGACACTTGCGGATTATCTCATCCCGACTGTCATGGAGGTCCCTGACCCGGTCATCCTTCACTATGAAAGCCCGTCGCCGTTCACACCGCTTGGCGCCAAGGGCGTGGGTGAAGGAAACTGCATGTCCACCCCGGTTTGCATCGCCAATGCAATTGCTGATGCCACGGGCGCGATCGATATCACTCTGCCCCTTTCGCCTGGCCGCATTGGCGATCTGATCTTCGGCGAAGAAAAACCCTCCTCACAGCCGCAGACCAGAACTCCCAACAAAAGCTCCTCAGGCCAGCGTCAGTTGACCGGACAGGGCAGCGCTACGGTATCTGCCAGCCGCCAGACTGTTTGGGACATGCTGCTGGACCCTGCCACCCTGGAGGCAATCATCCCCGGGGCGCATGGTGTGGAGCGGGTCAGTGCAACGCATTTCCGCGCCGATGTGACGCTCGGCGTCGGCCCCGTGAAAGGGCGTTACCGCGCTGAAATCAAGTTGTCTGACATGGTCGAACCTGAAGCGGTCACATTAAGCGGTTCCACCCAAGGTGCCTTGGGGTTCGGCAATGGGGTGGGACGCATCACACTGCGTGAAGCCGACGGCAAGACGATCGTTGGATACAGCTACGAAGCAGGCATAGGCGGCAAGGTCGCTTCCGTTGGCGGACGTCTTCTCGACGGCGCGGCACGAGTGGTTATTGGCCAGTTTTTCCAGGCTTTGGCGCGCCATGCAGGCGGCGGAGCGCCGCATGGTGGCTTGCTTTCCCGTTTGAAAGCACTTTTGGGAGGCCGTTCATGAAGCCGCCCGCTTTTGACTTTGTCAGACCAGAAGGGATGGAAGAGGTGCTCGAGACACTGCACCTCAGAAGCTCCGATGCGCGCATTATTGCGGGCGGTCAGTCGTTGGTGCCGATGTTGAACATGAGACTTGCTCGGCCCGGTGTCCTGGTTGACATCACTGGTCTTCGAAACCTTCAGAGCATCCACGAAGTGCGTGGGGAAGTGGTCATCGGTGCCGGCGTCCGCCAAGCCGAACTCGAGGCCTGGCCGCACCTGGGAAAGAAGTTACCTCTGCTTGCACAGGCGATCCGATGGATAGGACATGTGCAGACCCGCGCACGAGGGACGGTGTGTGGGTCCGTGGCACACGCAGATCCAAGCGCCGAGCTGCCGCTTGCCTTGATCGCGCTGAACGGTTCGGTGCGGCTCGCAAGCCAGAGGAGCAAGCGCACTGTCCCGGCGGCAGACTTCTTTCTGGGGATGATGTCCACGGCGATCGCCGAGGGCGAGATGATCGAAGCTGTAACCTTTCCGGTTGCTGAAAATGGAACAGGCTACGCTTTCCGTGAGATCGGCAGGCGTCATGGTGATTTTGCAATCGTTGCTTGCGCCGCTGTTGCAGATAGGACGGCAACCCGTCTTGCCATTGGAGGGGTGGACGACCATCCTCGACAGTTCGACCTTCCGCAGGAAAATGGTGATGAGCTTGATGACGCGCTCAACGATATCGCCTGGGCGCTGAACGCGCGTGACGACTTGCACGCGAGCGGGCGTTATCGGCGCGAACTTGTACGCCGGCTGGGTCGAGAAACCGTTTTGGAGGCCCGCTCATGCCGCAATTAGCTGCTGACACGAAACATCGCGTCGCCTTTCACCTCAATGGCAGAAAGGTGGAGGTGCTTGCCGAGAACCGGATGCTTCTCAGCGATCTTCTAAGACACGAACTGGGCGCAACAGGCACTCATGTGGGCTGCGAACACGGTGTTTGTGGTGCGTGCACCGTTCAGGTGGATGGTGCGCCCGTGCGCGCCTGTCTCATTCTTGCGGCTCAGATTGACGGGGCAGATGTGCGAACGGTCGAAGCGCTGACGCCGACCGCACAGCAGCTTTCGCCTCTGCAGGCTGCTTTTCGTGAAAAACATGGGCTGCAGTGCGGATTTTGCACACCCGGCATCCTGATGACGCTCGACGCGCTTCTAACCACGCGACCAGACGCCAGCGAGCAGGAAATCCGCGAACATTTGTCCGGGCATCTGTGTCGCTGCACCGGCTACGCGACGATCGTGGCCGCTGCTTTGGCGGCCGTGGAGGAAATGAGGAAGGAGCAAAAATACAATGCTTGATCTGGGGGCAAGTTTTCTGGCGAGCGTAAGCCGGGACCGGGATGCGTTGGCCATTGTTGATGGCGATATGCGGCTCACCTACTCCGAGTGGTATCGCAAGATTTCAGCGCTTGTGACCGGCTTTGATCAGCTTGGCCTGAAGCACGGCGATCACGTGGTCACTCTCATGATGAACCGCTGGGAGAACGCGTCACTGCATTGGGCCTGTCAATTCGCCGGTCTCATTGTCACGCCTCTGAACTGGCGTGCCAAGAGCGAAGAGGTGGATTATGCAATCAAGGACGCTGAAGCAAAAGCAGTCTTTTACGAGGATGTAACGCGCGAGGCGCTGGTTCAAACACCCTCGGCTTCTGGACTTAGCTGCATATCGACAGAAGAACTCGTCTCCATGATGGAGGCTGAAGCCCCTGACGCCGTGCCGCGTGCGGACGCCAATGACTGGTCGTTGATGCTGTACACTTCCGGCACCACGTCTCGGCCGAAAGGTGTGCCGCGCCGCCATCGTGTCGAACGTGCAGGGGCGGTCGCCCATGTGGCGCAGAACCTGTATCGGCATGGTGAGCGCACACTCGGAGTCATGCCGCTGTATCACACGATGGGTGTGCGCTCCCTTATCGCTTCTTCGCTAACAGGCGGTGCCTTCATTTGTCTTCCGCGCTTCGATGCCTCTCGTGCGATTGAACTGATCGAGGCTGAGGCGATTACAAATCTCTACCTGGTGCCGACGCTTTATCATGATCTCCTGCATGAGCCCACCTTTTCACCCGAACGAGTAAAAAGTGTCACCAAGCTCGGCTTTGCCGGCGCCTCAATGACCGACGGTCTTCTGAAGCGGCTCAATGAGGCGTTCAAACCCGAGCTTTTCGTCAATCATTACGGCTCCTCGGAAATTTACACCTTTACAATCGAGCAGAACGCGGTGGCAAAACCTGGCTCGGCGGGTCGCGCCGGGATCAACCAGATGATCCGTGTGGTCAAGCTCGGCGCGGACTCCCCGGAACAACATGCGGGTGTCGCAGAGGAAGGCGAGATCATCGCTTATCTGAAGGGTGATGAAGCTTTCGAAGGTTATTGGAACCGCCCCGATGCGGATGCAAAGGCACTGCGGGAGGGGTGGTATTTCACCGGCGATACCGGCTTCTTCGACGCGGACGGTGATCTGTTCGTTACGGGTCGCGTTGACGACATGATCATCACAGGCGGTGAGAATGTGTCACCAGTCGAGGTTGAGAGCTGCCTTTCTCTTCATGAGCAGGTGGCAGAGGTAGCCGTGGTCGGCCTACCTGATGAACGCTGGGGCAAACTTGTCACCGCCTTCGTCAAGCGCAAGGGAAGTGTTACCGCGGAAGAGCTGGATGAGCATTGCAAGACCTCCGGGCTTGCCAATTTCCGCCGCCCGCGGCGCATCGTCTTCGTTGATGAGATTCCAAAATCGCCGGTCGGAAAGATCCTGCGCCGCATGCTCGTTGCTGGGGAATACAGCGTCGAGCGCCCGCTGGATCACGACCGGTCCGTTCAATAGCAGACTTAAAAGGATCCCGATCAGATGGCTGAAACAATGAAATTCGCCGATCCGCGACTGGCCGAACTCGATGGCTTCGCAGTCAAGATCGATACTGCAACTCAGCGTGCGGACATTACGCTCGACCGACCACCGTACAACGTCGTCTCGATGGATCAGCGTGATCAGCTTCGTCTCGTTTTTGAAGCGCTGGACGCTGATGAGCGTGTACGTGTGATCGTTGTCGGTGGAGCCGGCGCACATTTCTCGTCAGGCGGCAATATTCGAGGCTTCCTGGAGGCATCTCCAGAGCACGTATCGCATCTGGCATGGAACATTGCCGCACCAGCACGCTGCTCAAAGCCCGTCATCGCCGCCAATCGCGGCTACTGTTTCGGAGTAGGTTTTGAGCTTTCGCTCGCATGCGATTTCCGAATTGCCAGCGAAACAACCCTCTACGCATTGCCGGAGCAGAAACTGGGCCAAATTCCGGGGTCAGGCGGCTCAGCTCGTCTGCAGAAAATGGTGGGCATAACCCGGACCAAGCACATCGTCATGCGTTCGAAGCGGATTAGCGGGCAACAGGCCTATGACTGGGGCATCGCAACGGAAGTTGTTCCCGATGCAGAGCTGGAAAGCGCCGTTGATGCTCTAGTCGAGGAACTGATCGCCTTCTCGCCCATCGCTCAGCGTACGGCAAAGAAACTGCTCAATGACACGGACGACGCAAACCTGTCGGTGGCTATCGAACTGGAGGGCCATTGCTACAGCCGTTTGCGCAATTCGGATGATTTCAGGGAAGGCGTCAACGCATTCCACGAGAAGCGCGCGCCGAACTTCATCGGCAGCTGACCGTCAGTATCCGCGTTTGGGAGCGGGCGGTCTGAAGGTCTGGAGTCGGGAGCATGCAAGACGTCAGCTCCCGATCAGCTAAAGGGAGGAAGTGAAAATGGAAAAACGACAGATTGTAGAATCGGGTCCAGGGGTCGCCAGCGGCATAAGGGACTTGCCTAAACATCTGAATTTGAAGACGGCAAGCGCCGGACTTGTGGCCGCGATTTTCGGATGCTCGGGGCCTGCCTTGATCGTCATCGGCGGCGCCAACAAAGCAGGTCTCAGCAACGGCCAGACAGTTGCCTGGTTGTTTGCGATCTATTTTCTTGGCGGGTTGATCAGCATATTCCTGGCTCTGAGATACAAGCAACCGGTGACGGGCGCGTATTCTATTCCGGGTGCAGCGCTTGTTGCCGGTTCTCTCGCCACTTTTTCGTTCGATCAGGCCATCGGCGCCTTCGTGATGTCAGGAATCATTGTCTTTCTTCTGGGGGTTAGCGGCCTGATTGGAAAGGTCATGCGCTGGCTGCCTATGCCCATAGTGATGGCAATGATTGCAGGTGCGTTGATCCGCTTTGCAACTGGTGCGGTGTCCGCGGTGGGGACAGCGCCGGTAATTGCCGGGGCAGCAATTATTGCCTTCTTTGTCTCAATGCGCTTCATCAAGGCGGTTCCGCCTGTTTTGGCAGCATTGGTGGTCGGATTGATCGCTGCCTTTGCAACGGGTTCAGTAGGCGGTGGAAGTGCCGAAATCGCCTTTGTGATGCCGGAGTTCACTGCACCAGCATTCACCCTTGATGCGTTTCTCGCTATATCCATTCCGCTCGCACTCCTGGTTATCGGTGCAGAAAATGCGCAGGCAACGGGTGTGCTCATGGCGGAAGGGTATCGCCCTCCCATCAACATGATGACAACGATTTCAGGACTTGGTGGAATCGCGGCGGGTTTTCTAGGTGGCCATAATGCGAACATTGCCGGCCCGATGACAGCCATCTGCTCCTCGGAACAGGCAGGCGAGAACAAGGAAGGGCGTTACGCTGCGACGGTGGTGAACGGCGTTCTCTTCGGCGCCTTCGGCCTGATCGCCGGAGCTGCGGTTCCAGTGGTCATGTCATTGCCTGGTGCGTTGATTGGCACCGTTGCCGGTCTTGCAATGATCGGCGTTCTCCTGGCGGCTTTTCAGAATGCTTTTGGCCGCACACTCGGAAATCAGACTGGTGCATTTGTTGCTCTGGCAGTGGCGATGTCAAACATCTCTATACTGGGAATCAGTGCTCCGTTCTGGGCACTCGTGGCGGGTGTCATTGTTTCCTTTATCGTGGAACGGGATGGTCTCCTGACCCGGGCAACGGCCCCTTCTGAAGCCGTTTAATCGCTATTCGGCGATAGCAACATGGGGTGTAATTTCTACACCCCATGTTTCCGCAGGTTAAATATCAACGGATTCTGGGAACTGCGCGCTGAACAATAAACAGCACACTTCCCAGTCTTGAAATACTCCTGGATGTACCCGAAAATCGCCGATCGGTTCAGCTCTAGGGCCCTCACACAGTCCTAACCCGACGGTATGCGGTTAGGGCACGCTATGATCGCCCGTGTATAAGGTTGGTAAAGACATGCGGGCACGGCCAGGAGCATCACTTTCCCTGAAGCATTGCGGCGCAGGACAGGGACAAGATCAGCACGGCCATGCTTGAACCGCGCGAAAGCTATCGGCAGCTTTACGATGGGTTCCGCTGGAGCATCCCCCAGACTTTCAACATCGGTGTCGCAATCTCGAACGCATGGGCTCTGCGGGAGCCTGAGCGTATTGCGCTCTTCGAGCATCGCGAGAATGCCTGCCCTGCAACGCTGACTTATGGAGAGCTCGCAACGCTATCGGATAGCCTCGCGCTCGGGTTGGCAAAGACCGGGATAAGGCGGGGAGACCGGGTAGCACTTCTGTTACCGCAGTCGTTCGAAACTGCAATCGCCCATGCTGCCATCTACAAGCTGGGCGCTATTGCCGTACCCCTCGCCCTTCTTTTTGGCCCGGAAGCTCTCGAATATCGACTTTTCAGCGCAGGAGCGGCAGCCGTCATCACGACCAGCGACGGGCTTGCTAAAATCGCCCGCATACGCGATCGGCTACCGGCACTGCAATTGGTCATCTGCGTCGAAGACGCAGGCGGCGGAGCGGAAGACTTACACAAGCTGATTACAGATAATTCCGGTCCCTTTGCCGCTGCCGACACCGGCCCTGACGACCCGGCCATGATGATCTTCACCTCCGGCACCACCGGCCCGCCGAAAGGCGCCCTCCACGGACATCGTGTTCTGCTCGGACACCTGCCCGGCGTCCAGTTTCACCACGAATTCCTCCCCCAGACCCACGACCGTATGTGGACGCCTGCTGATTGGGCCTGGGCCGGCGGTCTTCTCAATATCCTCTTACCCGGGCTCTATCTCGGAACGCCGGTTGTTGCGGGTCGGTTCGAAAAATTCGACCCTCAAACAGCGCTCGGTCTCATGGAAAGAATGAAAGTACGCAACGCCTTCATCCCTCCGACCGCGCTGCGCATGCTGAAGGCGGTCTCAGGGATTCGGAAACGTTTCGACCTATCGTTGCGCACCATCGGCTCTGGCGGAGAAGCCCTCGGGCGCGAAACCTTCGAGTGGGCCCGTGGCGAACTGGGGCTTCGCATCAACGAGTTCTACGGACAGACCGAATGCAATCTGGTCCTCTCATCTTGTCATACGCTGGGAATTGGCAAACCCGGTGCCATCGGCCTGCCCGTGCCCGGCCATCGCGTCGAAATCATCGACGACCAAGGCAGACCGGTTCGCAATGGGGAGCCCGGCGATATTGCCGTTCTGCGTCCAGATCCAGTTATGTTTCTCGGGTACTGGGAAAACGACACCGCCACCCGTGAAAAATTCGTCGGAGAGTGGATGACCACCGGAGACCAGGGCATTCGCGACGAAGAAGGTTATATCCATTTCGTCGGGCGCGACGACGACGTCATCACATCGGCTGGATACCGCATCGGGCCGACCGAGATCGAAGACTGCCTGACCGCTCATCCAAAGGTGGCGTTGGCTGCAGCCGTAGGCAAGCCTGACCCCGTGCGCACGGAGATCGTCAAGGCCTACATCGTTCTTCACGAAGGCATAGAGCCCAGCGACGCGTTGGCGGACGAAATTCGCCTGTGGGTCCGGGAGCGTCTTTCAGCCCATGAATACCCCCGAGAGATCGCCTTTGTGGAATCCATGCCTTTGACCACCACTGGCAAGGTGATCCGGCGCCTGTTCCGGGAGCGCGCGAGAAACGAATAGCCGCCCGAGCACTTTTGGGGCGCGCTGGAAACCACTCAGGCCGCGTAGCGCCTGCGTTTGTGTTCATCGAGAAATTCAGGGATGTCCTTGGCAAGGATCGGCTTGCTGAAAAGGTTGCCCTGCGCCTCGTCGCAACCCATCGCGCGGATGATGCGCAGTTGCTCTTCCATCTCGACACCTTCGACGACCGTCGTCATGCCCAGTGTGAAAGCCAGATTGACGATGGTCTGTACAATGGCGGCCTGATCCGCGCTCTTTGTGATTTCCTTGATAAACAGCCTGTCGATCTTCACCTTGTCGAAAGCGAACTTTTGCAAATAGCTGAGCGATGAATACCCGGTGCCAAAATCGTCAAGCGATATGCGCGTACCGAGCTGGCGCAGCCGCCGGAGGTCTGCATGCAGTTTGCGGTTGTCCTCAAGCAGAAGTGTTTCCGTGATCTCAAGTTCGAGCCTGTGCGCCGGAGTGTCGGTGTCCACGAGTACACGCGCTACGGTTTCGACAATATCATCCCGTTTGAACTGCATCGGAGACAGATTGGCAGCGATGCTGATGTCGTCGGGCAGAGATTTCATCTCCAGACAGACTTGCCGCAAAACCCATTCACCCAATTGAACGATGGCACCGGTATCTTCCGCGATCCCAATGAATTCATCCGGCGGAACGGGGCCATGAACAGGGTGGGTCCATCTCAACAGGGCCTCGAACGTCGTCACCTTGTTTGTCCCCAACCCGATGATCGGCTGGAACACGAGATGGAATTGTTCGTCCAGATTGGCTGAGCGAAGTTCGGCCTCAAGCGCTCTGCGTCGCTGCAGCCGCTTGTTCATCCCATCCTCATAGAACCGGAACACCCCACGGCCATCCCCCTTGGCCTGGTAAAGCGCCACGTCCGCCTGCATCAAAAGGTCGTCCGCCGCTTCGCCCCCCGGAGCGGCGACTGCAATACCCACACTCGCGCCGGTCAGCACCTGATGCCCTTCGATGATATAGGGTTCATCGAGTGCATCGATGAGGCGTTTGGCAAGACTGCTCGCCTGCTCAGGCTTTTCGATGTTGCCCTGAACCACAACAAACTCATCACCGCCAAGGCGCGCCACCGCATCTGCCTCGCGCACCGTGTTGCGAATCCGCCCGGCCACTGCTCGTAGCAATGCATCGCCGACGGGATGCCCGAGCGTATCATTGATGCTCTTGAAATTGTCGAGATCGACACACATCACAGCCGTGGAGAAACCGCGTTCATTGCTGCTGGCAAGTATCTCCTCCAACTGCTCGCGCATCATCAAGCGGTTTGGCAGGTCTGTCAGCGTATCGTGACGGGCCATATAGGCGACCTGAGCCTGCGCCTTGTGGCGTTCGGTTATGTCTTCATAAGTTGCCACCCAGCCACCGCCTCGCATCGGCTGGTGCGAAATGAGGATGGTGCGCCCGTCTCGCAGTTCCTGTGTCAGCGTGTCGGATCGATTCTGCTCGATGAGCAGCGTTTGGAGCTGCGCAAGCTGCTCCGCTTCCTCCTCCGCGCTTGCACCAGCCTCGACCATATGAGCGATCAGCGCGTTTAGTGATGTTCCAAGCTTGAGTTGCTCCGGCGTCAGCCCGTAAATTCGCTCCATTTTCTGATTGCTGACGATAAGCTTTCCCTCGGCATCGAACATGCAAAGACCGTGGGACATGTTGTTCAGCGCTGTGTTGAACAGCAGGTTCTGGGTAATCAGTTCCTCATTCGCCCGCCGTGCGGCATGCGCGCTGTCGCTCAATTCCGCGCTGGTGCGCAAAAGGTCTTCATTGGTCGCCTTGAGCCGCTGCTGAACACTGATCTGCAGCCGGTGTTGCCACCTCAGCATTGCGATGAAAATAAAGCCGGTTATGACGAGCGAAAGCGCCAACGCGGAAAACAGCCAATGAAGCCGGAGAAGCTCGCCCTGGTCCTTGGCCTGTGCTGTCGCACCATATTCGTTCGCCTTCGACGCCAGCGCCACCATCTTGCTTTCCAGTGGAGCCGTCAGATCGAGCGCCAGCTGGGCGTTCTCAGGTTGATCGATATCATCGATGAAGCCGCCGATCTGGCGCAACGCCGAAGCGAGTTGCTCCACCGTTTCCTGGTTTTCAGGCATGACCGAGACAAAGTTTACAAACTCACCCTGCTCGAAAAGGCTGAGCCTGCTCACCATGATCTGGTAGCGCAGTTCCACATCCTGCTTGCTGGCCTGCGGCGGCTCAATCAGTATGGCTGCCAGCCTCTGCCGGAATCGCAAAAGCTCATTCATGCCCTGACTGGCGCTATAGGCGATGTTATAGCGAAAGATCTGCGTCAGAGCTTCCTGACGCTGAAAAACCAGGACCGAAATGTAGAGCGCCGCAACGGCCAGGGCGACCATCCCTATGGACAGCACTGTCTGCACCACGCGCGATGCTGTGCGGCGCCTCATTTTTCTTATCTCCGGGTCCGACATGGGCAAAGCCTGTCAGACGCCTACCGGACGGTAAAGCGTCGAACCTGCCAAACGGAACGCGAGTAGAATTTCTGCGTGTTGAGTTCCGGATCGGAATCGTAGGGATAGATGATAAAGAGCGGCCCCTTGTCGCTGATCGGCATGTAATTCCCATCCCGCTTATAGGCGAGAATGGTGCCATGGGCTGCAAAATCAGCGATCGGTACCGGTGCCTGGTAATCATTGAGCGCGGTAACGACCACCTCCTCACCGTCCGCCTTGACGAGAGCCATCAGCTCGGAGAGCAATGCCCCTTCAAACTCAACAGCACCGTCGAACCATGGAGTGCTCGTCCGAATTTTGGCCGACTTCAGCGCTTCAAGCATCGCAAGGTCGAAATCGGCAACACCGTCACCGTTGGTTGCGCCGATATTGCCGTCGATCGTCAGAATGACATCGCCTTGCGGCTTTGGCAGGGCGGCGTCCTGAGCGAAAGCGGGAGTGACAAACGAGAAGAGCAGTATTGCTGCAACCGCAAACCAGCCTCCCGCGAGCTTTTTATTGTACATTTTTGTGCCTCTTTACTGGCGTAAACCCCAACGCGGCTAATCATAGTGTCGGCTAACCAAACAACAGGTTAACGGCGAGCTGATTTGCAACACACATCGCCCGCGATTGACACACCCCCCGACCGATGACAAAGCTCTGGACTTAGAGGACTATACATCAGGCACGCCGGCTCGCATAACGGCGGCTGGTCCAAACAATTCCCGACGCGGAAGACTGCGGGAAGTTCAGACACCCAAAAGCAAGAAATATCTTTTTAGATCAGGGGTTTAGGAAGTGGAAACGTACAAAGAGTTCACGTTCGAGGCAGCGCACAAACTGGAGCCCTATTCAGGCCTCCACGGTCATTCCTTCAAGGTCTCTGTCCATCTCGTCGGCGAGCCGGATCCCGTCTATGGCTGGGCTGCCAACCTCTACGAAGTAGAAAAGCAAATCGACGAGATACATAAAATTCTCGACCATACTTATCTCAATGACATCGAGGGCCTCTCCGTGCCTTCGCTCGAGAACCTGGCCAAGTGGATCTACGACAAGTTAGCGGAGAAATCCCCGGCTCTCCACCGCGTGGAGCTGAAGCGGGGCGCCGAGGGACAGGCCGAAGGGTGTATCTATCAGCCTGCCAAAGCCGCTTAGGCAATTCTGACAGCCGTTTGACTTCTGCCAGGGATTTCGGGGAGCGATGCTCCCCGGTTACACGTTATTGGTCCGGGTTCGATAGAGCCCTATCCACCAGGCGCTCGGCATCCGGGCTTGCCCATTCCGCTGGGCCGTTCATATGCGCCAGCAGGCATCCGTCTTCGCCAATCAGCAGTGTTACCGGCAGCCCCAGTGCCAATCCCTGGCTCTTCAGATCATTGAAAATCTTCATGGAAGCGTCCCGGTAATAGGAAAGCGCCTCGATCCCGGTTTCCTGCAGGAATGCGGTAGGCTTTTCATCATCGCCCCGATCCACGTTCACCGCCACCACCTCGAACCTGTCGGAGCCCTTTGCGGCCTGCAGCGCATCGAGTGCCGGCATTTCCTCCCGGCAGGGCGTGCACCAGGTGGCCCATAGGTTCATCAGCACCACCTTCCCCGTAAAATCCGCCACTGTCATCGGGTTACCGTCCGGCCCATTGAACCCGAGATTCTTGAGGGATCGAGGCGGATCGGCGGCAAGCATTGCCGCGACGTGACCCGTTGCCGCATCGCCCACTGCTTTGGCCAGGGCCTGCTTTGCAGAACAGGCTGCATCACCGGCTTCTGCAACAATCGGCGTCGCCGCCGTGTTGCCATCCAGCCCGCCCTTCACGTATACCGCAAGCGCACCCGCAATGGCGCCCGCGGCGACAGCCAGGACGACCAGACGGAGTGCCGGGAATTTTTGTTTCTGCTTCGACATTCTTCTTTCCACACTAGCGCCCGGTTATCATGATGAGCGAAGACCAAGCCAGCAACCGCATGTGGGGTGGACGTTTTGCCTCAGGACCCGATGCCGTCATGGAGGCAATCAACGCATCCATCGGTTTCGACAAGAAGCTTTACGCCCAGGACATCCGCGGCAGTCTGGCCCATGCCGCAATGCTGGCGAAGACTGGCATAATTTCGGCGGAAGACGAAAAAAAGATCGTTCACGGGCTGAACACGATCCTGTCAGAGATCGAGGCTGGCAAGTTCACCTTCTCCGCACAGCTCGAAGACATTCACATGAATGTCGAGGCGCGGCTGGCGGAGCTGATCGGTCCCGCCGCCGGCCGCCTGCACACGGCGCGTTCGCGCAATGACCAGGTGGCGCTCGATTTCCGGCTCTGGGTGAAGGAAGAGCTGCTGCGCATCGATGCCGCTCTTGGTGGTCTCATCGAAGCGTTTCTCACCCGTGCCGAAGAGCACGCCGCCAGCGTGATGCCGGGCTTCACGCATCTCCAGTCGGCGCAGCCGGTGACGTTCGGCCATCATATGATGGCTTATGTCGAGATGTTTGGCCGTGACCGTTCGCGCGTGCGCGACGCCATCGAGCGGCTGGATGAAAGCCCGATCGGCGTGGCTGCCCTTGCCGGCACCGGCTTCCCGGTCGACCGTCACATGACAGCCGAAGCGCTCGGCTTCCGTGAACCGACACGCAACTCCATCGATACGGTCTCGGATCGGGATTTCGCTCTCGAATTCCTGTCGATCTCAGCCATCTGCGCCACACATCTCTCGCGTCTGGCCGAGGAAATCGTCATCTGGTCGACGCCGCAGTTCGGCTTCGTGCGCCTGTCGGACTCCTTCTCCACCGGCTCCTCCATCATGCCGCAGAAGAAGAACCCGGACGCCGCCGAGCTGATCCGCGCCAAGACCGGCCGCATCAATGGCGATCTCATTGCCCTTCTGACAGTCATGAAGGGCCTGCCGCTTGCCTATTCGAAGGACATGCAGGAAGACAAGGAAGCCGTCTTCGACGCTGCCGAGACACTCGACCTCATGCTGGCGGCGATGACCGGCATGGTGGGCGACATGGAGGTCAACACGGCGGCCATGAAGAAAGCTGCCGGAGCGGGCTTCTCCACCGCCACCGACCTTGCCGACTGGCTGGTGCGCGAGGCGGGCCTGCCGTTCCGCGAGGCGCATCACGTGACAGGTCGCGCCGTCGCCCTTGCCGAAGAAAAGAAGTGCGGGCTGGAAAAACTTGCGCTCGAAGACCTCAAGGCAATCAACCCGGCTATACACGAAGGTGTGTTCTCGGTTCTCTCGGTCGGAAATTCCGTAAAGAGTCGAACGTCTTTCGGAGGAACAGCGCCTTCCGAGGTACGTCGTCAGATACGCTACTGGAAGAAACGTTTGAAACGGGATGCAACCCCCGGCAAAAAGCGCTAAAACGCAGCGCACGCACTTTCGAGGAATGGAACGCTCATGACGGCCCGCCGCACGCTCACCCTTGTCATGCTCGGTCTCGCGCTGGGCCTTGCCGCCTGCGGGCGCAAGGCACCGCTTGATTCGCCCTACGAGGCGGCAGTGGATGCGCGCAAGGAAGCTGAGCGAAACGACCAGCCCGTACCGCCGGCACCAGAGAAACCGGTCGAGGATCGTCCATTCATTCTCGATGGTCTTCTCTAGAACAGAGCCGAAAGGGCCTGCGCCGCGCGGCGGCGCAACCCCGCGTCCAATCGCACAGCCGAAAGTATCCTGCCGTGAATCATTTCGAGTATCGTGACGGCGTCCTGCATGCCGAAGACGTGTCGGTGCCCGCCATCGCGGAAACCGTCGGCACCCCGTTCTACTGCTATTCCACGGCAACGCTGACGCGCCACTACCGTGTCTTCTCGGAAGCCTTCGAGGGGCTCGACGCGCTCGTCTGCTACGCCATGAAGGCGAACTCCAACCAGGCTGTTCTCACCACGCTCGCCCGCCTCGGCGCCGGCATGGACGTGGTCTCCGAAGGCGAGTTGCGCCGCGCGCTGGCCGCAGGCGTGCCTGCCAACAAGATCCTGTTTTCCGGTGTCGGCAAGACCGCGCGCGAAATGGACTTCGCGCTCCAGGCCGGCATCCTCTGCTTCAACGTCGAATCGATGCCCGAGCTCGAGCAGCTTTCGGCGCGCGCCACCGCGCTGGGGCTGACGGCCAATGTATCGCTGCGCATCAACCCGGACGTCGACGCGAAAACACACAGGAAAATCTCCACCGGCAAGGCCGAGAACAAGTTCGGAATCAGTTGGAAGGACGCCCGCGCCGCCTATGCGCGGGCCGCGGAGCTTCCGGGCCTCAAGGTAACTGGCATCGACATGCATATCGGCAGCCAGATCACCGAGCTGCAGCCCTTTGACGATGCTTTCGCTCTGCTGACGGAGCTGACCGAAACCCTGCGCGCCGACGGCCACGCCATCGAGCATGTGGATCTCGGCGGTGGTCTTGGCGTTCCCTACGCGGAGGATGGCGACCAGCCGCCCCTGCCCGACGCCTATGCCGAGATCGTGCGCAAGCACATGAAGAAACTCGGCCTGAAGGTCATGCTCGAGCCGGGCCGTCTGATCGCCGCCAATGCCGGCATCCTCGTCTCTGAAGTGATCTATGTGAAAGAAGGCGAAGCGAAGAACTTCGTCATCGTGGACGCTGCGATGAACGACCTCATCCGGCCCACGCTCTATGAAGCCTTCCATTCGATCAGGCCGGTTTCCGAAGCTCGGCAGGATGCGGGAACCATGATCGCCGACGTGGTGGGTCCGGTTTGCGAAACCGGCGATTATCTCGCGCTCGACCGCAAGCTTCCTCTTCTCAAAGCAGGTGATCTCATCGCCATTGGTTCTGCCGGCGCTTATGGCGCTGTTCAGGCCAGCACCTACAATTCGCGCCCACTGGTGCCAGAAGTGCTCGTGAATGGCGACCAGTTCCATGTCATCCGGGCCCGCCCCAGCCATGAAGAGCTGATCGGCCTTGATTCGATCCCGGATTGGCTCACGGATTGAAACGGCACTTGGCGCGGATCACAATTTCGCGTGCCGCCTCGCCTTCGCCCGGTTTGCTGCTATCCTTGTAAAAGGTAGGGCGCACGATTCACGTGCGCTACGGCACCTTGCTGAGAGCGTCTATGGCTGAATTAACTCCAGGGCATGAACGCACACCCGGCCGCTTCGTTCGGCTGGCACGCACCCGTTTCGCTACGCGCCTGATCATGGTCATGGAGCGGTTCTGGCCGCGCATCCTGCCTCTCCTGGTCGTCATCAGTCTGTTCATCAGCATCTCCTGGCTGGGCCTCTTCAGACTGATGCCCGACGCAGTTCGCTATGGCGTTGCCGCAAGTCTCGCTCTGCTTGCTGTCGCTTCATTCTGGCCTCTGCGAAGCTTCCGCCGCCCCACCTCCGCCGAGATCGACAAGCGCATTGAGCGCGCAAACCAGTTGGTGCATGAGCCTGTCGCCGCCCAATCCGACCGCCTCGCGGGAAATCGGGACGGGTTTGCCGAAGCGCTTTGGCGGGAACACCAGAAGCGGATGGCTGGCAAGCTCGACAATATCCATGGCGATCTGCCCAGAACGGGAGTGCCGGAAAGAGACCCGTGGGGTCTACGCGCCGCCGCTGCCCTGCTTCTGGTAACCGCTGCGGCCTTCTCCAGCAGCCCCTATGGCGGCAGCGTTCTGGACGCCTTCCGGACACATGGTGGGGCCGAAGTCGTACCGCCGCGTGTCGACGCCTGGGTCACCCCACCCGCCTATACACGCCGCGCCCCGATCTATCTTACGGCAGAGGCAAATCGCGACACAGAGCGATTTACCGTTCCGCAGGGCAGCATACTTGCGCTCCGCGTGACCGGTGGCTCCGGATCCGAAACCCTCTCCTACCTCACCACGGACGATGCAGAAAGCCTGATCGACCCAGAAGGCGCTTCCCAGAGCGAAGCTCTGTCGACAGACACATCCGCCCGGCGTTTTGCCGCAACATTGACGGAAGACGGAAAATTGCGTCTGAAGCGCGACGGTCAGGAGATAGAAGGCTGGCTTTTCTCGGTTACGCCGGACAATCCACCGGAAATACGCTTTGCAGAAGACCCGAAACGCGCTGTAAACGGCGCTTTGGAGCTCGCTTACGAAATTGAGGATGACTACGGACCGGCGGAAGCGCGGGCGATTTTCGAACAGGCCCGCAATGCCCCCGATGCCCGACCGCTATACAGTGCCCCTGACCTGCCTCTCACGCTGCCGCGCCGCGACGGCCGTACAGTGGCCGCAAAAACCTCGCGTGATCTCACCGAACACCCATGGGCCGGCAGTACCGTAAAGATGCGCCTACACGCCATCGATGATGCCGGTCAGGAAGCGCAAAGCGAGACAAAGCTGTTCGCTCTGCCTGAACGGACTTTCACCAATCCTCTCGCCAAAGCCTTGATCGAGCAGCGACGGACGCTCGCACTGGATGCCAATAAAAAGCCCCGCGTGCTGGCGATGATGGACGCGGTCATGACCTGGCCTGAAGAAACGCTGAAAGATCTGTCCCAATTTCTCGGCATCTCCGCCGCACGCTCCAGGTTGGAAACCGCGCAGACAGACGAACAACTTCGCGATGTCGTCGACTACCTTTGGGAGATTGCCCTCATCATCGAAGATGGCGACCTGACAGCGGCTGAAAAACGTCTGCGGCAGGCGCAGGAGGCTCTGAAGAACGCATTGGAAGAAGGCGCGAGCGAAGAGGAAATCGCCCGTCTTATGGATGAGTTGCGAAGCGCCATGCAGGAGTTCCTCCGTGAATTCGCTGAGCGTGCACAGCAGAACCCGAACATGGCGCAGCAATTGCCGGAGAATAGCCAGATGCTGAACCAGAACGACCTGGATCGCATGCTCGATCAAATCGAGGAACTGGCCAAGTCCGGAGCCCGCGACCAGGCTCGGGAGCTGCTTTCGCAGCTCGAAAACATGATGAACAATCTGCAAGCCGGCCGGTCCCAGCAGGGCCAGTCTGGCAACCAGCAATCAGAAATGCGCCAGCAGATGGACGAGCTTGGCAATCTGATGCGTCGCCAGCAGGAACTGATGAACGAAACCTTCCGCATGGACCAGATGCAGCGCGGGCAACGAAATCAGCAGGGACAAGAGGGCCAGGGCGAGCAGGGTCAACAAGGCGAGCAGGGTCAACAGGGCCAGGGTAACGGCCAGCAGCCCGGTGACGGCCAGGGCATGTCACCACAGGAGTTTGCCGATGCCATGCGCGGCTTGCAACAGGGTCAAGGGACGCTCCGGCAGGACCTGGAAAGCCTGATGCAGGGGCTCGAGGGGCTGGGCATCAGGCCGGGTGAAGGGTTCGGCGAAGCCGGCGAAGCCATGGGTCAAGCCGAAGGTGCGCTTGGAGAAGGTGAAGGCGAGCAGGCTGTCGGCGAGCAGGGACGCGCGCTGGAAGCGCTGCGTCGAGGCGCTCAGGACATGATGAACCAGTTGCAGCAGGCCATGCGCGGCGAGCAGGGCGGCGGTGAACAGGGTTTTCGACAAAGCAACAATGGACGCGACCCGCTCGGACGGCCGCAGGCAACCACGGGCCCGGATTTTGGCGATTCGGTCGAGGTTCCCGATGAGATCGACACCCAACGCGCGCGCCGCATTCTGGAAGCAATTCGCAAACGCCTCGGTGATGCCTTGAGCCCTGCACTTGAAAAGGAATATCTGGAGCGGCTGCTCGACATGCAGTGATCCGCCACGGGGACAGATCATAAGGCGCCCTATCTACCCTGAACTGTCAGGCAGCCAGTGCTTCGCCAACGCGCTGGCGAAGCTCACTCAGCGTGAAGGGCTTGTTCACGACACCCGAGACCGTGCCTTCAAGCTCCACCGCCCGTTCGCGCTGGTCCGCGTAGCCGGTCATAAGAAGCAGCCGAAGTCCAGGAAACGCGTCTGCAACGGCGCGCGCCATCTCAATGCCATCCATTGCCGGCATACGGATATCCGACAGGACAAGATCGTAACTTCCCGCCGTGGCATTGATCTTCTCAAGCCCCTCAAGACCATCACCCGCGGTCTCCACGGTATGACCTGCGGCACTCAAAGCGCGGGCAGTAAAATTACGGACGGACTCATCGTCCTCGACGATCAAAAGCTTAGCCATGGCCTGTTTTCACCTGATCCGATTACGCTTCGGTAAACGAGCCAGCCATCACTTGTTTAAAATATCGCCGCTCAGCTATCGCTCTCGGCATCGCCCTTGACGACACCCACGAATGGCAACTCACGGAAAGCGTGGGCTACATCCATGCCATATCCGACCACAAAATAGTCAGGGCATTCGAAGCCGACAAACTCGGCATCGACATCTGTCTGGCGCCGCGAATGCTTGTCCAGAAGCACAGCAATGGAAACCGACTTGGCTCCCCGCGAAAGCATCAGTTCCCGCGTATGCTTGAGTGTCTTCCCCGATTCCAGAATATCGTCGATGAGCAACACGTCGCGCCCGCTCACATCATTGTCGATATCACGCAGCACCTTGATTTCGCCGCTCTCCGTTCCGGTGCCGTAGCTGGAGATCATGATGAACTCCACTTCCGGTGAAATGCCGACATCGTGCATGGCCCGGATCAAGTCCGCTGCAAAGATGAAAGAGCCCTTGAGCACGGAGATGACAAGCAGGTCCTCATAGTCGCGCGAAGCGATGTCCTTGGCGAGCTCCAGATTACGCCTGGCGATCGTCGAGGCTGAAAACAAAACCTCGATTTCCTTGCCGCGAACAACAGGCATGGGCGGCGAACTCCTGTCAGGGCACTTCCGGTAATCTTCGATAGCCGGAACCGCGAAACCAGATAATCTATGACGTGTGAAACGTCACAGAGACGGACTTGATCCCTTCCCTAGGCGCGACAAGCCGGCTGGAGAAGGGAAAGCGCGCGCCCGGGCCAAGATGCTGGGTGTTTGTCCCCAGAAAATAGCGCGTTGTCGAGCCGTTTTCCGTGAGAACGTTGATCGAGATCTGCGGAAGCAACACGAGACCATCGCCACCGTTGAGCGCGGCCCCGTCAACGATGAGCATGGCACTGTCTCCCTGCCGCTCCACCCGTGATGTCACATCGACAAGCTGAAGAACCTGTTGAGGCTGCCGGGTTGCAAGAACATTCAGTTCCCGAAAGAGGCTGTGCCCTCCGGATATCCAGAAGGCTCCGGCCGTGATCAAAGCCCCGAACATCCAGAAGGCCGGCCCGGCACGTGAGGTTGTCTGTCGGGTAGTCTGACCGCCCGGCCTAAGCATATCAAGGCCCGCCACGACTGGATCAGCAGACGGTGTGGATGGCGATGCAGAGACGGTACGGGCGGTGGAAACAATGGTTTCGAAGTCAGCATCGACAGTGTCACACGATGCCGCGCCCCGGGAGTGCGTTTGCCGCATCCGGTCGGGCATCATGATCTCACCCGAAACGGGGCGTGAGCTGTCAGAGTGCCTCATGCAGGCAGACTGTCCTTTCGTGATCCACCTTTCCGGGGTAAATGGAAATGGTTAATGCTTCGCCATCACGCATACCAAGCAAGAGTTAACTTGCTATTAACCATGCGGGTTGATGGTCTGGCAGCATGCGTCCAGGCAGCGTCCGCCACTCACAGAACGCAGGTTCCACGTGATTCGATTTGAAAATGTCGGCCATAGGTATGGGATGGGTCCGGAAATTCTCCGTGACGTCTCCTTTCACCTGCCCGAACGTTCCTTCCAGTTTCTCAGCGGCCCCTCGGGCGCAGGCAAAACAACGCTGCTGCGCCTGCTGTTCATGTCTTTGAAGCCGACCCGCGGGCTCATCACGATTTTCGGCAAGGATCGCTCCGCGATCACGCGCACCGAACTCCCGCTCCTCCGGCGCAATATTGGCGTCGTGTTCCAGGACTTCCGTCTCCTCGACCATCTCACCACCTACGAGAACGTAGCGCTCCCTCTGCGCGTACGCGGGCGGGAGGAATCCACTTATCGCAGCGATGTGATTGAGCTGTTGAAATGGGTGGGGCTGGGTGAGCGCATGCATGTCCTGCCACCCATTCTATCAGGCGGAGAGAAGCAACGCGCAGCCATCGCCCGTGCGCTTATTGAGCAACCGCGCATCCTTCTGGCCGATGAGCCGACCGGCAATGTGGATCCGCAACTGGCTCGCCGCCTGCTTCGGCTTCTCATCGAGCTGAACCGTCTCGGCACCGCCGTTCTTATCGCCACCCACGATCTCGGCCTGATGGATCAGGTGGATGCACGCCGCATGGTTTTGTCCGGCGGAAGGCTCGAAATCTATGACTGAGACCAAGCGCCTTCTGAAAAATCTCGGCACACGCATCAGTTCTGGCGCGCGCGGGGCGGTCTCTCGCAAGCAGATGCCCATCGTGCCTCCGGACAATGTGGCCGGCCGCGCCATGGTTCTTGTCATAGCGATCATGACATTTCTGTCCTGTCTCACGCTGGGCGCGGTAACCCTCGTGCGGGATACGGCGGCAACCTGGCAGACGCAGATCGCCCGCGAGGCGACAATTCAGATCAAGCCGGAGGAAGGGCTGGATATGGCATCCGCCCTCGCCCAGGCGCGCGATATTGCTGCAAGCTATCCTGGCGTCGTCGATGCCACTGTCGTCGATGCTCAAGCCACCGCCCGACTTCTGGAGCCATGGCTTGGGACGGGTCTCGACATCGAAAGCCTCCCCGTACCGCGACTGGTGATCGTGACCATCGATCCATTGTCGCGTCCCGACTTCGCCGCTATGCGCTCGCAATTGCAGGAGACCGTGGCAAACGTCACACTGGACGACCATCGTACATGGGTTGACCGATTGGTAGCCATGGCCCGGACCACGGTCACAATCGGTATGTCAGCGCTCGCCCTCATGCTTTCGGCGACAGCTCTGACCGTGATCTTCGCCACCCGTGGCGCCATGGCGGGAAACGGCCACATTATTGAAGTGCTGCATTTCGTCGGCGCGGAAGCGCCATTCATTGCCTCCCAGTTCAGACGCCATTTCCTGCTAGCCGGCATGAAGGGCGCAGCCGCCGGAGGAATCGGTGCGATCCTCGTTTTCGTCGGCTTTTACTGGTGGTCTTCCCGGAACATGGCCACTCCGGAAGCCGATCAGGCTACTGCGCTTTTCGGAAATTTCGCGATTGGCCCCTCAGGTTATATCGGGGTTGGCGCCATTGTCGTCGTTATTGCTGTTCTGACCGCTGCGACCACGCATGTCACCGTGCTATCCTATCTGAAAAACGTGGACAGCACTCACCCCGACAGCATGTAGGGCTCAACCGCATGTAGAGAGAAAGCGGCTTTCGCTTGTTGACCAGTACCTCGTCGACTATCCATTGCCGCAATTTATGGCTAACCATCACACCATGACACAAGAGCGCCAGAGCGGCCTCGACGGCCCGGAAATGCCTCCGCCACGCGGCAGCCGGTTTGGCATGCGCCGTGTGGTCCGGCTTGCTCTCTTGGTTTGCCTTGTTGCAACCTCTGCCTTCATTGCCGGCTTCGGGTTATTCGCCGATCATATTGGGCACCTTTCGGCCCCGCGCGATATCGACGATGCTGATGGCATCATCGTTCTGACCGGCGGACAGTCCCGAATAGATGCAGCGGTAAGCCTGCTCAAAGCCGGCAAGGGAAAAAGACTGTTGATCAGTGGGGTGAACCCCGTGGCACGAGCGGATGATCTGCGCATTGCGACCGGCAGCGAAGCGGAACTTTTCGATTGTTGCGTCGACATCGACCATGCGGCACTCGATACGATCGGCAACGCCGAGGAAAGTGCCAAATGGGTTCAGGCCAACGCGTATAGCAGCATCATCCTCGTAACGAACAACTATCACATGCCGCGCAGCCTCCTGGAGATGCAGCGGCTGCTGCCGGATTCGAAGGTCTATCCCTACCCCGTCGTCAACACCCCGCTCGACAACGGCGCTTGGCTCGCCAAGCCCGACGCGCTTCGCGTTCTTGCGACCGAGTATACCAAATATGTGGGAGCTCTTGTTCGCGAGGTTATTCCGCTGCCTCGCAACACTGGCGTGAGCACTCATGCGAAGCTTACGAAAGCGACTGTGCATCACGACTGACTTCCTCAGCGCTTTGCCTCACCGTCCTGTTGATGTAAGAGCCTCGCAAGACACCCAACGGGCCACCGTCATGCTCTTTATCCGTTCTGCCGTTTTCAACCTCGTTTTCTATCTGAACCTGATTGTTCAGATGTTGTTCTGGACTCCCCTGTTTTTCCTCTTGCCACGCAAGAAAGCCTGGTTCGTGCCAAAATTCTGGGCCGCTTCCAGCCTGTGGTTGCAGCGGGTCATTACGGGTGCGCGATCCGAAATCACTGGCCTTGAAAACCTGCCTGACGGTCCCTGCATCATCGCTCCAAAACACCAGTCGTTCTGGGATACGATTGCCTTCCTGCCAAACATTCCTGACGCACTCTATATTTTGAAGCGGGAGCTGGTCTGGATCCCGTTTTTCGGCTGGTACGTGGCGAAGATGCGCATGATCCCGATCAATCGCGGCAGCCGCACCAAAGCGCTGAAGCAGGCTGTTAAGTCAGCTCACGAACTGATGAAAGACAACCGTCAGCTCATCATCTATCCGGAAGGCACCCGCCGTCCGCCGGGGGCCGAGCCAGCCTACAAATACGGTATTGTTGAACTCTACGCCCAGCTCGGTGTCCCCGTGGTGCCGGTCGCACATGCTGCGGGACTTTTCTGGCCCCGGCGCAAATTCCTGCGCCATCCAGGGCTCATCCGCGCTCGTTTTCTGCCACCGATAGAGCCAGGCCTTCCACGTGATGTGTTTCAGGAACGTCTGGTCAGGGAAACCGAAACCGCCTGCGACGAGATGCTGGTGGAGGCCGCAACTTCTCCCAATCCGCCGCCTCTACCCGAAACCGCTCGCCGGCGTTTGAAAGAGCTCGGTGTTGTGAAGCCATCAAGCACAAGCCAGACCAGCTAGACTGCTCCGGCCACCGTGTCGAGACGCGCCGCTACGGCTTCGAGCCAGTGATCGCGAATGTCGAGTGCCTTTAGATGCTCGACGGTGTTGCGGACATACTCCACATTGGGTCCCGATTGCCCGACAGATGCGTGAACCTGCCGCGCCGCATGGTCGATGTCGAGACTGCCCGCATACTGGCCATGGCTGCGATCGACCACATAGGTAAGTGCAGTCACTGACGCTCCGCCGGCCAAGCGGATACCAACCCGGCGCTCCAGATAGACGTTGGTGACAAGTTCCCGTTCCCGAAGATAACCGACCACCTCACTTTCCAGCTCCCTGGGAACCCGAAAGGCTAGTCCGAGGCAGGAACCGCCACGATCGAGGCCCAACACGAGCCCCGGGCGATCTGGAGTGCCACGATGAACATGGGAATAAATGCACAGAGCACGGCGATAGCCGTATAGCCTCGCCTTGCAGGTTTCTACATGCGCAAAACCCGGGCGCCACATCAGCGATCCGTAGCCAAAGACCCAAAAATCGTCCATATCGCCTGCCCAATGCTTGAAAGGGTGCTGCCGTCTCGCCATGACTAGAGGCGAACGGGTTAACCGGAGGACCACATGCCGTCAAGAAAACGCGCGGGACGCAGCTTCAGTCGCCGCTTCATACTGTTTGCGCTTTTCATCATTCTGGCGATCCTGGCTTATACCGGTGTCTGGTTCTACGCCGCCGACACACTGGAACGCCGCACCATAACGGCCATCGAGAATTTGAACGTCGGCCATCAGCGCGCAAACTGCGAAGAGCCCACAGCGCGTGGCTATCCGTTCCGCATTGGCCTTTTCTGCCGAAGCGTGTTCTACGAGGATGGCAAAAACGGCATTTCCATCAGCACCGGCGCGTTCCGCTCGGCAGCACAGGTCTATCAGCCAATGCGCACGGTCGGCGAGCTTGATGGACCTGCCCGCATTGCGACACCCTATCTCCCGGCCATTGAGGCCGCCTGGGAAAACATGCGCGTCAGCGCGCGCCTGACGACAAGCCTGCCTGAACGCATTTCCAGCGAGGCAAGAAATGTTGTCCTGACACTCGATGACGAGAGCCGCCAGCCCATCGCGCGCGCAGAATCGCTTCAGGCCCACACGAGGCAAAACGGGCGCGATCTCGACATTGCCGTCATTGCCCAGGCTCTAACAATCGATCCAGAGTTCACAAATGGCAGCGCGATGCCGGCTCTCGCTGGCGAATTGCTTCTGACTGTCGACGATGGCGTGTCCCTGGCTCGCTTGAATGCGCCCGGATTGCGTGGGCGTTCGGGAACAATTGAAAACCTTAGCCTGAAGATCGCGGGTGGAGAAGCCGGCCTGATCCTGAAGGGGCCCGTCCGCGTTGCAGAGAATGGGCTGCTCAATGCCGAACTGCGTGTGACGGTCAGCGAACCTCAGAGGATCGCGCAACTCGTTGGCACGATGCTGCCGGAAATGCGCGACGAGATCGCTGGAATTACGGCAGGGCTCGCCAATCTGGGCACGGCACCGACCCTGCCGGTAAACATTCGCCAGGGCCGCGTTTTCGTCGGCTTTCTGCCGCTCGGATCGATCCCGCCCGTCCAGTAGCGCTTATGGCTTTTCGGGATGGGCCAATGCGTGCCGGCCGAAGTCCGGCACGTCGATATCCTGGCCCGCTTCGATGATGGAGCGCCGTATCGCACGGGTCCGTGTAAACATCTCGAAGAGTTTGTCGCCGTCGCCCCAGCGGATCGCACGCTGAAGCGCGGAGAGGTCTTCGGAGAAGCGTGCGAGCATCTCCAGAATGGCATCGCTGTTATGCAGGCACACATCCCGCCACATCGTCGGATCGGAGGCTGCAAGCCGCGTAAAATCACGAAAACCGGATGCCGAGTATTTGATGACTTCCGACTTGGTCACCGCTTCCAGATCGTCCGCTGTGCCAACGATGTTGTAGGCGATGATGTGCGGCAGATGCGAGACGATGGCAAGCACCATGTCGTGATGCTGCGGGTCCATGCTGTCGACCATGGCGCCACACCGTTCCCAAAAAACCGTCAGCAGCGAAAGCGCGTCGGGATTGGTGTCGGGAAGCGGCGTGAGAATGCACCAACGCCCTTCAAAGAGGTCTGCGAAACCGGCATCTGGACCGGAATCCTCCGTGCCCGCAATCGGATGCCCGGGGATGAAATGGACGTTGTCAGGCAGGTGCGGCTGCATCTGCGCAATCACAGACGCCTTGGTTGAGCCCACATCCGTGACAATCGCCCCCGGTTTCAACCCGGGTGCGATGGCTTGGGCAACCTCACCGGAAGCACCCACGGGAACCGAGACGATCACCAGATCGGCATCTCGCACTGCTTCGGCAGGATCCTGCTCGTAGACATTACCCAATTCCAGTTCGCGCGCTCTGGAGAGGGTCTTTTCGCTCCGGCTTGAAATGGCGACGGTTGATGCAAGACCGCCATGCCTGATCGCTCTCGCCAGCGAGGAACCGATCAGGCCGATGCCGACCAGCGCGATCTTTTCAAAAAGTGGGTCAGGCACAACTCAGCTTTCCATGAAATCCTTGAGCGCGGCAACAACGCCGCGATTGGCCTCTTCCGGGCCGACGGTCAGGCGCAATGCATTGGGAAACCCATAGGGCACCACCCTGCGCAGTATATAACCGCGAGACCCGAGGAAAGCGTCGGCATCGGCAGCCGACTTGCCGCCATTCTCGGGGAAATGGATCAGCAGAAAATTACCGACGCTGGGCGTAACGCGCAGACCAAGCTTGCCGAGCTCCTCCACGAGCCATGCACTCCAGGTTTCGTTGTGCGCAACAGCCCGTTCCACATGCGCCTTGTCGCGGATTGCGGCTGCACCCGCCTCAATGGCCAACGCATTGACATTGAAGGGGCCGCGCACCCTGTTCACCGCATCCACCACATGAGCCGGCGCATACATCCAGCCAATGCGGAGCGCCGCCATGCCGTGAATTTTCGAGAATGTGCGCGTCATCACGACATTCTCACTCGACGAAACCAGCTCAATGCCGGACTCGTAATCATTGCGGCGCACATATTCGGCATAGGCCGCATCCAGCACGAGCAGCACATTCTTCGGCAGGCCTGCCTGCAGACGGCGCACCTCATCCACCGGCAGATAGGTGCCGGTGGGGTTGTTGGGATTGGCAAGAAACACAATGCGCGTCTTGTCCGTCACCGCCGCCAGAATGGCATCCACGTCCGCACGCTCTTTGTCTTCCTTCACCACCACCGGCTTGCCACCGGCGGCAAGCGTCTGGATACGGTAGACAAGGAAACCGTGCTCGGTGAAAATCGCCTCATCGCCGGGCTTGATATAGGTCTGCGCCAGCAGGCCAAGAAGCTCATCGGACCCGTTGGAGCAAAGAATGTTGGCCGGGTTCAGGCCATGCGTCTCCGCAATGGCATTACGCAGCTTTGCTGCCGATCCGTCCGGATAAAGCTCCAGATGCCCCATCGCTTTGGAAATCGCCTCGACAGCCGCAGGCGAAGGCCCGAGCGGAGATTCGTTCGAGGAGAGCTTCCACACCTTCGTCGCACCTGGCGCGCTCTCGCGGCCGGGCACATAAGCGGCGATATCCATGACACCGGGCTTCGGTTCGGGACGGACGGACGTGCTCATTGAATGGTCCTGTTTTGAAAAACGGTTGAACGGATCCTCAACCCTTCGGAGAAAATCCGTCCGTTGCTTTAGACCATGACGGCGATTGACGCAAAGAAAACACCATCCTAAATAAAGGCCTCTCTTCGTGGTGATTTGGCCGGTCGGCTTGCAGCCACGTAAAACAATTCGCTAAAAGGCCGTGCGAAGCAGAATTTGCTGAGACCGGTCGCGATTTCGCCGCCGGTCTTTTTTGTTGGAGCAAAACGATGCCGATCAAGATACCCGACCAGCTTCCCGCCCGCGACGTTCTCGTGCGTGAAGGTGTGTCCGTGATGGACGAGCAGACAGCGCTGCGGCAGGACGTCCGCCCTCTGCAGATCGGTCTCCTCAATCTTATGCCCAACAAAATCCGGACCGAAACCCAGTTCGCCCGCCTGATTGGCGCCTCACCTCTGCAGGTGGAATTGACCCTCGTGCGCATCGGCAACCATCGCGCAAAGAACACACCGGAAGAACACCTCATTTCCTTCTACCAGACGTGGGAGGAAGTGCGTGACCGCAAGTTCGACGGCTTCATCATTACCGGTGCGCCCATCGAGCTTTTGCCCTTCGAAGAAGTTACCTACTGGAGGGAGCTCGAGGAGATTTTGGATTGGACTCTAACCAACGTCCACTCTTCATTTTTTATTTGCTGGGGAGCCATGGCGGCTGCCTGGCATTTCCATCGCATTCCCAAATACACACTGGAGAAGAAGGCTTTTGGCGTCTTCCGGCACCGCAACAACGCGCCCGCCTCACCTTTCCTCGCCGGTTTCTCCGATGATTTTGCAATTCCCGTTTCACGGTGGACCGAAGTCCGCTCTTCAGACATCCCTGCTGATCGCGGCCTTCAGGTGCTCATGGAATCGGACGTCACCGGCCCGTGCCTCCTGACAGAAGAAACCGGCAATCGGCTCTATATGTTCAATCACATCGAATACGATTCCACCTCGCTCAAGGAGGAATATGACCGCGATGTTGCAACAGGAACCGAGATAGCCGTCCCGCATGGGTATTACCCGGACGACGATCCGAGCCGTCCGCCGCTCAACCGCTGGCGCTCACACGCGCACCTGCTCTTCGGCAACTGGATTAATCAGGTTTATCAGTCGACGCCTTATGAGCTTGAACAGATCGGTCAGCGCTAGTAAACGCACACCGCTCCTTTCGTCCTATAGGTTGCCAGACGCGCGATAAAAACAGCGGGTCGAGAAGGAGCGACTACTCGAAATACAACTTATTATTGCATACTATAATAATACACTAAAAAATTTAAGACAGTGATTTGATTGAGCTTTTTCAGCAGCTCTTGATTTCGACAATGGATAGCAACCGATGCACAAGTTTTTCATTTCTACAGCTTTTTTAATTTCCGTTCTGCCGACATCGGCACCTGCGGCCGATCTAGCAATCCCCGACAGGCTAGAGGTGACCTCGCAGGACCGTGCAATCACCTTCATCGGAGGCGTAGGCTACACGTTCCTCGAGGCTGAAGAGATCGTCTACGATTCTGTCGGAAATCGCATCAGCGCGCTTTTCTGGGAGAGTGAAGCGCCTGTGCTGACCGGGGGCTTACGTGCGCGCCTTGCAGGCCCATGGACATTGGCGGCCAATGCGACAGTAGGGTTATCCGGGAACAGCCGAATGGAGGATTACGATTGGCTCGATGCGTCGCCAAGCTATGCCTTCAACGACTGGAGCGATCGCTCCGTTCACCCTGATACGGATCTGGACCATTATTTCACCGGTGATATCGCACTCGGGCGGGATTTCGAGATCCGGGATTCAGTCACTCTTAATCTGCATGGCGGCTTCAAATATACGGATGTCAAATGGACCACTTTCGGTGGATCGTTTGTCTACAGCGAAGAAGGTTTCCGTGACGAACAGGGCGACTTCCGCGACGGTGAACGCGGCATCTCTTACCAACAGAAGTTTCCCGGAGTGTTTATTGGAGCAGAAGCCACTTCCAGGCACAAAGGCTGGACCTTTTCCCTCCAGGCACGTGGCGGTCTGAATTTCAAGGTCGAGGACGAGGACCACCACTGGTCGCGCGACCTTCGATTCAACGGTGATTTTGGCACCCTGCCATTTGTGTCTTTATCTGGACGCGTAGAACACAGCATCAACGGGAATGCGAGCCTGTTTCTCGCTGGAAGCTTTGATCAACACTTTGATAGAATAGGCGATGTGCGGATTTCGGAAATCGCTTCGGGCGCACCGGTCGAAGCAATCCGAAATAGTGGGGGCCTGGGGTTCCGTGCAATCACGCTCTCTGGCGGTTTCAAGATGAGGTTCTGAGCCAACCCAGGCCCGGCGGACTTCACGCTTCTTGGACTGCGATCAGAATATCGCTCGCCTTATGGCCGGGATCGACCCCATCAATCAGCAGGATGTCGCCATCCGCGTGATCACTGCGTAAGCGCTTGATGACCTGATAGGCTGAAGACGCATACCAGTCGTCGGCGTTTTGACGACTAGGGAAGGCGATCACGATCAGATCGCCCTCCCAATTCCCTTCCTTCACGTCCGGTCGAGCGCCATGGATGATGAATTGCCCGCCAAACGGCTCCAGCGTTTCATCGATACGCTCCAGATACTCGATGATGGCCGGGCCCAATACGACATTGCGAAGATGACCGATGGCATAAGCTTGCATGGACGGCACCCCTCTCTCAGAAACTGTTGAGAGCACATTGGAGTGCCTTCCGAAGGTATCCAATTACCCCAGAGGTAAAGGCTGTCCTCGAAGGAGTTTCTCCGCATCACGGGCCAGTTTGACGGTCAGCTCGCCAGCCGGCATTGGAGCGGAAAGAGCCGCTGCCTGCCCCGCCCAGAGCGGCGAAAAATCACTCACACCCGCCTTCTCGGCAGCCGCGCGCAATGGCCCTACAGCAGCCGTCGCCAAAGGAAAGGCCGGAGCCTCCTTGCTCATTGGGCCTACTTCGGTGACATAGCGGTTCAGCAACCCTCGGGCTGGGCGCCCGGTAAACACATTGGTGAGCACCGTGCGATCGTCCCGTGCCAGCGCCAGCGCATCCCGATGTCCCGGGCTGGTCAGCGCCTCCGGCGACTGTAGATACGCCGTGCCCACCTGCACGCCCGACGCACCGAGCATGAAGCAAGCGGCCACCGCCCGGCCATCGGAGATTCCGCCTGCCGCAATCACAGGAACGGAGACCGCATCCACCACCTGTGGCACCAGCGCCAGCGTTCCCGGCTGCGTGGCGATGTCCGGCTCGAGAAAAACACCTCTGTGGCCTCCGGCTTCCGCGCCTTGCGCGATGATGGCATCGCAGCCGTTTTCTTCCAGAAAGCGTGCTTCCGCGACGGTCGTGGCCGACGCTATGATCTTTGCACCTGCTGCCCGCACACGCTCCACCAGGCCGGTGTCCGGCAAACCGAAATGAAAACTTACCACCTCCGGGCGGAATTCCTCCACAATGGCGCAGCTTTCCTCGTTGAACGGGTTTCTACCCGCACCAGCGGGTGCCGCATCCGGATCGATGCCGAACTCGGAATAATATGGTCTCAATCGCTCGCGCCACGCCGCTTCCCGTTCTGCATCGGGCGTCGGTGGCACATGGCAGAAGAAGTTCAGATTGACTGGCCTGTCCGTGCGCTGCCGGATAACCCCCATTTCAGCGCGGATCTTCTCCGGCGTCAGCATGGCGCAGGGCAAAGAGCCAAGTCCGCCAGCCGCGCTCACCGCAATGGCGAGCTCTGAGCCAGCTGACCCTGCCATCGGCGCGAGAAGAATGGGCAGCTCGATCCCAAACAATTCGGTGATTCGCGTATCCCTCGCCATCGATCAACACTCCCTTTCCCGATTGCGCCGGACGGCACCAACGCGCGTGGCACCCTGTGGTGACAGAACGGGCACAAAAACGCGACGTGATGCGCGGGCCGTCACCGGCAGCCCCTGATAAAGCCGCTTTTCAGCCTCCACCACCAGAACGCCGGCGAAAATCGGCCAGAACCGCCGTCCAGCCTGTTCCAGCAACTGGTGAAATCGCAAAACAAAGCGCCGTTCAGAAGGGGGAAAATGGAGCGCATCGCCCCACGCCGTCGCCGTAAAGTTCGCGTCGCGGAGCGCTTCTGCCAGCTGGGTTCTCGAATAAGGGCGGCCGGTGCCGAAAGGGGTATTCTCGAACCGCGCCCACATGCCGCGGCGATTGGGCACGGCGATCACGAGCCGCCCGCCCGGCGCCAGAACGCGCCAGACCTCCAGAAGTGCCTGCTGTGGATTTTCGGTGTGTTCCAGCGCATGCACCATGAGCACCCTGTCCACTGAAGAATCGGGCAGTGGAAGCTCCTCCTCAAAGACCAGTGCCGTGGTTGAGGGTTGCCCCGCCGGCCATGGCACTGCCCCCTGCATGGCCGGCATGAACGCAAATGCGCGTTCCGCATCAGCGCCGAAGCGGTCGAGCCATGGCAAGGTGTAGCCAAGACCCACCAGTCGTTCACTGGCGCTTTTGGACCAGATGGACGACAGGGCCAAAGCCAGCGAGCGCTCCGCCAGACGGCCAAGGAGGGAAGAATAGAAAGCGCGAAGTGCGACGATGTCCGAGATCATGGCCGTGACGGTACCGCCCTTCCACGACACCGGCAAGAATTGTCGCACCCGGCGTGACAAGCCGCCGCCCTCGCCCTATCGTCCGGCCATCAACGGAGAGACCCATGGCCCTGAAAATCGAGCAGTTCATGTGCCGAAGCGATAATTTCGGCATTTTGGCCCATGACACAGAAACGGGCGAAACAGCCCTGATAGATGCACCGGAGGAAGGCGCTATTCTTGCGGCCGTGGAACGCACCGGCTGGCGCCCCACAATGATCCTCACCACGCATCATCACCCGGATCACGTGGAGGCGAATTTGGCGCTCAAGGAGCGTTTTGGCTTGTCCATCACGGGCCCCGCCGCAGAAGCCGACCGCATACCCGGCATAGACCGCACCGTCAGTGAAGGTGACACGGTTACTGTGGGCAAACAAAACGCGACGGTGATCGAAACCCCCGGACACACGGCGGGCCATGTGAGTTACCATTTCTCCGACGCTGGCATCGTGTTCACTGCCGACACATTGTTTGCGCTCGGTTGCGGCCGCCTTTTCGAGTGCAAGCCGCCCGTGATGCTCGCCTCACTCAAGAAGCTCGCCGCTCTTCCATTGGAGACGGTCGTCTATTGTGGTCATGAATACACGGAAGCCAATGCCCGCTTCGCCTTGACGGTGGATCCAACCAATTCTGCGCTCAAAGAGCGTGCAAAGGAAATCTCGCGTCTTCGCAGTGAAGGCAAACCCACATTGCCCACCACGATGGGCAAGGAAATGGCGACAAACCCGTTTCTACGCTGGCACGATCCGGTCATCCGACGCAATCTCGGTATGGAAGACGCAAGCGACGAAGCCGTCTTTGCCGAGATCAGGAAACGCAAGGATATTTCCTGATATTACGATGCTGCACCGGCTTCCCGCCGGCGTGGCTTCAAAATCATGTTCTTCGCAGCAAGCACAGCACCAAAGGTGATCAGAAGACAGGCGGCAATGATGTTTGCAGTTGGCTCTGCAGCGCCGGCAGCAATCAGGATCAACGTCGAAAGAAGCGGCGCGGCATAGCTTGCCGCTCCCAACACCTGAATGTTGCCGCGTTTGACCCCATAATCCCAGGCGTAGAAGGCCGCCCCCACCGGCAAAAGGCCGAGGCCGAGCACATTCAGCCATTCCCCGGTTGAAGCCGGCCAGACCGTCTCCTCCAGTCCGAGATGGCAGAGCGCTGAAAGCACAGCCGTTGCCCCGCAGAACCACGTGACAATGCTGGTTGGCACGGCGTCAAACCGGCGTGACAGAAGCGAATAGCCGGACCAGAAAAGAGCACAGGCTCCCGCCGCCGCATAGCCGAGCGCATAGCGGCTTTCAAAGCTGAACCCGCCGCCCTTGGTGATGATGAGCGCCGTGCCAGCAAGCCCCAGAAGCGCCCCCGCAATATGGTGCCAGCCAAGCCGCTCCCCCGGCATCAACGCCGAGCCCAGAACGATCAGCAGTGGCCAGAGATAGGCGATGAGGCTCGCCTCCACCGCTGGCGCGTTACGCAATGCAGTGAAGTAAAAGAAGTGATAGCCGAAAAGCCCCGCAATACCGATGAGCCAGACCACCGGTGGCACACGAGCAGCAGGCTCCGCCGGTGGCACGGCGATCCTCATCACAAGCCCAATCAGCGTGGCCACCGAAAAGGCCAAGGCTGAAAGGAGGAAGGGAGGAACCTTCCCTGTACCAGCCGTAAAAAGCGCCAGTAACGCCCACATGACGACCGCCGTGAACCCGATCAACGTGGCACGTGCCAATTGTCTCTCCCTGAGGACTCTTCTAGTCGACTGGCCGGCCTTGAATATGGACGGTTCCAATCTTGGTTCCGATCTGCGCCAGCACGGGCGTGTGATGACCACGTGTGCCAAGCGGTTTGAACGCAACCAATATACGAGCCTTGTCGCGCAGGAAAGCAATTGTGGAGCGCCCCTTGCGGTAGCCGGAGATCGGAATGAAACGCGCCTTGCAGGTGATCAGATCACGCCCGATTCGCTCCCCCTTGGCCGCAGGTGAAAAGACGATGTCGGCACGCATTTCACCATCGAAAACCTTGAAGCGGCGGTTGCAGACACCGGACGCGCCCTGCACGGGCGAGAGCAATGCGGCCAGCGGATCGAGTGCATCCGTGAGATCGTCTTTCGAAACGGCGACCCAATCCTTTCCGCGCTTCTTGGGCTTCGGCGTTATCACCGTCTTTACAACCTGCCCCTTTTCATAGTGGATTGACGTGGTCTCCCGCTTCTTTCCGCTCGTATAGGCGAGCTCGTAGGAAGAAGGCACCACGGATTGATTTGAAAGCTGACCTTTCGACGTCACGCGCCCATCGGTTCTGTCGAAAAGGCGGGCCACGCCCGCGCTGGCAAAACGCCCCGAAACCTCGAAACGATCTTCTTCGAGCCGGCTTGTGAAATCAGCCTTGCCGATGGGAATTCCAAACAGCGATGCGCTGTATCGAAAGCGGTGTGTTTCTCCGCCTTCGGCTCCGGCATTTCCAGCCGCGCCCAGGAAAAAGGTCGCGAGAAAAATTCGAACAACGACAGGCCGCATCACGAGCCGTGCCCTCCAGCATGCCGGCAAACCGGCGCGTCCCTCCCCTTGCCTTAAGAAGAATAATACGGCAAATCTTTGGAAAAGGGCCATGGAGATTGCCTCTACCGCGGCGCAGGGTGCTTGACCCACACGCCAAATATCTCTATGGAACGGCAACTTTTTCCATAAGGCCGCCAACAACCGACCGCGCGCCGCCAGTTTCAGGTGCGGCAGTTGGGTATGGACGGGCCAAGACGATGAAGGTTTGAAAAATGTCCCGCGCCTGCGAACTGACCGGCAAAGCCGTAATGACCGGCAACAATGTGAGCCACGCGAACAACAAGACGCGTCGTCGCTTTCTGCCCAATCTGTGCCATGTGACGCTTCAGTCCGAGGCTCTTGGCCAGAACGTGCGCCTGCGCGTTTCCGCCAATGCCCTGCGCACGGTGGAGCACCGCGGCGGTCTCGACGCGTTTCTCGTTAAGGCAAAGGCCAACGAGCTGTCCCAGCGCGCTCGCCTGCTCAAGAAGCAGGTCGAGAAGAAGATCGCTGAGCAGGCAGCAGCCTGAGGCCATCGCCGCAGCGTGGCTGCGGCCCGGCAAAGAAAATCACCGGTCCGCCAAGACCGCGCAGTTCATGAATGGGCTTGTGCTCCTATGATTTGGCGCTTTTGGCGGGCTTTCTGGTTCCATCACCCAGGATAAAAAAATGCATCGTCTCTATGCGATCTGGCCCTTCATGGCCGCCATGGCGTTCATAGTCACCGCCTCGAATTTTCTCGTTCAATATCCGTTTCAGCATTTCGGCCTCGGTGATTTGCTCACCTGGGGCGCGTTCACCTATCCGGTGGCGTTTCTGATCAACGATCTGACGAACCGCCGCTTCGGCCCCGCTGCCGCCCGACGCGTGGTTCTGTCCGGTTTTCTGCTTGCGGTGGTTCTTTCGATCTGGCTTGCCAGTCCGCGCATCGCGATAGCCTCAGGCGCGGCTTTTCTCTTCGCGCAATTCATTGATGTTTCCGTGTTCAACCGGCTTCGCGGCACGGCCTGGTGGCGCGCGCCGCTGATCTCCACCTTGATCGGCTCCATGCTGGATACGGTGTTGTTCTTCTCACTCGCATTTGCAGCGCGGTTTGCGTTTCTCGACACCGCTTTCGGCCTGGAAGACGGTTCTCTCGCCTTCCCGGTGTCGCTGTTTGGCACAGGCCTTGAAGCGCCGCTCTGGCTATCGCTGGCGCTTGGCGATTTTGCAGTGAAGATCCTGATTGGCCTTGCCATGCTTGCGCCCTACGGCGCCCTGTTGACCATTCTGCGCCCTGGGCCGGCCGTTAGCCAGCGATAACGCTCATCCCTCAGCGAGCTTTGTCAGAAGCCGCAAAAAGGTTGCGGTCTCGCGCGGGGTGAGCGGCGCGAGCGTTTCTTCGCTTACGTCCAGCGCATCGGGAAGCAGCGCTTCAATGAGCGCTTTCCCGTCATCGCTCAGGCTCACCACCAGCCGTCGCCGGTCGCGTCCGTGTGGCTCGAGCACCACAAGATCACGCGCCTTGAGCCGGTCGATCACGCCCTTGATGGTGGCGGCGTCCATCGCCACCAGCTGGCCAAGCTGATTCTGGGAGGTCGCTCCCACCTCGTAAAGCTTGGCCAGAGCCGCAAACTGCGGCGGCGTAAGATCGCTGATGCGGGAAGCGAAGATCGACAGATGGCGCTGGTTGGCCTTGCGCAGGATAAAGCCGACCTGCTCGCTCAGATCATAAGCATCGGCGGATTTTCCACCGGCCAGAACCCTGAGCTTGCTCTGCTCTCCACTCATCTGAGGCCGTCCTCACCTTTCACGTCTTCCGCTTTCAAGCCGCCCATGCGTGCATGGATACGCGGACCACACGCCATGGCAAGTACAAACAGGATTTCATCAGGACGAGGGCCGTCTGCCAACCCCACTTCCATCGCATCGAAATGGCTGCGCACATAGGCAGCATTGATGTGCCCGAGCGGAATGTCGATGCGCGCACCGAAGGCCCCCACTTTCTTCGAAGAGGGGACAATCGCCTTTGAATCGCCAAGCCGCTCACGCATCGCATAGCCGCCCGGCACGTGCCAAAGCGCACCGTGCTCCAGCTCTCCGTCAGTGCCGACGATCGCGCCCTTGCCGAAACCGTCGATCACGAAAATATCTCCCCCAAGCGCCGCAATCAGCCGATCCGTCATATCAAGACCGAGAGGTTTCAAATCCTCCATTGCGCTTTCAAGCTCTTCTACATATCCGCCCGCAAAAGGGTTTTTGACCAGCGCGAGAGCCGCCGCCCGGCGGCGAGGCCCAGCCGGAGCAGGACCGCCCTCATGGAAGATTTCTTCGGTGACAAGCGCAATCTTGCGCAAGGTGAATTCAGGCATGGATGGAACCTTTTTGTACAACAGAATGAGCAGAAGCGGTCGAATGCGTCGGAATTTCCAGCGCGATTGAGCCGCATTCCCGGGTTTCTCTCTCTAAAAACAGGGCAGCCGCCTCAATAAGGCCACGCTCACGCATGGCCGACGCGGTGGCAAGTCCCCTGTCGAGGGCAAGCGCAACATCGGCAGGGGAAAGCAGCCCCACCGTCTGCGTCACCTGGCGATTGCGCAAATCACTGTCCGGGTCAATCTCGTTTGCAGGGACACGCTTCACGGCTGGATGCCCCGGCAGATCGATGTCATTGGCGATCAGCGTCGCCGCCACGTCCGCCGCCGCCGCCGAAGGGGCAAGCACCGTCACGGCATCCGCAATCCCGAGCGAATGGCTCCTGCCGCGCCAGCCACTGGTCGCAATGCCACGAACCGGGTCGCTGGCGCTCACTGCGATGCGATCCGCCATGCCATTCCCCGTGCCTGCGATGGCAATGTCCAGCGTCTCGCCCTCCGCGAGGTAAAGCGCAACATCACCGCCATTGTTCACGTAAGCCCGCGCCAGCGCCCGGCCCTTCAAAAGTGCCGCCAGAACTTCATCGGCGACACTGCCGGCCACAGCGGCCATCGGCGTAACGAAAGCGGGCACATGCGCATGCACCGCCCTTTCCATACGCTGCGCGGTGGAGCCGCAAAAGCGGCGGAGCCTCGCACCAGCCGGACTGCGCAGGGCCGGCAATTCAGTCACCAGTTCATCAAGGATCGTCTCAAACCGCGCCACGGCCTGCCGATAGGCCGAAAGCCGCTCCTGCTCTTGCCCAAAAACCTCGACGATCAGATCGATGGGCCCATGGTTCAGATGCAGGCGTCTGCCATCGGCAAGCCAACTGGCGGTCGCACCACTCATCGCTTCGGTTCCCGGCGCAATTGCTGGAGCGGCGGCCAGGGATTGGAAACCACAGCCCCCCGCGCCTCACGCGGGTTGAAATATTCGCCACCCTTTTCCAGCACGTCCTCGACGCTGCGGATTTCATCCGCATAGCCACCGAGCCGCACGTAATCCTCACGCCTGAGCGTGAATTCGATCGGTGCGACCAGCGCGGGAGTCGGCACATAGCCAAAGGCGTTTTCCGGCGTGCGCATCACATCCACCATGATGGTGATGCCGCCACCCGGCCACACATAGACTGGCGCTCCGCCAACCGTGACATAGGTCTTGAGCCCCTGAACGGAGCGCGTCAGATTGACCGGGTTCTCCGTCACGCCGGCGCGCAGGCTGCCACCTGCTCCACCCATGAAAAGCACGGTGCACAGCGCCGGCTCGCAGTTCTGCTCGATCAGATCGACCGATTTGCGCAACCGCTCCGGAAAGGGCTTCTTGACCGGCTGAAGCGCCTCATCAAGCTCGTAATAGGCAAACTGCTCGCCCGTGGTGGAAACCATAAGCAGGGAGAGGCCTGGCCGCGCGCCCTTCTTCTCGTTGAAGGGACCAAGAATATCGAGCGGGTCGTCAATGGTCGTCCCGCCCCATCCGAGCCCCGGCTCCGACACCTTGAAATAACGCCCCGGCGTGGAACGGCGGCCGATGATCTTGATGCCTGTATCCTCCCAGCCGATCACCTTTCCCGCCTGATGCTCGGAGACGACACCGGTAATGTGGTCATCGACCACGACAACCTCGTCCACGAGGCCCTTCCACTGGGTGGCGAACATGCCGATGGTGGCCGAGCCGCAGCCCACCCGCATGCGCTCTTCACGCGTTCCGTCGATCACCGGCGGCTGTCCGGCCTGCACGACAACGCTCGCGCCCCCGTCAATGGTCAGTTCCACCGGCTTCTTGTTGCACAGATCGAGCATCGCCTGGCACGTGACGCGACCCTCCGCCTTCGATCCGCCGGTCAGGTGATGCACGCCGCCGAGCGAGAGCATCTGGCTGCCGTATTCGGCGGTGGTGACATGGCCGACCGCTTCACCATTCGCCCGCACCGTGGCCGCTTCGGGCCCCAGATGCCGGTCCGTATCGATCTTCACCTTCACGCCGCAATAGGAGAAGATGCCCTCCGTCACCACCGTGACGAGATCGACACCCTCCACCTCCTGCGAAACGATGAAAGGGGCGGGCTTGTAATCCGGATAGGTGGTGCCGGCGCCCACCGCGCTCACGAAGCGGCGCTTCGTGTTGACCAGTTCGCCATCCCATGGCGCTTCGCCTTCAAAGGGGACAACAGCATCCCCCTCCTCGGCGGCATGTTCAAGGATCGTCACCGGATCACATCGGGTAATGCGCCCGCCGAAATTGCCATAGCGGTCGCAGGCACCCGTGCGCCCCTCGGCGATATAGCACATCACCGGGCAGGCATCACAGCGCAGCTTTTCGTCCGAAGGCTTCTTCGGCGGCGTGACCTCAAAACGCTCGGTGAGCTCGTTCATCACCCGTTCTCCCGTGCCCGGATCGCCGCCAGAATGCGGCTCGGCGTTGCCGGCACTTTTGCAACTTCGATGCCCACCGCATGGCGGATTGCATTGAGGATCGCCGGCGCGGTGGGGATCAGCACATGCTCGCCCAGCCCCTTGGCGCCAAAAGGTCCTTCCGGGTCCGGCACTTCCACCAAAATGGTCTCGACCGGCGGCACATCGCCAATGGTGGGGATCAGATAATCATGCAGGTTTTCCGTGCGCCCCGGCACATATTCCTCCATCAGCGCAAGGCCAATGCCCTGGGCGATGCCACCCTCGATCTGCCCTTCCACGAGAAGTGGATTGATCGCACGGCCCACATCATGCGCCGCCGTGATTTTCAGAAGCCGCACCGTGCCGAGCGTGGTGTCAACTTCGAGCTCCACCAGCTGCGCGCCATAACCGTAGACCGCATAGGGAACACCCTGCCCCTTCTCGTCGAGTGCGGTTGTGGGTGGATCATATGTTTCCTCCGCCGAAAACACATAACCATGCGCATCGGACTCAATATCGGAAAGCACCACACGCCGACGCTCCGTCCCCTCGCTGATCACCAGCGCGCCATCCTCCAGCGCAATCTTCGCTCCATCCGATACATTGGCAAAGCGCAGGATCTTTTCGCGCAGAGCGCGCCCCGCCTTTTCGGCAGCCTTGCCCGTCACATAGGTCTGGCGCGAGGCCGATGTCTTCCCGGCATCCGGCGTGACACCCGTATCACCGCCCACAAGCTGAAACGCCGAGAGCGGCAGGCCGCTCGCATCAGCGCAGATCTGCGTCACCACCGTGTTCGATCCCTGGCCGATATCCACCGCGCCCTGATGCAGCATCACCGCACCGGAAGCCGTGATCCCCACACGAATGGTCGAAGGGTTCGGCAGCGCGGTGTTGCCGCAGCCATACCAGCAGGACGCGACACCGATGCCCCGCCGCACCCTGCCCTCTCGTGCATTGGCCTCATCTGCCTCAGCCTGCGCCCGCGTCCAGTGCGGCTTCAGCGCCTCGAGACACTCACGGATGCCGACGCCGGAAAGCACTTGCCCACAAGTGGTCCTGTCCCCATCGGAAAGCGCATTCTCGATGCGGAATTCCAGCCGGTCGCGTCCCAGTTTTTCCGCCAGCCGGTCATAGAGCGTTTCCTGCATGATCGTCGCCTGCGGCACACCGAACCCGCGAAACGCACCCGAAATCGGACCATTGGTGTGAATAGCCCGCCCCGTGGCGCGATAATTCGGTGTGCGATAGGGACCGGAGGCGTGAACCGGAACGCGGTTCGCCACCGTCGGCCCCCAGCTTGCATAGGCCCCGGTGTTGAAATCCCCCTCAAACACCATGCCAGTGACGCGCCCCGCCTCATCGGCGGCAATGGAAGCGCGCATCGTTGCCGGATGCCGTTTGGTGGTGGAGCGCATGGAATCGCCCCGCGTATAGACAATCGCCGCCGGTCTCCCGGTCTTGAGCGCCACCAGCCCCACCAGCGGCTGCAGGGAGACGTCAAGCTTGGAACCAAAGCCGCCGCCCGTCGCCAGCGGCACGATGCGCACCTTCTCCGGCGGCAGGCCGAGCACCTTCGCCGTGTCGTCGCGATCCATATAGGGCGCCTGCGTGCAGGCCTTGATGACCAGCATGTCGCCATCCATCATCGCATAGCCCGCTTCCGGCTCGATATAGGCATGTTCCACATAGGAGGTCTCGACCTCACCGGAGACCGAGACAAATGCTTTGGAAAGCGCGCCTTCCGGGTCGCCGCATTCCACGAACCCTCGCGTCAGCTCATTGCCCGCCCGCCCCTCATGCAGATCCGCAAAGCCTTCCCGCTGGGCCTCATCAGGCGTCAGCGCATGGGGCAGTTCCTGCCAGCGGATCGGAAAGGCATCCATATCGAGTGCCTCGATTGCATCGCGCTCGCCCGCAATCAGCGCCACCGCCTCGCCGCGAAACCGCGCCCGGCCCTCGGCCAGCGCCGGCTGATCGGCGAAAGGCGGGATGACGCCAAACCGGTTTTCGCCTGGAATGTCGGCTGCCGTGAAAACCGCGACAATGCCCGGATGTGCCGCAATGAACGCCTCCGTGTCACCGATCTCGAAATCGGCATGCCAATGCGGCGACCGCACAACCGCGACCGACAGCGCATCGGCAGGTCGCTCATCCGCGCCGAAAATCTCCGTTCCCTTCACCTTGCGCTCGCCATCGAGCCTGATCGGCGAGGCGCCAACCGCATGACCCTGCTCGACCATACTGGCGTCGACACCCACGGAGCGGTTGGCATTCATCACCGCCTCGATGATCTTGCGGTAACCGGTGCAGCGGCACAGAACACCACCCAGGGCGTCCTGAACCTCAGTCTCAGACGGTGTCGGGTTCTGCTCCAGAAGTGCTGCCGCGCTCACCAGAACACCCGGTGTGCAAATCCCGCACTGGGCCGCCCCGTGGCGTAGAAAGGATTCCTGAAGTGCCGAGAGGCTGCCATTTGAAAGCCCCTCCACCGTGCGCACTTTTTTGCCCGAAAGGCCGGCGGCCGGCACGAGGCAGGCGCAGACCACCGCGCCATCCACCATCACCGAACAGGCCCCGCAATCGCCGGCGTCACAGCCGACTTTGGTGCCAGTCAGCCCCAACTCATCGCGCAATACGGAAGAAAGCCGCTGTAACGGAGAGACCTCGGTCACGATCGACTTGCCATTGACTTCCAGTGATACGGACAGGCTTTTCCCGCTCATGCCGCCACCTCGCTGTGCCCTGCACCCTGCCATGCCTGCTCAAGCGCACGGATCACGATCTCCCGCGCCGCCTCGCTCCGATAGGCGGCGGTGCCTCGCACATCGTCGATGGGGGAAAGCTCCGGAAACGCGTATTCCATCACGGTCTGGCGCATCTCAGATCGTTCGACACCTTCCAGCCGCGATTCCAGCCCCGAAAGGCGCTGCGCCACGGCGGAGCATGAACCGACACTGATGGCCGCTTTCACGACCCGCCCTCCGTCAGGCACAACCCGGGCAGCGGCCATGGCGATGGAAATGACCAGATAGCGCCGCGCGCCCAGCTTGACGAAGCCAGAGGCACCGCGCGTTGCGGCCTTGGGCACTCGGACAGCGGTGAGAAGTTCATCATCCGCTCGCGCGGTCTTGCGATTGCCCAGAATGAAGTTCGCGAGCGGCAGGTGTCGCCCACCCCTTACCGAACGCAATTCCACCTCCGCATCCAGAGCCAGAAGCGGCGGAACGCCGTCAGCCGCCGGTGAAGCGTTGCACAGGTTTCCGGCCACCGTCCCCGTGTTCTGGATCTGCACCGAGCCAACCTCCCCGGCTGCCTGTTTGAGCATATCGAAGGCAGGCGGCAGCCCCGCAGCGATCACCGCACTCCAGCTCGTCCGCGCCCCGATCACGAAATGCGTCTCGGTCTCTTCAATACCGCTCAATGCCGATAATCCGTTTATGTCGAGCACATCGCTTTTCAGCGGGCCCGCACCGAGTGCCGGATAGAAATCCGTGCCTCCGGCAAGTATGGTCCAGCGCTTCGTGCATAAGAGCCCGAGCGCTTCCTCCAGTTCGGTCGGTCTGGCATAGTCCATGCTGCGCCTGCCTGCCATTTGCGATGTTGTTCCCAGGCCCCTGCCGATGCAATGCCAGCGGGGCTCAAATTTGTTTGTACACGAATGATACGCTCCTCAGCACGCTTGTCAAAGGGGAACATTCGGTCCACCTTCGCGACGACTTCATGCGAGAGGGAGACAAGGCATGGCCGACGAGGCGCTGATCGTGATCGATGTGCAGAATGATTTCTGCCCCGGAGGAGCGCTTGCCGTTGAAGATGGCGACGCGGTGGTTCCGGTCATCAACGGGCTGATCGAGCGCTTCGACCATGTGGTGCTGACCCAGGACTGGCACCCGGAAGGCCATTCGAGCTTCGCCTCCTCGCATCAGGGCAAGGCCCCGTTCGAGACGATCGAAATGCCCTATGGCACGCAGACGCTTTGGCCCGATCACTGTGTGCAAGGCACGAAGGGCGCCGCGTTTCACGAAGGGCTGGCGTGGGACAAGGCGGAGCTTGTCATCCGCAAGGGTTTTCGCAGCGCGATCGACAGTTATTCCGCCTTCTTCGAAAACGACCACGAAACGCCGACCGGCCTTTCGGGTTATCTGCGCGAACGTGGCATCACCAGGGTGACGCTTGCCGGCCTCGCCACGGATTTCTGCGTAGCCTATTCGGCCATCGACGCGCGCCGTCAGGGTTTTGAGGCCACCGTCATCATGGATGCCTGCCGCGCCATCGACCTCGGCGGCTCACTTTCCGCGATGACTGCGAAGATGAAAGAGGCCGGTGTGACGCTGGCGTGAGTGGTGGGCTTGCTGAGTTAGGAGCCCAGCGCCCTCGCCCTTCGACAAGCTCAGGATGAGGGCTGTTGAAGCGTAGCCCCTGTCATCAGCACCACCGCGGCTGCACCGACACTGCAGTCGCGCTGAAGTAACCCTCATCCTGAGCTTGTCGAAGGGCGAGGGTGCTTGGCGCTTCCGCCTCCGTCACCCCACGCCCACATAACGGTGCACCATCTCGGGATCCTCCCGCAGCCGCTCGACATCCACCGTCTCGCGGTTGCGCCCGTTCTCGATGAAGGCAACGCGATCCGCCACCGGCAGCACCGCATCCACCCGCTGCTCAACGAGAATGGTGGAGACCCCGCGCTCGCGCAGCCCGGCCACCGTCTCGCGGATGCGCGCGATCATGGAGGGCATCAGCCCTTCCGTCGGCTCATCCAGAAGCAGCACCTGCGGCTCCAGACACAGCGCCCGCGCCATGGCCAGCATCTGCTGCTCGCCGCCGGAAAGCGTGCCGGAGCGCTGTTTGAGACGCTCGCGCAACACAGGGAAGAGATCGAGCACACTGTCGCGCGTGGCAGCGCCCTTGCCGCGCGTCATCAGACCGATCTCGATGTTCTCGCCCACCGTCAGCTCGGAAAAGAGCCGCCGCCCCTGCGGCACATAGGCGACACCGGCCTTCGGCACCTCGTGCGGTGCAAGACGGTTCAATTCCACATCGCCAAGCCGGATGCGCCCGGCGGTGGCAGGCACCAGTCCCATGATCGTTTTCAGCGCGGTCGTCTTGCCCGCGCCATTGCGGCCAAGCAGGCAAAGCACCTCGCCCTGCCGCAATTCCAGATCGAAGCCGCGCAGCACCTGCACATGGCCATAGGCGCTGTCGACATGTTCCATTGTCAGGGCAGCCGTCATCTCAACCTCCGAGATAGGCCTGCTGGACGGCCTGGTTCGCGCGGATTTCGGCAGGTGCGCCCTGCGCGAGAATGCGCCCCTGCTCCATCACCGTGATGCGCTCGGCAAGCGCCATGACCACATCCATATTGTGTTCGATAAGAAGCACCGTCGCCTCCTCGCCGATCTGGCGCACCAGCGCGATGAAATTCTCGATCTCGCTGTCGGAGAGGCCCTGCGTGGGCTCATCGAGGATGAGAAGACGCGGACGGAGCGCCAGCCCCATCGCCACTTCGAGAAGTCGCTGGTGGCCATAGGAGAGATTGCCGGCCACCTTGTCGGCATAGTCCCCAAGCCCGACCTTCTGAAGCGCGTCCATGCCGTGCTCGGTCAGCGCGCGGGAGGAGAGCCCCCTCTCATGATCGTCGATCAATTGCCGCTGCACCGCCAGCGCCACATTGTCGAAGGCCGTCAGATTGGCAAACACGCTGGTGATCTGAAACGTGTAGGCGATGCCGGCACGGACCCGCCTGTGGGCGGGCATCAGCGAAATGTCCTGCCCGTCGAAAACGACGCGTCCCTCGGTGGGCGCGACACGCCCACAAATCAGGCTCACAAAGGTCGTCTTGCCGGCCCCGTTCGGCCCGATGATCGCGTGCGTCTCGCCTTCCGGCAGCGAGAAATCCACACCATCCACCGCCCGCAACCCGCCGAAGGAGCGGCCAAGCCCATGGGTCTCAAGAAGCGGGTTCACGGCAGCCATGGCAACCACCTTTCACGCACCGTACCGATGATGCCTTTGGGGAAAAACAGGATCACGCCGATCAGCACCAGACCGACCACCATGAGATGCGCCGTGGTGTAGCTCGACGCGGTGTCGATAACATAAAACATGAACAGCGTGCCGATCAGAGGCCCGAGCGTCGTCGCCGCCCCGCCGACCAGCACCCACAGCAGCGGCAGGATGGAATACTGGATTGCCGCAAAGCCTGACCCGACATAGCCGAAGAGCACCGCATAGGCCGCACCCGAGGCTGCGCAGAAAAGCCCTGAAAGCACCACCGCCATCAGCTTGTTGACGAAGACGTTATAGCCCAGCATGCGCATGCGCTCCTCGTTCTCGCGGATGGCGATCAGAGACCGGCCATAGGGTGCGCGCACCAGAAACAGGATCGCAGCCAGAACGATCGCGAACAGCGAAAGCGCCACGAGATAGCGCGTCGACGGGTCCGAGAGATCGAGCATCCCGCCGGGAAAGCCCAGAACCCGTGTTTCCTGTGGCAGAACGAGCCCCTCCTCGCCGCGCGTATAGGTCGTGAAATAGAGGGTCATCAGGTAAAAGACCTGCGCGAACATCAGCGTCACGATCATGAACGCGACGCCGGTCGTGCGCAGCGCCAGAAAGCCAACGGCGAGCGCCACCACCACGCCGGCGGCAAGCCCGGCGCCGAAGGCCGGCCACACGCTCCATTCCAGATGATAGATGGTCAGCCCGGCCCCATAGAGCCCGGCGGCAAAGAACATTGCATGACCTAGGCTGAGCAGGCCCGTATAGCCAAACGCCAGATTGTAGCCCATGGCGAAAACCGCCAGCACCAGAACACGCGCAAACACGCCGCGATGATATTCCGGCAGGAGGAAGTTGAGTGCCAGCAGCGCGAGAACCACGCCCACATGCAGCGCAATGGATTTTGTCGAAGGGGTCAGTCTGGTCATCGTGCCGCCGCTCCGAACAGGCCCTGCGGGCGGAAGACGAGGATCATGGAGACAGCCAGCGTCGCCAGCATCTTGGCGAGTGTCGGCGAGAAGAACATCGAGATGATGCCATCCGACAGGCCGATCAGCACTGCCGCCAGCACCGTGCCGCGCAACGATCCCAGACCGCCGATGATCACGACAATGAAGGATAGAAGAAGCGGATCGTGCCCCATCAAATAATGCGCCTGCTGGATCGGCACGATCAGCACGGCGGCAACGGCGGCAAGCCCCGCCCCCAGCGCGAACACGCCGGCATAGACGCGTCCGACCGGAATGCCAAAAGCCTGCGCCGTCTCCCGGTCGAACTGGGTCGCGCGCATGACAAGGCCGATCTTCGTGCGTGTGAGCACAAACCACGTCGCCAGCATCATGACGATGGAAAACCCGATCACGGACAGCTTGTAGGCAGAATAGCCGAACCATGGCAGTTGCATGCGATAGTGGAACGGCGCCTCCACCGGTCGCGCTTCGGGGCCGTAGAATGTCAGTGCCAGCTGCTGGATGATGTAGAGCAGGCCAATCGTGGCGACGATGGTCGCTTCCGGCTCATACTTCAGCCGGCTCAAAACCAGCCGCTCGGCAACGAATGCGATGGCGGCGACAACAAGCGGGCTCAGCACCAGCGCCACCATGAAGCCGATTGCCGGATGCCCGCCGAACAGCGAGGCAACCCACCAGGCGAGCACCGCGCCCAGCATGTAGAACTCGCCATGAGCGACATTCACCACACGCATGACACCGAAGACCAGCGAAAGGCCGAGCGCAATCAGCGACAGGACAGCCGCCGTCACCAGCCCTTCAAGCGTAGCGAGGAGAAAATACGGACCGAAGGCCATTCACAAATGCACTTTCATGAAAGGAGCGGAAGGAGAGCCGCCGAGCCATCCCATGGGAAAGCCGCAACGCTGACATCTCCCTCTCCCCGCCTGCGGGGAGAGGGTAAGGGTGAGGGGCAAACACCGCCCGCCTCGATGTTTTAAAACGACATCGCCGTGTAATCAGCCTCGGGCTCGTAGGCTCCATCCTCGATGGAGGTGCGGTGCACCACTTCCAGCTTGCCGTCCTTCACCTGGCTTATGCTCTGTTCGCCAAAGACCTGGTGGATCTTGCCGTTGAACAGCTTCTTGCCCTGCGGATGGTCCGGCCCGGCCTCCATCTCGGTCATTGCTTCGGTCGCCTCGATCATCGCAGCGCGGTCATCCGGCCCCTTGTAGTCGCAGGCTTCCATCGATGCCTTGATGATGTTGAGCGTCTCCCAGCAGCCGAACATATGGGCTGCGGTTGAAACATCCTTGGCGTCATTGGCGCTGGCGCCGTTCTCGTCGATGCCCACGGCCTCGCGATAGGCGGTCACATAGTCCGGCTGATCGGGCTGCGCATAGCGCGGCATGCCTTCCCAGAAATGGCTGCCCTCGAGGAATTCCAGACCCGGGCTTGAGATATCGACGGCTTCGAGCGAATCGATGAAGCCGAAGAGCTGCGGCCCACCGGAGCCGAAGAACTCGCCCATCTCCTTCACAAAGGTCAGCACGGCCGGCCCCACCATCACATGGTAGATCACATCCGTGTCACGCGGGATCTGCGGGAAATAGCGGGTGAACGAGGTTTCGGTCGGGGGGATCGGCACCTTGGCGACCACCTGCCCGCCCTGCGCCTCGATGGCCGGAGTGAAGAAATCGCGGTGATCATGGCCAAACGCGTAGTCGGGATAGACGAGCGTGACCTTCTTGCCGAGATTGTCGGCAATCCACGGCGCTACGGAGCGCGCCTGCGCCTTCACATCGGTGATGCCCGGCTGCACGCAATAGCGGTTCATCTTGCCCGAGGCCACGTGATAGCCCTCGCTCACCACGTAATATGGGATCTTCAGCTCGCCCGCCGCCGGCGCGGAGCCGACAACCACGTGGGAAAACAGCGTGCCATAGACCAGGTCGACCTTGTGCTGATTGGCGAATTTCTCCACCACTTCCGCGCCGCGCTTCGGATCGGTGCCATCGTCCTCGATAATGATCTCGAGCGGGCGTCCATTGATGCCGCCGGCATCGTTGATGCGCTTGGCGGCTGCGGTCGTCACGCGCTCATACCAACGGCCATAGGCCGCACCGATGCCGGTGCGATGGCATTGGAAACCGACCTTGATGGGCTCGGAAGACTGCGCCTGGCCATAGCGCACGAAGCCGGGTGCAGCCACCAGACCCGCCGCGGCCCCCAACCCCTTGAGCGCGGACCTGCGCGTCAGACCGCCGTTTAAATTAATCAGAGACTTGCGATTTTCACTCATGCCGGTTCCCCATTGTTGTGATCGTTTGACCGAGCATTTCCAACGGTTGGAAGCATTTTCCAGCGTCGGAAAAATCACTTGTGTACAAACTAAATCACCAAACCTTTCCCTTGGCAACAGGACATGCCGCAAGGGAATTACGGCTCTGTTTTAGTGCATTTCGGGCTTAAGCGGAATTGCCGATGGGGGACAAAATCTCGAAGAAACAAAGAGTTACCACAGTGCAGAAAAGGTTGGAATTGCCTGCGCGTGAACACGTCCTGCAAGGAAATTTATTCCAGCATGTGTGTAATTCTTCAGCCCGCAGTTGGCGCGGACAGCAACCAGAGACCAAAAACCGTGTATCCGACCATGAGAGCCGCAAGCGGGATCTGGCTGATCGTGGCGCGTTGAGCCAAGCCGAAATGTCGATACGCGATCAGATGCGACAGAACCACCGCCAGCACATGCCCGCCAATGATCGCGAATGCCTGTGCATTCCAGATGATCCACGCCGATTGCGCCCCGAGCGTCGCGCCCGCCTGCACGTGCAGGCCTGCCGTTCCAAACAGGTTCCAGCCGCGCATAAGCGGGTCGGAAAGCGCGGCCAGCGCATACTGGCTGTTGATGGTGAAACCCACCAGATAGTGCGAGAAATGATAGGCAAGCGCGATGGGGATGATCGACCACGCGAGATGTCCTGCCAGTTCTAGCCAATCGTCTTCCCCGGCTAGCCGGCAGCCAAGCCACACCGCAGCCATGAACGCGGAAAACAGCAGTCCAAACATGACGATTAGCCCGAGCGAACTCGCCCCGACCACAGCCGAACGCCCCGGGAACTCCAGCGGATTGATGCCGATGAGATCGAGCCAGAAGAATGTGTGCTTGAGTCCGTCGAAGGAAACCGAGCTCAGGGCGAACAGAAGAAAGGCGATGCCGGAAAGAGACAGCGCTGCCACACCGTCAAGCTTGTAGCCCGGCAAACCAAACACCAGCTTCCGCCGCCTTTCTCTTTCGCTCAGCGCAAGGAAAGAGAGGCGCGAAAGCATGCCGAAAAAGAGCGTCAGGAACTCCACCCGGCGGCTCCACGCTGCGTGTCCGAAAAGAACCATGCCTGCAAACGTGAACACCCAGTAGATCGACACCGCAACCGCGAGCCGCTCTGGGTCCGCCGGGGCCAGATACACCAGCTCGAACCACGCGAATCCGAACAGGGTGAAAAACGCCGGCCAACGCCCCAGCACCTCGGGCATGCGCCAGAACCCCAATTCAGGCAGCCCCAACCTCACAAGCAGTCGCCAGGGTCCGTACCATGGATTGATCCAGGCCCAGACATTCCCAATCACGCCCTGAACGATGGTCACCCCCACCCAGAGCAGAGTCCATACGACCAAAGGCAGCGGATTTGAGAGCGGATCGCGGCTGCCCGAAAACCCGGCAAACACAAGCCCCGCGAGAATGAGAAAGGAGGCAAAGCTGCTCGCCGCCCGACCATCGAGAGGCACGAAAAACAACGCCAAGCGCCGCGCCAGAAGCCGCTCGAAACCCTCAATCGGAAGAAAAACAAGAACAAGAAAGCTCAGCGCAACAGCCAGCATGCCGCCGAACAGATAATAATCCGTCGGCAAAAGCAGCACATAGCCGCGCTCAGATGCATGAGCCCAGGCCCCTCCGACGGAAGAACACAGCGCAGCACCCGCAAGAGCGGAGCGCGCGACTACCTTCATGCCTTGGACCCGGCGGCCCCTGCGCCATCCAGATCGGCAAGGGTAAAGACGTCGACCGTCAGCCCCACATGCTCTTTCATCAGTGCCAGCGCCCCCTCGAGATTGCGGTCAAGGGCAAACTCCATGAGTTGCGTATGCTGGTCAAGTGACATGGCTGCATCGAGCGCCGCGATGGCCGCTTCATGACCATCCTCAGCCCCCGCAGCCGCACGCAGTGTCGGTGTAACAGTCAGGAAGATATGGTGCCGGCAGAGCTGCCCCCAGATCTGCGCATAAAAATGCTTGAGCCAGGTCGCATCAGCCGCGGAAAGCAGAGCCTCGTGAAAGGCCTGATGGCGTTCCACCCAGTCATGCAGGGCGTCGTCGGAAAGCCCTTCAGCGGGTATCTGGCAGCGTGAAAGGCGATAATGCGCGGTCACCACCGCAGCCTCCCAGTCGGCATTGCCCTTGCGAATGGATTCTTCCAGAAGTGTGGTTTCAATCGCCAATCGCGCCTTGGAAAGGTCCTCCAGCTCCGCCCGCGAAACCGGCGCAACCGAAAAGCCCCGATTGCTTTCAGCCGTCACGAGCCGTTCGGCCTCCAGCCGGGAAAGCGCTTCCCGCAGCGGTGTCCAGCCGAAACCATAGGCCTTCCGCAAGGCAGCGATCCGCAAGGGCGCACCCGGCATCAGCCTTGTTGCGAGAATATCGCGCCGAAGCTGGTGATAGGCTGCTTCAGTCTTCGTCAGCGGCTCCGAGCCATCCACCACGATTTGATGCAACTCTGCTCCTCCTCGAAAACAAAAGTATATATAATTTCATCCCTGTTCAACGATTATATATAGTGTTTGACAGGCATTGCCCCGACGATATGATGGCCCTTCAACGGATGGGGAGGACCATCCAGCAGAGGTTGCAGCGAGAAGCTGCGAGGTCTCTGATTTGTGTTTGGCAAGGACGCAGTTTGCTGACTGCTCCGTTTTTGCAGGCCCTGGCCATGGGAGGAATGAGATGACTGTAAAATCACGCTTATCGTTGCGCAGCATTGTCGCTGCCGGTGCAATTATGCTCGGTCTTGGCGCGGCCGGCGCCGAGCCAATCCGCATCGGCATCGCCAATTTCGGCGAGCATCCGCAGCTCAACACCGCGATCCAGGGCTTCAAGGATGCCCTTGCTGCCGGTGGCTATGAGGAAGGCAAGGATGTTGTCTATTCTGAAAGCCACACCAATTTCGATGCCTCGCTCGTACCGCAGATGATCGCGAAGCTTCAGGCCGAGGGCCCCGCCCTCATGTACACCGTCACGACGCCCGTTTCCCAGATCGCCAAGAAGGCGCTTGCTGGCTCCGGCATCCCGATTGTCTTCTCCGCTGTCACCGACCCGGTGGCCGCCAAGCTCGTTCCCTCCTGGGAAGCCGGCGATGAAGGCATGACCGGCGCAACCGACCTGCAGGATGTTGCAGCCGTCATGGAATTCGCCAAAAAGCTCGTTCCTGACGCAAAGCGCATCGGCCAGCCCTACAATCCGGGCGAGGCCAACGACGTCGCGCTCCTTGAAAAGGTTCAGGCTGCCGCGCCGGATGCCGGGTTCGAGGTTGTGCCAGTGGGCGTCGACAATGTGAACGACATCCAGCAGCGCATTGCCTCTCTCGCCGGTAAGGCCGACGTGATCTACACGCCCGCCTCAAACCTCCTTCAGCCGGCCATTGCCGCCGTTTCGGCCGCCGCAAGGCAGGCCGGCATCCCGATCATCAATTCCGATGACGGCGCCGTGTCCGATGGCGTTGTTCCGGCAAGCTTTGCCGTGAACTATCAGCAGGTCGGCCTCAACGCCGGCAAGATCGCCCTGCAGATCCTCGATGGTACCGACCCCAAGACCATCCCGCCGGTGAATCCGGCCTATGAGGACCACGCTCCGCGCATCTCGAAAAAGGCCATGGCCGCCTTTGGCATCGAGATCCCCGAAGAGTTTGCCGACTGCGACTGCATCGTCGAGTAATCCGGTCAGCCAGAGACGCGGCGCCTTCCAACAGGCGCCGCGTTCATTTCATGGGAGGTGCCGGTGCTGGAAATCCGTGCCGCACGCAAAGTGTTCTATCGGGGACAACCCGACGAGAAGATCGCCTTGAACGGGCTTGATCTCACCCTCAATACCGGAGAATTCGGCGTCGTGATAGGCTCCAACGGAGCCGGCAAGAGCAGCATGCTCAATGCCATTTCCGGTTCGCTCGCACTCGATTCCGGACAGATCCTCATCAATGGCGACGACATGACGGGCCTGCCCGTTCACAAGCGCGCCAAGCGCATTGCACGCGTGTTTCAGGACCCCATGCTCGGCACCGCCGCCAGCATGACGGTGGCCGAAAACATGCTGCTTGCCGAATTACGCAATTCCAGGCGCACCCTTCGCCACGGTCTCAACGCAAAGCGGCTGGCCGACTACCGCGAACGTCTTGCCATTCTGGGCCTCGGTCTTGAGGACCGCCTCAACACCCGTGTCGATCTTCTGTCCGGTGGGCAGCGCCAGTCGCTATCGCTCATCATGGCCGTGGGGGGATCGCCCGATCTCCTTCTCCTCGATGAACACACGGCAGCGCTGGACCCCCGCACCGCCGATATCGTCATGGACGCAACCGTTCGTGCAGTGGAGGCCCTGAAACTGACCACACTCATGGTCACCCACAACATGCAGCATGCCGTCGATTACGGTCATCGTGTCATCATGCTCAATGCCGGCCGTGTGCATCTGGAAATCGGCGGAGAAGAAAAGACCAATGTGACCGTCCCCGACCTGATTGGCCATTTCGCCACCAAGACCGACAGCATGTTGCTCGCGAGCTGACCCATGATCGATTTTCTTCAAGCAACGTTAGGAAGCTTCGTCGCCCTCATCCCGGTCACGCTTGCGCAGAGCCTGATCCTCGGCTTCGTCGTCGCCGGCATCATGATTCCCTTCCGCATGCTGAGCTTTCCCGATCTCACCAGCGAGGGCGCGTTCCCGCTCGGCGGCTGCGTGTGTGGCGTGGCGCTCGCCTCCGGTCTCGGCCCCCTCACAGCCATCGGACTGGCCTTGCTCACCGGCTTCATCGCCGGCTGCTGCACGGCCTTCATCCATCTGCGTTTCCGCATCCACACGCTTCTGGCCGGCATCCTGGTGATGACCATGCTCTACAGCGTGAACCTGCGCATCATGGGCCGCTCCAACCTTTCGGTATTCGGCACGGAAACCATCTTCGACTGGGTGCCGTTCGTGCAGCCGGGTTTCCCGCTCGCCAAGATCATCGCCGTTGGCGTCATCACGCTGGCCATCTTCCTGGCACTCAATTTCTTCTTCACGACCGAGAAGGGAACGGCAGTTCGCGCCGTCGGCGCCAACCCGGTAATGGCCGAAGCACAGGGCATCAATGTCTGGGCGGCAACCATCGGCGGCATCGGGCTTGCCGGCGCGTTTTCCGCGTTCAGCGGCGCATTGATGGTGCAGTCGCAGGGTTTCGCCGACGTGAATATGGGCCTCGGCATCCTCATCAACGGTCTTGCAGCCCTGATGATCGGCGAGGCCATTGTCGGCAAGGCAACCGTGTGGCGGCAGTTGCTCGCCCCCTTCGCCGGCGCGATGGTCTATTACCAGCTTGTCTCGCTCTGTCTGGCAGCCGGCATGCCGCCGCCCGATCTCAAGCTCGCCACCGGCGCATTCGTGCTGTTGATGCTGGCCCTGCCCACGCTGCGCGCAGCGCGCGGCCGGCAGGCGGCGACCCCGCGCGAGAGCTTCCGCGAATAGAAGTGGCAAGGTGCGGCCTCAATCGAGGGGCCGCGCCTCCGAGGGCAGCATGATGGGGATTCCGTCGCGCACCGGATAGGCAAGCTTTGCGCTTTTCGAGATCAATTCGCTGTTCTCAGCGTCCCAGCGCAGAGAGCCCTTGGTCAGCGGACAGACGAGAAGTTCCAGAAGCTTGGGATCCAGCGCCGTCCCGTTTCCGTCTTCATCTTCAACCTGCATCGGATGCTCCAGCGTTTTTTTGCAGCCCACCGGGCTATTGGAGCCGGTGCCCGGCTTCTCCACCGCCCTGCGCCAAAACAATTTCCGTAATTGCGATCAGTGTGTCCGCCCGGGTTTTCAGATCGGGTGCTTCCAGCAGCGCTTGTTTTTCAGCCGGTCCATAGGGCACCATCATCGACAGCGCATTCACGAGACTCGCATCTTCCGCTTGATGTACACTGTCCCAGTCCGCTTCCAGATTATTGGCATCGAGATAAGCGCGCAATGCCTTCAGAAGTGCGCTGCGGTCCACCTCTGGTTCATCCGGTCCATCATGCAGATCGGCCTCGAAAGGCAGTATGCGGCACTGGCGGAACGGTGTCTTGACCTTCAATTCCTCCAACACCCTGAAACGGCAGATCCCGATCAGTGTTATGAGATACCTTCCATCACCGGTTTCCGAAACCGAGCCGAGGCGCCCGACGCATCCCACATCACAGAGTTCAGGTTCGCCATCAACCTTTTTCGCCCCGTCGAGACGCGGCTGTACCATTCCGATCAGCCGCGATCCGGAGAGCGCGTGGTCGGTCATCGCGAGATAGCGCGGTTCAAAAATGTTCAGCGGTAATCGCCCACCCGGCAAGAGTAGGGCCGCCGACAGTGGAAACACAGGGATCACGCTGTCGATATCCCGCCCACTGCGGTAGGAGCTATTGCCTGCCTTCACATGATATCTCCCGATCTTTCCCCGATATCTGGAGCAGTCCTCCCAATAGGCAAATAATCGAAAGGCTTATGAGAACAGCAATGACGAGAGTTTACGTCGTGCTGCCAGGGTCGCCGGGTCTGTGGCGCCCCATGCTTCAAAAAATTTGAGAAGCTGGGCCCGCGCGCCGTCATCCTGCCATTCTCGGTCGGTGCGTATGATGGTCAGTAGGCTTTCGGCGGCGGCCGCACGATCGCCCTTGGCATTCTGCAAAAGCGCCAGATCAAACCGCGCCTGATGATCGTTCGGGTCCGAAGCGAGGCGCTGCTCCAGCGCGGCGCTGTCACCCAGCTCGGCAACCTGTTCGGCAAGCGCGATCTTGGCCTGCACGGCGGCGATGGGTGCGGCCTCTTTGTGCTTTTCGGGAACCTGTGCGAGCACTTGCGCGGCCTGTTCTTTCTGGCCAGCCTCGAAGAGCAGATCGGCCAGTCCGCCGATCGCCTCCACGTTTTCGGCATCCCGTTGCAGCACAGCCGAGTAAATCTGCGCTGCCATCTGCTGGTCGCCATTGGCGATAGCTTCCTTCGCCGCTTCGAGCGCACCGGCGATTTCATCGCCGCCGGTTCCGGCTGTCAGCTTTTCGATGAATGCTTTGACCTGGCTTTCCGGCAACGCCCCCATGAAACCATCCACCGGCTGCCCGTCCTTGAACGCAAAGACTGCCGGGATCGATTGAACACCAAGCTGTCCGGCGACGGCGGGATGCTCGTCGATGTTCATCTTCACGAGCTTCACCTTGCCGCCGGCCGCGCGCACAGCGTTCTCGATGATTGGGGTAAGTTGCTTGCAGGGGCCGCACCACGGAGCCCAGAAATCCACCAAAACGGGTTGATTGCGCGATTCCTGGATAACGTCGGCTGCAAAATTGGCGGTCGTCGTGTCCTTGATCAGGTCAGCGGCCGGTGGTTGCGGCGCGTCCGAAAGCGAAAACCCCTGACCGACCGGCGCGTCCGGTTTGGAAGCTGGCGCGCCCCCTCCAAAATCCACATTGGTTGTATATTGCCCACCCGCGGCACCATAATTCTCAGGCTTTCCGTATGGATTGTCGCCGTTGGTCATAAAGGCCCCTTCTCTGCTTTCCGTTCGGCGTGGTCCATGGCATCTGCCAGCTTGCCGATAAAGGTATGTGTCGTCGCCCCAGATGTGGCGATCACTCGGTCACTTTCAAGACAAGCGGCGGATGTCCAGCCGCTTCAAGAAAACGCATGAGATCATCGCGGCCGATCGAAGTGGTCGCTTCGTTGGTCAGCGGATGCGCATTGATGGTCTCATTGTCTAACAAATCCGCGTCGAGCACCACTGTTACCTTGTTCTGATCGTCATTCACGACCCCGAAGACGGTCACAGATCCTGGCTCGACCCCGAGATACTCCATCAACTTTTCAGGCTTACCGAAAGAAACCCGGCTCGCTGCGTCGATCTTGTGATGAATGGTTTTCAGATCCACCTGCGCGTCCTCATCCACGGTGACGAGAAAGAAATTGTCTTTCTTGTCCTTCAGAAAGAGGTTCTTCGTATGCCCACCGGGGATTTCTCCGCGCAATGACTGCGAATCGGCGACCGTAAACAGCGGAGGATGGCGATGGGTTTTCACCTCAATGCCAAGTTCCTGCAGGTATTCCAGCAGCGCCTCAGATGATTTTGCCACGACAGGGCCTCGCATGGTCGCTAATCATTGAAGAGGTTGGTAACCGTCCACAGCCTGTAAAGGCAAGTCCGGAAACACCGCAAACGCCCCTCTCCGCCAACCGTCTTCGTGCGTTGCGAACGGAATAAAAAAAACCGCAGCGGACCTGTCGATTTCCTGTTGCATTTGCCGGCGAGATCAGACTATAAGCGCGCCGTCGGAAGCGACAAGCCGAGCGGGCGTAGCTCAGGGGTAGAGCACAACCTTGCCAAGGTTGGGGTCGTGAGTTCGAATCTCATCGCCCGCTCCAGTTTTCCTTGCGACATGAACGACTTACAGGCTCGGGTCTCCCGGGCCTTTTTGCTGTCTGGAGCATTTTGCAGTCAGGTGGGATCACCTGACGTCCGCGCAAATGCGGGAAAACTGATGGATTGAGCGGAGCAGCGCTTCCGTGAAACGGTGAACCGCTCTGGATGCCGGGGAGCGGGCGGGCGGGCCACTCAGACGGGCCCTTTTCCCCTCAGCGATAGCGACCGTGCTTCTGCAAAACTTCGATCTTGTACCCGTCAGGGTCCTCGACAAAGAAAAAGCGGGCGAGAAGTGAGCCCTCGCGCTCGAATGCCTTGATGTCGCGCGGCTTCAGGCCGGCCTCCTTGAAACGGGCGTGCTCAGCATCGAGATCATCCACGGCGACCGCCAGATGGCCATAACCGTCACCCAATTCATAAGGCTCAGTCCGTCCCTTGTTGACGGTCAGCTCAACTTCGAAATCGGCTTCCGCATTGCGCAGGTAAACAAGGGTGAAACCGTCGAAATCGAACCGATCGGCCACCTCCAGTCCGAACGCAGTCTTGTAGAACGCGACCGATTTCTCCTCATTCAGGACGCGGATCATGGTGTGAATGCACTTGGCCAAATTGCCTCCAATTCGCTCTTCCACAGAGACTTGCAGCGGGGGCAAGTCCCATTGTTCCGGTTCGAGACCCGGCTAGGCGGTGTCCCGGTGCAAATGTGATAGAACACATTAATGGGCTATCATCAAAGATTGATGGCTGGCACAATGAATGCTAGCTCATAGAGAGTTTCATTCTTATTGTCTGGGAGGATCCCGTGAACAGACGGCGTTTTGCGATTATTGGAGCGGTTTTGTGCGGTATTGCCGCAAGCGGCATGGCCCTTGCACAGCAGCCCCAGTTTTTCCGCATCGGCACCGGCGGCACCGCCGGAACCTACTACCCGATTGGCGGCCTCATCGCCAATGCGATCTCCAACCCACCCGGCTCCCGCCCCTGCGAGGAAGGTGGCTCCTGCGGTGTGCCCGGCCTGATCGCCACGGCACTTTCGGCCAATGGTTCGGTGGCGAATGTGAACGCAATTGCCGGCGGTTCGCTCGAATCCGGCTTTTCGCAGTCGGATGTCGCCACTTGGGCATACAGCGGCACCGGCATCTGGGAAGACCGTGAGCCGGTCGAAAAGTTGCGCGCGATCGCCAATCTCTATCCGGAGACCATTCACCTTGTGGCGAGCGCCGAAAGCGGCATCGACAGCGTGGATGACCTGAAAGGCAAGCGCGTCTCGCTCGATGAGCCGGGCTCCGGCACCCTCGTCGACGCCCGCATCATTCTCAACGCCTACGGCCTTTCCGAGGAGGATGTGGAAGCGCATTACCTCAAACCTGATCAGGCAGCGGAACGTATGCGCGACGGCGCGATGGACGCCTTCTTCTTCGTTGGCGGCTTCCCCGCTGGCGCCATTGCCGAGCTCGCCAGCCAACACAAGATCACGCTCGTCTCCATCGCCGGCGATGAGGCAGCAAAGGTCACGGGCGAGCATGGTTTCTTTGCCTCCAACACTGTACCCGGCGGCACCTATGAAGGCGTCGACGGCGACGTGACCACCCTTTCCGTCGGTGCTCAGTGGATCACCAGTGCGGATCAGCCTGAAGAACTCATTTATGAGATCACCAAGGCTCTGTGGAACGACAACACCCGCAAACTCCTCGATGCCGGCCACCTCAAGGGTCGTCAGATCACCAAGGAAACCGCGCTTGACGGTGTGGGCATCCCGCTGCATCCGGGCGCGGAAAAGTTTTACCGCGAAGCGGGCGTGCTGAGCGAATAACGCTCAGAAAACTCGATGACGATTCATGGACCCGACCTGTATGACCACAGGCCGGGTCCATCTCTATCCGCCATCGAAATGCAGTTATGATGATGTCCAGAGAGGCTTTGCAGGATGGCCAATTCACCTGATACCGATCGTGCCGAAGCGCTGACCGAAGAGGAAATGAAGGCGCTTGAAGAGCAGTTCGATTCCGAAGTCCGCTTCAGACCTCTGCCGTCACTGCTCGGCTGGGTCGCCGGCGGTGCCCTCTTCATTCTCTCTTGCTATCATTATTACACATCGGGATATGGCATCCCGCAGGCCACCACCCATCGCGGTCTGCATCTGGCCTTCACCCTCGCCCTGATTTTTGTCTTCTTTGCCGCATGGCATCAGCCGCGCGAACCCCGCCGCGGGTTGCTCTACCCGCTTGGCCTTCCCGTTCTCGACTGGATCTTCGCCATCGCGGGCGCTGTATCGGCGCTTTATGTTCCCTGGATTTTTAACGAGCTGGCCTTCCGCGTCGGCGATCCGCTGCCCATCGATGTCGTGATGGGCACCGTGCTGATCGCAGTGTTGCTTGAAGCGACGCGGCGTGCCATGGGTTGGCCCCTGCCCGTCATTGCCCTGCTTTTCATCGCCTATGCCTATTTCGGCCAGTCGATGCCCGGCATTCTCGCCCATCCGGGCGCGAGCTGGGACAACATCGTCAACCATCTATACCTGACCAGCCAGGGCATTTATGGCACGGCGCTCGGCGTCATCTCCACCTATGTATTCCATTTCGTTCTGTTCGGTGTGCTCGCCACCCGTATCGGCCTCGGGCAGCTCTTCATCGATCTCGCATCGGCTCTTGCCGGCCGCTATTCCGGCGGCCCCGCCAAAGTGTCCGTGCTCTCCTCCGCCATGCTCGGCTCGATCTCCGGTTCATCCATCGCCAACACGGTCACGACAGGCTCGCTCACCATCCCTGCAATGATCCGCATCGGCTATCCACGCCACTTCGCGGCAGCCGTCGAGGCGGCAAGCTCCACCGGCGGCCAGATCACCCCCCCCGTCATGGGCGCGGTCGCCTTCCTGATGATCGAATATCTGGGCGTGCCGCTCACCACCATCCTGACCGCCGCGCTGGTGCCCGCCTTCATGCACTTCTTCGGCGTTCTGGTGCAGGTGCATCTTGAGGCGCGCCGCCGTGGCCTGCGTGGCCTCACCAAGGATGAGCTGCCGGTCGCCTGGACGGTCTTCAAGGCGGGCTGGCTCACCACGCTCCCGCTCTTCGTACTGGTTGCCATCCTTCTCTCTGGCAAAACCCCCTATCTGGCTGCCTTCTGGGGCATCACGGCTTGTCTGCTCGTGCTCGTCATTCAGAATTTCCTGCGCCACGATGTGAAAACGGCCATCACCGAAAGCATCCGCGAGACCTGGGAAGGCTTCGTGGTCGGCGCGAAATATTCGCTTTCCGTCACGGCAGCTGCCGCCCTCGTCGGCGTGATTATCGGCGTCGTCACGCTCACCGGCGTCGGCTTCAAGATCGCTTATATGGTCACTTCGGTTGCTGCTGGCTGGGCGCAGAGCGTGGCAGACAGCCTCGCCTTCCTGCCCTTCGAGCTCTTCAGCGTCGCCACGCTCACCCTGCTCTTCACGCTCATCATGACGGCCATCGTCTGCGTGTTGATGGGCTGCGGCATTCCCACCACGGCCAATTACCTCATCATGATCGCGGTCGCGGCCCCTATTCTCAGCCTGCTCGGCGTCGAGCCCATCGTGGCCCATTTCTTCGTGTTCTATTTCGGCGTTCTGGCAGACATCACGCCGCCGGTTGCGCTTGCGGCCTACGCCGCGGCCGGCATTGCCGGCGCGAACGCCTTCAAGGCCGGAAACACGGCCTTCCGGTTGGGCATGGGCAAGGCGCTGGTGCCTTTCGTCTTCGTCTTTTCGCCTTCCATGCTGCTTGTCACTGACAGTTTCACCTGGAACGAGTTTTTCCTTGCAACGATCGGCGCAATGCTGGGCATCTGGATGCTCTCGGCAGCCTTCACCAGTTGGCTCTTTGCACCGTTGCGCGTCTATGAGCGGCTGCTTCTTGCCTTCGCTGCCATCCTGTTTGTCGCTCCGGATCTTTACGCCACACTGGCTGGGGCGGTCATGGTTCTACCGGTGTTCCTGCGGCAGATGATGGTCCGCAGGCAGGAAAGTCCTTCTTCTTCCTGAGACTGGTCAAGCCGCCGGCTTGCCGAGCCGGTGAAAGCTGATTACGCTTCCCCCCGCCCTTATCTGCATGGAACACAGAACAGGGCGGGAGGAGATTTATGCTGTCTGACGAGACAAACAGCCTGACATCGCTCGATGCTTTTCAGGCTGGTGTGCGCAATGTTTGCGGGCAGTTTCTGGTTTCGCCGCCGGATGGCGCGCGTGATATGCGCGGCCTCATCACCTTGAAGCAACGTCAGGCGCTCGCCGTCGCCGTGGTGCGCAACAGCGCTGCACGCATCAACCGGGACTGGCGCTGCATCCGTCAGGATTCCGCCGAGCACCTCTTTCTCGTCCTGCAAAAGTCAGGACACTCGGTCATGCGTCAGGGGGATGCCGATGTGCGTCTGGCACCAGGCGACTTCATCATGATCGATTCGGCCTATCCCTCGCGCTTTCTCTATGGCGATAGCGGCAGCCTGCAATACTCCGTCCATCTGAACCGTTCCGAATTCGCGCACCGTTTTGGTACGGCAGCACTCGGCGGTTGTCCGATCCCCGGCTCCACCGAGATCGGCATGGCCCTTCGCGCCACCATCGACCGGCTTGTGAATGCGGAAGATGCAGCCGCCCAGCAACATTTCATCGGCGAAGCGTTCTTCAATCTGATGGGGGCCTATCTGTGCGGGCTCGAAGCCGGCAGCCTTGCTTCCTCTCGCACAAGCGATGAGCTGCTTGTCGCCAAGGCGCGCGCCTTTATCCGCCAGCGCTTCCGCGATCCTGAATGCACCCCGGCGAGCGTTGCCTCGGCAATGGGGGTGAGCCTGCGCGCTCTGCAGCGCCGGTTTCAGGCTGCGGGCTCCTCATTGTCGGATTGCCTGATCAGCACACGGCTCGATTATGTCTGCGACCGCCTCACGGGCCAGAAATATGCAGGCACCTCGGAGCGGATTTCCAGCATTGCATTCGATGCCGGCTTCAATGACCTGTCCTATTTCAATCGCCAGTTCCGGGCGCGTTTCAGGGTCCCACCCGGCGAATACCGCCTCCACGCAGCGACGTCATCGGCCAAGAACCCGACGCAATAGTCCAAGACCGTTGGCCTGATGCGCCTCCACTATGACCGATTGATGCCGCCTGGAAAGCGGCGCTGTCGGGAGGAGGAAAACAATGGCCGATACGGCACCGTTTCACAACATCATCAATGGGCGCGCTGCACCAGCCACCGAGACACAGCCAGTGCTCGATCCGGCAACCGGCGCACCTGTCGGCCACATGCCGCTCGGCACACGCTCCGACTTGGACGATGCCCTCAAAGCCGCTCGCGCTGCCTTTCCTGGCTGGGCCGCAACCAGCGACGAAGAGCGCAAGGCAGCCTGCCTGAAGATTGCCGACCTCGTCGAGCAGAGCATTCCCGAGCTTGCTCCGTTGCTCACCGCCGAACAGGGCAAACCCATCGGCGGGTTTGGCTCCCAGTGGGAAATCGGCGCAGCCGCCGCATGGACACGCCATACCGCCAGTCTCGACCTGCCCGTCTCCATCCTGCAGGACAACAATGAGGGGCGCGTGGAGGTACACCGCAAGCCCATTGGCGTGGTCGGCTCCATCACCCCGTGGAATTTCCCGGTGCTCATTGCCGCCTGGCACATCATTCCTGCCGTGCGCGCCGGCAATTGCGTGGTCATCAAGCCCTCGCCCAACACGCCGCTCGCCACCATCCGTTTCATCGAGCTCATCAATCAGGTGCTGCCGGCCGGCGTGGTCAACATCGTCTGCGGCGCAGATGAAATCGGCGCGGCCATGTCAGCCCATCCCGACATCGACAAGATGGTGTTCACCGGCTCCACCGGAACCGGCCGCAAGATCATGGCCTCGGCCGCCGAAACCGTGAAGCGCCTCACGCTTGAGCTGGGCGGCAATGACGCCGCGATCGTGCTGCCAGATATCGACCCGCAAGCCATTGCCGAAGGGCTCTTCTGGGGCGCGTTTTTGAACAACGGCCAGACCTGCGCCTGCATCAAGCGGCTCTATGTGCATGAAAGCATTTATGATGCCGTGTGCGATGCGCTTGCAGCCCTCGCCGAGGCCATCCCCATGGGCGACGGGCGGCAGGAGGGTGTCGCTCTCGGCCCCGTCCAGAACGCGATGCAGTTCGAGCGCGTGAAAGAGTTGGTGGAAGAAGCGAAAGCACAAGGCGCCCGCATCCTTACCGGAGGTGCACCATCTGGCGGCAACGGGTATTTCTATCCCGCGACCATCGTCGCCGATGCCGAGCACGGCATGCGCCTCGTCGATGAGGAGCAGTTCGGTCCCGCCTTGCCGATCATCCGCTATAGTGATGTCGAGGCCGTGATCGCCCGTGCCAATGACAATCCGAACGGGCTTGGCGGGTCGGTCTGGTCTCAGGACACCGAGCGCGCAAAGGCGCTGGCCCTGAAGCTCGAATGCGGCACCGCGTGGATCAACAAGCATGGCATGATCCAGCCCAACGCACCATTCGGCGGCATCAAGCAATCAGGGGTCGGCGTACAATTCGCCGAGGCGGGGCTGATGGAAAATACGGTCGGCCAGACCATCATCATGTGACAACCGGGACACAGGAGGAGCAGATAACATGAGAAGACACTTATCGACCACATGCGCAGCCCTCGCGCTCACCGCCTTATGTGGTGGCGCACTCGCCCATCCGCTGGATGGCCTCTCGAAAGAAGAGATCGCCGAGGTCGTCACCATCATGAAGTCCGATGATCGGATTTCCGACGAAGCCCGTTTTCCCCTGATTGAACTGAAAGAACCCGAAAAGGACGATGTGCTTGCCTGGAAGGAAGGCGATGAAGGCCCCCGCGCCGCCACCGTCCATGTGATTTCCGGCAACGACACCTACAAGGCCGAGGTCGATCTGGTTTCCGGTGAAATCAGCGATTTCGGCCCCATTGGCGGCCAGCATATGGTCCTGCTTGAAGAGTTCATCGGTGCCATGGATCTGGCGCTCTCTGACGAAACTTTTGTCGCAGCGCTGGCAAAGCGCGAGCTCAAGCCGGATGACGTCTTCTGCCTTCCGCTCACAGCCGGTTCCTTCGACATCGAGGCGGAAGCCGGCCAGCGCCTCATGAAGGTACCCTGCTACGTCAATCCGACCGGGTCCAACTTCTACGCCAAGCCCATCGAGGGGCTCTATGCCGTCGTCGATCTCGCGGGCAAGTCTGTCGTCGAGGTTATCGACACTGGTGTCCTTCCAGTGCCGCAGGATGCCTGGGGCTACACCGAAGAAGAGGTGGAGGCCCGCACTGGCTCCCTGCGGACCAAGAGCAATCCCGCAGTCCTGCGCCAAGACGGCGAGCCCAACTTCACCATTGATGGCAGCATGGTGAACTGGGACATGTGGCGTTTCCGCTGGCGCGTCGACAAGCGCCCCGGCGTCGTCTTGTCCAACATAGAGGTGAACGACCGCGATACATGGCGCTCGGTGCTCTATCAGGCCCATCTGTCGGAAGTCTTCGTGCCCTACATGGACCCGGACAAGGGCTGGTATTGGCGCACCTATATGGACAGCGGCGAATATGGGTTCGGCATCTTCTTAAGCCCGCTCAGGGCGGGTGTCGACTGCCCCTCCTACGCCCGCTTCCTGCCCGCCAACGTGCACGACGATATGGGCAATCCGATCGAGATCCCGGATGCGCTCTGCATCTTCGAGCGCAATATCGGCGACCCCGCATGGCGGCACTACGAGATCTTCGCCCAGAGCGAGGATCAGGCCGTGCCGGCAGAAGGTCGCCCGGCAAACGAGCTCGTGGTCCGTTCCGCCTCACAGGTCGGCAATTACGACTATCTCATCGACTATGTGTTCGAGCAGAATGGCCGCATCCGCGTGATGGTCGGTGCGACGGGTCTTGATGCGGTAAAAGGTGCGGCCTCTACCTCTATGGCGGACGCAACGGCCGAGCAGGAAACCCGTTACGGCACACTCATCGTGCCGAATCTCGTCGCGCCAAATCATGACCACTTCTTCAACTTCCGGCTCGATTTCGACATTGATGGCCAGGACAACGTCTTCATGCGCACTGGCCTTGTGAAAGGCGAGGTCGCAGACGATCTGCCCCGTCGGTCCATGTGGGTGACGAAAGCGGAGATGCCAAAGACGGAGATGGAGGCACGCTACCGGGTCAATCCGGCAACACCGGCCATGTACCACGTCATGAACATGAGCCGGAAGATCGGCGTCGGTCATGCTCCAGGCTACATGATTCTGCCGCAGAACAGCGTCGCATACAGCCCGCTGGACACCGAAAACGACATGCCCGCGAAACGCAACGCCTATATCGACTACACATTCTGGAACACCCCCTATGCGGTCGACGAGCGCTATGCGGGCGGGGAATACGCTTTCCAGAGCGACGGCACGGACACGCTTGCCGAATGGGTGAAGCAGGATCGCAGCATCGAAAACACCGACATCGTGACCTGGTATACGATGGGCTTTCATCACGTCCCGCAAATGGAAGACTGGCCGGTCATGTCGACGATGTGGAAGGGCTTCACGCTGAAACCGTTCAACTTCTTCCCGCACAACCCGGCACTCACAGTGCGTCTGCCGAAATAGGCTCCAACGACACGTAAGACAAATAGGGCGCAGTCTTTCGGCTGCGCCCCTGTTTTCCCACACCGTCAGCGGCTACTCAGCGCCGATGGCGTCGAGACCCGCGCGGGCGCAGGTCGCGTCAATATCGCCCGAGGGCGCACCGCCGACACCGATGCCCGCCACCAACGCGCCGCCGATGCGCACAGGAAGACCACCGGCCTGGATGACCAGGCGGGAGTCCATGTCGCGCAGGCCGTCATTCTGCGGGTTCTCGCCAATGAAATTCGCCAGACCCGCCGTGTCGCGGCCAAGACTTGCAGAGCTGAAGGCCTTGCCGACACTGCTGCCAGTCGTGTGCGGGCCTGAATTGTCCGCTTTCACCAGCACCTTGGTCGCACCGCTTCGTTCCACCACGGCAACGCTCACCGCATAACCTTCGGCAGCGCAGGCCTCGAGTGCAGCTTGAGCGGCCTTTTGTGCCATGTCGAGCGGGAGATAGGGCGTGGTCGGCAGATCCTGGGCCGAGGCCGCGGTTGCGGCCATAAACGTGGCGGAAAGAACAATCGATCGGATCATCGGGGACTCCATGGTTTTCGATGTCAGATCTCTAGCAACCCGCGCATTGGCGATGCATCGGTAGGTTTGCCGCCGATATCCGTAGTTCTACGGAGTTTGGCCCGCCTGCAGCCAGAATCGCGTCATCTCTGCTGCCGACGTCGTTCCAAGTTTCGCACCAATAGACGCGCGGTGGCTTTCCACCGTGCGTGGCGACAATTCCAGCGAAGCGGCAATCTCCCTGGTGGTGAACCCGCCTGCAATGCATTCCAGAATCTCCTGTTCGCGCGCCGTCAGACTTGCCAGAAGGTCGGCCGTCTCAGCGCGTTCGGCGGCGGCCCGTTCGGCGTGGTCCAGCATGTTCTGCGCTTTCTGGATCGCATCGATCAGATCCTGCTCATCCACCGGTTTGCTCAGAAAATCCACCGCGCCATTGCGGAAAGCCTTACGGCAGGAATCGATATCTCCATGCCCACTGATCACCACCGTCGGCCACTCCACGCCGAGTGCCAGAAGCCGCTCCTGCAGCTTCAACCCGGATATCACTGGCATGCGAATATCAAGCACCAGACAGCCCGGCGGCAGTTTTCCAAGCGCCGCGAGAAAAGTTTCCGGGTCGGGAAATGCCTTTACTTCCACACCCACCGTATTGAGAAGCAGTAAGAGTGCTCTGCGCACCGCTTCGTCGTCATCCACCAGATAGACAGGCCGGCTCACGCTGCGACCTCCGCTTTCATATTCACGAGGTTCAGCCGAACCTGAAACCAGGCTCCCTCCTGCGAAGGCTTGAGCTCGATCTCCCCATCCATCCGCTCTGCGAGCCGCTGCGAGAGCGCCAGGCCGAGCCCCGTGCCATGGCTCTTTCCGGTAACAAAGGGCTCAAAAATCTGGGCGCGGATCTCGGCATCCACACCGGGACCGTTGTCGCGCACATCAAGAACCGCCAGGCCCGCCTGCCGGCTGCTTTCGATCATCACCTCGCCTCGCCCCTTCGGCATTGATTCCAGGGCTTCAAATGCATTGCGAACGAGATTGAAGATCACCTGCTCCAGTTCCGTCTGATCGGCGCGCACCGGCAACGCGTCGCGCTCGAGAATAAGCCTCAAGGTCATCGCACGCTTGCGCGCCTCCGGCATCAGGAGTGCTTCCACGCCGAGTATGGCCGCATTGAGATCGGTCACCGCCACCGGGTTGCTCCGCACCGGCCTGATCCACTCACGCAGATGCGCAAGGATATCCGCTCCCCGCCGCGCCTGGCCGATCAGTTCGTCAAGCACCGAGGCGACGGCCCCTGTATCGCCATTGCGCAGAAGCCGCTTTCCTGCCTGAGCCTGGCTCAGCATCGCCGTCAGTGGCTGCGTGAGTTCATGGGCGATGCCACTTGCCATCTCGCCCAGCGCATTGACGCGGGAGGCATGGGCCAGACGCGTTTCCTGGGCGCTTAGTTGTGCTGCCTGTTCAGCCTGACGCCGCCGGACCCACTGCTGCCACAGGACAAGGCCTGCCAGGAAAACCGCCGACATCAGGATGAGTGCCGGTGCGAGCTTGGCAGGAGGAAACAGCGACGCCAATGTCTGAGGAACGGCAATCTCGAGGACAAGCGGCTGTGAAGCGCTCCCCAGCCGCTGCCGGAAGGCAGTATCGCCCGCGGTTTCCTTCCCCACAAGCTGTGTTCCATCGGGAAGCGCCAGCGAGAGGTTGACCGACGGTTCCAGCCCATGACTGCGTTCTGGTTCAAGCAACCCCCGACCGTCGATGTCGAGCGCCAACCCATAACGCGCAGCATCCGTGTTCGGACTGCGCTTGACGAGCAGGTAGCGCCCCGCCGCCCCTGGCGTCGGCCTTAGAGCCAGCTCACCTTGGGATGTCAAAGCGGCCTCACGAATAGCGTCCGTCACCGCCGGATTGCCCCGATCAAGCGTGTTGACTCCCGTCTCGCCGACCTTCAGCGGAACAAGTTCGATCGCCACGATCCTTGGGTAGAAACGATGGATCGTTTCGGCCACTTCCAGGAAGAGATCAAAGCGGTTTTCCCCCGCCGAAACAGCGACTGCCGATAGCGCGGTCAGGTGCGCATCGTGTTGGTCTGCCCGCTGTGAGGCTAGGCTGTGCAGAGCCCTGCCTTCGGCCGCCAACCGCGAAGACAACCGCCAGCGCTCATTCGCAACAACGGCCGCGACCGTCAGAACAGCGAGCACAAGCCAGGCACCGGCGAGCATGAGAGACCTGCTTGCCTGGGGGCTTTGTTCGGGCGCATTCTGCTTCATGCGCGCGATTTTGAGGAACAATCCGTCTTTTTCAAGCTCCGTGCGCCGGAAACATTTCGACAATGATATCAGCCAAGTGATGCAGCGCCGCACTCGCGTTGGCGCTGCGCCAGGCAAAACCGATCTCGATCTCGGGCTGCTTTTCTGCAACCCTGAAATAGGCGACACCCGGCCGGACCAGCCGACGCATTGTGCTCGGCACGAAAGCAATACCAAGCCCAGCCGATACGAGATTAATGATCGTCTGCATCTGCACGGCCTGTTGCCCCGCAACCGGCACTGCGTCGCGCTCAGCGAAGTAACGCGTCACCAGATCATGAAGCGCAGGTGCGCTTTGTCGCGGGAACAGAATAACCGGCAGATCGCACAAAGCGTCGAAATCGAGCTTCCCTCCCCGCGGCACCACACGTCCGGAGATCACCCATTCCTCCGGCACCGCAACCACCAGCTTATCCCTTTCAATCGCGCGATAGCGCAGAGGCGAGTGCAACGCTCCGCGCGGCGGAGTGATGATGATGCCGGCATCCAGTTTCCCCTCAAGCAGTTCGGCAATCTGGACATCGCTGGTGGCTTCGTGCAGCACCAGTTCCACTTCCGGAAACCGCTCTTTGAAGCGGCGCACAAGTGCAGGCAGGAAGCTGTAGCTGACGAAGCTGATGAAAGAGAGGCGTATCGTACCCACTTCACCGCGCGAAAGCCGCTGCGCCACCTGCGGCAATGCATTCGCTTCCTCAAGCACGCGCCGGGCGTGAGGCAACCACTCCTGTCCCACCGGTGTCAGCATCACGCTTCGCCGTGTCCGCTCAAACAGCGTCAGCCCCAGATCGGCTTCCAATGCCTGTATGCTCTGGCTGAGCGGAGGTTGCGTCATGCCAAGACGTTCAGCCGCGCGGCCAAAATGAAGCTCCTCGGCAACGGCAACGAAATGCCGGATCTGGCGAATATCCATACAATCTCATTCGAAAAACAAATCAATAAGATACGATATATATATTTCTCATATCTTTCAAACTCTCCTAGCCTTTCGCGCACATTGAGTATGCGCCGGGAAAGAGCCATGACAGCCAACGACCGATCGAAGACCATCACGCAGGGCATCGAACGCTCGCCCAACCGCGCCATGTACTATGCGCTCGGCTATCGGGAGGAAGATTTTTCTCGTCCGATGATCGGCATCGCCAATGGCCACTCCACCATCACGCCTTGCAATGCGGGCCTCCAGCCCTTGGCCGATGCTGCCGTCGAGGCTGTCCGCGAAGCTGGCGGTAACCCGCAGACCTTCGGCGTGCCCACCATTTCCGACGGCATGTCTATGGGCACAGAAGGCATGAAGTACTCACTGGTCTCGCGCGAGGTCATAGCCGACTGCGTGGAAACCACTGTGCAGGGCCAATGGATGGATGGTGTTCTCGTCATCGGTGGCTGCGACAAGAACAAGCCCGGCGGCATGATCGGTATTGCCCGGGCCAACGTTCCCGCGATCTATGTCTATGGCGGCACAATTCTCCCCGGTCGGCTGAATGGCAAAGATCTCAATCTCGTCTCTGCCTTCGAGGCCGTCGGAGCATTCAAAGCCGGCAGGATCACCCGCGAAGAGTTCGATGCCATTGAACGCAACGCCATCCCCGGCACTGGGGCCTGTGGCGGTATGTACACCGCCAACACGATGAGCGCATCCTTCGAGGCTCTGGGCATGTCCCTGTTGGGGTCCTCAACGATGGCCAATGTCCACGAAGAGAAGCGCCAATCCGCTGCCCGTTCGGCCCATGTCCTGCTTGATGCAGTGCGGGCGGGCCGCAGACCCCGCGACATCATCACCCGCCAGAGCGTCGAAAATGCCATCGCCCTCGTCATGGCAACAGGCGGGTCCACCAATGCCGTGCTGCATTATCTTGCCATCTGCCGTGCCGCCGAAATCGAATGGTCACTCGACGATTTTGAGCAGGTGCGCCGCAAAATACCGGTCTTGTGTGATCTGAAGCCGTCAGGCCAATACATGGCAGTCGATCTCCATCGCGCCGGTGGTGTCCCGCAGGTGCTCAAGATTCTGCTTGAAGCCGGCCTTTTGAATGGAGATTGCCTCACGATCACCGGGCGCACCCTCGCACAGGAGCTTGCCGGGATCCCTGACAGGCCCTCCGAAGCACAGGACGTCATTCGCCCCATCGAGAAGCCGCTTTATGCGCAAGGCCATCTAGCCATTTTGAGAGGCAACCTTGCCGAAGACGGCGCGGTCGCCAAGATCACTGGCCTTAAATCCACCAGCATCACTGGTCCTGCCCGCGTCTTTGAAGATGAGCAATCGGCCCTGGATGCAATTCTATCGAACAGGATCCGCCCCGGCGACGTGATGGTTCTGCGCTATCTTGGCCCAAAAGGCGGACCCGGCATGCCCGAGATGCTTGCCCCCAGTTCTGCTTTGATAGGACGCGGTCTGGGCGAAACGGTAGGCCTCATCACAGATGGTCGCTTTTCCGGCGGGTCCTGGGGTTTTCTGGTCGGTCATGTAACTCCTGAAGCTTTTGAAGGTGGCACCATCGCACTCGTCGAGGAGGGAGACAGGATCACCATCGATGCAGACCGGCACCTCCTTCATCTGGACGTGAGTGAGGAAGAGCTTGCACGGCGGCGCACCGGCTGGTGTCAGCCCAAGCCGCGCTACCACACCGGCGTTCTGGCCAAATTCGCCAAACTTGCTGGTCCTGCCAGCCACGGTGCATTGACTGAATAGCCGCGATAGGCCACAGCCTTTCAGCGAATGGGAGACCTGAATCGCAACGAAATTTTACAACGGGAGAGAGAGATGAAATTTTCCGCAAGATATACGGCGCCGTTAGCGGCAATTGTAACCGCGCTTGCCATCGTCGCCGGCACATCCGCCGCTCAGGCCCAGCAGGAAATCAAGATCGGTTACGCGCTCGCACCCACCTCGCATTATGGTGTCGCAGCCGAGAAATGGCAGGAAGTCGTCGAGGCAAAGACCGATGGCCGCTATTCCTTCCGTCATTTTCCGTCCTCTGGTCTGGGTGGTGAACGCGAAGTAATCGAGGGCCTTCAGATCGGCACGATCGAGGCCACCATCGTGTCTTCCGGAACGCTCAGCAATTTCGTGCCCGAAACCGGTGTGTTCGACATCCCGTTCCTGTTCCGCGACCTCACGCATGCACGCAAGGTGCTGGACGGCGAAATTGGTCAGAACATCCTCGCGAAGTTCGACGACGTCGGCCTCGTGGCCCTCGCCTGGGGTGAACAGGGGTTCCGCCATATCACCAACAATCGCAACACGATCGGCAAGCCCGAGGATGTCGCCGGGCTCAAATTGCGCACGATGGAAAACCCGATCCACATCACCGCGTTTGAGACGCTGGGCGCGGCGCCGACACCGATGGCATGGCCGGAGGTCGTCTCGTCACTTCAGCAGGGCACGATCGACGGCCAGGAAAATCCCCTTTCCGTCATCACCTCCGCTAAGCTTTCCGAAGTGCAGAAATATCTGACGCTCTCCGGCCACGTCTATTCGCCGGCGATGCTGCTTGTTTCCCGCCAGCTTTGGGACGGTATGAACGATGAAGACAAGAAAGCTTTCGAGGAAGGCGCAACCGAGGCCGTCAAAGCCATGCGCGCCTATGTCGACAATGTTGAGTCCTCGGGCGTGAAGCAGCTCAGGGAAGAGGGTATGGAAGTCGGCGAACTGACCGCCGAGCAGAAAGCCGCCTTCCAGCAGGCCGTTCAGCCGGCCTACGAAAAATACTATGAACAGTACGACAAGGCGCTGATCGACCAGATCATCGCGACCGAATAAGACTCCCAGCGTTTGGAACTCCGGGCGACGGTCCGCGCGACTGCCGCCCGGAGTTTTTGCTTTATGCCGCATTTTTCGCCTTAGGCTGGTTTCCACGCTTCATCATGTTGGTCTAAACAGGATGGGTTCTGCATGCTGTGGTGCTGCGGGGACAGCCGCAGGACGCGCAGGTCGGGGAGGATCGGTGAAAACTTTTGAGCGATATTTCATAGCCCTCAACAAATGGGCTCTGGTGCTGTTGCTGGGCGCCATGGCGGTCATCGTTTTCGCAAACGTGACGCTGCGCTATCTCACAAATTTCTCCATCACCTGGTCAGAGGAAGTCGCCCGGTACCTGATGATCTGGATGACCTTCCTCGGTGCCGGCCTCGCGCTGCGTACGGGTGGTCATGTGGCCGTGAGCAACTTCCAGGAGATGCTCGGGACAAAAGGCCAACGCGCCGTGCGCATTCTCATCCTGTGCCTTCTTCTTGCTTTCTTCGCCATCATGATCTGGATGGGAATGAATTACATGGATCGCGCCCGTTTTCAGCTCACGCCGGCGACGCGCGTATCTTTCAGCTATATCTACGCTGCCATGCCGATAGGCTTTGGCCTTCTTATCGTGCATTTGCTTTTGATCGCCCGTCCCTTCGTGATGGAGAACCGGTTCGCTGAAATCGAAACCGATACGCCGTCAGCCGCCCTACTTGAGAGCGGAGACACTCATATCGTGGCCAACCGGGACTAGACGCCGTGGCATTGATCCTCTTCGCTTCTTTTTTCGCCCTGCTTATCATCGGCATGCCGGTGGCCTTCTCGCTGGCGCTTGCTGTGTGGGCGGCGATCAGCCTCGGCAGCACCTATCCGCAGATCGTCATCGTCAAGGAGATGTTTTCCGGCCTCGATAGTTTTCCGCTGATGGCCGTGCCGTTTTTCATCCTCGCGGCGGAGCTGATGTCGAGCGGCGCTATGACCCAGATCCTGCTGCGCTTCGCTTCGCAGTTTGTCGGCCATTTCCGAGGCGGACTGGGTTATGCAAATGTCGTCTCCTCCACCATGTTTGCGGGCATTTCGGGCTCTGCCCTTGCGGATGCCGCCGGCCCCGGTGCCATGATGATCCGCATGATGGAAAAGGATGGCTACGACAAATCCTATGCGAGCGCGCTGACCGCATCCGCGTCGGTTGTCGGCCCCATCATACCGCCTTCCATCATCATGATCCTCTATGCCATGCAGGATGAGAACGTGTCCGTCATCGCCCTGTTCATGGCTGGCATCATTCCCGGGATACTGATTTCGCTCTCGATGGCCGCAACCAATTGGTATGTCTGCCGCAAACGGGGATTCCGAAGCAGCGCCCCGCGCCCCACCCTGCGCGAGGTGATGCGCACAAGTGTTCAAGCCCTGCCGGCCATCTTTCTTATTGTCCTCATCATCGGTGGTATCCGCAGTGGATTGTTCACACCCACAGAGGCCTCTGTGGTGGCCGTGTTCTATGCGCTTTTGTGCGGCATGTTCATCTATCGTTCGTTGAGAGTGCGCGACCTTCCCGACATTCTCTTTCGATCTGCACTGGTCACGGTCGCGATCCTGTTGATCCTCGCTGCCGCACGCGCATTTGCTTGGATCATCATTATCGAAGGCATTCCTCAGGCCATTGCTTCGACAATTGTTGCTTGGGAGCTGAGTCCAGTCCTCTTTCTTCTGGCGGTAAACGTGCTCCTGCTCGCCTTTGGGCTGTTCATGGATCCCCTGCCCGGTGTCATGATCCTTGTTCCGATCCTTGGCCCTATCGCCTATTCGCTGGGCATAGATCCCATACACTTCGCCATCGTGGTCATCGTCAACCTGACGCTCGGGCTCCTCACTCCACCGGTCGGCGCGCTGCTTTTCGTGGTGTCATCGGCCGTGAAAATTCGTGTCAGTGAAATGATCCGGGAAATGCCGCCGTTTCTGGTGGTTCATCTTGTCGTGCTCCTCGCCCTGACCTTCATCCCGGCGCTATCCACCTGGCTCCCGCATCTCAGTGGATACTGAAACACGGAGAAACCATATCAGCCGATAACAACGTCGGGTTCGAGTTTGCCCATCGCCTTGCCCAGATCACCCAGGAATACGCTGCCGGCAGAAGCGCCATCCGCACTGTCCGGGTCTACGTCGATGGAAGCGGATGTAACCAGAAGCTTGTCAGCCTTGGGTCCAACGAACGCCGGACAGGTGATGAGTGCTGCCGGCAGGACGACCTTGCGAAGCAGCACACCCTGCGCCGAATAGATCTCCACGCCATGACCACCCCACCGGGCAACCCAGAGATTGCCCTCGGCATCGACCACCGCGCCATCCGGCTCGCCGTCACTGGATGGTTTTGCAAACGGAAACGGCTCGCCCGCCGGAAATCCCGTCTCAGGGTCGAGCGGCACCTGCATGATCTGAAGTGTCGGTGTGTCCGTAAAGTACCCCACTCGGCCATCAGGCGAGAAGCAGATCGCATTGGTGACCGTAATATCGGAATAGAGCCGCCGCACCTCGCCCTTCCGATACCAGTATATCGAACCGGCACCCTTTTCCGCATTCTTTCCCATCGTCCCGATCCAGAAGGCTCCGCTGGGATGAACACGGGAATCATTGGACCTGGTTCGCGGGTTGTCTTCCTCCAATGAACGGTGGAGCGTTAGGCTTCCATCCTCGACATTCCGCAGATAAAGACCGCTTTCGGTGACGAGCAATTGTCGCGCGTCATCCACGCGGGCAACCGCAGAAGAAAGCTCTGGAAGATTATGTGAGCGCGTCACCCCGTCAGCGAAACGGTGCTCGAACAGAACCTTGCCCAGAATATCGAACCACCAGGTTGTATCGCTGTGCCGATCGTAAGTCGGCCCCTCGCCAAGCACACAGCGTTCCGCCTCCAGGCGCATCCAATCTGTTCCGGCCACGGTTTCCCTCCCGATTGATCCATCAAGGATTGCCTTACCCTTCTTTCACAAATCCCTTCAAGGAGCCGACAGAAAGGAAAATATCTGATCGTTCGATCACAATCCTGCGATCTATGGGCATTTCAGGCCCCCGAAAGACGCCAGCGTATTGATATGGTGGTCCCGATCGGCCTAAAAATCGTGTTGGGGGCCTTTCTATCAAGGCAAATCACACGGTGAAGAGACAGACAGACGAAGGTAGTAGCAGCACAGTCGCTTTAAAAAACGGACTTGGATTGGTTCGATTGCTTTCGGATGAAGGCCCGATGACGACCAATGAACTGGCCCAGCGTTTATCGTTGAGACACGACACCGCCGCCAGGCTCTTAAAGACGCTGGAAATTCACGGCTTCGTAGAACAATCCAGATTTGCAGAACGCTTTCAGCCTGGCCGCACCGCCAGCGCTCTTTCCGAAAAATTCCTGAGAGAAACCCCGGTCAGCGAGATCGCACGTTCGGTCCTGCAGGCCCTTGCTGACAGGCACAATGCCACGTGCATCCTGGCCGTGGATGATGCAGGTGAAGCGCTTTCTCTTGTTGTTTGCAACGGCCTAAATCGCGTGAGCTCCCCTTGTTGCCATGTCGGCTCAGCCTACCCGCTCACAAAAACAGCGGCAGGTCATGCTCTGCTTTTCACCACTCGGGGCGAAGCAGAAGATGTCGAACAGATTGAGGAACCAACCACCACCGACACCGAGGCTCTTCGGGAGAGCTTTTGTTTTTTTCGGGCATCCGGCTGTTTCAGATTGATGCTTGAGGAAGAAAACGTCCTCCTTATGGCCGCCCCCTTGCATCTCAACAACGCGGTTCTGGCACTGGAGATCGTCTTGCCAGCGAGCGCTCGCTCCGAAAGGGATTCAGCCGGTCCGATGAAGGACCTGCTTGCAGCGGTCGAGCTGATCCAGCGCAAATGCGCGGCAATGGGCGTTCGATACCTGGAAGACTCCTGATACAAGCCCCGCCGGGAATGTGGCGTTTCTTTCGGATACGATTCAGGCGCTCGCGCGCCCGGATGTTAAGGCTGCCGAAAGCCTCACAAGCTCCTGGCCGAGCTCCTTTAACATTGGAAGCGGCATTTGCCCCCGGGGAGCACCACAGCCGAGCGACATGACAGCAGGCTGGTCGGAAGGCTTGAGCGGCACCGCCACGCCGTGGATATCAGGATGCCACCCTCCCAGTGAAAGCGTAAACCCGCTACCGGCGATCTCGGCCAGCCCCTGTTCGACCTGAGGCTCAAGCATATGCCAGTCTTTGCCGTGATGCCGTGCAAGATCGCTCAAAAAGGAGTGACGCTGCTCCGGCTCCAGACCAGCAAGCAATGCATGCCCCACCGGCGTTCCGGCAATCGACACTCTGGAGCCCGCCTCCAGCCGCAAGGTCACAAGGGTCGCTGTGCTGTGGCAAACCTCCAGATGCAGGGCTTCGATCCCGTCCAGAACCGCAAGTGCTGTATGCACACGAAATCTGTCTGCGACTTCTTGGAGATGAGGGCGTATGAATTCGATGATTTGCGTCTCGCTCCGAGCGCCATAACCAAGCCGAACAACACCGGGTGCAAGGCGGAAACGCCGACGACTGCTGCTGTAGTGTAGCAACCCCATCCCTGTCAGCGATTTCGTCAGTCGGGCGACAGTTGCCGCGGGAAGCTCAGTGCGCCCGGCGATATCCGAATTGCTGAGCCATACAGGTGCATCGGCGAACACAGAGAGCAAACGCAATCCGCGCGATAAGGCAGGCGAAACCGAGGGTTCCCTTCGGTCCCCTCGCTGCAACAATTTTGTGGTCGCCATACCTTCCCCCTCAGGTCAACGGCCATGAACGAGCCCTGAGCCTATCAAAAACTCTGCTTCTCCGGCAACGCCCGCCAGGCACGGGCAGGTTTCGCAGCCTCCCCGATTTTTCCACAGGCGCGGATCACCACGACCCGCCAACTGGCCCTGCCGCACGCGGCGGGCGCGAGCTATGCTGGACGGGAATTCAACCCACACACACACAACGGAGCCCGTTCGTGTCCGAAATCGACAAGACACCGCTGCAGGCCATACTGACAGGCAAGATTGCCCCGCTGGGTGACCGAAACGTTCCCAGCGGGATCAACAAGCGCGTCGTCCAAGGTCCGGTATGGTTGAGCACGACGGGCTTCGTCGGCGACCATCAGGGCGACACCAAGGTCCATGGCGGCCCGGACAAGGCCGTTCACCATTATCCGCGCGACCATTACGCTAGCTGGTGTCAAGAGATCGGCAACCATCCCCTCCTCGCATCTGCCGGCGCCTTCGGCGAGAACCTGTCCACCTACGGGCTGACAGAGGAGACCGTGGCTCTTGGCGATGTTTTCCGGCTCGGAAACGCGGTGGTGGAAGTCTCTCAGGGCCGCCAGCCCTGCTGGAAACTGAACAGCCGCTTTGGTGTCAACACCATGGCCTACCAGGTTCAGAAAACCGGCCGAACCGGCTGGTATTATCGGGTTCTGGAGGAAGGCGAGGTTTCATCGGGAGATATTCTCGAGCGCATTGAGCGCCCCTTGCAGGACTGGCCGCTCAAACGCCTTTGGCGGATCCTTTACGTAAAAACCCTGGATCGTGATGAACTCGAACAGATGGCAGCGCTCGAAAAACTTCCGGACGGATGGCGGCGCTATGCCCAACGCCGCCTCGCGTCGGGCAAGGTCGAAGACTGGGATCGTCGCCTGAAGGGTGATAAGCCGGTTTGAAGGATAAGAACCCGAGTCCCGCGTTCAGACGGGCAATCACGAATTGTCCGGAGAGTTGTGTGGGAGACCTGTAAATGGTGCCGCTTGTCAGACTCGAACTGACGACCTCCGCATTACGAATGCGATGCTCTACCAACTGAGCTAAAGCGGCCCTTTTCTCGCACCCCGCCAAACCCGGTTTCGAAAGGTCCGCGAAGCACTTCACCGTGCACATACCCGCCCCGGCAGGCTTTCGCAACCAAATTGTCGAGCAAGTCTGCCAATCAAACCGGAAGACCGGTCCTCAAACCCAGTGGGCCCGGCGAGCGGCAGCCTGATAGCCTCATTCGCTTACCAGATCAAGCGCCCGAGTTGAATTTTCGCGCGTTCCATCAAACGCTACAACACGCGCAACCGGATAACACTTCAAGCATAAATCGAAAATTATTGAATATTTTCACAATTTCATTCAAATTTATTGAAGGAGGATGCGATGCATAAATCAGCGATAATTCTTTCGATGCTCATCTCCATCGGCGCTCAGGAAGTCAGAGCTTCGGAGATGATCTTCCATTGCCGCGCGTTTGGTGCGATTCTTGAAATACAAAGCAGTTCCCCATGGCGAGCGTACACAGAGGCTTACAGTTTCCTCATCCAAAAAGGGTTTCCGCACCACCCTCAAACCCTTCGGGCCATTAGCTGCCGGCTTCACCGCGCTTGAATTTCTGCAGGGCATGGACAGGACAGCTGCATAGGTTAAGTTGATAACCAACCAGCGTATCAGCCACCGAAAATTCCAGTAGGCAGGTATTCCATGACAGACGTGACGATGACGGTGAACGGAAAAACGGTTTCGGGCACCGTCGAAGGCAGAACCCTGCTCGTGCAGTTTCTGCGCGACAATCTTGGACTGACCGGAACGCATGTGGGATGTGAGACGTCGCAGTGCGGAGCTTGCACGGTTCATATGGACGGTCAGTCGGTCAAGTCTTGCTCCATGCTCGCCGTGCAGGCCGAGGGCGCATCGATCACCACCATCGAAGGTTTGGCCAAGGGCGACGACCTTCACCCCGTTCAGGCCGCTTTCAAGGAACACCATGGTCTCCAATGTGGTTTCTGTACGCCGGGCATGATCATGGCCGCGACAGACATGATACGGAGGCACCCTGAGGGGCTCGACGAAAAGACGGTGCGTGAAGAGCTCGAAGGCAATATTTGCCGCTGCACCGGCTATCACAACATCGTCAAGGCAATCATGGCTGCTTCCGAGGCGATGTGCAGCACCGCCAACAAAGCTGCATGACCCGGAGACCAGACAATGTATGACGTCAATTATCACCGCGCTGGGTCGATAAACGAAGCCCTGAGCCTGCTCGAAACCGCCGAGGATGGTAAGTTCTTAGCAGGCGGACAGACCCTGATCCCCGCCATGAAAACACGTCTGGCCGCACCATCCGACCTCGTGGATTTGCGTCACGTGGCCGAACTGAAATCAATCTCCATTACCGATAGAGAAATCACTATCGGTGCGGGCGTCACGCATGCGGAGGTCGCTGCGAGCAGCGAGATCCGAAGCACATGCCCCGCTTTGTCTTATCTCGCCTCCCTCATTGGCGACCCTCAGGTTCGTCATATGGGGACGATCGGCGGCTCACTTGCAAACAATGACCCCGCCGCCGACTATCCCGCAGCAATGCTCGCCCTGGCCGCAACCATCATCACAAGCCAGCGCGAAATCGCAGCAGAAGATTTCTTCACTGGCCTGTTCGAAACGGCTTTGGATGACAATGAGTTGATCACCGCCATTCGCTTTGAAGCTCCGGAGAAAGCCGGCTACGGCAAATTCCCCAATCCCGCTTCGCGCTATGCGATGACCGGCGTTTTCATCGCACGGAAGAGTGAAACCGTCCGTGCCGCTGTTACTGGCGCCGGTGATGACGGCGTGTTCCGCTGCTCCGAACTGGAAGGCGCCCTGAGCACCGATTTCAGCGCAAGCGCGTTGGATGGCCTCACTGTGCCAGCGGAAAATTTGATGACCGATATCCACGCAAGCGCGGACTATCGTGCCAGCCTCATCGTCGCCATGGCAAAGCGTGCTGTCACGATGGCAAACGGTTGACTGCGGAAGCTGCTCCTTCCAGGCATCTGCTTGATCCTGCTGCCCCGCATGATTGTCACGGGGTAGAGTGACGCGTCAGCCTGACAGGGCGAGTGCTGTCCGCCCTCAGCCCAGTGCGTCGACGAGACGCGCAGCGCCCTGACGGAACGGATCAGCCGTGGGAAGCCCCATACGAGCTTCGATCTCCTCGAGGCAGGCCTTTGCCTCGGCATCGCTCAGCGCTGCAGTGTTCACCGAGATACCCACCACCTTGACGTCCGGGTTGACCACACGCGCTGTCTGCAGCGCGAGATCACGCAATGCCTCCAGCGTGGGAAGCTCATAGTGCGGCAGACCTCGCATGTGAGTGCGCGTCGGCTCGTGACAAAGCACCAGCGCATCGGCCTGTCCGCCGTGGATCAGGGCCATGGTCACGCCGGAGAACGATGGATGGAAGAGACTGCCCTGTCCCTCGATGAGATCCCAGTGATCGGCATCATTGTCCGGCGTGATGTGTTCGACAGCCCCGGCCATGAAATCAGCCACCACCGCGTCAAGCGGAACGCCCGAGCCGGTTATCAGAATGCCTGTCTGGCCTGTAGCACGGAACGTGGCTTTCATACCGCGCTCACGCATTTCGCGCTCCATGGCGAGTGCGGTGTACATCTTGCCGACGGAGCAATCCGTTCCAACCGCCAGACACCGCTTGCCAGTCCGTCTTTTGCCGTCCGCGATAGGGTACTCTTCCTGAGGCACGCGAACGTCAAAAAGTTGCGTCCCCGCTTTCTCGGCGGCCGCCACCAGAGCAGGCTGTGCTGTCAGCCGGTTGTGCAGTCCGGAAGCGATATCCATGCCGGCCTCAGCCGCTTCCACGAGGGTCGCCATCCAGCTCTGTGAGATAACGCCGCCGCGATTTGCGGCCCCCACCACGAGCGTCTGAGCGCCGGCTTCCTTCGCTTCGGCGATGGACATTTCCTTGAGTCCCAGATCCGCCTTGCAACCATCGAGACGGAGCTGGCCCACACAGAACTCCGGGCGCCAGTCCTTGATCCCTTGGGCGACCTTTGCAGTCAGGGCATCGGGGGCATCACCAAGAAACAGGAGATAGGGCGTCTTAAGCATGAGCGGGCGCTCCCTTAGAGTTGTTTACCGGCTCATCAATGATCCAGACACCCCTTGTCAAGCTGCGGTGGTCCAGACAGGGCCTTCTGGATCAACACTTGAGCAGCGGCTGAGCCAGCTTTCACTGGCTTTGGCCTAAAAGATCGTTCCGGGCAGCCAGGTCGAAATCGACGGCAGCAGCCAGATCACGCCCATTCCGACGATTTGCAGGATGATGAATGGAATGACGCCGCGATAAATCTGTCCGGTGGTGATTTCTTTGGGTGCCGCCGCCCGCAGGTAGAACAGCGAGAAACCGAAGGGTGGGGTCAGGAACGATGTCTGCAGATTGATGGCGATCAGGATCGAAAGCCACAGCGGATCATGTCCCATGAGGATCAGGATCGGCGCCACCAGCGGAAGGACGATCACCGAGATTTCCACGAAATCGAGGAAGAAACCGAGAATGAAGATCATCGCCATCACGAAAATCAACGCGCCCTGTGGTCCACCCGGCATCGAATGAAGAATATCCTCCACCCGGGCATCTCCACCCAGTCCCCGAAAAACCAGCGAAAAGACGCTTGCCGTCAGGATCGTGGCAAAGATCATCGCCGTCACCGTCATGGTGGAGGTGACAATGGGGGTAAGGATACCTCGCCTGCGCGCCCTGCCGATGGATATGACGATGGCAATGACGCCAAGCACCAGTAGCCCGGTCGTGAGCGCCGCCATGCCCCACTCGAACAAACCGGCATCGCTGCGCTGCAGACGCACGGGAAAAAGGCCGGCAAGCACGGCCACGGCGCCAAGGGCAGCCGCGCCCAGCACAATCAGGCGGCCATTTCCCTCACTGCGGACACCGGCCAGAAGCAAGGCGCCGATCGCGCCCACACTGGCCGCTTCGCTTGGTGTGGCAACCCCACCGAGAATGGAGCCCAATACAGCAACGATAAGCAGTACAGGAGGAATCACCGCGCGCTGCACCTCTTGGCGGCCGGGTCTGTCACCGGCCTCCATTAACGCGGGAGCCGTTTCCGGTTTCAGTGCAGCCCGCGTCATCAGGTAGGCGATATAGACAGCGACAAGCGTCAGTCCAGGCAACAGGGCTGCGGCGAAGACCTGTCCCACGGAAATCGTTTCAATGGTGAACTTGCCCTGCTCATACTGCGCCTGCTGATAGGCGGTGGACATCACGTCGGACAGGATGATGAGCAGCGTCGAAGGCGGTATGATCTGGCCAAGCGTTCCGGATGTACACACAACGCCTGAAGCAAGCTTGGGATCGTAGCCGTTGCGCACCATGGTGGGCAGCGCAATAAGCCCCATAGCCACCACCGTCGCGCCCACAATCCCGGTGGAGGCGGCAAGCAGCGCTCCCACCAGCACCACCGAAACGCCAAGACCTCCACGTAAGCCGCCGAAAAGCCGGCCCATCGTCTCGAGCAGTTCTTCCGCGATGCGGCTCTTTTCAAGCACCACGCCCATGAACACGAAAAGGGGGATGGCGATGAGCACTTCATTGGTAAGCGTGCCGAACACACGCTGCCCCAGCGCCCCCAGTAGCCCGACGTCGAACTGACCCGTCATCCAGCCCAGGAAGGCGAATAACGCAGCGGTTCCAGCCAGCATGAAAGAAACCGGATAGCCGATCAGGATCGCGACGATGAGGGCCGCAAACATCAGGATGTCGAGGGGTAAGGTCATGCGCCGGGATTTTCTTCACGAAGACGCGCAAGATCGCGCAGAATGCAGGCAAGCCCCTGAACGATGAGCAACGCACAGAACGCGGGGATCAGCGACTTGAGCAAGAAGGAGGCGGGAATGCCGCCGACGGAAATCGCCCCCTCCATGATTGACCAGGAGTTGCGAACCGAAGGCCAGGAGAACCAGGCGATCATGACTGTGGAGGGGATGAGGAAACAGAGCGCCCCGAAAATGTCGATGCGCGCCTTTCCGCGTGGTCCCAGCAGGCCGTAGAAGATATCCACGCGTACATGGCCGTCGACCAGAAGCGTGTAGCCGGCTGCGAGCATGAACAGCGTGGCATGCAGATAAAGCACGGTCTCGTTCATGAAGATGAAGCTGATGCCGTACACATAGCGCAGCACGACCGTTCCAAACTGAACCAGCACCATGGCAAGCGCCAGCCAGCGCACGGCCGCGCCCACCGCCCGGTTGATCTGGTCTAATCTGTCTGCAAGCCCCAGCATGAAGAGCATCCCCGAATTGAAAGGGGCCGGGCACCAAAGCCCAGCCCCATCGTTGGCATCAGCCGCCGTAATTATAGTCCAGCGCCCGGGCGTTCATCTGCCCGTTGTCCGCGTAGACCATGTAATCGGCAATGCCGGAACGATATTCGAGGAAGCTCTCGACAATGCGCTTCACCAGCTCGTCGTCATCTTCGCGCAACTCGGCGATCACCTCGCCTGCCGCATTGCCCATGGCGACGATCACATCCTCGGGAAGCTGCTTCACCTGCACGCCCTGCTCGGCCACAAGCTGCTTCAGCGCAGCGGCATGCTTGGTCGTGTATTCGGTCCAGACGGGATTGTAGAGCGATTCACAGGCATAGGCGACGGCCTGCTGGAGATCCTCCGGCAGCGCATCATAGGCGGCCTTGTTCACCGCGCATTCCTCCGCCGAGGAGGGTTCGCCGACACCCGGCCAGTAGTAGTTTTTCGCGACCTGATAGAAGCCAAGCGCCGAATCCGTCCATGGGCCGATGAATTCGCCCGCGTCGATCGTCCCGGACTGAAGACCCTGGAACATGTCGCCGCCACCCATGGCTTGCACGGCCATACCGAGCTTGGCGCACATTTCGGAGGCCAGACCGGTGGTGCGGAAACGCAGGCCCTTGAGATCGTCTACTGAATTGATCTCATTGCGGAACCAGCCCTGCCACTGCGGGCCGGAGTTGCCGCAAAGGAACGGCTTCAGCCCGAAGCGGCCATACATCTCGTCATAGAGCGCCTGTCCGCCGCCATGGATCAACCAGCCGAGCTGCTCGTCCGCGCGCAGACCGAAAGGCTGCGAACCGAACAGGAGAATGCCGCGCGACTTGGAGCCCCAGTAGGAGGGAACCGCGTGGTAGAGCTCTGCCGTGCCTTCAGACACGGCATCGAACACACCATTGCCAGGCACCAGTTCGCCAGCGGCATAGAGCTTCACTTCCAGCCGCCCACCGGAGAGCGCGGTGATGCGATCAGCCAGCATCTGCGCCGCAACACCCGGGCCCGGCAGGTTCTTCGGCCAGGCCGTAACCATCTTCCAGGTGATTTTATCCTGCGCGATCGCCGGCGCTGCAAGCCCCGTCGCCACACCGGCAACGCCGGCAGTTTTCAGAAATTGACGTCTTTTCATTTTAGACCCCTCTGTGCTGTTGTTTTGTTAATTTCCAAGAATCCCCGGCAGCCGCAAGCCTTTTTCCTTGGCCCAGTCGAGCGCAATGTCATAGCCCGCGTCGGCATGGCGCATCACGCCGGTTGCCGGGTCGTTCCACAGCACCCGCTCGAGGCGGCGCGCTGCATCCTCCGTGCCGTCGGCACAGATCACCATGCCCGAATGCTGGGAAAAGCCCATGCCCACGCCGCCGCCATGATGCAGCGACACCCAGGTCGCTCCGGAGGCACAATTGAGCAATGCATTGAGCAGCGGCCAGTCAGACACGGCATCCGAACCGTCCTTCATGGCCTCGGTCTCGCGGTTGGGTGAGGCTACGGAACCGGAATCCAGATGATCGCGCCCAATCACCACCGGCGCCTTCAATTCACCCTTGGCCACCATCTCGTTGAAGGCCAGCCCCAGACGGTGCCGGTCGCCAAGCCCGACCCAGCAGATGCGCGCCGGCAAGCCCTGAAACGCGATGCGCTCCTTCGCCATGTCGAGCCAGCGATGCAGATGTTCATTGTCGGGCAGAAGCTCTTTCACCTTCTCATCGGTGCGGTAGATGTCTTCAGGGTCACCCGAAAGCGCCGCCCAGCGGAACGGGCCAACACCACGACAAAAGAGCGGGCGGATATAGGCCGGCACGAAACCGGGGAAGGCAAAGGCGTTCTCCAGCCCCTCTTCCAGCGCCACCTGACGGATATTGTTGCCATAATCGAGCGTTGGGATGCCTTGATTCCAGAAGGCAACCATCGCCTCCACATGCTCGCGCATCGAGGCCCGGGCCGCCTTCTCCACGGCCTTCGGGTCACTCTCGCGCTTCTCGCGCCACTCGGCAACAGTCCAGCCCTTGGGCAGATAGCCGTTCACCGGATCATGCGCGGATGTCTGGTCGGTCACCATGTCGGGCTTCACGCCGCGGCGCACCAGTTCCGGCACGATCTCAGCCGCATTGCCGACCAGACCGACCGACTTTGCCTCACCCGCCTTCGTCCAACGGTCGATCATCTCCAGCGCTTCATCCAGCGTGGTCGCCTTCTCGTCCACATAGCGGGTGCGGATGCGGAAATCGATGCGCGTCTCATCGCACTCGATGGCAAGGCAGCAGGCACCGGCCATCACCGCGGCCAGCGGCTGCGCGCCGCCCATGCCGCCAAGCCCCGCGGTCAGGATCCACTTGCCTTTCAGGTCGCCGCCATAATGTTGGCGCCCAGCCTCGACAAAGGTCTCATAGGTGCCCTGAACGATGCCCTGCGAGCCGATATAGATCCACGAGCCGGCCGTCATCTGGCCGTACATCATCAGACCCTTCTTATCGAGTTCGTTGAAGTGGTCCCAATTGGCCCAGTGCGGCACGAGATTGGAATTGGCGATAAGAACACGTGGCGCATCCTTGTGGGTGCGGAACACGCCCACCGGCTTGCCGGACTGGACAAGCAGCGTCTCATCTTCCTCAAGCGTCTTGAGGGTCGAAGCGATGCGGTCGAAATCGTCCCATGTACGCGCTGCCCGACCAATACCGCCATAGACGACCAGCTCATTCGGGTTCTCGGCCACATCGGGATCGAGATTGTTCATCAGCATCCGGAGCGGCGCTTCCGTCATCCAGCCCTTGGCATTCAGATCGGCCCCGCGCGGTGCCCGGACTTCACGAATGTTGTGACGCGGATTGGTCATGCTTTACTTCCCCTTCAAGGACGGCGCGATCTCGGTAAGACGCGCCAGAATGGCTTTGAGATGCGGCCGCAGGCGTGCCGCCTTTTGCTCGGAATAATCGAACGGTACAGCCTCGCTCTTCAGATGCGTTGCCTGCGCCAGCTCCATCTGGATGGCATGTTCACCGCGATCCGGCCTGCCGTAGTGCCGCGTCGTCCACCCGCCGACAAAGCGGCCATTGAGCACGCTCGAATAGCCGTCCGCCGCAACGCAGATATCCGCTGTCGCCGTCTCGATTTCCGGTGCACAGGTCTTGCCGTGATTGGTGCCGATGTTGAAATCGGGCAGCTGCCCTTCAAAAAGGAATGGGCAGTGAGAGCGGATGGAATGGCAATCATAGAGGATCGCCACGCCATGAAGCGCTTTCACCCGCGCGATCTCCGCCTCAAGCGCCGCGTGATAAGGCCGATGAAAGGCATCCACCCGGTGTCTGACATCCTGTTCTGTCGGCTCTTCCCCCTCGCGCCAGATGGGTCGGTTGTCGAAGTCCGTCAGCGGCACGAGGGTGGTGGTGTTCTGCCCCGGATAAAGGCTCTCGCCCGACGGGTCGCGATTGGCGTCGATCACATAGCGGTGGAACGTCGCCCGCACTGTGGTCACGCCATCAAGAAGGGCATCATAAAGCCTGTGCACATGCCAGTCCGTATCCGTCAGAAGCTGGCCCTGTTCGTTAAGCCGGGCTTTGATCGCCTCCGGCACATGAGTGCCCGTGTGCGGCAAGCCCAGAATCACGGGCGACGAGCCCTGATGCACTTCGACGGGGTTCATTCGCAAATCTCCAGTGTTGGCGTTCGCCCCTCACCCTTACCCTCTCCCTGCAGGCGGGGAGAGGGGGGCGACAACGTTGCGGCCATCGTCCTTCTCCCCGCGAGCGGGGAGAAGGTGCCGGCAGGCGGATGAGGGGCAGTCGCCACATCCAAAAAAGACACGCTCCCGATCAAACCTCACTCCTCAATTCAGGCAGAATGTTTTCGGGGATGCTGGCATTCAGCGCGCCCGATCGCACCAGCTCAATCGCCCGCTCCAGATCGGGCGCCAGATAACGGTCCTCCTCCAGATCAGGCACCGCCTGCCGGATCGCGGCATGCGCGGCGGAGAGCGCTGCGCTCGTCTTCAGGGGCGCGCGGAAATCGACGCCCTGTGCCGCCGTCACCGCCTCGATGCCGATAATGCCGTAGAGATTCTCCGTCATCGGGATAAGCCGCCGCGCGCCATGACACGCCATGGACACATGATCCTCCTGATTGGCGGAGGTGGGCGTCGAATCCACGGATGCCGGATGCGACATCTGCTTGTTCTCGCTCATCAGCGCAGCCGATGTGACCTCGGCAATCATCAGTCCCGAATTCAGCCCCGGCTTCTTCGCCAGAAACGCCGGCAGACCGAAGCTCAACGCCGGATCCACCAGAAGCGCAATGCGCCGTTGGGCAATCGCGCCGATCTCGCAGATGGCAAGCGCAATCTGATCAGCAGCAAGTGCCACCGGCTCGGCATGGAAATTACCGCCCGAAACCACCGTACCGTCCGACAATACCAGCGGATTGTCGGTCACCGCATTGGCCTCGATGGTCAGCGTGCGTGCCGCCTGACGCAAGAGATCAAGGCACGCGCCATCCACCTGCGGCTGGCAGCGTATGCAATAGGGGTCCTGCACCCGCTCATCGCCTTCCAGATGGCTTTCGCGGATCTGCGACCCCTCAAGCAATGCCCAAAGTGCCGCCGCCGTGTCGATCTGCCCCTGATGGCCGCGCAATGTGTGGATTTCCGGATGAAACGGCGCGGAGGAGCCCATGGCCGCATCGGTCGACAATGCCCCGGTGATGAGTGCAGAGCGTGCCGCACGGTGCGCCCGGAACAGACCGGTCAGGGCCAGCGCGGTGGAAACCTGCGTGCCGTTGATCAGCGCCAGCCCTTCCTTGGCTTTCAGCACGATTGGAGAAAGCCCCGCCTTGCGCAATGCCTCGGCACCCGTGAGCCGATCACCCTCAAAGAAGGCCTCCCCCTCGCCCATCATGGCCGCAGCCATATGCGCAAGCGGCGCGAGATCGCCCGAGGCGCCAACAGAGCCCTTCTCCGGGATCACCGGCATCACGCCACGCGCCAGCATTTCCTCGATCAGCGTGACAACGTCCATGCGCACGCCAGAGGCTCCACGTCCGAGAGACAGAAGCTTGAGCGACATGATCAGCCGCACAATGCTTTCATCAAGCGGTGCACCGACACCGCAGCAATGCGAGAGAATGAGATTGCGCTGAAGCGTCTCGACATCGTGCGGCGGAATGCTCACGCTGGCGAGCTTTCCGAACCCCGTGTTCACGCCATAAACTGCCGCATTCCCCCGCGCGATCTGATCGATCCGCAAGGCCGCCGTCTCAATGCCGGCGTGGCAACCCTTGTCGAGACGGACAGGCACGCCATCGCGCCAGATGCGCTCCAGATCCTGGATCGTCACCGCGCCGGGCGTCAAAACAAGCGTCATGCCAGCTCTCCAGAAACAAGGCGGTGAAGCGGGTTGAAACCAATGCGATAGGCAAGCTCGGCCGGATGTTCGACATCCCAGATGGCAATTTCCGCGCGCTTGCCGGGTTCGATCGTGCCTATTTCCTCGGCCAACCCAAGCGCCCGCGCGCCTTCACGGGTCGCGCCCGCCAGCGCCTCTTCCGGGGTCATGCGGAACAGCGTACAGGCCATGTTGATGGTCAAAAGCAGGGAAGCAAGCGGTGAGGAGCCGGGATTGCAGTCAGTCGCAACCGCAATTGGCACACCATGTTTCCTGAGCGCTGCAAGTGGCGGATGCTGCGTCTCGCGCAAAGTATAGAAAGCACCCGGCAGAAGCACGGCCACCGTTCCCGCAGCAGCCATGGCCGCGACGCCCTCCTCATCCAGATATTCCAGATGATCGGCCGACAGCGCACCGTAGGATGCCGCCAGTTTTGCACCACCCAGATTGGAAAGCTGTTCGGCGTGGAGTTTCACAGGGAGGTCGAGCGACTTCGCCTTGTCAAACACCCGGGCCATCTGTTCCGGCGAAAAGGCAATCCCTTCGCAGAACCCGTCAACCGCATCGGCCAGTCCCTCGGCCTGGGCCACCTCCATGCCCGGAAGCACAACCTCATCAATATAGGCGTCTTCCTTGCCGCGATACTCGGCAGGAACCGCATGGGCGGCAAGATAGCTCGTCCTGATCCGCACGGGGCGCAGCGTGGCCAGACGGCGCGCGGCGCGCAGCATCTTCAACTCATCTTCTATGGTCAGCCCGTAGCCCGACTTGATCTCGACCGTCGAGACACCTTCGGCCAGAAGCGCGTCGAGACGTTTCAGCGCATCTTCGACCAGCGCGTCCTCACTCATCGCGCGGGTCGCCGCGACGGTAGAAACAATGCCGCCACCCGCGCGCGCCACTTCCTCGTAGCTCGCACCCTCAAGGCGCATCTCGAACTCTTTCGCCCGGTTGCCACCAAAAACAATATGGGTGTGACAATCCACCAGCGCAGGCGTTGCCAACCGCCCCTCGAAACCCACTCGCTCCCAGTCGAGAAATGCGTGGGGCAATTCGCTCAACGCGCCGACCCAGGCAATTTTCCCATCTTGTATCGCGATCGCGGCATCCTCGATCATCCCGTAGGAGCCTGCATCCTCGCACATGCTTGCCAAGCGGATACCGCTGATGACACTCTGCTTCATGACAGGAAGCCCCCTCCATCCTTGTGCAGGGCATATTGCCTAAGCGCGCTTTATTGTCTAGTATTATCCATATATGTATAGACATAATTAATCTAGGACCGGCACGCGATGCAAGCCATTTTTGCGCAGAATGCTCTCACACCGGACGGTTGGCAAAAAGATGTGCTTGTCGAGCTCAATGATTCGGGCCGCATCAGCAATGTGAGCATCAACGCGCAACCGGCCGATGGCAGAACCACCCACGTTCCGCTGCTCCTTCCGGCCATGTGCAATCTTCACAGCCATACCTTTCAGCGCGCCATGGCTGGTCTCGCAGAGCGGCGTGGCCCGGCTGGCCGCGATAGCTTCTGGACCTGGCGCGAGATCATGTACCGCTTTCTCGACCTGCTATCGCCGGACGATATAGAAGCCGTTGCCGCGTTCGCGTTCATGGAGATGCAGGAGGCTGGCTTTGCCGCCGTCGCCGAATTTCACTATGTCCACCACCAGCCGGGCGGCGCGGCCTACAGTGACGTTGGAGAACTGTCAGCGCGCATCGCCAACGCTGCCGAGCAGACAGGCATAGGTCTCACACTTCTACCAGTCCTGTATCGTTATGGCGGCGTTGACCAGCGCCCACTTCAAGGCGGCCAGCAGCGGTTTGGCAACGATCTCGACCGATACCAGAAGCTGCTTGCCCGCGCCGAGGAGTGCGTCGCCAATCTGTCCGCGGACGCGCATCTCGGCGTTGCACCGCATTCGCTTCGTGCGGTCGGTCTCGACGATCTTCGCGAGGCTCAGTCCATGCGCCCGCACGCCCCCCTCCACATGCACATTGCTGAGCAATTGCCGGAAATCGACGAGGTGCGCGCGGCCTACGGGCAGCGCCCGGTGGAGTGGCTGCTCGACAACTGCCGCGTCGACGAGCGCTGGTGCTTGATCCATTGCACCCACATGACCGACGAAGAAACCGCAAATCTGGCTGAAACCGGCGCCGTTGCCGGCCTGTGCCCGGTCACCGAAGCCAATCTGGGCGACGGTATTTTCAACGGGCCGCAATACCGGCAGGCCGGCGGCGCGCTGGGTGTCGGTTCCGACTCCAACATTCGCATCACCGTTGCCGAGGAGTTGCGTCAGCTCGAATATTCCCAGCGCCTGCGCGACACCGCCCGGGTGGTGCTGGCCGACCATGGACAGTCCTGTGGCCGCACACTTTACGAGGCTGCTCTTGCAGGCGGGTCACAGGCACTCGGCCGCGCCTCCGGTGCGATCCGGCAGGGAGGCTGGGCCGACCTCGTCGCAATCGATCAAACACGCTTCGCAGGTGCTGCCGCCGAGGATGGTTTGTTGGACGGCTGGATCTTCACAGGCGACAATGGCGCCGTTAGCGACGTGTGGTCGGCAGGGCGCCACTGCGTACGCGAGGGCATCCACATCGAACGTGAAACAATCGCCGCCCGCTACACGCAGACTATTCAAAAACTGATGGGGTTGCTGTGACCAGCCGACGCGCTTCATTTCGCACCATACGCGACGAGCTTTCCCGGCGCATCGCCGAGAGAATCTGGCTTCCGGGAACGCTCATACCCGGCGAAGAGGCGCTGGCCGAGGAATTTGGTGCCGCCCGTGCGACCGTCAACCGGGCTTTGCAAGAGCTGGCCCGCGCCGGCATCCTCGAGCGAAAACGCCGCGCAGGCACCCGCGTCGCCCTCCACCCGGTTCGGGAAGCCCGCTTCGTCATTCCACGCATCCGCCAGGAGATCGAAGCGCGCGGTTCCGAATATCGATACCGGCTTTTGAGCGTGGAAGAAGCCAATGCACCGGAAGTCATCTGTGCGCGGTTGAGCCTGCTGACGAAGTCCAACATGCTGCATGTTCGCTGCCTCCATCTGGCAGACCGCGTCCCCTATCAGTTCGAAGATCGCTGGATCAATCTGAACACCGTCCCCGATGCCGGCAAAGCGGATTTCAGCACGATAGGGCCGAACGAATGGCTCGTCGGTCATGCCCCGTTCTCCAATGCCGAGTTTACGTTCATGGCTGGTGCAGCAAGCGCCGATGAGGCTTCCCTTCTGCAGATCCGGGAAGGCGATCCTGTCTTTATCGGCGAACGCATCACTTGGATGAAGGGCGCGCCCATCACGCTCGCCCACCTCGTCCATCCGTCCTCCCACCGCATGGTGACACATCTGTAAGGCACCTCGACAAGCGCGGACAGAGGCGTTAGGGCAGGCCAGTCTCATCGTTCCGGGAAACCGCCATGACCGCGCGCAACACGCTCATCGCCCCTTCCATTCTCGCTTCGGATTTCTCTCGTCTTGGCGACGAGGTCGAAACCGTCGCCAAGGCCGGCGCTGACTGGATACACCTCGATGTGATGGACGGTCATTTCGTCCCCAACATCACCTTCGGCCCACCAGTCATCAAATCCATCCGCGATCGCACCGACAAGGTATTCGACTGCCACCTGATGATCACGCCGGCAGATCCCTACCTCGCTGCCTTCGCCGATGCTGGCTGCGACATCATCACCGTTCACGCGGAGGCCGGTCCTCATCTGCACCGCTCCTTGCAGACGATCCGAAATCTCGGAAAGAAGGCCGGCGTCTCGCTCAATCCCTCCACCCCGGAGAACGTCATCGAATATGTGCTGGATGAGCTCGACCTCGTGCTTCTGATGACCGTGAATCCAGGCTTCGGCGGTCAGGCCTTCATCCCGTCCGTGGTCGAAAAGGTACGCCGCATCAAGGCGATGATCGGCGACCGACCTATCGATATCGAGATCGATGGCGGTGTCTCACCTGCAAACGCCGGGGAACTCACTGCCGCCGGCGCCAATGTGCTGGTCGCCGGATCCGCTGTTTTCAAGGGTGAAGGCGAAGAAGCCTACGCGAAGAATATCGCAGCGATCCGCAATTCAGCAAACGGCTGACCCAAAGCTCCTTCAACAAAAAAGCCGCGCGGACATAGTCCGGCGCGGCTTTTTTATTCGTGGAGGCTGAAGCTTAGCTGCTGCCGCCGTTCAGCACCGTGACCGCGCGGCGGTTCTGCGACCAGCAGGAGATATCGTCGCAGGTCGCGACCGGACGCTCCTTGCCGTAGGAGATGGTGCGAATGCGGTTGGCCGCAACGCCGCGTGCCACCAGGAAGTCGCGCGCAGAAGCTGCACGGCGCGCACCGAGCGCGAGGTTGTACTCACGGGTGCCGCGTTCGTCCGCATGGCCTTCGACGGTGATCGAATAATTCGTGTACTTGTTCAGCCACTGTGCCTGGCGCGTCAGCACCTGCTGCGCGTCCGCACGGATCACCGACGAGTCGAGGTCAAAGAATATCCGGTCGCCGACGCTAACGGTAAATTCCTGCTGTGAACCGGGAGGTCCTCCCGCACCGCCCAGACCGATATCTGCCGCGTTGTTGGGAACCTGTTTATTGGCGCAACCGGCCAAAGCAAGGGCCGCTACCAGAGCGATGCCAACCGGGTTTTTGGCGATAGCTGCAATCGACAGCATTGCCACCTCTCCTTCAGATTAGAGATATTTTGTTCAACGATCAGTAACCACGTTGCCGTTAAGGACCCCTCAAGAAACGCGGTTAACAAACCCCTATCGGTGCAAATCAGAACCGTTATTTCGCGCAAACTAGCTTAAAATACGGCGGAAACGCGGCGTTTCAGTCCGAGGTAGCGGCTATCCTACTCAAGGAGCGGCGACCAGGCCGGATCCGAACCGTAGTTCGCGGTCGGGATCTTCTGCTCGTTGCGACCCGTCAGGTCGATAGAATAGAGCTGCGGACCAGCCGAGCCCGCGGGCTGACGGAAGAACATGATCACGCGACCGTTCGGTGCCCAGGTCGGCCCTTCCTGAAGGAAGCCGGAGGACAGAATGCGTTCGCCGGAACCGTCCGTCCGCATCACACCGATCTGAAATTGACCGCCCGTCTGCTTGGTGAAGGCGATCAGGTCGCCGCGCGGCGACCACACCGGCGTTGAGTAGGTGCCGTCACCGAAAGAAATGCGCTTCGCATCGCCGCCACTGGCGCTCATCACATAGATCTGCGCCCGCCCGCCACGGTCGGAGGTGAACACGATCTGCGAGCCGTCCGGCGAATAGGAGGGCGATGTGTCGATGGCATTGGAGGTCGTCAGGCGCGTCGTGTTGCGGCTTCTCAGATCCATGGCAAAAATGTTGGAGTTGCCGTCGTCGCGCAGAAGGCTCATCACGATCTGCTGACCGTTGGGCGAGAAGCGCGGCGCAAAGGTCATGCCGGGGAAATTGCCGACAAGCTCGCGCTGACCGGTCTCTAGCTGCAGAAGATAAACCTGCGGCTGCCCACCCTCATAGGACATGTAGGTGATTTCCTGGCGCGTCGGCGAGAAACGCGGCGTCAGAACGATGGCGCGCCCGTCGGTCAGGAAGCGGTGGTTCGCCCCGTCCTGGTCCATGATGGCAAGCCGCTTCACGCGGTTGTTGCGCGGACCCGACTCGTCGACATATACGATCCGCGTGTCGAAATACCCGGTCTCACCAGTGAGCCGCTGGTAGATCGCGTCGGCGATGATGTGCGCCACACGCCGCCATTTGTCCTTGCTGGTGAAAAACTGCTCGCCGATGAGCTGCTGCCCTGCATAGGTATCCCACAGTCGGAACTCCGCGCGCAGCCGCCCGTCAGGTGTCTCCGAAACCTTGCCGGTCACCAGCGCCTGCGCGTTGATCACCGTCCAGTCCTGAAAGCGTGGTGCCGCATCCGGATTGGAAATCTTCTCGATGAATGCGCCCTTCTCAATCGGCGCGAACAGGCCGGAACGCCGCAAGTCTGCTTCGACAACGCTGGCGATCTCCGCACCTTTGCCATCCGCGGAGATAAACTCCGTGATCGCGATTGGCAATGGTTCAACCACACCCTTGTTGATGTCGATCTCGACCACTGCCCGTGCCGGCAGCACCGCTACGCCAAGCCCTGCGACCAGCGTCGCGATCAGGAAGGTCGCTCTCATGATCATCTGCATTTGCTCCTGCCTCTCCCGCTTTGGTTAGGCTCCAGCCCCCATCGCCTTGCGAATGGTGCTCAGGTTAAAACATGTCGCTTGGATCGAAGTGGACGATGACTTCGGACCAGGTATCGTATTTCGCTGCCGGCAAATTGTAGGGCGCACACTGCAGAACAGCACGCCTGGCGGATTCCGCCGCCGCGCGCTCCACCATGGTCCCATTGCCGCCGGCAATAATGCGCGGACTGCCCTCGATGTTCCCGCTCGGATCCAGTTTCATCTGAACGGAAACCTTGAGGTTTTCCGCGTCCAGCGCCCCGGCGGGCACGTTCCAGCATCGTTGGATCTGGCCTCGCAGCGCATCCATCTCACTCTGTGAAAGCTTCTCGCCCGGCGTGCTGCGGCTGCCGCCGAGAGACGCCTGCTCTTGCGAGCGCTTTGCGCCTCCGCCAGATGCCTTGTCCTTGTTCAGGAGCGCCGCAACCTCATCAAAAAGTTCATCGGAATTTTGCGATTTCGGCTTGGAAGCGGTCTTCTGTGCTGGCTTGTCCGCGTTCTTGCGCTCAGGTGCCTTGGCCGTGCTTGCCTTGGGGGGCTGAGGGCGCGACTGCGGAACCGGCGCGCTGTTGGGCAGCGCAACGCTCTCGGTCGCTTCGGGTGCTTCCGCCACCACCGTCTCTTCAGGAGCGGGGTCCGGCTTCACCTCCTGCTTGGGTTGAGGCTCCGGCCGCACTTCCGTCGCAGGCACCGGCGTTGGCTCGGCCGCCGCCTGCTGCTGCTCTGGTTCGGGCTTTGGTTCCGGTTTGGGGGTGGGTTTGGGCGCCGGCGGCGGCTCCGCCGTCTTCTCCACCTCGCGGTTGCGCGGTTCGGGTGTGGGCGGCGTTTTCAGGTCGACATCATTGTCGCCTGTGTTCTGCGCGTTCTCCACCGGCTCCGGACGCTTGGTCGGCGTCGGCGCGGGTTTCTCGGAGAGCGCAGCCTTCTTGTCGCCTTCCTGCACCTGCGTCATCGATTCGATCGGGATGATGTCGACAGGCAGCGCTTCGACATCCGCCACCTCAAAGGCGCGCGGCGCCGACAGCGAGAACAGGCCGAACCCCAGCAGCGCCGCGTGCATGGTCACCGATGTAACGAGACCCGCCTTCATTCGGTCAATTGCCTTCTTCCTGCAGCGTGACCAGGCCGAGATTGCGATATCCGGCAGCCGAGATGCGCGCCATCACGCGCATCACCGTGCCGTAGTCGGCCGCGCGATCGCCGCGCACATAGATGCGTTCGTCATAGCCCGAGCGCGCAATCGCCTGCAGCTTCGGCACCACTTCTTCGATCGGCACCTCCGTTTCCTGCAGGTAGATCTGGCCCTCATTGTTGACCGAAACCGTGATCGGCTGTGTCTCGGAGTTCAGCGCCTTGGCCTGCGTTTCGGGAAGATCGATCGGCACGCCGACCGTCAGAAGCGGCGCCGCCACCATGAAAATGATGAGCAGCACCAGCATCACGTCCACGAAAGGCGTCACGTTGATCTCGGAGATCAGGCCCGTGCGCGAGCCGCGGCGGCCACGCCGCCGTCCGTTTCTTCCGCCCGCCGATCCGACTGACATACCCATTGTGCGCTCCTAAGCCGCCTTGGCGGCGACCTTCTCGTCGATCTGGCGTGAGAGGATGGTCGAAAACTCGTCCGCGAAGCCTTCCATCCGTCCGGCAAGCTTGCCCGCGTCCGATGACAGCTTGTTATAGGCAATAACGGCGGGAATTGCGGCCAGAAGGCCGATGGCCGTGGCCAGCAGAGCCTCGGCGATACCCGGTGCCACAACAGCCAGATTGGTGGATTTGGAACCGGCAATCGCCTGGAACGAGGTCATGATACCGACCACCGTGCCAAACAGGCCGATGAATGGTGCCGCCGAGCCAATGGAGGCAAGGAAGCCGAGCCGGCTCTCAAGCCGCTCCATCTCGCGCGTCAGCGCCAGGTCCATTGCCTTGTCGATGCGTGTCTGCAGGCCAATGGGCGAGCGCGCGCCTTTCTCGAAGCTTTTTTTCCATTCCCGCATGGCAGCCACGAAGATCGAGCCCATGCCGGTTGTCTTGCGCTCCGAAAGCGCACGATAGAGTTCCTCGAGCGACTGGCCCGACCAGAAGGTCTTTTCGAAACGATTAAGGGCCGTGCGCATGCGCGCATAGGCAATCAGCTTGTCAACGATGATCGCCCAGGTCCAGACCGATGCGACAAGCAGACCGATCATGACCAGCTTGACCACCCAGCCTGCCTGCCAGAACAGAGCCCAGATCGACAACTCCCCACCCGGTGCGGCGAGCGTAACACTTTCCATGGATCAACATCCTCTTAAGATCAGGGCGGCGTACATCTCGGTCTCGGCCGCGCCCCTGCTTGCGTGCCGTTGCCTGCGTCCGATCCGAGGCGTCCCCGCAAGATGCTTCAACGCCCCTTTATCCGGTAAATTTTGGTGAAAGGAAGGCGCACGGATTCGCTACGGATTTCATGGTTTTCTTCATGAACCGTTATGGTTAATTAAGCGTTAGGAAATAGGAGCGTGGCCAGGGATTCCGTATGGAATCAGTGCTGGGTGCATAAAAGCACCCACCGATATGGTTCATGCCCCCTTTGGCTTGAAGGCGGCGATCCACTCTTTCGGAAACCGCCGTGGCCGTCCGGAAGCGCCAATGATTGCCGCTTCGACTTTCGCCTCCACCAGCACGTTCTCGCCGCGCAGCAGCCGTTGCGCCATTTGAATGCGCGCTCCCGATATCGCCTCTGTGCGTGTCTCCACCGTCACGATATCGTCCACCCGGGCTGGCTGGCGAAAATCGATCTCCATTCGCCGCACCACCCAGGAAAGCACCTCGCCATGCTTTCCATCGGCCAGTTCGGTGTGGTGCACACCGGCCAGCCGCAGGAAATCCGAGCGTCCCCGCTCCAGAAACTCCAGATAGCGGGCATGATAGACAACGCCGGTGAAATCCGTATCGGCGAAATAGACCCGCGCCACGAGCCGATGTCCGAAGTCAGTCAGTTCACCGGAAAGCGCGACGTTCAAACTCCCGTCAGCAGCTTCGTTCATTCCCCATTCCCCTCCTGAAACAGGCTGATCTGCGCTTCCGCCACTTCCTTCGGTGGCTGAAGCCCCATGTGCCGCCAGGCCTTGGCGGCCAGCACACGCCCGCGCGGGGTGCGCTGGATGAAGCCCTGCTGGATCAGATAGGGTTCGATGATATCCTCGATGGCGTCGCGCGGTTCGGAGAGTGCTGCCGCTATCGTTTCGATGCCCACCGGCCCGCCACCGAAGTTCTCCACGATCATGGTGAGGTAGCGCCGGTCGAGCTGATCGAGGCCAAGCGCATCGACTTCCAGCCGAGACAAGGCTTCGTCGGCCACCTTCCGCGTCACCTCGCTCGCGCCCGCCACAGTGGCGAAATCGCGCACCCGGCGCAACAGGCGCCCGGCAATGCGTGGCGTGCCCCGCGCCCGGCGTGCGATCTCCTCCGCTCCGTCATTCGCAAGCGGCAGCCCGAGAATGCGCGAACCGCGCGTAACGATCGATTGCAGTTCATCGACCGTATAGAAATCGAGCCGCACGGGAATGCCGAAACGGTCGCGCAGCGGCGTCGTCAAAAGGCCAAGCCGCGTCGTCGCCGCCACCAGCGTGAACTTGGCAAGATCGATCTTCACCGAGCGCGCGGCCGGCCCCTCGCCGATGATCAGGTCGAGCTGAAAATCCTCCATGGCTGGATAGAGAATTTCTTCCACTGCCGGGTTCAGCCGGTGGATTTCATCGATGAAGAGCACATCGCGCTCTTCGAGATTGGTCAAAAGCGCCGCGAGATCACCCGCCTTGGCGATCACCGGGCCGGAGGTGGAACGGAAGTTCACCCCCAGCTCGCGCGCCATGATCTGCGCCAGCGTGGTTTTGCCAAGGCCGGGCGGCCCGACAAAAAGCACATGGTCCAGCGCCTCGCCGCGTCCACGCGCAGCTTCAATGAACACTTTTAGATTGGCGCGCGCCGCCTTCTGCCCAACGAAATCGTCCAGCGACTGCGGACGCATCGTCGAGTCCAGGTCCTCACCGCGCTTATCGGCTGCAATCAGCCTGTCGCCATCCGTCATCCGCAGACTTCCATTTCACAATCATACAGCGCAAACAGCGCGCTCATGGCCCTGACTAACGCGCCAGTTCCTTCAGGCCAAGCCTGATCAGCGTGCCGGCATCCGCCCCCTCGCCCGCTGCCTTCATTGCGGCAGCGACGGCATTCGCCGCCACGTCGCGTGAATAGCCGAGATTGGAGAGCGCCGATACGGCATCGGCGACAGGCGCAGGCGCAGCCCCCTCACCCAGTTCCTGCTTCAGGCCGATCGTGCCGGTTGCCTCTCCGGCATAGGCAGGGGCCTTGCTCTTCAGTTCGGTCACGATCCGTTCGGCAACCTTCTTGCCCACGCCAGGCGCGCGCGCCACGGTGGCCGCATCCTTGAGCGCAATCGCATTGGCCAGTTCCGAAGCCGAAAGTGTCGAAAGCACCGAAAGCGCCACCTTGGCCCCCACGCCCTGCACATTGTTTTGCAACAGCCGGAACCATTCGCGCTCCAGCGCGGTGCGAAAGCCGTAAAGCCGGATCATGTCCTCGCGCACATAGGTCTCGATGAACAGCGTCACAGCCGTCCCCTCGCCGTCGAGCGCCGCCAGCGTCCGCGCCGGACAATAGGCGACATACCCAACGCCCCCCACATCGATGATGCAGTGGTCTTCGGCGATCTCGTCGATGATGCCCTTCAGTTTACCGATCATTTGAGTGCTTCCATGGCCAGTCGGGAGGTGGCGGATTGCCGGTGATGGGCGTGACATATGGCAATGGCAATCGCATCCGCCGCGTCATCCGTGTCAAACCGCGCCTTCGGCATCAGCACCTTCACCATCATGTGGATCTGTTTCTTGTCGCCGTGACCGACCCCGATAACGGTTTTCTTCACCGCATTGGGCGCATATTCGGCCACCGGCAGACCGGCCCGCGCCGGCACCAGCATGGCGATGCCCCGCGCCTGGCCGAGCTTCAGCGTCGCCGAGGCATCCTTGTTGACGAAGGTCGCCTCCACCGCCGCTTCATCCGGTCGATGGTCATGCAGAATGGCATCGAGACCATCATGCAGCTGGCACAGTCTGGAGGCCAGATCGGCCTTGCCGTCGGACGTCACGGTGCCAGCGCCCACAAAGCGCAGGGAGTTGCCCTGCGCATCGATGATGGCCCAGCCTGTGCGCCGGAGCCCCGGGTCGATGCCAAGAATGCGAATCGGTGTGTTCATGGCACTAACATAGCTGTGGGCAGGCCCATTGCCACGCACAAGCAGCACGAGCGAAGAAGCGGGCTCGCCACCGCCCTTTTCAGGAGATGGAAGTCTGCCCGAATTCGACCTCAGTCTCGCCCTTCTGACCGCCACCGTGCTGGCGGCTGGTGTCGTGCGCGGGCTTTCGGGTTTCGGCACCGGCCTGATCGTCGCCCCGATCGCCGGGGCGCTCTACGATCCTGTCACGGCGGTCGTCCTGCTCGTCATCATCGATTCGCTGCCCACCCTGCCCGTGGCGCTTCCCGTTGTAAAACTCGCCCGCTGGCGCGAGGTTCTGCCGGTGCTTGCCGGTCTGGCGCTTTTCGTCCCGCTCGGGGTCTATATCCTGAAAAACGGAGACGAAACCGTTCTGCGCTGGGTCATCTGCGTGATCATCCTCGCCTGCGCACTCACTCTGCGCAGCGGCTGGCGCTATCATGGCCCGCGCAGCCTGCCCCTCTCCTTTGGCATTGGCGGCATTGCCGGAACCCTGTCGGGCATCGCCGCCATTCCCGGCCCGCCCGTCATCATATACTGGATGGCGTCAACGCTACCGGTCGCGGTTGTGCGCGCCAATCTGATGACCCTTTTCCTGATTTCGGAGATCTTCTCCGCCGGCAACCTGTGGGCGGCCGGCCTGTTCGAGCATTCGCGCGTCATGCTGGGGCTTCTGATGATCCCGCCCTACATGCTCAGCCTGCTCATTGGCGGCAGGCTCTATGGCGTCGCCAGCGACACGACCTACCGCCGCATCGCCTTCACGCTCATCATCGCTTCGGCGCTGATTGCGCTGCCGCTCACCGGCATCGTGTTCGACTGGCTGTTCAGCGGTGGCCGAATGCTGTTTTCAGGAGAGTGATCTGCTCATAAACCGGATTGTTGCTGAAAATATCCGTCCCTTCAGCCCGTGCCGGTTCGCCACCATAGATTTCTTCATCCATCCGGCGGACCAGATCCTGAAGCCGCATGGAGCGCACGACGAGGCTCTGGAACTTCTCCGGAAGATCCGACCAGCCCGGCGCCTGTTCCTGCGGTGAGTGCGTGTCGAGGCGCACCTTGGATTTTTCCGCCGCTACCTGCTCACGGGTCATCTCACCGGAATTTGCAGCCCGCTGCAGAAGAAGCCATGAGGCAAGCTGCATGAGGCGCGTTGTAAGCCGCATGGATTCAGCCGCGTAGAGTGCAGCGCCAGCGCGCGTCAGATGTTTTGCATCGGCCCGCCCATCGCCGTCGAGATATTCCGCAGCTTCCTCCACCAGGCTCATTCCCTGGTTGTAGAGAGGTTTGAATGAATCCGAGAACACGCGATGCTCGGCCAGCTTGATCGTGGTCGCGCGACCGTTCCCGTTTTCAATCATTGTGCCTACGCCCCACCAGATACAATTGTTCCGGCCACCGCCGGTTGATGCGTTCAATCACAAGTGCGCCTGACTCTCAATGCCGGCACGTCACTCAAGAATGGGCTTGTGCACAGCTGTTGGCAAGTTCTTCCTTAACGGAGGGTTAACAGTGAATTTGGACAAAAAAAGAGCCGCGAAGGCGGCTCTCAGGAGTTTAAACAGGGAGGCGTCAAACAGAATGGCTCCAGCCACTCGGTAAGAATCCAGATCACTGGATACACACAGTAAACACGCGTAATGCTTAATGGGTGGTTAACGTCCCGGCTATTTCTTGAAACGAATCCCGCGCATCAGCGCCTGCTCACGGCAGCTCCTTGGCCTGTTCCCGCAGACGGAACTTCTGGATTTTCCCCGTGGACGTCTTCGGAATCTCGGAAAAAACAACCGTTTTCGGACACTTGAAATGCGCCAGAAGCGAGCGGCAATGCGCAATGATCTCCTCTGCGCTCGCTGTTCTTCCCGGCTTCAGCTCCACGAAGGCAACAGGCGTTTCGCCCCACTTCTCATCCGCTTTCGCCACCACTCCGCAAGCCGCAACGCATGGATGCTTGTAAAGCGCGTCCTCCACCTCGATGGAAGAGATGTTCTCGCCGCCGGAGATGATGATGTCCTTTGACCGGTCCTTGAGCTGGATATACCCATCCGGATGCATCACCCCCAGATCACCGGAGTGGAACCATCCGCCGGCAAAGGCTTCCTCTGTCGCTTTCGGGTTCTTCAGATAACCCTTCATCACGATATTGCCGCGAAACATCACCTCGCCGATCGTCTCGCCATCATGCGGGGTTTCGGTCATCGTCTCCGGATCCATCACGGTCAGCCCCTCGAGCGCCGCGTACCGCACGCCCTGACGTGCTTTGCGCGCTGCCTGCCCGGCACCGTCAAGCGCGTCCCACGCGCCCTTCCATTCATTCACCACCGCCGGACCATAGGTTTCGGTCAAGCCATAAAGATGGGTCACCGCAAAGCCCGCCTCGGCCATGGCCGAAAGCACCGTCTCGGGGGGAGGCGCCGCCGCAGTGTTGAACGTCACCGTGTGCGAAAAATCACGCTTCTCATCGTCGGGTGCGTTGAGCAGCGCCGACATCACCACCGGCGCACCGCAAAGATGCGTGACGCGATGGTCGGCAATCGCATCGTACATCTGCCTCGCCCGCACCCAGCGCAGACACACATGCGTGCCGGCGGTCAGCGCCAGCGTCCACGGAAAGCACCATCCATTGCAATGGAACATCGGCAGCGTCCACAGATAGACCGAGCCCCGCGCAAGAGCCGCGTGCACCGTGTTCGCATAGGCCATCAGCGCAGCGCCACGATGGTGATAGACAACCCCCTTGGGATTGCCGGTCGTACCCGACGTGTAATTCAGCGCGATTGCATCCCACTCGTCGTCCGGCATGAACCAGGCAAAGCTCGCATCCCCCGATGCTACGAACGCCTCGTAATCCAGGCTGCCGATACGCTCCCCCTTCGGATAAGGCGCATCGTCCGGATATTCGGGATCGTCATAATCGATCACCAGCGGCTTGACCGAGGCCAGCGCCAACGCTTCCTTCATCACTGCGGAAAACTCGCGGTCGACAATCACCACCTTCGTCTCTGCATGGTCGAGCTGAAAGGCGATGATCGCCGCGTCGAGGCGCGTGTTCAGCGAATGCAACACGGCCTTCGTCATTGGCACGCCGTGATGCGCTTCCAGCATGGGCGGCGTGTTTGAGAGCATGACCGTCACCGTATCGCCCTTGCCGATACCGTGGCTGGCAAGCGCGGAAGCCAGCCTGAGCGACCGCTCCCAGAAACGCGCATAGGTTACACGCTGATTGCCATGAATGATCGCCACCTCTTCGGGAAATACCTTTGCGGCACGTTCCAGAAGCACAAGCGGCGTCAGCGGCTGAAAATTGGCGGGATTCCTGTCGAGATCCCGATCATATGCGTTCCCGGTCACAAACATCCTCCCGCAGTTTTTGACTTATAAAGCATAGGCTCTGGAGATCGTCACCATCCCATGAGATCAAAAACCCCATCGTGAATCAGCTTCAGGGACACGATCAGAACCATCACATACATGAACGGATAAAAGACCGAAGGCTTCATCCGTTTGATCACCCACACGCCGGCAAGCGTGGCCAGTGGAGCAAGCGGGATCAGCATCAGCGAAGCCATCAGGTTGGCACGGTCGAACTGGCCGAGCGCAAAATAGGGAATGAGCTTGACCGCATTGACAATGGCGAAAAACACCACGCTCGTTCCCGTGTAAACCCGTGGATCGTGCCCGAGCGGCAGAGCATAGACCTGGTAGGGCGGTCCGCCCGCATGCGCGACAAAGCTGGTGAAACCCGCCACGCCACCCCAGAAGGCGCCGCGCGGCCGGCTCTGTTCTGCAATGCGCGCTCGCCCGGCCAGCTTCTCGAACGCCCATCGTAGAAAGAAGGCGAGTGTCACCAGACCGACGATGAGGCGCACATGGCCTTCCGTCACGATGGCCGCCGTCGCCCAGCCAATGGCGATGCCCACGAAGGCGCCAGGCAGCATGATCCAGAGTGTCCTTCGATCCATGAAACCCCGCCATGCCCAGAGCGAGACTATATCCATCACGATCAGGATCGGCAGGAGGATGGCCGCTGCCTGCACGGGTGAGACAACGAGAGACAGCAACGGGACGCCAAGCAGAGCCATGGCGCCACCAAACCCGCCCTTGGACAGCCCTACAAGGATAACGGCAGGTATCGCTGCAATGTAGAATGCCGGATCGGAAAGAAGTGAAGTCATGAAACGCGTCTGCGCCCCGCTCGTCGGGCCTCACCCCTCATAGCGCCGTTGCTGTGATTTGGCGAGACTTGCAGGAAATGCTTCAATTTTCCTTGTCGTTCACCCCGCTCGTCGTCTATGCCGCATTCAAACCAAATTGACCGGCAAGAAACGGTCCCGACGAGGTTCCGCGCGGACCAGCGCCCAACAATGAGACGGAACCTTTTCGCCACGCGGGCAAATCTCGAAAAGGTTTGAGGAGTTCCTGTATGACCAACCGCTGCCGCCTCGTATTGATCGCACCGCCGCCTGAAACGGCGGCCAATGACGAAGCTCATCTGGAAGCCGCGCTGGCCGCCGGCGATATCGCCTCACTCATCATCCCCGATTACGGGCAGGATGAGGTGAGCTTTCAGGCTCGCGCCGAGCGCCTCACCCCGCTCGCACAGTCGCGCAATGTTGCCGTGATGATTGCTGGCGCTCCCCGCATCGCCGCCCGGGTCAAGGCAGATGGCATTCACTTCGAGGGCGCGCTCGAGGACCTTGCCGAGATCATCGAAAAATATCAGGATCGCATGATGATCGGAGCCGGTGGCGTCAAAACCCGCGATGACGCCCTCCAATATGGAGAGTTGCAGCCCGACTATCTGTTCTTCGGGCGTTTTGGTTACGACAACAAGCCCGAACCGCATCCCCGCAATCTTGCGCTCGGCGCCTGGTGGTCGGAGATGGTCGAGATTCCCTGCATTGTAATGGCCGGCAATACGGTGGCCTCTGTCGAGCCTGTTGCGGCATGTGGTGTGGATTTCACCGCACTCAGCGCTGCCGTGTTTGCTGATGAGGCTGATCCCGCGGCAGCCGTCTCGGAAGCCAATGCCATTCTTGACCGGACCACACAGCAGGCTGAGGGAGCCTGAGCATGCGCCCACGGACCCTTGCTGCATCAGCTCTTGCGGCCGCATTGTGCGGGCTCGCTGGAAACGCCTTGTCTGCCGGCAATGCCACGGGGGAAACGGCGGAATCCGAAGCGCTTCAGACGAGCGATCGCCTGCAACCGCCCGGCGATCGGCCACTTTCAGCTCCCACTGTCGACCAGGTAGATCCTGATCGGTTCGGCAAGCTACCGGACGCAGCCTATGGCGCATTCCAACGCGGCTACTACATCACCGCGCACAACCTTGCCCTACCCCGCGCAGAGGCCGGCGACGCTGCGGCGCAGACACTCGTCGCGGAGATCTACGCGCGCGGTCTTGGCATGCCCCGCAACGCGAAAAAAGCCGCGGAATGGTATTCGAAAGCAGCTCAGCAGGGTGTTCCCGAGGCCCAGTTCCAATACGCGCTGATGCTGCTTGATGGAACTTTCGTCGAGAAAGACATCGATCGCGCTTTCGAACTCATGCAAATCGCGGCAGACAAGGGGAATCGGCTTGCGCAGTTCAACCTCGCGCAACTCATCCTCGACCGGCAATCGAGCTTCGAAAGCCAGCAGCGGGCGGTGAGCTATTATGAGAAAGCCGCAAATGCGGGCTTGGCGGATGCTCAGTACGCGATGGCGCAGGTTTATGCCAACGGCTTTGGCGGCCGGCAGGTCGATGAAAAACTCGCGCGGAGCTGGCTTGAAAGGTCGGCTATGCAGAATTTTGACACCGCGCAACTGGATCTCGGCACATGGCTGGTGGAAGGAAGGGGCGGCCCTCGCAACATGGAGGCCGGTTTCAACTGGTTGAAGCGTGCGGCCGAGGGGGGCAATGTCGCAGCGCAAAACCGGCTTGCCAAGCTTTACCGCGCCGGCGTGGGTGTCGAGGCGAACACCATTGAAGGTGCAGCCTGGTATGTCTCCGCCCGCCGGGCAGGTCTGATCGACCCCGAGAACGAGGATTTCCTGGCTGGCCTCACGCCCGAGGAAATGAAGGAAGCAATCCAGCGCGCAAACCGCTTGCGCTGAGATTTTCCTTGGCCACAATTTGGCCCGCGGCTTGCCTTGACCCGCATTTTATGGTCTTGGAAGCGCCGAAATGCGCGAGACTGCGCGCTTGAGACCCGCAGGACGATCACATGAAAATCAACGGCAACGAAATCCGCCCCGGTAACGTCATTGAGCACAATGGCGGTCTTTGGGTTGCAGTGAAGACCAACGCTGTGAAACCCGGCAAGGGCGGCGCATACAACCAGGTCGAGCTGAAAAATCTGATCGACGGCACCAAGCTCAACGAGCGCTTCCGTGCGGCAGAGACGGTCGAGCGCGTGCGTCTCGAGCAGAAAGACTTCAGCTTTCTGTATGAACAGGAAGATGCTCTGGTGTTCATGGACTCCGAAACCTATGAGCAGCTTGAACTGCAGAAGGATTTCGTCGGCGACCGCGCCGCGTTCCTGCAGGATGGCATGACCGTCACCGTGGAACTCTATGAGGAAAAGCCCATCGGCATTTCCCTGCCCGATCAGGTCACCCTCACGATCGCCGAAGCGGATCCCGTGGTGAAGGGCCAGACGGCGGCCTCTTCCTACAAACCTGCTGTTCTGGAAAATGGTGTACGCGTCATGGTCCCGCCCTTTATCGAGGCCGGTGAAAAGATCGTGGTCGACACCAACGAACTTACCTATCTGCGCCGCGGCGAATAATTCCGCCCCGGCACACTTACCGAAACTTCAAGTCACAAAGGCTCTTCACCCATGGCCCGTTCGGCGATCATCAATGTCATGGTTCAGGCTGCCATGAAGGCAGGCCGCTCCCTCGCACGCGATTTTGGCGAGGTGCAGAACCTGCAGGTTTCGCTGAAAGGCCCCGGTGACTATGTAAGCCAGGCCGACCGCAAGGCCGAGGACATCATCCACTCGGAGCTGTCGCGTGCCCGACCGGGCTATTCCTTCCTCATGGAGGAGAGCGGTACGGTCGAGGGTGACGACCCGCAGCACCGCTGGATCGTCGACCCGCTCGACGGCACGACGAACTTCCTGCACGGCATTCCGATCTTCTCGATCTCGATTGCGCTTGAGCGGCAGGGGCAGCTCGTCGCCGGCGTGATCTACAATCCGGCCATGGATGAACTCTACACTGCCGAGCGCGGCGGCGGCGCCTTTCTCAACGACCGCCGCCTGCGTGTTGCAGCACGCAACAGGCTTTCCGATGCGGTGGTCGGCACCGGCATTCCGCATCTGGGTCGTGGCCACCATGGTACCGCGTTGCTCGACCTGCGCAATGTCATGGGCGAAACGGCAGGCATCCGCCGGCTCGGTTCGGCGGCTCTGGATCTCGCCTATGTTGCCGCAGGGCGCATGGATGGCTTCTGGGAAGAATGGCTTTCCCCCTGGGACACGGCGGCAGGCATCATCCTCGTGCGCGAGGCGGGCGGTTTTGTTACCGACAAGAACGGCGGCGACAAGATGTTCGATACCGGCCAGGTCGTCGCCGGCAACGAAGCCATTCATCGCGCTCTGCTGAAGACGCTTGCCAAGCCGGCTCCTCAAAAATCCTGACCCGCGCACTGGCGTTCATATCCGCAATCCCCTCACTGCGAGCACATCGAGCGGTGGGGGACTGCGTATTGCCTGCCCGATATGACAGGCAAAAAACAGTCATCTCGCCAGCTTCAGGATAGCTATCGCAAGACAAAAGCTGATGCCTGCATCACAAGACGCTGCGTGCGGCTTTCAATTTCGTCATAATTTCGATTAGAATCCCGCGCGATACAGGAATCATCACTGGTTCCGCATCGCAATGGATACGAGGAGCTGATGGCCTTGCTGAAATCGCGTGAGGACGCCGAACCATCCGTTGGGCTTGATTACGACCCGCATACACTGTCGAGCCCGCAGGTCTTCCTCTATTCCATGCTGGTGTTTCTCGCGATAGCAGGTTTCGTTGCTGCCATCCTTTACCGGCAGATCGCTTCCGCTTTTCAAACGAACCCGGGATTGAACGGTCTGATACTTGGCGTTCTCCTGATAGGCATTCTGCTTGCCTTCATGCAGGTAACACGCCTGTTCCGGGAAGTTCGGTGGGTGAATTCCTTCCGAGCCGGTTCGGACGCTTCGGACCCCGTCCTTCTGGCACCCATGAAAGCGCTCCTGAGCCGAGCGTCCACCATGGCGTTGTCCACCAGCTCTATGCGGTCAATTCTCGATTCCATCGCGACACGTCTTGATGAAAGCCGTGACATCTCGCGCTACCTGATTGGCCTTCTTGTCTTTCTCGGCCTGCTCGGCACCTTCTGGGGCCTGCTTCAGACAATCGGCTCCATCGGGGACACGATCCAGTCGCTTGACCCCGCCTCGGGCAATGCCAACGACGTTCTGGACGCGCTGAAGTCAGGGCTTTCGGCTCCTTTGGAAGGCATGGGAACGGCGTTCTCCTCCTCGCTCTTCGGCCTCTCCGGCTCGCTCATCCTGGGCTTTCTCGACCTGCAGGCTGGCCGGGCCCAGAACCGATTTTACACAGAGCTCGAAAACTGGCTTTCCTCCGTCACGGATCTCAGTTCCGATCTTTCCGAGGCGCGCAATGGTGCATCAGAGGAAATGCAGCAGTTGGCCGACAAGCTGCGTGCCGCTCAGGAGGAGGGCTCCTCCAATCCGCGCCTGACCGCCTCCATGGCCAATCTCGCCGAGGGCATATCCGGCCTCGTCAAGAATATGCGCCAGGAGCAACAGATGATGCGCGACTGGGTGGAGGCCCAGGCCAATGAGCAAAAGGCCATGCGCGCCACCCTGGAAAAACTGTCTGTAGCATTGAAAAAGCGGGATAGCTGACATGGCGCTGGCCCGCGCACGCCGCACCGACCGCCGGGTCGATTACTGGCCGGGCTTCGTGGATGCGATGGCGACGCTCTTGCTTGCCATCATGTTCCTGCTGTCTGTGTTCGTCCTCGCGCAATATTTTCTCAGTCAGGAGATTACGGGCAAAGATGCCGTTCTTGATCGGCTGAATGCGCAGATCAACGAGTTGACGCAACTTCTCGCGCTGGAGCAGGCCAACAGCCAGGACGCCGAGGACACCATCGCCAGCCTGCGCGCTTCGCTTGAGGATGTACGGGCCGACCGCTCGAGACTGGAACAGCTTCTGGCCAGCGGCAGTGGACAGAGTGAACAGGCACAGGCACGGATCGGCGAGCTTTCGGGTGCTCTTGATGAGGAGCGACAGGTCAGCCAGCGTGCGCTCTCACAGGTGGAGTTATTGAACCAGCAGATTTCCGCCCTGCGCAAGCAGATCGGCGCGCTAGAAGCAGCCTTGGAAGTCTCGGAAGAACGGGATCGCGAATCCCGCACCAAGATCGCCGATCTCGGGCGCCGCCTCAATGTAGCGCTGGCGCAGCGCGTTCAGGAATTGAACCGCTATCGCTCCGACTTCTTCGGTCGCCTGCGCGAAATTCTCTCCGACCGCGAAAACATCCGCATCGTCGGCGACCGCTTTGTTTTCCAGTCGGAAGTTCTCTTCCCTTCTGGCGCAACGGAAATCAACCCGAACGGCCAGACCGAAATGCAGAAGCTGGCAGATGCTATTCTCGAATTGCAGAAAGAGATTCCGCCAGAAATCAACTGGGTGCTGCGCGTCGATGGCCACACCGACGATGTCCCCCTTTCCGGTACTGGTCGCTTCCGCGACAACTGGGAGCTCTCGACAGCGCGCGCCACGGCGGTGGTCAAGTTCCTCATCGAAAACGGCGTGCCGGCCAACCGGCTCGTTGCCGCCGGCTTCGGTGAGTACCAGCCGCTGGACACCGACGACACTGCCGAAGCCCGCGCCCGCAATCGCCGCATCGAGCTGAAGCTTACCGAGCGTTGATCTTATTCCACTGCGGAGCAGCCCCTGCTCTGTTTCCACGCGTATGAGGAATTCCATGTCCTTCCAGAAACTCGATGATCTTGGCCACAGGCTGGAAGCGCTCGGCCATGCGCTTGCGATCCTTGGTGCCGACGAGGCAACGCATATGGCGCCCGGCGGCGGCGAAGCGCGTGCCGAAGCCATGTCCACGCTGGCCGGCATGGCCCATCGCCAGGCTACGGCACCGGAAATCGCCGACTGGATCGAAGCGGCAGAGCAGGAAGATCTGAACGCCGATCAGAAAACGGCAGTCGCGGAATTCCGCCGCCACTACATCAACCTCACCTGCCTGCCCTCGGATTTCGTGGAACGCCAGACCCGCACCCGCATGCGCTGCGAACAGCTTTGGCGCGAGGCCCGCCCGAAGGGCGATTGGGCCGGCTTCCTGCCAGCACTCGAAGGCGTTATCGAGATGGCAAGGGAAGAGGCTGCTCGTCGCTCCGACGTGCTCGGCCTTGATCCGTATGATGCCCTGATGGAGCAGTTCGACCCCGGCAACAGAACGGCGGAAATCGCACCCGTTTTCGAGAATTTGAAGGCGTTTCTGGTCGATTTCGTCCCAAACGCACTGGAAATCCAGAAAAAGAAACGGGCGAAGAATCCGCTGCGTCCGCTGTCTGGAAATTACCCTGTCGAGCGGCAGCGCGAGCTCGGTCTGGCGATGATGGCAGCGGTCGGATTCGATCTCACACGCGGCAGCCTCTCTGTCTCGCACCACCCGTTCTGTGGCGGCGTACCAACCGATGTCCGCATCACCACGCGCTATCGGACCGACGAGTTTCTCTCTTCGCTGATGGGCATCCTGCATGAAACCGGCCACGCGCTTTATGAGCAGAACCTGCCATCCGAATGGGCGCATTGGCCGGTCGGCAAGGCGCGGGGCATGGCAATGCACGAAAGCCAGAGCCTGTTTGTCGAAAAGCAGATCGGCAGAAACCCGGCCTTCTGGGAATGGGCATTGCCGGTGGTGGAGAAGCATCTCGGGGAGACATGGTCGAAGGACGAAATCCTCGCCCATGTGCATCAAGTCGAGCGCGGGCTGATCCGCGTCGACGCGGACGAAGTCACCTATCCGCTCCATGTCATCCTCCGTTTCGAGCTGGAGCAGGATCTGATTTCCGGCAAGCTCGAAGCCCGCGACCTGCCGGAAGCCTGGGACGAAAAGATGAAAGCCTATCTCGGCCTCTCCACCATCGACACGCCGCAGGATGGCCCCATGCAGGATGTGCACTGGCCTTCCGCAGCCTTCGGCTATTTCCCATCCTATACGCTCGGCGCGATGATCGCCGCGCAACAATGGGCGGCAATCGAGAGGGATATCCCGGATGTGAACGAGCAGTTTGCACGCGGGCAATTCGAAGCGGTAAACGCCTGGCGGCGCGAGAAGATATGGTCGCAGGCATCGCGGCTCTCAACGCCGGACCTCATCGAACAGGCGACCGGCGAACCGCTCAACGCAGCGCATTTCACAAGACATCTGGAGAAACGCTACGGCAAATAGGCCGTGCCACCCGGACAGGAAGGCTTGTCAGAGCGCCGGCATCGGCACACTCTCGCCACCATGGAAGACACCGATTCCCGATCCACTGTGGAGACAGTGGCCGACGCTCTGACCGAAGCCGTTCGCACCGGACGGCTTGTTCCCGGCCAGAGGTTGACGGAAAGCGAGTTCACTGCCCGGCTCGGCGTCTCACGTTCGTCGGTGCGTGAAGCGTTTCGCCGGCTGACGGCCGATGGTCTTCTCGCGGCGGAACCGCATCGGGGCGTGATGGTTCGCCAGCTATCACGCGCGGAGGTGGACAATCTCTTTCAGGTGCGCGGGGCGCTGGAAGCGCTTGCGGTCACCCTCGCCCTGCCGAAGCTGCATGTCGCTCCGTCGACCCTTGTTACCTTGCAAAGCGATCTGGACGCTGCTGTCGATGAGGGCAACATGAACCGCTTCTCGCAGCTCAATGGCCAGTTTCACCGGCTCTTTCGCGAGACTGCGGAAAACCCCCTCCTCAGCGATACGCTCACACGACTGTCCAATTCGCTCTATTGGCTGCAGTTTCGAGTTCTCGTGGACCGCAGCCACGTGTTCGAAACCAATCGGCAGCACCGGGAAGTGACGGAATGCGTGGTTGCCAACGACGAAGACGGCGCGCGGACCGCCATGCTTCGCCACATCGAGAACGCGAGAAAGCTCATTCAATCGCTGCCTGACGATCATTTTGCGCCACCGAAACAGCACATTGGCAAGAACGCATCGATGGCGTGAACCACGTCGATGCTTGACGTCGAGGCTCGCTTGAACGATTGTCCGACAATCTTATCGGACAAAATAGAGGAACCGTCCGCATGAGCAACAACGCCACTCAGGAATATCGCCCTGTACCGCTTCCCGATTACAGGGAGTATCCGGTGGAGGAAATGCGGGCGCGGGCACGAGCCTTCTATGATGAGATCCGCACCCGGCACACGGTGCGTGACTTTTCAACCCGCCCCGTGCCGCGCGACATAATCGAGACCTGCATCAGGGCGGCAGGAACCGCTCCCAATGGCGCAAACCACCAGCCCTGGCACTTTGCGGTCATCGGCGACCCTGCCGTGAAGAAGCAGATCCGCGAAGCGGCCGAAGTCGAAGAGAAAGCGTTTTACGAGGGACGTGCGGGAGAAGAATGGCTGCAGGCGCTGGGACCGCTCGGTACCGATGCGAGCAAGCCGTTTCTGGAGGAAGCGCCATGGCTGATCTGCGTGTTCGGCGAACGACGCAGCCGTTCTGCCGACGGCGTGAAACGCAAGAATTACTATGTGCCCGAATCGGTGAGCATCGCCACGGGTTTTCTGATCGCAGCCCTGCATCGGGCGGGGCTTGCCACGCTGACCCACACACCCAACCCGATGAGCTTTCTCAACGAACTGTGCGGCCGGGACCCGCACGACAAGCCATATATTTTGATGGTTGTTGGCTATCCCAAAGAGGACGCCACCATTCCCCAGCATGCGATGGAGAAAAAGCCTCTGGAGGAAATCGCGACGTTTATTTGAGGCGGGAGTTCAGCCTCAACTCATTCTGCCGCCTCGCCGGGGGCATCGAACTGAAGGCTTGCTAGGTTCGCATAGACACCGCCTGCCGCAACAAGCTCGGTGTGCGTGCCTTCTTCAACAATACGCCCCTCATCAAGGACGAGAATGCGGTCGGCCTTCAGAACCGTCGACAGCCGGTGCGCGATGACGAGCGTGGTGCGTCCCTTCATCAGATGTTCCAGGGCCTGCTGCACCAGCGTCTCGCTCTGCGAATCGAGCGCCGAGGTTGCTTCGTCCAGAAGCAGAATCGGTGCATCGCGCAGGATGGCGCGTGCAATGGCCATACGCTGGCGCTGACCGCCGGACAGGGTGACGCCGCGCTCACCCACCGGCGTGTCGTACCCCTCTGCCAGATCGCTGATGAAATCATGCGCAAGCGCAGCCCGCGCTGCAGCCTCGATTTCCGCACGGGTCGCATCCGGGCGGCCAAAGGCAATGTTGTCCCCGGCGCTGGCGGCAAAAATGGTGACATCCTGCGGCACAATGGCCATGCGCGCCCGCAGAGCCAGCGGATCCGCCTGCCGAGCGTCGACGCCATCGACACGAACAGTCCCTGTGTCCGGATCATAATAGCGCAACAGCAGTGAGAAGATCGTGGTCTTGCCCGCACCGGACGGACCAACAATCGCGACCGTCTCACCCGGCCTCACCCTGAAGTTCAGCCCGTGCAGAGCCGATCGGTCCGGTCGCGTGGGATAGGCGAAAGAAACATCCTCGAAAGCCACTTCACCATGCGCCGGCTCAGGCAGCGCGGCCGGATTGGCTGGTGCCGTGATGACCGGTTTCTCGGCAAGAAGCTCACTCATACGCTCGGCAGCGCCGGCAGCCTGCGAAAGCTCCCCCCAGACTTCCGAAAGGGCGCCCAAAGCGCCAGCCGCCAGAACCGAGTAGAGCAGGAACTGGCCGAGCGTTCCCGGCGTCATGGCGCCCGAGAGAACGTCACGCGATCCGAACCACAAGACGGCGACAACCGAGCTGAAGGTCATGAAGATGGCAAAGAACGTGAGAAAGGAGCGCGCGAAGATGGACGAGCGTGCAGCGGCGAATGCTGTCTCGATTGCTTCGGAGAATTTACCCCGCGCCGTGGCTTCTCCGGTGAAAGCCTGGAGTGTGCGCATGGCGCCGATCTGTTCGCCCGCATAGGCGGTGGCGTCAGCCAGCGTGTCCTGCGCAAATCGCGACCGCCGGCGCACGGAGCGGCCAAAGGCGACCAGCGGCAAGACGATGACCGGGATCGCCGCCACCACAAGGAGCGAAAGCCGGGGGCTCGTGACGACCATCATGCCCACCGCGCCCAATCCCATAATCACGTTCCGCAAAGCCTGGGAGATCGTCGCCCCCACCGCAGATTTGACCTGTGTCGCATCGGCAGAAATGCGTGACACGATTTCGCCGGACTGAACCGTGTCAAAAAAGCCCGGAGAAAGCCGCGTGACATGATCGAACACGTCGCGCCGCAGATCGCTCACGACACGCTCGCCAAGCGTGATGACGAAGAAATAGCGGCCGGCAGAGGCGACGGCGAGCACGGCCGCCACCACAATCAGCATTGAAAAATAATTGGCGATGAAGATGGAGTCGGATTCCGAGAATCCATGATCGATCATGCGCCGCACCGCAAGTGGCAGCGTCAACGTCGCGATGGCCGCGATAACGAGGAAAAACGCGGCACCGGCAGCCAGCCCGCGATAACGTCCGACATAGGGCAAGAGGCGCCGGAGTGGCTTGAGAGACCGCCGCTTCGCTGCCTGTTCCCTTTCGTCCGACGCCATTCTTCCACGCGCCATCGTCAGTTCCCTTTTTCACACCATGTCCGCGAGCGGCAATTTGTACCCCGCTCAACTCTTGTCTTGTCGCCGGACCTGATGTATAGGCTCGCCAACCAATTCCGAAGCCGTAGCCTTCCTTGGCCGCGGCTTCAAGTTTTCAGGATGGGTGCAATTGCCGCAAGTGCGGTCTTGGTTGTTACCCCGACCAAATTCAGGACAAGCCGATGAAAGCCGAAATTCATCCCGACTATCACACGATCAAGGTCGTCATGACGGACGGCACCGAGTATGAAACCCGCTCCACCTGGGGCAAAGAGGGCGACACGCTCCAGCTCGACATCGACCCGTCCACGCATCCGGCATGGACCGGTGGTCAGCAGTCGCTGATGGACCGCGGTGGCCGCGTCTCCAAGTTCAAGCAGCGTTATCAGGGACTGGGCATCTAACCCGCTCCAACGCAGCAGAGATTGCAAAAACCCGCCTCAAGAGGGCGGGTTTTTTGTTGCTTCCATTTAGGTTGCCGGCTTGTCGATGTGTCCGAGATCACGCTCCGGATCGATCACGTCACGCACGCGCTGTTTCAGCGTCTTGGCATCGGGAAAACCGCCATCGCGCTTCCGTTCCCAGATAAGTGTATCGTCGCAGGAGACCTCGAAGATGCCTCCCGTGCCGGGGCGCAGCGCCACTTCTGATAGCTCCGTGGAAAAGGTGGAGAGAAGCTCCTGGGCAAGCCAGGCCGACCGCAGGAGCCATTGGCACTGGGTGCAGTAGGTGATTGTCACGCGGTGCCCGGACATGCCAAACGTCCTTTGCCAAACGGGCGGGAAGTAGATGCCGGGCCAGAATGCCCGGCAAAAGCGCGGTCAGGCCGCGCTGAGTTTCGCAAGCGTCTCGTCATCGACCTCGAAATTGGCATAGACGTTCTGCACATCGTCGTCATCCTCAAGCGTGGCAACAAGCTTCAGGATCGACTGGGCGCGCTCCTCGTCAACCGGTGTGCCGGTTTGCGGCCGCCAGATCGCCTTGACGGATTCCGCCTCGCCGAGTGCCGCTTCCAGCGCTGAGGTAACATCCCCGATGTCCTCAAAGGCGCAGGTGATGACATGGCCGTTCTCATCCGACTGCACATCTTCGGCGCCGGCCTCGATGGCCGCTTCCATCACCGTGTCGGCATCGCCCTTGTCGGCCGGATAGATGATCTCGCCCACACGGTCGAACATGAAGGAGACCGACCCTGTCTCCCCCAGCGACCCGCCAGCCTTGGTGAAGGCAGCGCGAATGTTGGAGGCAGAACGATTGCGATTGTCCGTCAGCGCCTCGACGATGATTGCCACGCCGCCGGGGCCATAGCCCTCATAGCGCACCTCGTCATAGTTTTCCGCATCACCGCCCGACGCCTTCTTGATGGCGCGTTCGATGTTGTCCTTGGGCATGGACTGGGCCTTGGCGTTCTGGATGGCCAGGCGCAGACGCGGGTTCATCGCCGGGTCGGGCAGTCCCATCTTGGCTGCGACGGTGATTTCGCGCGCCAGCTTGGAAAACATCTTCGAGCGAACGGCATCCTGCCGGCCCTTGCGGTGCATGATGTTCTTAAATTGGGAATGACCGGCCATGGGGCTCCTTCTCACGGTCTTTTGAATGCAACGAAATAACGCCGCCTTATAGTGAAAATGCCGGCCAACGTCCAGAACCGCCGGCTGCCAAACATGGCGCACCGCGGCGCTTTGCCGTAGAATTGGCCGTCCAAAACGGGAGATGCCGATGAACGCCTTCCGACTGATTGCAGCCTTACTGACCATTTTGCTTTTACCGTTTGCCGCAGCGCAAGCGCAAACCGAGCGGCCAAGCACGTGTCTGGCCATGGCTCAGGGATTGCCGAAAGTGATCTACGCCTCCCTTGCTCTCCCAACAGCGGCCAGCGCGGAGGCGGTCAACATCACCTATGCGGGCCACTCCACCTATATCATCGAGACGCCCGCCGGCGTCACCATCGCCACGGATTTCTCGGGAGCGTATGGGGCCAGTCCGGTGCCGCGTGTCGTCACCATGAACAAGGCGCACGGCACCCATTTCACCCGCAGTCCCGATCCGGCCATCGAGCATGTGCTGCCGGGCTGGAACCCGGAAGGTGGGCCGGCGCGGCATTCGCTTCTCGTGGAAGACGTCTATATCCGCAACGTGACGACCGACATCCACCGCTATGGCGCCATGGAGCCGGACGCCAACTCCATCTTCATCTTCGAGGTGGCGGGCCTGTGCATCGGCCATCTGGGCCATCTCCACCACAGGCTCGACGACAGTGACTATGCGGCCATCGGCAGGCTCGACGTGGTGATGGTGCCCGTTGATGGCGGGCTGACGCTCTCGCTCGACGGGATGAGCGAAATCGCACGCCGGCTTTCCTCGTCGGTCATCCTGCCCATGCATCGGCACTCCACACCCCTCAGCGCTTTCACAAGCCGGATGGGCGGTGGTTTCGAGCTCGATTTCCGTGAGGGACGGACGATCACCGTGGCGCTTGACAATCTGCCACGGCGACCGACCATCGTCATCCTGGACGGCGTTTAGCCTTACCTGGAGCGTGTCCGCTTTTCGTTGAATTGCAGACACTCTCCATTTTGCTTTTTGTTCGCAAATCCGAGCGGAAAACCGGTTTCCACTTTTCCTGGAATTGCGCTACTCAGCCGAACCTTCCGCCAGCGCCTTGTCGCGCGCCCGCTTGCGCCGCGCCATCATGTTGAGCCCCTCGACCAGCGCCGAGAAACCCATGGCGGCGTAGATATAGCCCTTGGGAACGTGGAAGCCCATGCCGTCTGCGATCAGCGTCATGCCGATCATCAGCAGGAAAGCGAGCGCCAGCATGACGACGGTCGGGTTGGCCGCAATGAAGCGCGACAGAGGCTCGGCAGCGATCAGCATCACGGTTACGGCCGAGATGACGGCGATGAACATGATCGCGATCTCATCGGTCATGCCGACGGCGGTGATGATGGAATCGATGGAGAACACCAGGTCGAGAAGCAGGATCTGAACGATGGCGGCACCGGCCGTCATCGTGACCTTGCCCATCATGTTCTCCTTGCCGTCGTCGGGATCAACCGAATGGTGAATTTCCTTCGTGGCTTTCCAGACCAGGAAGAGACCACCGGCAATGAGAATGAGATCACGCCAGGAGAAACCGTGGCCGAACAGCTCAAACACGGGTTCGGTAAGCTGCACGATGATGGAAATGGTGGCGAGCAGCGCCAGCCGCAGGATCAGGGCCGCGCTGATGCCGATGCGCCGTGCCCGCGCCTGCTGCTCCTGTGGCAACTTGTTCGTCAGGATGGAGATGAAGATCAGATTGTCGATGCCGAGAACGATCTCAAGCACCACCAGGGTCACAAGCGCGACCCAGGCTTCCGGATTGGAGACAAACTCAAAGTGACCGGCAAGCCATTCCATTGCAGCACCCCTCGCTGGCAATTGTTCAAATATAGCGTTTCGCAGAGTTATGCGTGCACGCGCCCAGCGTCAACGCCAGAAGGCGGGAACGGTTTCCTCAAGCCGGGGACCGAGCCGCAATGGGGCGATCTGCTCGCAAAGCCCGGTACGGTCTGAAATCTCCAGCCCGACACCGCAAATCGTGGCAGGGCCGGACGCGGCCTCGAAGCGCCCTTTTGGCACTTTCGCGGTGAAACGGTTGAGCGGTTCTTCCTTGTCCATGCCAAGCGAGGAATCGTAATCGCCGCACATGCCGGCATCGGAGAGATAGCCGGTGCCGCCATTGAGGATCTGGTGATCGGCGGTCGGCTGGTGCGTGTGTGTGCCCACGACGAGGCTCGCCCGCCCATCCACGAAATGGCCGAAACACATTTTTTCGGATGTGGCCTCGGCATGAAAATCGAGAATGACGGCATCGGCCTGATCGCCCAGCGGACAGGCGGCCAGCACATCCTCCACGCAGGCGAAGGGATCGTCGAGCTCGGGATGCATGAAGACCCGGCCCATGATGTTGGAGACAAGGACCCGGGCACCGTTCTTTGCCATATAGACACCCGAACCCCGGCCCGGCGTGCCCTTGGGAAAATTCGCCGGCCGCAGGAAACGCTCCTCGCGCGGGGCGAAGGTCAGCGCCTCGCGCTGGTCCCAGACGTGATTGCCTGTCGTCACCACATCGGCGCCGGCATCAATCGTGGCGCGGAAAATCTCCTCGGTGATGCCGAAACCGCCCGCCGCGTTCTCGCCATTCACCACAACGAAATCCAGCCGAAAATCGGAAATCAGGCCGGGGAGCTTTTCCCAGACCGCCGTGCGGCCGGCGCGGCCGACCATATCGCCAAGAAACAAAAATCTCATGCGCCGCTTCTAGAGCATCGGAGGCGTGGGTGAAAAGCGCAAAAAACCTCTCACGCTTCAGTGAATCGCCGCAACCCCGTCTCGGTAAGGATTTCCGACAGGGGCTGGTCATGCGCCTCGTCAGGCACGTGTTCGACTTGCTGGCAGTCAAAGGCGATGCCGATCAGGCGTGGCGCACAACCCTTCGCCTTCAACCGCGCTATGGCGCGGTCGTAATAGCCTGCCCCATAACCGATGCGATGACCGCGTGCATCGAAGGCGGCGAGCGGCACCAGCATCACATCGGGATCGAGCACGGGCGCATCTTCACCCGGCCCCATGGTGCCAAAGCCCATATCGACCATTAGCACATCAGGCAGATATTCGCGAAAGACGATCGTGGTTTTGTCGAGAATGGCCGGCAACGCAATGCGTGCACCACGTACGGCAAGTGCGGTCATCAGCGGACGCACGTCCATTTCCGAGCGCATCGGCCAGAAACCGGAGACCACGCCCCCCGGCGACGGCGCCAGCGCATCCGCATGGGTGGCAAGCTGCTGCCCTACCTCCTGGCGCCACGCGGCATCCAGCGCATCACGACGCGCAAGCGCTGCTGTACGAAGCTGTTTCTTCAAATCGCGGGAGGTGCTCATGCGGAATGTTGTGTGGCGTGTCTCGACATCACGCGACGATAATCAGGCAAACCACAGAGAGCAAAGGGAAAGAGTGGCGATCCACGGCGACCGATGGAATACACGATCCCGGGAACCTACAAAGTAGGTGGGCGCCGTGTAGCCAAGCCCACGGGCGAGACCAGGGACAGCTCCCTTAAGGATCGATAAGGCCCCGGGGAATTAGATTCCTGTCGGGAAGCGCAGACCGCAGCACCAATATAGTCTTCCGCCCCCTGCTTCGCCAGAGGCATTCGCGCACTTGCGCCAGCAAGATTCACCCAATAGGGTCGCGCTCGAATTTTGAGATGGAACCACACCGCAAGGACTGATGCGCATGCATTTTGAAGGCACGGCGGATTACGTCGCCGAGAAGGATCTGATGGTGGCCGTGAACGCGGCGATTGCGCTGGAGCGCCCGCTTCTGGTGAAGGGCGAACCCGGCACCGGCAAGACGGAGCTTGCCAAGCAGGTGGCGGCAGCTCTCGGACTTGATCTGATCGAATGGCATGTCAAATCCACCACGCGCGCGCAGCAGGGTCTGTACGAATACGATGCCGTCTCGCGGCTGCGCGACAGCCAGCTCGGCGATGAGCGCTTCAACGACATCAAGAACTACATCAGGCGCGGCAAACTGTGGGAAGCCTTTGCGGCCGACCGCAAAACGGTGCTCCTCATCGACGAGATCGACAAGGCCGACATCGAGTTTCCCAACGACCTGTTGCAGGAACTCGATAAGATGGAGTTCTTTGTCTACGAGACCGGCGAGACGGTGAAGGCGGTCCACCGGCCCATCGTCATCATCACCTCGAACAATGAGAAGGAACTGCCCGACGCCTTTCTGCGCCGCTGCTTCTTCCACTATATCCGCTTTCCCGATGCCGAGACGCTGGCCGACATTGTCGAGGTTCACTACCCCGGCATCAAGAAGAACCTGGTGTCTGCCGCCCTCAGCCAGTTTTATGAAATCCGCGAGGTACCGGGGCTGAAGAAGAAACCCTCCACCTCCGAGGCGCTGGACTGGATCCGGCTTCTGGTCGCCGATGATGTTCAACCCGAAGACCTGCGCGGCGAGGCGAAAAACGCCCTGCCCCGCCTGCATGGCGCGCTGCTGAAGAACGAGCAGGACGTTCACCTCTTCGAGAAACTCGCCTTCATGGCGCGGCGGCAATAGGCGCAAGGCCTGCGCGTTCGTGGCCCTTGCCAGAACGCCACCCCCCGGCCAGACAGTGCCGCGAAGAAGAGGGAGAACACCATGACCGACATCACCATCCGCCCGTTGATAAAAACCGATGAAGCCGAATGGCGCCGGCTGTGGACGGACTATCTGACATTCTACAAGACGAGCGTGCCCGAAGAGGTCTACGCCACCACATGGAAGCGGCTTTTCGACACTGGCGAATACGAACCCAATGGCCTGATCGCCGAGATGGACGGAAAGCCTGTCGGTCTGGTGCATTACATGTTCCACCGTACCTGCTGGACGGTTGGCAACAACTGCTATCTGCAGGACCTCTACGCCGATCCCACCGTGCGTGGAAAGGGCATTGGCCGGGCGCTGATCGAGGCCGTATACGAAAAGGCGGACGAGGCTGGCGCTGCCAACGTCTACTGGATGACGCAGGATTTCAACGAAACCGCGCGCAAGCTCTATGACCGGATCGCGAAACTGACGCCGTTTATCAAGTACCAGCGGCGCTAGGTCCGGCACGCGGTCTTCTTCGGCTGATCCTTCCGCATCTCTCCATTCAACGTATAGCTCTTCTTCAGATACGAGAGCCCTGCGACGAACCACAGATGAGGGAGGGGCCATTGATGGCGATGCTTCCGCTTCCTTTTCTCCGCGAAATACTCGCTGGAAAGAAATTCCGCGACAGACTGTGTGCCCTTGGCACGGTTGCATTCAAGACAGCATGGCAAAGTGTGTAACCCCGGTGCATAGACACGAGGGACAACATGATCACGTGTTGCCTTGCTAAGCGGCAATGGCTTGCCCACGCCGGCACGACGCCGCATTGGAATTCCGCAATAGGCGCACCAGTTCTTACGGTCATCCTGCCACCAGAAACCGATGAGGGACTCCGCCGAACGTATCAGGGAATGCAATTGATCTGTTTCCATGGCACCTAATGTATGGAATTTCTTCCAACATGAGCCAAATGCTAGATGAAAGTTTTTAATCAAAATGTTCATCCCATTCTTTCTTGAGCTGAAAGCCGCGCGCATTCCTGTTTCGCTGCGCGAATATCTTTCACTGCTGGAGGGGATGGAGAAGGAGCTTGTCTCCTATGATGTGGAGGCGTTCTATTATCTCGCTCGCGCGACGCTGGTGAAGGACGAACGGTATATCGACCGGTTCGATCAGGTGTTCTCGCATGTCTTCAAGGGTGTCGAAGCGGTGTCGGGTGGCGAAGGTGTTGCGCCGCAGGCAATCCCCGAGGAATGGCTGCGCAAGCTGGCGGAAAAGCACCTTAGCGAGGAAGAGAAAAAGCTGGTCGAGGCCATGGGTGGCTTCGAAAAGCTCATGGAAACACTGAAAGAGCGTCTTGCCGAGCAGAAGGGGCGGCATCAAGGGGGCAACAAGTGGATTGGCACCGCCGGCACTTCTCCATTTGGCGCCTATGGCTACAATCCCGAAGGCGTACGCATCGGCCAGCATGAATCGCGCCACCGCCGTGCGGTAAAGGTGTGGGACAAGCGCGAGTTCAAAAATTTCGACGATGCGGTGGAGCTCGGCACGCGCAACATCAAGGTGGCACTGAAGCGGCTGCGCCGCTGGGTGCGCGAGGGCGCGGTGGAAGAGTTCGACCTGCCCGGCACGGTACAGGCCACCGCCGAACACGGCTATCTGGATGTCAAAACCCGGCCCGAACGGCGCAACGCGGTGAAGCTTCTGATGTTTTTCGATGTGGGCGGCTCGATGGACGATCACATCCGCATTGTGGAAGAGCTGTTTTCGGCGGCGCGCGCCGAGTTCAAGCACATGGAATATTATTACTTCCACAACTGCCTCTACGAGGGCGTATGGAAGGACAACCGCCGCCGTTATTCCGAAGTGACACCCACTTTCGATGTGCTCCACAAATTCGGGCCCGACTACAAGGTCATTTTCGTTGGCGATGCTTCAATGAGCCCGTATGAAATCGCCTATCCCGGTGGCTCGGTGGAGCACTGGAACGAGGAAGCCGGCCATATCTGGCTGAACCGCGTTCTCCAGCAATGGCCGAATGCGGTGTGGCTCAACCCGGTGCCGGAAAAACACTGGCGCTACACACACTCAATCCAGATGCTGCAGGAGATTTTCTCAGGCCGTATGTATCCAATGACGCTCGCGGGACTGGAAGCGGCCACGCGGGAGCTTTCGCGGAAGCATTGACCCCGAGGAGGCGCGTTTCGATCAGGCCACGCCCCTGCGCCCGACCATACGCCGGCCCACGGGATGCTGCCCCTTCGCTTCGTCTCCTGTCTGCAGCGTTCCGGTACATTCGCGCCCGAAAATCAGTTCCAGAAACTCCACCAGCCACTGTTTCAGGTGCCGGTCCCAGATGAGGCGGCCCCCCAGATGGTCGCGGCCCTGCTGGGCACCGGGCATGACAAAACGATGCGCGCCACGCACCACCCAGCGCTGCATCATGGCGCGGGTGAGCTCGGCATGGAACTGAACGCCCCAGGCGTTTTCGCCATAGCGGAAGGCCTGATTGGGGTAATGCTCGGCGGTGGCCAGAAGCGTGGCATCCTTCGGCAGAGAGAAGCCTTCACGATGAAACTGGTAGACCATTTCCGGCCAATGGAGCAGTTTGCGTCCGGCGTCCGTTGCGCGCAGCGGATACCAGCCGATCTCCACCAGCCCGTCATCATGGCTCTTCACCTGCCCGCCCAGATGCTTCACCAGCAATTGCGCGCCGAGGCAGATACCGAGAAAGGGCTTGTTTTCGCGTAAGGGCACGGAAAGCCAGTCGGTTTCGTGCTTTACGAACTCATCATGATCATTGGCGCTCATGGGGCCACCGAACATCACCACGCCAGCATGATCTTCAAGCGTTTCAGGCAGAAGATGCCCCAGCGGGGGACGGCGGATATCCAACGAGAAGCCACTTGCCTGCAACACCTGGCCAACACGCCCTGCACTGGATGTTTCCTGATGCAGGACAATCAGGATCCTGCGGCTCGGCTCGGTCCCCATGGCAATCAGCTCTTGGCGTGTTTCTCTTGCATTTCCTGGCGCAGGATTACCCGATCCCGATTGTCGACGCCAATAAGCTCCGCCACACGCCAGACAAGGTTGTCTTCCAACTCATGCATTTCGCCATCGGCGAAGACGATACCCCACATGAGGCCGATGAAGGCCTTTCGCGCATCGGCATCCAGATGCCGTTTCAAAACGCTGGTGAAGGCATAGAGGTCGATTGCCTCTTGTTCGGCTTTCTCACCAGCCTTGACGATCTTCTCAAGCTCCGCCCCCGTCAGATTGTAGGTGCTGGACAGGGTTTCCCTGAGCTTTTCGACCTCAGATGCTTCACGAATGCCATCAGCATCGAGAACGTGGAAAAGCAATGCGGCGGCAGCCACACGCGGATCATCTTCCGGCTTCACCGTCGTTTGGCGGCTGCTGCCTGGAAGATCTTTCAGAAAGGACATAATACTGTCGAACATGAGGGCCTGCTGTTCGGATCACGTGGAGGAGCGACCCGCCGTGAAGCGAATCGCGACATCTCAATCTTAAAATAGGCGGAAGGGACTTTGCGTCGAGCCGTTCTTGTCGTCCGGGTCCACGCCGGGGTCGTCAGGCAATGGCGGTTTGACTGGTTCGTCCTTGGATGAAGGATCTGTCTTCAGCCCGTTGACCGGGACGGGTTTCGGCTGCGGCGCGGGCTTCTGTGAACGAGCTTCCGCATCCGCTGCCTTTTCTTCCGGCTTTGCGTCTTTCGGCTTTTCCGCTTCGACAGGCTCTGCCTCGACTACCACCGGATCGGGTGCCGTCTCGTCGGGTTCACGCGCTTCTTCCGCACCCTCTGGTGCTGCGATGGCAGGCGCCGGCGAGAAATCTTCATCGCCTTCGACCACCTGCGCCAGCCGTTCCATGGGCATGCGCCACTCGAACGCATCCAGCTTGCCGGTGACGGGCGAGATCGGCGCCCAGCGGTCCGCCACATAGCCATCGGCGACCCAGGCGGGATCGCGCGGCGCACGCAGCGCCTTGGCAAGCCACTGGCGCACGCGGCCCTGATCTCCGGTCTCGGCTTCCTCGATGTCGGCCATCAGGAGATAGACGCTTTCGCGCGGCCCCAGCCGGGCGGCTGCCTCGCAGGACTCCCGTGCGAGCTTGAACTCGCCCGCGTCGAGCGCCGCACGGCCAACGATCAGGGCCGATTCCACATTGTTGCGTTTCAGCGACTGGAGTTTCTTGGCGCGCGCCAGACGGTCCTGCGTGGAATCACCGGGGCGAGCATGGATATAGGCTTCCGCAATTTCGGGATGCGGTTCTTTCTTCCAGACGGTCTCCAGAACTTTTGAACCCTTGCGCAACTCGTTTTGGCGGAACAGCGCCCTGGCAGCGGTCACAGCCGCAGGCACGAAATCCGGCCGCAGCTTGTGGGCTTCCATGGCGGCGGTGCGCGCAGCCTGAGGATCGGCGTCCAGCACTTCGAGAGCCTTGGCGGTGAGCAACACGGCGCGACGATCGGTGACGCTCTCGCGCGCATCCTTGCCGCTCGGCTTGCGGCTGCCGAGCAATGCCAATGCCCCATCCCAGTCGCCCTCTGCCGTCTTCCCATCCAGTGTGGCGTTCACGGCCCAGTCAAGCTGGGGTGCATCTTCCACCGCCCGCTCCGCATAATGGCGGGCAACCTCGCGCTCACCCATTCGCTCGGCCTCGAGATACAGTCCGCGCAGACCCAGAAGACGCATCTCGGGATCGTCGAGCATCGCGGTGAACTTGTCGCGCGCCGCTTGCCGATCACCGTCCAGCAATGCTGCCTGCGCATCGAGAAGATGGATGAGCGGCTCCTGATCGGAAGAAATGAGCTTGGCCGCCTGCTGGCTCATGCGCCGCGCCAGACCGCCATCACCGGCGCCGGCCGCTATCATCCCGGTGGAAAGCGCCTGATAGCCGCGATCGCGACGACGCACACGGAAATATCGCGCAACCGCATAAGGGCTCGTCCAGATGCTGCGGATCAGCCACCACAGGATCATCACCGCCGCAACGATGGCCACAATTGCGACGGCGGCCACCATGAGCGAAACCTCATAGCGATAGCCCGCGAAGGTGACGACGAGATCGCCCGGACGCTCGGCCAGCCAGGCAAAGCCCAGCCCCAGAAGGAAGACGACAACAAGATAGAAGAGAATACGGAACATCTGCGCTTATGCCCCCTTCAGCGCATCGGCGAGCGCCCTGTTCAATATCTGGTCGGCGGCCTGACGGGCCCTGAGCTTTTCAGCGAAATCGGCGCCGGCCTGTTTGCCTGCCTCCGGCAGAGCCTCGTATTCGGCAAGCGCCTTTTCATAATCATTGGCGACCACGGCCGCTTCCATGCGTGCGGCAATCGCGTCCGGCCCATCGCCTTCGACGCTGCCCACCGGACGCACCACCACGAGCGAGCGGGCGCTGGCCATCAGATTATCGATGATGCCGCCACCGCCATCGCCCGCCTGGCGCGTGGTGGCGGCCACGATGCGGCTCGCCACTTCGGGCGCCTCGGCGGCAAGCGCCGCGCGGCTCGGCACACCGGAGTTCGCATTCGCCTCAAGCGGCGCCAGCGCCTCGGCCTCACCCTCGGGTGCGATGGCAGTATAGGTCTCAAGCTCGCTGGCATAAGGCGTGCCGCGCTCCACAGCAGATTTCAGCGTGGTCGCGGCAATGACCAACGCCATGCGCGGGGCGGCATCCGCCTCCTCAGCCTGCGCCTTCAGCGCGTCGACCTCGGTCTTCAGTGTGGAAAGAGCCGCGGCGTTGTCAGACGCCGTCTGGCTCGCCGTACCGGCCACTTCGGATGCTTCCCGCACGCTGGCCTCTATCGACGAGATCCGGGAGGTTACATCTTCAAGCGCGGCTCCTGTTTCACCGGCTGCCGACAGGCCCTGCGTCTTTTCCTCAAGCGCTGCAAGCCGATCCGAGATCGCCTCAAGTCCCGGCCCCTCGCCGGCTTCGCCTGAGGAGATCGATTCGCGCAGCGCCGTAATCTCATTTCCCAGCTCGGAAAGGCGCTGCTCGGTTGCGCCGGCGCGCTCACGCGCCTCGATCAACGCGGCCTCCACCGCTTCAGTGTTGCCGCTGGCGGCAGGCTGATCGCCCAACCTGCTTTCAAGGGCTGCCACCTGCTGACGGAGTGTTTCCACCGCCGGGTCGGCGGCATCACCGCCCCTGTCGGGAGCCGGCAGGATGCCTCCCCACTGCAGGCCACCTGCAAGTGCCAACGCAACGACACCGCCGACAACACCACCGATAGCCGCACGGCCAGCGCCGCCCCCGCCTGTGGCGGGCGGGGAGCGCTCGGGTTTTGCGGATTTCTTTTCGGCATCAGCCTTGCTGACATGTGCACCACCAGCTTTCGCTTCGCGCCCGAACCCGGCATCCTTGTTCGCGGGCTTGTCTCTGGACGCGGCGGCAGGCTTTTCGTCTTTTGGAGCGGTCGAGGGGGCGGGCTTGGCAGATGTCTCCGTCCCGGAGGCCTCCGGCTTCGCTTCCGCGCCCATTTGCGCGGCCTGCCCGGCTGCCTGTTTGCTGGCTTCACCGGGCGCGTCAGGCTTGTCGACCTTTTCCTTCTTCACCTGATCGGGATCCAGATCGATGGTCACTGGCTCCTTCTGGGTTTTGGAATGACGCGTTCTCGGCGTTTTGACCATCAGGCAACTCCGCTGCAAAAGACTGACCCTGCACTATGTGCAGTGCATATAAGTTCCTATCACACCCCCATGTGGTGAAAACAGGGGCTCACAGGATTGCGGTTACGTCTTTAGCAGAAAGAGCAGACGATCTTCCGACGGAAAATCCGCAATTCGAACGGTTTTTGCGACATCCTGACCCAAAACCCCGGCAATACGCTCTGAGAGACAATAAAATGTCGCAGCTGCCAAATTTGTTCCCAAGACAGACCGCTCCATGAGGCGCACAAGCTGGCTTGCACCATTGGCCGAATAAAGCAGCACGTCATCGACAGGGCGCTCGCCGATAACCGACCGGATAGCGCTCTCTGAAGGATCCAGCGGCAGTGTGTCGTAAATCTCGACCAGACGTGGGCGGTGGCCTGCCGCTCGAAGCCCTGTTTCCAGCACGTGGCGGCGCACACGCCCGCAAAGCACCGTTATATGGGCGGGAGCCGCGAAAGCCCCGTCGATGCGCACCGCCAGCCGCTCCGCATCGCCCGCCTCGTCATCGACCACATTGAGCCCGGCAGCACGCGCGGCATCACCGGTGCGGTGTCCCACGGCGAAGACCGGCTTGCCCTTCAATGCGTCGAAAATGGATTGTGGCGCATGGCGGATCGCATTGGGGCTGGTGACAGCGACAACATCCACCGCTTCGGCGTGGATGGCGGGGTGAAGCGGCACAGTCTCCGTGAGCGGCAGGACGAGGGGCTCGAACCCCATTTCAGCGAGCCTGCCTGCCGTTTCCGAAGCGCCCGGCTCCGGACGCGTGACCAGCACCCGCCGCATCTTACTGCCAGCTATCGAAGAACCGCGTACCGGCCTTCTCGCGGATTTCCGCGCCTGCCTCCGCGCCGAGGCGCACGGCATCCACTGCCAGGCCCTCAGTTGCGATCTCATGGGTCTCACGGCCATCGGGCGTGAGGATCAGACCCGAAAAACGCAGCCTGTCGCCCTCTATGCGGGCAAGGCCTGCAATGGGTGTACGGCAGGAACCGTCCAGTGCACCGAGAAAAGCGCGTTCGCAAAGCAGCGCATCGCCCGTTTCGGCATGATGGATCGCGGCGATCATCGGCCCGATGCGCACATCACCGATGCGGCTTTCGATGCAGATCGCGCCTTGCCCCAGTGCCGGCGGAAAGCGTTCGGGGTCCATCACCTCGGTCGCTATATGCGGCATGCCGAGCCGGTTGAGCCCGGCAAGCGCCAGAAGCGTGCCCTCGGCGACGCCTTCCTCCAACTTGCGCAGGCGCGTCTGCACATTGCCACGGAACATGCCGACATCGAGATCCGGGCGCAGCCGCAGCACCAGCGCCTGACGGCGCAGCGAAGAGGTGCCGAGCTTGGCGCCCCGCGGCAAATCCTCGAGCTTTGCAATGGAGCGGCCAATGAAAACATCGCGCACATCCTCACGTTCAAGAAACGCGGAGATTTCCAGACCGTCGGGCAGAACGGTGGGCATGTCCTTGGAGGAATGCACGGCCAGATCGATGCGGCCATCGAGCATGGCCTCCTCGATTTCCTTGGTGAAAAGCCCCTTGCCGCCGGCCTGCGAGAGCGGGCGATCCTGAATGCGATCGCCCGAAGTGGAGATGACGACGATCTCGAACGCCTCTTCAGGCATGCCATGCGCCGCCATGAGGCGCGCGCGCACCTCTGCCGCCTGAGCCACTGCCAGAGCGCTTCCGCGCGTGCCGATCTTCACCACATCAGTTTGCATGCCGTCATGTCCGTGCTAACCCGCATCCGAACCGGATGCATCACACCCCTAACGGGGATTGGCTGCAACGGCAACATGAGCGGGTAAGGCTGAATGACGCGCATCCTTGGCATCGAGACGAGTTGCGACGAGACGGCGGCGGCCGTGATCGAAAAATCCGGAGAGGAGACCAAAATCCTGTCCAATGTGGTTTTGAGCCAGATTGCCGACCATGCCGCCTTTGGCGGCGTGGTGCCGGAAATCGCAGCCCGCGCCCATGTGGAAGCGCTGGACGGAGTGGTGAAAGCCGCGCTCGATGAAGCGGGCCTCCCGCTAAAAGACATCGACGCCATCGCCGCCACGGCAGGTCCCGGCCTGATCGGTGGGCTGATCGTGGGGCTGACCACCGCCAAGGCGATCGCGGCGGCGAGCGGCAAGCCGCTCATTCCCGTCAACCATCTGGAAGGCCATGCGCTGACGGCACGGCTGACCGACGGGATCGATTTTCCCTATCTGCTTCTGCTCGTCTCCGGCGGGCATACGCAGATCGTTCATGTGGAGGGCGTCGGGCGCTATCAGCGCTGGGCCTCCACCATAGACGATGCGCTGGGCGAGGCATTCGACAAGACAGCCAAGCTCCTCGGCCTGCCCTATCCCGGCGGCCCCAGCGTGGAAATGGCGGCAGCGGAGGGCGACCCGGCGCGCTTTGCCTTTCCGCGCCCATTGAAAGGTGAATCACGACCCGATTTCTCCTTCTCCGGCCTCAAGGCCGCGGTGCGGCGTGAAGCCACCGCACTTGCGCCACTCAGTGAAAAAGACATCGCCGACATCTGTGCGTCATTCCAGCAGGCGGTGACCGAAACACTGACCGACCGGCTTGCTCGAAGTCTCGCCCGCTTCCGGGAAACGCATCCCGATCTCAAAACTCCGGCCCTTGTGGTGGCGGGCGGTGTGGCGGCCAATCAGGCAATTCGCTCTGCACTCGATACACTCTGCGAGAAGGCCGGTTTCCGGCTCATCGCCCCGCCCTTGCGCCTATGCGGTGACAATGCCGCGATGATCGCCTGGGCCGGTCTGGAAAGGTTGGCAGCAGGCCTTGAAGAAGAGGAGACCCTCGGCTTCGCCCCGCGCCCGCGCTGGCCGCTGGATCAGGCATCGGCCCCACTCTTCGGCGCGGGCAAACGGGGAGCAAAGGCATGAGAACACCATGGACCATCGCTGTTCTGGGCGCAGGCGCATGGGGGACGGCGCTGGGCGCGACAATGCTCACGAGCGGGCATCGCGCCAAACTTTGGGCGCGCGACGAAGCGCTGGCACTGGCGATCAATGCCGATCACATCAACGAACGCTACCTGCCCGGCTTGAAGCTCGATCAAAAGCTTGCTGCAACGAACAGCATGGAGAATGCACTCGAGAATGCCGACTGCATTCTTGCCGTGACACCAGCGCAGACCCTGCGGGCGGTTCTTGCCGATGCCGGCCCGCATGTGCCGAAGGGGGTACCCATCGTGCTATGCGCCAAGGGCATCGAACGCGAGACGGGCAGGCTAATGTCCGAAATCGCCTCCGAGATGCTGCCTGAAAACCCTGTGGCCGCGCTGTCCGGGCCGAGCTTCGCCAGCGATCTGGCGCGCGGCCTGCCGACCGCCGTGACGGTGGCGGCAAAAAATGCCGGTCTGGCGATGACGCTCGCCGAACAGCTCTCCGCGCCGCGCCTGCGCTGCTATTCGACCGACGATCTAACGGGCGTTGAAATCGGCGGCGCGCTGAAGAACGTTCTGGCCATCGCTGCCGGCGCCACACACGGAGCCGGGCTCGGCGCCAGCGCATCGGCAGCGCTCATCACGCGTGGTTTCGTGGAATTGCGGCGCATCGGCGAGGCCTTCGGAGCGCGGCCCGACACGCTGATGGGGCTTTCCGGTCTCGGTGACCTGATCCTGACCTGCGGCTCAGAGCAATCGCGCAATTTTGCCTATGGAGCAGCGCTCGGTCGCGGCGAGAGCCTTGAAGGCCGGCCGCTTGCCGAAGGCGCCCATACGGCCGGCATCGCCGCGCGCATCGTGCGCGAACGCGGCCTCGAAGCACCCATTATCGAAAGCGTGACAGAACTTCTCAAAGGCAGGCTGACTGTGCCGGCTGCTATGGAAGCCCTGCTTTCGCGCCCGCTCAAGAGTGAAACCTGACAAAAGGGGAAAGGCATGATCTTCGCCATCATCTGCCGGGACAGGCCCGGCCATCTGGAAACGCGCATGAGCACACGGCCCGAACACGTGGAATTCCTGAACGGGCTCAACGAAAACGGCGCACTGAAATTTGCAGGGCCATTCCTTGACGATGAAGGCAAGCCCTGCGGCAGCCTTGTCGCGGTGGAGGCCGAGGACCAGGCGGCAGCGGAACTGATCGCCGCCGCAGACCCCTATGCTCTTGCGGGCCTTTTCGAATCCGTTGAAATACGGGCCTGGAACTGGGTCTTCAACAATCCGGAGAATGCGTGATGGCCTATTGGCTGTTCAAGTCCGAGCCTTCCACCTGGTCGTGGGAGATGCAGAAGAAAAAGGGTGACAAGGGCGAGCAGTGGGACGGCGTGCGCAACTATCAGGCGCGCAACAACATGCGCGAGATGAAGCTCGGCGATCTCGGCTTCTTCTACCACTCGGTCAAGGAAACCTCTGTGGTGGGCATCGTGGAAGTGTGCGCGCTGGCGCATCCCGACACCACGACGGATGACCCGCGCTGGGAATGCGTGGATATCCGCGCCGTCAAGGACATCCCCCGTCCCGTCACGCTGGCCGAAATCAAGGCCAACCCGGCGCTGTCGGAGATGATTCTGGTCAACAATTCGAGGCTTTCCGTGCAGCCGGTGCGGCCTGACGAATGGGCCGAGATCTGCCGCATGGGCGGCCTCGACAAGGCGCCCTGAGCCTTTCCCCCGTGCGGCGCATCACCCCGGACAATGCGGCGGCGTTCATCCACGCCAACACGGCGCTGATGCGCCCGCCACATGTGCCGGAGATCGCGCTCCATCTGGCCGATGAAGCACACGATCTTTGGCAACGCACGGAGGAGGAGCTTGCAGAGATCGGCCTGCCGCCCCCTTTCTGGGCCTTCGCATGGGCGGGTGGTCAGGGGCTTTCGCGCTACATTCTCGATCACCCCGAAACCGTGCGGGGGAAAACCGTTCTCGACTTTGCGACCGGATCCGGGCTTGTCGCCATCGCCGCCATGAAGGCAGGCGCGAAACATGTTCTGGCAGCGGACATCGACCCGTTCAGCGGACCGGCCTGTGCGCTGAACATGGCCGCGAACGATGTGCAGTTCGAGACCACGCAGGAAGACCTCACCGGCGCAACAGGCGAATGGGACGTGGTGCTTGCCGGCGATGTGTTCTACGACCGGGCGATGACCGACACGCTGGTGCCATGGTTCGAGCGCCTGTCAGACACAGGCGCGACGGTCATTGTCGGCGACCCCGGCCGGAGCTACCTGCCGCGCGAACACCTTGCCGAACTGGCGAGTTATATCGTGCCGGTGACCCGTGCGCTCGAAGACGCAGAGGTGAAGCGTACTACCGTCTGGCAATTCGCTTGACCGCTTTGTGGAGTGCGGGTTCAATCCGCCCTGCTGGACATGTGAGGAGAACCCCATGGATTTCGCCGGTCTCAACTATCTCGCCATCCTCGTTGCCGCCATCGCAGCGTTCATGTTCGGCGCCATTTATTACGGCGCGCTCGGCAAGCCATGGATGAAGGCCGCTCGCATCAAGCCCGAAGACGCCAGGATGGAACCGTCGCTCTTCATCACCTCATTCGTGGCCGAACTGATCATGGCATGGGTTCTGGCCGGCGTGATCGGCCATCTGGGCGCAGGCCAAGTGACCTTCTGGAACGGCGTTGTCTCCGGTGCCTTCATCTGGCTCGGCTTCATGGCCACGACCGTTGCTGTCAACCAGCGCTATGAAGGCTTTGGCTGGGACCTGACCCTGATCGACGCCGGCCACTGGCTGGGTGTCGCCCTTATCATGGGCGGGGTGATCGGACTTTTCGGCGTCTGACCCGTTTAAAACCATCAATATTGATGTTCTAGACATCAATACTAAAAGACTGTATATACTCTCGAAGACGGAGCGCCAATGATAACCGCAGCACAGATGCGCGCCGCCCGAGCCCTTTTGGGCATCGACCAGAAGCAGCTGGCCGAGCTTTCGGGCGTTTCCCTGCCGACTATCCAGAGGATGGAGGCAAGCGAAGGCAATGTGCGCGGTGTGGTCGACACGCTTTCCAAGGTGGTCGAGGCGCTGGGGGCAGCCGGCATCGAGCTGATCGGTGACCATGCACCCAGCCACGGCACCGGACGTGGTGTACGCTTCAGAGAGCCATCCCCGGCAAAAGGCGAAAACCGTCTGAGACAACGCAGTTCCAGCAAAAGTGGAACCGGTTTGCGTCCAGAACTGCGGGAACGATGAGAACGCAACGGCGACCGCCTGCAAATCCGCCGACGGCCTTCCGCTGCCGATGGTATGAGGCTTTCCCATGCAGGCGAGCGCCACGCGCCCCGGCTTCACTGCTCTGTTCACACCCAAACTGCTGACCGTGCTGCGCGAGGGCTATGGTCCTGCCGCGCTCAAGGCCGACATCGTTGCCGGCCTGACGGTCGCGATCATCGCGCTGCCCTTGTCCATGGCCATCGCCATCGCTTCGGGCGTGCCGCCGGAGCGCGGGCTCTACACGGCCATTGTCGGCGGCTTTCTGGTTTCAGCGCTTGGCGGCAGCCGGTTTCAGATCGGCGGCCCGGCGGGCGCGTTCATCGTGCTCGTTTTCGCAACGGTGCAGGCGCACGGCATGGACGGGCTGATCCTCGCCACCTTCCTCTCCGGTTTCATCCTGCTTGCCATTGGTCTCTTGAGGCTCGGCACCTTCATCAAATATGTGCCTTACCCGGTCACGGTGGGCTTTACCTCCGGCATCGCCGTCATCATCCTGACGAGCCAGCTCAAGGATTTCTTCGGCCTGACGCTGACGGGCGCGGAACCCGGGCCATTCATTCCCAAATTGCAGGCGCTGGCGGAAGCCGCGCCGACGGTGAACGCCGCAGCACTTCTGCTGGCGCTTGGCTCGGTGGCGGCGATCGTCGGGCTGCGCCGCTGGCGGCCGCATTGGCCGGGCTTTCTGATCGCCGTGGTGGCGGCCACGCTGGTCGCATGGGCGCTGGGTCTGCCGGTGGAAACCATCGGCTCGCGGTTTGGCGGCATTCCGCAGATGCTGCCTGCCCCGCACCTGCCGGACCTGAGCACCGAAAAGATCATGGCGGTTCTGCCCGCCGCGTTCTCGTTTGCGCTTCTGGGCGGCATTGAGAGCCTGCTTTCGGCGGTGGTGGCCGATTCCATGACCGGCCGCCGGCACCGCTCCAACAGCGAGTTGGTGGCGCAGGGCGCGGCCAATATCGGTTCGGCGCTGTTTGGCGGTTTCTGTGTGACCGGAACCATCGCACGCACGGCAGCCAATGTGCGGGCCGGCGCGCGCGGGCCTGTTTCGGGCATGCTGCATTCACTGTTTCTTCTGGCGTTCATGCTGGTGGCGGCGCCGCTGGCACGCTTCATCCCGCTTGCAGCCCTTGCCGCAATTCTGGCGGTGGTTGCATGGAACATGGCGGAGAAGCACCAGTTCGCAGCACTGCTGCGCTCCTCGTGGGGCGACGCTGTGGTGCTTCTGGTGACGTTTCTGCTGGTGGTGTTCCGCGATCTGACGGAGGGCATTCTGGTGGGCTTCGGCCTCGGCGCGCTGCTCTTTTTGCACCGCATGTCGGAAGCGGTGCGCGTGGAGCATGGCGTTTCATCGCTGACCGATCAGCCTGACAATGGCGAACGTCCATACAACGCCGAGATTGCAACCGACGACGATGTGGTTGTCTATCGCATTGCCGGCGCGTTCTTCTTCGGCGCAGCGGCTGCGGTGGGGGCCGCACTCGACCGGATCGGCGGCCAGCCAAAAGCCTATGTCATCGACATCGGCTCGGTGAGCTTTCTCGATTCCACGGCGGCTGCAACCATTGAAGGTTTCGTGCGCAAGGCGCGCCAGAAGGGAACGAATGTCTATCTCGTGGGGGCGAGCCAGCCGGTGCGCAAATTGCTGCGCACCCACGGGATGCGGCCACCCGCACTCCGGTTCTACAGCCGGCTGGACGACGCCATCGCCGCTGCAAGGCGGGATGCGGCTGAGTAGCTACTTCGTGGGCTCTTCCAGCGAGTGCTTCATGATCAGCGGCATCTGGCTCATCGTGAAGAGAATGGTGATCGGCATGATGCCCCACACCTTGAAGGCGACCCAGGTGTCGGTGGAGAACATCCGCCACACCACCTCGTTGACCACCGCCAGGAAGATGAAGAACAGGCCCCAGCGCAGAGTGAGCTTGCGCCAGCCTTCCGCATCCAGCTTGAAAGCGGAATCGAACACATAGCCGAGCAGCGACTTTCCGAAGGCGAGACCGCCCAGAAGCACCACGCCGAACAGCGTGTTGACGATGGTCGGCTTCATCTTGATGAAGATTTCGCTGTGCAGGTAGAGCGTCAGCGCGCCGAACACGAACACCACCACGCCCGAAACGAGCGGCATGATGGGAAGAGTGCGGGTGAGAATCCAGGAGGCTGTGAGCGCAATGGCCGTCGCGGCCATGAAGAGCGCGGTCGCCACAAAAAGCGGTCCACCGAGACTGCCCAGCGCCGGGAAACGCTCCACCAGCCACTCACCACGCGAATTGGCGAAGAAGAACACCATGAGTGGCCCCAGCTCCAGCGCCAGCTTTAAGAGCGGGTTGATCTCCTTGCGCTTGGGATCGGCGGGATCGCGTTCGAAGACGGGTTTTTCGCTCACGCTTACTGAACTCCTGCAATCGCCTTGGCGAAATCACTCGCCGAGAAGGGTTCGAGATCGTCGACCTGCTCGCCGACGCCGATGAAATAGACTGGCAGCTTGTGCTTGGCGGCGATGGAAACAAGGATGCCGCCGCGCGCCGTGCCATCGAGCTTGGTCATGACCAGGCCGTTGACGCCGGCAACATTGCGGAAGATTTCGACCTGATTAAGGGCATTCTGCCCGGTGGTTGCATCCACCGTCTGGAGGACGGTGTGCGGCGCATCGGGATCGTGCTTGCCAAGCACACGCACGATCTTTTCAAGCTCGGCCATCAGCTCGGCCTTGTTCTGCAGGCGTCCGGCGGTGTCGATGATCAGCACGTCGGAGCCGGCTTCCTTCGCCTTTTCATAGGCATCATAGGCAAGACCCGCCGCATCCGCGCCGAGTTTTGAGGAAACGACCGGCGAACCGGTGCGCTCGCCCCAAATCTTGAGCTGTTCGATCGCGGCGGCGCGGAACGTGTCGCCGGCCCCCAGCGTCACCGAAAGCCCGCCCTCGGTGAGCTTTGCAGCCAGCTTGCCGATGGTGGTCGTCTTGCCGGTGCCGTTGACACCGACCACAAGGATGACATGCGGCTTGTGCGACAGGTCGAGCTCGAGAGGCATGGCGACGGGTGCCAAGACCTTCTCGATTTCCTCGGCCATGACAGCCTGCACTTCTTCACCGGAAACATCCTTGCCGTAACGGCCCGACGCCAGCGCGTCGGTGACACGCATCGCGGTCTCGAGCCCCAGATCGGCGCGCAGGAGCACGTCTTCCAGATCCTGAAGCGTGTCGTCGTCCAGCTTGCGCTTGGTGAATACGCCGGCGATGGAATCGCGCAGCTCGCGCGATGAACGCGAAAGCCCCTCGCGCAGACGCTGGAACCATGGCTTGCGCGGTTCGGACGCTTGTGGCTCGGGCGCCTTCTCTTCCACGCGCTCAACGGCTTTGGAGACGGCGATCTTGCCTGCGGCAGCGGCTGGCGCGGATTCGGCGACGGACGTGATGTCGTCAACCTCGCGTCGCCCCTCATCCTCACCTTCTCCCCGTTCACGGGGAGAAGGGGGCACGGGCGCCGCGTCTGGTTCTGCGGCCTTCGGTTCCGGGGCTTCGTCGGCCTCGGCCTTTTCCGCAACCTCGATGACGGGCTCCGCTTCCTTCTCCCCGCCTGCGGGGAGAAGGTGGTCCGAAGGACCGGATGAGGGGCGGGCGTCGTCGGCCGAGGGTGTCGGCGCGGCTTCGACGGCGGGCGTGATGTCGTCAACGTCGCGCTGCCCCTCATCCTCACCTTCTCCCCGCTCGCGGGGCGAAGGGGTCGCGGGCGCTGCGTCTGAAATTTCGACCCTAGGCTCTGGCTCTGGCTCTGGCTCTGGCTCTGGCTCTGGCTCTGGCTCTGGCTCTGGCTCTGGCTCTGGCTCTGGCTCTGGCTCTGGCTCTGGCTCTGGCTCTGGCTCTGGC
>NZ_JBXUOU010000004.1:0-285810 GCF_057196525.1 Nitratireductor sp. ATLC21 | reverse complement strand
ATTGTTCGTGTCCGGCAGGGCCGAGCCTGTCACACCCGTCATCGACACGTAATAGACAAAGCCCGACGTGTTCTCCAGAACCTTTGGGAGACGTTCCTCGTCTGTCGTCGGCGTTGCCAGACGAATGAAGTTCAGCCCCGCCTTGATCGCCGGAACGCAAAGCTCCTCGTCCATCTCCGGCGGCAGATCGACGATGATCAGCCCGTCAATGCCGGCTTCCTTCGCGTCAGTGAGAAAGCGCTCCACGCCATAGATGTAGATCGGGTTGTAATAGCCCATCATCACGATGGGCGTGTCGTCGTCGTCTTTGCGGAAGTCCCGTGCCATCTGGAGCGTCTTCGCCAGCGTCTGCCCGCCCTTCAGCGCGCGCAGGCCGGCGGCCTGGATGGCCGGGCCATCGGCCATGGGGTCGGAAAAGGGCATGCCCAGCTCGATCACGTCGCTGCCCGCCGCAGGCAGCGCCTTCATGATCGAGAGCGACGTCTCATAATCCGGATCCCCGCCCATGAAATAGGTCACGAGTGCCGGGCGGTTTTCTTCCTTCAGCCGCGCGAAGCGGCGGTCAATGCGGGTGGTCATGCGGATACTCTCTTCAACAACGGGCTTCAGACGGGGCGATGTGGCTCACATCTCCATGCCGAGCATCTTTCCGACGGTGTGGACGTCCTTGTCCCCGCGTCCGGAGAAATTGACGATCATGATCTGGTCCCTGCCCATGGTCGGCGCGAGCTTGATCGCATGGGCAATCGCATGGGCCGATTCCAGCGCCGGGATAATGCCCTCAAGCCGCGTCGTCATCTGGAACGCCTCGATCGCCTCATCATCCAGAATGGGCGAATAGATCACACGGCCTGAATCCTTCAGCCAGCTATGCTCCGGCCCGACGCCGGGATAGTCGAGCCCGGCAGACACCGAATGCCCGTCGAGGATCTGCCCGTCTTCATTCTGCAGAAGATAGGTGCGGTTGCCATGCAGCACGCCGGGGCGGCCCGCCGTCATGGAGGCACAGTGCTCGTCACCCGCAAGCCCATGCCCGCCGGCCTCCACGCCGTGGATTTCCACCTGACGATCATCGAGGAAGGGGTGGAACAGGCCGATGGCGTTCGAGCCGCCGCCCACCGCCGCCACGATGGCATCGGGCAGCCGGCCTTCCAGTTCCTGGATCTGCTCGCGCGCTTCCGTGCCGATCACCGATTGCAGCTCGCGCACCAGTTCGGGATAGGGATGCGGGCCTGCCGCCGTGCCGATCAGGTAATAGGTGTCCTCGACATTGGTCACCCAGTCGCGCAGCGCCTCGTTCATGGCATCTTTCAGCGTGCCATGCCCGGAGGACACCGGTTTCACCTCTGCGCCCAGCAGGTTCATGCGGAAGACATTCGGCTTCTGCCGCTCCACGTCTGTCGCGCCCATATAGACAATGCAGGGCAGGCCGAAGCGGGCGGCCACGGTGGCCGATGCCACGCCATGCTGGCCGGCGCCGGTCTCGGCGATGATGCGGGTCTTGCCCATGCGCTTGGCGAGCAGGATCTGGCCCAGGCAATTGTTGATCTTGTGCGAACCCGTATGGTTCAGGTCCTCGCGCTTGAAGTAGATCTTCGCGCCGCCCAGATGCTCGGTGAGCCGTTCGGCGAAATAGAGCGGCGAGGGCCGGCCCGTATAGTGCCGGCCCAGATGCTCAAGCTCGGCGCGAAACGCCGGATCGTCCTTCGCCTCGTTCCAGTGCTTTTCCAGATCGAGGATCAGCGGCATCAGCGTCTCGGCAACGAACCGGCCGCCGAAGATCCCATACATGCCCTCATCGTCAGGGCCGATCCGGAAGGAATTGGGTTCCATGGGTGCAGTCATACGCGCAACGTCCCTTTTTCGCTTTTCCCGATTGAGGCATGGCCGGGCGGGACAAGTCAAACACCTGTCTCGAAAGAGAAGGTGAGTTAGTCGCCTGAAAATAAAGCGGAAAGTTGGATTGTCCTGCGTGGCATGAAAGGCGACTTGTTCCTTTCGCGGCCCAGCTTTTTCTAGACAGGTTCCATCGTCCTGTTATCCTCGCAGTCATGGTGGTGACTGATCTCATCGACGCGTCGCAAAGGCTTGGCCGGGTGCCCGGCCTGCATTCGCTCGACATCGCCGAGGCCGAGGCCGCCATCGGCGCGCGTTACAGGCCGCATCGCCTTCTGATGCCCTCCGGAGAAGCCGCGCTCGACTTTCGGCACCATGCCGTCGCAGGCGAGGGGGCATCCCTCAATCTCCTGCGCTATGGCCCCGACATCGAGATCGAGGCCGGCATCTTCGACACGTTCTATATGCTGGAGTTCCCGCTTTCCGGCGGGGTGGACATTCTCTATGGGCGCGACCGTGTCGCGTCGCGTCCGGGTCATGGGCTCATCCTGTCGCCCGGCCCCTTCGTGCGCTCCAACTGGCGGCCCGGCACCACGCAGGTCATGCTGCGGCTGGAGCGCGATTTCGTGGAGCGCGCCTGGCAGCGCCATACGGGCGACCCCGTCCGCCGCACACCATTCTTCAAGCCGGAGATCGACCTCGACACGCCGGTCGGGCGGCGGCTGGCGCGCCTTTTTGGGCTCATGGTGGCAGAGGAGATCGAGGCCGCAGACAGCACGGCGCTGTCGCCCATGCCGCTCGTCAACGCGGTTCTGGAAACGCTCTTTGCCCATGTGCCCTGCCGCGAGGCAGAGCCCTCGGCGCTCGCCGCCGCCGGCCCGCTGCCGCGCTATGTCTTGCGCTACAAGGCGCTGCTTGATGATCCCGCCGCGCTGCCGCTCACCGTAGCGTCGCTGTGCGAACGGCTTGATGTCTCCCAGCGCACGCTCACCACAGGCATGCGCCGGTTCACCGGGCTTTCCCCGCATGATTATCTCACCATGCGCCGCATGGAGCACGCCCGGCTTCTGCTCGAACGCGATGGCCTGCCGGTGGCGGCGGTGGCCGCGTGCGTCGGATATGCCCATGCGGGACGCTTTGCCGCTGCCTTTCGTCGCCATTGCGGTCACAGCCCCGCCGACATCCGCGCGACCTGACGCGTTTTCGGAAGTCGTTGTCCAAATCGGGAAATGAAATGGCGGTAGACCCTCCCTTCTTGTTGACAGGGTGGGCATTTCGCCCCGCACTCGTGGATCACTGCGCGAAAAAGGGGAACGGACCTTGCAAAAAGGCCAGCGCGCGGCGAGACGGTGGACATTGAATTCGTCCACCCCATGAGAGGGAGGTTGGTTTGAGCCGGACCGTTCTGGCCATTGATATCGGGTCATCGGCCCTGAAAGCCGTTCTGTTTTCTGAGCATGGCGGGATGCTGGCCGCCCGGTCGTCGTCCATCGCCACCGCGGCCGGGGCCGACCGCTCGCAGACGCAGGACCCCGCCAATTGGTGGGCGGCGCTTGTCTCCGCGCTGGCAGACATGCCCGACAGAGAAGACATTGAAGCGCTCGTCTTTACCGGTTCCATGCAGAACCTGATTGTTCTGTCACCGGAGGGCGAAGCGCTGGCATCTGCCGCGCTCTATTCCGACCGCCGCCTCGATGAAGACGAGATGGCCGAACTCCAAGCCCGCCTGCCGAATGATTACGCAGAGCGTGTCGGCAATCACCCGGACCCGGCCCACACGATTTTCAAACTCATGCGGCTTGACCGTTTCGCGCCCGATCTTCCTGATGAACACCGCTTCTTCTTCGGCGCGAAGGATGCCGTCACCTTCCGGCTGACCGGCCGCGCTGCGATCGATCCAACCGTCGCCTCCACCACCGGCCTGATGAACATCGCAAAGCGGTGCTGGGATGCCGATCTGCTCGTCACTGCGGGTGTCGAAGCGTCGCGCCTGCCTGAAATCCTCCCGGCGGACGAGATCCTTGGCCCGTTGCGGGCAGAAGCCGCCGCAGAGCTCGGCCTGAGCGAAGGCATCCCTGTGTTCAATGGCGCAGGCGATGCGGCAGCGGCCACATGGGGTGCAGCCGCTGACGCGCCGGGACGTGCCTATGCCTATCTCGGAACCACCGGCTGGGTTGCCGCCACGCTCACCATGCAGGATGCCGCGCCCCCGCGTGACATCTACACGCTTGCCGATCCGGTCCATCCCGACCGCGCCATCATCATCTCGCCATTTCTGACGGCGGGTGCCGCCATGGACTGGCTGGCCGAAACCACGGGCGAAAGTGTCGAAGCCCTGCTGGAAGCGGCTGCGACGGCGGATGAAGCGCGCGCCGCGCCGCTCTTCCTGCCCTATCTCTCGGGCGAGCGCGCTCCATTCGAGGATCAGCGCGTGCGTGGCGCATTCCTTGGCCTCGACCGCACCCATGGCAAGGGCGCAATGGCGCGCGCCGTGCTTGAAGGCGTGGCGTTCGCCATCCGGCACAATCTGGAAACCGCCGGCCTGCCGCCATCGCCGCTCACCGTCATTGGCGGCGCGGCCCGTACGCCGCTGCAGCGGCAGATCCTCGCCGACGTGCTGAAGCGCGACATCGCCTTTCCCGATGCAAGCCAGGAGATGACGGCGCGGGGCGCATTGCGCATGATCGCGGCAAAGGCCGGCTTATCGCCTGCCGCCGTCGATGCGTCGCCAGCGCACACACAGGGCTCCACCCATGCCAAAAGCTGCGACAGCCGCTACCAGGCCTATCTCGCAGCCTCCCGCTTTGCGCGGGAACACGCCAATCTGATAATCTGACCCGGAGGAAACCATGAAACGCATGCTCCTTACCACGGCCGCACTGGCCGCTTTCGCCCAGATCTCCACGGCCCATGCCGAGGACATCGCCGTGCTGACGCCCTATCTGAGTTCCGTTGCCACGAATGAGATGGTCGAGACCTTCAAGACCGATTCCGAGGCCAAGGGGTGGACGGTGAACGTCGTCGACACACGCGGCGATTTCCAGCAGCTTGCAAGCCGTGTCGAGGACGTCACCAATGCGGGGGCGGACGCCATCGTGCTGGTCAGTGTCGATCCCAACCAGATCGCCGATCAGGTTGCCGCCGCCGCGGGCAAGGACATCCCCGTTTTCGTGCTCGACGGCGCGCTTGCCGATGGCGTGACCGCCAACATCACCACCGACAATTTTGCCCTTGGCACCATCCTCTCCGATTACCTGTTCGAGGCGCTGGGCGGCGAGGGCAACATTGTCAAATTCTTCCACTCCGCGCATCCCGGCGTTCGCCAGCGTGAGCTGGCGCTGGATGCGGCGCTTGAGAAGAATGATGCCGTCAAGGTCATCGCCGAGCATTATGTCCAGGTGCCAGGCCCAATCGACCATGCGCGGCAGGCGATGGAAACCTTCATCCGCCAGCACGGCGAAAAGATCGACGGCGTCTGGGCCGCGTGGGACGAGCCGGCCATTGGCGCGCTGCTTGCACTTCAAAGCGACATGCCCGATGCAGACATCGTGATCGCCGGTATTGACGGCAATCCCCAGGCGGTGGATCTGATCAAGCAGTGCACCAATCTCGCCGCCACCGTGCGGCAGGATTTTCCGGGCATTGCAAGCGCCGCGGTAGGAGAAATCGAGACGGTGCTCAGCGGCGGCGATCCATCGTCGCGCGAGATCTTCGTGGAGGCCAAGGTGGTCGAACGCGAAACGCTCGGCGCGAACTGCGAGTAAAACCCGCAAAGATGCTTGAGATCGAAGGGCTCACAAAACGGTTTGGCGGCGTCACGGCGCTCGATGGCGTGCGCCTCGACGTTGCCGCCGGGCGGGTCCATGCCCTTCTGGGGGAGAACGGGGCGGGCAAATCCACCCTGCTCAAGTGCCTTTCCGGCGTGCACCGGGCCGATGCCGGAACGATGCAGCTTTCCGGCAGGGCGTATCAGCCGGCAGATCCACGCGCGGCGGAAGCAGCCGGTCTGCGCACCGTGCACCAGGAGCTCAATCTCGTTCCGGGCTTCACGGCCTATGAGAATGCCTATGTGGGTCGGGCCTATCCGCGCCGCCTCGGTCGCGTCGACTGGAAGGCGATGCGTTTGCGCTTTGCAGCGCTGCGCGACCGCTACCGGCTCGATCTCGACATCGACGTGCCGGTGGGGCGCCTCTCGGTCGCCAAGTGCCAGATTGTCGAGATCCTGCGCGCGCTGATGGACGATGCGCGGGTGTTGATCCTCGACGAACCCACCGCCTCGCTGAGCGAAGAGGAGGCGACCGTCCTGCGCCGCATCGTGCGCGATCTGGCCGATCAGGGCTGCGCCATCATCTTCGTGTCGCACCGGCTCGATGAGGTGTTCGCGCTGGCGGATGACTACACCGTGCTGCGCAATGGCCAATCCGTCGGCAGCGGGCAGATCGCCGACACCTCGCGCGACGAGATCGTCGGGCTCATGGCGGGCGAGGCGTTTCGCCATGAGCGCCATGGCGATGCGCGCGTGCCGGGCGACCCCGTTCTGGAGCTTTCCGGATTCCGCGTGAGCCCGGTCCGCGCCCCCATTGATCTGACGGTGCGCGCCGGCGAAATCGTCGGGCTCTATGGCGTGGTCGGCAGTGGCCGCTCCAGCCTCCTGAAAGCCATATGGGGTGCAAGCGGTGTGGCAGCGGGCGGTATCGCGCTTGAAGGTGCGCCGCTCCCGGCCTCGGGCATTGAGAGCCGCAAACGCGCCGGCGTTGCCTATGTTTGCGAAGACCGGCGCAACACCGGCCTCGTCATGCATCACTCCATTCTCGACAATGCCGTCCTGCCGCATCTCGATCACCATCGCGCCGTCGGTTCCTTGCCCGTTGTCTCGTGGCGGCGGGCGCGGGCGGGCATTCGCTCCGCGCTTGAAGGGCTCAGCGTCAAATATGGCGGCCTTGGCGATCGCATCTCCACCCTGTCGGGCGGCAATCAGCAGAAGATCATGATCGGCCGCTGGTTCGATCCGTCGCTGAAACTGTTCCTGCTCGATGAGCCGACGCGCGGCGTGGATGTGCGCTCCAAGGCGGAGATCCACACCCTGTGCAACCGCCTTGCGGGCGAGGGCGCGGCCGTTCTCTTCGCCACCAGCGATCTTGAAGAACTCCTGATGCTCGCAAGCCGTGTCGTGGTCATGGCGCAGGGGGCCGTCACGCTCGATGCGCCCAACAGCGCCGTCACGCGCCAGTCCGTCATCGACGCTACGTTTCACGCCTCGCCGCAGCCATCAAAGCCGGAGACACGAGTTTGAGCTTTTCCGCCCGCTACGGAACCCTGATCGGCCTTTTGGCCATCGTCGCCCTTTTTGCCGCGCTCTCGCCGGAGGCCTTCGCCAAGGGCTCGAACCTCATCAACATCACGCAGCAGATGTCGCTGCTCGCCATTGTTGCGCTGGGGGCCACCTTCGTCATGTCGCTGTCGGAGTTCGATCTTTCGGTCGGCGCGGTGGTTTCCATGGCGGGCATTGTTTCCGTCACGCTGTTCGGCGCCGGCTGGGGCATCGTGCCAGTCATGCTGGTCACGCTCATTGCAGGCTTTGCCGTCGGTGCGATCAGCGGGCTCGCCATCGCCACCTATCGCATGCCGAGCTTCATCGTCACGCTTGCCATGGGCACGATTGTCGGTGGCATCACCTACTGGATCAGCGATGGCGCAACGCTGTTCGGCAACATTCCGGTGGGCTTCCGTGATCTGGGGCGCGGCTATCTCGCCGGTATTCCCGTTCTCACGCTCTGGGCGCTCGCGGCGACGCTGTTTGCCGCCTTCATTCTCGACCACACGGAGCTTGGCCGCCGCATCCTCGCCATTGGCGGCAACCGGGAGGCGGCACGGCTCACCGGTGTGCGCATCGTGCCCAACAGTGTGTGGGCTTTCGGCCTCTGCACGCTGTTTGCCGCGCTTGCCGGCCTGCTTCTCACCGCGCGTCTCGGCAGCGCCCATCCGACCGGCGGCAACGGTTTCCTGCTTCAGGCCTATGCGGCAGTCTTCCTCGGCATGACCGCTTTCCGAGACGGGCAGGCCAATGCGCTCGGCACGCTTCTGGGCGCGGCGATCATCGCCGTGGTCGCCAACGGTCTCACCATTCTCGGTGTGCCGAACTATCTGCAGGATATCTTCACCGGCCTCATCATCATCGGCGCGGTGCTGGTGCGGAACATCGGCGGCAGGGCGGCCTGAGGCATGGGAGCGGATCACGCCTATCAGCGCCTTGCCAACAGGCTCATCCGCGAGCTGACAGGCGGTCTGTGGCGCAATGGCGATCCGCTGCCATCGGAAAACGCGCTGGCCACGGCCTACGCGGTTTCGCGACGCACCGTCAGGCAGGCGCTAGAGCTGCTCCAGCGCGAGGGTTTCGTGTCGAAGGGGCAGGGGCGCAGCACCGTCTACCGTGAACGCGCCATCGGGCGCAGCGGCGAGAAGCTGATGGATTTTCCCACCGCCGCGCGCGAGGCCGGCTTTCGCCCGTCAACGCGTCTTGTCTCCACGGGGCGTGTTGAGGCGGGGCTCTCCATCGCCCATGCGCTCTCACTGCCGCTTGGAACCGAGGTCTTCGAGATCCGCCGGGTGCGCCTTCTGGAGGGCCGTCCCGTCGTTCATCAGACCTCGCTTTTGCCGGCAGCTCTGGCTGAGAAGCTGAACGTCTCCAGCCTCGCGGAAACCTCGCTCTACACCATGTTGCGGGCTGCCCTTGGCGGCGAAATTTTCCTGGCGCGCGAGCACGTCTCGCTTCTGTCGGCTTCGCAAGAAGAGGCAGAGGCATTGTCCATACTGAAGGCCTCGCCGCTGCTTAGGGTCCAGCGCGTGGTGGTGGATGGGGGAGGCCGGCCCGTTGAATATTCCAACTCGGCCCTGCAGGATTCCTTCTTTCGGTTCTAAAGCCGCTCCACAAGCTTCACCTGAAACGTGTGCATCTGCCCCTGACGGGAGATCGAGATATATTCGCCCTGCCGAAAGCGTTCTTCGCCGAGGCGGAAGCCGATCTCGTCGTCGCGGTCGCCTTCTTCGTAATCGAAATACCATTGCCCGCCGGGCTTGCGGCGCAATCGGCCGATCTTGTCTTCCGCATTGGGTTCGAAGCGCCGCACGCGGCATTGCGCTTGGTGCTTCTTCCATTCCGCGGCGTCGAGATGCCCCTCCGTGTCGAGCGGAACCAGCAGGTCATATCCTTCGTCATGATCGCCCAGGGGGTGGCCCTTCTCGCGGGCCAGTTCCAGGCGCACATGCCGGAATTTCGGGGAGAGATCAGAAGCTGAGGTCATGCTGGATCCTTTCGTTCTCCACCACCCTATGGGTATGATTCTGGTCCTGCTTTGACAAAGATCAAGCAGAGAAATTGCCCCTTCTCTCGTGGCGGTCAGATCCGGCCACCGGTCGGCGCGGCATTGAAAGGGTTCATGCCCGCCCTACACCGTCACACGCTGTCCCTCGTGTGCAGAAGCAGCGATGGCGTGAATGACCTTCTCGAACTCCAGCGCGTCCGTGAAATCGGGACCAACTTTCGCACCGCCTGCTATTTCCCGCAGGAAGGCACCGGCCTCCAGAACCTTGAGATCGTTGAAACCGAGCTGATGGCCGGGCGCGGGACAGAACGCAGCATACGCTCCATGGGTCGGGCCGGTGAGTATTGTTCGAAATCCCTGCTCGGCCGCCGGACCCTCGTTCCGATAGAGTTGGAGCTCATTCATGCGCTCCTGTTCAAAAGCGATCATGCCCTCGGTTCCATGAACTTCGAAACCCAGCCGGTTCTTGCGCCCCCATGCGGAACGGGAGGTGGCCAAAATGCCTTGTGCCCCGCTTCCGAACCGCACCAGGGCCGAAGCCACGTCCTCATTTTCCACCGCCCCGCGCCCGTTTCCGTCGGGCATCGGGCGTGTCTGATGAATGGTCTGCATATCGGCGATCAGGCTTTCGATGGGCCCCATCAGTCCATAGGCCATGGAAACCAGGTGGCAGCCGAGATCACCAAGCGCGCCGAGCCCGGCATCCTCGATGCGCGCTCGCCATGTCCAGGCGAGTTCCGGATCGGCTTGGTAGTCCTCGTCCACAAAGCCGCGAAAATGTATCGGTGTGCCGATGGCGCCCCTGGCAATCAGTTCTTTGGCATGTTCGAAGGCCGGATTTTTGATGTAGTTGTAGCCGACCATGGTTTTGACCCCGGCCCTGGCCGCGGCTTCTGCCATGGTGCGAGCTTCTTCGAGTGTCAGGCCCATCGGCTTTTCGCAATAGACGTGCTTGCCGGCTGCAATGGCTGCCAGCGCCATCTCGCAGTGCATCCGGTTTGGGGTGGTGATGGAAACAAGCTCCACAGCCGGGTCATCGACCAGAGCGCGCCAGTCTTCCGTGGCGCGCGCAAAACCGAATTGCGCAGCCATCTGCTCGGCGCGCGTGGCCGGCGTGTCGCACAGAACCTCCAGTCGCGCTTCCGGCACATCGGCGAGGACAGCCCTTGCTGCGCGAAAGGCCAAAGCATGAGCCTTTCCCATGAAACCCGTCCCGATCAGGCCGACGCCGATGTCGCTCATGGAAATTCTCCTCCAATACTGGAATTTTTATTCCAAATGCGTAAGATCATCCCAGCCACGCTGTCAAGCGAAAGACCCATCGAGCAAAAGAAAGAGAGCCGGGCATGAGAGAGCCTTCCGCACCACAAACAATCGAGGAGTTGCTCGATCGAATGCTCGAAGTTTCAGACGGTTTGCCCAAGCGGTTGAAGCAGTGTGCTGATTATGTAGCCGCAAATCCGGATCGCATCGCGGTGTCCACCGTTGCGGAAATGGCGGAAGGCGCCGGTGTGAAACCATCGGCGTTCATGCGGTTCTGTCAGGTGCTCGGCTTCTCCGGATTTTCGCAGATGCAGCGGCTTTTTCGGGATTCCTATGTTCAGAATTGGCCCGATTATCCGACGCGGCTTGAAAAGCTGAGAGAGAGTGGGGCGGGGAGTGCGTCCGCACTCCTGGCCGAGTTCATCGAGGCCGGACGTTTGTCGCTTGAAAGCCTAGCAAAGACCATCGATCCGGAGACGCTCGACGCAGCCATCAAAACTCTGTCTCAAGCGAATATGGTGCACATCGTCGGGTTGCGTCGGGCATTTTCAGTGGCAGCCTATTTCGCTTACGCCTTCGAGAAGATGAATGTGCCGACGATGATTCACGACCACGTCGGCAGGCTCGACAACCGGCATGCCATCCGCAAAGGCGATGCCGTCATAGCAATCACTTTTGCGCCCTATACGACCGAAACCGTCGAATTGGCCGAAGCCGCGCGCGCTGTCGGTGCCGACGTGATCGCAATCACCGATGCCATCGCAAGTCCGTTGCGGCCCATCACCCCTCTTATGCTCACCGTATCCGAAGCCGATTTCGGCGCCTTTCGATCACTCTCTGCAACGCTGTCACTGGCTGTGGCGCTCGTGGTCGCTGTGGGCGCCAACACGCAGTAAAATGGAATTCTGATGTTGATTTTGCCATTAAAATAGAACATATCTTCCATTATGTGAATGATGGAGCGCCGGACCCGGTACACCATCGCCCTCTGCCGTTGCGCGACCACAAGCGCGGCAGAAATGTATGGAGGAGACAAGGATGAAGTCCCTCGACCTCATCACCATCGGCCGCTCCTCGGTCGATCTGTATGGCGCGCAAGTGGGCGGGCGGCTGGAGGATATGGGCTCCTTCAACAAATATATCGGCGGATCTCCCACCAACATCGCGGCAGGCACGGCACGTCTCGGCCTCAAATCGGCATTGATCACGCGGGTGGGCGACGAGCATATGGGGCGTTTCATCCGCGAAGAGCTCGAGCGCGAAGGTGTCGACACACGCGGTGTGGTGACCGACCCCGAACGCCTGACGGCACTTGTGTTGCTCGGCATTCGCGATCAGGAGCAGTTCCCGCTGATCTTCTATCGCGAGAATTGCGCCGACATGTCGCTGGGTGAGGAAGACATCGATCCGGATTTCATTGCCGAGGCCCGCTGTGTGTGTGCGACCGGCACTCATCTTTCCCATCCGCGCACCGAGGCCGCCGTTCTCAAGGCGCTGCGGCTTGCCCGCGAGCATGGCGCGCTGACCGCGCTCGATATCGATTACCGTCCCAATCTCTGGGGGCTTGCCGGGCATGACGCCGGTGAAAGCCGCTTCATCGAATCCGAACGTGTCACCGCCAAGCTGCAATCCACCCTGCCTTTGTTCGACCTGATTGTCGGCACGGAAGAGGAGTTCCACATCGCAGGCGGTTCCACCGACACGGTTGAGGCGCTGAGAAATGTGCGTGCGCTGACGGACGCCGTGCTCGTGTGCAAGCGGGGACCGATGGGAGCCTCCGCCTTCAAAGGCGCGATCCCCGACACGCTGGATGAGGGCGAGGCAGGGGAGGGGTTCCCGATCGAGGTGTTCAACGTGCTTGGCGCGGGCGATGGTTTCATGTCCGGGCTTCTGAAAGGGTGGCTCTCGGGTGAGGACTGGCCGACAGCGCTGAAATACGCCAATGCCTGCGGCGCCTTTGCGGTCTCCCGTCATGGCTGCGCGCCGGCTTACCCATCGCTTGAGGAGCTGGAATATTTCTTCCGCACCGGCATTCGGGAGAAGGCGCTGCGCAAGGATGCCGCGCTTGAGCAGGTGCATTGGGCGACGACACGGCATGGCGAGTGGCCGCAGATGCGTGTTTTCGCCTTCGATCACCGCATGCAGCTGGAAGCCATGGCCGATGAGGCGGGCGTCTCGCATGAGCGCATCGGCGACTTCAAGAAACTGTGCCTCGAGGCGGCAAAGACCGTCGCTGGCGGGCGCCACGGATATGGAATCCTGTGCGATGGCCGGCTCGGGCGGGAAGCCCTCTACGCGGCCTCGGGCTCCGGACTGTGGATCGGCCGTCCGGTCGAATGGCCGGGCTCGCGCCCGCTCACGCTGGAACCGGCCATTGGCCCCGATTGCGGCGGGCTCAATGAATGGCCGCTGGAAAACGTGGTCAAGGTTCTGTGCTTCTATCACCCGGACGATGAGCCGCCGATGCGAGAAGAACAGGAAGAAACGGTCAAACGCCTGTTTGCCGCAAGCCGCCGCAACCGGCTGGAAATGCTGCTCGAAATCATTCCGTCCAAGGTCGCCGTGTGTGACGATGACACCGCAGCCCGCGCCATTCAGAGGTTTTACGAGATCGGCGTCTATCCCGACTGGTGGAAACTCGAACCGATGACCTCGCGCGCCGCATGGCAAAAGGCCTGCGATGCGATCAAGCGCAACGATCCGCATACGCGCGGGATTGTTGTGCTCGGGCTTGATGCGCCGGCAAAGGAGCTGGAGGAGAGTTTCGCGGTTGCCGCCTCTTTCGATCTGGTCAAGGGTTTCGCAGTTGGTCGCACCATCTTCGCCGAGGTGGCGCGGCGCTGGCTTTCCGGCGCGATCGACGACAAAACGGCGATTGCTGAAATGGCGAGAAATTACGCAGATCTCTGCGCTGTCTGGGATCGGGCGCGGGCACGGGCGCAAAAGGGAGAGGCAGCATGAAGACAACCCGGCTGACGGCGGCGCAGGCAATGATCCGCTACATCGCCGCCCAGAAGAACGAGGACGGCGAGCCCTTCATCGCCGGCATGTGGGCCATTTTCGGCCACGGCAATGTGGCGGGCATGGGCGAGGCGCTTCATGCCGCGCGTGAAACGCTCACCACCTATCGCGGGCACAATGAGCAGTCCATGGCGCACGCCGCCATCGCCTATGCAAAGCAGCTTGGCCGCCGCCGCGCCATGGCGGTAACATCGTCCATCGGCCCCGGCGCTACAAACATGGTGACGGCGGCTGCACTCGCCCATGTGAACCGCCTGCCCGTGCTTCTCATACCGGGCGATGTCTTTGCCAATCGTGGTCCCGATCCCGTCTTGCAGCAGATCGAGGATTTTGGCGATGGCACCGTAAGCGCCAATGACTGTTTCCGCCCTGTCTCGCGTTATTTCGACCGCATCACCCGGCCCGAGCAGCTCTTGACCGCGCTGCCACGCGCCTTCCGCGTTATGACAGATCCGGCCGATTGCGGGCCGGTCACACTCGCCTTCTGCCAGGATGTGCAGGCGGAAGCGTATGATTGGCCGGAGAGTTTCTTTGCAGAAAGAACATGGCGCCGCCGCAGGTCCCGGCCTGATGAAACGGAACTGGCCGATGCCATCGAAACCATCCGCGCCGCAAGCCGCCCGGTGATTGTGGCTGGCGGTGGCGTTCACTATTCAGGGGCTTGCGATACGCTGAAAGCGTTTGCGGAAAAACACGCCATACCGGTGGTGGAAACGCAGGCTGGCAAGTCCGCGCTCCCGTGGGACCATCCGCTCAATCTCGGCCCGGTCGGGGTCACGGGTTCGGCGAGCGCCAATGCGGTCTGCGAGGAGGCGGATCTGGTTTTCGGCATCGGCACGCGCTTTCAGGATTTCACCACCGGGTCCTGGGCACTGTTCAAAAAACGGCCCGGAATCCTGTCTCTCAACGTTCAGCCCTACGATGGCAGCAAGCACGACGCGCTGGCGCTGATCGCCGATGCCGATGTCGGCCTCAAGCTTCTGACTGAAGGGCTCGGTGGATGGAAGGCGGAAGCGCCATCGCCGGCACTGAAGGAAGACTGGTTCAGGGCCGCCGATGCGGTGACGGAAGCACCTTCGATGGACGAAAACGCGCTCCCCACCGACATGCAGGTCATCGGCGCGGTGCAGCGCGCGGCGCGTGAAAACACGGTGGTCATGTGCGCGGCCGGCACCATGCCCGGCGAATTGCACAAGCTGTGGAAAGCCGGGCGCCCCGGCTCCTATCACATGGAGTATGGCTATTCGTGCATGGGTTATGAGATCGCCGGCGGACTGGGCATCAAGATGGCCGAGCCCGAGCGAGACGTGATCGTGATGCTGGGCGATGGCTCCTACATGATGATGAATTCGGAGCTGGCCACCGCAGTTTCCATGGGCATCAAGATCACCGTGGTCATCACCGACAATCGCGGTTTCGGTTGCATAAACCGGCTGCAGATGGGCACCGGTGGTGCCGAGTTCAACAATCTGCTCGACCATACGCACCATGTGAACCCGTCGCGGATCGACTTTGTCGCCCACGCGGCTTCGATGGGGGCCAGGGCGTGCAAGGCCGGTTCCATTGCCGAGCTGGAGGCCGCCCTTGCCGAAGCGCGCTCTGCCGAGGGGCCTTTCGTTGTGGTGATCGACACGGACCCCTATCCCTCGACAGAGGCTGGCGGGTACTGGTGGGATGTCGCCGTGCCCGAGGTTTCCGACCGGCAACAGGTCAAGACCGCCCGCAGGGCCTACGAAAAAGCGCTGAAGGAAAGACACTGAATGATCCGTTTCGGCACCAATCCCATTGCCTGGTCGAATGATGACGATCAGACCATCGGCGCGCATATTCCGCTTGAGCAGTGCCTGTCGGAAACGGCGACCATTGGCTTTGACGGCATCGAGAAGGGGCACAAGATGCCCTCCGATGGCGAGACGCTCAAAGCGGTTCTGGCCGGGCACGGCCTCGTCTTCGTTTCCGGCTGGCACTCGCTCAACCTTCTGGCCAATGCCATCCAAACCGAGAAGAAGGCGATCCAACCGCATCTCGACATGCTGAAGGCGAATGGCTGCAAGGTGTGCATCGTCTGCGAGACGTCGAACGCCATTCACGGCAACGATGCGGTTCCACTGGCGGACCGTCCCCGCCTTGAGGATGATCGCTGGCCAGCCTTCTGTGCCGGCGTCGAGGACATTGCAGAGTATTGCGCGGGCCAGGGCGTCACACTGGTCTATCATCATCATATGGGCACCGTGGTTGAAAAACGCGAGGAGATCGGTCGCCTGATGGATGGCACAGGCCCCGCGACCCACCTTCTGCTCGACACCGGCCATGCCTGGTTCGGCGGGGCCGACCCGGTGGAACTGGCCGAGACCTATGGCGAGCGGGTGGCCCATTTCCATGCCAAGAATGTTCGCCCCGCCATTCGCAGCGAAGTGGAGCAGGAAAGGCTGTCCTTTCTCGAAGGCGTGCGTCGCGGCGTTTTCACCGTGCCGGGAGACCCCGAAGGTGGCATCGCGTTCGAGCCTGTGCTGAGCGTGCTCGCGAAGAAGGGCTATGATGGATGGCTCGTGATCGAGGCCGAGCAGGACCCGCTCAAGGCCGACCCGGTCAAATATCAGTCCATGGGCTTGAAAGCGCTCCGGCAGGCAGCGCATGCTGCCGGCCTCACCCGGAACCCTGCAGAATGAGTTTTCTCGATCCACGCCATCCCTTCTTCAAGCCGCTTTGGCGACGGGTGGTCGTGGTGGCCGTCTGTCTTGGCTGGGGACTTTTCGAGTTTTTCTCCGGCGCGCCGTTCTGGGGAATGCTGTTCACTGCCGCAGGCGTCTATGCGGCCTGGTCGCTGCTCTACACCTTCACGCCCGGCGACACCGAAAGCGAATAAGGGAGGAACCATGCCCGATCTTCTGGTCAAACCCGCAGGCACCGCCGGCAAGGTGCACGACATCACACCGGCATCGGCAGGCTGGGGCTATGTCGGCTTCGGCCTCTACCGTTTGAAAGCCGGCGAAACGGCCTCCGAGGCGACAGGAGACCGCGAGGTCATTCTCGTACTTGTGGAAGGGAAGGCGGATATTTCGGGCGCAGGCAAGGCTTTTGGCGAACTGGGCGAGCGCATGAATGTGTTCGAGCGCCTGCCGCCTCATGCAGTCTACATTCCCGATGGGACCGAATGGCAGGCCACAGCCACCACGGACTGCACGCTCGCCGTCTGCAGTGCGCCGGGTAAGAGTGGCCATGAGGCACAGGTGATCGGCCCCACAGGCATCAGCCTCGAAGAGCGCGGCAAGGGCGCCAACACGCGCTACATCCACAACATTGCCATGGAAGGCCGCGATGTAGCAGACAGCCTGCTCGTCACAGAGGTCTACACCCCGCAGGGCAACTGGTCGTCCTATCCGCCGCACCGGCATGACGAGGACGATTTCCCGAACATGACCTATCTGGAGGAGACCTATTATCACCGGCTCAACCCGGCGCAGGGTTTCGGCTTCCAGCGTGTGTTCACCGAGGATGGCGAACTGGACGAGACGATGGCCGTGAGCGACCATGATGTGGTTCTGGTGCCGAAAGGGCACCACCCCTGTGGCGCGCCCTATGGCTATGAAATGTACTATCTCAACGTCATGGCCGGCCCACTGCGCAAATGGCGCTTCGCGAACCATCCGGATCATGACTGGATCTTCCGGCGGGATGCAAAAGCCGGCTGATACCAGCGTCGCCCGTGGCGCAGCTTGATGCCATACTGCCTCGGAATTCAGTGAGTCGTTTTTTGCTTTGGCAGTGAGGCGAAATCGGCAGGCGGGGCAGGATCATGGACTACACCGAACTGACAAAAGCCTTCGGCGCATTCTTTGCCATCATGAACCCGTTCGTGAACTTGCCGATCTTTCTGGCGCTGACGGCAGGTTTCACGGTTCAGCAGCAACGCTTTCTGGCATTCAGAATTGCGATTTTCTCAGCCATCATGTGCGCTGTTATCCTATTTGCCGGCCAGGCGATCATCGGGTTTTTCGGCATTACTGTCGATCAGTTTCGCGTCGCTGGCGGCATCGTGCTGGCGCACATCGCCTGGTCGATGCTCAATGGAAACGGCTTCTCGTCCCACCATGGAACCGAGAGCGAACAGAATCGCATGGGCGACCTCTCGGGGCTCGCCTTCTATCCGATCACCTTTCCGATGATTGTCGGTCCCGGCACCATTGCAACATTGATCATCTATGCGGGGCATGCGGGCGGGTTTGAGGCGACTTTGGCCGTCGGCTCTGTTGTCGCCATCATTCTGGCGATCCTCTTCGTTGTTCTTTTCTTCGCAGCAGAAATCGGACGTGTGCTGAGCGAAACCATGCGCGTGATCACCACCCGGCTCATGGGCATGATCCTGCTCGCCATCGCCGTGGAGATGATCGTCGCAGGTGTGAAAGCCGTGCTGCCGGGCCTTGCCTGAAGATAAACTAGGCCTGGCCGCGCAGCTCCTTCACCAGCCGCACGGAGCGGCGCAGTGCTGTCAGGACCGCGCCGATGGCGACGATCCAGAGTGCCACCGTCAGCACCTCGCCACGCCCGTTCCAAAGAGGTTCGAACAATGAAAGTGCGGCGGCAAGTGTGATCGCCGCCATCCGATGCGGTTTCGCCATGGGGCCGGAGAAATCCGCTTCCTGGCCGCAGGCGCGACCCAGCTCACGCACATAGGCGGTGAGGACGGCGAAGCCGGCGGCGGCCCAGCCAAGCGCAGGCTGGTCGACCCCATAGCCCACGCCGATGAGGATCGCGATGTCGGCCACACGGTCGGGGAACTCGTTCCAGAAGGCGCCATCCGGCGATCCCTTACCCGCCTCCACGGCCACCATGCCGTCGAACAGATTGCACAGCAGCCGGCATTGCACCAAAAAACCGGCCAGAACCAGGAGAAAAGCCCGCGCAGCGCCCTCCGTCTCGCCCACTTGCCAAAAGGCAAGACCGGCAAGCGCCGCGAACACCACGCTCGCCATGGAGATCTGGTTGGGCGTGATGGATGTTTCGGCCAGCCGGCGGGCCACGGCCTTCGCCCAGCCGGTGTCGCGGCTCGCCAGAGGGCGGCGGTTTTCGGTCTTGTTCATGTGAGCGACCACCAGTAACGCACGAGGTGAAAGAAGATGGGGGCGGAAAAGATCACCGAATCCAGCCGGTCGATGAAGCCGCCATGGCCGGCGATCAGATGCCCCCAGTCCTTCACGCCACGGTCGCGCTTGATGGCCGACATGACGAGCCCGCCGAAAAAGCCCATGAGCACGATGACAAAGGACAGCAGTCCCGCCTGAAATGGCGTGAAAGGTGTCATCCAGAACAGTGCCGCGCCGACAAGCGTGGCGCTCAGCGCACCGCCGATGAAGCCTTCAACCGTTTTGGAGGGAGAGAGTTTTGGCGCGATCTTCGTGCGCCCAAGCATTTTGCCCCAGACATATTGCAGCACGTCGCTCGACTGCACGACGACCACCAGGAAGGCGATCAGAAGCAGGTTGCGCCCCTCATAGCCGGGGATCTGCAGCGTAAGCAGTGCCGGCACATGCGAAACGCAGAAGACGCAGATCATCAGCGCCCATTGGACTTCCGCCACACGCACAAGGAAATGGTCCGTGTCCCCCCGCAGGGCCGAGATGATGGGCATCAATAGAAACGCATAGACCGGAACGAGGATCGAATAGAGCCCATACCAGTCGATATAAACCAGATAATACTGAACCGGCAAAACAATGAAGAATGCGGAGGCAAGCGCCCAATGATCGCCGCGCCGTGTGTCCGTCAGCGTCACAAACTCACGCAGGGCGGCGAAGGAAGCGAAGCCGAAGAGCAGAATGGCTCCCAATCGGCCGAAAAGCAGCGCGCCGCCCATCAGGATGATCATCACCCACCAGGCATTCACCCGGTCGTTCAGGTTTTCGATGACGGTGTTGGTTCCGTCGGGGGAGAGCTTGCGCTTGAGAAGGCGTCCTGCGAGAGAGGCCAGAACAAGTACGGCGGTGAGCCCGCCGAGCAGTTTCAGAAGGTCTATCTGATGCTCGTTCATCATGCGTTGCCTTCGACTGTTCCGGAGGTGGATAGGAGCGCGTCGCGTGCTCGCTTCACAAATGCGTCCTTGGTCTCGTCGGATTCCACACGCAAGGGCGCACCAAACGTGACCGTGCAGATCAGCGGAATCGGAACAAACTCTCCTTTTGGCATGACACGGTTCAGATTGGCGATCCATACCGGAACGAGATCGATGTCGGGCCGTTGTTTTGCCAGATGAAAGATCCCGCTCTTGAAAGGCAGAAGCGGATTGTTCGTCTCATTGCGCGTGCCTTCGGGAAAGATGATGAGCGAGGCGCCGCCATCCAGTGCATCGGCCATCTGCTTGATCGGGTCGTCGGCACGTGTCTTGCGGTCGCGATCGATCAACACGGCGTTGAACACATCGCGGCCGATAAAGCGCCTGACGGAGGATTTCAGCCAATAGTCCGCGCCCGCCACCGGACGGGTCTGCTCGCGTAGGCGCGGAGGCAGGACCGTCCACAGGAGAATGAAATCGCCATGGCTGACATGATTGGCAAAATAAATTCGCTGTCGGGGGATAGGTTCAATGCCATCCCAAACGGCCCGCACGGCAGTGATGAAGCGCGCGAAGAGCGTGATAGCACCAGCCGCGAGCCGCGTCAGGAAACTCATTTGATCCTCAGACCCAGAATTCGATTCGACCCTGCACTTGTATAGGATGGCGAGAGGCTAGGCCAATCGCGTGAGCGCTGTGCTGTAGTATGAAATTTCTATACTGGAAAAGGTATGGACAATGTATTCTACAGATGCTGTCATCCAACGGTAACACAAGCCGACCAAGAGAGACCGGTTAACCGGCGATCGACGCTACAGGGAGAGACACAATGAGATTTCGCGCAATGCTTTCCGCAGCCACGGCTCTGACCGTGGCGCTTCCGGCCATGGTCGGCGCCGCACAGGCGCAGACCCAGGTCCAGTTCTGGCATGCCTTCACCGGCCGTCTCGGTGAACTGCTGGAAAAACAGGTCTCCGATTTCAATGCCAGCCAGGAAGATTATGAGGTCGTTGCCACCCTCAAGGGAAATTACTCCGAAGCTCTGAACGCCGGCATCGCCGCCTTTCGTGCTGGCGAACAGCCGCACATTCTGCAGGTTTTCGAGGTTGGCACCGCCACAATGATGGCGGCCAAGGGCGCCATCAAGCCGGTCTATGAAGTGATGGCGGAGGCTGAAGCCGAGTTTGATCCGAACGCCTATCTCGCGCCGGTCGCGGGCTATTACACCAATACGGACGGCGAAATGCTGTCCTTACCATACAACTCCTCCACGCCCGTTCTCTACATCAACAAGAAGGCGCTTGAGGAGGCCGGTCTTGACCCCGAGGCGAAGCCTGCCACCTGGCCGGAAGTCGAGGAACTGCTCGTCAAGCTCAAGGAAGCCGGTTCTGCATGCCCGCTGACGACGGCATGGCAGTCCTGGATTCATCTCGAGAATCTCAGCGCCTACCACAATGTGCCGTTTGCCACGCAAGCCAACGGCTTTGCCGGCACCGACACCGAACTCGCCTTCAATGGCGATCTGCAGGTGCAGCACATCGACAAGATGGGCGAATGGGCCAAGGAAGGCCTCTTCAGCTATTCGGGCCGGCGCAATGAGGGCGGTGCGCGCTTCCGCTCGGGCGAGTGCGCCATGTTCACCGAATCGTCAGCCGGCTATGCCGGTGTGAAGGCCGAGGCCGACTTCCCCTTCACCGTGACAAACCTGCCTTACTGGCCGGATGCGGAAGGCGCGCCCTACAACACGATCATCGGCGGTGCTTCGCTGTGGGTCATGTCGGGCCACGAGGCCGAGGAATATGCCGGTGTTGCCGCATTCCTCAACTATCTCTCCAGCGCTGAGGTGCAGGCCCAGTGGCACCAGGACACCGGTTATCTGCCGATCACCACCGCCGCCTATGACCTGACCAAGGAGCAGGGTTTCTACGAAGAAAACCCGGGCACCGACATTGCCATTCTGCAGATGACGGGCAAGGCTCCGACGGAAAACTCCAAGGGCATCCGTCTTGGCAATTTCGACCAGATCCGCGCCATCATCGACGAGGAACTGGAAGCCGTCTGGCAGGGCCAGAAGGACGCCAAGACAGCGCTCGACGAAGCCGTGAACCGCGGCAACGAGCTGCTGCGCCGCTTCGAGCAGTCGACGCGATAAGTCTGTGAAACCTGCGGGGCCGGCAGAAATCTTGCCGGCCCTGGCATTCTTGGTTTGCCCATGGAAAAGCGCGTCACCTTCGATAACCGTTTGCTGCCCTATCTGCTGCTCGCGCCGCAGCTCGCAGTGACGATTGTTTTTTTCTTCTGGCCGGCCGGTCAGGCCCTTTACCAGTCGCTGCTTCTGCCCGATCCGTTCGGTCTCGGCGCGCGCTTTGTCTGGTTTTCGAATTTCGAATATCTCTTCAACGACCGGTACTATCTTCAGTCCTTCGTCACCACCGCCGTCTTCACCTTCTTCGTGACGCTGGTCTCCATGTCGGTCGCGCTGCTCTTTGCCGTGATGGCCGATCAGGTCATCAAGGGGGCGGGGGCATACAAGACACTGCTCATATGGCCCTATGCCGTGGCCCCTGCCGTTGCCGGCGTGATGTGGCTCTTCATGTTCCAGCCCTCCATCGGCGTGATCGCCTTTTACATGAAGGCGATGGGCATCGACTGGAACCCCGTTCTCAATGGCGGTCAGGCGATGACGCTGGTCATTCTCGCCGCCGCATGGAAGCAGATCAGCTACAATTTCCTGTTTTTCCTGGCCGGCCTTCAGGCGATCCCCAAAAGCCTGATCGAGGCGGCGGCGATCGATGGCGCGGGCAAATGGCACCGCTTCCGCACCATCATCTTCCCGCTTTTATCGCCCACCACTTTCTTCCTGCTCGTGGTCAACATCGTCTACGCCTTTTTCGAGACCTTCGGCATCATTCACACCATGACGGCCGGCGGGCCCGGCCAGTCCACCACCATCCTCGTCTACAAAGTCTATTCCGACGGATTCGTCGGGCAGGATCTCGGCTCCTCCGCCGCCCAGTCCGTCATCCTGATGGTTGTCGTGGGCATTCTCACCGTCATCCAGTTCCGCTTCATCGAGCGGCGTGTGCACTATTGAGGAGGGCGGAGCGTGGTTGAAAAACAGGGCTTTGGCACGATCTTGATGCATGCGGTGCTGATCATCGGCATCGCCATTGTCTGCTTCCCAATCTACCTCACCTTTGTCGGCTCGACGCTGACGCATTTCGAGATCATCCGCCCGCCCATGCCGCTGGTGCCGGGGCCGCATTTCATCGAAAATTACAGCGAAGCGCTCACTTCCGGCATCACCGCGCCGGTGGGGCGCATGCTGTTCAATTCCTTCGTCATGGCCATGGGCATCGCCATCGGCAAGATCGCCATTTCGATCCTGTCGGCCTATGCGATCGTCTATTTCCGTTTTCCGTTTCGCATGTTCGCCTTCTGGGCCATCTTCATGACGCTGATGCTGCCGGTCGAGGTGCGCATCGTGCCGACCTATGAGGTCGTGGCTTCGCTTGGCATGCTCAATTCCTACACCGGCCTTATCCTGCCGCTGATCGCTTCCGCCACAGCCACATTCCTGTTCCGCCAGTTTTTCATGACCGTGCCGGATGAGCTGGTGGAGGCTGCCCGCGTCGATGGCGCCGGGCCGCTGCGCTTTTTCAAGGACATTCTCCTGCCGCTCTCGGTGACCAACATCGCGGCGCTGTTCGTGATCCTGTTCATTTACGGTTGGAACCAGTTCCTCTGGCCGCTTCTGATCACGACCAAGCCGGAAATGAACACCATCGTCATGGGGCTGAAACAGATGATGCCGACCGCCGATGACTACGGCAACTGGCCCGTGACCATGGCCGCCGCAACGCTGGCCGTTCTGCCGCCGGTGGCGGTGGTGATCTTCATGCAGCGCCTTTTCGTCAAAGGCCTTGTCGAGACAGAGAAATAGAAGGACCGAAATCGGCATGGCGACGATTTCCATACGCGACGTTCGCAAATCCTACGGCAAGACCGAGGTCATCCATGGCGTCAGCCTGGATGTGGCCGATGGCGAATTCATCGTCATTGTCGGCCCGTCCGGCTGCGGCAAGTCCACACTCCTGCGCATGGTGGCCGGTCTTGAGCGCATCACCGCCGGCACGATGGAAATCGGCGGGCGGGTGGTCAACGATCTGGAGCCGCGCGAGCGCGACATCGCCATGGTGTTCCAGAACTATGCGCTCTATCCGCATATGTCGGTCTTCGACAACATGGCCTATGGTCTGAAGATCGCCGGCAAGACGAAGGACGAGATCCGCCAGCGGGTCGATCAGGCCGCCGCCATGCTGCAGCTCGAACCCTATCTCGACCGCAAGCCGCGCGCGCTTTCCGGCGGCCAGCGCCAGCGTGTCGCCATGGGCCGCGCGCTCGTGCGCAACCCGGCCGTCTTCCTGTTCGACGAGCCGCTGTCAAACCTCGATGCCAAGCTGCGTGTGCAGATGCGACTTGAGATCAAGCAGATGCAGCGCTCCGTCGGCACCACCGCGCTTTACGTGACGCATGATCAGGTGGAGGCGATGACGCTCGCCGACCGGCTCGTGGTCATGAATGCCGGCATCGCCGAGCAGATCGACACGCCGATGGCCGTCTATGAACGCCCCGCGACACGCTTCGTTGCGGGCTTTATCGGATCCCCGGCGATGAACATCCTGAAGGGAAGCGTTTCGGGCTCCGACTTCGTGCTGGAAGGAGGCGGAAAACTCGCGCTCGACACGAAGCCGGCCGAGACCGGCCGGCCGCTGCTCTTCGGCGTGCGTCCCGAGCACCTGCAGATTGCCACAGCGAAAGAGGCGACGCTCAATCTTTCCGTCACGGCGGTGGAGACGCTTGGAGCCGACACACTGGCCCATGGCGCGCTGTCAGGTGCCAATGGTGCCGGCGGTGAGCTGATCGCCCGGCTTCCCGGCAGCGCAAAGGTCGCGCCCGGCGACACACTGCCGCTCACCGTTCAGGAGAACATGACCCATCTCTTCGATGCCGAGACGGGCCGGCGCGTTGAATGATCAGCCACCCAGTGGGTGCGGCATGTAACCGACAAAGCCGGTGATCTTCCAGCGCCCGTCGATCCTGGCGCAGAAATAGAGCGTCTGCCAATTCAACCGGTCGACGCTTCCATCGGCCTTCGCCACATTGCCATTGAATTTCTTGTGCAGCACCGCGCGGTCGCCATCGATGTCGATGTCGCGCATGTTCGTCACGCGGAAGAGCGCATCGCGCAGCGGCTCGGCAAACTCCGTTGCCGCTGTTTCCCTGCCCTGCCGCAGCCATTCGTCGCGGTAGGTTTTCACATCGGGAAACTGAAGCCGCCAGGAATCCGCGTCGCTGAGGAAATGCGCATGCATGCCGAAGAACCGGTCCTCGGCAAAATCTCCTTCCACCATCGACCAGTCCTGCGAAAGGAACGCGTCGATGTCGCGCCGCACCAGCATTTCCCAGAGATAGTGACGGTCGGCATCGCCTTCAGGGAAGGGGTTCTTGTCGTAGGTCATATGCTTGTTCCTCGGAATGACTGGTTCTCAGGTCAGGCGGCCGCGGGCGGCAACGGCAAGTGTTTCGGTGACCCTGTCGCCCTCAACGAGGTTCACCGCGTCGTAAAGGTTCGACACCGGGCAGACATGATTGGGAATGATGCGCAGCTTCTCGCCGATCTCAGGTTTCGTCGCACATTTCGAAAGGTCCACAATACCATGCTCCTCGCTGAGCGAGGCGATTACCGCATCGGGATACTCCACGATGTGCCCGTGGCCGGGCACGGGTGCGGTGTCGGCAGCGAGTGCCTTGGAGCCGGTATCGATGATTGCGCGGTGTTCGGTCGGCCGGCTCACCACCGTGGCCAGCACGGTGAACGCGCAGTCTTCCAGCGTGCCATGACCGAAAGCCACCTGCATGCGGTCGCAATAGATATAGGTGCCGGGCCTGTGTTCGGTGGCGCTGGTGATCTTCTGGGCCTGGTAAAAATCGGGCGATCCGCCATTGGAAACCGTGTTCACCGCCAGCCCGCTCTCCTTGAGCGCGGCGATGGCATCCGCCAGCCAGCGTTCCACTGCCTCGGGCTCGCCGCGCGGCGGATAGGTCATCAGCCCTTCGAAGCGCAGCCCCGGTGCTGGATCGATCTGTTTCGCCAGCGAAACGACTTCTTCCACCGTTTGCACGCCGCAACGGCCCATGCCCGTATCGCATTCTACGAGCACGGGGAGAGGATGGTCGGGATCGGTGAAATGCCCGGCATAGCCGGCAATCGTCACCGCGCTGTCCGCCGTCACCGAAAGCGTCACGCGCTTGTGCAGGGCAAGAAGCCGGTCGAGCTTGGCCGTGCCGAGAATGTTGTAGGGAATGAAGATGTCGGTCAGCCCCGCATCGGCCATCACTTCGGCCTCGCCCACCTTCTGGCAGGTGATGCCTGCCGCCCCCATCTCGCACTGCATTTTTGCGAACAGGGGTAGTTTGTGGGTCTTGATGTGCGGGCGCAGTTTCAGCCCGTGCGTGTCCGCGTGGGCCTGCGCGCGGGCAAGGTTTGCGCGAACTTTCGCAAGGTCGATCACCACGGCAGGTGTTTCAAGGTCGAGAATGCGCAAGGCATCAGTCTCCGATGGGAAGGTTGGGGTTCTTGATGTTCTGGCTCGCCAGGCTGTGGCGCACCCGCCTGAGCGGCTCCAGCACCTTGGTGCCAAGCGTGAGTGCGGTCGCCATGGCGATCATGTCCACCGCGGCGAGCAGCGTGTAGCGCATGGAAGACGGCTTGTAGAGATTGCCGTCCTCCTTGAAGGTGAGAGGCAGGATATCGTCGCCGGCAGCGGCCAGCGGCGAGTTTGGGGTGGTCACCACAAAGGCGCGCGCGCCATATTGCCGGGCGATCGTCACCGCATCCATCACCGAGGCGGCCTGTCCGGAAACGGAGAAGCCGATCACCACAGCCTTGGGCTCCAGCACGGAAGCGCTCATGCGCTGGAGCTGCGGGTCCGTGTGCGCGGTCACGTGCAGCCCAAGGCGGAAGAGCCTGTTCTGCAGTTCCACCGCCGCAAAGGAAGAGCTGCCGCCCGTGCCATAGACAAGGATCTGGCTTGCCCGGCTGATCTGCCTGGCCATGGGCTCCAGATCGATGTCTGCAAGCGCCATCGTCATGAGATCAAGGGCTGCATGGGCACCGGAGGCAACCTTTGCCACCACCTGGCCGGAGAGCGGCAGTTCCTCCACCGGTGCGCTCGGCTCGCGCAGATAGGCGCCACCAATGGCGAGCGCCTGCGCCAGATGAAACCGCATTTCCCGCGTACCGGGAAAGCCGAGTGCGCGTGCCAGCCGCGTGATGGTCGGCTCGCTCACGCCTGCGCGCTCGGCGATCTGCGCGATCGGCGCGTGGGCGGCAAATTGCGGATCGGCCAGAATGCTCTCCACCAGGCGGATTTCCGCGCCGCGCCCGCGCTCAAGGCGATCCTGCAACCGGGCGATGATATCGACCGTGCGTTCGCTGTCGTCGGGCACGCGTTCGTCCATGATCAGTGTGGCTCCAGCCTTTGTCCGCCGTCGCGGTCGAAGATGTGCACATGCTCGACCGGCACGGAAAGCGCAAGCGTCTCGCCCGGTTTCGGCAATTCCCTGTCGCGCAGCACGACACGCACATCCTCTCCGGCAATCGTGCCGAACACATGGATCTCCGGACCGGTCGGCTCCACCACCTCGACCTGAAGTTTCAGCGGCCCTTGCGGGTCCCTTTGATAGGATTCGGGGCGAATGCCAACGGTCACGGTTTCATGGCCGAACCCCTGCGCAACGGGGAGGCTCGTCCCATCCTGAAGCACCGCCACGGGTGTCGCGCCCACCATGCCCGTTTCAGCTTGCAAAAAGCTCATCGCCGGCGAGCCGATGAAGCCGGCAACGAAGGTGTTGGCGGGCCGGTCGTAGAGTTCCAGCGGTGTGCCCACCTGCTCGATGTTGCCGCCATTCATGACAACAATCCGGTCGGCCATGGTCATGGCCTCTATCTGGTCATGCGTCACATAGACGATGGTCGTGCCAAGCTTCTGGTGTAGCGCCTTTATCTCGGTGCGCATCTGAATGCGGAGCTTCGCGTCGAGGTTCGACAGCGGCTCGTCGAAGAGAAACACTTTCGGATCGCGCACGATGGCCCGGCCCATGGCGACACGCTGGCGCTGGCCGCCGGAAAGCTGGCCCGGCTTGCGGTCGAGATAGGCGCCAAGATTGAGGATTTCAGCCGCTTTCTCGATGCGCTGTTCGGTCTCGTCCTTCGGCTCGCCGCGCACGCGCGGTCCGAAGCTGATGTTTTCCCGAACGCTCATATGCGGAAAGAGCGCATAGGACTGGAACACCATGGAGGTGTCGCGCTTCTGGGGAGGAATATCATTGGCGCGCGCGCCACCGATGAAAAGGTCCCCGCCGCTGATCGGCTCCAGCCCAGCGATCATGCGCAACAATGTGGATTTTCCGCATCCGGATGGCCCGACCAGGACCACGAACTCGCCATCGTCAATCGCCAGCGAGAGTTTCTCGATCACGGTCAGCGAACCGTAGCGCTTGGAAATGTCCTTCAGTTGCAATTCTGCCATGAAGCGCTCCTCAGCCGGCTATCTGTTCGAGAAAGGGCAGGTTGCCGGCAGAAATCCCGGCATCCACGGGAAGCACCGTGCCGGTGATGCCGCTTGCAAGCGGTGAGGCGAGAAAGGCGGCGGCACGCGCCACTTCGGCGGGCTCGACCATGCGCCCCAGCGGATAGAGCTGACGCACCTTTGCCAAGATGCCCGGATCGCGCTCGATGCGGTGGTCCCATGCCATGGTGCGCACTGAGCCCGGTGTGATCGCGTTGGCGCGTATGCCATGCCGGCCTTCCTCCGTGGCGATGGCGCGCATCCAGGCGATCAGCCCTGCCTTGGCCGCCGCATAAGCGGGGTTGCCATAATGCGAAAGCGCGTTGATGGAGGAAATGAACACGAACGCTGTGCCGTTCTCCCGGTTGCGCATGGCGGGCAGAAAGGCCTGCGAAAGCCGCGCTGCGCTGCGCAGGTTCAGGTCCAACTCGTGAGAGAGCGCCTTGGGCGTCACGTCATCCAGAGTTTCGGCGCGCGTCCAGCCGGCGTTGGAGATCACGGCATCCGGAACGCCCCCGTCGCAGATGCGCCTTGCCGCCGCTTCAACCGCACCATCGTCCAAAAGGTCAAAGCGCTGTGCTTCCCCAACCCCGTCAAACGACAGGTCGGCCTCCTCCAGATCGCAAGCGACCACAAACGCGCCAAACCCCGAAAGGACGTCCACCATGGCCCGGCCGATGCCCCCGGCCGCACCCGTTACCACGATCCTGTGATCCTTCAGATCGATCATTGCGCTCCCGTTCTTCCCCTCATGTCGTCCGGTTTTCAGAAGTCTCCCCGGTTACCAGCAGTTTCACTGTCTTTTTTCGGGTCTGTTCCGGGCTGTGTGACACCGTCCCCATTGGGACTGTCAGCAAAGATTTGCCGATAAATCGTAATTTAGCAACATGAATGTGTGATTTCACTTGCGTATTTCTATTTTCTGTAAAAAAATTACACAAAAGATCGCCATCCGCGCCGGGCGGCGATCCCAAGAAACAGTGCAGGCGCAAATGCCCTTTGCCGGGCATGCATCAGAAACCCGAGAGAGGAACAGGGAGTTACCAATGAACAGCACCGCATTGAAAGCCACCGTCGCCGGTGTCGCGCTTCTATCCATGGCTGGGTGGGCGCAGGCCGAGACCGTGCGCGTCACCGTGGCTGAATACAGCTCCAAGACCGGCCCCTATTTCGAAGAGGCCGCCAAGGCGTTCGAGGAGGCCAATCCCGGCTCCGATATCCAGATCGAGGTGGTGCCGTGGGATGTGCTTCTGCAGAAGCTGACCACCGACATATCCGGCGGCGCCAATGCCGATCTGTCGATCATCGGCACGCGCTGGCTGATCGACTTCGTCGAGCAGGGCATTGCCGCGCCGCTGGACGATTACATGACGCAGGATTTCAAGGACCGGTTCTTCCCGGTGTTTCTTGAGCCCTCCGTGATGCAGGACAAGACCTATGGTCTGCCCATCGCCGCATCGGCCCGCGCCATGTATTACAACAAGGCCCTGTTCGAGCAGGCCGGCATCACCGAGGTTCCCGACACCTGGGACGAGCTTGCAGAAGCGGCCAAGAAGATAGGTGCGCTGGGCGACGACATTGCCGGCTTCGGCCTTCAGGGCAAGGAGATCGAGACCGACGTCTATTTCTACTACGCCTTCTGGGCTTATGGCGGCCAGCTTGTTGAGGAAGACGGCACATCCGGCCTCGACACGGATGCCGGCTACAAGGCGGCCGAGATGTACAAATCGCTGATCGATTCCGGCGCGACACAGCCCGGCGTTACCTCCTATAACCGCGAGGATGTGCAGAACCTGTTCAAGCAGGGCAAGGTCGGCATGATGATCACCGCGCCGTTCCTTTCAAACCAGATCAAGGAAGAGGCGCCGGATCTCGAATATGGCGTTGCCGCCATTCCGGCGGGACCGGATGGAGAGCGCGGCACCTATGGCGTGACCGATTCCATCATCATGTTTGAAAATTCCCAGAACAAGGATCTGGCCTGGAAATTCCTCGATCAGCTCTTCACCACCGAGTGGCGCGCGAAGTTCACCTCGGGTGAAGGCTTCCTGCCGGTTAATCCGGAGGTCGCGGCGCAGCCCGCCTTTGCTGACAATGCGGATCTGAAGGCGTTCACGGCGCTTCTGCCGGACGCCCGCTTCGCGCCCGTCATCGCCGGCTGGGAGGAGATCGCCGCCACCACGTCGGATGCGGTGCAGACCATCTATCTCGGCAATGGCGAACCCAAGGCCACGCTCGACGCTGCCGCTGAAGAGATCAACGGCATCCTCGGGCAATAGCAGATCCATTGAAAATGGCATGCGCGGTTGTGGCCGCGCATGCCGCTTCTGTCCGCTTGAAATCCTGCGAAAACTGACGGGACCATGATCCGCTCGCCCCTGACAAATCCCTATCTGTTGATCCTGCCGGGGTTTCTTCTCGCCGCGTTCATCATCCTGTGGCCGCTTTATCAGCTCGGCACGATTTCGCTCAACGACGTCAACCGCTTCGGCCAGCTGCGCGGGCTCAACGGCGTCGAAAACTATGTCGCCGTCTTCACCGATCCGGATTTTCTGGGCGCGCTGTGGCGCACCTTCATCTGGACCGGCGGCATCGTCTTCGGAACGCTCATCGTCTCCGTGCCTGTTGCCATGATCCTCAACGAGGATTTTTATGGCCGCTCGCTTGCACGCGTCATCGTCATGCTGCCCTGGGCCGTGTCGCTCACCATGACAGCCATCGTCTGGCGCTGGGCGCTGAATGGCGAGAGCGGCATGCTCAATTCGGGCCTGCAGAACATCGGTCTGATCGATCAGAACATCCAGTGGCTCGCCCGCGCCTCCACCGCCTTCCCGGTGCAGATCATGATCGGCATTCTGGTCACGATCCCGTTCACGACGACCATCTTTCTCGGCGGTCTCTCGTCCATTCCCGACGATCTCTACGAGGCTGCCAAGCTTGAAGGTGCATCGCGCTGGCAGACCTTTCGCGAGATCACCCTGCCGCTGATGAAGCCGTTTTTGAACATCTCGATCGTGCTCAACATGATCTATGTGTTCAACTCGTTTCCGATCATCTGGGCGACCACGCAGGGCGGGCCGGCCAATTCCACCGACATCCTCGTCACCTATCTCTACAAGCTCGGTTTCCGCTTCGGCAAACTGGGCGAGGCGTCCGCCCTGTCGGTGATGATGTTCGCGCTGCTTCTGGCCTTCACCATCCTCTATGTCGCGCTCGCCATGCGCAGGGAGCGGACATGAACCCCAAGCTGAAGAAATCGCTGCTCTACTGGGCGCTGCTGTCACCGCTCATCGTGCTGATCCTGTTTCCGTTTGCCGTGATGTTCATCACCGCCATCAAGCCGGCCAATGAGGTGCTGTCGCCCACCTGGTGGCCGCGTGAGGCGGCATGGCGCAATTTCATCGACATGTGGGCCGTCACCAATTTCGGCACGGCGCTGTGGAATTCGATCTATGTCTCGGTGCTGTCGACCGTTCTGGCGCTCGCGGTCTCCATTCCAGCGGCTTACGCCATGAGCCGTTTCCGCTTCAGGGGGCAGGGCTTTTTCCGCCAGTTCCTGCTCGTCACGCAGATGCTCTCGCCCATCGTGCTTGTCATCGGCCTGTTCCGGCTGGTGGTGTGGCTCGGCCTGCTCGACAATGTGAACTCCATCGTCTTCGTCTATGGCGCGTTCAACGTCGCTTTCACCGTGTGGATGCTGCAGAGCTATTTCTCGACCATCCCGAAAGATCTTGAGGAAGCCGCGTGGATCGAGGGCGCGAGCCCGGCCAAGGCGCTGGTGATGGTGTTCCTGCCGCTCGCCCTTCCTGCGATGACGGTGACTGCCATCTTCTCCTTCATCAATGCGTGGAACGAATTCGTCATTGCGCTCACCATGCTGCGGCGTCAGGAAAGCTACACGCTGCCGATCCAGATTTTCTCTCTGGTCGCCGGCCGCTATACGGTCGAGTGGCATCACGTCATGGCGGCAACCTTTGTCGCCACGATCCCCGTCGCCGTCATCTTTGCCTGGCTACAGCGCTATCTCGTGCGTGGTTTGGCCATCGGCGCGGTGAAATAGAGCAACCCGAAAACGGAGTTTATCAATGACCAAACAGTGCTTCGGCACCTCCCATGTGCCGCTCTCCCCCGCCGTGCGCGCCGGCGATTTCGTCTACATCTCCGGTCAGGTTCCGGTGGGCGCCGATGGCGTTGTCGTCAAGGGTGGCATCACCGAGCAGACCGTGCAGGTGATGGAAAACGTCAAGGCGGCATTGGCGCTTGCCGGTTGCACGCTGGACGATGTGGTCAAGACAACCGTCTGGGTGGAAGACGCCCGCGATTTCGGCCCGTTCAATGCGGTCTATGGCAAATATTTCCCGAAAGACCCGCCCGCGCGCACCACGGTTGAATCGCGGCTGATGCTCGACATCAAGATTGAGGTCGAGGCCGTCGCCTACAAGCCGCTCTGATCCACAAAGCCGGGACATCAACGCATGCGTGTCTTCACCGCCTCCTTCGCCACCGAAACCAACACCTTCTCACCGATCCCCACGGATCGGCGTGATTTCGAGATGGCGTTTTATGCGGGGCCGGGGAAGCATCCCGAGACTCCAACGCTCTGCTCGGCGCCCATCCCCGTGTTGCGGCGGCGGGCGCGGGAGGAAGGGTTCACCCTGATCGAGGGCACTGCCACGTGGGCTGAGCCGGGTGGCTATGTGCGGCTCGATGTCTATGAGGCGCTGCGCGACGAGATTCTGGATCAGCTTCGCGCCGCCATGCCGGTGGACTGCGTGGTGCTTGGTCTCCACGGTGCGATGGTCGCGCGCGGGCTTGATGATTGCGAGGGCGATCTTCTTGCCCGTGTGCGCACGATCGTCGGGCCAAACGTCATTGTGGCAGCAGAGCTCGACCCGCACAGCCATTTGACGGCGAAGCGCGTGGCGGCAGCCGACATTCTGGCGTCTTTCCTGGAATTCCCCCATACGGATTTTCTGGAGCGCGCCGAGCATGTGGTGGATCTGGCGCTGCGCGCCACGCGCGGCGAAATCCGCCCGGTCATCTCCACCTTCGACTGCCGTATGATCGACGTCTTCCCGACGAGCCGAGATCCCATGCGCTCTTTCGTGGACCGCATAAAGGCACTACAGGGCAGGGAAGGGGTTCTCTCCGTCTCGCTCATCCACGGCTTCATGGCCGGAGACGTGCCGGAAATGGGCACGCAGGTCATGGTCATCACCGACAATGAACCGGAGAATGGCTCAGCGCTTGCCGAAAAACTCGGCCAGGAGGTGCGCGCCATGCGCGGCAAGACCGCCATGGAAAGCCTTTCTGCTGCCGATGCCATAGCCCGGGCAAAAGCCGGGGGCATCGGCGGCAAGCCGGTCGTCATCGCCGACATGTGGGACAATCCCGGCGGCGGCACGGCGGGAGACAACACCGCCCTTCTGCATATTCTCGCCAAAAGCGGCATCACCCGCGCCGGCGTTGCCACCATATGGGATCCGCAGGCCGTCGGCTTCGCGCATGGTGCGGGCGAGGGCACCATTCTCGATATGCGCATTGGCGGCAAGGCAAACGCCGCCAGCGGCACGCCATTCGACGGCGCATTCGAGATCCGCAAGCTGGCTGAGGAAGGCTGGCAGACATTCGGCACCAGCCGCGTCACGCTTGGCCCCGCCGCGGTGGTGCGGCTTGTGGGCACCGAGATCGACATCGTGCTCAACACCAACCGCACCCAGACCTTCGAGCCCGACATTTTTTCCAATCTCGGCGTCGATCCGCTCGAAAAGCAGTTGCTGCTGATCAAGTCGACCAACCATTTCCACGCGGGCTTTGCTCCCATTGCCGAGGAAATCATCTATGCAGTCGTGGAGGGCTGCTACCCGAACAACCCAAAAACCGCCGGCTACAAAAAGCTCGCGCGTTCGATCTGGCCTATCGATGAGGATGCGTTTGACGAACGTGCGGGATAGAACAGGGCAAGGGGCGCCGTTCTCAAGCTGATGTCACGGCATCAGAGGCTTCCATCTCGACACCGAGCAAGCCCGCAAGGGATTGCCGATTGGTCACAAGATCAGCCAGTGTGTAGCGATCGAACACGGCGAGATAGGCATCCAGCGCCTCGGCGACGATGCCTTTGAGCCGGCAGGCCGGCGTCAGCACGCAGGCGCTTTCTCCTGCGCCCATGCACTCGACAAGGGTGAGGCTTTCCTCCATGCCGCGAACAATGCCCCCTAGCTCGATGTTTTCGGGTACCTCCGCCAGCATGATCCCCCCTGCGCGTCCGCGCAGTGTCGTGACCGCGCCAAGTTGTGCGAGCCTGCGGGCGACCTTCAGCAGATGATTGTGCGAAAGCCCATAGGCTTCGGCCACATCACTCACGGTGCAGGGTGCCTCAGGCCGCACTGCCAGAAAGATCAGCATTCGCAGCGCATAGTCGGTGTGGAGTGTCATGCGCATCGCGTCACTCCCGCGACCGGGCGCGGGCCGCATCAGGCCCAAGCGCAGCAGGCAGGCGAAAGAACATGGCAAGCTTCAGGCTTTTGGCTATGCGCTCTGCCCGTTCCAAGAACGTCGCTGCAACCGCCGGCGCGCAAAGCTCCTCAACGGTTTCACGAAACAGCCCCAGCCAGATATCGAAGTCAGCTTCCACAACCGTTTTCAGTTTGAGATGCGCCGGCACCGGCCTGCCGTGATAGCTTCCGTCCTTGAGGATAACGGCGCACCAGAAATCGGTCATCTTCTCCAGATGGGGCTCCCAGTCATCCTTGATTTCGCCGGCAAAAATGGGCCCCAGCCGCGCGTCGCTTCGAACACGCGTATAGAACGTTCGCACCAGTCGCCCGATGAACTCCCTGTCTACGGCAGGGTCCTCAAGAGCTTTCTCTGGTTGAGGTTTTGGCCGGGCGATGAAGGTGCCGCTCATGGAACTCTCCAAAACTGGTATATTATATGCCAGTTTATCATGCCCGCGTGTCCGCACAACAGACGCGATGCCGCAGGCTCAAGTCTGGAATCAAGTTCTCACGGGGATGTTATCTGGGCTTTGAGCCGGAACCAGCGCTCGCACACAATGATCACCAGGGATGCGGCCGCACACAGTGGCGCCGAGATAGGGATATCACAGCGGACGTTCTCAAATAAGCGCGGCAAATCCTGCCCTGAACGGCGGTATCCGCTCCCCGTATCGGCGCATCAACTATCAGTTCCGCCTGTCGCGGTGAAACCATAAGTCAGCGCCTGGATCGCGCCGAATGAGATGGCGCTCACCAACCCTTCTGCGGGGGGTATTGAGCTATTCCGTACCCCGTTGCCAGATCGGCATGCCGAGGGCAATTGCCGCGCAGGCAAAGCCGATATGTGCCGGCGCGCCCTCCTGCCGGTATTTGGCGACCGTCGTTCTGGATATCTGCAAGGTTCTGGCTGCATGCCGTTCGCTGAAATTGACGTGCTTCAGCCATGCGCAGAACTCTTCCGCCGGCATGGCGGCGCGCCGGGGTTTATTGGCTGTCTTTTCAGTAAGCTGCCGTTCCGGATCGTCAAAAGCGAGAGTGTCCACCCGTTCCCCACCGCCAAAAAGCTTGCACTGTGAATGCCGCGTGCAAGTTGCAATAAACTACGCTGGATTGCATTATGCAACCTGGAGATATCGATTTCCCACAACCGAAGCGTTTGCTTGGACGCGACAAAAGGGGCAGTGCCCCCGATACTCCGGACGGGCCACTGATGCCCGCCCCCCGGGACCATGACTATCCGCTCGACGGGCCCCTACACAACCCCTCTGGTGAAAACTGTGCGGACAGGCAACTGGAATGCGCCGAAGCAGAATTCAGGCTGCAAGAGCAATGAAATCCCACACCGGGGCTTTTTTTTTCTTGGCGCGACTGATCCTTCAGAGCAGCTTGTAGAACTTTTCGAACGCCAGATAGGTTGATTTCACATGCTGGCGCGCAATCAGCTCGGCTTCCGCTGGATCTCGAACTGCGATCGCATCGGCGATCGCCTCGTGCTGCTGTTGGAAAAGCGCGGCCTCTTCGCGAGAGACGAATTGCGCGAAACGGTGGGCGAAATAGTACTGCATGTTTTTTCTGATCGCACTCACCAGGCGTTCGTTGCCTGACGCAGCGAAAATCAGCCCGTGCAGCTCCCGGTTCGATGTCAGACGGTCCGAGATATTGTCGAAATCGAGTTCTGAACGGGCGGTGGTTGCAGCCACGATCGATGCGACCTCTTCTTCGCTTGCGCGAATGGCAGCCTGCGCGGTGGCAAAACCTTCCAGCGCCATGCGCACCTCGTAAGATTCCCGAATCTGGACGAGATCGAGCTTACGCACTTCCCAGCCACGCTTGCGCCGCGAGAGGAGGCCATCGGCAGAAAGCCGCTGCATAGCTTCGCGCACCGGAGTGCGGCTGACGGCAAGCGCGTCCCCGATCTCGGCTTCGATCAGAGGTGTGCCGGTAGCAAGGGCACCGGTGCGAATTGCAATTCGCAGCATCTCGTAAACGATGTCGACAAAGGGGATAGCTTGTGCGGCAATTTTCGCCGGGTCTTCTGATTGCGTTTTTTCATGCCGCAACTCCTCGGCAAGTCGCCAGAAATCACCGCCTGCGATAACGCGCTCTTCCAGGTGCTGCAACCAGGAGGGCGATGCCTGGCTGGCAGGTGTCATGCGGTCGCGCGGCAGCGGTCCGTCGATGACCCAGGCTTCGTTTTTGCAATGCTGTTCTCGAGACTTGCTCATACGGCTCAAACTGCTCCCTAACCGCGCGCGGAATCCGGTCTGCCACGTCGGAATGAATATTCCACAAACCGATTGGCCTTCAAACTCATATTTGCATCCCTTGACGTATCCTAATTTGGATGCTTCTTTGTATACAAACTTTGTAACTATTTATCGGCGCAACAATCAATGACAATCTGGATGCTCGACGAAACACATGATCCCCAAACGGAAAGCTGGGTTTCCAGCGCCAATCGGGTGTCCTGTGATTTCGCACTGCAGAACCTGCCCTATGGCGTTGCTGCGGCGGGCGATGCGGCCAAGCCGGTGATCGTCGTTGCCATTGGCGATCAGGCGCTCAATCTCTCGGCCTGCGCCCAGGAAGGGCTGCTTGATCAGCTTTTTGGCGCAGACGCACGCAGCATTCTGTGTCGTGACGATCTGAACGCGCTGATGGCGTGCTCGCCTGCGGAATGGCGCGCGCTGCGTCTGTGGCTGCATCGCGCCCTGCGTGCCGGCTCCGAGATGCAGTCGAGCATCGAGGGTTTCCTTCTGCCGATTGAAAGCCTTGAGATGTGCATACCGGCGCGGATCGGCGACTACACGGATTTCTACTGCTCGGTCGAGCACGCCACCAATGTTGGCAGGCTGTTTCGGCCGGACAATCCATTGCTTCCGAACTTCAAGAGCCTGCCGGTCGGCTATCATGGACGCGCGTCGTCCATCGTTGTTTCGAACTCACCGGTGCGCCGCCCCAACGGTCAGATCCGCGTGGATGGCGACATCGTGTTCGCACCGAGCCGTATGCTCGATTACGAGCTGGAGCTGGGCGCGTTCATCGGCGGCGGCAAAAATGACACCAGCGTGCACCGTTTGCCAGAAGCGCGCGAACGGCTGTTTGGCGTGTGCCTCGTCAATGACTGGAGCGCGCGCGACATTCAGGCATGGGAATACCAGCCGCTTGGACCGTTCCTCTCCAAGAGCTTTGCAACGACCATCTCGCCCTGGGTGGTGACGATGGATGCGCTGGCTCCTTTCCGGGTGGCCGCGCGCGAGAGGCTGGCCGACGATCCGGCGCTGCTCGACTATCTCGCCGATCAGGACGAGGCCGGAGGCGGCGCTCTGACCATCGATCTGGCCGTGCGTCTTGAAAGCGCGGCGATGCGGGAGCGCGGCGATGCCCCGCTCACCGTGACACGCACCAATGCGGCGGGGCTCTACTGGACCTTCGCGCAGATGATCACGCACCACATGTCCAATGGCTGTCCGGTACTGCCGGGCGATCTGATCGCCAGCGGGACGATCTCCGGTGAAACGCCGGGATCGCAGGGCTGCCTGCTCGAGCTGACGCGCCGCGGCGCGGAGCCGCTCGAACTCGGCAATGGAGAGAGCCGCAGCTTTCTGCAGGACGGGGATGAAATCGTACTCGAAGGCCGATGCGAACGGGAGGGTTTCCGGGCAATTGGCTTTGGCGAGTGCCGTGGAGCCGTGCTCCCGGCATCTGACTGGTCGTAGGCAAAACAGGGAGGACCGAATGTTTAACGACTGCAAGACAATGGCACAGAAGGCATCGCGCTGGATGCGCCACATGGGCGTGGCGGCTGCAGCGCTCGCAATCACAGGCGGGGTCGCCATGGCCCAGGAGCTGAAGCAGGTCACGGTGGTTCTGCCGGGCTCTTCCGCGATGGCCTGGTATCCGATGATCGTCGCGCAGCAGCGCGGGTTCTTCAAGGAAGAAGGCCTTGAAGTCACGATCAAGAGCCTGGATGGATCGGGCGCCGTTCTTCAGGCTATGGAAGCCGGCCGTGCCGAGTTCGGCGCGCCTGGACCGGGCCCGGTGCTCAATGCCGTTGCGCGCGGCGCTGACGTAAAATTCTTCTACAATCTGTTCTCGCGCGGCCTGTTCGTGCTCGCCGGTGACCGCAATGACGGTATCGACAGCGCAGAAGGTCTGCGTGGCAAGCAGATCGGCGTCTCCACGGCCGATGGCGCGGAAGTGTCCTTTGCCCGAAGCGCGCTTGCATCCGTAGGCGTGCAGCCGGACGAATACAAGTTCGTGACCATCGGCCAGGAAGGCATGGCTGTAACGGCGTTTGATCGCGACACGATCCACGCTTTTGCGGCATCCTTCACCGGTATCGCGGTGCTGAAGGACCGTGGCGTCGACGTGGTCGACCTCACGCCTGAGGGGCTCGACCTGTTCGGCAATGGTCTGGCTGTTCGTGGCGAGATCTACCGTGACAACCCGGAGATGGTGGCCGGCTTCGCCAAGGCGATCCACAAGGCAACCAAATGGGGCATGGAGAACCCGGAAGGCGTTCTCGAAGATGGCGAAACCTACAATCCGCAGGAAGTGGAACGTCGTGAATATGCGCGTGCTCTTCTCGACACCGTGAACCAGCAATATGCGCCGATTGGCGACAACACGCTCGGCTATCTGCCGGAGAGCGGCTGGAATGCATGGCACAAGAGCCTGCTCGAAACGGGCGAGCTTGATGCAGCGATCGAGGATCTGTCAGTCGTCTACACCAACGAGTTCGTCGAAAACCTGGAGGCCAAGTGATGCATGATGTGCGGTCGGACGGGGACGCGATCCTTCGTCTTGATAATGTGAACAAGCATTACCGCCGCGCACGATCAGGCCAGGCTGACATCATCCACGCCGCCAAGGATGTGTCGTTTGAGCTGGAGAGGGGCCAAATGGCCTCTCTCGTCGGCGCGAGTGGGTGTGGCAAGTCGACTGTTCTGAAGATGATCGCCGGCCTGATCCCGCCGACGGGCGGAGAAATCACGCTCAGAGGCGAGGCTCTGACCGGGCCGAATGAGCATATCGGCATCATGTTCCAGCAGCCCACGCTTCTGCCGTGGCGCAGCGTGATGGAAAACGTGCTGCTTCCCATCGAAATCCGCGAGGGGCGAAAAGCAGCGAACGCTGCGCGCGAACGCGCTACGCAGCTTCTCGAGATGGCGGGGCTTGCCGAATTTGCCAATGCGGTGCCATCGGAGCTTTCCGGCGGCATGGCGCAGCGCGCGGCCATTTGCCGGATGCTGGTGACACAGCCGGAAATCCTGCTCCTGGACGAACCGTTCGGCGCGCTCGATGAATTTACACGTGAGCAGATGAATGTGGAGTTCGAGCGGATCTGTCGTTCGCGCGAGGCCACGGCCATCATCGTTACGCACTCCATCCAGGAAGCGATCTTCCTGGCGGATTCCGTCTTCGTGATGTCGCCGCGACCGGGCCGGATCGTCAAGCGCATCGACATCGATCTGCCGCGTCCGCGTACGCCCGACATGATCACCGGCAACCGCTTCAACGAATATGTCCGCGAAATTCACGACCTGCTGTTCGGAAGCGGAGAGGGGGCCAGCCATGACTGACAAGCAAACTGTCGATCCCGAGGTGCTGATCGCGCTTGCCGAAAACGAGCGCAAGACGCTGATCGAGCGCACGCCGCAATGGCTGCTCGTGCTGCTGTTCGGTGCGGCCGTTGTCACTGTGTGGCATCTGGCTGTCACCTATAGCGGCATCTCGCAGCTGGTTCTGCCGGGGCCCTATCAGGTACTGCAGGATCTCATCTTCACGCTCAACAACCTGTTCACTGGCGGTTATGTGGCCCATGCTACATGGATCACGCTGGTCGAGGTTGTCTTCGGCTTCCTGCTGGCTTCGGCCATCGGTCTCACGCTCGGCATGATCATCGGCGCGACCACGTTCGGCCGCAAGGCAATCATGCCCTATGTGGTGGCGATCAACACCATGCCGAAGGTCGCCTTCGCGCCGCTGTTCGTCGCGTGGTTCGGCTTTGGCATCGAATCGAAGATCATGATGGCCGCGTTCATCTCGTTCTTCCCCGTGACGATCAACACGGCGGCGGGTCTGGCGGCAACCGACAGCAACATGTCGATGCTGTTCAAGTCTCTTGAGGCAAACCGCTGGCAGACGCTCATCAAGCTGCAGATGCCCTATGCGACGCCCTACATCTTCGCCGGCCTCAAGCTGGCGGCCGTGTGGAGCGTAATCGGCGTTGTCGTCGGCGAATATATGGGCGGCGGCGAAGGCCTGGGTGAACTGGTCCGTGTCGCGGCAAGCCAGCTGCGCGTTGGCCGTGTTTTCGCACAGATCCTGCTGCTCAGCCTGATGGGGCTCTCGGTGTTCGGCTTCGTGACACTGCTCGAGCGCTATTTCGTGCGCTGGAGGCGCTAGGGTTTTTACGTCAGGTTTCGGTTCCTGAGACCGCCCGCATCCGTTCTATCGTGGATGCGGGTGGTTCTTATTTGTAGAGAATCCGTAGCGGGCTTGCGGCGCGGGAAGCCATCGGTGTCACGTACGCACGTACTCAAGTGTCCGCATCACGCCGCGCAGTTCGGCCAGCCCTTTCAGCCTGCCGATACCCGAATAGCCCGGGTTCACCCGTTTGCCGAGATCGTCCAGTATCGCGTGCCCATGGTCGGGGCGCATGGGTATCTGCCCGCCACGCCGCCTCTCTTCTTCCATCAGGGCAGCCACCACGGCGATCATGTCCGTGTCGCCTTCCAGATGCTCGGCCTCATGGAAAGAGCCGCATGGCTCCCGCTTCACGTTGCGCAGATGCGCGAAGTGAATATGGGGCCCGAGAGCTTTCGCCATGGCCGGAAGGTCGTTTGCCGGGTTCGCGCCGAGCGAGCCGGTGCAGAATGTCAGTCCGTTTGCCTCTGAGGGGACAGCCTCGAGCAATGCCTTCAGGTCGTCATGCGTGGAAACGATGCGCGGCAGGCCGAACAGAGGGAACGGTGGATCGTCGGGATGGATCGCCATCACCACGCCTTCCTCCTCCGCCACCGGTATGATCTCCCGGTGGAACTCTGCCAGGTTTTCGCGCAGGCCATCGGCCGAGATGTCGCGATAGGTATCCAGCATGCGCCGGAAGCTCTCGCGGTCGTAGACGAATTCGCGGGCCGGCACCCATTCGATGAGATTGCGCTCCAGCCGCGCCAGATCGCTTTCGCTCATCGTCTTCAGGCGCTCGCGCGCGGCCTCCACCCGCTTGGTCGGGTGGTCCGCCTCGGCGCCCGGACGCGCCAGGATAAAGACATCGTAGACACAGAACTCGACTGCATCGAAGCGCAGCGCCGTCCCGCCATGCGGCATCGGATAGTCGAGATCCGTGCGCGTCCAGTCGGTGATGGCCATGAAATTGTAGCAGATGGTGCGCACCCCGGCGCGGGCGACATTGCGGATCGAGGTCTTGTAATTGTCGATCAGGGCGCGAAAGTCGCCGCTGCGCGTTTTGACATGCTCATGCACGATCACACTTTCGACGACCGACCATTCAAGGCCGGCCTGTTCGATTTCGTGCCTGCGTTTGTCGATCTCGTCCTGCGGCCAGGCGCGGCCGTCATTGAGGTGGTGCAGGGCGGTGACAATGCCCGTCGCACCCGCCTGCCGCACATGGGCGAGCGTCACCGGATCGTCCGGGCCAAACCACCGCCAGGTCTCTTTCATTGGGGGATGTCTCCTCGAGCATATTGGGCAAGGGTCGCCGAAACGCCATGATCCGAGATGCGCTGACAGGCATCGAGGACGGCAGGCAGGTATCGGTCGACCCTGTCGAAACGGGCAGCCTGAAGAACGGCGGCGACAGTGTCAGCGGGACTGGTTGTGTTTGCGATGGCCGCTTTCAGCGCCTCATCCAGCGGATCGGTAAAGGCCGGCGGCTCGCCTCTATCGGCGAGTGCTGCAATCCAGAGTGCAACACCGGCGGAAAGATGCGGTGCATCTTCGCCCGCATCGAGCCGCTCCAGCAGCGGATTGATGAAGCGCTGCGGCAGTTTCTGCGAACCGTCATTGGCAATCTGCGCCGTGCGATGGCGCAGCGCCGGATTGGCGAAACGGTCTGCAAGCCGGGCCATGTATTCGTCCGGCTTCAGGCCGGCGTCGCCGGAAAGCGTCCGGGCAGATTCCCACCAGAGCCCCTTCACGAAACCATGGATAACCGGATCGGCAAAGGCATCCGCCACCGTCTCGTGCCCGAGCAGCTGTCCTGCATAGGCGATGGCCGAATGCGCGCCGTTCAGAAGCCGAAGCTTCATCTCCTCGAAAGGAGCGACATCGGCCACCATCTCGACGCCATGGCGTTCCCAGGCGGGCCTGCCCATCGGGAAATTGTCTTCCACCACCCATTGCATGAAGGGCTCTGTCACCACGGGCCATGCGTCTTCAACGCCGAGCGCCTGCGAAACCCGTTCGCGGTCGTCATCGGTGGTCGCCGGAACGATGCGGTCCACCATGCTCGAAGGGAAAGCAACATTCTGCTCGATGTAACGGCCCAGTTCGGGATCGCGCAGGGTCGCAAATTCGGTCACCAGCCCGTGTAGCGTTTTGCCGTTGGCGGGCAGGTTATCGCATGAAAGGACAGTAAAGGGAGGGATGCCGTCAGCCATTCTTCGGGCGAGGGCTTCTGTCAGAAAACCCAGTATGCCGGTCGGCCGGTCGGGGTTGGCAAGGTCCGCCGTCACTGTGCGATCCTGCACATCCAGCGTGCCGTCCGAATTCCGCGGATAGGCCTTCTCCGTCACGGTCAGCGTCACGATCCGCGTCTGCGGACTGCTCATCGCGGCAAGAACGGACTGCGGATCCTCCTGCGCCACCAGCACCTTCATCACGGACCCGATGACCTTCAGCGTTTCACTGGAACCATCACGCTGTGCAAGTGTGTAGAGACAGTCCTGCGGGGCGAGGGCGTCGCGCATGGCGGAACTGCGGAGGGAGACACCGACGATGCCCCAACTGGCATCTCCCTCCGCGAGACAGGCATCCACATAGGCGGCCTGGTGGGCGCGGTGAAACGCCCCGATGCCGATATGCACGATGCCCGCGAGCAATCCGGTTGGATCGTAGGCCGGACCCTGAATGGCGCCGGCCAGATGCGAAAGACTGGAGCGGTTAAGACGCTGCGCCATCACGGATCAGCCAAGCCTCTGGCTTGTCTCCGCGTCGAAGAGATGCGCCTTGGCCGCCTGCACACCAAGGCGCACTGTGTCGCCCGCGCGAATGTGGACGCGATCACGAAGCTGCGCCGAGACGATCTGCTCCCCCACGCGAACCTGAACGAGGGTTTCAGACCCTGTCGGCTCGACATTGGTCGCAACGGCCTCGAACCCTTCGCCATCAGCGGCCAGATGCAGATGTTCGGGGCGTATGCCGTAGATCACCTTGCCGGCGGCAGGTGGCGCGCCTTCAAGCGGCAGTTCCGCGCCGCTTTCAACACGGACGCTCTTGCCACCATTGGTAAGGAGGCCCGGCAGAAGGTTCATCGAAGGCGAGCCGATGAAGCTTGCCACAAAGGTGTTGTTCGGTCGGTCGTAAAGGTCCAGCGGCGCGCCCACCTGCTCCACGATGCCATCGCGCATCACGACGATGCGGTCGGCCATGGTCATGGCCTCGATCTGGTCATGCGTGACATAGACGGTGGTTGTCTTCAGGCGGGCATGAATGTCCTTGAGCTCGGCTCGCATCTGAACGCGCAGCTTCGCGTCGAGGTTGGAAAGCGGTTCGTCGAACAGAAAGACCTGCGGATTGCGCACGATGGCACGGCCCATGGCGACGCGCTGGCGCTGACCGCCGGAAAGCTGGCGCGGATACCGGTCGAGATAGTCCGACAGGCCGAGAATGCCGGCGGCCTCGCGGACCCGCTGATCGATCTCGTCTTTCGGGCGCTTGGCGAGCCTGAGCGAGAAGCCCATATTCTCGGCAATCGTCATGTGCGGATAGAGCGCATAGTTCTGGAACACCATCGCGATGTCGCGGTGCTTGGGTTCCACATCGTTGATCACACGCCCGCCAATGCTGATCGTGCCACCGGAAATGTCCTCAAGCCCGGCAATCATGCGCAGCAGGGTGGACTTGCCGCAGCCGGAAGGGCCGACCAGAACCACGAAGGCGCCATCCGGCACTTCGACGGTTACGCCCTTGATGGTTTCGAGCTGTCCGTAGAATTTGCGGACATCCTGGATGTCGACTGAAGCCATGGTTACCTCGAGGCGTAAGCGGTGTGTGACGTTGAAAGAGCCTCCGCAACGCGGATCGCGGCAAGAAGGCTCAGACCGGTGTGATATCCGGGGTCGAGATCGGGCGTGGCGGGCACATAGTCCGTCGGGCCATCCGCAGTGCGGGTCTGGTAGGCGATGGCCGGCGCACCGTGCCAGTAATGGTCGAAGAATGCGCTGTCCGCCTCTTGCCAGATGGCGAGGCTGTCGGCGCTGCCGGTAAGCTGGTGGCAGAGCGCGGCGGTGCGGATCGTTTCCGGCAGCGACCACCATGGCCGGTAGGGGCTTAGCTTTTCGCCGGAAGAAACCGAGACGGTGAGATGCAGCCCGCATTCGGCAAAGCTTGCCCGAAAGGACGCAATCAGGATGCGCTCCAGCGTGGCCACCAGCGCCGCGTTCCGGCGAACGGGCGCATGGTCCAGCGCAAAGCCTGCAAACTCGATGCCGTGGCCGACATTGCACTCATCGCCGCCCGGCACATTGCGCAGCAATCCGGTTTTCTCGTCCAGATGGTTCTCGATGACATGATCGATGAAACGCTGCGCATAGGCGGCGTGATCTGAAAGGCCGCAGCGTTCCAGCATGCCGGCAGCGCCGAGCAGAATCATGCGCGGTCCGAAATCGTCCGGTTCGCCGGCGAGCGCTTCGCCTCCCAAAGGCTTCTCCTCGCCCATCTGGAAGCGGCCATCCTCGATTGCCGCAATCACATCGGCGAGATAGCGCAGATGCCCGGGCAGTTCTTCAGGCGCATAGCGGGCGGCTGCCGCCACCAGTCCCTTGGCGGCGAAAGCGTCGGAATAGGTGAACACGTCTCCCGCCGGTTCCTGGGCAGTCACCGCGCCATCGCCGTCCGCGCGAACAGGGCGAAGCCCGGCATCGTAGCGGAAATAGACATGGCCATCGCGCGCCTGCAGTTCCTTGATGCGCGCGAAGAGCGAGCGCCCGGCATCATCGAGCCGCTGAGAAAGCGCCGCATCGCGCGTCTCGAAGAAAGCCGCATGGCTGACCAGCGCTTCCAGCCCACGCCCCTGAATCCAGCCATAGGTGTAGTCCGGCCCGCGCAGCCCGTCGGCCTCGCCATAATCGGCAAGCGTCAGGCTGTTGACCTTGGTGTTCAGGAAGCCCGCCCCAAGCAGGGGGCGATCCAGCATCCATCTGAGCGTGCCGGCATTTGCCGATGCATAGCGGTCGGCGGCCTCTGGAAAGAAGGCGTTCCCGGCGGTCATTCCTTCATCCCCGTGCTGGCCACGCCCTGCACGAAGTTGCGGCGCAGGATCACGAACAGGGTGATGGAAGGCACGAGCACGGCCGCAGACGCTGCACTCAACCGGCCGAGATCGACCGTGAATCCGGTCTGGAACAGAGCGAGGCCAACCTCAATCGTGTAGCTGTTGCGGGTCGTCGTCACGATCATCGGCCAGGCAAATGACGTCCATGCCTGGAAGAAGGCGAGAACGGCAAGCGCGCCGAGCGCGCCGCGCAAGAGCGGCAGGACGATCCTCCAGAAGATCCAGAACTCTCCCGCCCCGTCGATGCGCGCAGCCTCGAGCAGTTCGTCTGGAATGGAATGCATCACATTCTGGCGGATCAGAAAGATGCCGAAGCTCATCACCAGATAGCCAAGCAGCAGACCCCAGAGAGAATTGAGCACGCCCAGCGCCTGTGCCTGGAAATAAAGCGGGATCATATAGACCTCGAACGGCACGATGGCCGTGGCGAGGATCAGGATGAAGATGATGTTGAGCGAGCGAAACGGAAACTTGGCCAGCACATAGCCGGCGATTGCCGAGGTCATGACAATCGCCACCATGGAAAGGGTGGAGAAGGCGACGCTGTTGAAAATCCAGAGCGGCAGAGGCGTGTCCGCCAGCACCGAGCGGAAATTCTCCAGCGTCGGATCGGTGGGGATGATGCGTGGCGGCCAGGCGACGATCTCTTCAGGCGTCTTGAAGGCGTTCGAGACGAGAAACACCAGCGGCAGGATCATCAGGATCGAGAAGCAGAACAGGAACACATCGATGGCGAAGTCGATGAGCTTGCCCCGCGTCTTCATGCGTCCGCTGGCTTTCGGGCGTGGTGTGGAAGCGGCAATCGTTTGTGTCATTTCCGCCCCTTTTCCCGCAGAAGACCGAACTGGATGAGAGTCAGCACGAGGACGATGGCCAGAAGCACCACGGCCTCGGACGCCGCGTAACCGACGCGGTAATTGCGGAAGCTGTTTTCGAGCATGTCGAGCACCAGAACCCGAACCTGTCTGCCGGGCGCGCCTTGCGAATCCGAGGCAAGGACGAAGGCCTGCGCATAGACATTGAAGCCGGAGATCAGCGTGACGACGGAAACATAGAGCGTGATCGGTTTCAGCATCGGCACCGAAACATGCCAGAAGCGCTGCACGCCGGACGCGCCATCAAGCTTGGCTGCCTCGAAGAGAGAGACCGGAAGGTTCTTGAAGCCGACGAGATAGATCAGCACGGCATAGCCGAGCGCCTGCCAGGAACACAGAATGATGATGCAGATCACCGAAAGAACGGGATCGAAAAGCCAGGCCTGCGCCGGAATTCCAAAGAATTCGAGCAAAGCGTTGAGCGGGCCGAGCTTGGCGTCGAAAATCCATTTCCAGGCCATCGCCGCCGGCACCAGCGACACGACATGCGGGATGAAGACCGATGTCTCGTAGAACCCGGAGAAGCGCGAATGCGTGCGGTGGTGAATGAGCCCGGCGATCACCATGGCGGTGGGCACCGTGAGAATGACCACGCCGAAAGCGATGATCGACGTGTTTGTCAGGGCATTCAGGAAAAGCTGGTCCTGAAAGAGCTCACGGAAATTCGCCAGACCGATGAACGGTTTGTTCTTCGACAGGATGTTCCACTGATGCAGGCTCAGCCGCAATGTCTCGACGATCGGGTACATGCGCACCCAGGCGAAGATCGCCAGCGTCGGTAGGATCGCCAGAATGGCAAAGCGCCATCGCTTTTGTTGCAGCATTTTGTTCCCGTCCGCCTGAAGTCACAGATCGGAAACGGCGCGGACGCCGTTTCCGGGATGATGGTATCGATGAAGCGCCTATTCGGCGAGAAGGCCTTCGCGCTTCAGGATGTTGTTGGTCTCTTCGGCAGCCTTTGCAAGCACCGCGTCGATGGCGGCGTCATCCTCGGCGAGCACGGGGTTGCTATAGGCGTTGGTGAGCTGAGCGGCGAGACGGGTCAGCACCTCCTCGATCGGACCAATGGCCGGCAGGGTGAAAAACTTGTAGTCCTCCGGATAGTCGACGAATGCGCCATAGGCGGGCACCTTGTCCGTGACGACGCTGTAGTCGACGCCCGAACGGTTGGGCAGCCAGCCGACATTGTCGAGAAGCCAGACGAGGTTCTCCGGGTCGTTGGCGGCCTGCACATAGGCCCATGCAGCCTCTGCGTCCTCACCCTCGACGGAGTTCACATAGAGGTTGGCCGGCAGGGCGATGGAGCCGACCGGCAGCGGCGCGGTCGCATAGTTCAGGTCCGGAGCCTTGGCCGCGATGTCGGCGATAACCCAGGACTCGCGGATGAACATCGCCGTCTGACCGCGCTCGAAAGCCTCGGCATCTGCCGGCATTTCGGGCGTGACCGTCTTCAGCACATGCACGTTCTCGAGATACTGCTTGAGTGCCTTGCGGCCGGCCTCATTGGCGTAGTTCGCCTTCCACTTGCCGTCGCTCACCTCTTCGATGACCGAGCCGCCATACTGGAACAGGTTGATCCAGAACTTTTCGGCAATGCCCTGGCCGCCGCCCGAGAGGCGCAGGCTCCAGCCTGAAACGGTCGCCTTGCCGTCAGCATCGCGCTGGGTCAGCTTCTCGGCGTAATCCGTATAGGCCTCCATGGTCTGCGGCGGCTCTTTGAGCCCCGCCGCTTCGAACATGTCGACATTGTAGAAAAGCGCGCCCTGTCCGCGGAAAAGCGGAACACCGTAAACGGTGCCATTCTTGGAAGCGGCACCGACGAAGAACTCGCCGAAATTATCGCTGTTGGTGACGAAATTCGCCACGGCTTCCGGTGCCGCCGGCAACAGATCGTTTTCAATGTAGCGGCTGGCCGTGGAGCCCGCGAGTTCGATCACGGTCACGCCGGCGGAGCCGGAAGTGAGGCCGAGCGCAATGCGCTTTTCGTGCTCGCGCAGGGCAATCGCTTCAACGTTGACTGTGAGGTCAGGGTATTTTTCCTTCAGCCCTTCCGCCACATGCTCATAAAACGGCGCCATTTCGGGGTAGCCGCTCCAGACATTGATGGTCTGGGCAAATGCGGAACCGGAGATCGCGGTAATCGCGGCCCCCAGTGACAGCGCCGCCACCCGAGCCGTGAAGCTCGAGCTGCCGGATTTTGTGTTGCTGGACCTGTACGCTCTCATCTTTTGTTCTCCCTTTCGACGTGAGCAGACTGCAATTTCGTTCCCAATGAAAAACTGCCATGCAACCGGTTGCGCGTCAAGCCGACTTCCTTTTGCATCAGCATGGGCCGCCCGCATTTCGCGAAGGCGTCGCCTCGTCTCCCTCTATTCCCTGCCAGAGTGCGTTTTCTTCAAAAGTGTCACACTGGCCGCAGCGAGTGCTTCTGCGCAACCGGGTGCGAAACTTGCCGGCTGGCCGTAATAGCGGTGCGCTTCATCCACCTCATATCCGCCGAAAGCAAATTCCTCTGACGGCGGAATATAGCCGGGATTGTCCTCCGCAAACCCGGCGATGAAGGCCGGGCGCTCACTGCATGCAGCCCGCAGGCCAAGCGCGGTCGCCGCAAAGATCTCTCCGGGCAGGCCAAAGACTGGCAATCCGCCCCAATCGAGCAGGGACACCCGGCCCGACAGGGCGTCGGCTGGCTCAAGCGCAATGGTCTCCGCCCAGTGGATCCAGGCATCGAGCAGCGCTGCCTGCGCGGGTTCGGCGCCCGCGCGCTCAGCGCGCCACCGCGCTGCCAGTTCTTCCGGCGTCTCTGTCTCACGCCGCTCGAATGGCAGGGAAACCTGCGCTTCCAGTGCCGTCACATCCCCGCCAAGCGCCAGCTCCGGTGCATCCATTGCCGCCTTCGCAATCGCCTCGCCAATCCGTTCGGCGGCGGCAAAGCTGCGATCCGGGTTGGCGGCGAGGCTGATCGAGGCATGGGCGCTGTGGCCCGTGTTCGCGTCGCCCACACATCCGGTAACGAACAGGGCGGTGGCTCCGGGATGCGCGGTCTCAAGCGCCCGGCGCACATAGTGCGGATAGTCGGCGGTCCACCGCCTGTTGTCTGCGCCGAGCACCACGGGGTGGCAGGCATAGCCCGTCATCAAGGCGATCATGCCGCCATTCTCGTCGCGCACACGCAAGAGCGGCAGAGCGCGATCCACCGGGCCGCCCGGATGGCGGCGATTGCGCGCAATGTCGGGGTCGGATCCGAGCCCGACCGAAAGCGTTGCAGGCCTTTGTGCGGCAACAGCCTGATCGATGGCTTCGACACAGGCATCCTCCAGCCTCTGCAGATAGGCCTCATCGGTCTCAATCGTCAGGCGTCCGGCCATGGAAACGGGGCCGCCATGATTGTGCAGGGCGCTGATGATGACATTCGTCTCGGGGAGGGCGCAGCGGCGGCGGATGCGCGCGCTCATGTCTCCGTGCAGGCCGATCACATCGGCAACCACCATCGCCGTATCGTTGACAGCCAGCGCACGCACCGTCAGCGGGTCATGTGCGCCGGTGGCCGGCAGGGTGCGGGCGGCAAAGCCGGAAAGCGGCACGCCCGCGGGCGGGGTGATGTCTACCGTGGCGACGCCTGCGCGGATCATGCGGAGAACACCTCCTCGCCGTGAACAAGCGTGGTCTTCAGCTCAAAGGAGCCGGTTTTCCCGTCAATGGTAAAGCGGATCAGATCGGCCGGTGCATCCAATTTCATCACGCCCCGCCCGCCGACAAACGCGCCGGGATTGGCCGTGGCGAGCCTGAGTGCCTGCGCCAGCGAAAGCCCGGCCATGCGCATCGCGATGGGGATGTTTGCAATCAAAGGCAGGCCGGCTCCGGCCAGATATGGTGTCCCGGCAATGCCCACGCGTCCGTCGGCGCGCACCTCGACATCGCCGCCAATCGGCTGCCGGTAGATGCCGGGCTCCATGCCGGCCAGCGCCACGCTGTCGGAAACGAGCAAGGCGCGTTCCAGCCCCTTGGCGCGCAGCATGGTCTTGAACGTGTCGCCCGGCAGGTGATGCCCGTCGGCGATCAGCGTCGCCGTCAGCCGGTCATCGGCGAGCTGCGCCCAGATCAGGTTCGGATGGCGCGGCATGAGCGCGGCAGCGCCATTGCCCAGATGCGTCGAAAGCCGCGCACCGGCCTCGGCTGCCGCATGCACCTGCTCGGGTGTGGCAGAGGAATGCCCAATGGCGACATGAACACCCTGCGCCGTCACTGCGCGAATATAGGCCGGGGCCTCTTCATATTCGGGCGCAAGGGTCACGAGACGGACAAGACCGCCGCTCGCCTTCTGCCATGCATTGAATTCATCAAGCGATGGTGGCCGCACATGCTCTACGGGATGCGCGCCGCGCGGCCCGTCCTCGGGCGCGATGCTCGGGCCTTCCATGTGGACGCCGGGGATCATCCGCGCGCAGAGAGGATCTTCGCGCCGCGCCGTGGCGATGGCGTCAAGCCCATCGAGCAGCCGCTCGCGAGATCCGGTCACAAGGGTTGGAAGATAGGTGGTCACGCCGAGCCCGGCCATGATGCGGGTGAGCTCGCAAACACGCTTCGGCGTCAGCGCGCCGTCATTCAGGTCGAGGCCCGCATAGCCGTTGACCTGAAGGTCGACCAGGCCGGGCGTGAGATAGGCTTCATCCTGCGCGCCCGTCTCGGCAATGGCCGCGATCCGCCCGTCGCGCATCGTGATGGCGATGCCGCCTCCGGTAACGGGATCGCGCCCGGTTATGGTCTTCTCCGTGTTCACAGCGCACGAACCCGGTCGCGAAAGCGCGCCAGAAAGCGGGCGTTTGCCTCATCGCCACCCGGTGCATTTCCGCTGCGCCAGACCGGCGGTTCGACGCCACGGTCGAGCAGCTTCGCGACGGTGCGGATCACGAGGCAGTTCAGTGCGAACGCATTGGCAAATGTGGAGATGGCGGAGATGTTCTCGGTCATGCCGGGCAGGCTGACCACCGCATCGCCGATCGGGACTTTCGTGTCGATGGCGATGTCGACCACATCATGCAGGTTCTTCTTCTCCGGGTGGCGCGCCGGGTGGTCCGGGCTCGTGCTTTCGGCATGCTCGCGCGAGCTGACGCCGATGAGAAAAGCCCCGCGAGACTTCGCCTCCAGCGCCGCGTCGATCAGGGCCGCATTGATGCCGTAGGCGTTTGCGAGGATCAGCACATCACCTTCGCCAAGCCGGGCATCGGCAATGACAACGCGGCCATAGCCCGGCGTCCGCTCAATCGCCATGGAGCGCAGTGCGCCGTTGGAAAGCAGCGTGCCTTCATCGAGAATGGCGCTCATATGCATGAGGCCGCCGGCCCGGAAGAACACCTCCTGGCTGGCGAGATTGGAGTGGCCGCCAGGGCCAAAAATGTGGATAAGCCGGTCTGCCTCGATCTGGGAGGCGAGGCGCTCGGCAGCCTTGTCCAGAGTGTCACGCTCTTCGACAAGGATGCGCTGCATGAGCGCGTGGCTCGTTGCGAGATAGTCTGCGCAGATCGCGTCGGCGTTGATCTCAGGCATCCGGGTCAGCCTCCTTGTCCAGATAAAGCGTGCAATTGCCGTGCTCGCGCAGGATGCTTGCCGGGCAATCTGTTGTCAGCGGTCCGTGTAGCGCCCCGTGCACGGCATCGCGCTTGTGTGCGCCCGGCACGATGCAGAAGAGGCGGTCCGCGCGCAACAGTCTTGGAATGGTGAGTGAAAGCGCGGTGCGAGGCACTGCGTCGAGGCTTTCAAATCCGCCATCATCATATTGCTGCTGGCGGCAGACCGCGTCGAGCTCCACGAGCTTGACGTCCAGCGGATCCTCAAAATCGGCGATGGGCGGATCGTTGAACGCGATATGGCCGTTGACGCCGATGCCGAGGCACACAAAGTCGATGGGCGCTTCGTTAAGCAGCGCCGCGTAGCGTTGCGCTTCTCTCTCCGGGTCTGCGCCGGGATCGATCCGGTGTGCGGCAGCCAGTGGAAGCGCATCGAAAATGTGCCGGTTCAGCCAGTGCGCGAAGCGCTGGGGCGCATCCGGCGCAAGGCCGATGAACTCATCCATGTGAAAGGCGGTCACGCGTGACCAGTCGATGTCGGGCATGGCGCGAAGCTGCTCGATCATCGAAGCCTGGCTCGGCGCGGAGGCGAAAATGACGCGCACATTCTCCTGGCTGGCCAGCCGTTCGCGCAGCGCTTCTGCAATATCGGCTGCAGCGGCCGCTCCCATCGCTTCGCGGTCTGCAAACGTCTTTACGGTGAGCCTGTCGATCTTCCGGTCAAGAAGCGGGGTTGGCTGGAGCGCGGCTTGGCTGTGCTGCAAATCATGTCTCCCAAGAGTGCGCCCGCTGATCGCAGGGCCTTGCGGCAGAGTAGAACGAGAATGCGCGCACTATGCTGTGCAACCGGTTGCATGTCAACCGGTTGCCTGACGCCTCGCGGCGGTGCATCTTGTGGCAAGCAAGCAGAGGGTTCGAGGGCAGGCAGTGGCAGCGGAACGCAAGGGCGGCGTCACGATCAGTCAGGTGGCAAAGGAGGCCGGGGTGGCGCGTTCGAGCGTGTCCCGCGCCTACACGCGACCCGATATGCTGAGCCCGGAGACCGTTGAACGGATCAAGGCCGCCGCCGGCAAACTGGGTTATGTACCCAATCACACGGCCCGCGCGCTCAGCACCGGACGCTATGGCAATGTGGCGCTGATTGTGCCGGACGTCGCAAACCCGTTTTTCCCGCCCATGATTCGCGCCGCCCAGGTTGAGGCGGATCGCTCCGATTTTTGCGTGTTTTTGGGAAATTCCGATGAAGACCCGGAGAAGGAGGACCAGCTTCTCGGTCGTTTTGCCGGGCAGGTCGAGGGCATCATCCTGGCATCGCCCCGGCTTTCGGACGAGCGCATCGCGGCCCATGCGCTGCTGCGCCCTCTTGTTCTGATCAACCGCGATGTGAAAGGCATCCCGAAAGTGCTGATCGACAGCGGCACCGGCATTGCCGAGGCGACGCAGCATCTGGCCGATTTCGGGCACCGCAACATCGTCTATGTCAGCGGCCCGTCCACATCCTGGTCCAACAAGCAGCGCCGTGCCGCCGTGCGCCATGCCTCAAAGAAACTTGGCCTTGAGCTGAGCTTCGTCTCCGCCAGCGTTCCGAGTTTCGAGGCCGGTTTGCAGGCGGTCGATGCCATCCTTGCCAAGGGCGCGACGGCGGCGATTGCCTTCGACGACGTGACGGCGCAGGGCATTCTGGCCGGCCTTGGCGAGCGCGGCGTCAGCGTGCCCGGTGAATTCTCGGTGGTGGGCTGCGACGATGCGCTGGGACCGTTGACGGTGCCAAGCCTCACCACCGTTTCCAGCCGCTCCATAGAAGCTGGAAAGCTGGCTGTGTCTCTGCTGCTGGAGGTGCTGGGCTCGCAGGCGGTGCGCGATGCCTCCTATGTTCTGGAGACCCATCTGATCGTGCGCTCGACCACCGGTCCTGCGCCCGAGCGCGGGCAGGACTGAGAAAAGATACCGCACGGGCTGGTGCCCACCGGGTTTCCCCCATGGGGAAGGCTGGGAAAAGCTCTCGTGTTCTTCCCTGCAGATGGCCTTGCCCATTTGCCTTATGGCCAAGTGGGCTGTGAATGCGACGGCAACGTTTGATGCAATGTTGCGATCACCCCATTCAACAGTAGCTCGCATAATATGCATTATGGAACTTGCGACCATCACGAAAGAACACCCTCTTCTCGCAATTCGCCGATTTCGGCTCTGATCGTTTCGATGAAGGCGTTCTCGATGCGGCTCAGCGGCCGGTCTTCATGGTGGAAAATCGCCATTTCCCAGGGAATGGAAGGCTCCAGTGGTCGTTCAATCACATCATCGCCCGATGGCAGGAGAATGCTGAACGGGTCGACGATTGCGATGCCCACGCCGCGTCGCACGAGACCGTGCACCGCGCGCAACGTGCGCGCTTCGGCGGCAATGCGCCGCTGGGCGCCCGCCGTCTGCATCATGTAGTCCACGCGCGTGCGCAGCGGGCTGCCGATGGCCAGCTCGACGAACACCTCGCGCCGCAGGTCCTCCAGGCGCACAACGTCGCGGCTCGCCAGCCGGTGTCCGCGCGGGATCAGGCAGCGCGCCTCGCAGGCGCCGAGCGGTATCAGGCGTGCGCCATAGGGGCTCGCATCGAGCGTGATGCCGACACCCAGATCGCAGCTCCCCTCGTTGAACATGCGCAGCAGCTCTTCCAGTCCCGTATCGACGATCTTCACCGCCACGTCGGGATGTGTCTGTTTGAAGCGCGCCACCACATCGAGCAGAAACGTATCCACATAGATCGGCTGGGCCGCCACCACGATGCGCCCCACCTGACGGTTGGCGATGGCGCGCGCCTCGCGTTCGAGTTCCTGAAACGTGGTCAGCGAGCGTGAGACATTGGCGTGAAAAAGGATCGCCTCATGTGTCGGCATCAGCTGGTTGCGTTTGCGGACAAACAGCGGAAAGCCGATCGTCTCTTCCAGTTGTCCCAGAAGCCGGCTCACCATCGGCTGGCTGATCTTGAGCGCGGCCGCTGCCCGTGTCGCCGAGCCATGGCTCATGAACGCATCGAAAGCTTCGAGCTGCTTCAGGTTCATCTGCGTATCCTCAATAGTCAGTATTCATAAATGTAATACTAACAGGCATAATTTGCAGTAGAAAGCATACTGTGCAAAAACCTCACGGCGCTCGAACCCTTCGGGCGAATGGATTCACTCTCCCCGGGAGGATTTGTATGAAATCTCTGATGAAAACCGTTCTGGCGGCCGCAGCCGTCATTCTCGCCTCCGGCACCGCATATGCCGACTATCCGGAGAAGGCCGTGACCATCGTCGCCCCTTATGGTGCTGGCGGCGCTTCCGATCTGGCAGCCCGGGCGCTGGCTGAAACAGCCCGCGACTACCTCGGCCAGCAGCCGGTCGTCGTCGTCAACAAGCCGGGCAATGGCGGCATGAACGGCGCGCGCTTCGTTTCCGAAAGCACGCCCGATGGCTACACGCTGCTGCTCGCCCGCGTCGGCATGGCGTTATATCCCGCCGTGCAGGAAAGCTCGCCGGTCGGCTGGGACGATTACACCTTCCTCGGCTCTCTGGAAGCCACGCCGATGATCCTCGCCGTGGCGGAAAACTCTCCCTATAAGACCGCCGAAGAGCTGGTCGAAGGCCTGAAGGCCAACCCCGGCGCTCTCACCTATGGCGCATCGGGCGCGACCGCCATTGACGGTTTCACCGTTCAGGCGCTTCTGGCCGACAACGAGCTCGACCCGCTGACGGCAGCAACCCTCGTCCCCTACAAGGGCGGGGGCGCGCTGGCGACTGCGCTTCTCGGTGGCCATGTGGACTTCCTCGCCATCGCGGCCGGTTCGCTGATGCCGCACATTGAGTCCGGCAAGATGCGCGCCCTCATGGTCTATGCGCCTTCGCGCATGGATGCTCTGCCGGATGTTCCGACCGCTTCCGAGCTCGGCTTTGAAAAGGCCGGCCAGATCACCGGCTGGAGCGCGCTCTATGGCCCGAAAGATCTGCCGGAAAACGTCGTGACGCGCTGGCAGGAAGCGCTTGCAAAGGTTGCCGAGGACGAGAAGTGGCTGGAGCTCGCCAAGCGTCGTGGCTCCATCTCCACCGTTGGCAAGGAAGACATGGCAGCCTATGCCAAGTCGCAATACGAGCTTTTTAACGGGCTCGCCCGCGAGTTCGGCTACATTAAGTAACCCGGAAGTAAGCCAGCACAACAAAGGAGGACGCGGCATGTTGAACAAGGCCATGCTCCGGGGGCTGCTGATAGCCCTGTTCTTCGGCACAGTGCTTTTCGCATTGATTCCGGTTCATGTGCCGCGTCCTTCCTTCATTCCGGGCTTCGCGCCGCCGCCGGACATGTGGCCGCGCACTGTCTCGATCCTCGGGCTCGCCCTTGGCCTGCTGGCGATGGCGTTCGCGGCGCTTGGCGGCGGGAACGAAACGAGCGATGAGCCGGAGCGGGGACCGGCGTCGGCGGTTGAATGGCGCAATCGGCTCATCCGGCTCGCGCTGGCGCTCGCCGCATTCGCAGGTTTTGTCGTTCTTGTGCCGTTGCTGGGTTTTCTCGCGTCTTCCATGCTTCTGGCGCTTGCCAGTTTCCTGCTTGCCGGCGCATCCGGGCGGTGGGTTGCCGTTCTGGCTCTTGCCGTTCTTCTGCCGCTCGGCCTGCAGCTCTTCTTCGGCAATGTGACACACACACCCTTTCCGCCGGGAAGCTGGAGCATCTTCCCCACCCTCAACTGACCGACCGCCACCGGGACCGCTCAACACATGTGGAACGATCTTCTTTTCGCATTCGAATCCGTCGCCACGCTCGCCAATGTGCTGGCCATGGGCGCGGGCATCCTGGCCGGCGTCGTCATCGGCGCCATTCCGGGCATGACCGGCACAATGGCGGTCACGCTTGCTCTGCCCTTCACCTTCTATCTGCCGCCCGTTACCAGCATTCTGCTGCTTGTCGCGCTCTACAAGGGTAGCACCTACGGCGCGTCGATTTCGGCGATCCTGATCAAGACGCCGGGCACGGCGTCGGCCGCCTGTACGGTGCTCGATGGCTGGCCGCTCGCCCAGAAGGGCAAGGCCGGCAAGGCGCTCAACATGGCGCTCATCTCGTCCTGCATCGGCGACTTCCTGTCGAACATCTCGCTGATCTTCCTCGCGGCCCCGCTGGCGCTTCTGGCGCTGCGCGTCGGTCCGCCGGAATATTTCATGCTGATGGCCTTCGCGCTCACCATGGTCGCCTCCATTTCCGGCGGCTCGCTCCTGCTCGGCGTTGTGTCGGCCTGTTTCGGCCTGCTGCTCGCCACGGTCGGTGAGGATATGTACGGCTCGTTCCGCTTCGCCATGACCGAAGACATGAAGAGCGGCCTTTCGGTTGCGCCGGTTCTGATCGGCCTGTTCGCCCTGCCAGAGCTTCTGCGCCTCATCATGTTTCGCGATGAAAACCACGGTCAGGCCATGAAGCTCGGCGACAACCGACTGACGCTGGCGGAGTTCCGCGGCTCGCTGAAATCCATCATTCGCGGCAGCTTCATCGGCGTGGTTCTGGGCGCCATTCCCGGCATCGGCCCGTCAGCCGCCGCCTTCTTCTCCTATGGCGAGGCGCGCCGCTCCTCGCCCAACAGCGAGAATTTCGGCAAGGGCGAGCTGGAAGGCATCGCCGCGTCCGAATCCGCCAACAATGGCTGCTGCGGCGCGACCATGATCCCGCTTCTGGCGCTCGGCGTTCCCGGTGACGTTATCACCGGCGTCATGCTTGGCGCGTTCATGATTCAGGGGCTCACCCCCGGCCCGCTTCTCTTCCAGAACAATTTGAACGAAGTCTACATGCTGTTCATCGGCATGATGTTCTCTTCGGTTCTCCTGTTCGGCGCCGGCAAGCTCACGGTTCGCTTCTTCTCGCACATCTCCTCCATTCCGCAGGTGCTTTTGACGCCGGTCGTTCTGATGCTGTGCATCTACGGCATCTATTCGATTTCCAGCAGCATGTTCGATGTCACCGTCCTGCTCGTCATGGGCGTGGTAGGCTTCATCATGCTGCTCCTGAACATCCCCCCGGCACCGTTCCTCATCGCCTTCATTCTGGGGCCGATGTTCGAGGACAATCTGCGCCGCGCGCTGGCCATTTCGCGCGGTGATCCGTCCGTCTTTTTCCAGTCCGCCATTTCCTGGATTTTCGCAGGCCTCATCGTGTTCTTCGTCGGCCTGACGATCCGCCGGGAGTGGCAAAAATTCAGAGAGAATCGTGCAGCAAAGAATGCCTGAGGCCGAAAAGTCCACCATGTCACTGCTTGAGAATGCCAAGAGCCACCTGAAGGATCTGGTCGCCTTCGATACGACGAGCCGCTACTCGAACCGGCCGCTCATCGACCACATGGCGGCGTTCCTGCGGGGATACGGCATCGAGCCGGTCATTTTGCTGGACGAGACGGGCGAGAAGGCAAACCTGATCGCCCGCATCGGCCCGGCCGACGTGCCGGGTGTCGTGCTGTCAGGTCACACCGATGTGGTGCCGGCGCTGGAAAAGGGCTGGACCTCCGGCCCCTTCGACCTGACCGAGCGCGACGGAAAGCTCTATGGCCGCGGAAGCTGCGACATGAAGGGCTTTGCCGCCTGCGTCATGGCGATGGTGCCGCAGCTTGTCGCTGTGAAGCTGGAGCGCCCTGTCTGGCTGTGCTTCTCGCATGACGAGGAAGTGGGCTGTCTTGGCGCGCCGGCCATCGCCGAATGGCTGGCCGCGCTCGACGTGCCGCCCATGCTTGCGATCATCGGCGAGCCGACCGACATGAAGCTGGTGACCGGCCAGAAAGGCAAGATCGCCATGCGCTGCCATGTGCATGGCACGTCCGGCCATTCCTCCTTCGCGCCAGATCATGTCAACGCCATCGACCATGCCGCGCGCATCATCGCGATGATCGCCGAGCGCGCCGAAGAGATTGCTGAAAACGGCCCCTTCGACCACGATTTCACCGTGCCGCATTCCACCATGCTGGCAACCATGATTTCCGGCGGCGTCGCCACCAATGTGACGCCGGATCTTTGCAGTTTCACCTTTGAAATCCGTAGCTTACCCACTCACGACGCACGGGCCGAACTGGAATTTCTGAAAACGCGTGCAAATTCGGAAATTCTGCCCAAAATGCAGGAAAAGTGCGCCGAAACCGGTATCGAATGGGAAGAAATCTTCGCCTATCCGGCGATGGGCGACAACACGGCGAGCGAGGGCTTCGCCTTCTTCCGCGACATCATGCCGGAATGGTCCGGAAAGGTCTCTTACGGTTCGGAGGGAGGCGTGTTCGAGACCATTGGCGGCATCCCTTCGGTGATCGTCGGCCCGGGCTCCATCCGGCAGGCGCACAAGCCGGATGAATACGTCGAGGTCGAACAGCTTTCTCTCTGTCTTGCGTTTCTGGAAAAGCTGGCAGCGAAGATTTCCGAACCGGCGTGAACTTCGGTGCTATGGCGCGGGAGCACAGCATCAACTAGCATGCGGCCTGCTGCCCGAAAGGGTGGTGGGCCGTTGTTCTTTTGAGGTGCGTTCCGTGCAATTGCGATTTCTGGAAACCTTCATTCACCTCGCGAAGGTGCGGAATTTTCGCAAGGTGGCCGATCTTCTGCACACCACCCAGCCCGTCATTTCCTCACGTATAAACGCACTCGAAAATGAGCTGGGCACCAAGCTTTTCGAGCGATCCAAACGCGGGGTGCAGTTGACGAGCGAAGGCCGGGTCCTTCTTCCGCATGCGGAGATGGTGGTCGAACTCACCAATGAAATGAAATGGCTGGTCAACAAGAACAGAAAGATGACCGGTTCGCTGCGCGTTGGTGTGACCGACACGATCCTGCGCTCCTGGTTCGTTCAGCTCATGGAATGCTTCCGGGCAAAATATCCCGGTGTGAACATCGAGATGCTGTCGTCGACCTCTGCCGATGTCATCCAGTCGCTGCGGGATCATGCGGTGGATGTGGGACTGGCGATGCGGGATGGAAACGACCCCAAGCTCGATTTCGTGCCGCTCGGCTCTTTCCCGGTCGCCTGGGTGGCGAGCCCCACCGCCTTCCCCATTCGCAGAGCGACTGTGGGCACACTGCTTGACATGCCGATCCTCAGCTTTCCCAAGAACTCGATCCCCTACAAGACACTGGAGCGCTATCTGAAAATGCACTCCAAGGTGCGGGTCAATGTGCACTCATCCAATTCCATCGCGACCATCGTCCAGATGGCCGAGGAGGGGCTAGGCATTGCGCCCATGCCGCGCGCGGTGGTGATGAAGGAATTGGCAAGCGGCACCCTGCACGAAATCAAGGTAGATGTGGAATTTCCACCCCTGGAGTTCTTCGCGATCACCGAAGCCTCGCCCCGAAAGACCCTCAGGGACGAGTTCGTCGAAATGGCCCGCCAACAGGCGATTGCCTATTCGAGCCGCTTTCCTGATGACTATCTGATCAACCCTGATTGAAAAAATTTATCACCGGAAGCCATATTTTTCATTTGGACTTTTTAAGACGGCTCTCCGATCCTGTTCCCATAAACACACAAAAACCAAGGGGAAGGATAATGAACCGTATTCTACGCAATCTTCTGGCTGCCGGTGTGATGACGGCGATCGGTGCCGCCGCCACGGTTTCGGCCCATGCCGAGACCTGGCGCATGGCGCACAAGATGCCGCCGGACAGCATCGAGGGCGAACTGTTCCAGTTTTTTGCCGACAAAGTAGTCGAGAAGACCGGCGGTGAAGTCGAGATCAAGGTGTTTCCGAACGAGCAGCTTGGTTCGGACGACACGGTCCTCGAACAGCTTCAGATCGGTACCGTGAATGTCTATCCGGAAGGCACCAGCTATCTCCAGAAGTGGGTTCCGGACATCAAGTTCACCTCTGCCCCTTTCCTCTTTGATGATCGCGAGCACTGGGTCCGCTTCATGCAGACCGATCTGGTGAAGGGCTGGTTCAAGCAGATCGAAGACGAAGCCGGCATCGCGCTGATCGGCTCTCCGACCGCCTTCCTGCGCGGCCCCTATCGCGTGATGGTGACCGACAAGCCCTGGACGAACCTGGAAGAAATGCAGGGCACGCGCCTGCGCATGCATCCCGATGAGCTGGCCGCGGCCGCCTGGCGCCATCTGGGCGCAGAGGTTCGCACTCTTGCCTGGACGGAAGTCTACGAATCCATCAGCCGCGGCATCGTCGATGCGGTGAACAGCCCGATCGCGCTCGTCGAACCGATGAAGTTCTACGAGGTTGCGCCGCATATCATCCGTCATGACGAATATCCGCAGGGCATGGCCTTCATGACCAACGCGAAGCGCTGGAACGCGCTTTCCGATGAGCTGCGTGCACAGGTTCTCGACGCCTTTGCCGAAATGGCCGAAGAGTCGGAAAAGCGCATGATTGCCGCGGCGAACAGCGATCTTGAAGCCATGAAGGCCAAGGACGTGGCCTATACGGAGCCGGACACGTCCGATTTCGTCGAGCGTATGCAGAGCTTCTATCAGGAGATGGAGGAAAAAGGCGAACTCCCCGAAGGATTCCTTGACGCGGTTCGTTCGTCGCGCGCCGAATAGGTTTCCGTTGAACTTTCATTGATGGGGGAGGTTCCATGCCCGTCCTGGATCGAATCCTGGCCGTTATCGATCGGCTGTTTCTTGTGGGAGCGAATGCGGCCTTGTTCGCCATGCTCCTCGTGACCGCACTCAATGTCGCGTCACGTGCATTTCTCGGTCAGGGGGTGGTCTGGGCCTTCCCCATCAGCATCGTCTGCTTCGTGTGGATGAGTTTTCTGGGCTTTTTCGTCGTCTACCGGCAGAACAAGGACATCACCGTCGACTTTCTCTTGAACGCGACCCCGCCACCGGTGCGTCGCGCCGGGCGGATGCTGGTGGACATCGCCGTCATCGCGCTCCTGCTCATCATCCTGCGTGAGGCACCAGAACTGATCCAGCGTCAGGTGGGCAATATCGAGATGGTCGGCATCCAGCGCTATTGGCTGAGTGTCCCCTTCTTTGTCTCCTGCGGGCTCATCGCCCTGCATTTCTTCAGCGACTTCGTCCATGCCCTTAGAGGGCATCCGGAGCCTGAACATCATCATGTTGGCGACATCTAGGACCCGGGTAGAACCATGACCTTGCTTCTTTTCGCGGGCTTCGTCGCCCTCATCCTCCTGCGTGTGCCGATCACCATGGCGATCGGCCTGGCGGTGCTCTCCGCGCTTATCTATGCGGGCTTTTCCGACACGCTCTACATCATCCCTCTTCAGGTTCTCGACGGGGTCGACAACCCGTCCCTGCTTGCCATTCCCTTCTTCATCATGGCCGGCAATCTGATGAACGGCGTCGGCATGACTGATCGCATCTTCAACTTCGCGTCCGCGCTTGTCGGCCATATGCGGGCCGGCCTCGCACAGGTGAATGTTGTCTCCTCGCTGCTCTTTGCCGGTGTCTCCGGCGCGGCCGTGGCCGATTGTGCCGGCCTCGGCACGATCGAGATCAAGGCGATGCGCGAGCGCGGCTATCCAGCACCCTTCGCGGCGGCCCTCACGGCTGCAAGCGCTGTGGTCGGGCCAATCATTCCACCATCCATCAGCCTTGTGGTGTATGCGTTCCTGTCCAACACGTCGGTCGCGCGGCTCTTCCTCGCGGGCATCATTCCCGGTCTCATCGTCGGCATGTCGCTGATGGCGTTCAACTACCTCGTCGCGCTGAAGCAGGACTTTCCGCGCGAGGAACGCAAGAGCCTGCCGCAGATCGGCCGCTCTGCGATTGACGGCATCGCCGCGCTGGTTGCACCGGGCATCATCCTCGTTGCCATCCTCACTGGTTTCACCACAGCCACGGAAGCCGGCGTTCTGGCCTGCGTCTACACCATCGCGCTCGGCTTCGTTTACCGCACCTTCTCCTTCCGCATGCTCTGGCAGGCGCTGACGGAGACGATGACCATCACCAGCGTCATCATGATCATCATCGGCTTCTCGCATGTGATGGGCTGGCTTCTGGCCATCGAGCAGATCCCGCAGCAACTGGCGGACCAGATCCTTCTATTCACCGAATCGCGCACGGTCTTCCTGTTCCTTCTGCTCGGCTTCCTGCTTCTGGTCGGCTGTTTCGTGGAAGGTGTGCCGGCAAAGCTGATCCTCGTGCCGATGTTGCTGCCGATCATCGACCAGTTCGGCATCGACCGGATTCATTTCGGCCTGATCATCACCCTGGCGCTTCTGATCGGCATTGCCACACCGCCCATGGGCATTGCGCTCTACATCGTCGCTGAGGTGGGCAAGGTGCCGTTCGAAAAGGTGGCGGTGGCGATCCTGCCCTTTCTCATACCACTGATCGTTGCCCTGCTCCTGATCACCTTCGTGCCCGAGCTGGTGCTCTTCCTCCCCAATCTCATCCTGGGGCCGGCCTGAGGGCCGCCCCGCTCAAACTCCAAAGCAAGGGAAATTCATGAAAATCTCCGTCATTCAAATGAACTCGCAGGACGACAAGGCAAAGAACATTGCCGATGCGGAAGCCTTGATCCGCAAGGCCGTTGCCGAGGACAAGTCCGATCTCGTCGTGCTTCCCGAAACCTTCACCTATATGGGCGGGACCGTGGAAAGCCGCCGCGCCCATGCGGAAACCTTTCCCGATGGCGAAGCCTACCGCGCCATGTCGGCCCTGGCCGCCGAGCTGAAGGTGAACATTCACGCCGGCTCCATGGCCGAGGCTGCGGGCGAGAAGTGCTACAACACGACCATCGTGTTCGACCGGCAGGGCAAGGAGATTGCCCGCTACCGCAAGATCCATCTCTTCGACGTGAAGGTTCCGGGCGGCCAGAGCTATCTGGAATCCGACACGATGAAGCGCGGCGAGGACGTGGTCGTCTACGAGCTGGAAGGCGTGAAAATCGGTTGCGCCATCTGCTACGATCTGCGCTTCCCGGAGCTGTTCCGCAAGCTGCGTGACAAGGGCGCCGAGGTGATCGTGCTGCCCGCCGCTTTCACGCTGCAGACCGGCAAGGACCATTGGGAACAGCTTCTGTGCGCCCGCGCCATCGAGACCCAGTCCTATGTGGCCGCATCGGCCCAGATCTTCGGGCATGACGAAGGCAAAAAGCTGTGTTTCGGCCACTCGCTGATCATCGATCCATGGGGCGTGACCATCGCCAACTGCTCGGACCGCGTCGGCCATGCAAGCGCGACCATCGACACCGGCTATGCCGAGCAGATCCGCCGCTCCATGCCTGTCGCAGACCATCACGTCGTCGCATAAGGAATACGCATATGTACCAGGTCAACTCGATGCCGGAGCAGCTGGCACAGGCCAAGATCGACAAGCTGATGCAGGTGGAGACCGCCACGGTCGGCCACTTTCTGCACGCAAACTTCCTCGACACGGGCATCCGCTCCATGCTGCCCAGGGTGCGGGCCGCCGGAACGGCGGTGACCCTGCGCCTGCCCCATGCCGACAGCACGCTTCTGCATTACGCGATGGACCATATCCGGCCCGGCGATTTCGTGATCATCGATCGTGCCGGCGACACACGCCACGCCTGTTGGGGCGGCGTCATTACCCACACGGCGGCCCGCAAGAAGGCCGCCGGTGCGGTGGTGGACGGGCCGGCGACAGACGTTGCCGATTTCGAGCGTCACGGTTTCCCCATGTGGTGCCGGGGCCCCTCGCCCATCACCACCAAGCTGCTGGGCGTTTCGGGTGAAATGAACATCCCCGTCAGCGTTGGCGGCGTGGTGGTCAATCCGGGCGATGCGGTGCTGGCCGATGAAAACGGTGTGCTGATCCTGTCTCCCGACGAAGTGGACATGGTGGCAGACCGCGCCATCCAGATGCAGGCGCGTGAAGTCGAACTTCTGAAGCGCATCGACGCCGGCGAAAGCCTGCCGACCATTTCCGGCGCCAAGGCGCGCGTTGAGGCAAGCGCCTAGCATTTTGACAAGGTGTCGAGCTTGCGGCCAGCTTCTTCTCCCCGGTTGCGGGGAGAAGGAGACTTCGAGGTTGGTGTGCTGCGATACCAACCCTGCTGATCCCCGCCTTTCCACACGCCTTCATCACCGCGCTTGACAAGAGTGCCCCTCTTCACTCACCTTGCGGCCTCACCTGGGGGGTCCCGCCAAGGGGCTGAGATTCTGCTGGGCATGGTTTTCCATGCAGCGCAGTGACCCGATGAACCTGATCCAGTTCATACTGGCGTAGGGATGGTGCATGCCTGGCGGGTCGCTGGCTCCTTCGAGCCGAAATCCATATCCATAGCGGATCGCCGGAGCTCTTCCTCCTCTCGGCACGAACTGGGTCTCCATTGCAAAACACGCAGAGGAGGCTCTGACCCATGGATGCTATTGCTCCGAAAGTGACAACCGGCCCGTTGCCGGCATCGCGCAAGATCTACAAGCCCGGCAAGCTTCACCCCGAGATTCGCGTGCCCCTGCGCGAGATCGCCGTGCACCCGAGCGCCGGCGAGCCGCCGGTGACGGTCTATGATTCCTCCGGCCCCTATTCCGATCCGGACGCGCTGATCGAGATCGAGAGGGGTCTGCCGCGCATTCGCGAGGCCTGGGTGAAGGCGCGCGGCGATGTGGAGGCCTATGAGGGCCGCCATGTGAAGCCGGAGGACAATGGTTTCGTTTCCGGCGACCGGCTGACGCCGGAGTTTCCCACGCGCCACCAGCCGCTGCGGGCCAGGGACGGCAAGGCCGTGACGCAGCTCGCCTATGCGCGGGCCGGCATCATCACGCCGGAAATGGAATATATCGCCATCCGCGAGAACCTTGGCCGCGAACAGGCGAAGGCCGCGCTCGTGCGCGATGGCGAGAGCTTTGGTGCCGCCATTCCCGATTTCGTGACGCCGGAATTCGTGCGCGACGAGGTGGCGAAGGGTCGTGCGATCATTCCCGCCAACATCAACCACCCGGAAGCCGAGCCGATGATCATCGGCCGCAATTTCCTCGTGAAGATCAACGCCAATATCGGCAATTCCGCCGTCACCTCGTCCATGGCCGAGGAGGTGGACAAAATGGTGTGGGCGACGCGCTGGGGCGGCGACACGGTGATGGACCTTTCCACGGGTCGCAACATCCACAACATCCGCGAATGGATTATCCGCAATTCGCCCGTGCCCATCGGCACCGTGCCGATCTATCAGGCGCTGGAAAAGGTGAACGGCATCGCCGAGGATCTGAACTGGGAGGTGTTCCGCGACACGCTGATCGAGCAGGCCGAGCAGGGCGTCGATTATTTCACCATCCATGCCGGCGTGCGGCTGCATTACATCCCGCTGACGGTCGACCGCGTGACGGGCATTGTCTCGCGCGGCGGCTCGATCATGGCCAAGTGGTGCCTGCACCACCACAGGGAGAGCTTCCTCTACGAGCATTTTGAGGAAATCTGCGACATCTGCCGCGCCTATGACGTTTCGTTCTCGCTGGGCGACGGCCTGCGCCCCGGCTCCATTGCCGATGCCAATGACGCCGCGCAATTTGCCGAACTGGAGACGCTGGGCGAGCTCACGCAGATCGCCTGGAAGAAAGACTGCCAGGTGATGATCGAGGGCCCCGGCCATGTGCCGATGCACAAGATCAAGGAGAATATGGACAAACAGCTCGATGTCTGCGGCGAGGCACCTTTCTATACGCTTGGGCCGCTCACGACCGACATTGCGCCGGGCTATGACCACATCACCAGCGGCATTGGCGCGGCGATGATCGGCTGGTTCGGCACGGCCATGCTCTGCTATGTGACGCCGAAGGAGCATCTGGGCCTGCCCGACCGCGACGATGTGAAGACGGGCGTCATCACCTACAAGATCGCGGCCCATGCGGCGGACCTCGCCAAGGGGCATCCGGCAGCGAAGATCCGCGACGATGCGCTTTCGCGCGCGCGGTTCGAGTTCCGCTGGGAGGACCAGTTCAACCTCTCGCTCGACCCCGAGACGGCGCGCAACTTCCACGACGAGACGCTGCCCAAGGAAGCGCACAAGGTGGCGCATTTCTGCTCCATGTGCGGGCCGAAATTCTGCTCCATGCGCATCTCGCATGACATCCGCGCCGAGGCGCAAAAGGAGGGCATGGCCAAGATGGCGGAGAAGTTCCGTGAGGGCGGCGAGCTCTACATGCCGCTGGAGAAGGCGGTCGAGCCCGGGGAGTGATCCATGCATGTCCTTGTTCGTGGGGCGGGCGTTGCCGGCCTCACGCTGGCGCATGAGCTGGTGCGGGCGGGTGTGCGGTTGACGGTGTGCGACACCCGCTCCGGCCCCGCGGGCAGCGCCTCGTGGCTGGCGGGTGGGATGCTGGCACCGTGGTGTGAGCGCGAGAGCGCGGAAGAGCCGGTGCTCACGCTCGGCAAGAGCGCGGCAGACTGGTGGCACGAGGCTCTTCCCGGCCATGTGGTGCGCAATGGAACGCTCGTTGTCGCGCCTGCGCGGGACCGGGCGGAGCTCGACCGTTTCGCCGCGCGCACTTCCGGCCATGAATGGCTGGAGGGCGAAGCGGTGGCCGCGCTGGAGCCTGATCTTGAAGCTCGGTTTCGGCGCGGGCTTTTCTTTCGGGGCGAGGCCCATCTCGATCCACGGCGGGCGCTGACGGCGCTTGCCGAGGGGTTGAGGAAGGCGGGTGTTCGTTTCGTCTGCGAAATGGAGGTTGAAGCGGACAGGGTTGCCGATTGCACCGGCATGGCAGCGGCGGATCCGGGGCTGCGCGGGGTGCGGGGTGAGATGCTTCTGCTGCGCACGAAAGAGGTCAGCCTTTCGCGCCCGGTGCGTCTGCTTCACCCGCGCATACCGGTCTATATCGTGCCGCGTGCGGATCACCATTTCATGGTGGGTGCGACGATGATCGAGAGCGATGATGCCGGGCCGATCAGCGCCCGCTCGATGATGGAATTGCTCAACGCGGCCTACAGCCTGCATCCGGCCTTTGCCGAGGCGAAGATCGTGGAGACAGGTGCCGGTGTGCGGCCCGCCTATCCCGACAATCTGCCGCGCGTGAAGCGTACGCCGGAGGGCATCAGCGTGAACGGGTTCTACCGCCACGGTTTTCTGCTCTCGCCGGCCATGGCGCGCGAGGCGGCCACCCTCATCCTGAACGAACGCGTGGAGGTGTTCGATGAAGCTCACGGTTAATGGCGAAGAGCGGCAGGTGACGTCAGCAACGCTGGCCGCCCTGCTCGATGAACTGGACTACGCGCCCGATTTCCTCGCCACCGCGCGCAATGGCGAGGTTGTTCCGGCAGCGGAACGAAGTGGGTGCACGCTGAAAGACGGGGACCGGATCGAGATCCTTTCACCCATGCAGGGAGGCTGACATGCTGGAAGTCTATGGCGAACAGATTTCATCGAGGCTGCTGCTCGGCACGGCGCAATACCCCTCCCCCGCCATCATGGCCGACGCGGTGCAGGCAAGCGGCTGCGAAGTCGTGACCGTCTCGCTGCGCCGCGAGATGGCGGGCAACCGCACGGGCGGCCGGTTCTGGGAGCTGATCCGCGAGCTCGGTGTGCGTGTTCTGCCCAACACGGCGGGCTGCCATTCGGTGAAGGAGGCGGTGACGACGGCGCGGATGGCGCGGGAGCTTTTCGGCACGGACTGGATCAAGCTCGAGGTGATCGGCCATCACGACACGCTCCAGCCCGATGTGTTCGGCCTTGTGGAGGCCGCGCGCATCCTGAGCGATGAGGGGTTCAAGGTTTTTCCTTACACGACCGACGACCTGGTGGTGGGGGAGCGGTTGCTTGAGGCGGGGTGCGGGGTGCTGATGCCCTGGTGTGCGCCCATCGGCTCGGCGCGGGGCCCAGCCAATCCCGAAGCGCTTCTGGCCATGCGGGCAGAATTTTCCGGTGTGCCGCTCATCGTGGATGCGGGCCTTGGGCGCCCCTCCCATGCGGCGATGGTGATGGAGCTCGGGTTTGACGCGGTGCTGCTCAACACGGCTATTGCCAAGGCGGGTGAACCGGTGGCGATGGCAGAAGCCTTTGGCGGGGCTGTGGAGGCCGGTCGAAAGGCCTTTCTGGCCGGTCCACTGGAGCCGCGCAATATGGCTGTTCCCTCAACGCCGGTGATCGGCAAGGCGGTGTTTGAATGAAACTCGATCCCTTCTACCTGATTGTCGACAGCGCGGCGTGGATCGCCCGGCTCATTCCCCTCGGCGTGAAGCTCGTGCAGTTGCGCATCAAGGAGATGGATGAGGCAGCACTTTGCGAAGAAATCATCGAGGCAAAGCGCCTTTGTGCCGAACACGATTGCCAGCTCATCGTCAACGACCACTGGCGGCTGGCCATCGAGACGGATTGCGATTTCATCCATCTGGGCCAGGAAGATCTGGCTGAGGCCGATCTCGATGCGATCCGCGCGGCGGGGCTGAAGCTCGGCATCAGCACCCATGACGGGGCGGAACTGCGCACGGCACTCGCCGCGAAGCCGGACTATGTCGCGCTCGGGCCGGTCTATCCGACGATCCTGAAAAAGATGAAATGGAACCCGCAGGGGCTCGAGCGGCTGGCCGACTGGCGAAAGCGTGTGGGCAGTGTGCCACTGGTGGCGATTGGCGGGCTGAATCCCGAACGGCTTCCCGGCGTGTTTGCGGCGGGGGCGGATAGTGCTGCCGTGGTGACGGACATCACGCTGAATCCAGATCCGGAAGCGCGCACGCGCGAATGGCTGGCAGCCACCGCGCAATGGCGGTGAGCATGGCGCATGTGCTGGTGATTGCCGGTTCGGACTCGTCTGGCGGGGCCGGCATCGCGCGCGATGTGGAGACACTTGCTGCCTTTGGCGTGAAAGCCTGCCTCGCGCTTACGGCAGTAACGGTGCAGACCCACACGGCGGTGGAGCGCGTCCAGCTCTGCGAGCCCGATCTGGTGGAAGCACAGATGCGCGCCGCCCTTTCGGCCAACGTGGTCGCGGCCATCAAGATCGGCATGCTCGGTAGCCGCGAGACCGTGGAACGTGTTGCTGCGGTTCTGCGCGATCATGCGGCGATACCGGTGGTTCTCGATCCCGTTCTTGCTTCATCATCCGGGCGGGCGCTGCTTTCCGACGATGCCATTGCCGTGATGCGGAAAAGCCTGATGCCGCTTTGCACCCTCGTGACGCCCAACCTGCCTGAGCTCACACTCCTTTCAGGTGGGAGCGAGGAAGACGAGCATCAGCAGGCGGGCGATCTGCTTGAGGGCGGTGTGAAGACGCTGCTCGTGAAAGGCGGGCATGCAGAGGGGCGGCGCGCCACCGACACGCTGTATCGGGCGGGAGAGCCGCCGCTGCGGTTCGAGGGCCCGCGCCTGCCCGGCACGATGCGTGGCACCGGCTGCATGCTGGCCAGCGCCATCGCTGCGGGTCTTGCCCGGGGCGATGGGCTGGAGGCCAGCGTGCGCGCAGCAAAAACCCACTTGTCCGAACGCTGGCTTGCCAACTGACTCCCTGTCAGAGGATTTCTGACAGCTTTACCGCACGACCTTCCTTCACCGAGAGCAGCGCCGCATCGGCCAGTGCCAGCGCGCGCAGACCGTCCTCGCCCGAGGGTGACGCCGGCTTGCCCGCGACAATGGCGGCGATGAAGCTGGCAATCTCGGCTGCATAGGCTTCCGTGTAGCGGGTCATGAAGAAGTCATGCAGCGGCGGGCGGGTAAAACCCTGCGCATTGGCGATCTCGATGGAAACGGGCCGCTGGTTTTCGGCAGCTATCGCGCCCGCCGCACCCAGCACCTCGATCCGCTGGTCATAGCCATAGGTGGCGCGGCGCGAATTGGAGATGCTGCATTGCCGCCCCGAGGCGGTGGTCAGGATGACGGACACGCTGTCGAAATCGCCCGCCTCGCCAATCGCCGGATCGACCAGCACGGAGGCGGTGGCAAACACCGTTTCGGGCTCCTCGCCCAGCAGGAAGCGCGCCATGTCGAAATCGTGGATCGTCATGTCACGCAGGATGCCACCCGATGACTTTATGTAGCTGATGGGCGGCGGACCGGGGTCGCGCGAGGTGATCTGCACCATCTCGACAGGGCCGATTTGACCGTCGTCGATGGCGGCGCGCACGGCGGCGAAATGCGGGTCGAAGCGGCGATTGAAACCCACCATGAGCACGGCACCCGTTTCCTTCACCACGCCAAGGCACTTTTTCACGCGGGCAAGATCGAGATCGATGGGCTTTTCGCAGAAAACGGCTTTGCCGGCGCGGGCGAAGCGCTCGATCAAATCCGCATGGGTGTCGGTCGGCGTGCAGATGACGATGGCATCGATGCTCTTGTCGGCTTCGACATCCTCAATGCAGCGCACCGCGCAGCCATAGGTGTCCGCGACGGCCTGCGCTGCCTCCGCAAAGGCATCGGAAACGGCGACAAGCCGGGCGTCCCCATTGCCGGCGATCGCTTTTGCATGCACCTTGCCGATGCGCCCGGCACCAAGAAGCGCGAAGTTCACGGTCATAGAGGGTCTTTCTGTCTGGGTTCCTGAAGGTTTTGTCTCAGATGTAGCTGGCGTTCTCGTGGACGCCGGACTGCACGCCGGTGATCAGCGAGACCACTTCGTTTCCGTCCGTCTTGTCGGCTTCCAGCATGCCGGCGATGCGGCCGCGCCGGAACACCCAGATCTTGTCGACGAGGTTGAAGACCTGCCTGAGATTGTGGCTGACGAGGATCAGCGGAATGCCGCGTTTCTTCAGGCCGCGAATGATGTTTTCCACCTGCGTCGTTTCCTGCACGCCCAGGGCCGCTGTGGGCTCGTCCATGAGGATCAGCTTCGAAGCGAAGCTCGCAGCGCGGCTGATGGCGACACACTGGCGCTGACCGCCGGACATGTTGGCGATGGCGTTGTGCAGGTTGGGGATTTTCACACCCGTTTTTTCGAGTGCTTCCTGGCTGCGTTGCAGCATTTTCTTCTCGTTCAGGAAGCTGAACGGACCGAGATTGAAATAGGTCTCCTCCCGGCCGAGAAAAATGTTGGAGGGCACGTCCAGATCGTCGGCGAGTGCAAGATTCTGGAACACGGCCTCGATACCTGCCTCGCGGGCATCGACCGGACTTTGAAAATCCATTTCCTGCCCGTCGAACAGGATCTTGCCGGACGTCGGTCGCTCCACGCCGGTGATCTGACGTACAAAGGTCGACTTGCCGGCACCATTGTCGCCGACGATGGCCACGTGTTCGCCGTCAAGAAGCTCGAAATTGGCATCCTCAAGTGCGCGCACACCGCCATAATGCTTGGTCAGCCCCTCGGTTCTGAGGATGACTTTGCGTTCTGCGCCTGCCCGTTTTTCGCCTGTCATGGGGTCCTCCCGGGGTTCAGCGCGACCGTGGGCGCATGCGCTGGCGGTAGACATCGGCCACCACGGCGGCGACGATGATCACGCCCTTGATCATTTCCTGATAGTAGGCATCGAGCCGCAGGAAGGTGAAGCCGGATATGATGACGCCGAAGATGACGGCGCCGATCAGCGTTCCGACGATGGAGCCGCGTCCACCGGAAAGCGACACGCCGCCGATAACGGCCATGGCGATGGCATCGAGCTCATACATGACGCCCATACCGGCCTGCGCGGTCAGCCCACGGGCGGCGATCACCATGCCGGCAAGACCGGCGAGAAGACCCGCTATCGTATAGACCAGAACCAGATGCCGCTCGACACTGATGCCCGACATGCGCGCCGCCTGCTCGTTGGAGCCGATGGCATAGGTGTGCTTGCCATAGACGGTGTATTTGAGCGCGACGTGGAAAAGAGCCGCGATCGCCAGGAAGATGAAGACCGGGGTCATGCCCTGCCCAAGGGCTGCAAAACTGTCGGTCGGGAAGGAAACCGGCTGGCCCTTCGTGTACCATTTGGCGATGCCGCGCGCCGTCACCATCATGCCGAGCGTGGCGATGAAGGGGGGGATTTTCGTGAAGGCAATCAGCAGACCGTTGATCATGCCGGCCACGATGCCGCAGGCAAGGCCGATGAGTATGGGAATGATGACGGGAAGATCGGTCAGTTCCGGATAAACCGCGCGCGGATAGGTGCTCACCTGAGCGAAGCTCATCGCTATCATCGCCGTGGCGCCGACCACCGAGCCTGATGAAAGATCGATGCCACCGGTGATGATGACCTGCGTCACGCCGATGGCGATGATGCCCACCACCGAAACCTGCAGGATCATGATGGACAGGCGCTGGGTGTTGAACAGGAAGCTCTGCCCCTGAAAGATCCAGCCAAGAATCTCGAAAATGAGTGCGATGCCGACAAGGCCGAGCAACGCATTCAATTCGTGCGAGCGCGGCCGCTTCTGGGGCATTTCCGCGGCGCTGTCGGAAACTGCTTGTGCCTGGTTTGCCATTGTCAATTCCGCCAAGGGGAGCCGGCACGGGCCGGCGGGATGGCGGCGACCCGATGGCCGCCGCCGTCAGGTCCGGACATTCAGTTCTTGGTCGTGAACTGATCCATATTGTCCGGCGTCACGAGCTGGAAGGGAATATACACCTTCTGATCGACGTCTTCACCCTTGGCGAGCCTGAGGGCCGCATCGAGCGCGCCCTTGCCCTGCCCTGCCGCGTCCTGGAACACGGTCACGTCGAGATCGCCGGCGGCCATGGCTGCGAGCGCATCCTGCGTGGCATCGACACCGCCGACCAGCATGTCTTCCATCGAGATGTTGGCGGCTTTCATGGCCTGGATGGCGCCAATGGCCATTTCGTCATTGTTGGAGACAACGGCGTCGAACTCCAGCCCGGCGGAAAGCCAGTTGGTCATCAGATCGGTTGCCTCGGTGCGCTGCCAGTTGGCGGTCTGCTCCTCGACGATTTCCATGAAGGAGCATTCATCCGTGGCGATGACGTCATGAACATCCTGGGTGCGCATGCGCGCCGCCTGATTGGAGAGCTCACCCATCAGAACAACGATTTTTGCGCCCTCACCCTTGCCCTTCTCCTTGAGCAGGCGGCAGATTTCCTGCGCTTCCAGCGTGCCGGATTCGCGCTCATCGGAGGCGACGAAGGCCTGGTTGTCGGGCAGGTCATCGACATTGACCGGCTCGCGGTTGACGAAGACGAGCGGCACGCCTGCATCGGCTGCCGCCTTGGTCATGGCCACGGTGGCGTCGGTATCGACCGGATTGACGATAACCGCATCGACGCCCGAGGCGATGAAGTTCTGGATCTGGTTGAGCTGTTTGCCGACGTCGTTCTGCGCGTCCTCCACCTGCAGTTCGACGCCGTCGAGCGTTTCGGCATAGTCGACCATGCCATTGCGCAAGACCGTCAGGAAATTGTCGTCGAACAAAGCCATGGAGACACCGACCGTCTCAGCCATGGCCGAGGTGGACATCAGTGCCGAAACGGCAACGCCCATCATAAGCTTTTTCATCTGAATGCTCCTCCACACGATGGGTGTCCGGCAGCACCCGCTTTGACCGGAATCCTTCAATGGGAATGTATGAGCCTCACCGGCACATGAGCAGCCGAACTCCTCGCCTTCCAACCGCCCGACACTCCAAGAAAATAGAATGTCGGCACCGTTAAAAACTCAATATGTAATATTTATTCTATTTCTTGCGGATGCGTCAAGGCGAAATTCCATTTGGCTTTTCGCCTCAGGCGGGTGGTGGAAAAGCGGTGGCGCGCAGGTGCTGCATGCTCTCTTCGAGGTCACTGTGCAGATCGCGGGACGTGTGAACGGAATCCGCAAACGGCTCGAACGAAAACGGCCCTCGATAGCCTTCAGAACACAGGGCTGAGATTTGCCCGACATTGTCCAGCCGGTCGTTCTCGTCGACCAGCACACGATGTCCGTCGCGCATGTCGGAGACCGAAAGCGCCTTGTCGACGACACCGGAAATGTGAACGAGCCCGGTCTCGGCAACATGGAAGCTCTCCTCGCCGGAAAGCGTGTGATGAAACGTGTCATGCACGAGCCGGAAGGTGCCGGCGGCATCCAGCGAGGCGATTGCCTCGACGGCTTCCGATTTGAGGCGCAGGGAACAGGTTTCAAAGCCGAGCGGTTCGACAAGGCCAATGATGCCGGCGTCTTCGAGGAGCGGGCGCAGGCCCTTCAGCGCAGTTCGCAGATTGCCCTGCCGTTCCCCATCGGCGGTTCCGGTGCCGTCATTGACGGGCACGAGCACCAGCGCCTCTGCGCCGCAATCACGCGCATAGGCAATCAGAGATCGGGCTTCCTCCTCGCGGGTGTCGTTCCAATCGTTGAAGCGCTGCAATGCGTTGATGGAGAGGATGCGCAGGCCGCGTGCCTTCGCCTCGCTACGGACCGATGCCGGCGACGTGCCATCCAGAATGGCGTTGCCTTCCAGATCGTTGCGGATTTCCACGCCCTTCACGCCAAGCGAAACGGCGAGGTCGAAGAATTCGGAAATCGGGCAATGAGGGGCGCACATGTGGTTGAGCGCAAAGAGAGCTTCTTTCGTCATGGGGTCTCCTCGGGGACGTGGCCGGGGAATGGCCGGCGAAAGGATGTCGACAGCGTCAATGGCCGTCAACGCAATCGTGAGAGAAAACACCCGTCCGTCGAAACGAACGCGGTTTCAATCCCGGCCCGATGGCGTATAAACCCCGGCACCTTTCGGGGTGTTCACTCTGCAATCCACCATTTCAGGCCGCGCCATGACCGAGAAGACATTTCATATCAATCTCACCTGCGAAGACCGCCCCGGCATTGTTGCCGCGGTGACGACGGAGCTTGCCGGTCTTGGTGCCAATATTGCTGAATCCAATCAGTTCTGGGACCGGCAGACCAACCGCTTCTTCATGCGCATCGCCGTTACCGCGCCAAAGGGCGTGGAGCGCGACGGGCTGTTGCGGGCGCTGGAGCCGGCCATTGCGCGTTTCGACATGAAAACGGCGATCACCGACACGGCACGGCAGCCGAAGATCATCATCATGGTGTCGAAGTTCGACCACGCGCTTCTGCACCTGCTCTACCAGATCCGTGTCGGCTGGCTCGATGCCGAGGTGGTGGCCATCGTTTCCAACCACGAGGATTCGCGCGCGACAGCCGAGATGGAGGGCATCCCCTATCACTGCTGGAAGGTGACGAAGGAGAACAAGGCGGAACAGGAAGCAAAGCTTCTCGACCTGTTCAAGGAGACGGGCGCGGATCTCGTCATCCTCGCGCGCTACATGCAGGTACTTTCCAATGAGCTTTCGAACCGGCTATACGGCAAGGTGATCAACATTCACCATTCCTTCCTGCCGAGCTTCAAGGGTGCAAAGCCCTATCATCAGGCGCATGAGCGCGGGGTGAAGCTGATCGGCGCGACGGCGCATTATGTGACGCCTGATCTCGATGAAGGTCCGATCATCGAGCAGGAAACCGAGCGCGTGACGCATGCCATGACGGCAGAGGATTTCGTCGCTACGGGCCGCGACATCGAGAGCCGGGTTCTTGCGCGCGCGGTCAAGCTGCACCTGGAAAACCGGGTGATGATGAACGGGCACAAGACGGTCGTCTTCGGGTGACACCTGTCAACGCATGAGGTCTCACCCCGCCGTTACGCGGTTTCGTCTGCGCGAGCGGAAGGCGAGCAGGAAGGCGAGGCCGAGCATGGTGGCGGTGATGGCGTAGAGCGTGAGCGCGATGGGGCTGGAAAACAGGATCTGGAAATCGCCATTGGAGATGGAAAGCGCACGGCGCAGATTGTTTTCCATGTCCGCACCCAGAAGCAGGCCCAGAATGACCGGCACCAGCGAGATGCCCAGCATGCGCAGGATATAGCCGATCACCCCGAACCCGACCATGACGAAGAGGTCGAAGGTGGAGTGGCTGATCGAGTAGACACCGAGAAAGCTGACCATGACGACGAAGGGCATCAGCACCCATTGCGGCATGGAGAGCATGCGCGTGAACAGGCCGATCATCGGAATGTTCATGATGAGCAGCGCGATGTTGGCGATGTAGAGCGCGGCGATCAGGCCCCAGACCAGCTCCGGCTGCCGGTCGAAAAGCAGTGGTCCGGGCTGGATGTTGAGCGAGATGAGCAGGGCCAGCATGACCGCTGTGGTGCCGCTGCCGGGCACGCCGAGTGTCAACATGGGGATGAGCGCGCCGCCGGACGCTGCATTGTTGCCGGCTTCGGGGGCCGCGATGCCGCGCGGGTCACCCTCGCCAAATCTACCGTCCTTGGCGCTCCAGCGCTGTTCGGCGATGTAGGACATGAATGCGCCGAGCGACGCCCCTGCCCCCGGCAGGATGCCGCAGACAAAGCCGATGACAGAGCCACGCAGATTGGCCCAACCGCCGGCCATCATGTCCCTGAAACGCGGCAATGCGCGGCCGAGTGGAACCATCTTCTCCTGCCCCTGATGCACGCGCTCCAGATAGACCAGCACTTCGGAAATGGCGAACAGGCCGACAATGGCAACGATGGGGTCGAACCCGTCATAGAGATGGAACGAACCGGCCGTGTAGCGCGCCGTGCCGGTGGCGGGGTCGAGCCCGACCGTGGCGATCATCAACCCGATAAAGGCGGCAAGCAGCGTTTTGAACGGATTGACCGAGGTGATGCCGCCGATTGTGGCGAAGGCCATGACATAGAGCGCGAAATAATCCGCTGGGCCGAAATAGATGGCGGCCTTGGCCAGAAGCGGCGCAAACAGCGTGAGCCCGATCGTGGCGAAGGTGGCACCGACAAAAGAGGCGACCGCCGATATGGCCAACGCCTCCGACGCTTTGCCGGCGCGCGCCATAGGGTAGCCGTCGAGCGTGGTCATGATGGCCGGCTCGTCGCCGGGAATGTTGAGCATGATCGAGGAGATGCGCCCGCCATACATGCAGCCATAATAGATGCATGACAGCATGATGAGCGCGGAGGTGGGCTCCAGCCCGAGCGAGAAGGCGAGCGGGATGAGGATGGCGACGCCGTTCACGGGGCCAAGCCCCGGCAGCGCGCCGATCAGCGTTCCCGCGAAGCAGCCGAACAGCGCCAGTGCCAGATTGGTCGGCGTGATCGCCACCGCAAAACCCTGCGCCAGGGCGGAGAGCATATCCATGAAATCAGCTCACGAATTCTGGGAGAAGCGGCAGCGGCAGGCCGAGCAGCTTGTCGAAGGCAAGAAACAGGAACGCGCTCATGATCGCCGCAGAAGCGATGGATTTCGGCCATGAGCTGCGCAGGATGCGCCCCAAAAGCGCGACGGCGATGAAGGTGGCGAGCGGAAAGCCGAGCACCTCCAGAAAGCCCGCATAGGCAAGCAGAAGCGAGACCGCTCCAACCTGCAACAGAAGCGGCTTGCCCGTGACCCAGGCCGGCTCCTCATCCGGGCGGATAATCATCGTCAGGCTGAGGATGGCCGCGGGCACGGACAGCATGATGGGAAAGGCCGCGGGGCCAAGAGGGTCGCCGAAGCTCGCCTCATAGTCTCCCGCGGTCACGCCGTACCAGATCGAAATGGCCAGAAGAAAAAGGCCGACGATCCTGTCTGTCACTTGATGACTCCGATCTCCTGGGAAATCTTGCGCATCTGTTCGGACTGGTCCTTCACATAGGCCTCGAACTCCGCGCCGCCGCGCCACACCGGCACGAGGCCGTTGCCCTTGGCGGTCTCTTTCCAGTCGTCCGTGTCATAGAGTTTCTGCAGGCGCTCGACCCAGGCATTGTAGCCTTCGTCGGAGACCTCGCCGCCCGTGTAGAAACCGCGCCAGTTGTAGCCGGTCACATCGAGGCCCTGTTCCTTTGCGGTGGGCGAATCCGGGAAGGCGGGAATGCGCTCGTCGGAGAGGGCTGCCAGAATGCGGATGTCGCCCGATTCCACGAAGCCGGCGATTTCGCCCAGATCGGTGGAGACCGCCTGAACCTGGCCGCCGATCATCTGCGTGACGGCGGGGCCGCCGCCATCGAACTGCACCCAGCGGATCTGCTTGTACTCATCGCCCAAGAGGCCGGCGGCCTGCGCCAGCATGAGGAGGCGGATATGGTCCCAGCCGCCCGCGCCGGAAGAGCCGGCGACAGCAAGTGCGCTCGGATCTTCCTTGAGCGCGGCGGTCAGATCGTCGAGCGTCTTGAAGTCCGAATCCTTCGGCACGACGATCACGCCCACATCGGTGCCCAGCATGGCGACCCAGCGCATCACCGACGTGTCAGCCGGATATTTGCCCTGCGCGATCTGCGTGACGCCCACGGTGGAGGTTGCCACCATCAGCTCCGCATCGTCGGCGCGCGACGACATGACCTTGGCATAGGCGACCGCGCCCACGCCGCCCGGCATGTTGGTGACCTGAACCGGTGCATCCACCAGCTTCTGGTCGAACAGCATCTTGCCGATGGTGCGGCAGGTGAAATCCCAGCCGCCGCCGGGATCGGCAGGTGCGATGCATTCGGCTGCCGTGGCGCCAGCCACGGAAAGCGACGTCCACAGGACAGCCGCTCCAAAAAACTTTGAAAATTTCCTCATCAAGTCCTCCCTCATTGAAGTCGAATGTTCAGATCTCGAGAGCGGATTGCCTCCGCTCTCAGCCTCCTTCCACAAACCCGCGCGCGCCGAAAAGGCGGCGCGAATCCTCCAGCGCCTGCAGGATCTGCCCGCGCACGTCGCGCGCATGCCCGCGAATGGCGGCGGCGGCCTCCTCGGTCTTCCGCTGCCGGACAAGCGCTATGATGTCATTGTGCTCGCGGTGGGCGATGGCGCGTGCCTCCCGCGAGCTCGCCACCAGCCAGCGGGCGCGGATCGTGCGGTTGACCGCATCCTGCACCGCGTCGCGCAGGAAGCGATTGCCCGAAAGGGCGGCAAGCTGCACATGCACGTCGAGCCCCGCCTCGAACCAGTCGTCGGGCGTGAAGTCGCTCAGGCCTTCGTCCACCGTGCGCAGGATGGCGTCCAGCTCCTCCGGCCTTGCCCGTTCGCAGGCAAGGCGGATCGCCGCGTCCTCGACGATTTCGCGATATTCGAAGATTTCCTCAAGCTGCTGCAGGTCGAAGGGCGCGATGGCATAGCCCCGCTCGGCCTTCACGACGAGCCCTTCACGGATCAGCTCCGCCAGCGCCTGCCGGATGGGCGTGCGCGAAACGCCATAGGTGGTTTCCAGCGATCGTTCGGACACGACCTCGCCCGGCGCAAGCTTGAGCGACAGCACATCGCCACGAATGCGCGAAAGCACGCGTTCGCCGAGCGGCTGTTCGGTCATGTCTTTTGCAGCCTCACCCATGATGGACGGGCACTCCTCCCTGCATGTGCGGCGGTCCGGACAAGCCTCCCTGCCCTCCGGTCTGCCATTTTCGGAACGGGCATTGACCGTTCTTTGCAAGACGGTATACCAATCCGGTCTACCGATGCAATCAGGTGGGAGGAAAAATCGTGACAGCACCAGCCGGCCACCTTGTGAAGGGGTTCCCCGAGCGCGTCAGCGTCGTCGAAGTGGGACCGCGCGACGGATTGCAGTCGGAGCCGCAATTCGTGCCGACGGAGAAAAAGATCGCGCTCGTCAACGGACTGATCGATGCCGGCATCCGCCATCTGGAGGTCACGTCCTTCGTTTCGCCACGCGCCGTGCCGCAGATGCGGGATGCAGCAGACGTTCTGGCCGGCATCGACCGCTCGAAGGGTGCGGTGTTGACCGCGCTGGTGCCCAATGCGCGCGGCGCCGACCGTGCAGCCGAGGCCGGTGTCGATGCCATGGTCGTTTTCATGTCGGCCTCGGAGAGCCACAATCTGAAGAATGTGAACCGCACCCGCGCGCAATCGCTTGAAGGCTTCGCCGATATCGTGCGCATTGCAGGCGATGCAGACATTCCGGTCTATGGCGCGATTGCCACATCCTTTGGCTGTCCTTTCGAGGGCGATGTGCCGGTCTCCTCCGTGGTGGAGATCGCCCGCGCCTATCGCGACATGGGCATCACCACGCTTTCGCTGGGCGACACGACGGGCATGGCGACACCGCCCGTGGTGCAGGAGCGCTGCCGGGCGCTGAGAGAGGCGGTGCCGGAAGCCGACATCGCGCTGCATTTCCACAACACGCGCGGCGTGGGGCTTGCCTGTGTCTATGCCGGGCTGCTCGAGGGTGTGGCCCGCTATGAGGCGAGCATTGGCGGCCTTGGCGGCTGCCCCTTCGTGCCGCGTGCGACGGGCAATATCTGCACCGAGGATCTCGTCTACATGCTGAGCGAATGCGGGGTGGAAACCGGTGTCGATCTCGAAAAACTGATCGGTGTCGCGCAGGAAGCCGAAGCGATCATCGGGCGCACGCTTCCCGGCCAGGTGATGAAGGCGGGCCCGCGGCTCCAGACCGCCAGCATGGACAGCGTTGCGACCGCCAATGGCTGAGAACATGACCGAGAAAAAAGCGCCGCTTGAGGGAATTCGGGTCATTGATCTGACGCGGGTTCTCTCCGGCCCGTTCTGCACCATGATGCTGGGCGACATGGGAGCGGAGGTGATCAAGGTCGAACCCGCCAAGGGCGACCCGATCCGCGAACAGGGCACGCTGCGCGACGGGTTCTCCGCCTATTATGCAAGCTTCAACCGCAACAAGAAATCGGTCGTCATCGATCTCTATAGCGCGCGCGGCCGCGCGGTGCTGGAGCGGCTGATCGCGGATGCCGACGTCCTCATCGACAATTTTCGCCCCGGCGTCATGGCGAAGATGGGTTTTGGCGAGGAACGCCTGAAAGCGCTCAACCCCAAGCTCGTGACCGCCAATGTGAACGGCTATGGCTCGACCGGTCCCTATGTGGATCGCCCCGCCTTCGATTTCATCGCTCAGGCGATGAGCGGGCTGATGAGCGTGAACGGCGCTGAAGGCACGGAGCCGATGCGCGTTGCGCAGCCGATCACCGATCTCGTGGCCGGTCTCTATTGTGCATTCGGCATTGTGAGCGCGCTGCGCGCGCGCGATATCAATGGAACGGGCCAGCATGTGGAAAGCGCCATGATGAATGGCGCGATCAGCATGATGGCCTATCTGGCGTCGGAATATTTCACCACCGGAGAGCTGCCTGCCCGCACCGGCAATGACCACCCGCTGGTCGCCCCTTATGGCCTCTTCAGGGCGCGGGACGGCGAGATTGCCGTCGCACCCTCCAATGACGTGATCCTGAAGCGGTTTCTCGATGTGCTGGAGCTTGGTCACCTGATGGAGGATCCGCGCTATGACACGAATGACAAGCGCTTTGCCCGCCGCCCCGAACTCAACGAGGTGATCAATCAGGCTGTCGGCCGGGACACCCAGGAGGCATGGATTGCGCGGCTCAATGCCGCCGGCGTGCCCTGCGGCAAGGTGCAGAACCTGGCCGAGGCGCTGAACGACCCGCAGACGCAGGCGCAGGAAATGGTGATCGAGGTTGACCAGCCGAACCACGGCCCGATCCGCATGCTGGGCTTTCCGGTGAAGCTGAGCGACACCCCCTGCCGCCTGCGCCATCCAGCACCCGAGCTGGGTGCGGACACGAGGGCGGTTCTGGAAGCGAGCGGCTTCGACGCTGACGAGATTGAAGCGCTGGCAAAGGAAGGGGTTATCGGGGGGAATTGGATCGTGGTGCGTGGTTCGACAAGCTCACCATGAGGGGCGGGGTTGGCCAATGAACGCGTTGCACCGTCTCCGCCCAGGGCTCATTGCCGGGCAAAACTTTCCTCATGGTGAGCTTGTCGAACCACGCACGGCGATAATGCAGTGGAGCATCGAAACAATCTGAAGACTGGATGCCAGCGTTCTGCCCATGACGGCAGGGGCCATTGAAAACGCCACCCTTGGATCGGCGCAAATTGCCCCCATATGCCGGGGAGTGATTTTCCTCCCCGGAGCTCTCCCATGATCCCCTTTTCCGTTCTCGACCTGGCGCCCGTCCCCGACGGTTCGAGCGTTGCCGATGCACTCCACAACACGCTCGATCTTGCCCGCCATGCCGAGAGCTGGGGCTATCGCCGTTTCTGGCTTGCCGAACATCACAACATGGCGGGCATCGCCAGCGCGGCAACCTCGGTCCTCATCGGGCAGGTGGCCGCCGCCACCAAGACGATCCGCGTCGGTGCAGGCGGTGTGATGCTGCCCAACCACGCCCCACTGATCATCGCCGAGCAGTTCGGCACGCTGGCAACGCTTTATCCCGACCGCATCGATCTGGGGCTTGGCCGCGCGCCGGGCACCGACATGGCCACGGCCCGCGCCCTGCGGCGGGGGCTCGACGATGGCGAGGGTTTTCCGCGTGATGTGATGGAGTTGATCGCCTATCTGGGTGACGATGAGCCGGGCCAGAAGGTACGCGCCATCCCCGGGCGGGGCACGCATGTGCCCGTCTGGATCCTCGGATCGAGCCTTTATGGCGCGCAGCTCGCCGCGCATCTTGGCCTGCCCTACGCCTTCGCCTCGCATTTCGCGCCCGCCGCGCTGGAACAGGCGATCGAGGTCTACCGGCAGACATTCCGCCCCTCCGAACATTTGGAAAAGCCGCATTTCATGATGGCGCTCAACGTGTTTGCTGCCGATACGGACGCGGAGGGGCAGTTTCTTAAAACGTCCATGCAGCAGGCCTTTGCCAATCTGCGCACCGGGCGACCGGGTCCCCTGCCCCGCCCGGTGGAGAATGTGGTGGAAACCTTCGACCCCGCCATCGCCGCCGGCGTGGCGCAGGCGCTGGCCTGCACGGCAGCCGGCAGCCCCGAAACGGTGCGTAAGGTCCTTGAGGACTTTGTTTCCCGTTATGAGCCGGATGAAATCATCATCACCGGCCAGATCCACGACCACGCGGCGCGGCTCAAATCCTTTCGGATCGCGGCAGAGATCCTGTCCGAACGCGCGGCAGCCCCGTCCTCATAAGAAGCTTTCAACGGGCGGGATAGTGGAACGGCTCGCCTGCAAAAGCCTCCCTGCCCCGTCCGATCTCGTGGATGGCGCGGATCATGCGCCCTTCGCGCGCTAGCAGCCGGTCGCCCAGCGCGACAATGCGGCGGTTTGGCGTGGCGCTCGGGGCGCGCTCGCGCAGCATCCGCGCCAGGGCGAACTCGTCCATCTCGCGCGCGAAGGCACTGGCGATGACATAGGCGGCGGCCGTGGAGCGGCTGATGCCCGCATGGCAATGCACCACCATGGGCGAGCGCCAGTCCCAGTCGCGGGCGAAATCGAGCAATTGCTCGACCTGATCCAGGGCCGGTGCGATCAGCCCCGGGCGCTGGTCCGTGATGTCGTGCATGGCAAGGTGCAGGCGTTTCGGCACCGTATCGATCTGGTCAAGAGCGGGTGGTTCACCGCTCGATGTCAAAGAGATCATGTGCTGCGCACCGGTCGCTTGCAGCATGCGCTCCAGATGCGAAGCAGGACAGACATAGAGCATTACCGGCGGCTCCCGGCCCAGCTTGCCAGCGCCAGGCCAAGGCGCTCGAAACCCAGATCGTCTCCCGGCAGACCGATGCGCAGGCAATCGGGACGGCCAGCAAATCGCCGAACGAGAATGCCATTGCGACCCAGATGATTGAAGAGTTCCGCCGCGCGCGGATGGCGCAGGAAACGGAAGAGATCGGTGCCGGCGTCGATCGTCAGTCCTGCGTCGTCGAAAAGGGCATCGAGACGCATGCGTGCCGCGATCAGGTTTTGGCGCATGGTGTTCTGCCAGTTGCGATCGGCAAGCGCCTCAAGCCCGGCATGAAGCGCCGGCCCTGCAACCGCCCATGGGCCCAGCCAGTCATTGAGCTTTCGCGCCACATCCCGGGAGGCCAGCGCGAAGCCGAGCCGCAGGCCAGCGAGACCGAAGAATTTTCCGAAGGAGCGCAGCACCACGATGTTGCCGGCCTCCACATCGCCGGCGAGGCTCTCGGCCTGCGGACCGACATCCATGAAGGCCTCATCGACCACCAGAACTCCGCCATTGCGGCGCAGATTTTCTGCAAGCTCAAGCAATTCATCGCGACTGATCAGCCGCCCGTCGGGATTGTTTGGATTGACCACGACGGCAAGCCGCGCGCCATAAAGAGCATCGAAACGCTCTACCTCTTCGACCGTATGCCCGGCGAGTGCGGCAGCGCGCGCGTGTTCGGCATAGGTGGGGCCGAGAATGCGGGCGGGGCCGGGCGCAAGAAGCGAGGCGACCAGCGGCAGAAGAAGCTGCGTTCCCGGCGCAGCGATGACATGGGCGGCAGACGGTGCGCCATAATATGCGGCGGCTTGCTCCGTCAGGGCGGCGATGTCAGCCTCTTCGGGCAGGCGCTCGACGGCGCTGGCAGGCAGGGGCGAAAAAGGATAGGGGTTCGGGTTGATGCCGGTGGACAGGTCGAGAAAGGGCGTCGGCGCGTCTGGAAAGAGCGCCGAAGCCTGTACGAGACTGCCGCCGTGATCGGTCACCCTATCCACCGCCCGGTCAGCCAGTCGAGGCCTGATGTCCATTCTGATCGCCCTTTCATCCATGCTGATCGAGCTCGCCATCGGTTATCCGCAGCGGCTCTTTCGCCTGATCGGCCATCCCGTCACCTGGATCGGCCGTCTTATCGCGCTGGCGGACGCGCGATGCAATGTCGAAACCCTTTCGCCCGGTGCGCGCCGCCTGAATGGCGCGCTCTCGCTGGCCGTCATTCTGATGCTCGCAGGTCTGGCGGGCTGGTTGATCCAGACGGCTCTTTCCGGCTGGGCCGGGCTGGTGATCGCTGCGCTTGTAGGCAGTTCGCTCGTCGCCCAGCGGAGCCTCGCCACCCATGTGAAAGCGGTGGCGGACGGGCTGGACGCCGGCGGGCTCGCAGAGGGCCGAAGAGCGGTTTCGCAGATCGTCGGCCGCGATCCCGAAAGCCTCGATGAGGCCGACGTTTCGCGCGCGGCCATCGAGAGCCTTGCCGAAAACTGCTCCGACGGCGTGGTCGCGCCGGTGTTCTGGCTGGCGGTCGGCGGGCTGGCGGGCGGTGCGTTCTACAAGGCTGCGAACACGGCCGATTCCATGATCGGCCACAAGACCGCGCGGCACCTTCATTTCGGTTGGGCGGCGGCGCGGTTCGACGATCTGATCAACCTGCCCGCTTCGCGCCTGACGGCGCTTCTCTTCATCGCCGCCGCCGTCTTCATGCGCGATGCCTCGGCAGGCGCGGCATGGAAGGCGGTGCGCCGCGATGCGCGCCATCATCGCTCGCCCAATGCGGGCTGGCCGGAAGCGGCCATGGCCGGCGCGCTCGGCCTCGCCCTTGCCGGCCCGCGCCGCTATGGCGGCGAGGTGGTGGAGGATGCCGTGATGGGGGATGGCGGCCGCCGCGCGGCCAATGCCGGCGACATCCGCCGCGCGCTCACGCTCTACCGGATTGCAGACGGGCTCTTGATCGGGCTTGTGGCGGTGGCGGCTGGGCTTTGGCAACTGTTTTGATCTCGTGGCAATGGCGTTGTGCGTGGTTCGACAAGCTCACCATGAGGATGGGTGGAGACCTGCAATCCTGTACATCAACATGGAGAACAGAGTTGCAGCGCATCCACCTCCCTCATGGTGAGCTTGTCGAACCACGCACCACCTCAAAGCAGGCGATCTAAAACTCGATCCCCTTCTGCGCCTTCACGCCAGCGGCGAAATGATGCTTCACCTGCCCCATCTCCGTGACGAGATCGGCGGCCTCGGTCAAGTGCGGTTTGGCGTTGCGCCCGGTCACCACCACATGCAGATCCTCGCGCCGCCCGGTGAGTGCGGCCACCACGCGTTCAAGATCGAGATAATCGTAGCGCAGCGCGATGTTCAGCTCGTCGAGAACCACAAGACCGATGCTCGGGTCGGCCATCAGTTCCTCGGCCTTTCCCCACGCGCGCTCGGCGGCGGCGATGTCACGCGCCAGATCCTGCGTTTCCCAGGTGAAGCCCTCGCCCATCGTGTGCCAGGAAACCTGATCGCCGAAGGCGGCAAAGGCATCCTTCTCGCCGCAGTGCCAGGCGCCCTTGATGAACTGCACGACACCCACCCGGCGGCCATGGCCAAGCATGCGCAGGGCAAGCCCGAAGGCCGCGGTGGATTTGCCCTTGCCCGGCCCCGTATTGACGATCAGAAGCCCCTTCTCGACCGTCTTGTCGCGCACCTCGGCATCCTGAACCGCCTTGCGTTTGGCCATTTTTGCCTTGTGGCGCTCGGCTTCGTTTGCGTCGATCTCTCGCATGTTACTTCACTTTCATGGGCAGGCCGGCAACCACCAGCGTGACGCTGTCGGCAACGGCGGCGATCCTCTGGTTCAGGAACCCCGCCTCGTCGCGGAAGCGGCGTGCCAGCGCGTTCTCGGGCACGATGCCGTAACCGACCTCATTGGAAACGAGAACCGTGGTTCCTTCTCTCGCGGCAAGGGCTGCAACCAGTCTCTCGGTGGCAGGCTTTGGATCATGGTCGTTCAGCATGAGATTGCTCAGCCACAGGGTCAGGCAATCGACCAGAACCGTTTCGCGGGCCGGCAATTTTTCAAGCACGCCCGGCAGGACGAGCGGGGCGTCGTGTGTCTGCCACGCCCCCTCGCGCCGGGCGCGGTGCATGGCGATGCGCTCGCGCATCTCGTCATCGAAGGCCTGCGCCGTGGCGATGTAGTGCCAGGGCGCGGGTGCGGCCTCGATCAGCCTCTCGGCATGGCGGCTCTTGCCGGAGCGCGCGCCGCCGAGAACGAAATGAAGCGATCGCATCGCTATTTTGCCGGCTCAGCCGACGAGATGCCCGGCAAGGAAGGTCACGCCAACGCCAAGGATGGCGGCACCGGCAAGCCGGGGCTGCATGGCCTCGATGGCCCAGCCGCGCGACTGGACCAGAAAATATGCGCCGAGCGCGATGGCGCTCTGGATTGCGGCGAGGCCGGCGAGATAGGCGATGAGCGGCGTCTCTTCGCTACCGACAATGGCCTCGCCGAAGGCATAGCCATGGAACACGCCGACCACCAGAAACAGCGCGAAGACGAGGATGTGATTCTCCACCGCCCGGCCGCGCGCCAGAAGCCAGCCGCCGGCAAGAACGCTTGCCGCAATGATGATTTCAGCCGCCGGCAGATCGAGCAGCATCAGGTGAAGACCGACGCCGATCAGCGAGCCGGCGACGAACAGAAGCGGCGCGAAAAGGCTCATGCCGGCGACAGCGGCAATGAGGCCGGCAGCGACGATGAAGGCCAGATGGTCAAGCCCGATCACGGGATGGGCGAGCCCTGATACCAGCCCTTCGTAAAGGGTGGTGGGCGTCTGCCCGTCCATGGCGTGATGGGCCCTGGCGCTGGTTGCGAAGAGCGATGAAAAAACGAATGCGGAAAAAATGCGTGCGATACGCGCGGTCATGTCCGGTCCTTTCCCCTCCACCCGAGGGATACGGTGTTTCTTTCATGCTGTCGGCAGGTTTCCTGGCTCACGGGTCGCAGCGTTTTCCAGCCTTCCCAAGGCAAAAAGCCTCAGTGGCGATCAGGAAAATGCTCACCGCTTACAGTTGCGGGGGCAGCCATGGCCTTGGCGCTTGAGCGCCGCACCATGTTCCCTCTGGTCCGCTTGCGCGGAACCGACAGCGGCCCGACCATACAGGAGTCGTCTCTCCCGGCAAACGCTTTCTTCACGCATTGACAGACATGCCAGGCGAGCCATAAATGCGAGGCAGACGGTCCTCTTCCCTCAAGGGAGGAGGCTAAGAGGGAATGCGGTGCGGGCCTTGCCCAATGCCGCAGCTGTCCCCGCAACTGTAAGCGGAGAGCGCACCTGACACGCCACTGGGGCAACGCCCTGGGAAGGCTGGAGAGCGCAGCGACCCGTGAGCCAGGAAACCTGCCGTCTGAAAATGAAATCCTGACCGCCTGGCGGGTGTCCCGGGCAAGGAGTGTGCATTGTGACTGCAGACAGCGCCACCGCGCGCGATCTCCCGACCATTCATGGTGTCTCCGCCAGTACGCGGCCGCGAAAGGCCCGTGCGCCCCTCGCCCGCATCCCCGCATTCACCACACTCCGTCTGAAGGATATCCCATGACCACGAGCTTCAATCGTGTGCCCTGCACCGTCGTGACCGGCTTTCTCGGTGCCGGCAAGACAACGCTCATCCGCAATGTGCTGGAAAACACCAAGGGCAAGCGGCTTGCCATCATCGTCAACGAATTCGGCGATGCGGGCGTCGATGGCGAGGTGCTGAAAAACTGCGGGCTCGACAATTGCCCGGAGGAAAACGTGCTGGAACTGGCCAATGGCTGCATCTGCTGCACCGTGGCCGACGATTTCGTGCCGGCACTTGACCAGATCCTCGCCCGCGAGCCGAAGGTGGATCACATCCTGATCGAGACCTCGGGCCTGGCATTGCCCAAGCCACTTGTGCAGGCCTTCCAGTGGCCGGCGATCAAGAATCGCGTCACCGTCGATGGCGTTATTGCCGTGGTGGACGGGCCGGCGCTGGCGGACGGCCAGGTCGCCTCCGACATGGATGCGCTCGCCGCGCAGCGCGCCGCCGATGATTCGCTCGACCATGACGATCCGGTGGAAGAAGTGTTCGACGATCAGGTGGCCTGCGCCGATCTCATCGTCTTGTCCAAGAGCGACCTTCTGGACGCGGAAGGCAATGAGCGCGCCCGCGCCCGCATCGAAGATCATCTGTCGCGCAATGTGCAGATCGTGCCGAGCGCCCATGGCAAGGTGGACCCGGCGCTGCTGCTCGGTCTCGGTCTCGCGGTGGAAGACGATATCGAGAACCGCAAAACGCATCACGACGACCCACATGACCATGAGCATGACGATTTCGACACATTCATTGTCGATCTGCCGCCGGTGCTGCGCCCCGAAGATCTGGAAGCGCGCGTCAATGCGGCGGTAGGCACCGGCGAGGTGCTGCGCCTCAAGGGTTTTGCGCATGTGAAGGGCAAGCCCATGCGTCTTCAGGTGCAGGCCGTGGGCCCGCGCGTTTCGCATCATTACGACCGCCCGTGGAAGGCCGGTGAAGCTCCCGAAACGCGGCTCGTCGTGATCGGCCTCAAGGGCATCGACCGCGCGCGCATCGAAAGCCTGCTCTCGGCCTGATCCGATGCACATCCTTGCCACCACCACCGCCTCTCTGGACGACCTGATCGAGCCTGTCGATCTGCAACAGTCGCCGGCGGATATGGTGGCGTTGTCGTTTACCGACAGCGATCTGGCGGGGATCGCCTCTGCGTGGCAGGCGAACCGCGAGGCCCTGCCCTCGCTGCGCCTTGCCGCCTTGCGTGACCTCAGACACCCCATGTCGGTCGATCTGTGGATCGACAACACGGCAGCGCACGCCCGCACCATTCTGGTGCGGGTGCTTGGGGGCTATGAGTGGTGGCGCTATGGCTGCGACCGGCTGGCGGAACTTGCGCGAGACAAGGACATCGCGCTGGCGCTGCTGCCGGGCGAATGCCATCAGGACGACCCGCGCCTTGCCGAGCGCTCCACCGTTTCGGCTGAAGCGCGCGCGGCGCTGCTTGCGTGCTTCCGCGAGGGCGGGCCGGACAATATGCGCGCGCTGACCATGCAGATGGCGCGCCTTGCGGGGCGGGAGCTCGAAGCGCCGGAAGCCAAACCGGTCGCCAAGGCAGGCTTCTATGCGCCGGGCCATGGCATCGTGGAGGCGGGCTTCTTTGCCGCGCAGCCCGGCAGGGCAATCGTTCCCATTCTCTTCTACCGCTCCATGCTGCTTGCCAGCGATGTCGCGCCCATCGACGCGCTGGTGGAGGCGCTTGAGGAACAGGGCGTGTGCGCCGCGCCGGTGTTCGTTTCCAGCCTGCGTGACCCGGTTGCCCCCGGTTTCGTGCGGGATGCCGTAGAGACGTTGAAGCCTGAGGCGCTCATCACCGCGACGGCGTTTTCCAGCGGCGCGGAGCCCGGCGAAAAAACACTGTTCGACCGCTTTGGTGTGCCGGTTTTTCAGGTGGTCACCGCCACCACGCGGCGCGAAGCGTGGCAGGAAGGCCAGCGCGGTCTCGCGCCTGCGGACCTCGCCATGCATGTGGTGCTGCCGGAACTCGATGGCCGGCTGATGGCCGGTGCGATTTCCTTCAAGGACGAGGCAGCGCTGGACGAAGGGCTTTCCTTCGGCGTTCAGCGCAACCGGCCCGAACCGGAGCGCATAAGGCAGGTCGCGGCAAGGATCGCCGCGTTTCTGAAACTCGGCCGCACACCGGCGGCGGAGCGCCGCATTGTCGTTCTCATCCCGGATTATCCGAGTGCGCCCGGGCGCACCGGCTATGCGGTGGGGCTCGACGTGCCATCGAGCGTGCTTGCCATGCTGCATGACCTCGGTGAAGCGGGTTATGCGGTTTCTGATGTTCCGGAGACTCCAAGGGCGCTGATGCAGCGGCTTGAACAGCCATCGGAAGCGCTTTCGCTGGATGAATACCGGCAGGCCTTCGATGCGCTGCCCGAAGAGGCGCGCGAAACACTGCTCGCCACATGGGGACCGGCGGAAGACGATGCGGAAGATGACTTCTTTCCGTTCCGCGCGGCGCGATTTGGAAATGTCACCGTGGCGCTTGCGCCCGACCGGGGGCGCTCGGCGGACCGGCGCGTGGATTATCACGACCCGACGCTTGCGCCGCGCCATGCGCTTGTCGCCTTCGGTCACTGGATGCGGGAGGCGCTTGATGCGCATGCGCTGATCCATGTGGGTGCGCATGGCACGCTGGAATGGCTGCCGGGCAAGACCGTGGCGCTGACGGAAACCTGTTTTCCGGAGATCGTGGCTGGTGCGCTGCCGGTGGTCTATCCCTTCATCGTCAGCAATCCGGGCGAAGCCGCGCAGGCCAAGCGCCGCATTGGCGCGGTGACGCTTGGGCATCTGACGCCGCCACTGGCGGGCGCAGGGTTCTCGCAGGATCAGCAGGAACTGGAACGGCTGGTGGATGAATATGCGCAGGCCGACGGGCTGGACCGCCGCCGCCGCGACCGGCTGGCGCAGCTGATCGTGGAAACCGCCGAGCGGACGGGCCTCACCCGCGATGCCGGCGTTGAGGACACGGGCGACACGGATGCAGCGCTGATGCAGATCGATGCCTGGCTTTGCGATCTGAAAGATTTCGCCATCAAGGACGGGCTGCACATTTATGGCCGGGGCAGCGGCATGGATGAAGCGCCCGAACGACGCGCCTGCGCGGAGAGCGAGAAGCGTGCGCTTCTGGCCGCACTCGATGGCCGGCACATCGCGCCCGGCCCCTCCGGCGCACCGGCGCGGGGGCGCACCGATGTTCTGCCGACCGGCCGCAACATCTTCACCGCCGATCCGCGCACCCTGCCGACGCCAACCGCAACCGCACTTGGCAGAAACGCGGCGGATGAGGCCGTGCGCGGCTATCTGCAGGAGCATGGCGACTGGCCGCGCTCGCTGGTGATCGACCTGTGGGGCAGCGCCAGCCTGCGCACTGGTGGCGAGGAGATCGCACAGGGGCTGGCGCTGATGGGCTGCCGCCCGCAATGGGATCAGGCGACCGGCCGTGTGACGGGCATCGAAGTTTTGCCGCCGGCCAGCCTTGGCCGCCCGCGCATCGACGTGACGTGGCGCATTTCCGGCCTGTTCCGCGACATGTTCCCCACCCAGATCGCGCTTCTCGATACGGCGGTTGCCGCCGTGGCCGCGCGCGACGAGGACGACAGCGAAAACCCGTTAGCCGCCGCCGCCCGAAAAGCCGGCAAAGCGCCGGCGCGCATTTTCGGCTCGGCTCCCTGCACTTATGGCGCGGGGCCGGAAGAAAAGCTCGCGCGCGGCGACTGGCAGGAACGCACCGAGCTGGGCGAAGCCTATCTCGCCGCCGGGGCCTATGCCTTCGGCGGTGCGGAGGGCGAAGGCCGGCTGGAAGACGGCGCGTTTGCGAGGCAGGTCGCCGATGCCGACATGCTCATCCACACCGGCGACGATGCCGGGCGCGACATTCTCGAAGGTTCGGCGGATGTGGCCTTTATCGGCGGGTTCGCGGCGGCGGTGGAAGCGCTGGGCGGCAAGGCCGATCTGGTGGTGCTCGACACGACCGATCCGGAGCGCCCGCGCGCCCGCTCTCTGGCGCAGGCCATTGCCCGCACCGTGCGCGCGCGTGCCGTCAATCCACGCTTCATCGAAGGCCAGTTGCGCCACGGCCCGCGCGGTGCTGCGGAACTGACGGAAACGGTGGACCGGCTGATCGGCTTTGCGGAGACCACGGATGCGGTTTCAGGCAACCTGATCGATGCCGTGTTCGATGCCTATCTCGGTGATGAGCGTGTGCGTGATTTTCTTCTGGCGGAAAACCCCGCCGCGGCGCATGCGATGGCGGAACGGTTTTACGCCGCCCGCAAACGCGGCCTGTGGCACCCCCGCCGCAATTCCGTCGATGCCGATCTCGCCGCACTTCTTGCGGAGGCGACAGCATGACGATGCGGCGCGGCGCTTGCCCCACACTCTCCGCCCCCATGAAGACCGGCGACGGGCTGCTCGCGCGGATTGCGCCGGCCCATGGCGCGCTGACGCCTGAAAAACTCGCGGGCATCGCCCGCGCCGCGCGCCGTCATGGCAACGGAATTCTGGAAGTGACCGCGCGTGGAAAATTGCAGATACGCGGACTGACGGCCCAAAGCACGCCCCTGTTTGCCACGGAAATCAACGCGCTCGATCTTGGTCCCGTCGATGGCTTCGCGGTGGAAACGGGACCGCTTGCGCCGGCCCAGCCGCTTGCAGAGCAGATCAATGCGCATGTGACAGAGTGTGGTTATGCTGCGTTGCTCGCGCCAAAGGTATCCGTCACGGTCGATTGCGGCGGCGCACTGAATCTCGATGCGATCAGCGCCGACACAAAGCTCATCATGACAGACGACGGGCAATGGCTGATCGGCATCGGCGGCAATGGCGCGACCGCGCATTGGCTGGGTGCGGGGGATGAACGTATGGCAGGCGACAGGGCGCTCGCCATTCTCGACCTCCTGGCGCAGACCGGCGGACGCGCGCGCGATTTCACGCCTGAGGAAACGAACGCGCTGAGCGCCGGGCTTGAGCCGGTGAAGACACATGCGCCACGCGCCGATGCGGCACCGGTCGGCCCGTTCGCCATGGCAGGCGGGGAAAACGCGCTGGGCATCGCCCTGCCCTTCGGCCAGGTCGCAGCGGAAGCGCTGGTGGCGCTCTGCGAGGCTGTATCCGATGCAAGGGAAATTCGCCTTGCGCCGCGTAGCGGCCTGCTGGTGATCGGGCTCGATGAGCCCCGGCAGGAAAAGCTGTTGCGGGCGGCTGAGGCTCTGGGCTTTGTCACGTCCGGGCGTGATCCGCGTCTTTCCATAGCGGCCTGCGCCGGCGCGCCGGCATGCGCCTCGGCGCGGTTCGATGCCAAGGCGCTTGCCGCCGAGGCGGCTGCGGCGGGTCTGCCCGATGGCCCGTTCCGCCTCCACCTTTCGGCCTGCGAAAAACGTTGCGCCCAGCCCACGGGCTCCGTGGTGAACCTGATCGCGGCTGAGGGTTGCTGCACCCTTTCCTCCGTTGGCACAAAACCTTCTGAACGCCTTCGCACCTTCCTCATCGAGCGCGGCGAGACGCTGCGCGCCGCCCTTCTTCGAAAGTCAGGCTGAATGCAAGAAACCGAATACATACGCGACGGCAACGCCATCTATGAAAAGTCGTTCGCGATCATCCGCGCCGAGGCCGATCTCGCGCGTTTCAGCGCGGAAGAGGCCGATGTCGCCATCCGCATGATCCACGCCTGCGGGCTTGTGGAGGCCGCAAGACATTTCGTCTTTTCCGAGGGGTTTGTGGCGGCTGGCCGCGCGGCGCTGGAAGCCGGAGCGTCGATCCTGTGCGATGCGGAGATGGTGGCGCGCGGCGTCACCCGCACGCGGCTGCCCGCCGAAAACGATGTGATCTGCACCTTGCGCGATGCGCGCACGCCGGAGCTTGCACAAAAGCTTGGCAACACGCGTTCCGCCGCTGCGCTGGAACTGTGGCGCGATCACATGGAGGGCGCGGTGGTGGCCATCGGCAATGCACCGACAGCACTCTTCTACCTGCTCGACATGCTGCGCGCCGGCGCGCCGAAGCCCGCCGCCATCATTGGCATGCCGGTCGGTTTCGTCGGCGCGATGGAATCGAAGGAGGCCCTTGCCGAGAGCGGGCTTGGCATTCCCTTTGCCATCGTGCGCGGCCGCATGGGCGGCAGCGCCATGACGGCAGCGGCGATCAACGCACTTGCGAGGGCCGGACTGTGAGCGGAACCCTGATTGGCGTCGGCACCGGACCCGGCGATCCCGAACTCATCACCGTCAAGGCGCTGAAAGCGCTGGAGCGGGCGGATGTGGTGGCCCATTTCGCCAAGCGCGGTCGTCGGGGCAATGCCCGCCGCACGGTCGAAGGGGTGTTGCCGGAAGGCATCGAGGAACTGCCGCTCGAATATCCCGTTACCACCGAGATCGACAAGGCCGACCCGCGCTATATCGCGGCCATCACCGGCTTTTACGAAGCTTCGGCGCGCGCGGTGGAAGCGCATCTGAAAGCGGGGCGCACGGTTGCCGTTCTGAGCGAGGGCGATCCGCTGTTTTACGGCTCCTACATGCATCTGCATGTGCGGCTTGCCGCGCAGCATCGAACTGAGGTGATCCCCGGCATTACCGCCATGTCGGGCTGCTGGTCGCAGGCGGGCATCGCCATCGTTCAGGGCGACGACATCATGACGGTTCTGCCCGGCACGCTCGATGAAGATGAGCTTGTGCGCCGCGTGAGCGACACGGAGGCCTTCGTCATCATGAAGGTGGGGCGCAATCTGCCGAAAATCCGCAGGGCGCTGGCCCGCGCCGGCAGGCTTGGCGTCACCGTCTATGTGGAACGCGGCACCATGGACAATACGAGCATGACCCCGCTCGCCGAGAAGGCGGACGACACGGCCCCCTATTTCTCACTGGTGCTCGGACCGGGCTGGCAGGCAAAGCCCGGCGAGGCGGTGACATGAGCGGGCGTCTCGTCATCATCGGCACCGGCCCCGGAAAGCCGGCCCAGACGACGCCGGAGGCACGGGCGGCGATTGCGGCGGCCAGCGATTTCTTCGGCTATGGCCCGTATCTCGACCGGCTCGAACTGAACGATGGCCAGACCCGCCATGCCTCCGACAACCGGGAAGAGCTTGCCCGCGCGAAGGCGGCGCTCACCATGGCGGCCCAAGGCAGGCATGTGGCCGTGGTTTCGGGTGGGGATGCGGGCGTCTTCGCCATGGCAGCGGCGGTGTGCGAGGCCATCGAGCACGGGCCTGAGGACTGGCGCGCGCTCGATCTGGAGATCGTGCCGGGGCTGACGGCCATGTTGGCCGTGGCGGCCCGCGTGGGCGCGCCGCTCGGCCATGATTTCTGCGCCATATCGCTTTCGGACAATCTGAAACCCTGGGAACTGATCGAAAAGCGGCTTGCGGCCGTCGCCGGCGCGGGCTTCGTGATCGCGCTCTACAATCCGATCAGCCGCGCCCGGCCCTGGCAGCTTGGCCGCGCCTTCGAACTGTTGAGCGGCATTCTGCCGGCGTCCACGCCGGTCGTGTTCGGCCGCGCCGCGGGCCGGCCCGACGAGCGCATGGCGATCGTTCCGTTGAACGAGGCGCGTGGCGAGATGGCCGACATGGCCACCTGTGTCATCATCGGTTCGCCTGAAACGCGCCTGATCGAACGCCCGGGCAAATCGCCGTTGGTCTATGCGCCGCGCTCGGCCAGCGGAGCCGCCAGATGAGCCTCGATTGCAGTCATGGCTTCCTCGACACCGGCCACAATGGCCGCGTCCGCCGGCTTTGGCCGGTCGATCATGACGACGGGCAGACCAAGCCTGCGCGCCGCCGCGATCTTGCCATAGGTTGCGGTGCCGCCGCTGTTCTTTGCGACCACGATGTCGATGCGGTGTTCGGTGAGAAGGGCAATCTCATCGTCTTCGCAGAACGGCCCGCGCGCGAGAATGCAGTGAGCGTTCGGCGGCAGGTGAGCGGGCTCCACCGGCTCCACGCTGCGCACCAGATAATGATGCTGCGCCGCCGCGCGGAACGCCTGCACCTCTTGCCGGCCGATTGCGAGGAAAACGCGCCGGGGATCGGTTCCGAGCAGCGTGGCCGCCTCGGCCATGCCGGACGCGCTCTGCCAATTGTCGCCGGCGACCGGCTGCCAGGCGGAACGCATGAGCGTGATGAGCGGAACGCCGGTCAGGCGGGCCGCCTTGGCCGCATTGCGCGCCATGCGCGCGGCGAAGGGATGCGTGGCGTCCACCATCAGGTCGACGCGTTGGTCCTTGAGATAAAGCGCAAGCCCCTCGGCACCGCCGAAACCGCCCACGCGCACCTCGCCGGGCAGGGTCTCAGGCGCGCTTGTGCGCCCGGCAAGCGAGGTGACGACACGCAGCCCGCCCCGCGCGCAAAGCCGCGCTGCCAGCCGCCGCGCCTCGCCGGTTCCGCCAAGAATGAGAAGGGTTTGGTTCGCCATGACGTCTTCTAGAGCATTTTGCAGTCAGGCGGAAAGCTCTCAGCGCTGGCTTGCCATCGTGGGGATCGGCGAGGATGGGCTGGCGGGGCTCGGTGACGAAGCACGCAGAGCGATTGCCGATGCCGAAATCGTCTTCGGCGGTGCGCGGCATCTCGAACTTGCGGCAGAGGAGATTGCGGCCGAGCGGCGGCAATGGCCCTCGCCTTTCGATAAGGCGGTCGATGAAATCGAAGCGCTGAGGGGCAAGAACGTTTGTGTGCTTGCCTCCGGCGATCCGTTTCATTTCGGCGTTGGCGCGACGCTGGCGCGGCGCATTCCGGCAGAGGAAATGCGGGTCTTTTCCGCACCTTCCTCTTTTGCGCTTGCGGCTGCCCGGCTTGGCTGGCCGCTGCAATCGGTCGAGACGGTTTCTCTGCATGGCAGGCCCATCGCGCCGATCCGCCCGCTGCTTCATCCCGGCGCGCGCATTCTCGCGCTCACATCCGATGGCGCGGCTCCGGCTGCGATTGCAGAGCTGATCACGACTGAGGGCTTTGGCCCCTCGCGCTTTCACGTGCTGGAAGCGTTGGGCGGACCACGCGAACGGCATGTCAGCTTCATGGCTTCCGCGCTTTCGGCAGACGGTTTTGACGATCTGAACGTCGTCGCCATTGAGGTGGCGGCGGATGAGGATGCACGCATCCTGCCGCTTGGAACCGGGCTTGAAGACGGGCTTTTCGAGCATGACGGGCAGATCACCAAAGCGGAGGTGCGGGCCGTCACCCTGTCGGCGCTTGCCCCGAAACGCGGTGAACGGCTCTGGGACATCGGAGCGGGTTCAGGCTCCATTTCCATCGAGTGGCTGCGGCAGCACCCATCGCTGAGCGCCATCGCCATCGAGGCGGACGGGGAGCGCGCGGCGCGCATTGCCCGCAACGCGGAGCGCATGGGCGTGCCGCAGCTCACCGTGGTTGAGGGAAAGGCTCCCGCCGTGCTCGCGGGCCTTGCCGCGCCAGATGTGGTTTTCATCGGTGGCGGGGCGACCGTGCCGGGGCTGATGGAGGCGGCGATTGCCGCTCTTGGAGCCGGAGGCCGGCTTGTCGCCAACGGGGTGACGCTCGAAACGCAGGCGCTTCTGATCGACTGCCACGGGCGGCACGGCGGAGAGCTGATCGAGATCGCCATCGCGCGCGCTGCGCCCGTTGGCACCATGAGGGCGCTGCGCCCGGCCATGCCGGTGCTTCAATGGCGCTGGAGGAAGCCATGATCTGCGCCGGGTTTGGAGCCAGAAAAGGTGTTTCGCGCGAGGCCGTTCTTGCCGCACTCGACGCCGCCCTGACAATGCACGACATCGCACGGGACAGGCTCGATGCGCTGGCGACCGTGCCGCAGAAGCGTAACGAGCCCGGCCTGGCGGACGCGGCAAAGGCGCTTGGCCTGCCGCTTTCCATCGCCGATGAAAATGCACTGCAGGCAGCGGCTGCGCACTGCCTGACCCGCTCGGAACAGGCGCTTTCCACCACCGGCCTGCCATCGGCCTCGGAGGCGGCGGCGCTGGCCGTCTGCGGCCCAGCCGCCCGGCTTCTCGGGCCGAGGCTCACACTTGACGGCGTGACCTGCGCCATCGCGACCACCGGAAGAAAATCATGACCGTTCATTTCATTGGCGCCGGACCGGGCGCTGCCGACCTCATCACCGTTCGCGGCCGTGACCTGATCGCGCGCTGCCCGGTCTGCCTTTATGCGGGTTCGCTGGTGCCGGAGGAATTGCTGGCGCATTGCCCGCCCGGCGCACGCATCGTCAACACCGCGCCCATGTCGCTTGAAGAGATCGAGGCGGAATATATCCGCGCCCATGAAGCGGGCGAGGATATCGCCCGGCTGCATTCGGGCGATCTTTCCGTCTGGAGCGCGGTTGCCGAACAGATCCGCCGTCTTGCCGCACTCGGCATCGATTACACGCTGACGCCGGGCGTGCCGTCCTTCTCGGCGGCGGCGGCGGCGCTGGGGCGCGAGCTCACCATTCCGGAAGTGGCGCAGAGCCTCGTCCTGACCCGCATGTCCGGCCGCGCCTCGAAAATGCCGGAGGGTGAAACACTCGCCAATTTCGCGGCCACCGGCACGACACTCGCCATTCACCTGGCCATTCACGCGCTCGACCGGGTGGTGAAGGAACTGACCCCGCATTACGGCCCCGACTGCCCGGTCGCCATTGTCGCTCGCGCTAGCTGGGCAGACGAGCGCATTCTGCGCGGCACGCTTTCCACCATCGAAGCGGAGATGGCGAAAGATCCCATAGAGCGCACGGCGCTCATTCTCGTCGGGCCGGGGCTGGGAGCCGAGGATTTTCGTGAAAGCGCGCTCTACAGCGCCGATTATCAGCGCCGGTTTCGCGGACGGGAGGGATTATGAGCCTGAATGAGGCGTTGAGCCGCCTGCCTTTTGAGCCAGTGCCCTTTGAGCCGGGCCATGTGTGGCTTGCCGGCGCCGGGCCGGGCGGCTTTGCCTGCCTGACGCTCGGTGTTCTGGCCGCGCTCGATGCGGCGGATGTGGTGATCTATGACGCGCTGGTGGACCCGGAGATCCTGAAGGCGGCGCCGGAGGCCCGGCACATTTTCGTCGGCAAACGCGCTGGCCAACCCTCCACGGCGCAGGATGAAATCAACCGGCTGATGGTGGCCGAGGCCGAGGCGGGGCACAGGGTTCTGCGGCTGAAAGGCGGTGACCCGAACATGTTCGGCCGTGGCGGCGAGGAAGCGCTGGCGCTGGCGCTTGCCGGCATTCCCTTCCGCTTTCTGCCGGGCATCACCTCGGCGGTGGGGGCGCTCGCCGATGCGGGCATTCCCGCCACCATGCGCGGTGTGAACAAGGCGGTGATCTTCGCCACCGGCCACGCCGCCGGCACGCCGGACGATCTGGACTGGGCGGCGCTGGCAAAAACCGGTCAGCCAATCGTCATCTATATGGGAATGCACAAGCTCGCCCTGATCGTGGACGCGCTCTCCTCCGGCGGTACGGCGGGCGACACGTCGGCAGCCCTCATCATGAATGCGACCAAGCCGGACGAACGCATTCTCACCACCACGCTCTCGTCCCTTGTTTCGCAGGCCGAAGAACAGGGCTTCGGCTCCCCTTCCATCATCGTCATCGGCGGCATCGTCGCGTTGCGCGAGGCGCTGTCATGACGGCGCGGGCGATCATCATCGGCGCGGCCCGTTCGGGCTCGGGCAAGACCAGCGTCACCATCGGCCTGATGCGCGCGCTCAGGAGGCGCGGTCTTGCCGTGCGCGGCGCGAAATCCGGCCCCGACTATATCGATCCCGGTTTTCATCAGGCGGCGACGGGGCAACCGGGCGTCAATCTGGACAGCTGGGCCATGCACCCGGATTTGCTCGCCCATCTTGGAAGCCGGCAAAGCGAAGACGCCGACATGCTTTTGATCGAGAGCGCCATGGGCCTGTTCGACGGCATCGTTTCGGAACCGGGACGATCCGGTGCGGCAGCCGACATCGCGCGGCTTTATGACGTGCCCTGCGTGGTCATTCTTGATGTGTCCGGCCAGTCGCAGACGGCTGCTGCGCTGGCAAAGGGTTTTGCCGCCTACGACCCGCAAGTGCGGATTGCCGGCGTGGTGCTCAACCAGGTGGCGAGCCCGCGTCATGAGGCGATGGCGCGTGACGCCATCGAGGCCATCGGCATTCCGGTGCTGGGCGCGGTGTACCGCAACCCGGACATGGCGCTGCCAGAGCGGCATCTGGGCCTTGTGCAGGCGAGCGAACATGCCGCGCTCGAAGCTTTCATCGAGCGGCTTGCCGATGTGATGGAACAGGCCATCGATCTCGATGCCGTGATGAAGGCTGCCGTGCCGCTTTCCATGCAGGCGGGGGATGCGGCGCGGCTTCTGCCGCCGCCGGGCCAGCGCATCGCCATCGCGCAGGATGCGGCCTTCAGCTTCGTTTACCCGCATCTCGCCCACCACTGGCGCCAGGCGGGTGCGGAGCTTCTGACCTTCTCGCCGCTTGCCGACGAGGGGCCGGCGGAGAGCGCCGACGCCTGCTGGCTGCCGGGTGGGTATCCCGAACTTCATGCGGGGCGGATCGCCGCTGCGGAGAATTTTCGCGCTTCGATGAAGGCTTTCGCGGAGAAGAGGCCCATTCACGGCGAGTGCGGCGGGTTCATGGTTCTGGGTGAGGCGCTGGAGGATGCCGAGGGCGTTCGCCACGCCATGCTGGGTCTGCTTTCTCACGTGACGAGCTATGCGAAGCGCAAGATGAATCTCGGCTATCGGCAGGCCACGCTCATGAGCGACTGCGCCATCGGCAGCAAGGGCGAGACGATCCGTGGCCACGAATTCCACTATTCGCGGCTGGTGGAACCGGGCAGCGATGCGCCGCTCGCCATGCTCGCGGATGGGCAGGGCCGCGCGCTCGGCCCCTCCGGCGCGCGGCGCGGGCATGTCTCCGGCACCTATTTTCACGCGATAGCGCGGAGCTGACGCCATGGCCGAACCCCGCTCGATGCTCATGACAGCCCTTCGCGATGTGGCCGCCTGTCTGGGCTTTTACACGCGGCTGCCTCTGCCGGCGTTCCAGATGCCGGCGCACTGGTTTGCCGCCGCCCAATGGGCGGCGCCTCTGGCCGGTCTGGTGGTTGGTGCGATTTGCAGTGCGGTGCTGATCGGCGCGGCGATGCTCGGACTGCCGGCCGCCATTGCCGCTGCGCTCGCGCTGGCGGTGGGGACGCTTGTGACCGGCGGGCTGCATGAGGACGGGCTTGCAGACGTGGCCGATGGTTTCGGCGGCGGTTCGACGCGCGAGAAGAAGCTCGCCATCATGAAGGACAGCCGCATCGGCTCTTATGGTGTCGCCGCGCTGATCCTCTCGTTTCTCTTGCGCTGGTCGGCGCTCGTGGCGCTCGGCTTCGTGGCCATTCCCGTCCTTCTATTGGCGCATGCGGCCTCGCGCGCACTCATGCCGGCGCTGATGCGCCTTTCGCCACCGGCGCGCGAAAACGGGCTTTCGGCAGGCGCAGGGCGTCCGGGACCAGGCACCGTTTTCGTTGCGCTCGCGATTGGCGCTGCGCTGCTTTTCCTTTTCGATCCCGGCTTTGCGTTGGTGGCTGCGCCGCTTCTCGCTCTCGCGCTCTTCTTCATCAAGTGGCTCGCCGAAAAGCAGATTGGCGGGCAGACGGGCGATGTGCTCGGCGCACTGCAGCAACTAGCCGAAACCATCGTGCTCATCGCCGCCGTTGCTCATTTCACCTGAAGGATTTCCATGACCCGCTTTCCCTCGATCGACGATCTGCGCACCGCCTGTAACGACCGCCCCAATGGAGACGAGGACGCCGCCCAGGCTGCAACCGCCCGCCAGGCCGTGCTTACCAAGCCGCCCGGCAGTCTTGGCCGGCTGGAAGAGGCAGCCATCCTGCTGGCTCGCTGGCAGGCGCGCGAAAAGCCTGCGCTCGACCGGGTCCATGTGTTGATCTTTGCCGGCTCCCATGGCGTGACCGCGCGGGGCGTTTCCGCCTTCCCGGCTGAGGTGACGGCGCAGATGGTGGCGAATTTCTCTGCCGGCGGCGCGGCCATCAACCAGTTGGCAAAGCAGTCCGGCGCGAGCCTCACCGTCACGCCGCTGGAGATCGAGCGCCCCACGGCGGATTTCACGCAAGCGCCGGCCATGGAGGAAGCCAGCTTTCTGACCGCCGTCCAGACCGGTTTCGATGCGGTGCCGGAGGGAGCCGATCTCGTGGCACTCGGGGAAATGGGCATCGGCAACACCACCGCCGCCGCCGCGCTGGCCGCGGCTCTTTTCGGTGGCGGGGGCGCGGATTGGGTCGGGCGCGGAACAGGCGTCGACGATGCCGGCCTTTCGCGCAAGGCGGAGGCCGTGGATGCCGCCCTTGCCTGCCATGGCGAGGCACTTTCCGATCCGCTGGAGGCGCTGCGCCGTGTCGGCGGTCGCGAGCTTGCCGCCATGTTCGGCGCAGCCCTCGCCGCGCGGCAGAAGCGCATTCCGCTGCTGCTCGACGGGTTCGTGTGCGGATCGGCAGTCGCGCCGCTCGCGTGCCTTGGCGAGGGCGGTCTGGCGCACGTCATTGCCGGCCACGTTTCCGCCGAGCCCGGCCACCGCAAACTGCTTGCCGAACTCCGCCTCCAGCCACTGCTCGACCTCGACATGCGCCTTGGGGAAGGCTCCGGCGCATGCCTTGCGATCAACATTCTGCGCGCAGCACTTGCCTGCCACAACGGCATGGCGACTTTCGCCGAAGCCGGCGTATCGGACGGTTGACCATGCGCACGCTCTCGCTCATCGGCATTGGCACCGGCAATCCCGAACACATGACGGTTCAGGGCATCAACGCACTGAACCGGGCAGACGTGATCCTGATCCCCCGCAAGGGCGAGGCGAAAGAGGATCTGGCCGATCTGCGCCGCGTCATCTGTGAGCGGTTTCTGGAGAACCGGCAGACGCGGGTCGTGGAATTCGACCTGCCGGTGCGTGACGCGGCCAATCCGAGCTATCGCCAGGGCGTGGACGACTGGCACATGGCCATCGCCCGCGCCTATGGCGATCTGCTTGCGGCGCATACGGGCGAGACGGGCTGTGCTGCCTTCCTCGTCTGGGGCGATCCTTCGCTCTATGACAGCACGCTGCGCATCATCGAGCACATGCGCCGCGAGACGGCGCTTGCGGTCGCCTTGGAAGTGGTGCCGGGCATCACCAGCATTCAGGCGCTCGCGGCCAGCCACCATATGCCGATCAACAGGATTGGCGGCTCGGTGCTGATCACCACCGGAAGGCGGCTGAAGGCGGAGGGCTTTCCGCCCAACGCCGACACGCTTCTCGTCATGCTCGACGGCGACTGCGCCTTTCAGACGCTCGACGGCGATGCTTACGAGATTTTCTGGGGGGCCTATCTCGGCACGGCGGATGAGCTTCTGGTTAGTGGGCTGCTGGGGGAGGTGATGGAGCAGATTGTGGAGACGCGGGCCAGAGCGCGGGAAGACAAGGGCTGGATCATGGATACCTATCTCCTGCGGGTGAGGCGGTAGGTTCGGCGGACTTCATCCCGCCCTCGCCCTTCGACAAGCTCAGGATGAGGGCTGTGTGGGCGCTTCACCTTTCTGTGGCGAGGGGGCTAATTATACCCGTTTCCGCTCAACAGGGTTTCTAACCACGATCCATGTCCTCTCCCTCATCCTGAGCTTGTCGAAGGGCGAGGGAGAGAACACGCGCTGCCGGCACACCGCCCCTCAGGCCGCCCGCGCCCGCTGCCAGCGCGGGAAAGGGTCCGCCAGCGCACGGAATTCTGCGGGATCAAACCGTGTCTCGCTTCCCACCAGCGCTGCATCCAGCGCTGCGGTGATGCGCTCGCGGTCCATGCCTGTGCCGATGAAGACCAGCTCCTGCCGCCGGTCGCCATAGGGCTCGCGCCAGTAGCGGTCCATGAAGGCGCGGGCTTCGGGATGCGTGGGATGCCGCTCGCGGGGAACCGCCGCCCACCAGGTGCCCAGCGGCTTTACGCTTGAAAGCGCGCCCGCCAAGCTGAACTCCGCCACCCAGTCGGGTCGCGTCGCGATCCAGAAATGCCCCTTGGCGCGGATCACGCCGGGCAGTGGCGCGTTCAGCACCTGATGCACCCTTTGCGGATGGAAGGGCCGTCTGGCGCGATAGACGAAGGAGGAAACGCCATATTCCTCCGTCTCCGGCACATGATCGGCGAAGCCGTAAAGCTCCTTGGCCCAGAGCGGGTGTTGGTGCGCGGCCTCGAAATCGAAAAGCCCCGTGTCGAAGATGCGCTCGGGCGCAACATGCGAATGATCGGTTTCGATGATCTGCGCATCCGGGTTGAGCGCGGTCACGATCTTGCGCGCGGCATCAAGACGTTCAGGCCCGGCGTCGCTCACCTTGTTCAGGATCACGACGTCGGCGAACTCGATCTGATCGACCAGAAGATCCACAAGCGTGCGCTCGTCCCCCTCGCCCGCGACCTCGCCCCGGTCGCGCAGGAAATCATGGCTGGCATAGTCTTCGAGCAGGTTCAGCGTGTCGACCACCGTGACCATGGTGTCGAGCCGTGCGACATCGGAAAGGCTAACGCCTTTCTCATCGCGGAATTCGAATGTGGCCGCCACCGGCAGCGGTTCCGAAACGCCGGTGGATTCGATCAGCAGGTAGTCGAACCGCCCTTCCGCTGCCAGGCGCCGCACCTCCTTCAGGAGATCGTCGCGCAGCGTGCAGCAGATGCAGCCATTGGTCATCTCTACCAGCTTCTCGTCGGTCTGCGAAAGGTTCGCGCCGCCCTCGCGCACCAGGTTGGCGTCGATGTTCACTTCCGACATGTCGTTGACGATCACCGCCACCCTGCGGCCTGCCCTGTTGCTGAGCACATTGTTCAAGAGCGTCGTCTTGCCCGCCCCCAGAAAGCCGGAAAGGACGGTGACGGGCAGGCGTTTGTCCGGATTGGGCATGCATGGCTCCTCTGGCTGACGTTCGGTATGTAATATCATAACATTTTAGATACGCAAGTGGGCGAGCTGGGACGAAAGCGCAGCAGGAGGAAAATTGACCGCAACGGCATGGATGCCCGGCTCAGAGCGAGCGTGGCGTGGTGACTGGCTTGGGAAGGCTCAGGGCCGTGATACCGGCGGCAGCCCTGAACGAGATCAGCTCAGCCCGTAAATTCGCCCCGCATTGCCACCGAGGATTGCCTCGCGGTCCGCCGCATCAAACCGCTGGAGCAGCGCGGCAGTCGCTTCGCACCAGTCGGAATAGCTTGCGGCGAGCGTACAGACCGGCCAGTCGCTACCCCAGATCACACGCTCCGGGCCGAAGACCGCGAGCACATGATCGGCATAGGGCTGGAGTTTCTCACGGTTCCAGCTTTCACCTGCCTCGGACACCAGGCCGGAAAGCTTGCACGAGACCTGTTCGCGCGTGGCAAGAGACGCCATGTCTTGAGCCCACGCCTCGAATGCGCCCGATGCGATGTCCGGTTTGGCGCAATGGTCGATCACCACGGTCATTTCGGGATAGCGGTCCAGCAGAACGGCGAGATTTTTCAGGTGGCGTGGCAGCACCAGTGCATCGAAGACGAGCCCGTGATCGATGAGCGCGCGAAAAGCCGCATTGAGTTGCGGCCGCAACATCCAGTCCGGGTCGGGGATGTCCTGAATCATGGGGCGCAGCCCCTTGAGCCTGTCGTGCGCAGCCAGCTCCGCGATGCGCCTCGGTGCGTCCGGGCTTTCGAAATCCACCCAGCCGACAACGCCCCTGATGAAGGCGTTCTCGTTGGCCAGCGAGAGCATGAAATCCGTTTCCGCATCGCTCGGCGCCGCCTGCACCAGCACCGTGCCTACAATGCCTTCGGCTGCCATGAGCGGTATCAGATCGTCGGGCAGGAAATCCCGGTAGATCGTGGAAAGCTCCGGCGTCAGCCAGCCATAATCGCCACGAGAAAGTTTCCAGAAATGCTGGTGGGCATCGATCCGGCGCATGGTCAGGCGCCCTCTTGCGGCAGAACGCCCTTCTTCAGGATCACATTGCCGTAAAAGCGCCGCTCGCCGGTCTGGATGACGGCAAAGGCATCGCGCGCGCGGTCGTAGAAGGCAAAGCGCTCCAGCGGGCGTATCTGCGCCGGGTTGTCCGCCACGCGATCGATCACGGTCTGAAACTCGGCCACCACCGGCGGCACACCATCCGGGTCGTCCACCATCTGCATGCTGATCGCGGGATCGTCGACAAAGGAATCGAGCGGCATCACGCTCAGAACCGCTTCCAGCACGCGCGGCGCGGAAATGCCGTCGAGCCGCACGAAATCGCGCGCGCTCGCCTCGCCGGGAAAGTTCGCATCGGCAATGACGATCTCGTCGCCATGGCCCATGGCGCGCAGGATGCGCAGGAGATCGGGTGAGAGAATGGGGTCGATACCACGCAGCATCAGTTTTCCTCCGGTGTCGGTGCGTCGGGCCGGATCAGGTTCTGGCCCTTGAGGTCAGACCACAGTCCGACGGGCACATTACGGGAAAAAAGCGCGATGTTCGCCTGCACTTCTTCCGGTGTCATCGCACCGGGGATAACCGTGCGCACCGCCGGGTGTCCCATCACGAATTGCAGCGCCGCCTCGATCAGCTTCACGCCGTGCGCCGCGCACACGGCCTCGATCCGCCGCACCCTTTCAAGGATGTCTGCCGGCGCGGGCTCGTAATTATAGCGCGCGCCCTCGATGGCCCCGGTCGCCAGAATGCCGGAATTGTAGGGTCCACCCAGAATGATGCCGACATCGCGCTTCACGCAGAGCGGCAGGAAACTGTCGAGCGCTTCCTGTTCCAGAAGCGTGTAGCGCCCGGCCAAGAGAAAAGCGTCGAAATCGCCCAGCCCGAGCAGGCGTTCGCACACCTGCCATTCATTGACGCCGGCGCCGATGGCCCGCACCTGCCCCGCCTCTTTCAGCTCGCAGAGCGCGCGATAGCCACCACCGTCGAAAAGCTCGCGCACCTTCGCGTCGCTTGCCTCCTGAGTGCCGTGGGTGAAAACGTCCACATCGTGCACGAGAAGGATGTCGACACGCTCCACACCGAGCCGCGCGAGGCTTGCCTCATGGCTGCGCATCACGCCATCATAGGTGTAGTCGTAGACGATCCTCTTCTGGGGCGTGTCGACAAAGGCGGTGGGTGTGACTTCGTCCGGTCCGCAGTCTTCCAGAAGCCGCCCGACCTTGGTCGAGAGCGTGATCGCATCGCGCCCGAAGCGCCGGATCGCCTGTCCGAAGCGCTGTTCGGAAAGCCCGAGGCCATATTGCGGCGCGGTGTCGAAATAGCGCATGCCGCCGTCGAAAGCGGCCTGCAGCGTCGCCTGCGCGTCCGCTTCCTCGACCCGGCGATAGAGATTGCCGAGCGGCGCGCCGCCAAAGCCCATGCGCGTCAGCATGACCGGCGGCACGGTGCCGCCGCGCAGCGCAACCGGGTCCGAAGCTCTCATGCCGGCACCTGATCCCGCGCCGGGTGGTGACGGTATTTCTCCAGTGATGCCGGTTTCATCTCGATGGAGAAGCCCGGTGCCTGCGGCGGCATATAGGCCGCGTTGCGGATCACGCAGGGTTCGACAAAATGCTCATGCAGATGGTCGACATATTCGATGACGCGGCCCTCGCGTGTGCCGGCGATGCATAGATAGTCGATCATGGAGAGATGCTGCACATATTCGCAAAGACCGACACCGCCCGCATGCGGGCAGACCTTGAGCCCGTGTTTTGCCGCCATCAACATGACGGCGAGAATCTCGTTCACACCGCCGAGCCGGCAGGAATCGATCTGCACCACATCGATGGCGCCGCGCATGATGAGCTGTTTGAAGATGATGCGGTTCTGGCACATCTCGCCGGTGGCAACCTCAACCGGCGCGACACCTTCGCGGATCTTGCGATGTCCTTCAATGTCGTCCGGACTGGTTGGCTCTTCGATGAACCAGGGTTTGGCGAAAGCAAGTTTCCCCACCCACTCGATGGCCTCATCGACTTCCCAAACCTGATTGGCGTCTATCATGAGATTGACATCCGGGCCGACCACTTCGCGGGCGATGGTGAGCCGGCGAATGTCGTCGTCGAGATCGCGACCAACCTTCATCTTGATGTGCTTGAACCCGGCATCCACCGCCTCGCGGCACAGCCGGCGGAGCTTTTCATCGTCATAGCCGAGCCAGCCTGCGGATGTGGTGTAGCAGGGGTAGCCCTCGCGTTCGAGCGTGGCGATGCGCTCTTCCTTGCCCTTCGCTCTTTCACGCAGGAAGGCAAGTGCTTCTTCCGGTGTGATGCAATCGGTGATGTAGCGGAAGTCGATGCAGCGCACCAGCTCTTCGGGGCTCATCTCGGCCACCAGCCGCCACACCGGCTTGCCCTCGATTTTTGCCCACAGATCCCAGACGGCGTTCACCACCGCGCCTGTTGCCAGATGGATCGCGCCCTTGTCGGGTCCGATCCAGCGCAACTGGCTGTCGGAGGTGACATGCCGCCAGAAGCGGCCCATGTCCTCGGCCACCCAGTTCATGTCGAGCCCGACGACCAGATGGCGCATCGCCTCGATGGCGGCGCAGCAGATGTCGTTGCCCCGCCCGATGGTGAAGGTCAGGCCGTGGCCTTCGTGCTCGCCATCGGTTTCGAGGATCACATAGGCCGCCGAATAGTCCGGGTCCGGGTTCATGGCATCCGATCCATCCAGATGGTCGGAGGTGGGAAAGCGCACATCCACGGTGCGCAGGCCGGTGATCCTGGTCATGGTCCGAGTCATGGTCAGTCGTCAAATCCGTTGTTTGAATGGCGCTCCGGGGAAGGCTCCCCGGAGCGATTGGCGATCCCGGATCAGTCGTAAAGAACGGCTGCGATTTCCGGATCGTCGATGTTGGTCTTGTCGTAATAGTAGAAGCCGGTATCGATGGAAGCCGGCACCTCTTCGCCCTTGGCGGCGGCCACGGCGGCCTTGACCGTCTCGTAACCGATGCCGACCGGGTTCTGCGTGATCGCACCGGCCATGAGGCCTTCGCGGATTGCCTCTTTCTGCTGCGCGCCGGAATCGTAGCCGATGATCACGACATTGGAGCGATCCATCTCGCGCACACCATTGACCACGCCGATGGCGGAGCCTTCATTGGTGCCGAAAATGCCCTTCAGATCCGGATTGGCCTGAAGGATGGACTTGGTGATCTCCGTCGACTGCAGGTGGTCGCCGCCGCCATACTGGATGGTGACGATCTCGATGTCCGGATATTTCTCCTTCACCTGATTGACGAAACCGTCGCGCCGGTCGATGCCGGTGCGGCTCGTCTGGTCGTGGGCGACAACGGCAACCTGCCCAGCCCCGCCGATCAGTTCTGCCATCTTGTCGGCGGCAAGGGCGGCTGCGGCCAGGTTGTCGGTCGAGGCCGTCGCTTTCGGGATGTCGCTGTCGACACCGGAGTCAAAAGCGATCACGGGAATGCCCGCCTCATCCGCCTGTTTCAGCAGCGGAATGGCCGCCTGGCTGTCGAGGGCGGCAAAGCCGAGTGCTGCCGGCTTCTTGGCAAGGGCTGCCGCCAGCATGTCGATCTGGCGGTCGACCATGGTTTCATTGTCCGGCCCCTCGAAGGTGACCTCCACGTCCAGCTCCTCGGCTGCCTTGTCGGCACCGGCTTTCACGGCCTGCCAGAACTGGTGCTGGAACCCTTTCGAGATCAGCGGGATATACATCTTGTCCTGCGCCGAAGCGGCCATACCGCTTGCGACGAGGGCTGCGGCGCTGATGGCGCCCAGCATTGCGCGTCTCGTGAACATGTTTCCTCCTCCGGTTTCTTGCTCACACTCACTTATCTGATCGAAACCCGGGGCGTTCACCGCCCTCTTCGTGTTGAAACTCATCCCATGCGCCGCTTGCGCATCATGTCGGCATAGACGGCGAGAATGATGATCGCGCCCGTCACCACGGTCTGCCATTCCTGCGCCACCGAGAGGATGCGCAGGCCATTGGCCAGAACCGCCATGATCAAGGCGCCGATCAGCGTGCCGAGGATCGTGCCGCGCCCGCCGGCAAGCGAGGTTCCGCCGATGACGACGGCGGCAATCGCCTCAAGCTCGTAGCCGAGACCAAGAGCGGGCTGCGCGGAATTGAGGCGCGAGGCGATGAGCAGGCCGGCAATGCCGCATATGCCGCCGGCCAGCGCATAGACCGCCATCTTCCACGCATCCGTGTTGACACCGGAAAGGCGCACCGATTCCTCGTTGGAACCCAGTGCAAAAGTGTAGCGCCCGAGCACGGTGCGGCCCAGAATGTAGCTTGCTGCGATGGCCACGAGAAACAGGATCAGCACGCCATTGGGGATCGGCAGGGCGGGGATGACCTCGCCGATCAGCGACCCGCGGGAAATCTCGGTAAAGCCCGGCGTGTCGTTGAAATAGATCGGCCGCGTGCCGGATATGACGAGCGACAGCCCCTTGAGCATCAACATCATGCCGAGCGTTGCAATGAAGGGCGGGATCTTCATCTTGGCGACGAAAGTGCCCGAGGTGAGCCCGCACAGCGCACCGGCGCCAATGGCCGCGAGAACGCCGAATGGCAGCGGCAGACCCCAATAAGTCAGCACCACGCCGGCGATGACCGCGCAGAACGTCATCAGCGTGCCGACCGAAAGGTCGATGCCGCCGGTGATGATGACGAGCGTGGCCGCAATGGCCAGAACCCCGTTCACCGAGGTCGCCTGCAGAATGGCGATGATGTTCGAGGTCTGCATGAAGTTTGGCGAGGCCAGCGAAAAGCCGATCAGAAGTATGATCAGGCTCATGAAGGCCAGCAGTTTCTGGTGTGCGCCCGCCTGCAGAAGCCGTGCGGCAAAGCCGGCCTGCGGAGTGGCTTCCACGGTGCTCATTCTTCTCCTCCCACCGGTTCCATGGCGCTCTCGCGTTCTGTGGCAAGGCGCATGATGTCCTCCTGGCTGGTTTCCGCCCCTCCCGGCAGAATGCCTGTCAGCCGCCCCTCGCACATGACGGCAATGCGGTGGCTGAGCCGCAGCACTTCCGGCAGTTCCGACGAGATCACGATGATCGCCCGTCCCTGTGCCGCCAGCGCATTCAACAGTTTGTAGATTTCGCTCTTCGCGCCGACGTCGATGCCGCGTGTTGGCTCATCGAAGATCAGGATGTCGCAGTCGCGCAGAAGCCATTTGGCGATGACCACCTTCTGCTGGTTCCCGCCGGAGAGAAGGCGCACCTCCTGCCGGTCGGAAGGGGTGCGGATGTCGAGCTGCTGGATATAGCCGCGCGCGGCATCGCGCATGCCCGCCTCGTCGAGCGCGCCGAGCCTGCCGGTAAAGCGCTCCAGGCTCGCCATGGCGACATTGGCGCGGACATCCATGCCCACCGCAAGGCCGAAATGCTTGCGGTCTTCGGAGAGGTAGCCAATGCCGGCGGCGACCGCATCGGCGGGCCTGCGGATATCAACCGGTGTGCCGTTGACGATGATCTCACCGGCCTCACGCGGGTCAGCGCCGAAGATCGCCCGCGCCACTTCCGTGCGGCCTGCCCCCATCAACCCGGCAAAGCCGAGGATCTCTCCCTGGCGAACCGAGAAACTGACATTGCGGATTTCGCGTCCGCGCGTGAGCCCCTTCACTTCCAGCGCGACAGGTGCGTCTTTGAGGTCGGGCACCTTGACGGCACTGTCGGTCAGCGCCCGCCCCACCATCATGGAAATGATCTCGTTCACCGGTGTGTCTGTGGCGGACACCGTGTCCACATATTGCCCGTCGCGCATCACCGTCACCCGGTCGGCAATGCGCTTCAGCTCATCCATCTTGTGCGAAATGTAGATGATGCCGACACCTTCGGCCTTCAGCCGGCGGATGATGACGAACAGTTCCTCGATCTCGGCATTGTTCAGGGCCGCTGTCGGCTCGTCCATGATCAGCACGCGCGAATGGAAGGAGAGCGCCTTGGCGATCTCCACCATCTGCTGTTTGGCGATGGTAAGCCCGCCCACCTGCACCCTTGGGTCGAGCTTCAGATTCATGGAGGCGAAGATTTCCGCCGTCTGGCGATTGAGCGCGGTCTCGTCCAGCCTGCCGAAGCGCAGGCGCGGCTCGCGGCCGATGAAGATGTTCTGGGCAGCGGTCAGATCATTCATCAGGCTGAGTTCCTGATGAATGATGCTGATGCCCAGATCCTGCGCGGCGCGCGGGCTCTCGATCTCGACCGGCTGGCCGTCGATCAGCACCTCGCCCTCATCCTTCGGGTAGATGCCGGAGAGAATTTTCATCAGCGTGGACTTTCCCGCGCCATTCTCTCCCATCAGCGCGTGGACCTCACCGGGCATCAGCTCGAAGCGCACATCCCTGAGCGCATGCACGCCGGGAAAGCGCTTTTCGATGCCGCGCATGGAAACGACCGGCCGGATTTCATTTTTGCCGGCTTCGGTCGTCATGCTCGTGGACGCCGTTGCCATCGCGCGATCCTCAGATCGTCACGCCGCCATCGACGAGCATCGCCTGCCCGGTGACAAAGCGGCTTTCATCCGAAAGGAGATAGAGCACCATCGGTGTCATGTCGTCCACAGTGGCGAGCCGCCCCATGGGCTGGCGCGCGATGAAATCCTTTTCCGCCTGCACCGGATCGGGGGCGGAGGCGATGCGTCCGCGCAGCGAGGGCGTGTCGACCGTGCCGGGGCAGAGCGCATTGCAGCGCACCCCCTGTTTCACGAAATCGGCGGCGATCGATTTGGTCAGTCCGATCACGGCTGCCTTGGTCGCGCCATAGACGGCCCGGTTGACGAAGCCTTTGATGGAAGAGGCCATGGAGGCCATGTTGAGAACGGAGACGCTGCCCGTCTCCTCTGCCCTCTCCAGCATGCCGGGCAGGAAAGCCTGTGTCATGCGATACATGGAGGTGATGTTGAGGTCGGTGCTGAAGGCCCAGTCCTCTTCCGTCACGTCGAGGATCGTTCCGTGGTGAACAAAGCCGGCGCAATTGAAAAGCCCGTCGAGCTTTCCTGCTTTCTGAGCCAGCGCATCGATGGCGGTGCGGTCGCACACATCCAGCCGGTGCGTCTCTATGGCGCTGTTTTCAGCAGCCAGCGAGGCAAGCCCCTTTTCATTGATGTCGACGGCGATGACCGACGCTCCTTCGGCGGCACAGGCAAGCGCGCTGGCACGACCAATACCCTGAGCGGCGGCGGATATCAGAATCCGCTTTCCTTCAAGTCGCATACGATGACCTCCTCCCTATTGAGCCGCAGCTCCATCATCGTTTATATACGAATAGTCTATTCATATATGAAAGATCATTGCAATATCAAAGTTGACAAGAGAGACGATTCCCCGTCAATGCACCGGACCGGAGGGCGAAAAGGTGAGCAGCAGGAAGACCACGGAAGAGCGCTACCGCGCCCCTGCGCTGGACAAGGGGCTCGATATTCTCGAACTGCTTTCCCGCCAGCCCAACGGACTGACCCGCGCCGAGATTGTCAAGGAAATGGGCCGCGGCCCAAGCGAGATTTACCGCATGCTCGAGCGCCTGGTGGCGCGCGACTATGTGAGCCGCTCCATCGAGGGTGATCGCTATGCGCTGACGATGAAGCTCTTCATGCTCGGCAGCCAGCATCCGCCGCTGCGTCGGCTTGCCGCCCGTGCCTTGCCACTGATGGACGGCTTTGCGCGCAGGACGCATCAGTCGGTGCATCTCGTGGCGCCGGAGCGCGGCTACGCCATCGTCGTGGCGCAGGCCAGCAGCCCCGCCAACTGGGAGTTTCGGCTGCGCCCGGGCGCCCAACTCGATCTGCTCAACACAGGTTCGGGCCAGACCCTGCTTGCATTCCAGAGCCCGGACCGGCGCAACGAGACGCTTGCCATCTGGGGCGGTGCAGACCGGGTGCGCCATCTCACGGCCATGGAGCCTTCTCTGGAAGATGTGCGCACACGGGGATACCGTATCGGCGACAGTCTTCAGCTCGTTGGGGTTCGAGATATTTCCGTGCCGGTTTTCGGCCCCTCCTGCGATGCCATGGCGGTGCTCACCTGCCCCTATTTCGAACAGTTGGAAGACACGCAGGCCGCGGATGTGGAAACCGCGCTTGCGGCTCTAAAGGAGGTCGCGGAGAGCCTCTCGATCTCCTGATTTTTGGCATCCTCAACGTTTTCGACGTTTTTTGTTGCCGCCCGGTCATCGCGCTGTAACATAGCGGGAATAACGCCTGCGATCTCAACGCAGAAATCAGGGGAGTGCTTTCCATGACATTGATCAAACGCCGCAACTTCATCAAGGGCGCTGCCTCGATGGCTGGCCTTTCGCTGGCCGCGCCGTTCATTTCGCGCAGCTATGCGCAGGGCTCCTCCGGCTCGGTGAACATCTTCGCCTGGGCCGGCTATCTGAACGACGAGATGCTCGCCGCCTTCGAAAAAGAGACCGGCATCAAGGCAAAATACACGCCCTACGGCACCAATGACGAGCTTCTGAACCAGCTCCGCGCCAACAATGGCGGCGGTTTCGACATCATCTGGCCGACGGTCGACCGCGTGCCCAACTATGTCGAGTTCGAGCTCGTGCAGCCCATCGACGAGAGCAAGGTCAACGTCGACAACTGCCTGCCGAGCGCCTGGACGAACTCCGCCAATCTTGGCGCGGTGATCGACGGCAAGCGCTATCAGGTGCCCACCGACTGGGGCACGGAAGCCGTTTCCTTCGACAAGGATCAGGCGCCGCTCGAATATGGCACGGCCTCCTATGGCGACATCTGGAAGCCGGAAATGAAGAGCAAGGCCACAGTGCGCGGCCATTCGGGCCTCGTTGGCCTCGGCCTCTGGCTCGAAGGCGAGGGCAAGCTGCCCATGCCGATGACGGACGCCTTCAAGTCCGAAGAGAACATGGTCAAGATCTACGACGTGATTCTCGAGGAAGCGATTGCCCGCAAGGCCAACATCGCGCAGTTCTGGTCCAACGAGAACGAGGCGCAGGGTGCCTTCCGCGTCAATGGCTGCGCCATCGGCCAGACCTGGGATTCGACCGCCGCGGCACTCGCCAAGGAAGGTCTGCCCATCGGCTTCATCGCGCCGAAGGAAGGCGCGCTGGCGTGGATGGAAGGTGTGGCGATCCCAAAGGGTGCGGAAAATCTCGACCAGGCCTATGCCTTCATCAACTGGTTCCTGACGCCGGAAGCCGGCGCCATGTACACCAACGCCACCTCGATCAACTCCACCGCCGTGGGCGCTGCCGACAAGACCTCGGACGACGCCAAGGCGTTCTTCGCCGCCGCCTATCCGGAGGATGCGCTCGACAAGCTGTGGTGGTGGCCGATCCAGGAAAGCTGGTTCGTCGCCAAGCGCAACGAGTATCAGGACCGCTTCCTTTCGGCCTGAGGCTGCTGGAAGAAATGACGGCGCTCGCCCCTCACCCTTACCCTCTCCCCGCACGCGGGGAGAGGGGGACATAGACGTTGCGGCCATCTTCCTTCTCCCCGCTTGCGGGGAGAAGGTGCCGGCAGGCGGATGAGGGGCGGGCGCCACCGGACAATCCTTGCGCACGCCCACCAAACATCGGGAAACATTGGAGGCCCATGTCACATTCCGTAGAGCTCGATCGTGTCGGCGTCACATTCGGCACCACCCGCGCCGTCGACGATGTGTCCTTCACGGTTGAAGGCGGGGAATTCTTCTCCATTCTCGGGCCGTCCGGCTGCGGCAAGACCACGCTTTTGCGCGTCATCGCCGGTTTCCTGAACCCGACTGAAGGCCGCATCCTGATTGGCGAGAAGGACATGACCCCGCTGGGGCCGAACCAGCGCCCGACGGCGATGATCTTCCAGTCGCTGGCGCTCTTTCCCCTGATGCCCGTGTGGGAAAACATCGCCTTCGGGCTGGAGGCGCGCGGCGTCTCGAAGGTCGAGCGCCGCAAGAAGGCGAACGATCTTCTGAAACTGATCGCGCTTGAAGGCTATGGCGACCGCATGCCGGGCGAACTTTCCGGCGGCCAGCGCCAGCGCGTTGCCATTGCCCGCGCGCTTGCGGTCGAGCCGCAGGTGCTGCTGCTCGACGAACCCTTGTCCGCGCTCGATCTCAAACTGCGCCAGCACATGCGCGCCGAGCTTCGCGCCCTGCAAAAGCGCACTGGCGTCACCTTCATCTACATCACGCACGACCAGTCCGAGGCGCTCGCCATGTCGGACCGCGTTGCGGTGATGAGCGCCGGCGTGGTTCAGCAGGTGGGCGCACCGCGCGAGCTTTACGACAATCCGGCCACGCCCTTCGTCGCCACCTTTGTTGGCGAAACAAATGCGCTCTCCTGCACGGTGAAGGGCATCGACAACGGCATCGCCACGGTGGAAACCGCGCATGGAACCTTGACCGGCCGCGCCGGCGACGGGCTTTCAAGCGGTGCGGCGGCAAAGCTTTATGTGCGGCCTGAAGCGCTGAAACCGAAGGGCGGGGCCAACCGGCTTGCCGCCACCATCGAGCGCATCGATTTCGAGGGCGCTTTTGCGCTGGCGCATGGCGTCGCCGAAGACGGCACGCCGCTGGTCGCCTCCATCGCCAGCACCGAACTTGCGAGCGCTCCCGCCATCGGCGAAAAATCCGGCTTCGGCTTTGAAAGCACAAACGCGGTGGTGCTGCCCGATGTCTGAGCTCTACAGACGCTTCGGCGGTGGCCTCGGCACGCTGTTTCTGGCGCTGGTTGGCGTATGGCTCGCCGGCATGGTGCTCGCGCCCAATGTCATGATGATCGACTATGCGCTGCGGCCCAACCTGCCGCCCTCGCAGCTTGGCGGGCCGGAGGATGTCTATTCACTCGACAACATTCTCTATCTGGCCAATGAGGGCGTTCACCGCGCGATCTTCTTCAAGACCGTGTGGGCGAGCGCGCTTGTCGCCTTCATCACCTTTCTGGTGTGTTATCCGATGGCGTTTTGGCTTGCCCAACACGCAACGGTGAACCAGACGGCGGTTGTGCTTCTGGCCCTCACCATTCCGTTCTGGATCAACGAGGTCTTGCGCACGCTGGCCTGGTATATCCTGCTTGCGTTTCGCGGGCCGCTGAATGCCTTTCTCCTGTCGCTCGGCATCATCGACGAACCGGTGCGCTGGTATGGCGATGGCGGCGTGCTGGCGGGTATGACCTATGCCTATATCCTGTTCATGCTGTTCCCGATCTACAACGCCATCGAATCCCTCGACAAATCGCAGATCGAGGCCGCGCGCGATCTCGGCGCCTCCACCTGGCGCATTCACTGGCGGGTGGTCATCCCGCACGCCAAGGCGGGCATCGCCACGGGCTGCGTCTTCACCTTCATGCTCGCCGCCGGCAGCTATGTCGCGCCTGCCCTTCTCGGCGCGCCGGGCAGCCGCTGGTTCACCGAGATCATCTACAACTGGTTCTTCGAGGGCGGCGACTGGAACCGCGGTGCCGCTTATGCGCTGGTGCTTCTGGTTCTGTGCCTTGCGGTGGTGCTCGTCACGCTGCGCATTGCCCGCGTGAGCCTGACGGAGGTGGCGAAATGAGTGCCGTGGCTATTTACAAAAGCCAGTGCTGCCCCTCATCCGCCCTTCGGGCACCTTCTCCCCGCGCACGGGGAGAAGGCAACGCGCCGAGATGCCCATTGCCTTTCCTCGCCCCGTTTACGGGGAGAGGATGCCGGCAGGCAGGTGAGGGGCAGCACCGGCCTCTCCGGCCAGCCCCGGAGGGTCGCGCATGAGTGCCGCCGACCGCATCGCCCGCGCCTTGTTCGGCTTCTACATGGTGGCGTTCTTTCTCTACCTGTTCGCGCCGCTCGCCATCATGGGCATCGCCACGTTCAACACGAGCCGCTTCCCCACCGTAACGCCATGGCGCGGCACGACGCTACAATGGTTCGACGCGCTGTGGAGCGATGGCGGCATGTGGCAGTCGCTGTGGACCTCCTTCGTCGTCGCTTTCTTCGTGGTCATCACCGTCCTGCCCATCGGCACGGCGGCGGCCCTCGTTCTCACCAGCCTGCATGCGCGCGCGCGCAGCTTCATGTATGCGGTCATGGTGTCGCCGCTGCTCACGCCCGGCGTGGTCATCGGCATCGCCACGCTGGTTCTCTGGCGGCAGCTTGGCGTCGGGGGCGGTGTTTTCCTTATCGTGGTCGCTCAGGCAAGCTTCATCATCTGCTATGTGATGCTGATGATCACGGCGCGCCTCCAGCGTTTCGATCCCACGCAGGAAGAGGCGGCTCTTGGCCTCGGTGCGTCGAAATTCATGGTCTTCCGCCGCGTGCTTTTGCCCTTCCTGAAGCCGGCGCTCATTGCCGCCGGTTTTCTTGCCGTTCTCCAGTCCATAGAGAACTACAACACCACGCTCTTCGTGCGCGGGTTCGACACGCCGCTCACGGTCTACATCGCCACCAAGGTGCGCACGGGGCTGACACCCGCCGTCAATGCGCTTGCGCTCATCATGATCGCGATCACCGTGTTCGGCGCCATCGCCTACGAGATTGCTCGCAGGCGCGGCGCGGCGCGGATGGCGGTGGAGTAGCGGTGCAACTTTGACGTCATCCCGGCCGACCGGAGGGAGAGCCGGGACCCATTGAGCGGCAAGGCCGATCTCCGCAGAAGGCGCCACCGGCATCCATCCAGCCGAACCACTGCCGGGCCACGCTCCATGGCGTTCTTCCAATGGGTCCCGGATAGCCCTTCGGACTTCCGGGATGACGGTTTCGCGTCAGCGGATCGCTGAAGCTCTTAGAGCGCTTCCGCTTTTCGTTGAATCGCGAAAACGCTCTAACTTATTGTTTTTCAGCAATTCCGGACGGAAAACCGGTTCCCACTTTTCCTGGAATTGCTCTAACGGTCGATTCTCGTCGACAGGATGATCGAGCTCATCGTCCGGTCAACGCCCTTCAGCGCGCCGATCGTGTCGATCACCGCGTCGAGCTCGGCCACTGACGGCGCTTCGACGATGATGATCATGTCGAACGACCCGCTCACGGAGTGAACCGTGCGCACGGCGGGCATCTTCTCCATCGCCGTAATCACATCGCCGGAAAGCTTTGGCGACACCGTGACCAGAAGATGCGCGCGGATTTGTGCTGCGTCATATTCCCCCGAAAGCCGCACCATATAGCCGGCAATCGTTCCGCTGCGCTCAAGCCGCTCCAGCCTGCTCTGCGCGGTGGAGCGCGAGACGCCCAGCCGCCGGGCAATCTCCGACACCGGCATGCGCGCATTCTCACGCAACAGCGCAATCACCGACCGGTCTGCGTCCGTTGTCGTCATATTGCTCATTCCATTCGTCGATACGCATAAAATCGTGAGTGAAACTACCCGGATTGATACTTCGATTCAACGTCGATCAAAGCCAGACTGGACAAACATCCAGGCAGAATCGCCAGACAAATTCGAAAGGGAGCGGGATGAAAGAAATCGTTGTCACGGGAGCCGGGCGTATTGGATCCGCTATTGCAGACATGCTGGTCGCCTCGGGCGATTACACGGTCACCGTCGCCGACCGGTCGGCGGAGCAGCTTGCGGTCCTGCCCTCTCACCCGCAGATCTCCGGCGTGGAAGTCGACCTCTCCGACACGAAGGCCCTTGCCGCCGTGCTCAAGGGCAAGTTCGCCCTGCTCAACGCCGCGCCCTACCACCTTACCGTTCCCATCGCCGAGGCGGCTGCCGAGGCAGGCGTTCACTATCTCGACCTGACCGAGGACGTGAAAAGCACGCGCCGCGTGAAGGAAATCGCTGCTTCCGCCGAGACGGCCTTCATCCCCCAGTGCGGGCTTGCGCCGGGCTTCATCACCATCGCCGCCAATTCGTTGGCCAAGCGTTTCGACGCGCTGCACGATGTGCGCATGCGGGTCGGCGCGCTGCCGCAGTTTCCGGCCAATGCGCTCAACTACAATCTCACCTGGTCGCCGGAAGGCGTCATCAACGAATATTGCGAGCCCTGCGAGGCCATCGTCGATGGCGAGATGAAGGAGGTCGCGCCGCTTGAGGGGCACGAGGAGTTCTCGCTCGATGGCGTGCGCTACGAGGCGTTCAACACCTCCGGCGGGCTCGGCTCCATCTGCGAATCGCTCAAGGGCCGTGTGCGCAATCTCAACTACCGCACGATCCGTTATCCGGGCCATGCCTCGATCATGAAAATGCTCTTGAACGATCTGCGCCTCAGCGAACGCCGCGACCTCCTGAAAGAGATTTTCGAGCACGCGCTGCCCACCACCATGCAGGATGTGGTGGTGATCTTCGTGACCATCACCGGCCTGAAAAATGGCCGGCTGGTGCAGGAGAGCTACGCCAACAGCGTGTTTGCCGACCCGGCCGGGCCAACTGCCCGCAGCGCCATCCAGAAGACCACCGCCGCGGGCATCTGCACCGTGCTCGACCTGCTCGCCAACGGCAAGCTGCCATCCAAGGGCTTTGTCCAGCAGGAAGACATCGCGCTTGAGGATTTTCTGGCAAACCGTTTCGGCCGCACCTACCAGCCCGAGACCGGCCCGCAGGCGCAGGCCGCCTGAGGTAAAGTCGGCCAGCGCGGGATTTCCTCGCTGGCCGTACCATTTCGCCGCCATGTGACATTGCGCGCTCCGGCTTCGCTCCATAGGGTCGCGCAATGTCAAACGACCGGCCGCTTGTCGGCATCCTTTTGATGATCGGGTTTTGCGCGGTCGCCCCTCTGGGCGACTCGATCGCGAAACTGTTGGGCGAGACCATTCCGCTGTTCGAGCTTCTGGTCGTGCGTTTTGCCGCGCAGGTGGTGTTTCTTATGCCGGTCGTGTGGTGGAGCGGCAAGTCGCTGCTTCTTTCTCCCCGCGTCATGCGCCTCACCGTGCTGCGCACGGCGCTCCACATTGCCGGCATCGGCACGATGTTCATGTCGCTGCGCTATCTGCCGCTGGCCGATGCGGTCGCCATCGCCTTCGTCATGCCTTTCATCATGCTGGCCTTCGGAAAATTCTTTCTGGGCGAGGATGTGGGCCCAAGGCGGCTTGCCGCCTGTTCGGTGGGCTTCGTCGGCACCATGCTCGTTGTGCAGCCGAGCTTCCTCAGCGTCGGTGCGCCCGCACTTCTGCCGCTGCTCGTGGCGGTCGCCTTCTCCGGCTACATGCTGGTGACGCGCCAGATCTCGCGCGATGCCGATCCCATCGCGCTTCAGGTGGTGAGCGGCATCTATGCCATGATCGGCTTTGGCGCGCTGGCCTTCGTCAATCTTGGGCTCGACCTGCCGCAATTGCGCATGGTGCAGCCCGATCTGCGGGAAATGCTGCTGCTGGCCGCCTCCGGCTTCTTCGGCACGTTCAGCCATCTCCTGATGACATGGTCGCTGCGCTTTGCGCCTTCGACCACGGTGGCGCCGATCCAGTATCTGGAGATCCCGTTCGCCACGGTCATTGGCTGGCTCATCTTCCGCGATCTGCCCAATGGGCTGGCCGCACTCGGCATCGCCATCACCATGGGAGCGGGGCTCTACATCGTGTTCCGCGAGCGGGCGCTGGCAAGGCCGGTCACCCCGGTTCAGCCAGCACCCGATCCGCAAAGCGTGCAATGACGCGCTGAGCCGCCTCAGCCCGCCAGCGCCTCGCGGCTGGCAGTGAGGAAGATCTCCGCATTTCTCGAAAGCGACGGGCCGAGATAACCGCCTTCCTGGATCAGCGCGGTTGGCAGTCCCAGAGCCGCGATCTCGCGTGCGATGGTAGCAAAGCCATCGCCCGTGAGCTTCACCTCCGAGAGCGGATCGTCCGCCGCCATATCGAGCCCCAGCGAAATCACCAGCGCCTCCGCGCCAAAGGCGGTGATCGCTGCAAGCCCCTCGCGGAAGCGGCCAAGGATCGTTTCCGTGTCCGATCCTGGCTTCAGGCAGAGATTGAGCGTCGCCCCCTCGCCTTCGCCCTCGCCGCGCTCGTCCTCATAGCCGAGATAATAGGTCGGGTAGAGGTCGGGGTCCGTGTGCAGCGAGCAGACGAAAACATCGCCGCGATCATAGAAAATGTCGAGCGTGCCATTGCCCGTATGCGTGTCGATGTCGAGCACCGCCACCTTGCCGAAGCGTTCGCGCAGGCTTTGCGCTGCGATGGCCGCGTTGTTGAACAGGCAGAAGCCGTTCGACGCATTGGAAAGCGCATGGTGTCCCGGCGGGCGGCACAGGCCATAGACCATGCGCTCGCCTTCCTTCACGCGTTCGGCAGTCTCAAGCGCGGTCTGCGCCGACCAGTAGACGGCATCCCATGTGCCTTCCGTCAGCGGAACCGACGTGTCGGTCGCCCACCAGCCGAGTTGGCCGAAAACGGATGACGAAGGCCGTCCCCGGCGCGGGCCGGGATGGCAGTTGGGGATCGGCTCCTGATCCGGCGCCTCCGCGCGCCAGCGTTGGTAGGCGTCCTTCCAGAAATCCACATACTCGGGATCATGCACGGCCTTGATCGGCCCGTCGCCGAAATCGCGGGGTTTCTCGATCGGGAATTCGTTTTTGATCAGCATGTCGCGGATCAGGATCGCGCGTTCAGCCTGCTCGGGATGGGGCATATAGGCCCCGCGCCGGAAATAGCGCTCCGGCGTGTGCCGCAACTGGCGTTCGTCGAAAATGGCTTTCATTGTCGTCCTTCAATATCCGTTGGATCTGTCGACCACCGTTTCCGGTATTTCTCCCGCCACCACGGCCCGTGCGGCGCGGGCAAGCTGTTCCGCCATCGTGTGCGGCGAGCAATCGCCCGCCTGATGCGGCGTCACGAGAATGCGTTCATCCGCCCAGAAGGGGTGGTTTTCTGGCAGCGGCTCCACATCGAAAACGTCGAGCGAGGCGGAGGCGATGCGGCCGCTGTCGAGCGCACGCATAAGATCGGCCTCGATCAGATGTTCGCCCCGCCCAAGCTGGATGAGTGCGGCGCCTTCCGGCATGCGGTTGAAGAAATCGAGATCAAGCAGGCCGCGCGTCTCTTGCGTCAGCGGCAACACGTTGATCAGGATGTCAGCCCGTTCCGCCACCCTAAGCGCCGCCCCCTCCCCGCTCTCGAAGCGCATGCCGGGCAAGTCATCCTTTGGCGAGGTCCGCACCGCAGCAATCACCGGAAACCCCATCGCCGTCACCGCGCGGGCAATGGCCCGCCCCATCAGGCCGAAACCCAGAATGCCCACCGGCGTTTCGCGCGGCGGCTTCATGATCGAGGGGATGAGCCGCGCCCATTCGTGCTTTGCCTCATGCACGATATGGTGGCGGATGTTGCGGTGATGCCAGATCACATGCCACGCCGCAAAGCCTGCCAGCATGTCGCCCTGATCCGGGTCGCGCACGCGCGCCACCAGCGCGTCCTTCGGCAGGCTCGGGCAGTGAATGATGCTGTCGACACCCGCCGCAATGGAATGTGCAAGCCGCAGATTCGGATAACGGTCAAAGGCATCATCCGCCGGCCGCCAGCAAAGCGCAAAGCGAACCGCCTCCGGATTATCGATCTCATGCGGATGGCGCAGGCGTATCGTGCCTGCATGCGGTGCCAGCGCATGGCCATAAAGCGCGTGCAGATCGAAGGCGGTGCTCAGATAAACCCCCTCGATCACCTGCCCGTCAGCCATGTGCAGCCTCCGCATCGATGGGTTCCACCCCGCACCAGTCGGCGATGAAAAGGGCGATCGCGCCCGTCACCCGCTTGATGGAGGAAAGGCTCACGCGCTCATCGAACCCGTGGATGTTCTCGGTGATCGGGCCATAGACGAGGCAGGGCATGCCCGCATAGATCACGAAGACCCGCGCATCGAGATAGCCCGGCGTCACGAAGCTTTTCAGTTCGCTCGCGGTCGCCGCGCGGTGCGCTTCGGCTAGCGCCTTTTCGGCATCCGTGCCTTCCTCCAGCACGTAGCCGCGCGCGAAAAATCCGTTCCAGATCACCTCTGGAGGACGATTGCCCAGAAAGGGATCATCGGCCAGCTCACGCGCCAGATGCGCCTCGATCTGCGCTGCCCGGTCCTTCGGGTCGTCACCGGGATAGATGGCGATGCGACAGGAGAGCTTGCACCAGGCCGCCACGGTGGAGGCCCAGTCGCCACCCTCGATCTTGCCGACATTGAAGTTGATCGGGTGATCGAGTTCCTCGAAATAGGGATAGTTCGCCTTCTCGGCGTTCCAATCCGCAGTCAGGCGTTTCAGGCTTTCGATCACGCGGAAGCTCGCCTCGATGGCGTTGGCCCCCGTGCCCGCCTCGCGCACATGCACGGGGTGGCCCGACACATTGACCTCGAACCACAAAACGCCCGTGTTGGCGCGCACCAGCATCTCGTCTTCCGGCTCGGGAATGATGGCGGCATCCGCCGTATAGCCCTCCACCAGGCAGGCAAGCGCGCCATTGCCGGTGCATTCTTCCTCCACCACGCTCTGCACATGCACTTTCGCCGCCGGCTGCAGGCCGATGCGGCGCAGCGCATCGAGTGCGAAAATGTTGGCCGCGATGCCGGCCTTCATGTCGCCGCCGCCGCGCCCGTAAAGCCAGTCGCCCTCGCGCTTCGGCTCATAGGGTGCCGAAACCTCCCACATATCGTGCGGGCCTTCCGGCACCACATCCATATGGCCGTTGAGGATCAGCGACCGGCCTTTCTCCATGCGCGGTGCGTGAGTGGCGATCACGTTCACCGCGTCGGAATAATCGACGGCCACGGGCGAAAAGCCCGGATGATCCCTGATCTTGTCTTCATCGATATGGAAGGTTTCCACCGCATAGCCACGCGCTTCGAGCGCCTTGTGCACGAACTCCTGTGCGGGCTTTTCCTTTCCGCGCAGCGAGGGAAAGCGGATCAGGTCTTCGGTAAAGCCGATCTGTTCTTCAAAGCCTTCCTCGACCGCTGCGAGGATTTTCTGTGCCAGTTGTTCGTCCACGTTTGTGGTTCCTGCGGGTTAGTGTTGAGAATGGTGAGCGATGGCGCGCGTCATCCCGCCCTCGCCCTTCGACAAGCTCAGGATGAGGGCTTGTGGTAGCGAAAGCTCGCTGAGAGCTGGTCTTGGCGATTGCTGGCTGAGCGGTGTAGCTGAGAAGCTGCTAAGGGCCGGTGTCGGAAGCGCGGACGTTTTGCAATCCTTCGCCACACCCGCCGGCCTATCGATGCCCCTTCCCTCATCCTGAGCTTGTCGAAGGGTGGGGGAATGGGCACGCACCGCGTTGCCACAGCAAGACGCCGCGGTCGGCACCAGCCTCTCCATGCCCGTTCCCTCATCCTGAGCCTGTCGAAGGGCGAGGGAATGGGCACGCACTGCACTGCCACAGCAAGACACTGCCACCATTCTCACCCCGCCGCCGCCAGCTCCTTCTCGCGGCCGGGAATGGCCTCGATCAGGGTGCGCGTGTAGTCGCTCTGAGGATTGTTGAAGATGGCATGTGCCGGCCCCATCTCGACCACCCTGCCCTTCTGCATCACCGCGATGCGGTCGCAGATCTGGGCGGCGACGCGCAGATCGTGGGTGATGAAGATCAGCGCCAGATTGAGCCGCTCCTTCAGCTCCGCCAGAAGATCGAGCACCTGCGCCTGAATGGAAACGTCCAGCGCCGAAACCGCCTCATCGGCAATGATCACGCGCGGCTCCAGCGCCAGCGCGCGGGCAATGCCGATGCGTTGGCGCTGCCCGCCGGAAAACTCGTGCGGATAGCGGTCGATGGCGAGCGCATCGAGGTCCACCAGTTCCAGAAGTTTCACCGCGCGCGCATAGGCTTCCTGCTTGGAAACCCCGTGCGCCATCGGCCCTTCGGCGATAATGCGGCCAACCTTGGAGCGTGGATTGAGCGAGGCATAGGGATCCTGAAAGATCATCTGGATCGATTTGCGCGCCTCGCGCAGCGCCTCGCCCGAGAGCTGCGCCATGTCGTGGCCGGCGAGCTTCACCGTGCCGGAATCGGGCTGCATCAGCCGCACGAGGCAGCGCCCGACGCTCGATTTGCCGGAGCCGGATTCGCCGACAATGCCCAGCGTCTCGCCTTCGCAAAGCGTGAGGTTCACATCGTTGACCGCATGAACGATACGCGGCTTGGAAAAGAGCAGGCCGCCGCCGGTCACATAGGTCTTGTTGAGCCCTTCCACTTCGAGGATCGGCGTCTTTCCCGCCATCCCTTCGCTCGCCTCGGCGGCCAGCTTCGGGATCGCCGCGATCAGCTTCTGCGTGTACTCATGCTGTGGGTTGTCGAGCACCTCGTCGGCGGTGCCGGCCTCGACAATCTTGCCATATTGCATCACCGCCACGCGGTCGGCGATCTCGGCCACCACGCCGAAATCATGGGTGATGAACATCACGGCCATGCCGTGCTTTTCCTGCAGATTGCGGATCAGCTCCAGGATCTGCGCCTGTGTGGTCACGTCGAGCGCGGTGGTCGGCTCGTCGGCGATCAGCATGCGCGGTTCGAGCGCCAGTGCCATAGCGATCATCACGCGCTGCCGCTGCCCGCCCGAAAGCTGGAACGGATAGGCGCGCGCCGCCTTTTCAGGGTCGGGAATGCCCACTTCCGTCAGGAGTTCGATGGCGCGCGCGGCGCGTTCCTTCGGCGTCAAGAGACCATGCGCCTCGAACACTTCGGCAATCTGGTCTTCCACCCGCATCAGCGGATTGAGCGCCGACATGGGCTCCTGAAAGATCATGGCGATCTTCTTGCCGCGCAGATCCATCATCTCGGTTTCCGAGAGTTTCAGAAGGTCCATGCCCTCGAAGAGGATTTCGCCGCCCACCGGCCGCACCAGATCGGGCAAAAGCCCCATCGCCGCATTGGCCGACATGGATTTGCCAGAGCCCGATTCCCCGACAATGCAGAGAATTTCACCGGCATGAAGATCGTAGGAAACATCGTTGACGGCGAAGTCGCGGTCGGCACCCTCCGGCAGCGCGATCTTCAGGTTCCTGATGCTGAGAACGGGGTCTGTCATCGCGCCCTCCTATTTGTCGCGCCGCGCAAGGCGCGGGTTGAGCGCATCGTTCAGCCCTTCGCCGATCAGGTTCAGCGCGAGAACGGTGAGCAGAATGGCAACGCCGGGAAAGAAGGAAAGCCACCAGGCCTGCCGGATCACCGTGCGCGCCGCGCCGATCATGTAGCCCCACGACATGAGGTTGGGGTCGCCGAGCCCGAGGAAGGACAGCGAGGATTCCAGAAGGATCGCCGTTGCCACCATCAGCGAGGCAAGCACGATGATGGGCGAGATCGTGTTGGGCAGAACCTGCCGCAGAATGATCGTCAGGCTCGTCTGGCCCGAAAGGATTGCGGCCTCCACATATTCGCGCGAGCGCAGCGATAGCACCTCGCCGCGCACGAGGCGGGCGACCGGCGGCCAGCTCACGATGGCGATTGCCGCGATGATCGATTCAATCGAGGGCTGGAAGATCGCCACCAGAACAATGGCGAGCGCAAAGCTCGGCACAGTCTGGAAGAACTCGGTAAAGCGCATCAGCGCGTCGTCCACCCAGCCGCCGAAATAGCCGGCAAGCGCACCGATGGGGATGCCGATCAAAAGAGCGGCGACCGTCGAGACGAGACCGACGAGAAGCGAGACCTGCGCCCCATAGGCAAGGCCCGAGATCACATCGCGGCCAAGCGCGTCGGTTCCCAGCGGATACTGGTCCATGGCAAATGGCGGCAGGAAGGGCCGCTGCACCATGCGCCAGGGCGATTGCGGGAAGATCAGCGGCGCAAGCAGCGCCACGAGAACCACGATGGCGAGGATCGCAAGGCCGATCACGGCGCCACGATTGCGGGAGAAGCGTTTCCAGAAATCAGCCATCATGCCACCCGGATTCTTGGATCAACGAACCGATAGAGAATGTCGGTGATGAGGTTGAACAGGAGCACCATGGCGGCGGAGACGAAGAACACGCCAAGAAGCAGATTGTAATCGCGCTGGGCGAGCGCCTCGAACATCAGCCTTCCGATGCCCGGCCATGCGAACACGGTTTCCGTCAGCACCGCGCCGCCGACGAGCTGGCCCGCCTGAAGGCCGGCGAGCGTGACCACTGGCAGCATGGCGTTGCGGAAAATGTGACGGCGCTGGATGATGCCGGGTTTCAGCCCCTTGGCCCGCGCCGTTTTGACGAAATCGAGCTGGCTGACTTCGAGCATGGAGGCCCGCGTCATGCGCATATAGACCGCCATGAAGAAGAGGCCGAGCGTGGTGGCGGGCAGAATGAGATGCTGGCCGATGTCGAGCGCACGGCGCAAGCCCGTGTAGTTCGCCCCCACCGTCTCATAGCCGAAACCCGGCAGCCAGTTGAAATAGACGGAGAACAGAAGCACCGCCATCAGCGCCGCCCAGTAGAGCGGCGTGGCGTAGAAAAGCAGCGCCAGGGTGGAGATCGCCGTGTCCGACCATTTGCCGACACGCGCGGAGGCGAGAACGCCTGCCAGCGTACCCAGAACCAGCGAGATGACGAATGCCGTCATGGTCAAAAGCAGCGTGGCGGGCAGCCGGTCGAGAATGAGATCGGCCACAGGCATCTGCTGGCGATAGGAGAAACCGAGATCAAACTGAAGCACGCCCTTGAGATAGATCCCGAGCTGGGTGAGCAGCGGTTTGTCGAGGCCGAATTGCTCGCGAAGCTGCGCGATGAACTTGGCGTCGGCGGCCCCCGCCTCGCCTGCCATCACCGCAGCGGGATCGCCGGGCGCGGCATGGATCAGGAAGAAATTGAGCGTCAGGATGGCGATCAGAATGATCGCCGCCTTGCCCAGGCGCATGAGTATGAAGCGTAGCATCGGGCCCCTGCAGGATCGGACTCAAGGTGAGGATGCGCGGGCGGTTCGCCCGCGCATTCCCGGATCGGGCAGTCGCCTATTTTTCGATATAGGCGTCCTTGAAGCCGTCATTCACGCCGATTGCCGTGGTGACGAGATCCTTCACATTGCAGCGATAGATCGTCGGGAATCCGAGTTCGAGCAGCCAGGCCACCGGCACGTCATCCACCAGTTTCTGCTGCACTTCGGTGTAGAGCTTCTGGCGTTCCTCCGCCGTCACGGCAACTGCCGCCTTGGCAAAGAGATCGTCGATCTCCTTGTTCTCGTAGCCTTCCACATTGTTCCACTGCGAGCCCTTGGCAATGTTCGTGGAAATGTAGGTACGGGCCACGCCCAGCGCCGGATCGCCATACTGGTAGAGATAGGTGAAGGCCATGTCGTAGTCCCACTCGGCCAGCTTCTGGTTCCAGCCGGCCACATCGGTGGAGACGATCTCGACATTGATGCCCACTTCACCGAGATTCTGCTTCACGGCCTCGGCCCAGCGCTGCCAGGTTTCGCCATAGGGCAGCGGCAGCAGGCGCACGGTCTCGCCGTCATAGCCCATCTCTTCGAGCAGGGCCCTGGCCTTCTCCGGGTCGTGGTCATATGCGGTCACGTCATCGGTGAAGAAACGCGTCGACGAGGACACCGGACCTTTCGCAACCTTGCCGAGGCCGTTCCACAGCGCGTCGCGGGCGAAGTCGCGGTCCATCGCATACATCACCGCCTGGCGGAAGCGCTTGTCGGCGGTCGGGCCTTCGCGGTTGTTGAGCCACATCCACGACAGCGGACCGAAATACTCCCAGCCCTTGTCGGTGATGCAGGTGTTCTCCATGTCGGCGATCCGCTGGACGTCGAAATTCTCCACCGAGCCGCCGGGCAGGATGTCCACCACGCCCGTCTCATAGGCGACCGCGCGCGAGGCAGCGTCCGGGATCACATGCCAGTAGATCTCGTCGAGATAGGGTTTGCCCTCCTCGTAATAGTCCTCGAACTTGGTGAGCAGGATGTGCGATCCCTTCACCCATTCGGTGAACTTGAACGGCCCGGTGCCGATCGGCGTGTTGTTGGCCGGGTTGTTCTTGTAATCCGTGCCTTCATAGATGTGCTTGGGCACCATCGGCATCGTGCCGGCTTCGAAAATGCCGAGGAACGGGCCGAAGGGCTGCTTCAGCTTGAAGACGACCGTGGTGTCGTCGGGTGCGGTGATGGATTCCACATGCTCCAGAGAGGTGCGCAGGCGCGCATGGGTTTCACGCAGGAAGACATCGGCGGAAAACACGACATCGGCGGAGGTGAACGGCTCACCGTCATGCCACTTCACATTGTCGTGCAGCTTGAACGTATAGGTCAGGCCGTCTTCCGAAACCTCCCAGGATTTCGCAAGCTGCGGCATGGGCTGCAGCTTCTCGTCGTAGCGCAACAGACCCTCATAGATCTGGCCGGCCACCATCTGGGTCGGGCCGTTCTGCACCAGACCCATCATCAGGCTTGGCGGTTCGGGCTGGATCACGACATTGGCGCGCCCGCCCGAGACGGGCTCTGCATGGAGCGCCGTCGACACCAGCATGGCGGCGGCAAGTGTGGTCAGTCGTTTCAGCATGGCTTTCGTTCCCCTTGTTGCTCGCCCGGCGAAAGATCGTTCTCCCTTGATCGTGCCGGGCAATTGGCTTTGCTTCAGTTCGGTCTCACTCCACGAGGTCGGGATAGTGCTTGATGGCGAGGCGCTGGAAGGCCTCCCATTGCGGGTCAGGCTTGTTACCGGTGTGATGGGTGTCCCAGCCCTCATATTGGCGCGCCGTTTTCTCGGCCAGTTCCTCGGCAATGCGGATCTGCCTGCCGCCCGAAGACATGATGGCGAGCTGGGCGCGGCAGGCACGCTCCATGTTGAACATGAGCGCGAAAGCCTCGCCCACCGTGCGCCCGCAGGTCAGAAGCCCGTGATTGCGCAGGACCATGACATTGCGGTCGCCGAGGTCGGCCACAAGCCGCTCGCGCTCGCCGAGATCCAGCGCGATGCCTTCATAGTCATGGAAGGCAAGCCGGTTGTGGAATTGCAGCGACCACTGGTTCAGTGGCAGTATGCCCTCTTCCATGGAAGAGATGGCCACACCCGCCACCGTATGCGTGTGAAGCACACAATGCACATCGGGCCGCGCGGCATGGACGGCGCTGTGAATGGTGAAGCCGGCCTTGTTGATGCCCGCGCCATGATTGTCGCGCAGGATGTCGCCATTGATGTCGACGGTCACAAGGCTCGATGCCGTCACCTCGTCGAAACGCAGGCCGAACGGGTTGATCAGGAAGGCGTGCTCACCCTCCTCTGCCGGCGCCCGAGCCGAGATGTGGGTGAAAATGCTGTCATCCAGGTGATAATGCGCGATCAGCCGATAGGCCGCAGCCAGCTCGACCCGCTCGCGCGGCTGCCCCGTGTCTGCGGCTGAAACCGGTTGGGATTGTACGTTCATCAACATCTCCCTCGCGCAAACCGTCCGGTCACGAACGGTGGTCATGTGTTGTCGCGCGGCTCCCCTCAGAGCCGTTTTGTTGATCGACAGGCAAGCACAGGTTCGGGCAGAGTGTCAATTGTCGACAATCGTCATTTTGCCTGTCATAGTGGCGGGACATACGCCGCGCCTGCGCTGCGATGCCATTGGGAGGGGAAGTTTTGGGAAAACGGCGGTGAGCGTGTTTTCGGAAGTATCCACAACGGATCTGGTGACGCAGATTGCCCGGCAGATCACCGAGGCGATTGTCACCGGGCATCTTAAGCCCGGCGAACGGCTGACCGAGCTTCAGCTTTCGCGCGAGTTCGGCACCAGCCGCGCCCCTGTCCGCGAGGCGGCCCGGCTTCTGGAAAGCCAGGGTCTTGTCACCTTCTCACCGCGGCGCGGTTTTTTCGTTCGCACCTTCAGCGCCAGCGAGATGCGCGACATTTACGAGCTGCGCATCGGCCTTGAACTGCATGCAGGCTGTCTCGCGGTGGAGCGCGCTACCGAGGCCGATCTCGCCGCTCTCGAAAAGCAGCTTGGACGTCTCTACGGCACGGCCGGTCAGGCGTCTATCGAGACACAGATTTTCGAGGATTTCGCCTTTCATCGCATGATCTGCAAGGCGAGCGGCAATGCGCGTCTGATCCGGGTCTATGACGAACTGGCGACCGAGATGCGCGCCGGTATCACCTTGATCGGCAAAATTTACGATGACCCGCAGCGCATGGCCGAGACTCATGAGCCGATCATGGAAGCGTTGAGAAAGCGCGATGAGGAACAGCTGCGTGGTGCACTGCGCTATCACATAGCCGTGGCGCAGGATGCTGTCGTCGCTCTGTTCGAGGAGCTGGAAAAGGGCGTCTGACGACGCCCCTTCCCGCATTTGCTTATTTCTGCGACTTTGCAGCCTCTCCGATCATGCCGTTGAGCTTCTGAGCCAATGCCTCATCGGTCTGGGCTGTCTGGATGATCTGATTGTATTCGTCCACCGAGATGCCGTCCGTCTGGTCGACGGCCTGTTCCATCTCTTGTGTCGCCTCGACCTGAACTTTCTGCTTCTCGTCATCCGAGGGAGCCTGCCGGAAGCGCTCCGTGTATTGTTCCTTCACATCGCTGACTGCGAGGAAGGCGACCGTAAAGGCCTGCAGCTTCTGGTCGTCGAACGATTGGGTCTGCGCCTGCGGCGCAGGAGAAGGTGACGGTACGGCATCTTGCGCCAGCGCCGGTGAGATCGCGGCGGCACTGGTGGTGAAGGCGAATGCGGCAGCGGCCAAGCGCAATTTGCTGCGTAGTATCATGAGGAACTCCTTCCTTACGGGTGTCACCCCTTCGCGGGGTTTCGAAATGCCCGACCCCGGGTTCATCCCGAGGGCCACTTTCGTGAAGAATGTGGCGAGAAGAAAAGTTGCTCTCCAGCGTTCCAATCAAATCGGGTTGCCGCAGAAAACAAAAAATGAGCCGGCCGTTTGCCATCAAAAAAAGACCCCGCCGAAGCGGGGCCTGGATTTTCGTTTATTCACCCGCCGGAGCCGGTTGTGCCGCCGATCCCGGGTGATCATCTTCCTCGGCTTCAAGCTTTTCCTTGGCAATGAAGGTGTAGAACATGGGGACCACGAACAGGGTGAACGAGGTGCCGATGATCAGGCCGGTGAAAATGACGAGACCCATCGAATAACGCGCCGCGGCACCCGCGCCTGCCGCCATGATCAGCGGCACCACACCGAGCGCCATGGCGGCCGTGGTCATGAGGATCGGTCGCAGGCGCACCTTGGCGGACGCGACGATGGCCTCAACGCGTGACAGGCCATGCTCCTCCCGCTGCTGGTTGGCGAACTCCACCATCAGGATGCCGTGTTTGGTGATCAGGCCTATGAGCGTGATCAGGCCGACCTGGGTGTAGATGTTCAGCGTCGACAGTCCCAGATTGAGCGGCAGGATCGCGCCGAAGATCGACAGCGGCACCGTCATCATGATGATGAGCGGATCGCGGAAGCTCTCGAACTGCGCCGCAAGCACCAGATAGATCACCACCACGGCGAGCGTGAAGGCGATCAGGATGGTGTTGCCCTGCTCCACTTCAAGCCGCGACTGGCCGGAATACTCGATGAAGAACCCGTCCGGGATGGTGTTTTTGGCAATGTCCTCGATCACGGCGAGGCCGTCACCGGTTGAAACACCGGGCACCGGCAGGGCCGAGATCGTCGCCGAGTTCAACTGGTTGAACTGCTCGATCGCAGCCGCGGCAACATCGGTCGACACCGTGATCACCGCCGAAAGCGGCACCATTTCGCCCGTGGCGCTACGTACGAAGAAATCGCCCAGCCTTTCGGGGTTGTCACGATACTCCTGCGGCACCTGCATGATGATGTCGTAGCTGTTTGAGTCGCGGTCAAACTGCGCGATCGAACCGCTGCCGACAAGCAGGCTGAGTGTCGTGCCGACATCGGAAACCGGCAGGTTCAACGCCGCCGCCCGGTCACGGTCGACCGTCACCACCACCTGCTGGGCATTGTAGGCAAGCGAGTTCTGCACGACGATGAAGCGGCCCGAGGCCTGCGCCTCTTCCTTGATCTTCTCGGCCACCTCGAACACACGCGCCGAATCGCTTGTCGACTGGATGACGAGCGAGATCGGCAGCCCGCCTCCGGCCCCCGGCAGCGAAGGCGGCGCAAAGACGAGTGCCTCGACGCCGGAGATCTTGGAGAGCCGTGCCTGGATGTCCTGCTGGATCTCCTTTTGCGACCGCTCGCGATCCGCCCAGTCCTTGAAGGCCCAGAGGGCGATGCCCGAATTGGTCTGCCCGCCGAAGCCGACAATGGAGAAGTTGGCTTTCAGTTCAGGTAGATCCTTGGTCAGCTCGCGCATCTGTGTCGTGTAAAGCGAGGTGTAGTCCGAGGTTGCATAGGACGGCGCGGTGATCAGCGAAAACAGCGCACCCTCGTCTTCTTCGGGTGCCAGCTCGCTGGAGGTGTTCATGAACATGAAACCGGTCAGCCCGAGAAGGACCAGAACCACCAGCATCGTGACGGGGCGGTAGTTGAGCGAACCGCTCACCATCCGTTCGTAGAAATTCGCAAGCCTGTCAAAGGTGGTGTCGACAATAACCTGGAACCGGCTGTGATTGCCACGCTTGAGAATGCGCGCTGACATCATGGGGGTGATGGTCAGAGCGACGATGCCGGAAATGACCACCGCACCTGCGAGCGTCATGGCAAACTCGCGGAACAGCGAGCCTGTCAGACCGCCGGTGAACGCCAGAGGCGCGAACACCGCAGCAAGCGTGATCGTCATGGCGACAACCGGGCCGGTGATTTCCTTCATGCCGACAAAGGCCGCGCGGCGCGGCGAGAGGCCTTCCTCGATATGCCGGTGAATGTTCTCCACCACGACGATGGCGTCGTCCACCACCAGGCCGATGGCCAGCACCATGGCCAGCAGCGACAGGAGGTTGATCGAGTATCCGAGCGCGAACAGGATGAAGCAGACGCCGATCAGCGAAAGCGGAATCGTCACGATCGGCATCAGCACGGAGCGGAACGAGCCGAGGAACAGGAGGATGATGACGATAACGATCAGCACCGCTTCCATGATGGTCTTGAAGACCTCGTCAATGGACGCACTGATGGATTCCGTCGCGTCGTAAAGAACCTCGATGCTCATGCCTTCAGGCAGGCTTGCCTGGATGGACGGCAACTCCTCCGTCACGGCACCCGCCATGTCGAGCGGGTTGGCGCCCGGCGTCGGGAAGACGCCGATAAACGTGCCCGGCTGGCCGTTGAAGCTCACCACCATGTCGGTGCTTTCAGCGGCAAGCTCGATATCGGCGACATCGCGCAGGCGCACCACGTCGTCACCTGTCGCCCTCAATGGGAGAGCACCAAAGGCTTCGGGTGTCTGAAGCGTGGATTCCATCGAGATCGCGTAGGCGACATATTCGTTTTCGGTCTTGCCGGGCGCGGCAAGGAAATTCGACGCCTTGATGCCGGCCAACACCTCGGCCGCGGTAAGCTGGCGTGCCGCCAGCCGAACCGGGTCGATCCAAACACGCATTGAATAATTCGCCGCACCGATGATCTGCACCTCGGCAACGCCGGGGATGGTCGACATGCGTGGGCGAATGACGCGTTCGATGTATTCGGTGAGCTGTTCGCTCGACATGTTGGGGTTCTGCATCGCCAGATACATGGTGGCGAACTGCATGCCCGTGCCCTTGACGATGGTCGGGTCCTTGGCGTCCGCAGGCAGTTCGCTGCGCACCTGCTGCACCTTGGACATGACCTCCGTCAGCGCGACGTCCGGGTCGGAGCCGAGCCGCATCTGCACGCTGACCGTGCTGGCCGAAGGGCGGCTTTGCGACGTGACGTAATCCACGTTTTCCGTGGTTGCCACGGCGCGGGCAATGGGTGCGGTGATGAAACCCTGGATCAGGTCAGCGCTGGCGCCGGGATAGATCGTGGTGACGGTAATCACCGTCTCCTCGACCTCCGGATACTGACGAACCTGCAGGTTGAACAGTCCCTGGAAGCCAAGCAGCAGGATCAGCAGTCCGAGGACGGTCGAGAGGACCGGCCTGCGGATGAAGATATCGGAAAAACTCATTGGGCTGCCGCCTCTTCCGTCTTGGGATCGTCGCCTGCCGGTTCCTGATCGGGCTCGGATGCCGTTGCGCCGTCGGACGTGGGTGACTCCGGCGAACCCGGGTTGATCGTGTTGTCGATCGCAACCGGCGTGCCGTTCGAAAGACGGTTCTGTCCGGCCGTCACGACGATGTCGCCAGGTTCGATGCCCGAACGGATCTCCACCTGGTTCCCGGAACGGCGGCCCACCTGGACGAATACCTGGCGTGCTTCCAGTTTCTCCTGACCGTCTTCGCTTTGCTCAGCCTTTTCAGGCTTGCGTGCGGCAAACACATAGTCACCATAAAGGCTGGTGACGACGGCTGTCTGCGGCAGCGAAATGATGCCTTCCTCTTCCGGAAGGATGACCTTCACCTGAACGAACTGGCCGGGGGTCAGCTTGCCAGAGGTGTTGTCGATGCGCGCGCGCACCGAGACAAGGCGGCTCGACGGGTCGACCTTCGGATCGATACCGGTGATTTCGCCTTCAAACTCTTCACTGTCATTGTTGAGCGAGAGGCGCACGGGCTGGCCGATCTCCAGATTGCCGAGCTGCTGCTCGGGAACGGTGAAATCGGCGCGCATCGTTTCGATGTCCTGCAGCGTGGCGACGATGGTGCCGGGGGAAAGATACTGACCTTTGTCGACGCGCGGAATACCGATCGTCCCCGAGAAGGGCGCGCGCAACTGCCGCTGCTGCAACACGGCTTCTGCCTTTTGCACCTGAGCTGCGGATGCCTGTGCTGCCGCTTCCGCATTGTCGAGCGACACGCCCGAGCTCACACCGCGGTTGCGCAGCTCACGGGCGCGATCGAGCGCCTGCTGATCCAGAGCCGCCTGCGTGCGCGAAGCGCTCAGATCAGCCTGCTGGATATTGTCCTCAAGCTGGAGAAGAACATCGCCGGCATTGACCTGCTGGTTCGCCTCGAAACGGATGTCGGTGACGATGCCGGTGGTCTCGACAGTCAGATCCACGCCCTGGTTTGCGTTGACCGTGCCGATGGCCTCGATCGTTGGCGTCCACTTTCCCTCTTCGGCTTCCACGGTCGAGACCGTGACTGTGGGAACGGGCATGTTGGCGAAAAACTGCTGGATCGCCTGATCGCGGAACATGTTGAAGCCGATTATGCCACCCGCGACAATTGCGAGCAGGACAATGGCGATGAGAAGACGCTTGATCATGTCGTCGGACCCCGGAGGCGTTCGTAATAATATCGATTAACTTACATAAGAGTGGCGCAGATAGCGACGCCGTTTGCCGTGGGCAAGAGCGGATCGCGAACTTGGCTTGCCAAATGTCGGCGCTTTACTGTACCGTCTGGACGGTATTGTCAAGCTTCAGGATGTCAGGATGGTGAGACCGAGTTCCGGCGCACGGGAGAAAATTCTCGATGCGGCCGCAGAGATCGTGCGTGAGGCGGGCGCTGCCAGCATGTCGCTGGATGCGGTTGCTGCGCGCGCTGGGGTCTCAAAAGGGGGACTTCTTTATCACTTCTCCAGCAAGGCAAAGCTGTTTGAGGCGCTCGTCGAGGGCTTCATCGGGGAGGAGTACGAGAAGTTTGAGCAACGCAAACAAGCGCATGAGAAGAGCCCCAACGGCATTGTGCAAGCCTATATCGACCTGTTTGTCGAGGAGCGAAAAAAGTGCCAGCCGCCGCCTTCGGGCCTGCTGGCTGCCCTGGCCGAGAATCCGGATTTCCTGAAGCCGGTGCAGACATATGAGCGCCAGGTTCTCGACCAGATGAAGGCCAGCGCAAGCGACCCGTCCCTTGCCGTCATCGCTCTTCTGATGGTGCATGGCGTCCGTGCGATGGAGCTGCTTTCCATCAATGTGGTCAACGACCAGGAGGTCGCCGATATGCTGAGCGCTTTCCGCGGCCTTCTGGAAGCCGGCGCCTTGCGGAGCTCGTGAGCTGACTTACGCCGACTGCCGTGCCCCGATGGCCGTCCGGGTTCCCTGGCCGCGATCGGTGAAGCGCGGCACCGGCTCTTGCAGAAACTGCAGCGCAGACGGCCTTTCGCCGGCTATCCGGCGGATAAGCAGTTTTCCAAGTGTCTCACCGGCTTGCGAGATGTCCTCGTAGACCGCGTCGATCCGCGGGCGGACTTCGTCATAAAGCAGCGAGGTCTGCTTGACGACCAGGTCGAAGTCACTGCCCACGGTCAGGCCTTGATCGCTTAGAGCGGCCATGAGCGAAAGCGCCGAAACTTCACCGGCACAAACCATGCCGTCCGGCGGATCCGGCTGCCTCAGCCGCCAGGTAAGCCACGCATATAAGTCGGCTGCATCACTGTCGAGATTGATATCTCCCGGCAATTCCGATGCGACGCCGGCCCTCTCCACCGCCTCCTGAAATCCGTCGCGCAGATGACGACGAAACATGAACCGGTCTGGCGGGAGGATCAGCGCCAGCCGCCGCCGCCCCTTTGAAACAAGACGCTCCACCGCCATCCGTGCAAAAGCCGCATTGTCATAGTCGACAAAGGCATGCTCGATGCCGAGATCCGTGCGGCCATGAGACACGAAGGGAAAATCGTTTTCCATCAGCAGCTTGACGCGCGGGTCCTTGGGTTCGGTTCTCGAGAAGACGACGCCGTCGGCCATGCGGTTGCGCAGTATGTATTCGATCGGGTCGAGCGTTGGAGCCTCGGCGAAATGCGGTGTGATCACCAGATGGTATTGCGTGTCACGCAGGGCGCGCGTCAGGCCGCTGATCATCGAGGTACTGAAGCCCAGCAATTCGTCATGCGGATCGAGCACGAAACTGATGACATTGGTACGCCCCGTGCGCAGGTGCCGCGCCGCGCGATCGGGCTGGTAGCCGATCTCGCGCGCGACCCGCTGGACGCGCTGCCGCGTTTCCAGCGCGATCTGCGGTGCATCGAGCAATGCGCGCGAAACGGTGGTGACGGCAAGGCCGGTCATCTCTGCAATTGTCCGCAATGTGGGGCGGTCCGATCGGCGCGCCATGTCATCTCCTCCCGGTTGCCTGTGCACGGCTCTGGATGGCGCCGGATTCGCCAAAAACCGCAATTTCAATCGATATAAATTTATGTTTACAGGCAGAAAAGCTGAAAAACGAGAAAAAATTCCCCTTGGTTTTCAATGTTTTATCTCCTCCCTTCAATCAGACAAGAATCTGATTGACCTCCATGGGATTTATAACGTTATAAATAGATAGATCGCAAAGGAGCAAGCGATCCCATTGGGAGGATTATCATGACCATTCGCAAATTCGCCGCGCTTGCGGCGGGAACAGCCCTTCTTACCCTCGCTGCCGGCAGCAATGCCATGGCAGAAGACAGTGTTGAAGTGTTGCATTGGTGGACCTCGGGTGGCGAGGCCGCCGCGCTCAATGTTCTCAAGGAAGATCTGGAATCCAAGGGCGTCACATGGCAGGACATGCCGGTCGCCGGTGGCGGCGGTGAGGCTGCCATGACGGCGCTGCGCGCCCGCGTCACTGCAGGCAATGCGCCGACCGCCGTGCAGATGCTCGGCTTCGACATCATCGACTGGGCCGAACAGGGCGTCGTCGCGAACCTGAACGATGTGGCCGAGGAAGAAGGCTGGGCCGACGTTGTGCCGGCGGCCCTCCAGAACTTCTCCAAATATGATGGCAACTGGATTGCCTCGCCGGTGAATGTCCACTCCACCAACTGGGTGTGGATCAACAAGGCCGCGCTCGATGCCGCCGGCGGCAAGGCGCCTGAAAGCTGGGAAGAGCTCGTCGCCGTTCTGGACAAGATGAAGGAAAACGGCATCACCCCGCTCGCCCATGGCGGCCAGCCCTGGCAGGATGCCACGGTGTTCGAGGCCGTCGTTCTCTCGCTCGGCGATGATTTCTACAAGGCCGCGCTCAACGATCTCGACCCCGAGGCGCTCGGCTCCGACAAGATGAAGGAAGCCTTCGACCGCATGGCGAAGCTGCGCACCTATGTCGACGACAATTTCTCCGGCCGTGACTGGAACCTGGCCTCGGCCATGGTCATCGAGGGCACCGGCGGCATGCAGATGATGGGCGACTGGGCGAAGGGCGAGTTCCTCAAGGCAGGCAAGAAGCCGGGCGAGGATTTCGTCTGCATCCGCTTCCCCGGGACGCAGGGTTCTGTGACCTTCAATTCCGACCAGTTCGTCATGTTCCAGGTCGGTGAGGACAAGCAGAAGGCTCAGAAAATGATGGCTTCCGCCGTCATGAACCCCGAGTTCCAGTCGGCCTTCAACGTGGTCAAGGGTTCGGTGCCTGCCCGTACCGACGTGCCGAACGACGCGTTTGACGATTGCGGCAAGAAGGGCATGGCCGATCTGGCCGAAGCCAATTCGAGCGGCTCGCTCTTCGGCTCCATGGCTCATGGCCATGGCGCACCGGCTGCCGTGAAGAACGCGGTGAACGATGTGGTCACGCAGCACTTCAACGGTGAGCTGACCTCGGAAGAAGCCGTCGAAGAGCTGAAGAACGCCGTCGCTGCGGCGCAGTAAGGGCGGCAGCGTCAGGGGCTCAGAGAAGCGAGGGGCTCAACGCCCCTCCGGCCTAAGGCCCATCTCCCCTCCACAGAGGAGATGGGCTGACATAGCCACCGGGCCTCATGCCAGCCGATGGGTCACCGAAACCGGCCCCACCGCGTGCTCTCCCCCTTGAGGGGGAGATGCCTGGCAAGGCAGAGGGGATACCCCACCCCACACCGTTAAAAACGGAAAACCAGAATGAACCGCAATCGCCTGCAGGAGATCATACCGCGCCTGGTGCTCAGCCCGAGCATGGCGCTGATCCTGATCTTCGTCTACGCCTTCATCCTCTACACGTTCTACCTGTCGATGACGGATTCGCGCATGCTGCCGTCCTACGGGTTTGTCGGGTTCGAGAATTACGCCAAACTGTGGGATCTGCGTCACTGGTGGCGGGCGCTCACCAATCTGGCCATCTTCGGTTCGCTCTACATCATCATCTGTTCCGTACTGGGGCTCTTTCTGGCGATCCTGCTCGACCAGAAGATCCGTGGCGAAGGCTTTCTGCGGCCTATCTATCTCTATCCGATGGCGCTTTCCTTCATCGTCACCGGCACGGCGTGGAAATGGTTTCTCGATCCCGGCATCGGGCTTGAAAACACCATGCATCAATGGGGCTGGGCTAGCTTCGAATTCGCCTGGATCAAGGACCGCACGCTGGCGATCTACACGGTGGTGATCGCCGCCGTCTGGCAGTCGTCCGGCTTTGTCATGGCCATGTTTCTTGCGGGCCTTCGCGGCGTCGACAGCGAGATCATCAAGGCCGCGCAGATGGATGGCGCGTCCAATGTCACCATCTATCGCCGCATCATCATTCCCATGATGCGCCCGGTCTTCCTGTCCGCCTTCGTGGTGCTCGCGCATCTGGCGATCAAGTCCTACGACCTCGTCATCGCGCTCACCGGCGGTGGGCCCGGACAGGCCACCGAACTGCCGGCCACCTTCATGTATTCCTACACCTTCACCCGCAACCAGATGGGCATCGGCGCATCGTCGGCCATCATCATGCTGGTGATGATCTTCTCGATCATCATTCCCTATCTCTATTCCGAACTGAAACCGGGGAGGCAGAGATGAGCGCTGAAAAAACCGCTGGCGTCAGCAGCAACAGGCTTGCCCGCGCCGCAATCTATTCCGTCCTCATCGTCTTTGCGGTCTATTATCTCCTGCCGCTCTACGTGATGCTGGTCAATTCGGTGAAGCCGCTCGACGAGATCCGCCAGGGCAACATGCTCGCCCTGCCCGATGTCTTCACCTTCGAGCCATGGGCCAAGGCGTGGTCGAGCGCGCAGGTGGGCGTGCAGCCGACGGGCCTGAAACCCTATTTCTTCAATTCCATTCTCATGGTGGTGCCGGCGGTGGCCATCTCCACCATTCTGGGCGCGCTCAATGGCTATGTGCTCACCAAATGGCGCTTCCGGGGCGATGACATCGTCTTCGGGCTCATTCTTCTGTCCTGTTTCATCCCCTTCCAGATCGCGCTCATTCCCGCCGCGCGCATTCTGGGGCTTCTGGGCATTGCCGGCACGACGCAGGGGCTGGTCCTGATCCACGTGGTCTATGGCCTCGGTTTCACCACGCTCTTCTTCCGAAATTATTACGCCGCCTTCCCCACGGAGCTGATCCGCGCGGCGCAGATCGACGGGGCCGGTTTCTTCCAGATCTTCCGGCGCATTCTCCTGCCCTCCTCCGCGCCCATCATCGTGGTCACGGTCATCTGGCAGTTCACCAATATCTGGAACGATTTCCTGTTCGGCGTTTCCTTCGGCGACTTCGATTCCCAGCCCATGACGGTTGCGCTCAACAATCTCGTGTCCTCGTCGGGCGGCGTGAAGGAATACAATGTCCATTTCGCCGGCGCGATCCTCGCCGCCCTGCCCACCCTGATCGTCTACATCGTCTCCGGACGCTATTTCGTGCGCGGCCTCATGGCCGGCGCCGTCAAAGGATAAGCCCATGGCCTTTCTCAAGATCGACAATCTCAGAAAATCCTTCGGCAAGGTGGATGTGCTGAAAGGCATCGACCTCGAAATCGAAGAGGGCGGCTTCCTGGTGCTCGTCGGCCCGTCCGGCTGCGGCAAGTCCACCCTGCTCAACACGATTGCAGGGCTTGAGCCCATCACCAGCGGTTCGATCAGCATCAATGGCAAGGTGGTCAATGACCTCCACCCCTCGCAGCGCGACATCGCCATGGTGTTCCAGTCCTATGCGCTTTATCCAAACATGACCGTGGCCGAGAATATCGGCTTCGGCATGGAAATCCGCGGCATTCCAAAAGCGGAGCGCGACGCGGCAATTGCCAAGGTTGCCGAAACGCTGCAGATCGGCGCGCTGCTCGACCGCAAGCCGAGCCAGCTTTCCGGCGGTCAGCGCCAGCGTGTCGCCATGGGCCGGGCGCTCGTGCGCGATCCGATGGTGTTCCTGTTCGACGAGCCGCTTTCCAATCTCGACGCCAAGCTGCGTGTCGACATGCGCACCGAGATCAAGCGCCTGCACCAGCGCATGGGCACGACAATCGTCTATGTCACGCATGACCAGATCGAGGCGATGACACTGGCCACCAAGATCGCGGTCCTGAAGGACGGCGTTCTCCAGCAGTTCGGAACGCCCGCCGAGATCTACAACCGGCCCAACAATCTTTTCGTTGCCGATTTCATGGGCTCGCCTTCCATGAACCTCATCCCGGCAAAGGTGAAAGCCGATGGCAGCGATGTCGCCATCGTCATGGAGCGCGAGGATGGCGCGCCCCTGACCTTGCCGATGGCTGGAACGAATGGCGCGCTTGCAGGCCGCGATGGCAAGGAGGTGGTGTTCGGCATTCGGCCCGAAGCGCTGACGGACCCCGACAGCGCCGACCGCAATGCCAGCCGCATCAGCGAGCTCGACTGCGAGATCGAGGTGATCGAGCCTGCCGGTTCCGACACATTCGCGGTCACCCGGCTCGGCGGGCGCGAGATCGTCGCCCGCCTGCGCGCCGATGCGCCCATCTCCGCCGGCCAGACCGCCCGCCTCGCCTTCAATCTCGACAAGGCGGTGCTGTTCGACCCGCAGACGCAAGAGCGCATCGGGTGATCTGAGCGCCGGTCAGTTAAACCAGCCGGGGAACCGGGTTGGCGAGGCGGGTTTCTCCACGTCGCCTCCCAGTTGTTCGGCCAGGAAGGACTCGATCGCCCTCGCCCGCTTCAACAGGGCTTCAGGATCTATCACGCTGTGGGCTTCGTCCTCATGGTAGAGTGCCTGCACGGACTTCCCTGCCTGTTTCAAAGCGCGCTCGAACGCTTCGCTCTGCTCGAAGCCAACCACCGTATCCCTCTTTCCTGCCATCAGAAGGATCGCGCCTTCGGTGCGACTGGCCTGTGTCAGGGGGGAACGGCGCCACATCTCCTCCAGTTCGGCTTCATCGTCCGGATTGCCGAAATATCGTTCCAGTTCATCTCTTCCGAGAGCCCAGGAAAACGGATTGTTCTGCATTTGATATCGCAGATCCAGAACGGCGGACTCCACGATAGCCGCCTTGAACAGACCTGGATCGCGGGTCATTGCGAGCGCGGCCGAGTAACCGCCATAGCTTCCTCCCATTACGGCCATGCGGTTCGGGTCAGCTGTTCCATTTTCTACGAGCCACTTCGCTGCATCGACAATATCGTCTTGCATGGCTCGGCCGGCCTCTCCGTAGCCAGCAGCCCGAAATGCTTTGCCATATCCGGTGGAACCGCGAAAGTTGACCTGTAGAACGGCGTAACCGCGGTTGGCGAGCATCTGGACGTCCGCGTCGAAACCATAGCGGTAATGGCTCGCTGGCCCCCCATGTATCATGACAACGGCGGGGAGGTTCTCGGGAGGACGGTTTTTGGGCAGCGTGAGGAAGGCAGGTAGCTTTAGACCATCCCTTGCGTGGATCGTTTTCGGGGTCATCGGCGAGAGGTAGCGAGCCCATTTTTTCAACGGCGTTGAACCCAACTCCTCTTTCGTTCCGCTCTGCACATCAAGCAGAAAGAAAGTAAGTGCCTCCGCGCTGTTTTGCTCTGCGATGGTGAGAATACGCCCGTCGGCAGATTGGCCTATCACACCTCCACCTGGTTGACGCTCGCGCGTATCAACCAGATTCTTGAGCCGATTGCCTTCCGGGGTCAGCGGTTCGATAAACGGATATCCATTCTTTGGGTAGGTGACCAGATCGGGGAGATTTTTCGACTTATTGAGGAAAAAGGCGGAAACAATGTCCACGTCCTCGTCCCGCGCAATCACCTCCTCAAGGCCATCCTCAAGGTTCACCTTGACAAGAGCGATCGTATCCCTTCCGCGATTGGACAGAGCGTATAGTTCCGTGTCGATGTTCTGAGGGCGCAGAATCTCGAAGTCATCTCGCTTGTCGATGTCGAGAACAGGCTTCCATTCCTCCTCGTTGGGTCTGCGATGCAGAACCCTTCTGTTTCCGTTCGGAAGCTCGTCCAGACGCACGACAGGGTTCAGATCGGCGTTGAACCACCATCCAAATGTGTTGCCTTCGTTTTCCTCAAGCAGTGTCTTGCCACTGCCATCGGTGCGCAGCGTGTAAAGGTCGGAAAAGGCGGGGTTTCGATCGGTTGATGAGACAACGAGCTCGCCGGAGGCATCCTTTGGCCAGCGCAAGATACTCGCGTTCAAAAATCCTCGGGGGGTAACATCGATCCACTTCTCGAGGCGCGGTGTTTCGGCTGGGATCTGCCAAAGTCTTCCGTTCTTGTTCACCACCAGAGCATTGAGAAAGGGATGCCAGTTGAAATCACTGATTTCTGAGGCATCGATTTCCTCATAGGAGCTTTTCTCAGAGCGTCGACGAAGGCGTATTGTTTTTTTTGCCCCTTCCTCCATGAAAGACGCAATGATTGACCCATCGAAAGATGGGATGAAGCCTCTTTCCGATGTCTCAGAGGCTTGGTACAGAGCCGAGAGGGGGATATATGGCCTTTCCTCTTCAGTATATAGAAGCGGATTTTTTCCGACGAAAAAGAAATATGACAGAATCGAAAACGTAATTATAAGCAGTGAAATTATATAAAAGTATCTTTTCATATATTTTATGCCAATATCAGATTCAGAAAAGTGAAACGGCAATAACCAAACATACGATATTAGGTCAATTGGCATAGCATTTAATTTTAAGTAATAGTTTTGACGATATTAAATAATAAAATACATTATATATAATTATATTTATTTTGTAATTCCCAATTCTCTGAAGAGGCGGGATATTGCCGGAAATACGCCTTACTCTGCATCGAATGAAAAATGGCTTTGCCCGGCGCTTGGCCTTTGTCCGAACTCTCTTGGCGTATGGCGGCTGAGAGAGTGTGAACGTTCTTGGGGAATGCAAATCCGCTCACGGCCCGCGCACGGCTAAGCCGATGTTCTTGTCGCCACAATCGGGCTGAAAAATTGGAGCATGACTCTACCCCTTCACCGCCCCGGCCATCATCGTGCCGCTGATCTTGCGATACATGAGAAGCCCCAGCAGCATGGGCGGCAGCGCGCCCACCATCATCACCGCTGCGGCCACGCCCCATTGCACACCGCCACCCGACGCTGCGAAAAAGAACGACGCGCCGACCGTCACCGGAACCGCCTTCGAGGTTGTCAGCATCAGGCCGAACAGGAATTCGTTCCACGCGGTGATGAAACCGAAGATCATGCTCGTCACAAGGGCCGGCCGGCACACGGGGCCGACGATCTTGAACAAAATGCCTGTGCGGCTCACTCCGTCGATCATCGCCGCCTCGTCCAGCTCGAATGGCACATCCGAAATGGCGTTGACGAGGATGATCAAGACCAGCGGAATGTTAACGATGGTCATCACCAGCCCAAGGCCCAGCCGCGTGTCGAGCAGGCCCATGAACTGGAACATCATGTAGATGGGGATGGCGAAGATGACGAGCGGCACGGCGCGCAGATTCACGATCAACGGCAGGAGCGTCTTTTCGCCAAACCGCCCGCGCACGATCGCATAGGCCGCCGGCAGCGCCAGCGCCACGGCCAGAAGCGTGCCCATGGCTGCCACGGCGAAGCTGTTCGCAAGGTATAGGAAAATATTCAGGCGGTCGGAAACGGTCAGCACGGTCACATAGTTTTCCAGCGTCGGCGCGTTGATCCAGAGCCCCGGATTGGTCGAAATCTCGCGCGCACTCTTGAACGACGTCACCAGCGTGACGATGAGCGGAAAGTTCATGGCAAAGGCGGCAAGGGCAAACACGGCCCAGCGGATCGCGTTGAGCATCATCGTCTCCTGCGCCTTGCGAGGCGGTTCAGGCCGTAAAGCACGGCAAACGACGCGGCGAACAGGATCACCGATGCCGCCACCGCCTTGCCGATGGCCGCCTGCTTGAAGAAGGCTTCATAAATGTAGATCGAGAGCGAGGTGGTGGAGCCGCCTGCCCCGCTTCCGGTCAGCACATAGACATTGTCGAACACGCGGAACCCGTCGATGAAGCGGATCAGAAGCGCCGCCGCCAGTGTCGGCAGCATCAGGGGCAGTTCGATGCGCCAGAAGCGGGCAAAGCCCGTCGCGCCGTCGATCGATGCCGCCTCCCGCAGCTCTTCGGGGATCGCCTGATAGGCCATGTGAAAAAGCAGGAAGGCAAACGGCGTCCATTGCAGCGTCTCGACCACAATCAGCGTCCAGAAGGCCGAGTTCGGTCCCAGAAACGCCGGGCTGTTGCCGAACCACGCCCACAGATAATGCGGCACCGGTCCGGCGAATTCATGCAACACGAGCCGGTACATCAGCCCCATCAGCGCGGGTGCCACCATCAGCGGCAGCATCAAGATGGCAATCGGCCAGCTACGATCCTTGAAGAGCGGCGCGAGAAAGACGGCGAGCCCCAGCCCGATCAGGCATTCGAGAATGGCCGTCAGCAGTCCGAAGCGCAGCGAAAACCAGTTGGCTCGCCAGAAACCGCTGTCGGTCAACACGGCAGCGAAGTTTCCGAAACCGGAAATCTCGGGGCTCCGCAGCGTCTCGAAGCTGATGTCGGAGACGGAGTAGATCAGGTTCACGATGGCCGGAAAGCCGAGACACACCAGCAGAAACGCCATCAGCGGTGTGGCAAGCAGCGTCCATTCAAGGCGATGGGTCGTTTCCATTGGGTTTCTTGGTCTGGTTTCCAGATTGGTTTAGCGGTTGGCACCGGCCCCTCATCCGCCTGCCGGCACCTTCTCCCCGTCCACGGGGAGAAGGAAGAAGCGGCAAAGTCTATGTCCCCTTCTCCCCGCGGGCGGGGAGAAGGTGAGGATGAGGGGCGAGCGCCAGCCAGCCTTACTTCAGCAAGTCCGCCATGCCCTTCTCGACATTGGCAAGTGCGGTATCGAGATCCTGCTGGCCCGACCAGTAGCCGGTGAACTCCTTCGCCTGCAATTCGTAGATCGCAAGCGCGTTGGCCGAAGCACCACCATTCATCACATAGCCATAGGCCCCGGCATATTCACCAAGCTGCACCAGGTCGGGCCGCTCGTCGGCAACTGCCGAAACCGCGTCCGCCGAAAGCGCCGGCGCACCGCCCGCACGGGCGTAGATCAGGGCGGCTTCCTCGGTCGAGAGCCATTTCAGAAAAGCCTTCGCGCCCTCCTTGTTTTCGGCACTCTTGTTGAGGCCAAGCCCCAGGCCATGGATATGCGTGGCGCGCGCCTCAGGGCCCGCTGGCGGCGCAATTGTGGCCGTCACCTCGCCCACGGCGGGCGATTTCTCCGCATTGGTCAGGTCTGCTGCCGCCGCGTTCCACTGCACCATGGCCGCCACCTGGCCTGCCGCATAGGCGGCATTCGCCTCGGCAAACTCATAGGAAAGGGAATCGCGCGGCGTCGCACCGGCATCATAGAGCTTCTTGTAGAGCTCCAGCCCCTTGCGGAAAGCCTCCGAGTCGACCGTGATCTTGCCATCGGCATCCATCCAGTCGCCGCCATAAGAGCGCGCGGTGGACTGCCACACCATGATGTTGAAGAGCAGGTTCTTCATCTGCAGAACCGTGCCATAGCGCGTCGGGCTGTCGGGGTTCACCGCCTTGGTGAAATAGAGCGCGGTCGCCGCGTAGTCGTCCCAGGTCCATTCATCCGGGTTCTTCGGCTCCATCGCCGTGCCCAAATGTTCCTTGCTGATGTCCGCATAGCGCGCCTTGGCATCGTCATCGCTCATCAGCGCGTCGATCAGGTCCTTGCGGTAATACATGAAATGGAGCGAAAGGTCGGTCGGCACGCCATACTGTTTGCCGTCGAACTGCATGGTCGAAAGCACGGCATCGCCATAAAGCGCCTGCGCCTCGTCGGAAAGCTCCACCGGCTCCATGAAGGGCGCGTAACGGCCGATGGAATAGGTGGCGAGTAGGTTGAGATCGAACGCGTCCGAGCCTGCGGCAAGGTCCGCCTGCAACTTGTCCCAGAAGCCGTCGCGGTTGAAGAAGAGAAGCTCGACCTTGTTCTCCTCGCTCACATCGTCCTTGGCGTTGTAGGCGTCGGCTGCAGCCCGCAGCGCCGTTTCTTCCGGGCCGCCCGGCCAGCCGAGCACGGTCACTTCCGCATTGGCCGCACCGGCATAAAGGCCGGCGGCGAAAACGCTGCCCAGAAGGGCGGCGGCAAATCGTGCAACAGGTTTCATTGTCATTCTCCCATTTATTGGTTTGTCTGGTTTTGGGTCTTGGTTTCACGTGCCAGGTCGGCGATCCCCACCACGCCGGCCTTGTCGCCGAGCCTCGCCGGCACAAGCCGGGGCCTCAGCCTTTCGGGCACATCGTCAAGATGCGCCTCGATGCGCGCCCGGTAGCCCGGCGCCAGCCCGATGCCGCCGCCGATCACGATGCGCGCCGGGTCGAAGGTCAGTTGAATGTTGCGGCACAGAATGGCCGCGCGCCGCGCGGAACGATCGAGAATGGCATCGGCCCAGCCCTCGCCTTTCTCCGCTGCGGCAAAAACCTCGCGCGCGCTCGCCCCCGGCTGATGGCCTGCCGCCTCGGCGGCGATGAAATTGCCCGAGACATGATCTTCGAGAACCCCGTCGAAATCCTGCCCCAGCGCGAGGCCGAAATGGCCGGCGAGCCCGGCCCGCAATTTGCCGTCAAGAACCACACCGCCACCAATGCCGGTGGAGATCGTCAGGAAAACGAGATCCCCCTCACCGTCACCATATCGATATTCGCCCCATGCGGCGGCCTGCGCATCATTGGCGGCGATGGCCGGTTTTTCCACAAGGCCAACCACCGTCTGCAACAGCGGAAACCGGTCTGGAATGTCGAGCGTCCTGCGGTTGAGCGGCGACCAGAGCCCGTCATCGACAATGCCCGTCACCGCCACGCCCACGCATTCGTAGGTTCCCTGCCAGTGCGCGATCTCGGCAAACAGCGCATCCAGCCATTCGGCGGGGCCGCCGTCTCCTTTCGGCGTCGGCAGGGTCAGGCTGTCGGCAACGGTCTCACCGCGCACCAGGGCGGCGAGCATTTTCGTGCCGCCAATATCGAGCGCCAGAACCATCTCCGCTCCGCTCATGCGCCCACTCCCACTGCCTCGTCCATGTCGGCACGAAACCATGAGGTCACGTGCTCCGGCCTTGTTATGGCGGAGCCGACCACCACCAGCCGCGCACCGGCCTTCAGTGCCGCACGCGCATGGTGCGGCTGGCGGATGCAGCCCTCCGCTACCACATGAGGCGTCAGCGCGCGCATGGCGCTTATCAGGTCAAGATCGGGTTCCGTCGGCTCCGGCCCGCCCGTATAGCCCGAAAGCGTGGAGCCCACCATTTCGGCTCCCTCATCCAGCGCCTGCCGCGCATCGGAAATGACGGAGCAATCGGCCATGGCGATCTTGCCGGTTGCATGAATGCGGCTCACGAGCTCGGCAGTCGGCACCGGCCGCTCGCGCTGGGTGGCGTCATAGGCGATCACATCCGCCCCCGCCGCCGCCAGCGCCTCCACATCCTCGATCCATGGCGTGATACGCACGGGCGAAGTGTCGAGATCGCGCTTCACCAGCCCGATGATGGGGGCGTCGGTTGCTGCCCGCACGGCCTGCACATAAGGGGCGGACTCGATCCGCAGCCCCCGCGCGCCGCCGGCAAGGGCGGCCAGCGCGAAAGCAACGACGATCGGCGCCGTATCCATCGGCCCGCCCGTCACCGGCTGGCAGGAGACGATCAGGCCGTTCTCAAGCGATTGAATGCTGTTTGCCACGCTTGTTCCCCCGTTTGAAGAGGGCATCATAGGCAGATCAAATACCAGAGTACAACCAGTTTTAAACTGGTATTATCTATGCAGCTCGATCACGAAATCATAGACGTCGCCGCGATATTTGGTCTGGGTAAACTCCACGATCTGCCCGTCTTCCAGAAAACAGCGGCGCTCCACCACTAGCAGGCTGGTGTCGGCAGGCGCTTCGAGCAGACGCGCCTCTTCCGGCGTTATCGGGGTCGATTGCATGCGCTGCACCGCGCGTACCGGCATGGCACCGCGCGCCTCCAGCGCCTGATAGAGTGAAGCCCCCACCGCCGTGGGTTTGGGCAGAAACCGCACGGGCAGTGCCGCCGTCTCGATGGCGATCGGCATGTCGTCGGCGGTGCGGATGCGCTTCAGCCGCGCGATCTGGTCGCTACCCGAAATGCCCAGCGCCATCATTTCGGCGGGTGAAGGGCGCGCGGTTTCCTTGGAAATCCAGATGCAGCCGGGCTCCAGCCCGCGCGAGCGCATGTCTTCGGAAAAGCTGGTCATGGTGGAGAGCGACTTTTCCAGCCGTGAGGAAACCACCGTCTTCGCGCCGTGCCGCCGGTGTAAAAGCCCCTCCCGTTCCAGGTCCTCGATGGCGCGGCGTATGGTGACGCGCGACATGGATAGGGCGGCACACAGCGTGCGCTCGCTGGGGATCACCGCCCCCCGTTTCAGCCGCGAGGAATGAATGGCTTCCGCCAGCGCCATCTCCACCCTTCGATAGAGCGGTTCGGCGCTGTTGCCGCGTGCGATGTGTGCGCGCATGAAGTCGAGAAGTGCCGCTTCTTCCATCTCTGTTCCTCTGCCCTGTGCTTGCCAGATGATCATGGCAAATTTTTCACAGGTTTTGAACTGGTATTATTTTTTGCTCGTCCGGCGATGTCGTCCCACCGGGCGCATGAGGCTCGTGCGGTCCATGTGGTTGGCCTGTTTCTATCGGAAAAGTTGCCAAATGGCATTATATATACTATTTAATGCCAAAAGGAGAGAAGCATGGCGCAGTTGCAGCCAGTCGATACCCGAAGCCAGGAATTCCGCCCCGCACCGATAACGGATGACGAGGCAGCGGCGATGTTTCGTGCGACGGTCAATCTCTTCCGGCTGTGGGAGATCACCGACGAGCAGGCGGCCATCCTGCTCGATCTGCCATTGCGCACCTATCGGCGCTGGAAGGCAGAGGGGCCTGGACGCATCGACCGCGATGGCCGGGCGCGGCTTTCAAACCTGATGGGCATCCACAAGGCGCTGCGTCTCATCTTCCGCGAGCCCCAGCGCGCTTATCGCTGGATCTCCCGGCCCAATGAAGCCTTCGCCGGCCACACCGCACTCGACATCATGCTGGGCGGCGAACTCACCGACCTGATGCGCGTGCGCCGCTATCTCGATGCCGAGCGGGGTGGCTGGTGACCGGCAGTGACACGCCGCCCCTCGCCTCCATCGACTGGCGTGGCGCGGTGCGCATCATCCGCAGCATCTATCCCCCGATCGACCTCTTCGAGGATATTGCCGATCCGGCCGACTGGCCTCTGCTCATCTCCGCCGAGCAGAAGACCAATCCGCGCATCATGGAAACCATCGGCAATCTGGATCTCGTGCCGCCTGCGCGGCGCGTGTCGGGGCCGGGTGCCTCCTTTCTGATGGCGCCCTTCACCCATGTCAGTCCGGACCGGCCGAGCCGCTTCAGCGATGGACGTTTTGGCGTCCTCTATGTGGCGGCCTCTTTCGAGACCGCGCTGTTTGAAACCATCCACCACCATGCCCGCTTCATGGCTGCAACGGGCGAGCCCGCCGGCTGGACCTCCCAGTTCCGCGAGATCGTGCTCGACGTGAAGGCAGAGCTCCACGATCTGCGTGGTGGCGGTTTTGATGCAGCACTCGCCCCTGACGACTATGCCGAGGCACAGGCGCTTGCCCTTGCTCTGCGCGAAGCCGGCTCCGAAGGCATTGCCTACCCAAGCCTGCGCCATCCGGGCGGCGAATGTGTTGGCCTCTTTTATCCCGACAGCGCGGCCAGCCCCGTGCAGGGGCGTCACATCGACTATCATTGGAATGGCGAGCGTGTGGATTTCTACCGCGATGCCGGCAGTGGTGCGGTGTTCCGGATCGTTTGAAAAGTACGCAAAAATGTCTTACATCTTGCAAGATCAAATGTCCTGACCCTAGGGACGTGCCATGCCGCGAATGCAAAACCAGAAAGAAGAGTCGATCACCTTCCGCATTGATGGTGAGACGAAGAATGCGCTTGCGCGTCTTGCCAGAAAAGACCGGAAATCTCTCGGTGCGCTGATGCGCGGTCTCGCTCTTGAGAAGATCGAACAGGACAGGCGCCGCCGGTTTGAGGAGGAGGCCGCGCGGCAGGCACGTGAAGCCGCCGCTGCCAGCCGGGTCTCGTCCGACGAGGCGGCGGTCATGCGTGAGCTGGAAGACGATCTATCTTTCTTTGGTGACGAATGGAAATAAGGCGCGGGGATCTGGTGACCATTGCTGTCGCCGGCGATTATGGCAAGCCGCGCCCCGCGCTTGTCGTGCAGGACGATGCCTTTGCCGAATTGCCGTCTGTGGTGGTTTTGCGGATCACCAGCGATGTGCATGAATGGCCGCTTTTCCGCATCACCGTCGCGCCCTCGCAGGAAAACGGCCTCAGGGCCGTCTCGCAGATCATGGTCGACAAGCCCGCAGCCGTGCCGGTGGCGAAGCTCGGACGCCGTATCGGCCGCATCGAGACACCATTGCTGGCAGAGGTGGATCAGGCGCTTGCGCGTTTTCTGGGGGTATAACCCCCTCTCCCCTCAACCATTGCGAAAGGCATAGCTGTAGCCGTTGATGGCCGGCACGCCACCGAGATGCGCATAGAGCACTTTCGAACCTTCGGGAAAAAATCCCTTCTTCACCAGGTCGATCATGCCCTGCATGGATTTGCCTTCATAAACCGGGTCGGTCATCATGCCTTCAAGCCGCGCGCAAAGCCGGATTGCGTCCTTCGTCTCTTCCGAGGGCACGCCATAGGCGGGGTAGGCATAATCCTCGATCAGCACCAGATCGTCGTCCGCTATGTCACGGCCAAGTTCCACCAGCTTCGCCGTGTTGCGCGCGATCTCCAGCACCTGCGCGCGGGTCTGGTCCGGCGTGCCGGACGCATCGATGCCGATCACCTTGCGCGCCCGCCCGTCAGCGGCAAAACCGACCAGCATGCCGGCATGAGTGGAGCCCGTCACGGTGCAGACGACGATATAGTCGAAGGTGAAGCCGAGCTCTTTCTCCTGCGCGCGCACCTCTTCGGCAAAACCCACATAGCCGAGGCCGCCATATTTATGCACCGAGGCGCCGGCGGGGATCGCATAGGGTTTTCCGCCTTTCGCTTCCACGTCTTTCAGCGCGTTTTCCCAGCTTTCGCGAATGCCGATGTCGAACCCTTCGTCCACCATTTCGACATCCGCACCCATCACGCGGCTTAAGAGAATATTGCCGACCCGGTCATAGACGGCATCTTCATGCGGCACCCAGCTTTCCTGCACCAGCCGGCATTTGAAGCCGATCTTCGCCGCCGTCGCGGCAACCATGCGGGTGTGGTTCGATTGCACCCCGCCGATGGAAACCAGCGTGTCGGCACCTGAAGCAATCGCATCGGGCACGATATATTCCAGCTTGCGCAGCTTGTTGCCGCCGAAGGCGAGGCCGGAATTGCAGTCCTCCCGCTTGGCATAGAGCGAAACCCCGCCGCCCAGATGCGCGGAAAGGCGCTCCAGCTTCTCGATGGGCGTGGGGCCGAAAGTGAGTGGATAGCGTTCGAATTTCTCCAGCATGGCAGGCCTTTCGATGATGTCTGATTTGAGGCGAGCCTAGCCGATAAATTGCGGAATGTGCTTTCAGATTTAAGCAGCAGATTGCTTATGAAATGCAGGCATGACCTAATATCTGACGCACTTTCTAAATCGATAGGAGTCTGAATGGAAGAATCTTCCACCGAGAGCAATCTTGACCGCACCGACATGCGCATTCTCCGCCATCTGCAGCGCGATGGCCGGCTGAGCAATGCCGATCTGGCAAAGCTTGTCGGCGTCAGTGCCGCCACCTGCCACCGCCGCACCGAGCGGCTTTTCAGGGAGGGCTATGTGCGCGGCGTTCATGCGGCGGTCGCTCCGCAGTCGGTCGGGCGCGGGGCTCTGGTCATGGTCGGTGTGGTTCTCGATCGTTCCACGCCTGAAAGCTTTTCCGCCTTCGAAGCGGCGATCCGCAAATTGCCCTTCATTCTCGATTGCCATCTGGTCGCCGGCGATTTCGACTATTTCCTCAAGATCCGGGTGCGCGACATGGCCGATTTCAACCGGCTGCACGGCAGCCAGTTGATCGCCCTGCCCGGCGTGCGCCAGACGCGCACCTTTTTCGTCATGAAGGAGGTGGTGGACGGCGCTGCACTCGATTTCTGAGCGCCGCGCCGTCCGTATCGTTCCTATCGGCTTTTCAGCACGTTCACGATGGCTGCACTGACATCCTTCAGCGCTCCATTGCGCGTTTCAAAATCCACATCCGTGTCGGAAATGAAGATCGAGACGAGGAAGGGTGCGCGGCCGGGCGGCGTCACCATGGCCACCAGATTGCGCGTGTGGCTTCCCGCGCCGGACTTGTCGGAGATCGCCCAGTCTTTGGGCAGGGAGGCGCGCATCAGGGCGCCGGTCACGCCGCCATGGCTCATCCATTCGATGAGTTGCGTGCGCGAGGCGGGTTTCAGCACATCGCCCAGAAGCAGGGCATGCCAGGTTTCGGTCATGGCTGCCGGCGTCGTCGTGTCGCGCGGGTCACCGGGCGCGAAGGCGTTGAGCTTCGGCTCCAGCCGGTCGAGGCGGCTGACGCGATCGCCGATATCGCGTAGAAACGCGGTGACCGCCTTCGGTCCGCCCAGCCGGCCGATCAGGAGGTTCGCTGCCGCATTGTCGCTCATGTCCAGTGTGGCAAGGCAAAGATCTGCGATCGACATGGCCTTGCCCACTTGCTTCTGGGTCACCGGCGAATAGGAAACGATATCGAACTGGCGAATGGGCAGGGCATCTTCGAGAGCGAGCGCCCCGGCATCGGCCTTCGCAAGCACGCCGCCGCAAACCAGCGCCTTCACCGTGCTGTTCATCAGAAACCGTTCTTCCGCGCGGTGGCTCCAGCGCCAGTCCGAACCGGTGTCGCGGATCACGATGCCCACCCGTGCGCCGAGCGTGCTTTCAATTCGCTCGACTGTCTGGGAGAGCGTCGCAGCGCCCTCTTCTGCGCTGGCGGGGCCGAAAAGCGACAGGCCGATCGCGAGCCCTGCCGCGAAGCGCGACAGAACAGATGTCAGTTTACGCATGTCTTGTTCCTTGTTCATGCCGGCTGGCGTTTGCCTGTCAGTCGGCGGAGGAGCCCCGCTATGCCCTTGCATGACATCAGTCAATGTCATGACAATCCTATATTTCGGCTTGCGTTCACGCCGCAAACGACAAATGATCAGGGGCATCATTAGATAAAGTAATGCCTATGGACAGAGCCGATATTCCGCTCAATGCGCTGCGCGTGTTCGAGGTCGCCATGCGGCAGGGCAGTTTCACCAGGGCGGCGGAGGAGCTGCGGGTCACGCAGGCCGCCGTCAGCCACCAGATCGCCCGGCTGGAGGATAGGCTCGGTGTCGCCCTGTTCCTGCGGGCGTCCGGCGGGCTAGTGCCGACCGATGAGGGGCGCCTCCTCTATCCCGTGCTGGAACACGGGCTCGACGGCATTGCCCGCACGCTGTCCCGCATCACCGGGCGGCGCGATGTGGAGCTCCTGAAGATCGGCGTGAACACCACCTTCGCGCTCGGCTGGCTGTTGCCCAGGCTTGCCGCCTTCGAGAACGCCCATCCGGAGGTCGACCTGCGCATCTCCACAAACAACAACCGCGTCGACATTCTGCGTGAAGGGCTCGACATGGCGATCCGCTTCGGCAATGGAAGCTGGACCGGAAATGATGCGGTCCCGCTTGTCGCAGCACCCATGGCGCCGCTCTGCGCGCCGTCCCTCGCGCTGCGTCTATCGGAGCCTGCGGATCTGGCCCAGATGGTTCTCTTAAGAAGCTATCGCAGTGCCGAATGGCCAGGCTGGTTCGAGGCGGCCCAAGCGCCCTGCCCGCCCGTCACCGGCCCGGTGCTGGATTCCTCCATCGCCCTGGCGCAGCTCGCCGCTGAGGGCGCGGGCGTCGCGCTGCTGCCGGTCGCCATGTTTGCGCGTCAGGTGGCCGAGGGACGGTTGACCCAGCCCTTTGGCACCACGGTGTCTGCCGGCCGCTATTACCTCACCTGGCACTCGGACCGGCCACAGACAAACGCGATGGCGCGTTTCCGGCAATGGATCATCACCGAGTCTTCCCGCGCCACCTGAATCGCGGCATCACCGCCCCTCATAGCGCGGGGTCCGCCGCTCGATCCACGCACCGAGGCCTTCATGCACGTCGCGGGTCACTGCCATCCTGGCAAACTGTTCACTCTCGATCAGCAGCCCCTCCGCAATGGTGGTGTTGAGCCCGCGCGTCACCGCATGGAGGATACGCGCGCTCGCCAGCGGTGAATGACGCGTGATGCGTTCGGCCAGTTCGAAGGCGGCATCGAGAAGTTTTCCATGCGGCACGACCCGGTTGACGATGCCCATCTCGCAGGCCCGGTCAGGGCTGAAGGGATCGCCCGTCAGCAGATATTCAAGTGCCCGCTTGCGCCCGGCCAGTCTTGGCAGGCGCTGCGTGCCGCCGAAGGTGGGCGGGATGCCGATGTTGATCTCCGGCTTGGCGAAGAGCGCCCGCTCGCTTGCGATCGCCAGATGCACGGCCTCGGTGATCTCGCAGCCGCCGCCGAAGGCAAGCCCGTTCACCGCCGCGATGATGGGCTTCGGAAACGCCTCCATGCGCGACGTCATCGTCTGCCCGCGCCGCACGAAATCGCGCACCGCCACATCCACGCCGTCCTTGATGCTTTGCGAAAACTCATGAATGTCGCCGCCTGCCGAGAAGGCCCGATCCCCCGCCCCTGTCAGGATCACCGCCTTGATGGTCTCATCCTGCTCGATCTGATCCAGCAGCTCCATGAGCCTGTCATTGGTCGCGTAGTTCAGGGCGTTGAGCTTTTGTGGCCGGTTGAGCGTCAGCAGCGCGATATGGCTGCGCTTCTCAAAAAGCACTGTGCTGGTCGACATGTCATCCTCCGATGCCTTTGCAGAAACCTGCATCTGGGCTAACATCAGACATCAATTATATAAACTCACTAGTCAGTGTAGATTGCCATGCCCAGAGACGCCACACAAACCCGGGAAAAAATCGTCAAAACGGCCAGCCGCCTGTTCTATGGCAAGGGTGTGCGCGCCGTCAGCATGGACGCGGTGGCCGAGAAGGCGGGCCTCACCAAGAAGACGCTCTATTATCATTTCCGCAGCAAGGACGATCTGGTCACGGCCTATCTCGCCTCCCGCGACCAGCCCAATCTCGACCTCTTCGCCAGATGGTTCGCGCAAGCGGAGGGTCCGCTTTCCGAGCGCATCCGAGCCATCTTCGACAACATCGCCAAGGTGGCAGCAAGCCGCCGCTGGAAGGGCTGCGGTTTTCTGCGCACGGCGGCCGAACTGGTCGAGACACCGGGTCACCCGGCGGTGAAGCAGGCCTCGGCCCACAAGAAGCGGCTTGAGGCCTGGCTTGCCGAGGTGATCGCCGCCGAACAGCCCGACCACGCGCCGCAGCTCGCGCGCCATGTCCTGCTTCTGCTCGACGGCGCCTTTTCCACCATGCTCGTGCACCACGACACGGCCTATATCCGCAGCGCCGGCGAAGCGGCTGCGGCGTTGCTGCGCGGAAAGGGTTTTATGTCACCCGCGTCAAAAGCGCTGCCATGAGCCGAGCGCGCTCCACCAGGCTGTCGGTCTCGATATATTCGCCGAGCGTGTGCAGCCCCGCCCCGCGCACGCCGATGGAATCGAGCGTGGGGATGCCGAGCGCGCCGGTGAAATTGCCATCCGAGCCGCCGCCGGCGCTGGCATGGGTCAGCTCGAAGCCGATTTCGCCGGCAATCCCGCGCGCCAGTTCATAAACCGCCATCGTACCCGCATCCGGCTCCCACACGGGCCGCGTCACGCCGCGCGTCACCTCGATCACCACGTCGTTTTCCTCGCCCGCAAGCGCCAGCATGCGCTCCACGCCATGGTCGAGATCGGCCTGGCGCTTGGCCATGGAAAGCACTTCCGCATCGCAGGTGGACGACACGCAGTTCACCCATTGCCCCGCATGGATCACACCCACAGAGAAGGTGCAGTCCTCCCCGGTCATGCTTTCGATCTCCAGCACCTTGCGCGCCATGGCGGCGATGGCCGAGCGGCCATCCTTGAGCGCCCAGCCCGCATGGCTCGGCCGGCCCGCCGTCTTCACGTTGAAGCGCGCAATGGCATAGCGGCCCGTCACCGCGCCGCCGTCGGGGCGCGCGGGTTCGGGCACCAGCACCACCTTGTTCTTGCGCGCTTCCATCTCGATCAGCTCGCGCGTTGAAGGCGTCCCCACCTCCTCGTCGGGCGTGAACAGAACGGTGATCGGCAGCGGCGTCTCGATGCCGGCGCGGATCAACTGGCGGATCGCCTCAAGGCTCACATAATTGCCGCCCTTCATGTCCTGAATGCCGGGGCCATAGCAGCGCCCGTCCTCGATGCGCCACGGGTTCTTCTCCAGCGTGCCGATGGGATGCACCGTGTCGAGATGGCCGGAAATGAGAATGCCCGGCTTGCCGAAATCCTTGTGCGGAAAGCGCGCCCGCACGGAGCCGCCAAAGCCCATCCGGCCCGGAATGCGCTCGATCTCCGCGCCGATCGCGGCGAGCTCGTAGGCCGCAAGATCCATCATGCGGTCCACGGCAGCCGCGTCGAATGTGGGGCTTTCGCAGAGGATCCAGGGCTTGAGCCCGGCCAGCATCGTTTCGGTGTCGAAGGGCAGGTCTTTGATGTTCATCATGTGTGTCCTGAACTGGAGCAATTCCAGGAAAAGTGGAAACCGGTTTTCCGTCCGGAATTGCGCAAAACAATGGGTTGGAGAGCTTTCGCATTTCAGCGAAAGCGCTGTCGTGTCTGTCAGAGCGGAAGGCGCTTTTCGACGATCCGCGCCATGATGCTCGCGCCCACGGGCAGCATGTCGTCGTCGAGAATGAAGCCGGGATTGTGCACCGGGATCGAGCCCTTGTGCCCAAGCGTGCAATAGGCGCCGGGGACAGCCTTCAGCATGTCGGCGAAATCCTCGCTTCCGGTGACCAGCTCTTTGGTGATGGTCGCGTTCTCCTCGCCGACAATCTCTGCCGCCGCCTCGCGATAGGCTTCGGAGAGGTCGGCATCGTTCATCAGCACGTCGAAGACGGGCCGCAGGTCCGGCACGATCTCCACCTCATAGCTCGCCGCAAAGCCGGCGCAGAGCTTTGCCACCCGGTCGTGGATCAGGTCGCGCACCTCGTCGGAGAAATAGCGGATCGTGCCGGAGATCACCGCCTTGTCGGGCACCACATTATAGGCCGAGCCGGAATGGATCTGCGTCACCGAAAGCACCGCCGGCTGTGTCGGCTGCACATTGCGGCTGACGATCGATTGCAGGTTTTGCACCAGCGCCGTAGCAATCACGATCGGGTCGCGCGCGTGATGCGGCATCGCGCCGTGGCTGCCGACGCCATTGATGGTGATGTCGAAAAAGGTCGCCCCCGCCATGGCCGGCCCCGGCTTGACGCCAAACTTGTTCGGCTCCGCAAGCGGGTTGTTGTGCATGCCATAGATTTCGTCGCAGGGAAACTTGTCGAACAGCCCTTCGGCCAGCATGGCGCGCGCGCCGCCTAGCCCCTCTTCCGCCGGCTGGAAGATCATGATCGCTCGGCCCGCGAAGTCGCGCGTTTCGGCCAGATAGCGCGCCGCACCCAGAAGCATGGTCGTGTGGCTGTCGTGTCCGCAGCCATGGAAGGCGCCGGGGTTCTTGGAGGCGTAGGGCAGATTGGTCATCTCATCCATGGGAAGCGCGTCCATGTCGGCCCGCAGGCCCACAGTGCGGCCGCCCTCCTTCTTGCCCTTGATCACGCCGATCACACCGGTCTTGCCGAGCCCGGTGTGGATCTCGTCCACGCCCCATTTTTTCAGAAGCTCCGCGACGATGCCGGAGGTGCGCACTTCCTCGAAGCCGATCTCGGGATGCTGGTGGAAGTCGCGGCGGATCTCGGTGAGCTCATCCGCATAGTCGGCGATTTTGGGTAGTACGGGCATGGTAGTCTCCGGTGTTGAATGAAAACTGACGGGCAAGGCGCAAGCCCCTCATCCGCCTGCCGGTACCTTCTCCCCGCCTGCGGGGAGAAGGACGCGGTGGGGAAACGGGCACACAGCCGTTCGAAGCGCAAGCAACAGCGCCGACGCCCCCTCTCCCCGCCTGCGGGGAGAGGGTATGGGTGAGGGGCGAGCGCTGGGCGCGTGGTGGCGTGAGCCGGCAGGTGTCGAAGAGAACACAGACATCACCCTTTTCGGCCCCGCGCCGACTGAACAAAGCCATAGCGCCAGCGCCGACACCCCCTCTCCCCGCGTGCGGGGAGAGGGTAAGGGTGAGGGGCGGGCGGAGGCGGGAGCGGCTGCAGCATCGGTCACGAAACACGCCTCACACACTGTCCAGCTCACGGAAATTGGCGAAATCCCACTGGCGCCCCGGCGCCGCTTCGATCAGCGCGCGTGTGTAAGCATGCTTCGGCGCGGCGAGCACATTGGCCGCGCTGTCATGCTCGACCACGCGACCATGCTGCATCACCACCACCTCGTCGCAGATCTGCGCCGCAACGCGCAAATCATGGGTGATGAACAATATGGCGATGCCGAGTTTCTGCTGAAGTTCGTCGAGCAGGTCGAGCACCTGCGCCTGCACCGAAACATCGAGCGCGGAAACAGCCTCGTCCGCCACCAGAACATCGGGCTCCATGGCGATGGCGCGCGCGATCGCAATGCGCTGTCGCTGGCCACCTGAAAACTGGTGCGGATAGCGGTCCACCGCATCATCGGGCAGGCCGACCAGCTTCAAAAGTTCACGAGCGCGTTCAAGTGCCGCCTTTCTGTCCGTCCCCATGTTCAGCGGTCCCTCGACAAGGCTCCGCCCAATCGTCCAGCGCGGGTTCAGAGATCGGAACGGGTCCTGAAACACGATCTGGATGTGACGGCGCAGAGGCCGGAGCGCCCGGCGCGAAAGCGTGGCGATTTCCTGGTCGGCCACGCGGATCTCGCCCTCGGTCGGGTCGATCAGCCGCATGATGCAGCGCGCGACGGTTGACTTGCCCGAGCCGCTTTCTCCGACAATGCCCAGCGTGCGCCCGCGCGGGATGGTGAAGTTCACATCGGTAGCCGCTTTCGTCGGCTCCGTGCGTTTGAAGACCCCGTGCGCGCCATAGATCTTCTGCAGGCTGTTGACCGAGAGCACGGGCGCGCCTTCCGGCGTATCGCGTGCGGCGCGCGGGGTCAGGCTTGGCACGGCCTGCAGAAGCTGGCGCGTATACTCTTCCCGTGGCCGGCGCAAAAGCTCTTCCACGGGGGCATGCTCGACAATCCGGCCAAGTTTCATCACGTGGACAGTGTCGGCAATCTCTGCCACCACGCCCATATCGTGCGTGATGAAGAGCACGGCGGTTCCATGCTTTTCCTGCAGTTCGGCGATCAGGCTCAAAATCTGCTGCTGCGTCGTTACGTCGAGCGCGGTCGTCGGCTCGTCGGCGATCAGAAGCTGCGGCTCGAGGATCAGCGCCATGGCGATCATGATGCGCTGGCGCTGGCCGCCGGAAAGCTGGTGCGGATAGGAACGGTAGATGCGCTCCACATCGGGCAGATGCACCTGGTTCATGATGTCGAGCACACGCGCCTTTTTCTCCCGGGCGGAGAGTTTGGTGTGCGTGTTGAGCACCTCCTCGATCTGTTCACCCACGCGCATCACCGGGTTGAGTGCTGTCATCGGCTCCTGGAAGATCATGGATATTTTCTGCGCGCGCATGTCACGCATGGCCTGCGGCCCGAGCTCGAGCAGGTTCCTGCCCTCAAGCCCGATCCGCCCGCCCGTCGCCTCCAGTGCGCCACGCGGCAGGAGCCCCATGACCGAGAGCGATGTGACGGATTTACCCGAGCCGGATTCACCGACAAGGCAAACCGTTTCGCCTTGCCTGATCGTGAGCGACACCCGGTCGAGCACGGGTGCGGCCTTCTCGTTGCCGGCAAGGCGCACGGTCAGGTTTTCGATTTCCAGAACAATTGGCAGATCGTCGAAAGTGCGGGTCTTGAATTTCATATTGCGTGCTCCGGGATGTGAGGCTTGGAGCACTGTCGGGAGTCACCTCCCGTTTCCGTCATCCCGGCCGACCGAAGGAAGAGCCGGGACCCATTGAGAGGCACGGCCGATCTCTGCAGAAGGTGTGGGTGATGCCAGTTCGCGTTCGAACCGGAGCCGGGCCGCGCTCCACGATGTTCTTCCAATGGGTCCCGGACAGCCCTTCGGGCTTCCGGGATGACGCCGTTTGCGAGACAACACAACGAGATGCAGTTGCCGATTGCGACGGGACTGTTTGTAAGCTGGGTATACAACAGCACTGTCATTTCATCCCTCCCGCTTCTTGAGGCGCGGGTCCAGCATGTCGCGCGCGGTGTCGCCGAGAAGATTGATCGACAGGATGCACAGCGAAAGCATGAGCCCGGGCCAGAAAATGAGCGAAGGCTTCAATTGGAAATACACGCGGCCTTCGGCCATGATGTTGCCCCATGTGGGAATTTCGGTCGAAACACCCGCCCCCAGAAAGGAGAGGATCGCTTCGGTGAGGATGGCTGACGCGCAGATATAGGTGCCCTGCACGATGAGCGGCGCGAGCGTGTTCGGCATCAAATGCTGCCACAGGATTTTCGGCATGGAGGAACCGAGCGCGATGGCCGCTTCCACATAGGGTTCCTCGCGCGCCGAAAGCACCACCGAACGCACCAGCCGCACGACACGCGGTATCTCGGGAATGGTGATCGCGCCCATGACCGACCAGATGCTCGGCCCGTTGAGCGCGACCAGCGCAATGGCGAGCAGGATCGAGGGGATGGCCATCAGGCTGTCCATGATGCGCATGATGATGGCATCCGCCATCCGGAAAAAGCCGGAGACAAGGCCGATCAGAAGGCCGATCATCACGCTGACAATCGCTGCCGAGATGCCGATGAAGAGCGAGACACGCCCACCGGTGATGACACGCGAAAGCACGTCACGCCCATAGGCGTCGGTGCCAAGCGGATAGGTTTCGCTCGGTCCCTTGAGGCGCTGGAGGGCGTCGATGGCCATGGGATCGTGCGGCACGATCAGCGGTGCGAGCACCGAAAGCATGACAATGATTGCAAGCACGATGGCCGCGATGATCGGGCCGGCGCCGAGCCGCCAGCCGCGTGGAAGGGCAATGGCGCCAAAGAGCCACTGCATGCGGGATGCGGGTTGATGTGAAGCGGCCATCAGTAGCGGATCCTCGGATCGAAGAATGTGTAGGAAAGATCGATGAGCAGGTTGATCAGAACATAGAGACCGCTCGTCAAAAGGATCATGCCCTGGATGACGGGATAGTCGCGGGCCAGAATGGCATCGACGGTCAGGCGGCCGATGCCGGGAATGTTGAACACGCTTTCCGTCACCACCACGCCGCCGATCAGGAGCGCGAAACCGGTGCCGATGATCGTCATGATCGGCACGGCCGCGTTTGCCAGTGCATGGCGGAAAAGGACCATCGTTTCCTTCACGCCCTTGGCGCGCGCGGTGCGGATGTAATCCTCGCCCAGCACCTCAAGCATGGACGCGCGTGTCATGCGGGCGATCAGCGCCACATAGATGGTGGCAAGCGTCAGGCATGGCAGAATGGCGCGGGAGAGGAATTTCCCAAAATCCTCCGATGGCGCGACATAGCCCTGAACGGGAAACCAGCGCAGCTCGATCGAGAAGATCTTGATGAAGATGTAGCCGATGACAAAGACGGGAATGGAAAAGCCCAGAACCGAGAAGGTCATCACCGCATAGTCGACCCAGGTGCGGTGCCGCCATGCGGCGAGCACGCCCATAGGCACGGCAATCAGCACCGAAAGCAGGATCGTCAGCACGGCGATGTTGACCGTCGGCCAGATGCGTTGCCCGATCATCTGGGTGACAGGCGTGCTGGAAATGAGAGAGGTGCCGAGTTCACCCTGAAGAAGCAGCCCCACCCATGTGATGAACTGTTCGTGCAAGGGGTCGGCGAGGCCAAGCGAGGTGCGGATGCGCTCAAGCTGGGCAGGTGTGGCCATGTCGCCGGCAATGATCGCCGCCGGGTCACCCGGGGTGAGCCGCAGCAGGAGGAAAACGAAGATGGCGACAATGGTCATGACCGGGATGACGGCCAGGATGCGTCTGGTGATGTAGCCTAACATCGAAACGTGATGTCCTTTGACACGCGCTTTGAATATAAAAAACGGGGCGCGCGATCCCCATCAGGGAGATCGAGGAAACCGCGCCGGGCAAGAGCCCGAATGCCCCGGAGGTGACCCCGCCCGGCAACCAGGTGGGGCGGGTTCTCAGGCGATCACTCCGCCTTTTCGATGTTCCAGAACACTGGTACCGGCGACGGGATCATGCCGGTCAGCTTGTTGCTGCGCGCCTGTGGCATGATGTACTGGCCAAGCGGCACGTAGAGGACGTTCTCCAGCGTGTGCTTCTGGATTTCGACCGCCACTTCCTTCTGCTTTTCCGGCGTGTCGGCGGCGATGAAGGCGGCGCGCAGTTCTTCCACCTTCTCGTCTTCCGGCCAGCCGAACCATGCGGCATCGCCACGGCCGTTCAGCATGGGGCTGATGAGGGGCGAGTTGATCTCCGGCACCATCCAGTTGGTGAAGAAGATGTTCCAGCCGCCTTCGGAAGGTTTCGACTGGCTGGCGCGGCGGGTGACGAGCGTCTGCCAGTCCATCGCCTGCATGTCGACATTGAAGCCGGCCTCGCGCATGGCCTGTGCGGCCACCACGGGCTGCGCCGTCAGGCTCACCACATCGGTCGGCTGCATCAGGACAATCGGCGTGTTGTCGTAGCCGGCCTCTTCAAGCAGCTTCTTCGCACCCTCGACATCGCCACCGGATGTGAGCGTGTTCGAGCCGGATTCGTCGCCCAGCGGCGTGCCGCAACCGAAGATCGCGCCGCACACCTTGTAATAGTCCGGATTGCCGATCAGCGTGGCGAGCACCGCTTCCTGGCTGAGCGCCATCTGCGCTGCCTGGCGGATCTTCACATTGTCGAAGGGCGGGTGCTTGAAGTTCATGCGCCCGATCGTCTGGTAACCAAGATCGTCGCGCGTCTCGACCGTCACGTCCTCGCTGGTTTCAAGCAGCGGCAGAAGGTCGATCTGCACCTGCTCGATATAGTCGATCTCACCGGACAGGAGCGCGTTGATGCCGGTCTGCGCGTCGGGCATCGTCACCCATTTCACCACGTCGACCTTCACGTTCTTGCCGCCGGCCATCCAGCTCGCCTCGCCCTCGCGCGGGACATAATCCTCGAACTTGCGATAGGTGACTGAAACGCCGGGCTGATACTCATCCGCCACGAACACGAAGGGACCGGAGCCCGTATAGTCGGTGATCGCCTCGTCGGCGGAACCGCTGGCCACGCGCTCGGGCATGATGAAGGGCGGCACGGCCGATTGTTTGCCCACCGTGTCGAGCAATGCCGGGAACGGGGTCTTGAGCTTCCAGACAATCGTCTTGTCGTCGGTCGCCTCGAGGCTCTCGGTCACGTCGAAGATGAGCTGGCCGCCCGAGTCCCGCTTGCCCCAGCGCTGAAGCGAAGCCACCGCATCGGCTGCCGTCACCGGCGCACCGTCATGGAATTTCAGCCCGTCGCGCAGGGTGAACGTGTAGGTGAGATTGTCGTCGGAAATGGTCCAGTCGGCCATCTGCGGCTGCGGCGCAAAGTTCTCGTCCACCGCCACCAGCACGTCATAGACCATGTAGCCATGGTTGCGGGTGATGTGGGCGGTGGTGATGATCGGGTCAAGCACGCGCAGGCCCGAATGCATGACGGCGGTGATCGTCTTGTCCTGGGCGAGCGCCGGCGTGGCTGCGCCAAGTCCGGCCATGAGCGCGGCGCCGGCGGCAAGGCCCAGCGACACGCCACGGGCGTGGTTTCTTAAATGCTGAAGTCTATCGTGAAGACGCGACATGATGTTCCCTCTTTTGTTGAGAATGAAGTTTTGGTCGTCGTAACGTCTTGAACGCGGTTCTCCCGCCGCGCTGATTTATGTCTCCCGCTATCCCTCCATCGCCAGCGCTTCGCCCGCCGCACGGCGGAAAACCGGTCCGTTGGGCGAAAGGCGCATTCCCTCGGCAAGCTTCGTCCACGGCAGGTCCGCCGGGTCGAGCGGCATCGGCCCCGGTGCCGTACACACCAGAACCGTCTCGGCGATGGGATCGAAATCGGCGCGAAAATGCACCGAGCTCTTGTTGACCAGAATGGCCATTTCCGTCGGTTCGATGCCGACGAAACGATACATGGCAAGATCCGCCATTTGCGCCTTGTGCGTGGCGACGACGATCTTCACGCCGTCGATCGCGAGGCAGGCGGACGGTCCCACATTCATATGCGTGCCGCCATAATAGGGGCCGGTCGCATGCAGGTCGCCATTGGAAAGTTTCTCTAAACGGAACGTGCCTGTGAAAGGCTCGTCGCCGGGAATGCCGGACTGCCCGCCGAGCGGGATCGTGATCTCGGCCCCCTCCCCCGCCGCATGGGCGGCGCGTGCGGCCTGCGGATCGACGATCATGCCGATCGCGGCGCGTTCCGCGCCGTTTCGCAAGAGCGCACGCAGCATGCCCGTCGTGTTGGAATCGCCGCCGGCTCCCGGATTGTCCTGCGTGTCGGCGATCACCACCGGGCGCGTTGCCGTCTGTGCAATACGCATGGCCTCGCGCACCCCTTCATCGGGGCCGTAGGCGCGGCCGGCAAAGGCCGCTTCCGCGTCCATGATGCTCTGATAAAGCCGGTCGGCGGCCCGGTCCGCCTCTGCCTGCGTCTCGGCATAGGCGATCACGGTCTGTCCGCAGTCTGCAATGTCGGCCGCCGGAAAACCCATCCAGTAGGAAACGCTCGCAACATCACCCGTCTCAAGCGCCGCCACCTCCTCATAGAGGCTCCTTGCCGGCTCGATGAAGGTGCATTGCCATGGAATGGAGGTCAGATAGGGCAGCCTGCGAAAGGCGTACGCAAACGGTCTGCCGCGCGCCATCAGCCGGTCGAGCCCTTCGGCGGCGCGCCTTCCCGTCTCGGCCATGTCCACATGCGGATAGGTGCGAAAGGCGACGAGAAGATCGGCCTCGTCCACCATGCGCTCACTGGTGTTACCGTGCAGGTCGAGGCTGACGGCGATCGGCACGTCCGGCCCCACCACAGCGCGCACCCGGGCGATCAGTTCCCCCTCCCCGTCATCCAGATGCTCGGCCACCATGGCGCCATGCAGATCCAGACAAACGCCATCAAGCGGCCCGGCTTCGGCAATGCCCTCGACAATCTCGCCGGCAATTCGCTCATAGGCATCGCGCGTGACATGCGCCGAGGGGATGGCCCCCGTCCACAGGATGGGCACCATCTCCCAGCCCGCCTTCTGCCCATGGGCCACAGCGCCCGAAATACCCAGATTGACACCCGGGCAGCGCTTCAGGATTTCGTCGCCGCGCGAGATGGGAAGATACCCTCCTCCCTGTTCGAAATTTGCGTAACTGGCGCGTGAGGGCGCGAACGTGTTGGTCTCGTGCAGGAAACCGGCGAGCGCGACCCTTTTGCTCATGCCGCTTCCGCCTTGGTCGAACTGCCAGCCCAGATAGAACGCCGCATTTTCACGCCCCGCTTCTCAACGACTGCATTTTCGGGTCGACGCCCGGAAAATGCGTGATAGGGTGGGAGACAATGTATCGCTGTACGATACACTCGTATCGTTATTACGATAGATGTGCAGCGGTTGAGGAGTCAAACGAATTTTGGCGAAACCGGAGGCCGGGCGTGCGGTATATTCAGAAGGCGGAATATGGGGTGCCGCCGAGCACCAGCATCGATGAGAGCGATCCTCTCTTCGTGCAGGCCATTGCCCGCGCCATGCAGGTGCTTTCCACGTTTCACGAGGCCGGCAAGCCGCTGACCCTCAACGAGATCGCTGCTGCGGGCGGCATGGGCAAAAGCGCTGCCCAGCGGGTTGTCCACACGCTGCGTCAGCTTGGCTATATTGACCGGGATGCGGATGATCGCGGCTATGTGCCTGGCATCCGCATTCTCGATCACACGCGCGACTATCTGCGGATGAACCCCCTGGTCGCCCGCGCCTCGCCGGTGTTGATGGAACTGCGCCGGAATGTGCGCGAGCGTGTGGACCTCAGCCTTCGCGACGGGCTCAGGCTTGTCTATGCCGCGCGTCTTCAAAGCAAGCGCGAGACCTTTTTCGCCACGCTGGTCGGGCAGAGCGTGCCGATCTACTGCACGTCGGGTGGCCGCGCTGTCATGGCACATATGAGCGATGCCGAAGTGGACGAGATCATCGAACGTTCGGTGCGCCGCGAGATCACGCCCAAGACGATCACGGACCCCGCCGCGATCCGGGCGAAGGTCCAGGAGGCGCGCGAGAATGGCTATGCGCTGGCGCTTGAAGAGGTTCTGCAGGGCGAGATCGCGATTGCGACAGCATTGGTGGCGCCCGACGGCACGCCGCTTGGCGCCATCCACATAGCCGGCTCATTGAGTGAATGGGACGCAGAAAGCTTCTGCCGCCGTTTTGCTCCGCTGGCTGGTGAGGCCGCTGGCGCGATCAACAGGTTTTAACTGCCTTGGAACCTCCTCCCCTCCCCTCTCTCCCTTTGGGGGGCAAGCGCGGATATTTGAATGTTAAGGGGGGCTGTGCCTGGCAATCCGGTTTGCCTTCCGATTCTACCACCGGTCTGCAAGTGCTTCCCGCGGGCCGGGTTTTTTAAAACGGCTTTCGCCTCACAGATAAAAATTCGCCGGGGAAAGGAAGCCACTCCGGCGGTCACTTTCTTGCGGGTTTGTGCGTAAGTCACGGTAAGTGCGGCGATATTCGGTGCGCTGGCGCTCCCGTCAGGCAGTCACACGCGTGGCGTTAACCCTTTGTTAACCAAAAACTTCTTGACGCCGCCGCCGCTTCTCATGGCATTAGTAACGGTATTGAAGGCGATTGTTTGAAATCGGCGTAACCGTGATGCGGTTCTGTTAATAGCGGTTATTTCCGGTTTCAGGCAAAGTCGTAGCGCGTCTGCTTTTTCAGCGTATCTTGGCTCCCAGCCGTAGGCCACTCGCCCAGCGGCTGCGAATCGGGTTACGTTGCGCGATGAGTTCCCGTGTTCGGGTTCCGGCGTCGGGGGCAGGATTGAGCATAGCGCGCTGCAGTCGCCAGTGAAATGCCTCCCGTTGACAGCTGTCAACGATGGCGGACCTGAAAGATTGACGAGGAGCAGCGCGGCATGGATATCGCCAGCGACCATGAAGGAGTGCGGGAGTTGGACAAGGTGGCGGAGGCAGCGATGGGAGGCACGGAGGGGCGCGATGCGCTCGCGGCCGATGAGGCCATCGCGGCAGATGCCGCCCGTCTTTCCGAGCAGTTGCGCGTCATGCGCGACCGGCTCTTTCCGCCGGCTGCGCAAAAGACGCTTCGCACATTTTCAAGCGGTGAGGCAGCGAAGCTCATCGGTGTTTCCGATGGCTATCTGCGGCAGCTCTCAATCGCCGGCGAAGGGCCGCAGCCCGAGACAGGCGCGGGCGGCAGGCGCTATTATTCGCTGGCCGACATCAATGCACTGCGCCATCACCTGGCGGCTCAGGCCCGCTCCAAGGGCAATCTCGCCAAGGCGCGCTCCTACGTGAAATGGCGCGATCCGGAACGCGAGCACCTTCAGGTCATTTCCGTGACCAACTTCAAGGGCGGTTCGGGCAAGACGACGACAAGCGCCCATATGGCGCAGCATCTTGCCTTGTCGGGTTATCGCGTGCTCGCGGTCGATCTTGATCCGCAGGCCTCACTCTCGGCCCTCTTCGGCTATCAGCCGGAGATCGATCTTTCGGGCAATGACACGCTCTATGGCGCGATCCGCTATGACGAAGAGCGACGCCCGCTTTCCCAGATCATCCGCAAGACCTATTTCGACGGTCTCGATCTGGTGCCCGGCAATCTCGAGCTTCATGAGTTCGAACACACGACCCCGCGCATGCTGGCAGAACGGCAGGCGGGCGGCGGTGCGGATGATTTCTTCTTCGCGCGCATCCAGGCCGCCCTCGCCTCGGTCGCCGATGATTACGACGTGGTGGTGATCGACTGTCCGCCGCAGCTCGGGTTCCTGACCCTTTCGGCGCTGTGCGCATCCACATCGGTGATCGTCACCGTGCATCCGCAGATGCTGGATGTCGCCTCCATGAGCCAGTTCCTCTACATGACGGCGGATCTCCTGTCTGTGGTGCGCGAGGCGGGCGGATCACTCAATTTCGATTTCCTCCGCTATCTGGTCACACGCTACGAGCCGAATGACGGCCCGCAGACGCAGATCGTCGGCTTCCTGCGGTCGCAGTTCGGCGAGCGCGTGCTGACTGCACCCATGGTGAAATCGACCGCCATTTCCGATGCCGGTCTCACCAAGCAGACGCTCTATGAGGTCGGCCGGGACAATTTCACACGCTCCACCTATGACCGCGCCATGGAAGCGTTGACATCTGTCAACGCCGAGGTCGAGGCGCTGGTGGAAGCGGCCTGGGGCCGCAATGCGGCGGGAGAGGCCGCATGAGCAAGCGCAAGGATCATCTCAAGGCGCTGTTTGGCGGCTCAGGCGAGGGCAACGCACCCTCGCCTGCACCCGAACCGAAATCTATGCCGCGCGCGCCGGAAACGAAATCGGCTCCAACGCCGGTCAAGGCAGACCCCGTGCCGCGCAGTTCGTCCGGTGCGGTGAAGGCGATGGGGCTTACGCTCTCATCCATGACCCGCGAAGTGGAGGATGCCCGCGCCATCCGCGAGAGCCTGGCGAAGGGTGAGCGCATCGTCGAGGTCGATCCGGAACTGATCGATCCCTCGCTCGTGCGCGATCGCCTGAGCCGTGAGGATGATGGCGACGAGGATTTCAATGCTCTTGTCGAAAGCGTGCGGGAAAACGGCCAGCAGGTGCCGGTTCTGCTGCGCCCTCACCCGACTGAAACCGGACGCTTTCAGGTCGCCTATGGCCATCGCCGTGTGCGTGCAGCCGCACGCCTCAAGCGTCCCGTTCAGGCCATCGTGCGTACGCTCAATGACGATGAGCTGGTGCTGGCGCAAGGCAAGGAAAACACGGAGCGGCGCAATCTCTCCTTCATCGAGCGGGCCTTTTTTGCCGATGCATTGATGCGTCATGGCTTCGACCGCGGTGTCGTCCAGCGCGCATTGTCATTGCACAAGGCGGAGATGACCCGTCTGCTCCAGGTGGCCGAAGCCGTCCCCGCGCAGATCGCCAACGCCATTGGCCCTGCTCCCAAAGCCGGCCGGCCACGCTGGATGGCGCTTGCGGAGTTTTTGAAGCGTGAGGCTGCCGTCGTCATCGCGCAGGATGAAATCACGTCCGTGGCGTTTCGGGCTGCTGATTCCGACGAGCGTTTTCGCAGGCTCTATGAGCGGCTGGCCAAGCGCGCATCAGCGCGCGGCAAGAAGACGGAAAAGGCTCGTGCGATCGAGGATGGAAAGGGGCGCACACTGGCCCGCGTCACGCTCGGTGCCAAACCCCGTTTCGATTTCGATGAAAAGGCCCTTCCGGGCTTTGCAGACTATCTGGCCGAGCACCTGCCGGAGCTGGCCGAGCGTTTCGACAAGGAGCGAGCAAAAGAGACATAGCCGATCAGCCGCCCCCGGGCGGCGAGACCATCCCGGCCAAAAAAAAAAGCCGGATCACGAGGAGCAAAGAGGACTGAGCTAGAAGAAAAACCGCAAGAAAAAAGGCCCCCAGAACGTTGCCATTCCGGAAGCCCCTTTCGATGTAGCAATCTGAAAGAATCACTTCCGTCGTGCAAAGTCAAGCATCGGAGCGTTCCGGTGAGCGTCTTTTTCTTGCCTGAAGCAAGGTGAGACAATGACGGACAGATTTGCAATCTCGCCATTCGGCGGGAAAGGGATGGCGCGTGCCCAATTCCTGGTCAACGAACAGGTGCGGCGGGCGCGAAAAGCCCTGAATGAACACGCCACAGAGGCGCAATCTCCATTGGAACACGCGGTAGACAAGTGGCAATTGCTGCGCGCCGTGACCGAGGCTCGGCTCGTGCTTGGGCTTTCGGACAGGACGATCGTCGTGCTGGAGGCGCTGGCAAGTTTCAGCACCGAACGCCAGCTCGATCCATCGGGCGATCTGGTGGTGTTTCCCTCGAATGCCGAGCTTTCCCTCCGGGCACGCGGCATGGCGCCGGCGACGCTGCGGCGGCATCTGGCGGCGCTCGTGAAGGCCGGGCTCATCCTGCGGCGCGACAGTGCCAATGGAAAGCGCTATGCGCGGCGCAGCGAGGAGGGGCAGATCGAGGAGGCCTTCGGCTTCGATCTCGCACCGCTCGTCATGCGCGCTTGTGAGATCGAGACCCATGCGGCCGAGGCACGGCGTCTGGCGCGCGCCATCCGGGCGCTCAGAAGCGAAATCACCATCCATCTGCGCGACATTGCCGCGATCGTTGAGGCGGCGGCTGAAGAGGGCAGGGGACGTTCATTCGCGCCCTATGCGGAGCGCCTGGCCGCACTTTCCGGCCGGCTTGGCCGCAACACCGACTGGGAAACGCTGAAAGCCCGCCGTGATGCCCTCCTGGCTTTGCGCAACGACGTGGAAAAAGCCTATCTGGAAGGTCTGAGCGAAGCCGATCTGGAGGCCCGTGAAGCAGGCCACATGGTTAATGAAAACATAAATATGAGCGCCAATGACACTCAAAATGAGCGCCATATTCATAATTCAAACCCAGAATCCCAATTCGAAACCTACCAGGAAAAAGTTGAAGCGGGGCCGATGCCGCCCGACCTTGAAACCAAATCGGCGGTTGAAAGCAATCACGACACCGCATCCGGCCAAAGGGGAGGACGCCGAAAGCCGGAAGCGGAGGGAAGCGGCCAGAAACCACCTGTCGGGTTCGAAACGGTGGCGTCTGCCTGCCCGCAAATGCGCGATTATGCGCCGGACGGGCTGTCAGACTGGCGCGACCTGATGAAAGCGGCCGAAACCGTTCGCTCCATGCTCGGGGTTTCACCGGATGCCTGGGCCGAAGCGCGCGCCGAAATGGGCGACATCAATGCGGCAATCACGATTGCGGCGATGCTGGAGCGTGCGGAGGTCATTCGCTCGCCCGGCGGCTATCTCCGACGGCTGACGGAGCGGGCGAATTCGGGCGCGTTTTCTGTGAAACCGATGCTGAATGCGCTGATTTCAGCCCGTCAAAAGGCGGTTTTGGAGAAAAATTAGCGTTTTGCCGCGTTTCTTGAATTCATATTTTGAGCGCATATTTCTTGCTCTGAGCTCAATTTGTGTTCATTATGGTGTCGAGATATGGAGGCTGAGGCGATGACAGCGACGGATTTTGATTTCGCGGCGGGGCATTTTGCCGACGAAAAAACACCCTTTCTATCCGCCCGCCGGGTGTCGGAACTGCTCGGCGTGACCATGGTTGAGCTCTCGCGCCTGATCGGTGTGGCGCGCAACACGCTGACGGCGAAATCCGGCCAGCGCAAGGTGGATCAGGCGCTGAGCCCGGTCGTGCGCATTCTCGCCATGGCCACGGAAATGGCCGGCAATGAGCACCGGGCGGTGATCTGGTTCAAACACCAACCGATCCCGGGCTGGGCGGGCAAGACCGCCTATGATCTGGTCGGCGAAGGCAAGGCCGACAAGGTTCTCGCCTATCTCGAAGCGGTGCGCGCCGGCGTTTATGCCTGAGGATTTGCGGACCGAAACCCTCTGGCGCGCCTATGTTCCGCGCTGGGCCCATGCACCCCTTTCAGGCGCTGGGGCGGCGCGGTTCGGTGGGCGCTGGAACCCGGTGGGTGCACAGGCGATCTATGCCGCGCGCGAACTTTCAACGGCCTGGGCGGAGTATAATCAAGGCTTTGTGCAGCATCCCGCGCTCATTGCGCAGCTCACGCTCTCCGACGCACGGCTGGCCGATTTGACGAATGCGGCAGTCATGAAGGTGCTTGGTGTTTCGCCGGATATCCATCAATGCGAGTGGCGGGCCGAAATGGATGAGGGCCGTGTGCCTGAAACACATCGTGTGCGTGAAACCCTTATGGAAAAAGGCTTTCACGGGGTCATTTACCCCTCCTACATGTCACCCGGCGGAAGCTGTGTGGCGCTGTGGCAATGGAACGGGGAGGGGAGGCCGGTTCTTTCCGTCACCGACCCCGAGCACAGGCTTCCGAAGGACGCCGCCTCTTGGCTTTAGTTACCTGTAACCGCGGCGCTCCTTGATTTTCCTGAGCCGCAAGAGTGCGGCTTCGGCCGACTTGGTGTTGTCGAACAGGTTGATCTTGAACTGCCCGCGCGTGCCGATCCGCCCCCATTGGCGGACAAGTGCTGCATCGCCGAAAAGGGTCGGCTCAACGGAAAGCGTGTAATAACGCGCCATGTTGCGGGCGGGGTCGACGCGTCTCAAGGAGCATTGATGCGGGTTGATAGACATGCCGCGACCGTTGCCCGGAACGGATGCGCAGGTCCAACGCATTTCGTGAATCGATTGCCGGCAACCGATTCACGTCACTGATCAATCATAGACCGCTCGCCTTGGTGAGATTGACGCGAAACCGGTCGCGGCGTCGCTGATAGCGGCGCGTCATTTCCGCACTCGTGTGGCCGAGTTGCTTTTGCACGAAACGCTCATCCACTTCCGCGGAGGAGGCGAGGCCGGCCCGCAGGGAATGGCCCGAAAACAACTTCTCCCGCTCCTTCTCGGGAAGGTCGGCACGCAAACCCGCATCGAATGCGGCCCGCTTGACCAGGCGGGCAATGTGCCTGTCATTGAGCCGGCTTTCTTCAACCGCGCTCTGGCCGCGAATCCTGCGGAAGAGCGGGCCGTGGGCGATGCGCCCGAGCCGCATCCACGTCTTTAGCGCTTCCACGGGGCAGGAACGGTCAGCCGAACCGCGACCGATTTCCACCTCGCGCCAGCCCGTCTTGCCGCGCAGGGTGATCAAGGCCCCCTTGTCGAAGATCTCCACCCAGCCACTGCCATCCTCGGTCTGGTCGGGGCCTGTATCGAGCCCGACGATCTCGGAACGGCGCAGACCGCCGGCAAAACCGACAAGCAGGATGGCCCTGTCCCGGAGACCGCGCAGATCGTTGGACAAGGTTTCGATCATGGTGAGGATGTCTTCTGCGAGGAGCGCTTCTTTCTGAACGGGCGGGCGGCCATGCCTGCGGCGGATGCCGGCAAAGACCTCGGTGATGTGCGGATCCTTGCGATCGAGCCTGTCTCCCCGCTGCGAGTAGCTCTGGGAGAGGCCGGAAAGCCTGCGTTCCAGTGTGGAAACAGTCGGACGCGGATTGCTGGAGGCACAGGCGGAGAGATAAAGGCCAACCACGCGCGGATCAGCGGGAAGCGGAGAATAGCCCGAGCGGCGGCACCAGGAAGCGAAGTGACGCCAGTCGGCCGCATAGGCGCGCTGCGTCGCTTCCGATCGCGCCGCCCGCGCGTAATTGCGCGCCGTCTCGACGAGGGGATCACCGGAGATTGGCGGGGAAGGGGAGGGGCTCTCCTCATCCATCGCGAGCACCAGGTCGACAATGTCGGGCAGGTCTGAATTGTCTATGGCGGCTTTGCGGGATTTTAACGCAAAAGCCTCATCTTCTGACGCGACAGATTCTGAGTCCGCTGGTGCTTCAGACGCTGCAGGCTGGTCCAAGCCTCGCCTTCGCGGATTTTGCTCGTTGTCAGAGGTCATTTTCGGCCTGTTGTCTCTGATGTCTGATAATACAATCTTATCGGACATAAAACGGGAAAGACAAGCTGTGCGGTTTTGCGCAGAATTTCTGGCATAAACTGCTCAACCGCTTTATTCTACAAAGATGGATTCGTCTTTGCCCGCCTCTCCGTCAAGCCTGATCCTGCCCAGGTGGGCAATGCCACGCAAGGCCGCTTCAGGCTTGAGTGATGCCGGGTTTGCAGCCGGCATCGCGCTCAAAACACTGGACGATCTGGTGCGCAGCGAACCGGCCTGGGCGGGCTGCTGGCGCGCGCGCCAGGCGCTGAAATGCGCCGCGGCGGCATCGAGGCTCTCGGGACGGGGTGAGGGCGAGAGTGCGCTGCGTGATGCGGTGCTTCTCACAGGGACCGGGGATGACCCGGGCCCTGCCGGCAAGATTTTCCTTGCCTACCGGCGCATGGCGACGCGTCGCTTTGCAATGTCATCGTCTACGATAGCGGAGCTTTCAGACTTGCTCGGCCTTGCGATGGGAGAGGAGGTCGAGGCTGTGTTGGACCACGCGGAAGCGGTGGTTCAGTCGGGTCGGGCCGCGCCCTTTGCTGCTGCAGAACTTGTACAAAGGATATTGACGCTACGCGCGGATGCCGAGCCGCTGGCGTGGGCGCTCGCGGATGGACTGACGGCAACGATGCTTGGCTGGTCTCGTCCCGTTCCGTTGCTCATGGCGGAACGCTATGGAGCGGCTTTCCGCGCGAGTGGCGCAACGGGGCGGATCGATCCGGGTGATCCGGGTTTCGCGACGGCCGTGTGCCTGGCGCTGGTTTCCGGCACAGAAGGTGCGCTCCGCTCGGCTGGTGAAATATCTCGTCGCGCCGGCACACTGGTTTCCGTGTTGCCGAAGCTGCGGACCAAGGGGGCGGGGATGGTCGTGCAGAAGCTGCTCGACGAAGATGCCCTTCCGGCCTCGGTGCCCGGCTGCAATCTCTCCCGCTGGGCCTCGAAACGCCTTTTCGAGCGGCTTGAGCATCTTGGAGCCGTGCGCGAACTCTCCGGCCGGTCATCATTCCGGATTTTCGGCCTGTGACCGCCTGTGGATAGCCGGATAATTTTTCACGCCCGCATCTTTTCCTGAACAATCGGCTTGCTTTCCGACACGGGATTTGGTTCGTACCTCACATCCACAGGGGTGCCGCGTATGGCCGCGGCTGAGATGAAGGTGCAAGCCTTCGGGCCCTAGAAGCTGATCTGGGTAATGCCAGCGGAGCAAGGAGGACCATCATGTTCGCAGGCGCGCAGCTTTCCCTTTATCCGATGACCGACGATTTCGTCGATGTCATCATGTCGTCGCTCTCGGCATTCGACCCCTGGCGTGATCGTCTGCGGATCGAAACCGACGATATCTCGACGCTGGTTGTCGGCCCGCCCGAAGTGCTCTTTCCGGCCCTCCGCGATTTCTATGTCGCCGCCGCCTCCACACGGCATCACGTCGTCATGCGCGCCACGCTCTCGCGCGGATGCCCCGGCGAGCCGGATGATCCGATCTGTGCGACCTCGGCGCTCGCCAACCCGTCCGAGCCTCTTGCCGACCGACAGAAGGCGGCACTTGCGGCGGTGGCCGATGCCAAGACCACGTCGGAGATCGCACGGGCCCAATTCTCGCTTTATGTGATGGGCGCCGGCGACCACATGGCCGAGATCATGGGCTGCATCGACTTCCTGAAGTCGAGCGGTGTCTTCGATCGTTCAAAGAATTTCTGTTCGCGCCTCATGGGGGACGCGGGGCCGGTTTTTGCGACGCTCGAACAGGCGTTTTGCCGCTTCGGACCGCCCGAGGGGCATGTCACGATCGACCTGACCGTGTCTGCCAACAGCCCTTCCACGGCCTGACCCTATGACGAAAGGTCTGCCCCGCTCAGCGGGTGGACGGTTGATACGCGGTCTGCCCGCACTCGGTAGTGTCGCTGCTGCCATCGTCCTTTGGGAAATCTATGTCCGGTTGTCAGGCATATCGCCGCTCGTTCTGCCGGCGCCCTCGCGCGTGGTGGAACAGATGGCAGCCAATCGGGCATTGCTGTGGGAAAACACGCTGCCGACATTGAGCGCGACGCTGACCGGCTTTGCCTTTTCCGTCAGCATCGCGTTTGCGCTCTCGGTTGCGCTCGATTTCCTGCCGAAATTGCGGCGTGCGCTGTTTCCGATTTTCGTCGTGAGCCAGACCCTGCCGCTGGTGGCCATCGCGCCGCTGGCGGTGCTGTGGTTCGGCTTCGGCCTCACGCCGAAAATCCTCCTCGTGGCACTTGTCACATTCTTCCCCATGCTGGTCGCTCTGGTGGACGGCTATGAAGCGACCGATCCCGAGATCGAAACGCTGATGCGCTCGATGGGGGCTTCGCGCTGGAAGGTGTTTCGCGCTGCGCGGTTTCCCTCCGCAATGCCCTATTTCTTCGCCGGTCTTCGAATTTCGATCACCTATGCCGTCGTGGCGGCGATTTTTTCCGAATATGTCGGCGCGCGTGCCGGGCTTGGAATTGTCATTCTCAATGCCAAGAACAGTTTTCGTCCCGATCTCATGCTGGCGGCGGTCGTGGTGAGTTCGACGCTGACGCTTGTCCTGTTCGGTGTGTCTGCCTTGTTGCAGAGGGTCTTGCTGCGCTGGCGCGAAGCGGGGCAGGGACAATGAACGCTCTGGAACTGCGCAATGTGGGTGTCAGGATTGGCGAGACAGAGGTGCTCGACGACGTGTCGCTGCGGGTCGGGCAAGGTGAGTTTGTTTCCATTCTCGGGCCGTCGGGCGCGGGAAAATCGACGCTTTTTCGCCTGCTCACAGGTGCGCTTGAACCCGATCGCGGTGAAATTCTGCTGGATGGTTCAACGCTCAAGCGCAACGCCACGACCTTTGCCTTCATGCCACAGCGCGATGCGCTGATGCCGTGGCGGCGCATCATCGACAACGTGATTCTCGGGCTCGAGGTGCAGGGTGTGTCGCGCGCCGAGGCCCGCGCACGGGCATTGCCGCTCTTTGCCGAATTCGGACTGGCGGGTTTCGAGGAGCGGTACCCGGCGGAACTGTCGGGCGGGATGCGCCAGCGGGCTGCATTGCTGCGAACGGTGATACAGGCGCGGCCCGTTCAGCTTCTGGACGAACCCTTCGGCGCGCTCGATGCGCTGACGCGCGCGCAGATGCAACGCTGGCTGGAAGATCGATGGCGGGGTGCCCGCTGGACCACGCTGCTTGTCACGCACGATGTGCGCGAAGCGGTCGCGCTTTCGGATCGCATCTATGTGCTGTCGCGTCGTCCTGCCCGTGTGATTTCAGAAGTGGTTGTCCGCGCTCCGAGACCGCGTCTTGGCACGGCCCTGCCGGCTGAAGCGCGCGCGCAGGAGGAGGAACTATTGAACACTTTGCTCAGTCAGACAGGAGAATGACCATGAAAAGCCTGATAGCCGCTGCCCTGATGCTGGGCGCAATGGCGGTGCCGACAACGGCGCAGGAGCGCCTGAGCGCCGCGCTGGACTGGACGCCCAATACCAACCATGTGGGGCTGTATGTTGCGCAGGCGAAGGGCTGGTTCAACGAAGCCGGCCTCGATGTGGAGATTCTCCCTTACACGGATACCTCGTCTGGCACGCTGGTGGCGACGGGTGTCGCTGAACTCGGCATTCTGAGCTCCGTCGGGTTCTACAGCCAGCGCGCTACGGGTGCCGACCTAACGGTGGTCATGGCGGTCATGCAGCATGAGACGGGTCGCCTGGTCTTCAATGGGGAGCGTGAGGACATTCAGCGTCCTGCCGACCTCGATGGCATGACCTATGCGGGTTTTGGTAGCGCATGGGAGCAGGCGCTCATCTCAACGATCATCCAGAACGATGGTGGCAAGGGTGAGTTCGAGACCGTCACGCTCGGCACGTCTGCCTATGAGGCGCTTGCCAATGGGACGGTGGATTTCACGCTTGAGGTGAGCACATGGGAGGGGGTGAACTCGGTGCTTCTCAACCGGCCGCAGCGCGCATTTCGGTATGCCGATTATGGCGTGCCCGATCAGCACACCACCTATCTGGGGGCAAATGGCACCTGGCTAAAGGACAATGCCCAGATCGCTGAAGCTTTTGTGCAGGCCGCACAGCGCGGCTACGCATTTGCCGCTGAAAACCCGGAGGAAGCAGCGGAGATGCTGATCGCCGAAACTGGCGGAATGCTCTCCAATCCCGAACTGGTGCGGGCCTCGATGAAGGCCATCGTGGATGGCGGCTATCTTCAGGACGAAGGCGAGCCGGTGGGGCTGATCGACGCCGACATGTTTGGCAACATCACGAAATTCATGTTCGAAGCCGGTGTAATGCGCGATCCAGATGGTAAGCGCCTTAAGGAAATGCCGGATGTCTCGACCTGGTTCAGCAATGCATTCTTGAAGCGTTAGCTCGGCTGCGTTTGGGAGAGCAGGGCGGGTAAGGCCAGTTTGCCTGCCCGATGTTGTTTGTTCAGAAGCGCTCCGAGAGGGGGCGGCAGGGGGCTGCCGCATAAAGCACCACGAAAAAGCGGGGCCGAAGCCCCGCTCTCCCGCTGCCCCTAGCTGGATCAGTTGGTCTCGGGTTCCCAGATTTCCTCGACCGAGTATTTGCCATTTTGCACGCTGATGAGCGATACCGGCTTCGGCGGCACCATGGTCTCGCGCGTGTAGCTGATCTCGCCTGTCACACCCTTGAAGCCGCGCGTCTCGGCAAGAGCGTCGCGGATCTTAGCCGGCTCTGCAGACTCGGCCCGGCGGATCGCGTCCGCGACCAGCATCAGTGCGTCATAGCCTAGCGGAGCAAATGCGTTTTCGGGGTCAATCCCGTATTCGGCCTTGTAGTCGGCGATGAACTTCTTCACCTCCTCGCGGTCATCAGCGCGATAGGTGTGGGTGGAGAAATAGACATCGTTGGCGAGCTCAGGGCCTGGCACGGTGGAGACCAGTTCGGTGTCGAAACCATCACCGGACACGATCGGCATGGTGATGCCCTGCTCGCGGATCTGCTTGACTGAGAGGCCGGCCTCCGAGGGGATCGCCGAGACGAAAACCGCATCGGGTGCGGGATCGATGGAGGCAAGACGCGCGATCTGCGCGGAGAAATCCGTATCGCCCATCATGAAGCTGTCGGTGCCGATGATTTCACCGCCGCGCTCTTCAAAGCGCTCGACGAAGAACTTGCTGAGCGCCTTGGTGAAGTCCATGGAATTGTCGGTCCAGACCGCGACCTTGCGGGCGCCGAGCTTGTCATAGGCATAGTCAGCAATGGCGTAGGACTGATCATCGTCGCCGAACGGCGCCATGAACATGTAATCGCCAACCCACTGGGGAAGCTCGGGATGTGTTGCGCCAGACGTGACGAACGGGATGCCTGCTTCCTGGAACAGCGGTGCACCGGCCATGACGAAGGTGGTGTCGGACTCGCCGATGCCGGCCACCACGCCCTCTGAAATGAGGCGCTGGGCGGCCTTCGCCGTCTCCTGCTGATCTGTCTTTCCGTCTGGCGCAATCAGCTCGATCTGCTTCCCAAGAAGACCGCCGTCCGCGTTGATCTGCTTGACGGCGAGTTGTGCGCCCTTGAGCGAGGGGCCGTCGAGTGACGACATCCCGCCGGTTACGTTGTAAAGCGCGCCGATCTTGATGGTTTCCTGCGCGTAGGCGCTGCCCATGGCGGCGCCCGTGACGGCGGCCAGGGCCACCGATGCGGCAATCAGATGTTTCATGGCAATCTCCCTGCTTCTTGTTGAATGTCACCCTCTGACGCAAGGTGCCCCGGGAAGGCTCATGCGTTGGTCATCAGCATGACTCTGCAATTGGAGAACGTCAATCGAATGATACATTTTTTCTTCCAAATGGCAATTTTGTCTGATTTGATACATTCGAGAAATACGCGATGGGAAGCGGAGCGGCAGCTATGAACGTGTTGGAGGATCTGCGGCGGGCCCTGCCCGAACTCAGCAGCCGCGAAGCGCGCGCCGCTCGGCATCTGATCGCCAACTATCCGATGGCTGGCCTCACCACCGTTGCCGAATTTGCCGAACAGAGCGGTGTCAGCACGGCAACGGTGCTGCGCCTGGTCAAGCGCCTCGGCTTCCCCGTCTATGCGGAATTTCAGGAAGCGCTGCGAAGCCATATCGAAGAGAGTCTGCAATCGCCGCTTCTGCGTTTCGGCGAACGGAAGGTGCGCGACGAGGCCACCGACAAATCCTACCTCGCACGCACCAGCGACCGTATGGCCGAGTATTTCAGCAGCCTGCCCGACCTCATTCCCGAAAGGGAATTCGATCGGGCGGCGGCGCTTCTGGCAGACCCCAAGCGCGACATTCATCTGCTTGGCGGACGATATTCCTCTCATGTGGCGCGCTATATGGGCGATCTGCTCTCAGCGATACGCGGGCGTGTTCACCCGGTCAGCGGTCAAACGCAGACCTGGCCGCAGTTCCTGCTCGACATGAGCAGGGGCAGCGTTCTGGTGGTGCTGGATGTGCGTCGCTATCAGGACGATGTGGTGCAGTTCACCCACGCCGCTTCCAGGCGCGGAGCTACAGTCATTCTCCTGACCGATGTCTGGCAATCGCCGGCAGCCCGGTCGGCCGACCTTGTTCTGACATTTCCGGTGGAATCGCCGTCGATCTTCGATGTGCTGACCGTTGGGATGGGGGTTGCCGAAGCGCTCGTGGGTGCTGCGGCCAGCAAGGCGGACACCGCCGGACGAACACGCTTCGAGACACTCGAGGACCTGCGCACCCGGCTTGCGGACGGTACGTTCGGCCAGGAACGGGCCAAATCAAAACGAAAATGAGGGGTTCGATGAAACGCGAAGAAATCATCATGCTGTGCACCGCCGATCTTGCCGGACAGGTTCGCGGCAAGGGCTTTCCGGCCTTAGATCTGGAAACGCGGCTGCGCAAGGGGATCGGGTGGACCCCCACCAACAGCATGATCACCGCGCATGGGCCGATCGCGCCGACGCCATGGGGGCCTTATGGCGATACGGTTCTCACGCCTGACCCGGCCACGCGCGTTCGTGTTGATTTCGGTCCGGATGCGGCTGCGAGCCACTTCATGATGGGCGACATCATGAATCTCGATGGCACGGCCTGGAGTGTGTGTCCGAGGGGATTTCTCAAGCGGATGCTGCGTGAGCTGGAGGCGCGACACGGGCTGCGGATCAAGGCGGCTTTTGAGCACGAATTCATGCTCGAAGGGATGGAGGAGCGCCCGAATGCGAGCTACGCGCTCGATTCCTTCCGCCGCCAGGGGCAATTTGCCGAAACCTATCTGGGCGCGCTCAGGGAAGCGGGTCTGGAGATCGACACGTTCATGCCTGAATACGGACCCATGCAATATGAAGTCACGGTCGGGCCGGCCGATGACGAACGCTCGGCCGATCATGCCGTGGCGGTGCGCGAGATCGCGCGGGCTGTCGCCCAGCATTTTGGCCACCGGGCGAGCTTCACCCCGATCCTGCGGCCGGATGCCGTGGGCAATGGCGTTCACGTTCATTTCGGATTGATCGACGCCGAGACCGGCGCGCCAGTCAACCACGATGCTTCAGCCCCGAATGCGGTGTCTGCGAAAGCGGCCAGCTTCCTGTCGGGAATCCTCGCGCTGATGCCCGCCATCACGGCGGTCACGGCGGCATCAACGATTTCCTATCTGCGCCTGACACCGGACCGCTGGAGTGCGGCCTACAACAATCTGGGCGAACGCGACCGCGAGGCCGGCCTGCGCATCTGCCCCGTGTTTCCCGGCGCGGGTGTCGACGTCGCAAAGCAGTTCCATTTCGAATTCCGTGCAGCAGATGCGGCAGCCAGCCCTTACATGGTGCTGGGCGCGCTGGTAGCCGCCGGCCTTCACGGCCTGGACGAGGCGTTGCCCGCGCCACAGGTCTGTCGCAAGCCGCCTCAGCATATGAGTGAAAGCGAGCGTCAGGCGCTGGGTGTTGTCAGACTGCCGCAATCGCTGCAGGCGGCGCTCGATCTGTTCGAAGGCGAGGCGGCGTTGCGTCCGCTTTTCGGGGAGGAGCTGGTTTCGGCTTATCTCGCACACAAGCGGTTCGAAGCGGAGCTGATGAAAGACCTCTCGCCAGAAGAACAATGCGCGAAATACCGTCAGGCCTACTGAGGCTCGAGCGTGTTGGGGAGGTGTAGAACGCCTCCCTTTTGCGCGGGGCGTTTAATACAAGCCGAACTCAGGCGAAATCGCGTTTCATTGCGGCAATCAGGCTGTCCGTGGTTTCTATGCGGCAATAGCCCTTGAACGCGCTTAGCGCCGCGGCGTGCCGCGCCTGCGTGTCGGTCGCGCAGCCATCGGAAACGCAGATCATGTGAAACCCGCGATCGGCACCGTCGCGGACCGTGTGGTCGACGCACTGGTCGGTCAGGAAGCCGGTCACGATGATCGTGTCGAGCCCGATGTTGCGGATCAGATACTCGAAGTTTGTCGAGTTGAAGAGGCTCGATGAGGTTTTCGGTATAACCATCTCGTCGCCCTGCGGCGCGACCTCATCGATCACCTTTGCATCCAACGATCCCTTGGGGATGAAGAAGTTCGACAGCTTGTAGTCGAGACTGCGGTCGCGTCCGTCTTGGGTGAAGTTTTCCATCACGGTGTAGATCACTTCTACGCCGTGGGTGCGGGAAGCATCTATGAGCCTCGCAATGTTGGGAATGACCTGACTCCGGGCAGCGTCGTAGAACTCGGGGCGCGGCTGGCGGTTTGCCTCGTCCATCACCCAGTTCTGGACATCGATGACCAGAAGTCCGACGCGCTCCGGGCGCAGCGGCTGGGCCCGCGTCTCATAGATATCCCTTTGGCGCGGTGCGCTCATTGCGTTTTCCTTCCGCTGAACAGGCGCCGCAAGAAAGCGGGTTCGCCGCTGCCGAACAACCCGCCCGGCTTGAGATAGAGCACCACAATCAGGCAGAGCGCCACGATGACCTGGCTCATGCCATAAAGACCGATGCTTTCTTCCACCGGTCGCAGCGCCTCCGAAAGAACCGTGATGGCCGTTGCGGCGACGATCGCCCCGGTGATGCTGCCCGATCCGCCGATCACGACCATCACCACGATGTTGAAGGCCAGCAGGACGGAATAGGTTTTTGGCGTCACCACGCTGATGAGATGAGCGAGCAAAGCACCCGCCATGGCGGCCATGACGGCACCGATCACAAAGGCAAGGATCTTCAATCGCGCGGCATTGATGCCGCTGCAGGAGGCAGCGAGCTCATTCTCCCGCACCGCCATCATGGCACGCCCGAGCGAGGAATATTTGATCCGCCAGGTGATTGCGACAACGATGACAAGAAAGCCCAGAGCCCACCAGATGTTCACGTGACGCGGAAGGCCGCTGAGGCCCGCGCCGCCGCGCGTGATACCATCCCAGTTGGTGGCAAGCCCCTGCACAACGATGATGAGGCCCAGTGTCGCAACCGCGAGATAATGCCCCTTGAGACGCAACACGGCCCAGCCGATGGCCAGCGCCACCAGTCCACCGACAAGGCCCGCGATCAGCAGGGCGGGAAACATGGAAAGTTCCGTCGAAGCCAGCCAGTCTGGCAGTCCCGGCAGCATCGATCCCTTGCGCCGCGCAGAGAAGGTCAGGATCGCCGCCACATAGGCTCCAATCGTCATGAACGCGGGGTGCCCGAGCGAGAACAAGCCGGTGAGACCATTCGTCAGTGTCAGGGAGACGGCGAGTGCCGCATTGATGAACAGAAGCGCAAGCAGCGTGACGAGATAGCTGTTCAGCCCCTGTTGTGCGGCCCAGACAGCCGCCGCGGCCGCGATGATGGTTACAACGGCAGCAACAAAGCCGCTGCGCGGCGTTGTCGGAGCCGATGCGGTTTCCGCCATGGATGTGGTTTGCGAAGGCGTCTGCATGTCAGGCGCGCTCCTCGGTCTGGCGAACGAACAGGCCGGAAGGTCGAATTAACAGAATCACGATCAGCAGCAGGAAGACGAATGTATCCCGATAGCCGGAGAATTCCTGCGGCAGAAGGCCGACGAACAAGACTTCGGCAAGGCCGAGAATATACCCGCCCAGCATTGCTCCCCCGATTGAACCGACACCGCCGATCACGCAGGCGACAAAAGCTTTGAGGCCAGGCACGAAGCCCAGCAGCGGATCGATCTGCCCGAATTTGCCGCCCCAGAAGAGGCCCGAAACAGCGGCAAGGGCGCTGCCAATGGCGAAGGCTGCAAGGATGGTTCGGTTTACCGCGACCCCCATCAGACGGGCTGCAGTCAGGTTCTCCGCCGTTGCGCGCATGGCGGTCCCGAGCCGCGTTCGGTAAACCACGAGGAAAAGCCCGCCGATCAGGAGGAGCGTCAGAACAATGATGGCGATGTCCGTCAGGGAAGCGTTCACGCCGCCGAATCCCACGCGCTGGCGCATGAAGGCGGGAAAGAGAAAATTCCGCGGCTGCCCGGAGAGGATCATCAGCGCGCTGTTCTGTATGGCGATTGAAACCGCCAGCGTCGCGATAAACCCTGTCACCTGACTGGCCCCGCGTATCGGGCGGAAGACGATGGTTTCAATGGTCATGCCGGCGATGGCGCCGATTGCGAGAACGAAAACGAGAATCAGCGGCCAGGGCACACCGGCGGTCACGAGAGCAAGAGTGGAGAACGCACCGATCATAACGAGATCGCCATGCGCGAAATTGATCAGCCGGACGATGCCGTAGATCATCGAAAAGCCGATGGCGACGAGAGCATAGAGACTGCCAAGCGCCAGCCCGTTGATCAATTGCTGAAACAGATACTGGTTCATGCCGTCACCCCCAGATAGGACTGGCGCACCCGATCATTGCTGGCGAGTTCTTTACCGGTTCCCGACAAGACGATGTTTCCGTTTTCCATCACATAGGCGCTGTCGGCAATCTCCAGCGCCATAGCTGCATTCTGTTCGATCAGGAGGATGGTGACGCCGGTTGATTTCAACCGTTGGATCACGTCGAAAATCGTCTCGACAACCAGTGGCGCAAGGCCGAGGGAGGGCTCGTCGAGCAACAGCATTTTCGGCTTGGCAAGGAGCGCTCTGCCGATGGCCACCATCATCTGCTCCCCGCCCGAAAGTGAACCGGCGGCGACATTGGCCCGCTCCGCCAGAATCGGAAACAGCGTGTGCACTTCCTCCATCGTTCGGCGCACCTCTGCGCGGTCACGCTGCGTGTAGGCACCCATATCGAGGTTTTCGGCGACGCTGAGCGACTGGAAAATCTGCCGTCCTTCCGGGCAGTGGATCAGACCCGCGCGCACGATCTTCTCCGATGACATCCGGGTGAGATCCAGCGTCTCATTTTCGATGTGGAGCAGAGCGCTGCCCGAACGCGGACGTAAAAGACCCGACAGCGTGAGGAGCGTGGTCGATTTGCCGGCGCCATTGGCGCCGATCAGGGCCGCAAGCTGCCCCTGCCGCACATCGAAGGACACACCTTTCAGCACATGAGTTGCGCCGCGATAGACATTGAGATCGCGCACCTCAAGCATGGGCCTTCTCCTGGCGTCTGGTGCCGAGATACGCCTCGATGACCGCCGGATCCTTCTGCACCTCCTGCGGCGAGCCCTCTGCTATGAGCTTGCCGCGGTTCAGGACTTGAATGCGGTCGCACAGCCCCATCACCAGATGCATGTCGTGCTCGACGACCAGAACGGCGATGCCGAACTCCTCATTGACCTGGCGAATAAAGGAAACGAGTTCACCCGTTTCGGAAGGGTTCAGGCCCGCAGCGGGCTCATCGAGGAGCAAAGCTGCAGGCTCGCCGGCCAGGGCGCGACCGATCTCCACCCGTCGCTGATCGCCGTAGGAAAGATCGCCGGCACGCTGCTGTGCGAATGCGCTCAGGCCGATCCTGTCGACGATGTCGCGGCTCCGCTGACGCAGCGTCTCTTCCGAACGCCAGAAAGACGGCAGCTGAAACATCGTCGCAAGCGTGCTTGCAGAATGCCGCATGTGGCCACCACACATCACGTTCTCGAGCACGCTCAGATCGTCGAAAAGGCGAATGTTCTGAAACGTTCGCGCGAGTCCGGCACGAGCCATCAGGTGAGGCGGTTGGGCAGTCATGTCCTTTCCAGATACGGAAATGCTGCCGGCTGACGGTTTGAGCACACCGGTCAGAAGATTGAAGGCTGTCGTCTTGCCCGCACCATTGGGCCCGATCAACCCGACAAGATCGCCCCTGTCGAGACGCAAATCATATCCATCGACGGCCAAGAGCCCGCCAAACCGTTTCGCAAGGCCCGAGGCCTCGATAACCGGCATGTCACTCACGGCAAATTTGCTCCCCTTGTTGTTGGCTCAACGATATGGCGGCCGCGGGACCAGCGTCAACAAAAAGATACATCTTGCAATGAAACAATTGGATTTGTACGATTTCATACAAATCGCTTGGGAGGCATCTGCGTGTCTGATCTGAATGAAACCGCGCTGCATGGGGTCCTTAAGGCGCATGAGCCGCACCCCCTTGAAACATTCAACGAAGACGCGGCATCAGACTACTTCATCATCTGTGAGCATGCGGGGCGGAGGATCCCCGAAAGTCTCGGCACAATGGGGCTTTCCGAAAACGATCTCAGCCGCCATATCGCCTGGGATATCGGTGCGCTTTCGGTCGCAAGAAAGCTTTCTGATCTTCTGGATGCGCCGCTGTACACGCAACGCTATTCGCGCCTCGTCTGTGACTGCAACCGGCAACCCGATGCGGAAACCTTCGCGCCGGAAACGAGCGAAGGCACGGTGGTTCCGGCCAACAGAAATCTCTCACCCGATGAGCGCAGAATGCGGGCAGAAGAGATTTTCTGGCCGTTCCACAATGCCGTATCGCAGGCGCTGGATCGGCGGGAAGAGGAGGGGCGCAAGACAAGGCTTGTGACGATCCACTCATTCACGCCTGTCTTTCTGGGCAAGAGCCGTCCTTGGGAAATCGGCATTCTGTTTAACCGGGACAAGACGCTTTCGCCGGCAATCCTCGACTGGTTTCGCAGGAACACGGACCTGTGCGTTGGGAGCAATCAACCCTATGCCGTGAGTGACGCCACGGACTATGCTGTGCCAGTCCATGGCGAAAGGCGCGGCATACCCTGTGTCGAGATCGAGATCCGCAACGATCTCATCGGATCTGAGGAAGACGCAGCCGATTGGGCGGATCTCATTGCCAAAGGTCTGGTGGCGTCCGAGCCCCTGCTCTGACGCCTCAAACCACAGGATGAGAAAGCCGGTCAGTCGGCGTGTTTGCGAATGACGCCGTAGACGATGTTGCGGTTGCTGCCGTAAAAGACCTCGGTATCGGCATGGTTCTTGTCGATCGCGCGGTCGATTATGTCCTGCATGTCCTTGTCCGCGCGCAGGATCAACGGCCAGTCCATGAAGGTTTCCATGTAGCCATCGGTGGTGATCTCGTCGCTGAAATTGGCAAACAGGAACTCGCCGCCCGGTTTGACCAGTTCCATGGCGCGCTGCGTGAGGCGGATCGCAACAGCACGTGGCAAATAGTCATAGAGCCCTGAGGCATAGACAAGATCGAAGGTGCCGAGCTTGTAGGAGCGGCGGAGAATGCCTTTGACGGAGCCATCAATGGCTTCGACGCCGGTTCCGGCCAGATCACGATTGACCGTTCCGACGCTGATGGGGTCCTGATCGAGCCCGATCCAGCGTTTCAGTTTTTTCCCGGCCAGGGCTTTGGACAGTTCCGCTTCGCGGAGATGTCCGCAGGCTATCGCCAGCACTTCAGGGTTGTCGACACGCTCTGCGGTGGCGTCCACGGTGCGCGCAAGTATATCGCGCCTTTCGCGGCCAGCCACAGAGCTCGCTGCTTCACTTGTGTAGGCGTAGATTTCGCGGCCGAGTTCCGTGGAGGAGGCCACGATCTCGTCGGCGCTGGGATGCTTGTAGTAAATGTCGAGCAGGCTGGCATCGCCGGAATAACCGCGCGGCTTTTCAAAGGACCAGCGCGTAAAAGGATCCTGTTTGAGGAACTCGGAGACAGGGTGCTCCTGAGCCAGGGGAATAAGCTGTTGCCAAACGGCGGGTGATGCCTGGTTGCGCAGTTCGTGGAGACGGCCTGCAAGCCGGTCAACGACTTGTCCCGCCGGCGTGCCTGCTTCGAAACCCTGGCGCGCCAGATCGAGAATCAGGGCTAGCTGAGCAATCTTCTCTTTCAGCTCTGTGGAATCGGCGACATCAGACGTTGTCGCGTGCTTCTTGATGAGCCGAGATGTAATCAAACTCTGCTCGTCAAGCTTCAAATGAGAGGCTTGTGCCACGTGTTCGTCCCCTTGGCTGGTCCCGATCACTATACCCGCACCGGGTCAGATGCGAAAGAATTTAATCAATTTGGACTAAAACTTATGCGGGTCAGGATTGTCCTGATAAGCCGGCGAGCGAGACCGCAGGAAGAGAGGTCATTTACGTATTGTTAATGTAAAATGGCGTTTCCAGCGAAGGGGCGATGCCCAGAACGTCAAGTTAAGACATCCTAATCGTTTGCCGTGTAATAAAGATATGTTGCAAAGGAAGGTCACGATGCAACTATCTGCGGATATTGCACGAAAGCTTATGGAAGCGCTTTCGAGCCCTCGTTCGGGACTGGTAGATCCCAAACTGATGCGATTGCTGTTCCAGCACGACGCTGCTCAGCAGCGTCTGGTGGTTCGTTGGGGCATGTGGGCTGCTGTGCTCAGTTACATGGCATACGGCGTTTTCGACTGGATTCTCTTCCCTGACATTGCGGGGCAGCTGGTGTTTGCCCGATGTGCCATCGGAATTTCGTTTCTGGCGGTCATTGAATTTGGGATTCGTCGGGGCGCTTCACTTGCTGCCATGCATCTTGTCGCCGCCGCAGCCATAGTCATCGGAGCGGTGGGCTGGTTGCTTCTTGCGCTTGTCACGGCGCATCAGCAGGCACTTTCGCATTTTATCGTCTTCGGCATCGTGTTCGTGCTTGGGGCGAATCTGTTCTTCAATTTCCGCTTCATTTTGTCGGCCATCTCGTCGACGATCATTGCCGCTGTCTTCGTGGCGGCGACCTTGCTCGTGCTCGAGATCGATTTTACGGCCCGCATCGTGATCGCGGCACTTTTCATCAACTGCCTCGTCTTTTCTCTGTATCTTTCGTGGCGGCTGGGCGTGGAGCGGTACTGGACGTTCCTTGAGGCTCTTCAGGCCAAATCGCAGGCTCACGCCGCGACCAAAAAGGGTGACGAACTTCACAGGATCGCAAACACGGATCCGCTGACGGGGCTTCGCAACCGCCGTGCGATCACAAGCGCTTTTTCCGAACTCTACGAAGCATGCGCTGGGGAAGAGGACGAGATCGGTGTGGTGCTCATCGATGTGGACCACTTCAAGAAGTTCAACGACCGGCTCGGGCATCAGGCAGGCGACGATTGTCTCATACGAGTGGCGCAGACGCTGGAGGAGACGGCCGAGGCCAACGGCTCCATCGTGGGGCGCTATGGCGGCGAGGAATTCCTGGTGCTGAGCCGGATAGCCGGGCCGGACGAATTACGAAGCCTGGCGGAAGAATTCTGTCGTGTGGTGGAAAACCTCGAGATCCATCATCCAGACAGGGGGGACGGTGTTGAGATTGTGACGATCAGCGCCGGCGCGTCCCAGACATCGCCCAGTGGAGGCAGCGAGTTGCAGGACGTCCTGCAGGAAGCAGACCGCGCGCTCTACATCTCGAAATTCACTGGTCGCTCCCGGGTGACCATCTACGATCCGCAGATCATCGATGCGGACCATTCGGGCGAGAGTCTGGCCGGACTGCTGGCCCACGCCATCGAGAGACAGTGCATATCGGTCGTCTACCAGCCGATCATTCAACTCGGCACCGAAGAGATCATCGGCTACGAGACCCTGATGCGGCTGAAGGGCAGCAATGGTCGGCTGGTGAAGCCCGACATTTTCATACCGGTTGCAGAGCAGAACGGAGCGATTGTCGAACTGGGCGCATGGGTCTTCGAGCAAGCCTGTGCTGACGTGGCGCGCTACAAGCTTGACGGTGTTATTGCCGTGAACATCTCTGCGGTTCAGCTCAAGGCTCCCGGCTTTGCGCTCCGGGTTGCAGAGATGCTCGCGCGTCACGGGCTGGCACCGGCTCAGTTCGCGCTCGAACTCTCCGAAAGAGGCGACATTCTGGGGCAGTCGCAGGCTGCGCAGACAGTCGAGCAGCTTCGAAGCCTTGGCGTGCAGATATGGCTTGATGATTTCGGGACCGGTTACGCCGGTATCGATTGTCTGCGCCGTTTTGAACTGGATATCGTCAAGATCGATCGCAGCTTTCTGCCTGAAGGCCGGCACCCGCGGGATGTCCGGATGCTTACGGGCATGATCCAGCTTCTGCGAAGCCTCGGGCGCACGGTTCTCGTCGAAGGCGTGGAAACCGTGGAACAGAAGAAGCTGCTCGAGGACCTTGGTGTCGATTTCGCCCAAGGCTATCTGATTGGCCGGCCCCAGCCTGTGAGTGAGATCATTGGGGATCAGAAGTCCGAAGTTGCCTGAGGGGCGGCGGTCATCGCGCGCCGGCAAACCACAATCTTCATTGACATGGAAACTTGAACACGGCACCGCCCGGCAATGACCTTTGGCCGGATTGTGTCGGTGGATGGGAGCGGGGAATGGTGAAACGCGACTGGTCGGCTGCCGAAGCGGTTGCGCATGAATGGCTCGGCGCCTGGTCGAGCAACGAGCCGGGAGGGGTGGTCCTCGGAATGCAGAACGGCGCGCCGAAACTGATCGCAGCCGCCGGACATTGCGGGGCAGGGCTTGGCCCCATCGGTGCGGATACGGTGTTTCGCTGGGCTTCCATCACGAAGCACGTATTTGCCACCTGTCTTCTGGAATCGAAGACCTTCGCTCTCGAGATGCCCTTGGGCGAGGCACTTCCCGAGCTGGCCACCGCGCCTGCGGCGGTGACGGTCAGCCAGGCGCTGGCCATGCAGGGCGGGTTGCCGGATCCGCGCGAGTGCCTGACCCTGCTCGGTGTGGGAACCCATGAACGCACCGAGGCGGACGCGCTGTATCGATGGATGGCCGGGTGCGACTGGCTCAATGCGGTGCCGGGCACAGAAGTCGCCTATTCGAATGGCGGCTATCGCCTGTTGGAAGTGGCAATGGCGCGCCGGGGCTTTGTTTTCTCCGAGATGGTTGCGGCCCATGCAAAGCGGCTCGGGACCGGCATGCGGGCTTCGGAATACTGGACTGATCCGGTACCGGGTCTGGTGCCCGGGCATGTGCCCGAGGCCAATGGCTGGTCAGAGGGTTTTCAGGGCATGCATCTTTCGGCTGCCGGCTCGCTTTCCGGATCGGCCATGGACCTCGCACGCTGGCTCGGTGATCTGATGCCGCGCACGATCTTCGACCGGATTGCACGACCGCTGCCGCTCGGCTCGGGAGAGGCAACGGGCTACGGGCTTGGAATAAGCCTGGCACGAATTGGCGGTATGGCGGTGCTGGGCCATGGCGGGGCCCAGGCGGGTTATCGTGCGGGCTTTCTTTGTGACCCCGCGGATGGAACTGCGCTCGTGGCGCTCACCAACCGAGATGATGCTGACGCCACCGGGCTGGTTGCCCGTGTATGGGCGGGGCTTTGCGGGGTTGCGCCGGGCACCTTGCCGAAGCCTGCGGGCGAATGGGCTCCTCCGGGTCTCTATGTGGCTGATCAGGGTGCACTATGGGCCGAGGTGAGGCCTGGCTCGATCGTCGTCCGCGACGCGGAGGAAAAGCTGTTCGAGGGCGATGACGGCTGGTTCGTCTCCAATGCGGCTCAATCGCGCATGCGCCTGCGGTATGAGGATGGTGCACTGACCGGAGAGCTCTTTCACCGCCCAGTCAGGCTGTTGCCCGCGAAAGACGACGCGGCGATGCCCGGTCTCGACGGTGACTGGATTTGCGATGGCGCGATTCTTCAGATCGAGGGGCGGACGCTCATCTGGGGTGCGGGGCCGCGCAGAAGCGCAGCACCCATGAGCCCGCTTGGGAATGGACGATGGCTGTTTGCTGCCAATGGTCGGCGCATCTGCCTTGAGCGTCTTTCCGAGAGCCGGCTGCGGCTCTCACTTGCAAGGGCGCGCGGGATGGAATACCGGCGGCTTTAGCTGGCAACCTCCTTGCAGAACCTCTCGAACTCGGCTGCTGAAGCATAGGATTTCTGTGTGCCGCGGCGGCCGACAGAATAGGCCGCGTAGCGCGCCGCGCGATTGAGCGCCTCTTCCGTGTCTCCCGTCGCTGCGAGGAAATGCGCGAAGGAGCCGATGAAGGCATCACCCGCACCGGTCGTGTCTACCGGGGTTACGCGAACCGGCTCGATGGAAGCGAAATGGTCGGCGGTAACGAGACGCGCGCCACGCGCACCGAGCGTGACGATGATCGTGCCGATGCCTTTTGCGATGAGGCTGCGGGCAGCGGCAAGGATTTCATCTTCGGTGCCGGTCGGCATGCCTGAAAGAAGAGAAAGCTCGCTCTCATTGGGCACGAGGAATCCGAGGCTTTTGAGATCGGCGACGCTCAGCTCTTTCGTGGCCGGGGCCGGATTGAGGATGGTCGGCACGCCCCATTCGGCGGCACGGCGCACGGTGTGGTAGATGGTCTCGAGCGGAATCTCGAGCTGCATGAGGATCAGGTCCGCTTCACGCAGGGTTTCCTCGGCGGCATCGACATCGGCGGGCAGAAGGTCCGCATTCGCACCCTTGACGATCAGGATCGAGTTTTCTCCGGACTCTTCCACGAAGATGGGCGCAACGCCGGACGATTTTCCAGCCACTTTGGCGACATGGCGCGTATCGATGCCGTGGTCGGAGAAGTTGCGGATCGTGTTGTCGCCGAAAAGGTCATCGCCGACTTTCGTGACCATGCTGACGGCGGAGCCGAGTTTCGCGGCCGCAACCGCCTGGTTGGCCCCCTTGCCGCCGCAGCCGCTCTCGAAGCTGGGCGCTTCCAGCGTTTCGCCCGGCTCGGGCATCCGGTCGATATAGGTGATCAGATCAACCATGTTGGAGCCGACAACGGCGATGCGTCCGGCCTTTTCGGGTGAAGCCATGGGTCAGTCCTTGCTCATGTCGTTGACATCCGAGATCGCGGCAGGTGCTTCCTGCGCGCTCAGATAGCCGAGGGTAACGGGGAAGCGCGCGGTCTCGCCGGGCGAAAGCATGCGGACATGCCCCTTGGCCTTCTCCGCGGTGTAGCCCTCGGGCTCGCAAGTGGAAGGCAGGGCGAAGGCCGCGACCTGGGCATCGCCATCGTTCAGGATCCAGCGGACGCAGTGAGGAAAATCTGCCGGGTCGTAGCTGACGGAAAAGCCGTCGCCCTCGGGCAGTTCCATGACGAGCCGGGTGCGGCCTGTCTGATCGCAGCCGAGATCCCGTAGATAGAAAACCTGCTCCGGGCTGTAGAGCTCGGGCTCATCCAGCCTGCGCATGCGCGCCGGGTTGATGGCGAGATCTTCCAAGAGAGCCTTGAAGGCCGGCGATGGCGTCACGTGGCCGGGGATTGCTTTGCGGACGACCGTGGATTTTGGAGAGAAACCGGTTGGCTGGTGGATTTCTGCGCCGGCGATGAAGTCGAAATTGGCGTGCAGCATGTACATGAGCTCCATCGGGTGCGCCGACAGGTTCTTGACCGCCATCTCCACATGGATCAGGCCGCTTTGCGCATGCAGGCGCACACAGGGCCGAGCGACGTAATGCGGCCCGAACCCCATGACATGTTCCACATGACCACCGACTTCGGCAAAGGCACCCCGATCGTCTTCTCCGAAACGAATATGAGCGCTGTCCATGGCTGCAACCGGCATTTCACCGTGCAGCGGATGGTCATCCGCGGGGCCGGGGGTTCCGTTGCGGAGAACGCCGGCGTGGTAGGCGAAAGCACCATAGGTTTCGAGGATGGAAGAACCGCGCCGCGGGTAGGGAAAGACATTGCCCATGGTGAGACGCCGCCCATCGAACACGGCATCCCAGATCATCTGGCCGAGATAGGGCAGAACGGTCACCTGTCCGCGCGCGTTTTCAATGCGCAAGCCCTCAACGGATGAGGGGAAGCGGAAGGCCGTGATGGTGAAGGCGCCATGAGTTGCCAGAACGCGTTCGCCGCGGTCCGGAAACAGATCCGGTGAAAGATGGACAATGGTGTCGTTTTCGGAAGCGCTCATTTGCCGGACCTCAGATAGTTGATGGCGATCACCAGCACCAGGAAAGCGCCCCAGACCGCATCGATCATGAAGTTGGATGCCCGCATCATCTGCATGCCGGAAGACAGGAACATGAGTGCGACGAGTGCCAGAAGGACGCCCAGCACACGCCCCTTGCCGCCGGCCGGATTGGTGCCGCCGAGAACGGCGATCAGAACTGCCTGCAACAGATAGGACGCGCCGAAATCGGCCTTGGCCGAATTGGTGCGCCCGGACAGGAGGATGCCGGCAATGGCGGCCATGACGCCCGTCAGGGCATAGCTGTAGAGGATCATGCGTGAACTGCGGATGCCGGCGAAGACAGCGGCGCGGGCATTGGTGCCGATCAGCATCAGGTTCACGCCGAGGTGCGTGCGTCGAAGCAGGACGGCGACCACCAGGGCGACGAGGATCAACACCCAGAACGGGGCCGCAACGCCGAGCAGTTTCCCCGTGCCGATCCAGTTCCAGGTTTCGGGGTAGCCGACAATGGCCGGACCGCCGGTCAAGACGAGCGCCAGACCGGCGAACACCTGACCTGTGCCGAGTGTCGCCAGAATGGGAATGATGCGCAGGCGCGATATCAGAAGCCCGTTGACGAGCCCTGCCGCCAGGCCGACAAGAAGTGCGATCATCACCCCCATGGCGGTGTGCAGGACAAGGCCGAGACCACCCGCATCGAGCGCCTCGGCAACGACGGGGTGGCGGAAATAGACACCCGCCGTGATGGCCGCCAGATTGGCAATCGCCACGATGGAAAGGTCGATGCCGCCTGTGAGCATGGCGACCATCATCGCGATGCACAGGATGCCGAGCTCCGGCATGATGTAGGTGATGGATTCGAAATTATAGTAACGCAGGAACTTGTCGGGGTTCATCGCCGCCATCAGGACAAAGATGACCACCGTGATCACGGCGAGCTGCGCGATGGAGGCATCGCTGCCAAGCAGGCGGCGAACGAGGGATTTTTCTTCGGCTTTAGCGCTCATCTTGTGCTCCCCCTCAGGCCAGTTTCTTGCGGTCGCGCCACGCGGTGATCGCCGTCGCTGCAATGATGATCAGGCCGACGACAACGCGCTGCCAAGTGGTGTCCACCTTCATCAGGATCAGCGAATTCTTGACCATGACCAGCGTGAACACGCCGATCATGGTGCCGAGCACCGATCCGCGCCCGCCGAAGATCGAAGCGCCGCCGAGCACCACGGCTGCGATGACATCGAGCTCCAGGCCGATGAAATCGCGCGGGTTCGCCTGCCAGATCATGGAACTGTGCAGGAGGCCGGCAAAGCCCGCCAGGAGCCCTGCGGTGCAGTAGACGAAGAAGATCGTACGGCGGGTGTTGACGCCGGCGCGGCGGGCCGATTCCGGATCGCCGCCATAGGCGTAGACGGAACGGCCGGTCATCGTGTGGCGGAGGATGATGTGGATCACGAGCGCGATGGCCAGATAGACCAGGATCATCGCAGTCAGACCGACCGTCGCGCCGTTCTGGGCCGTTACGGTTGCCAGATCCTGCTTGCCGAATGCGATCAGCGCGTCGGGCATCTTGTTGATATTGACGATGGATGTTCCCAGGAGGCCGAGCACGAGGCCGCGTATGATCGAGGCGGTGCCGAGGGTGACGATCAGCGGGATCATCTTGAAGCGGTCGATGATGAAAGCGTTGAATGCGCCGAGCAGAACGCCGATCACGGAGGCGGCAATGAAGGGCAGAAGCACGCCGTCATAGTCGAGTGCGACCATGGTGCGCACCGTGATGTAGAGCGCGGCCGCGGAAATGGCGGGGAACGACACGTCGATGCCGCCCGAAATCATGATCAGCAGTACGCCGAGCGCCATGATGCCGATCACGACGTTGGCCTTGGCCAGGCTGAAGAGATTGGCGACCCCCCAGAAGGCCGGATTGACGAGGCCGATCAGAACCATCACCGCCAGCAGGACGAGGGCAATCACGGTCTCCGTGGATTGGAACCTTTTCATCTCACCGCCTTACTTCAATGCCTTGAGGCTGTCGTTGATCGCATCTTCGGTCATGTCGGCACCGGCAAATTCGGCCACGAAACGGCCGTCATGCATGACATGGATGCGGTTGCAGTTTCCGGTCAGTTCCGGCACGTCGTCCGAGATCATCAGCACGGCGACGCCCTCCTTGCGGGCAAGGTCGCGGATGATGTGGTGGATCTTGGCTTTGGAACCGACATCGACGCCCACGGTCGGGCCATTGAGAATGAGCACTTTTGCTCCCGTCAGGAGCCAGCGCCCGAGCATGACGCGTTGTGCATTGCCGCCGGAAAGATTGCCGACAGCCGTTTCCGGCGACGGAGCGGCGATCTGCATGGAGGCAAACATGTCCTCGGTCTTTTGGCGCATGGCGTCGCGGTCCAGAAAGAGGCCGCGCCGCAGGCGGTCGAGAATGCTCACCACCATGTTGCGTTCGATGGACTGGGTGAGAAAGAGACCTTCGCTCAACCGGTCTTCGGGCACATAGGCAATGCCAAGCGCAATGGCCTCCTGCACCGAATGGGGGAAGGCATCCTGTCCGGCGATGCGGAAGGATCTGGCTGTGGCGTTCTCCATGCCGAAGAGCGCCTGGGCGAGCTCGGTTCGGCCGGAGCCAATCAGCCCCGAAACACCGACGATCTCGCCCGGACGCAGCGAAAGGCTGACATTGTCGACGCTTCCCGGCACGCTCAGGCTCTCGACCTCCAGGGCCGGTGGCGTGTCTGGCGCAATGTCGGGTGCGTAGGGCTCGTCGTCGAGCTCGAGCCCGGTCATGGCATGGGTGATTGCGGGTTCGTCGAAGTCGCTCATCGCGCCTTCGGCGACCTTCTTTCCGTTTCGGAACACGGTCAGGCGTTCGGAAATTTCCAGCATCTCGCGCATTTTGTGGCTGACGAACAGAACGGCGATGCCCTGCGCCTGCAGATCGCGAACAATGGCGAAGAGCGCATCGACCTCGTGCCCGGTAAGCGCGGTGGTCGGCTCGTCCATGACGATGAGCCGGGCCTTGGCGAGAATGGCGCGGGCAATGGCGACGATCTGCTTGCCGGAGGTGGGAAGGGTTTCCACCTCGGCGTCGACATCGATCTCAACATCGAGACGGGCGAGCACCTCTCGCGCCATCCTGCGGGCGCGTGGCCAGTCCATGCGCCCACGCCCTTCAAGCAGGTAGGTGTTGAGGGCGAGGTTCTCGGCCACGGTCAGGTTCCCGAAAAGGGAAAAATCCTGATAGATCACCTGTACGCCCTTGTGTACGGCGGTGATCGGGTCCAGTCGGCTGACGGGTTTGCCGTCAAACAGGATTTCACCCTCGTCGGGCGTGTAGATGCCCGACATGACCTTGATGATGGTGGATTTTCCAGAACCGTTCTCGCCGGCGAGGCAGTGAATCTCACCGGGCCGAATGCCCATGGAGACACCGTCAAGTGCGTGAACGCCACCGAAGCGCTTGCTGATGTTTTTCAGCTCGATCAGATACTCGGACATGATTTTTCCGGCAGGCTGAATGGAAAGACCCGGCCTCGCAGATATGGGCGGCCAGATGCGGTCCTGAGCCGGCGCACACGAGGGTGCGCCGGAGGTCTTCAGGATCAGAAGTCGTATTTGTCCATGTTCTCGGCGGTGACGCCGACCCAGCCAGCTCCGTAGAGCAGGTTCGGACGATCTTCATTCGGCGTGATCAGAGATTCATAGCCGGTGAGGCCAAGATTAAGGCCTGCCTTGATCTGATCGCCTTTGCCTTCGAGCGCGGCGACGGCGAGCATGTTCATGGCATAGCCGGCAACGGCCGGATCCCAGAACTGGATGTACTGGATGTCGCCATTGGCGAGATATTCACCCGCCACGGAGGGGAGGCCCGTGCCGGCAAAGAAGACCTTGTCCTTCAGGCCGCCTTCGGCGATCAGGCGACCGGCGCCGGCCGAGGTCGGCATCGGAGCGCCGAGAATGCCGGTGATGTCCGGATAGGTGGTCATCGCCTCTTTGAGCTTGGTGTAGTCGGTGGCCGCATCGTCATAGGTTTCAAGACGATCGCCGACCATTTCCATGTCCGGGAAGTGCTCTTTCTGATAGGCGACGGCGCCGTCCACCCATTCCATCTGGCTCTTGGAGGTCAGCGAGCCGACGGTGGCGACATATTTGCCCTTGCCGCCCGTGAACTTGCCGAGTTCCTTCATCAGGTTTGCGCCATAGGCGAGGTTGTCGAAGGCCTCGAGATCGTAGTCGGTGTTTTCGAGGTTCGAGGCCTCGTGCGAGATGACGACGATACCGCGGTCGCGCGCTTTCTTGAGCACCGGCTCGACAGCTTCCACCGAAAACGGAACGACGGCGATGGCGTCGACGCCCTGCGCGATCAGGTTTTCGATGATCTGCACCTGAGCGGCGGCATCAGCCTGGCTCGGGCCAACCATCCAGACATCGTGTCCGGTATCGGCCTTGAACTGCTCGACACCGTCGCGCATGCGGTCGAACCAGGCGATGCCGTCGACCTTCACGACGGTCGCGATCGTGTATTTCTTGTCGTCTTTCGTGGCGATCAGCTCTTTGTTGAGCTTGGATGTATCCACGATCTGTTCTGCGAGCGCGGACGTGCCCAAAAGGGACAGGGCGATAGATGCTGCGGTGAGCAGAGCTTTCATTGACGTATCCTCCTCCTCGGTTCCGAGAACGCGCGGAAAACCTGCGGCTCGGGACTCATATTGAACGAATTATCTCAATACCTTGTCGGAATATTGATCAATTCACTTCAATATGATCATATCCTATCATAACCTGCAACCCTTGTAAGTGGATGACCACACTTGCACACAAGTGGCCTGGCGATGGAGTATCGCTCAAACTGAATGGCCTGGAGAATCATGTGGCGAGACCTTCCGGACGAGTGGCGCGTATCGAAGCGCTCAAGAAGCTCTGTGCCTCTGGCACGATTTTGCACATCGCCGAAGCCGCGCAGGAGCTCAACACCTCCGAGATAACGATCCGGCGCGATCTGGGGGATGGCGAGAATGGCATTTTGTGCCTGGGCGGCTACATCATGTCGGCCAATGAGAATGGCGAACGCTATTCGCTGTCTCATGCTCAGGGGACGAACACCCAGGCCAAGACGCAGGTGGCGCGCCGGGCAGCGGCTTTGGTCGAAGCGGAAGACACGATCTTCGTGGACTGCGGGTCGACGCTGCAATATCTCGCCGCGAGCCTGCCGCAGAACGCAAATGTCACGGTCGTGACGCAGGCGATGAACATCGCCGAAATGGTCTCCCGGCTGGATGGCGTGACCCTGATCCTGCTGGCCGGAATCTATCATCCCGAGAGCGGAAGCTTCAGCTCCGACACCGCGCTTGGCATGCTGCAGGAAATCAACATCACCAAGGGCTTTTTCTCCGCTGCCGGTATCCATGAAAGCGAAGGCGTGACCTGCTTTCACTTTCACGAGGTGGCCGTCAAACGCGCGGCGATGGCGCGGTCGCAGCGTAGGTTTCTGGTTTCCGATGCATCCAAATGGGGAAAGCTGCGCCCGGCAACTTTCGCCCAGCTCAATGAGTTTGAGACATGGATCGGGCAACCCGAAACCGAATGAGGGGCGCCGCTTCATCACGGCGCCACAAATTCAGTCGCGCAGAACGGTAAGCCGTTCAGGCTCCCAGCTGATCCAGAGCTGGTCATCGGCGATTTCAGCGGCCTTGCCGGCGTCCATATAGGCGCGGATGACACTGTCCTCGCGCTCGCCGACGCGGATGTCCAGCGAGGTCCGGCTGCCCTTGAAGAGCTTGCTCACCACCCTGCCTTCGACCGCGTTCTGATTGGCCGGCTTCTTGTTGTGGCAGTTCACATTCTCCAGGCGCAGCGAGGCGGTGACGTTTTCGCCAGCAGCGGGCCGGTGACCATGGCCCGAACCGCGGATGGAAAGGCCGTTCCAGTCGAGGATGACAGCGCTGTCTTCCACGCCGCGCACGGTGCCGTTGATCAGGTTCGTTTCGCCGATGAACTCGGCGACGAAACGGCTTTCGGGGCGGAAATAGAGATCTTCGGGCGTACCGTCCTGTTCCACGCGGCCCGCATTCATGACGACAATACGGTCGGACATGGTCAGCGCTTCTTCCTGGTCGTGGGTGACGAAGAAGAAGGTTTTGCCCGTACGCTTCTGAATGTCTTTCAGCTCGATCTGCACCTGGCCACGCAGCTTTGCATCGAGCGCGCCGAGTGGCTCGTCGAGAAGCAGGAGTTTGGGGTCTGGGGCAAGCGCGCGGGCAAGCGCGACGCGCTGACGCTGGCCGCCGGAAAGCTGGTCGGGCGTGCGGTCGCGGAAGCCGGAAAGCTGCAGAAAGTCGAGCAGTTCCGTCATGCGCCGCTCGATCTCTGGGCGCGATTTGCCCTTGAGTTCGAGCCCGAAGGAGACGTTCTGGCCCACGGTCATGTGCGGGAAGAGCGCATAGTCCTGAAACACCATGTTGACGTCGCGCCGGTTGGGGGGCTGGCGGGTCACATCGACGCCGTCGAGCACGATCCGGCCCTCGGTGGGGTTTTCGAATCCGCCCAGCATGCGCAGGGTCGTCGATTTGCCGCAGCCGGAGGGGCCGAGGAAGGTGACGAATTCGCCGGCCATGATTTTCATGTCCAGTTGATCCACCGCGACGACATTGCCGAAGCGTTTGGTGACGTTGTCGATATGGACGATGGTGTCCTTTTCGCCGGTCATGGTCAGGAACCTTTGTTCAGGCGCCGCATGGAACGCTCGGCCCACAGGCCAAGGATCGCGGTCATGATGAGAACGATGGTGGAAATGGCGTTGATCTCGGGCGACATGCCCGAACGCAGCTTGGCGAAGATCAGCACCGGAAGCGTCGGCTGGTAGCCGCCGAGGAAGAAGGCGCGCACGAAATCGTCAAAGGACAGGAGCATGCAGAAGATGCCGGCTCCGATCAGCGCGGGCTTCAGATAGGGCAGCGTGACGCGGAAGAAGGCGACGATGCTGTCGGCTCCCAGATCGCGCGCGGCCTCGATATGGCTTTTCGGCTGGGTCGAAAGGCGGGCCATCACCACCAGAGCCACGAAGGGCACATTGTGCACCGTGTGGCCCAGAATGATGGCGAACATGCCGGGTTCGATGTCGATCAGGCGGGCGAAGATGCGCAGCGCGATGGCCGAGATGATGCCGGGGATGACCGCCGGCAGGCAGGCGAGCGCAAAGATGATCGCCTTGCCCCGGAACTGGTTGGGGCCAAGAAACACAGCCACCCATGTGCCGATGATGAGGGACAGGATCGTGGTCGCAATGGCGATGGTCATCGAATAGCCGAAGACCGACAGGACCTCCGTGTCCTGAATGACGGTGGCGTACCAGTCGAGTGTCCAGGAACGGATCGGGAAACCGATGAACTTCGAATCCTTGAAGCCCATAGTGACCATGAGCGCCAGCGGCACGAAGAGATAGACGATGAAGGCCCAGTAGATGACCGACATCAGAATGCGTGTGTTGCGGGTCATCGCATCATCCCCTTTCCGTCACGGCCCATCAGCTTGAGGAAAAGGCCGGTTACGCCGAGCGTTGCGATCAGCATGATCGAGGAGAAGGCCGCGCCCATAGGCCACTGATCGCCGGCGACGTGGAAGAAGCCGGCAATGGTTTCCGCAAAGACGGTCGAGCGTGGTCCGCCGAGCAGCACCGGCGTTGCGTAGTAGCCTGTCGAAATCAGGAAGACGAGCGTACAGCCCGACGCGATGCCTTCCCTGGAAAGCGGCAGCGTGATGCGGCGGAAGCGTGTCCACGCACCCGCACCGAGATCGGCTGCGGCTTCGAGATAATTGTCGGGCAGCTTTTCGAGCGCCGAATAGAGCGGAAGGAGCATGTAGAGCGCGGTCAGATAGATGATGCCGACACCGAGCGAGAAGCCCGTATACATGAACGGTATAGGTCGATCGATGAGCCCGAGCGATTTGAGCGCCAGATTGACCGCGCCATTGTTGCCGAGCAGAATCATGATCGCGTAGGTGCGCACGATCTCGCCCACCCAGAACGGGATGAGCAGGAGCAGCAGGAAGAGAAGCTGGTTCTTGCGGCTCACATGCTTGGCCAGAAAATAGGCCACCGGATAGGTGATGAGCAGCGTGATCGCGGTGAAGATGAAGGAAAAGGCGAGCGTGCGGAAGAACGGGATGATGAACACCCGGTCCTGAAAGAACGCGGCCCAGTTGGCGAGCGTGAACTGCGGCTCATGGCCCACTTTCGGCGGATAGGAGTCCAGAAACCCGATCCAGAACATCTCGACGATGGGGCCGAGATTGGCAAAGAATATCCAGAAGAGCGGCAGACTCGCCAGAATCCAGAACTGGCGGCGCTGCGACTTGAACAGCGTGGTGGAAACAGACTGATAAACGCCGTTTCTCATGAGCGCGCCCCAGAATGTCATCCTGCCGTCCGGCGTCGATGGTTCCTGAAGGTCTGCCCTTTGGGTCTCTGCTTGGGCCATGAATGCGGTTGCTCGTGCTTTTCACGCATGGGCTCGGGGGCCCGTCGGCGCGTTTGGGGGACATAACGGCAGCCGGGCAAAATGCTTGCGCCCGGCTGCCAGTGCATCAAGCGGCCTTGATCTGTTCCACGGCCGGATCAACAAGCTTGTACTTCATCTCGTTGGCCTCGGCGCGGAAGAACTGCAGACCTGCGAGCTCTTCCTCGGTGAAGGACGATGCCTTTTTCTCAATGTCCGAGAGATATTGATCGGCACCCTTGTAGGTGGAGATGAAGCCTGACGACTTGGTCATCTCTGCGCCCACTTCGGGGTTGGCCAGAAGCGCATCGAGAAGCGCATAGGCATTGTCTGCATTGGGAGCATTGTTGGCAACGTTCAGCGTGTAGACGAAACCATAGGTGCCCTCCTTCGGAATGGTCATGTCGACCGGGAAGCCGTCGGTGATGAGCTTGGCGATCGGACCGTTCCAGGCGTGAGCAAGGACGATGTCCTGATTGATGAACATCTGCTGCACTTCGGCGCCTGCATCGTAATATTTGCGCACGAGCGGCTTCTTCTCGATCAGGAAGTCGCGTGCTTCCGCAACGATCTCCGCGGCCTTCTCCGGATCGTCCATATAGGCGACCATGTTGCCGTCATAGCCCTTGTAGAGCATGACGACGGACATCATGTCCTGGATGGTGTAGGCCGTCTGGCCGCTGTACTTATCCGAGAAAAGAACGTCCCAGCTCTTCACTTCGTCTTCGCTGACGACTTCGGTGTTGTAGGCGAGGATTTCGGCACCCGAAAGGATGGGCGCGCCCCATTTGTTCCCGTTGATCGTGGCCCAGTCGCTTTCCGAGTAGATCGGGTTGATGTTGCCCCAGTTCTTGAGGCGGTCCGTATCGAGCGGAGCCAGAAGATCGGAAGAGATGAACTGAAGGAAACGGTGCCCGGCGACCGTGACGATGTCGGCGGTCGGGTTCGGTGCTTCGGCGGCGAGCAGGTTGAACTGCTTGCCCTGATCGTCGACGAGGCGGATCTGGATTTCGATACCCGTGTCCTTCTCGAACTCGGCCTTGAAATCATCGGGGATGAAGTTGGCATAGGTCCACACATTGACCACGCCCGAGGCGCGCGCTGCTGTGGAGCGGAGATAGGCAGGGGCAGCCACAAGGGCGGCGCCGGCGGCGCTGCTCTTGATGAATTGCCTGCGGTTGGTGATGAATTTGGTCATCGTTCTAACCCTCTTTCGGTTGGTGTCTGTTCGTCGCGTTCTCAATCGTTTTGTCGGAGCTCTTGGCGGCCCCTGTTGCCGCCCTGTGTTTATGCGGGTTGCGTCTGCGAAGCATAGCCCTCACGGCACAGGGTCTTCAGGTCATCGAGTGTCATCGTGTCTATCGCCAGGGCGTTGAGAAGCTCGTTCTCAGCGAAGAAATCACGCCCATACATGGCGGAGAATATTTCCACGCCGGCGCGATGCAGTCTGGCGTCACACCCGGTCAGCTCACCGAGTTTCACGGTCATGAGCAGGCCATAAGGCACGTCTTCGGTGACGTAGCGGTTGTCTGCCGTGGCAGGACCGGTGCCGCCGCGGCCTTCCTCATGCATTTTCTGGTTCATGGCCGAGACGGTGTCCTGCGGCACATGGAAGGACAGATGAAAATGCTCGAATATGGTGCGCACCGAAAGGCCAAGCGCCTCTGCGATGGCCAGCCGCTCACGGTCTAGCGCTTCGAGAAGCCGCCCCACATTGGGTGTAACGTTGAAACCTTGGCTCCAGGTTTCGCCATGCTCCATGCGGGTCATATTGCACAGGGCGATGCCCATATGGTTTTGCGGGTTGAGATTGCTGAGCCCGATGGCGAGCAGTCCGTCGCGCTCCACAAAGCGATCGCCGAAAAGACGCTGGCAAAGCTCCAGTCCTTCGCTGGCCCGGCTTTCAGGAACCGTGCAGAGATCGATCTTGCTGCGCACGGTATTGACGCTGGCCTCCACCAGGCTCGGCTGGCGGCCTGTCGTGGCGGTGGTGCCCCATGCGACGATGGGGACTGTGATGCCGCGCGCGGCCAGAAGCTTTGACAGGTAGAGCGCGCCAAACGAGGCGTGCGAGGAAATGATCACCGCCTGATCGGAGCGGATATGCGGTGCGATCGCATCGAAGACGTGCTTGTGGCCGTACCCGGGCAATGCGATCAGGAGCACGTCTGCATCGGCGACGAGGGCTTCGGCCGACTGGGCGACGCCCGGGTGGAACGTGCCCTCGACGGCGCCGGTGGCGACCAGCGGTTCGCCGGCTGCCAGTCTCTTCGTGCGTTCGCCCGAGGGCGACCAGAGAACCGGGCTGTGGCCCGACTGCTCAAGAAAGGCGGCGGCACCGAAGGCGATGGCGCCGGCCCCGGCGATGCCTACACGCAGATTGTCTTTCACTTTACTCAAAACATCAGCCCCAAAAGTTTCTACTCGACCACCGGATCGCCCAGCGTGTGCATCAGCCGGTTTGCCCAGCCGAACAGCGATGCGGACAGAATGAGATCGAGAATCTCGTCGTCCTTGAGCCCGGCATCGCGCAGCGCCTGCATGTCTTCTTCGGTCGCCTCGCTCGGCGCCTTGGACAGCTTTGCAGCAAACAGGAAGATCGCCTTCTGGCGTTCATCAAGTTCCGCATCCTCTCCATCGGCGAAGATGGCCTGCATTGCCAGCTCATCCTTGGTGAGCTGGTTGTACCGGCTCGCATGGACAGCGGCGCAATAGACACAGCGATTGACCACCGAGGCGCCAACGGCGCTCAACTCACGCTCCGCACGGCCCATGCCACCGCGATTATACATGATCGCGTTGAAAAGCGGGGTGCGGACTTTCAGCGTCTCGACATCATTGGCGAGCACCAGAACATAGTCGGAGACCTTCGTGTTGGAAGGCGTGACCTTCAGAGCGTCGAGCTGTTCGGGCGTGGCCTCGTCCAGCTTGATGGGCTGAACGCGCGGGCGCCAGCCGGGGATCTTCGTGGTGAACTCGTGGATGATCGTGCTCATGCTGTCGCCTTCATCAGCTTGAGGCCAGCGATCACACGGATCTGATAGGCCAGGAATGCGTTCAGTTCGGAAAGCCGGACAATGTCGGCGTCGGAAATGCCGGCGCTCTTCAGGGCTTCGATGTCTTCCGGTGTCGTGTCGCGCGGATGCGTGGAAACGAGATCGGTGTAGGCGAGAAGGGCGGCCCGGCGGGCATTCCCTTCGCCGTCATGGGCCGGGTCGGCCATGGCTGCGACCGCTTCGTCAGCACCAGCTTCCTCGAGCAATGCCATGTAGTGCGCGGCAAGGGCCTCGTCTTTGTTGAGCCGGGCGACGCGCGCGGCGAGTGCGGCGCGTTCTCCATGGGAGAGGCCGCCCGGGTCGCTGGGCTTCAGGGCAGCATCATGCGTTGCCTGCGTCATGGCCATGATGTCCGCACGGCCTTCGAGCGCTTCGCGAACGGAGCCGTTTGCGCCGATCCCGGCCTGTGCGATGACGATGTCGTTGGGCGAAAGGTCGCTCATGCGGTGTTCAGCCTCCAGTCTGATAGGTCGGTTCGCGCGCGCCCATGGCGGCACAGTCTTCAAGCTCGGTTTCGGTCCATTCGTCGCCGAGCAGTTCGGGTTTGTCGTAGTCGAGCATCGCCTGCCAATGGGTCTCGACGTCTTCGCCGTAAAGCGTTGCGGCGATGGAATAGGCGAGCCAGCGGGCACCGTCGCTGATGCCTGGGATGTCGCCGGAAACCTTGCCGAGGCTCGCGGAAGCGCCGTAGTTGAAACAGTAGATGCTGGAGAGCCACGGGGCGGCACCGGGCGTGCGCTCGCGGAAAGAGAAGTCGGCGTTCAGGTAGGGGAAGTTGGCCAGTTCTCGGCTTTCCTCGCCTGCCGGCGGCGTGTAGCGGTCGCGCCAAAGCAGGATATCATTCGCCGCTTCACCGAGCTCGGCACGGGCCAGGGGATCGACGGTGAAACCGGTGCCGAGGATGAGATAGTCGGTGCGAACGGTCTTTCCGGCGGTGGTTTCGATGACAACCTCGTCGCCGTCGTTCCAGACGCGGGCTATGCCCTGCCCGAAATGGAAGAAGGCGTTTTCATGCCGGCTGACGCGCATGGTCGAGCCGCGCGGCGAGGGTGTCTGCGTGCTGAACGAGTACTGCATGAAACGCCAGCGCCATTCGTCCGGCAGCGCGGCATAGCCCGATGTGAAGCCGAAGGAGCCGATGCCCATCATCTTGTTGATGGTGGGCATTTCGCGGCGGCGGATGAGGTGGCGCACTTCCCTTGCGCCGGCTTCCAGCGCTTCGGCCGAATTGTCGACCGCCGAGGCGCCGACGCCGATCACGACCACGCGCTTGCCCTTGAGCGAAGGGAAAGCGATGTCTTCGGAGGAGTGGGCCCAGAGATGTTTCGGCAGGCCGGAAACGAAATCGGGAATGTTGGGGTGGCCGGTGCCGTCGCGGCCCGTTGCCATGACGAATTTGCGGGTGAGGACGGAACTTTCCTTTGCGCCCGCGCCGCGCAGCTCCAGCCGCAGGAATTCACCCTCCGGCGTGACACTGGTGACCTCCACCTCGTTCTCGACGGGGAGATCGAGAACGTTGCGGTACCAGACGAGATATTCCATCCACATGGGGCGGGGGATCTTGTCGAGCCGTTCCCAGGCGTCCGCGCCATGCTGTGCCTCGTACCATGCGCGGAAGGTGAGCGCGCCCATCCCAAAGGCCGGACCGGGCAGCGTTTTGGGCGAACGGAGGGTTTCCATGCGGGCGTAGGTCAGCCACGGACCTTCAAGCCCTTCCGGATTGCGGTCAAAGATGCGCATGTTGCGGATGCCGCCGGTGCGGAGGGCGAAGCTTGCCACCAGCCCGCACATACCACCGCCGATGACGACCACGTCATGCACCTTCTCGCCCTTATCGGTCCGCCGTTCGGGCACCCAATTGGGCGAGGGGAGATTGAGGCAGTCGAGATCGAACCGGATGCGCTTTGCCAGAGCATCCAGACTGTTCGCGGCTCCGGGGGTGGTGTGGGGCTGACTGGTCATTCTGATCCTCGGTGGGAGACCGGGCAATCCGAAACATGCCGGTCTATGGTCTGCGCACTGCGTGCAGGGTCGAGTATCTGCAGGTCGGGGATGAGACGAAGCGCTTCTGCTTCGACGGCTTCGATCATCTGGGTGACAAGCGGGCGCAGCGGGCGCGATGAGGCGGTGACAGCCCCCCAGTAAAAGGGGATGGCCACATCGATTGGCCGTATCACCACGCCTGGGAGCTGCACACCGTAAGCGCTGACGGGATCGACGATGGAAACGACGCCGGTTTTCTGTACAAGACGGAGCGCGGAATAGGAGACATTTGTGCGGAACAGCGGCCCTGGGGTGACGCCCTGTAGCTCCATGGTCTGCGAGACCTGTCGCTGGAAGCGGCCTGGGTCGAGCATGGTCACGAAGCGGCGGCCGGCAAAGGCCGAAAGCGGCACCACGTCATAGTCGGCAAGCGGATCGCCTTCGGGCAGGGCGGCAACGTCGTTGGCGCAATAAAGGCGCACGACCTCCAGACCGGGCACATCCAGCGGCATGCTGGAAAAGCCGAGCTCTGCACCGCCGGATCCCACTTCCTGTGCAACCCTGTTGGGCAGATATTGTGCGATCTGGATTTCAGGCGGCAGTTTTTCGACGGCGAATTGGGAGAGCGCTGCGGGGATGACGCCGGTCGCAATCGCGGATGTCGCCGCCACCTGCAATGTGCGACCGCGGCCTGAGGCGATCGCGCGGGCGCGCGCGGCCAGTCCGGTCAGGGAATTGAGAACGCGCCGGGCTTCCTCTTCAAAGGCAATGCCCTCATCGGACAGCATGACACGCCGGCCGGCGCGCTGGAGAAGTGAGAAGCCGAGCTTTGCTTCAAGCTCCTGGATGGTGCGGGTGACAGACGGCTGAGAACGTTCCAGCAGCACCGCCGCTTTGGTGATGCTTCCTGTTTCGGCAACAGCCAGAAAGGTCTGAAGGTCCCGCGTCTCCATCCTTTATATGCTATATGAATGATTTCAAATAATCTATCCAAAATTGACATATATCAATGCGCGCTTGAAAAGGCGGATGCAGCCGCGGGTTGTCTCCTTGCTCCTCGGCTTCAAATGAAGCCGAGGCCGGCCACCAGTATCATCAGGATAGCGACGGGCGCGATATAGCGGATAATCAGCCGCCACGCTCCCACCAGAGCTGGAGCCAGAGCCGAGCCGTCTTGGAGTTCCTCTACGCCTTTTTGCTTCATGACCCAGCCGAGGAACAGGGCAACCAGAAGCCCACCGAGGGGAAGGGTGACGTTGTTGGTAAGGTAATCCAGTGCATCGAAAAGCACTTTTCCACCGATGGTAAAACCGGACATCACGCCGAGGCTGAGAGATGCTGGCACGGCCAGCGCAAAGGTCGCTACGCCTGTGGTTATTGCCACCTTCTTTCTGTTGGCGCCGCCTTCATCCATAAAATAGGCGATGACCACCTCAAGCAGGGCCACCGCACTCGTCAGGGCGGCGATGGCCAGCAGAAAGAAGAACAGGGTCGCAAAGAGAAACCCGTAGGGCATCTGTGCGAAAATCGAGGGCAGGGTGATGAAGGTGAGCCCGGGCCCTGCCGTCGGTGCCGCTCCGAAGGCGAAGACCGCCGGGAGAATGACCAAACCGGACAACACGGCGACGAGTGCATCCAGAACCGTAACGGCAACGGCCGAGCCGGCAATGTCGTCATGGCGCTGCATGTACGAGCCATAGGTGATCATCGCGCCCATGCCGAGTGAGAGGGAGAAGAAGGCCTGCCCCAGAGCAGCCAGCAAAGTGCCCCATGTCACCTTGGAGAAATCAGGTTGCAGAAAGAAGGCAATACCTTCCCCGGCGCCGTCCAACGTAACGGAGCGTGCGACAAGGATGAGGAGGATGGCAAACAATGCCGGCATGAGAATACGCGCTGCGCGCTCGATCCCGCTGGCGACGCCGCCGAGCGCAACAAACACGGTCAGTCCGATAAAGAGGGCGGTATATAAGACCGGCTCGACCGGATCGGTGATGAAGGCATCGAACACACCACCGATATCCTCGGAGCTTGCCGTCAGGATCGATCCCGTGATCGATTTGATCATGTAGGCGAGGGTCCATCCGGCGATCACACAATAGAATGACAGGATCACAAAAGCCGTGAGAATGCTCATATAGCCGACGAGCGGCCAGGCACCGCCGGCAAGTTTCCTGAAAGCACCAGCCGGATCGAGTTGTGTCGCCCGGCCGATGATCAGCTCAGCGATCAGGACAGAAACGCCAATTGAGAAGACGATCGCGAGATAGATCAGCAAAAACGCTCCGCCGCCATTTTCTCCGGTGACATAGGGGAAGCGCCAGACATTGCCCAGGCCAACAGCCGAGCCGGCGGCAGCCAGAATGAACCCCATTCTGGAGGTCCAGTGTTCGCGAATTGGATTCATCATTTCAGGGAATTGCTATCTTGAGGAATATATTTGCCTGAAAGGGAACGACCCCTCCCATTGTAAAGTTCGGCAGGTTCAGCAATGTCGACGCATCGATCGCATCTCTCCATGAATCACTGACAAAGGGCCATTGACAGCAGGGAGGCGGCTGTACCTGCTGGCGTGTATGGTCAATCATGCAGCGGTGCCAAATCACTTTGGCCATCGGAACGCAATATTTGATGATCCGCAAATAGACTGTTCTGGGAGCTACTTTCACATTCCGCCATGGCGGTTGCTGTGTCAGCGTGAAAAGTGTCGATGAAAGACGGCCATGGATGCTCTTTCGTTGAAAGACCGATCAGGCTTCATCATGGTGGTGTCATGATTCGAATTGCGCCACAAACAGCCGGAAAACGCCGTGCCCGAACATGTGGCAGCGCGGTGTGTTCACGATGCCCGGTCTCATTGCGTGAGATGTTCGAAGTTCTTGGTCTGGTGGATTTAGACCGCCATTTTTGGGACGGTTGACCCATGGCAAACCACGGTCGGCGCAAGGATGATGCGGGCGTGGACACGCCTCTGTTCGACCGCGAGCTCGAGCACCTGCCGCCGGCGCTGCGCTGGCGGGAATGGATGGCACGCGTGGAAGCCGTCATTTTCGCCGCTCCTGAACCGGTCGCGCGCGAGACATTGCTTCGTGTGGTCGGGCGTGACTGCAATCTCGATCTGTTGATCGAGGATATCCGCGCAGAACTCGCAGACCGACCGTACGAACTGGTGCGAGTAGCGGGAGGGTGGCAGCATCGGACTCGCGCCTCACTTGCCGAGGCAATTCGTGCGGCATTCGACATCGTGCAGCGCGGAGAAAATCTGAGCGACACCGATGCGCTGGTGCTGATGGCCATCGCTTACTTTCAACCGATCACGCGCGCAGAGCTCTCCAGATTTTTTGCGCGCGAAGTCTCACGGGATGTGATCGGCAAGCTGCGTCGTGCGGACTTCATCGCTTCGGGTCCACGCAGCCCTCAGCCTGGCGCGCCGTATACCTATGTGACGACACCGGCCTTCCTTGCCCATTTCGGATTTGAAACGCTTCGGGATCTTCCTGATTTCGAAAAGCTGGAGGATGCGGGTCTTTTGACCAAGGAGCATTTGCTGGAGGACATCCCAGGCGTTGTGAGCCACCGGCCGGAGGGATAATTCCTCTTTGCACAAACCTTGGTGTTTCAGAGTTCCGGTCCTTCAAATTCCAGCGCGGCGGCCAAGGAGCCGCTTCGGTGCATACGTTGTTTGAAGTTTTCTGAATCTTTCTCCCAACTCCGATTTCCTTGTTTTGCCTGTTGCGCTTGCTGCGTAATGCAGCCACTATGCATTAATGAATACATTAAGGAGGGAGGAGCCTTAATGGCCACAGTGAAATTTCGCGATGTCCGCAAGGCGTTCGGGCAGGTGGAGGTTCTCCATGGCGTCTCAGTGGATATCGAGGAAGGACAGTTCGTCGTTCTGGTCGGGCCGTCCGGCTGTGGGAAGTCGACCTTGTTGCGTATGCTCGCAGGCCTTGAGCACATCACGTCGGGAGAGATCGTGATCGGCGACCGGGTGGTGAACGCGCTTCCGCCCAAGGAGCGCGACATTGCCATGGTGTTTCAGAACTATGCGCTCTATCCGCATATCACGGTGGCCGAGAACATGGGCTTCTCGCTCATGCTCAAGGGCGCATCCAAATCCGACATCGAGGCGAAGGTGCGCCCGGCGGCCGAGATCCTTGGTCTAACGCATCTGCTCGACCGCTATCCGCGCCAGCTATCCGGCGGCCAGCGCCAGCGTGTCGCCATGGGGCGCGCGATCGTGCGCAACCCGCAGGTGTTTCTCTTCGACGAGCCGCTCTCGAATCTGGATGCGAAGCTGCGCGTTTCCATGCGCTCGGAAATCAAGAATTTGCACCAGCGGCTGAAGACCACGACAGTCTATGTGACCCATGACCAGATCGAGGCCATGACCATGGCCGACAAGATCGTGGTCATGCATGACGGCATTGTCGAGCAGGTGGGCGAACCGCTGGAGCTCTATGACCGGCCGGCCAATCTTTTTGTCGCAGGCTTCATCGGATCGCCAGCGATGAACATGACACCGGGCATGCTGGCCGAGGGTGAGCCCGGCATGTTCGTGACCGGGCAGGGGCAACGCATTGCGGTGGCCAATGCCGGAACGGCAAAGCCCGGTCAGAAGCTCATCTGCGGAATCAGGCCCGAGGCAATCCATCTGCGTGGCGATGTCGCCCTGCGGGTGAAGGTGGTGGAGCCAACGGGCTCTGAGACGCACGTCGTCGCCGAGCTCGACGGCAATGAAATGACCTGTGTTTTCCGTGAGCGCATCAAGGCCGGACCCGGGGACGAGTTGAAGGTCTCCATCGATCCGGAGGCAATCCATCTTTTCGATGCGGAGGGAGGACAAAGGCTTTCAGCATGATCGGATTGGCGCTGCCGGGGAGGGCGGCGTCAGGACGGGGCGTTTCGGCGTCCGGCGTTAATGCGGCAGTCAACCGCTTTGCGGCATCGGGAGGATGCCAGCAAATTTGAGGAGGAGACGTGCAATGACGATCAATCGCAGAAGATTTCTATCAGGCACGGCGGGTCTTGCCGCCGGTGGCCTTTTGGCGGGAACGCTGGGAACACGGCATGCGCTGGCGCAGGCATCGGCATCGATGTTTACGCCGGAAGAAGGCGCCACGCTGCGCCTTTTGCGCTGGGTGCCTTTCGTAACAGGCGAAGAGGAGGCCTGGAACGCCAACACCGCCGCTTTCACAGAAGCGACGGGCGTGGAGGTGCGGATCGACCAGGAAAGCTGGGAGGATGTGCGTCCGAAAGCGGCGGTGGCGGCCAATGTCGGGTCTGGCCCGGACATGGTGATGAGCTGGTTCGACGACCCGTTCCAGTATCCCGACAAGCTGGTGGATGTGACGGATCTGGCGAATGCGCTCGGCGAGGAGCACGGCGGCTGGTATGAGGGTCTTGAAGGCTATGCCCGGCAGGGCGACAAGTTCATCGCCATTCCGCTCTGCGCCATCGGCAATGCCGTCTGCTATCGCGACAGCCACATGAAGGCGGCCGGGTTCAGCGAGTTCCCGCAGGACACGGATGGGTTCCTCGAACTGTGCAAGGCGTTGAAGGCCAATGGCACGCCGGCAGGTTTCCCGCACGGCAAGGCGGTGGGTGATGGCAACAACTACGCCCACTGGCTTCTGTGGAGCCATGGTGGCATGACGGTGGACGAGAACGGTGCGGTGGCGATCAACAGCCCCGAGACGAAAGCGGCCATCGAATACGCGAAGGCGCTCTACGAGACCTTCATACCCGGAACGGAAAGCTGGCTCGACATCAACAACAACCGCGCCTTCCTTGCCGGTGAGGTGTCGCTGACAGCGAACGGTGTTTCGCTTTACTATGCGGCGACCAAGGACGAGGCCCTGAAGGAAATCGCCGAGGACATCCGCACCACCAATCTGCCGATTGGCCCGGTGGGCAAATCGGTGGAGCTGCACCAGACCTCGACACTCTCGATCTTCAATCATTGCAAATATCCGCAGGCGGCAAAGGCCTATATTGCCTTCATGTATCAGGCAGACCGGATGAATGCGTGGCTGGAGGGCGCGAGTGCTTATTGCTGTCAGGCGCTCAAGGCTTTCGAGAGCAACCCGGTGTGGACCTCGAACCCGGTTCACGCGCCCTATGCCAAGGCTTCGGCTTCGCTGCGGCCCAACGGCTATGCAGGCCCGCTCGGACCGGCATCCGCAGGTGTGATGGCCGACTATGTGCTGGTCGACATGTTTGCCGAGGCGGTGACGGGACAACGCACGCCCGAAGAGGCCATTGCCAACGCGGAGCGGCGCATCGCGCGCTACTACCGCTGATGGACAGGCGGCGCCGGCCAATCGCCGGCGCTGCTTCTTCATGCAGGTCAGTATCAAGAAAGGCAGGATGACCCATGCAGGCCAGGCCCGCGCGTTCCTTTTCGATCCTGGGATGGCTTCTGGAAAGCCGCAACGGGCTCGGCTTTCTGTTCATGCTTCCGGCGGCGGTGTTTCTTCTGTGCTTTCTCACCTATCCGCTGGGGCTGGGCGTGTGGCTCGGTTTCACGGATGCGCGGATCGGACGCGAGGGCATTTTCGTCGGGCTCGAAAACTATATCTGGCTGTTCGACGATCCGGTGTTCTGGCTCTCCGTTTTCAACACGATGCTCTACACCGTGGTGGCTTCGGTGTTGAAGTTCGTGCTGGGGCTCTGGCTGGCGTTGATCCTGAACCAGCATTTGCCGTTCAAGACGTTTTTTCGCGCGATCATCCTTCTGCCCTGGGTGGTGCCGACCGTGCTTTCGGCGCTGGCTTTCTGGTGGATCTACGATTCCCAGTTTTCGATCATTTCCTATGTGCTGATGAATCTCGGTGTCATCAGCGAGCCGATCAATTTTCTTGGCGACCCGAACACGGCACGGGCTTCCGTGATCGCCGCCAACGTCTGGCGGGGCATCCCCTTTGTGGCGATTTCGCTGCTGGCCGGGCTGCAGACCATTCCGCAATCGCTCAATGAGGCGGCGGCGCTGGACGGCGCGACCTCGTGGCAGCGTTTCACAAAGATCACGCTGCCGCTGCTGACCCCGATCATCGCCGTGGTGATGACATTTTCGGTGCTCTTCACCTTCACCGACTTTCAGCTCATCTATGTGCTGACGCGCGGCGGGCCGGTCAACGCCACGCATTTGATGGCAACGCTTTCCTTCCAGCGCGCCATTCCCGGCGGGCAACTGGGGGAGGGTGCGGCGATTGCCGTGGCGATGATCCCGTTCCTGCTGGCGGCGATCCTGTTTTCCTTCTTCGGATTGCAGCGCCGCAAATGGCAGCAGGGCGGCGGCGACTGAGGAGGCAGGCGATGAGCGAGATCACCCAGACCACCAAACAGGCCGGCCTTCACGACGATTCCGAAGGCATGGAACAGTTCAACACGCTGCCGCGGCGGATCGTGACGGTCTATCTGCCGCTGGCGGTGTTCGTTTTCGTGCTGCTGTTTCCGTTTTACTGGATGGCGATCACCGCCATCAAACCGGATTACCAGCTCACGGATTACAAAAACTACAGCCCCTTCTGGGTGATCGAGCCGACGCTCGAACATGTGAAATTCCTGCTGTTCGAGACGTCCTATCCGGGCTGGTTGTGGAACACGATGCTGGTGTCCTTTGCCTCGACCTTCATCTCGCTCGCAGCGTCGGTCTTTGCCGCCTACGCGATCGAGCGGGTACGGTTCACGGGCGCGCGGGTGACGGGACTGATGATCTTTCTTGCCTATCTCGTGCCGCCATCCATCCTGTTCATTCCGCTGGCCTTCATCGTGTTCAAGGTGGGCATTTTCGATTCACGTCTTGCGCTGATCCTGACTTATCCGACCTTTCTGATCCCGTTCTGCACCTGGCTTCTGATGGGGTACTTCCGCAGCATCCCCTTCGAGCTGGAGGAAAGCGCGCTGGTGGACGGGGCGACGCGCTGGCAGATCCTGACCAAGGTGATCCTGCCGCTGGCGGTGCCCGGCCTCATATCTGCCGGCATTTTCGCGTTCACGCTGTCGTGGAACGAATTCATCTACGCGCTGACCTTCATCTCCTCGTCGGAAAACAAGACGGTACCCGTCGGTGTGCTGACGGAGCTGGTGCGCGGCGACATTTATGAATGGGGGGCGCTGATGTCGGGCGCGTTGCTTGGCTCCCTGCCGGTGGTGATCCTCTATTCTTTCTTCGTCGACTACTACGTCTCGTCCATGACGGGGGCGGTGAAGGAATAAGAATTCTCTTTTTCAGGAGCAGGTGATGCGGGTGATGGTGATCGGCCTCGGGTCGATGGGCATGGGAGCAGCACTCTCGCTTGTGCGTGCCGGGCACGAGGTTTTCGGCGTGGATCCACGCGGTGAAGCCTGTGCTGAGCTGTCCAATGCAGGGGCTAGAGAGACTGGTCCGCAAGGGTTGGATTTTGCCTCTCAGGTGGAGGCGGTTGTGATCCTGACTGTCAACGCGGAGCAGGTGGAAAGCGTGCTCTTCGGCAAGGAGGGAATTTCCGGCAAGCTGCCGGCCGGAACGCCGGTGATGATCTCTTCAACTGTCTCGGCAGACGATGCCCGGCGCTTTGGCCGGGAGCTCGAAAAGGCGGGGCACATCATGCTCGATGCACCGGTGTCAGGTGGGCCGGTCAAGGCGCGCGAGGGCGCGATGACCGTGATGGCGGCCGGGCGGGAGGAGGCGTTCGCGCAGCTTGCACCGGTTCTGGATGCGGTGGCGGAACGCGTTTTTCGCATTTCCGACCGGGTTGGCGACGGGGCAGCGGTGAAGGTTATCCACCAGCTTCTGGCCGGGGTGCATATCGCCGCAGGCGCAGAAGCCATGGCGCTGGCCGCGCGCGCCGGCATACCGCTCGACACCGTGTATGAGGTGGTGACCAATGCGGCGGGCAATTCATGGATGTTCGAAAACCGCATGCGGCATGTGGTGGACGGCGATTACACGCCGCGGTCGATGGTCGATATTTTCGTCAAGGATCTTGGATTGGTGACAGACACGGGACGCGCGCTTAAATTTCCCCTGCCGCTCGCCTCGACTGCCTACACCATGTTTGCCTCCGCCAGCACGGCAGGATACGGCCAATGGGATGACAGCGCTGTGATCAAGGTGTTTCCGGGCATCACGCTGCCGGGTGAGGGGTCCGAGAAAGAGTAGCTACGGGATTCCATCACCTCCCCTTGCGATGGGGGCCATCACACCTATATTGCCACCGAAAGCGAGGACGACCTCCCCCATTCCGGGAACCATGTCGGGACGGCCCGAGAAACAGATGGGGAGCAGAATGCGCACCGCTGCAGATCGTATTCGTCATGCCATCAGCTTTGAGCTGATCGCGCTTTTGATTGTCACACCAGCCGCTTCCTGGTTGTTCGGAAAGCCCATGTTCGAGATGGGCGTTGTCGTGGTGGTGAGCGCCACAGTCGCGACATTGTGGAATTATCTTTACAATCTGGGTTTCGATCACGCCCTGCGCCATCTGACCGGAAGCGTGCGCAAAAGCGTGATGATGCGCGTTGTTCACGCGGTTCTGTTTGAAGGTGGGCTGCTGGTGGTTCTGATGCCGTTCACGGCATTTCTTCTGGGCGTTTCGGCGCTCGACGCGCTGTTCGTCAACGCGTCTTTCGCCATTTTCTATCTGGTCTACGCTTTCGTGTTTAACTGGGTATATGACGTGATTTTTCCGATACCGGAGGCCTCCGCCACTGCCAAGCGCAGCGCCTGATTGCTATGTCTTGAGCGGTGGGGCGCTCGTCTCGCCGGTGCCCAGCCGCTTGCCCGGATTGATGGCTTCTAGCCAGAGAAGATAGGCAGCGTGATCGTGACGACCCATCTTCATCTCGTGCGCCAGCGTGTGAAATGCGTCGCGCGTTTTCTCGGTGAGCGGAAGTGAGAGGCCGGCACTGCGGGCCACTTCAAGCGCATTTTCCAGATCCTTGAGCTGCAATTCGAGCGGGCCGCCGGGTACGAAATTGCGTTCCACCATCCGTTCGCCGTGCAGTTCCAGAATGCGGGAGGTGGCAAAGCCGCCCATCAGCGCGTCGCGCAGCGCGGCGGGGTCGCAGCCGCCTTCCTGCGCCAGAAGCATTGCTTCCGACACCGCACCGATGGTCACGGCGACGATCACCTGATTGGCGAGCTTGGCGACCTGACCCGCGCCATGGACACCCACATGCGTGGCCCGGCCCATGGCGGAGAGAAGCGGCTTGGCTTGTGCAAAGTCGGGGGCTTCGCCGCCGGCCATGATGGCAAGTGTCGCCTCGATCGCGCCTTTCTCGCCGCCTGATACCGGCGCGTCGATATGACGGTGCCCCGTCTTTGAAAGCGTCTCTGCATGGTCGCGCGCGACCGCAGGCTGGATGGAGGACATGTCGATAAAAAGCGCACCGTTCGACGCGGCTTCCACAATGCCGTTTTGGCCGAAATAGATTTCGGTCACGATGGGCGAATTGTCGACCATGGTCACAATGGCATCGGCGCTGGCAACTGCCGAGCGGGGATCGTCGGCCACCGTCGCGACATCGGAAAGAGCCTCCGCCTTGGCGCGGGTTCGGTTCCAGACCGTGAGATTGAAGCCCGCCCCGGCAATGTTTCGTGCCATCGGGGCACCCATGATGCCGGTGCCGATGACGGTGACGTTCCTGATGCTCATGGCGGGCTCCGTTTTTCGATTCAGACCTGAACGACGGTCTGGCGCTGTTCGCCAAGTCCGGCGATGGAGAGCGTCATGACATCGCCGGCCTTGAGATATTGCGGCGGCTTCATGCCCATGCCCACGCCGGGCGGCGTTCCGGTGGAGATCACGTCACCGGGCATGAGTGTCATGAACTGCGAGAGATAGGAGACCACGTGCGGCACGTTGAAGATCAGCGTGTTGGTGTTGCCGGTCTGGCGACGCTGGCCATTCACATCGAGCCACATATCCAGATTGTGCGGGTCGGCCACTTCATCGCGGGTGACGAGCCAGGGGCCGAGCGGGCCGAACGTGTCGTGGCTCTTGCCCTTGGTCCACTGGCCGGAGCGCTTTGTCTGGAAATCGCGTTCGGAAACATCATTCATGATGGCGAAGCCAGCGACATGATCCATCGCGTCGGCCTCGCTGACATATTTGGTCTTCGAGCCGATGATGACGGCAAGCTCGACTTCCCAGTCGAGCGCCTTGGAGCCACGCGGCAGTTCCACATCGTCATTGGGACCGCAAAGGGCATTCAGCGCCTTGGCGAAAACGATGGGCTCTTCCGGCGGTTCGGCGCCCGTTTCGGCAGCATGGTCGGAATAGTTGAGGCCGATGCACACGATCTTCTGAAGGCCCGCGACACAGGGCCCAAGGCGGGGGGTGCCGTCGACAGCAGGAAGGGTCTGCGGATCGATCGCGCGCAGCTTGTCCAGCCCCGCCGGCGAAATGACATCGCCGGCAATATCGTCAACCACACCGGAAAGATCGCGCAGGGTGCCATCAGCGGCGAGCATGCCCGGTTTTTCCTGGCCCGCCGGACCGAAACGCAACAACTTCATGTTCTTTTCCTCTGAGTTTTTACAATCAATAGACGGCGCGGCCACCCGAGATATCGAAGACACCGCCTGTCGTGAACGAGCACTCCTCCGACGCCAGCCAGGCGATCATTGCCGCGGCTTCGGCCGGTTCGAGGAAACGCTCAAGCGGAATTTTGGAGAGCATGTAGTCGATATGCTCCTGGCTCATCTGATCGAAGATCGGCGTGCGGGCCGCTGCCGGGGTGAGGCAGTTGACGATCACGCCGGTTTTCGCGAGCTCCTTGCCGAGCGACTTGGTCAGCCCGATCAAACCGGCCTTGGATGCGGAGTAATGCGAGGCGTTCGGATTGCCTTCTTTGCCAGCTATTGACGCGATGTTGACGATGCGGCCATAGCCGCGCTCGATCATGCCCGGCACCAGTGCACGGCAGGTGAGATAGGGCGCTACGAGGTTGACCTCGACAGTGCGGCGCCACACATCCGGCTTTAATTCCCAGGTCTTGCCATTGCCGCCCGTGATACCGGCATTGTTGACGAGAATGTCGATTGCACCGGCGTCCCGCGCGGCGTCACTCACCGCATCTTCGTGCGTCAGTTCCACGACACGACCGCTTGCCTTCGCACCGAGCTTTTCTGACGCTTTTTCGAGAGTCTGGGCATTGATATCCCATAGGACCACCTCGGCGCCGCTCGCCACAAAACGCTCTGCCGTGGCAAGTCCGATGCCCTGCGCTCCGCCGGTGATAATTGCGCGCCGCCCGGTCAGGTCAATATGATTCATCGAAGCCCCTCCTCATTCTCCACCCGTCGTCTTAATTGCACAGTCGTTGCAAAAGCTCAATGTATACATTGTGGAATGGCCTGCGGCCGGCATGTCCTGGCTGCGGGATAGCTGCCTGTCTCATTCTCGTGTCGGGAACGTCGTTTTCTGGCGTAGTAGGGAAACCAATTGTTCGTCTGCGCGATCTCTGTGTTGCTGATGAAGATGGGCGGCCTCCTCCTCGTTGCCGGCTGCTATGGCGGCGAGGATGGCGCGGTGCTCGCGATCCGAAACGATGGGCAGGGGGCGCAGTTTTATGATCGCGCGACGCGCGTGATATTGCAGATCCCAGAGTTGACGCAGCATGGCCTGCAGGCGCGGGTTGCCACACAGGCCAACCAGCTCTGAATGGAATTCGTCATCGAGCTCGGACCACGCCTCGATGTCTCCCCGTTTCGAGGCGCGTTCCATCTGGGTCAGAATGTCGTCCAGGCGCTCATGGTCTGCTGTCGTGATGCCGCGCCGGGCCGTCAGTTGCGCCGCCTTGACCTCGAGTGTCGAGAAAACCTGATAGATCTGTTCGATCTCGTCGACCGACAGGGCCTTCACGGTTATGCCGTGGCGTGGGCGCACATCCACAAGCCCGTCTTCCTCAAGCCGGATGAGCGCCTCCCGCACGGGGGTGCGGCTGAGCGACAGGAGGCTGGCGACTTCCGTTTCGAGAAGCGTTGTGCCCGGCGGCAACCGGCCTTCCAGAATGCGAAACTTGAGCTCGTGATAGGCACGATCGCGCGCAGGCATTTTGGCAATGCCCTGCAGGCTGGGCCGCGGGCGTGAAGCCGCCTGCGCCTCAACGCTTCTGCTACCCGGCTTTCGCCTTCCGGCTCCCACCTTTCTGCGCTCGTTCGTGCTCAGCACCCCCTCCATTCCTGACCGGTGCATTTCACCACCATCGATGATGGTTGGCAGATATCCACTGCCATGTCCAAGTGCCTGGTGCTCGTCATGCTGGTTCTTCACAGGGAAGGACAGTGTCCGCCTGCCTGCATTGGATATCAACTGCGGGTCTTGCGCTTCTCCTCGTCGGCGATGTGGGCGCGGATGATGGCCTCAAAATCACTGTCAGCTTTGAAGCCTGCCTGCTCTGCGCGCTCGGTTCTGAAATCACGGGGCCAACCGTCAACGATGGCCGCGATCTGCGGATCATGTTCGCGCTTGATGCGGGCAACGACATCCGCGCCCGCCACACGACGCAGGGCTTCGATCATTTCCGCGATGGTGACCGAAAGGCCGGGCATGGTGAGCGAACGCCGGGCTCCAAGCTGCGCCAGGTCCATGGCCCCTGCATGCAGCAGAAAGCCGACCGCGGCATCCGGGCTCGCCACCCAGTGGCGGACATCGTCCGACACAGGCAGCACGGCATCGAGCCCGGCGAGCGGCTCGCGGATGATGCCCGAGAAGAAGCCTGATGCGGCCTTGTTCGGTTTGCCTGGTCGCACGACAATGGTGGGCAGGCGAATGCCAATCCCGTCAACGAAGCCCTTTCGGGTATAGTCGGCTAATAGAAGCTCGCCGATCGCCTTTTGTGTGCCATAGCTGGTGAGCGGGGCGCGGAAGAACTCGTCGTCAATCTTGTCGGGAAATGGTGCGCCGAAGACGGCGATGGAGGAGGTGAAAACGAGGCGGGGCCGATAGGCGCCGTTGCCATTCTCGCCCAGAAGCCGGATGGCTTCGAGAAGATGGCGCGTGCCATCCATGTTGATCCTGTAACCTTTCTCGAACGCGATCTCGGCTTCTCCGGAGACGATGGCGGCGAGATGAAAGATCACATCAGGCTTTTTCGCAGTCAGTCGCTCCACTGTCTTTGCGTCGGCGACATCGCCTGCCTCTGTCTCAACCTGAATCCCGTTGGTTGATTCGATAGGAGCCTCGACGACGTCGAATGCGTGGATGGTCTCGATGCTTTCGCTGCCAAGTTTGCCATCGGAGAGCAGCCTGTCGATCAGCCGCCGGCCGACCATACCGGCCCCTCCGATAATCAGGATACGCATGCGGGTTCCTCCTCCCTGAGGCGTGTTCTTTCGGGTTTGCTTCAGTGATTGTCGCGCGGGACTGATGGCATGGTGCCATCCTTTCCGCCCTGGGCGAGCCGCTGGTAGTTGACGGCAGGTTCCAGCACCATGCCCGCCTCGAGCTGTGCGACCATACCGCGCTGGATCTCCTGCCATGGCGTCTGGTGCGCGGGATAGGCATATCCGCCTGCTTTCTCCAGCTCGGTGCGGCGCCGGTTCAGCTCCTCATCGGAAACCAGAATGTTGGCGGTGCATTTCTTGAGATCGATGCGCACGCGGTCACCAGTCTTGAGAATCGCAAGTCCGCCATTGGCGGCAGCTTCCGGCGAGGCATTCAGAATGGAGGGCGAGCCTGACGTTCCCGACTGGCGGCCGTCGCCGATGCAGGGCAGTGAGGTGATGCCGCGCTTGATGAGGTAATCGGGCGCGCGCATGTTGACCACTTCAGCGGCTCCCGGGTAACCGATGGGACCCGCACCGCGCATGAAGAGGATGCTCTCTTCATCGATGGCGAGCGCCGGATCGTCGATCCGTGCATGATAATCCTCCGGCCCATCGAACACGATGGCGCGGCCCTCAAAGGCCATGGGATCTTCGGGATCCGAGAGATAGCGGTCCCGGAATTCGTCGGAGACAACCGACAGTTTCATGATGGCGGAATCGAACAGATTGCCTTTCAGAACCCGGAAGCCTGCATTCTCCTTGAGCGGTTTTCCGAAGGGACGGATCACCTTCTCATCGGCGATGGCGGCATCGCGGCAGTTCTCGCCAATGTTCCTGCCGTTGACCGTCAGGACATCCTCGTTGATGAGCCCGGCCGACATGAGCTGATTGACCACCGCGGGCACACCGCCGGCATGGTAATAGTCCTCGCCCAGATACTCGCCCGCAGGCTGGAGGTTCACCAGGAGAGGAACGGTTTCGCCATAGGTCTGCCAGTCGTCTATCGAAAGCTCCACACCCAGATGCCGCGCAATGGCGGTGAGGTGGATGGGGGCGTTGGTGGAGCCGCCAATAGCGGAATTGACGCGGATTGCGTTGATGAAGGCATCGCGGGTCATGACGTCGCTGGGTTTGATGTCTTCATGCACCATGTCAACGATGCGAAGGCCGGTGCGATAGGCCATTTCCTGCCGGTCGCGATAGGGCGCGGGGATGGCGGCGGAACCGGGCAACTGCATGCCGAGCGCCTCGGCCAGCGAGTTCATCGTGGTGGCCGTCCCCATCGTGTTGCAATAGCCGGTGGAGGGGGCGGATGACGCGACGAGCCGCACGAAACCTTCATAATCGATCTCGCCGGCAGCCATCATCTCGCGTGCCTTCCAGACCACGGTGCCCGAGCCCGTGCGCTCGCCCCGGAACCAGCCATTGAGCATGGGGCCGACCGAAAGCGCGATGGCCGGAATGTTGACGGTCGCAGCCGCCATGAGCAGCGCCGGCGTGGTCTTGTCGCAACCGATGGTCAGCACCACACCATCGAGTGGATAGCCGTAAAGCACTTCGACGAGGCTAAGATAGGCGAGATTGCGGTCGAGCGAGGCGGTGGGGCGTTTGCCTGTTTCCTGGATGGGGTGCACCGGAAACTCGATGGCAATACCACCGGCCTCGCGGATGCCTTCGCGCAGGCGCTTGGCCAGCTCCAGATGATGCCGGTTACAAGGCGAAAGATCCGAGCCTGTCTGGGCAATGCCGATGATCGGTTTGCCTGATTGCAGCTCTTCCTGCGACAGTCCGAAATTCAGGTAGCGCTCCAGGTAGAGCGCGGTCATATCCGGGTTGCCCGCATTGTCGAACCATGCGCGTGAGCGCAGGGTGGGGGCTTTGGGTTTGTCGGTCATGTCGTCTCCGGATACGTAAAGAACAATCACATTTTAGCTTCTGGCTCTTTAATGTATACACAAAATGTTATCCAGCTTTGTTTTTCCGTCCGGCGGGCGCTTGAAGCGATGTGAATAAATCTGGGAAAAGCGCTGAAAATCATCGCGTTGAAACATTGAGTCTGTCCCACGGTGTTGTACCGTGACCGGGATGGCAGTTGAATTGCCATTTATGGATACGTCGCGACGCTTGGGGCAAGTGTTGTCTCCCCATGTCTGGGATGGAGTGTATGTGGTGATGCGTTTTTCCGCGAATCTTGGTTTCTTGTGGCCTGAGCTTTCTCTGCCGGATGCCATTCGGCGGGCCTATGGGGCCGGGTTCGAGGCTGTGGAATTTCACTGGCCTTTCGCCGTTCCGGTGGAAGAGGTCAGGGCCGCGCTTACAGAAACAGGACTGCCGCTTCTCGGACTTAATACGCGCAAAGGCGATCAGGACGGTGATTTCGGGCTTGCAGCTCTGTCCGGCCGTAAGGAAGAAGCGCGGGCAGCCATCGATGAAGCCATTGTATATGCCACGCAGGTGAACGCCCGCGCCGTTCACGTAATGGCGGGCAGGGCGGAGGAAAACGCTGGGGCGGAGGCGGCTTTTGTTGAAAACCTTGCCTATGCCTGCAGCGCGGCCTCAGCACACCAACTCACCATTCTGATCGAGCCGATCAATCATCATGATGTTCCTGGCTACTTCCTCTCCCGTGTTGAACAGGCTGCGGATCTCATCGAACGTGTCGGAGCCGACAATCTCAAAATCATGTTCGACTGCTATCATGTCCAACGGATGCAGGAGGAACTCCTGCGGCGTTTCGTTGACCATAAGGCATTGATCGGCCATGTGCAGTTTGCTGCGGTACCGACGCGCGCGGAACCTGATGAGGGGGATGTTTCCTTCGAGCGTCTTCTGCCGGAGCTCTACGATAGCGGGTATCGAGGCTTCTTCGGCGCCGAGTACAGGCCGCGCTCTGACACAGATGAGGGGCTGGGTTGGCTTCACGCTTACGGAAAGGCAAAGCCTGCCAGCTAACCATCAGTGACGGCATGGGTCAATTTCACAGCCCCTGAACGGGGGGTTCAGGGGTGCTGCCTGGGCGAGCGGCTGCCTTGAACACGCGCGGGAGCGTGGGTTCGGGCCGGTTCGGGCTGTCGTGCCGGCGGAAGGGCTTCGTCCTCAAGAACGAACTCTTCAAGCGCGAAGGGCTTGCTGAAGTGATAGCCCTGCGCAATTCTGATCGCTGTATGCTGCTTCAGATAATCGACCTCTTCGTGGGTTTCCACGCCCTCGATGACGAGCGCCATTCCAAGCGCCCGACCAAGCGATTCGATGGCCTTCAGCACACTTTGGCTGCGGGGTCTCTGATGGACATTCTGCACGAATGAGCGATCGATCTTCAATTCGTCAGCGGTTACGGCTGCCAGCGCGGAGAGGGATGAATATCCAACGCCGAAATCGTCAATCGAAATCTTCACACCTGCCTCTCGCACCATGGGCAGGATGTTTTTGCTCAGAAGGTCACCGTTCAAAAAGGCTTCCTCGGTGATCTCGAGGATGAAACGTTGCGGCCGGTGATAGGATGTGAGTTGCCTGAGCAGCGACCTCATGAATTCCGGGTTGGTCGATTGATGCGCCGTGATGTTGAGGCTGATGGAGGTGCCAGGGGAGAAAACGGCGTCGATCTGCGGAAGCGATGACATCACCTCGACGACGACATGCTCTGCAACGGCATCGATAATGCCGGCGTCGGTGGCGAGATTGACGAAATCGCCCAACACACGCAAGTGACCGTCATCATCCCTCCAGCGCAGCAAGGTTTCTACGCCGACAACGCCATTGGTGTGTATGTCCACCTTTGGCTGATAAGCACAACAGAGCTTGTTGTCTCTCAATGCGGTACGCAAACGCTGTTCCACCGACATGTCGCCATGGACGTTCCGCGCTGCCTTGTCGGGCTTGTAGCCGACCCTTCCCTTGGATTCGGATTTTGCGGCACGGAGTGCCTGATCAGCCGAGACCAGCAATTCCTCGAAACTGCTTCCATCCTTGGCAAACATGCTGATGCCGATGGAAGCAGAGGAAAAGGTCTCGATCCCTTTGACCTGGAATGGTTCCTTCGAACGGTCGAGGATCGTATTTGCATATTCCGTCAGGTCGACATCTGCGAGATTGGTCACGAACACGCAGAACATCCCGTTTGCGAGATAGCCAAGGATGTCGGAGCGCCGCACGGAGGCCGTCAGGCGTTCGGCGAACGCAGCGATAAGTCCATCTGCAAAAGAAGCACCATAGTAGTCGTTGGTACGACCCAGGCCGTCCAGATCGATCAACATCAGGGCAGCCTCGGCTCCTGACAGAGCCTGAAGTTCTGCGCTGATCGTGCGTGCCAGAAGCGTCTTGTTCGGGAGACCGGTCAGTTCGTCGAAAAAGGCCAGCCGGAAAATTTCTTCATCGGCTGGAGGGGTCGTCTCCATGTCCAGCCAAAAGCTGCAGGTAAAGGCTCGACCCGCTGATTCCGATACAAAGCGCAACTCGCGGAGTGACTGCGTATCGAGCGCGGAGGAGCACAGATTCCCCCGCTGATTTGTGTAAACACATTGACCGTCGGAGTCGGCGATGGTCAGGCCGAAGGGAGCCTGTTCGAGTATCGCCTTTAGATCGACGCCTGCCGGAGGGCCCGGGTTCATTGCGTTTTACCTGCCCAGATATTCGCGTCGGGCCAGCTGGAGGGCCTTGGAGATCTTGTCTTCTGCAGCTTCTGCCGGCGTGAGGGAGCGGCGTGGTGTGTGTGTGTCCGCACCGATGGGGGCACCGGCTTCCGGGGAAGCCTCGGTCTGAGCCTGACTCATGATTGAGCCGCGCCAGCGTTCGACGACGGCATGGACGAATTCGCGCCGCGAGCCGGGGTTTATGTCTTTTGGAAGTGCCGCCGCGGCCTCGCTTCTGGGGACCAGTTCTTCAGACAGGCGATTGAAGACGAACTGGACGGGTAGCGGCATACCCTCTCCGAAGCCGATAACTTCGCCGGTGCCGAGCGAGGGCACGAAATCCACCAGATTTGCCGTCGCGTCGGACACAGCCGATTTCAGAAGCGCCTGGTCGCGGTCATTCGCCATGCGCATCGCGAAGAGTGTGTTGCACTGGGAGATGATGGTGGCATCGAGCTCCGCCGGGCGCTGGGTGACCAGACCGAGATAGACGCCATACTTACGGCCCTCCTTGGCAATGCGCGAAAGCGCGTTCTTGCTTGGAAGGAACCCGACGCTTGGATCGGCAGCGGCGAAGCGATGTGCTTCCTCACACACGAGCAGCAGCGGCATCGCACCGTCGCTCCACATGCCGAAATCGAAGGCGAGCCGCGAGATGACGCATACCACAGCGTCCACGACTTCGATGGGCAAGCTGGCAAGCTGTATCACGGTTGCAGGTCGCCCATTTGCCTCGAGACGGAAAAGCTCCGTCAGGATCGTCACCATCGTGTCGCCGCCAACGGTCGCGTTGGCGAACATGAAGGCGTAGCGCGGATCGTTCTTGAGCGTCTCGATACGGCCGATCAAGCGATGATGTGTCATCCGCGAGGAGCGGTTTTCCAACTTGCCCATACGCTCGTCGATCAGCGCCAGAAGGTCCTGCATCAGGTATGGAACCGGTGTGTCGGCGGTGAAACCCGACTGCCGTGGCTCCACCTTCCGCAAGGCGCTTGTCCGCTCCATGCTCTGGCGGCGATTGAGATATTGGGTTTTTGCAAGCGGTATGAGTTCTGAGAGAATGTCCTGCTCTGCCGGTACGGGAGGCTTGCCTGCATAGAGAACGTCTGAAAACTCTTCGAAATTGAAAAGCCAGAAAGGCAGGCGCAGGTTTTTTGCGCCGACGAGATTTGCCTCGGCTCCGAACACGCTGCCATATTCATTGTGGTGATCAAGGATCAGAACGCGCAGCTCGCGCCAGGTTCTGATCACCTGCCGGAGGATGACCGCAAGTCCGCTGGATTTGCCGACGCCGGTGGATCCCAAAACCGCAAAGTGCTTGGTAACGAGGTTTTCGACGTCCACATAGGCCGGAACACTGGTGTCGTTGTGCAGGCGGCCGATCTCGGCAAATGTCGTTTTGTCGCCTCGGAAAATCAGCCGCAACTGTTCACTGCTGATGATGCGGGCCCGGTCGCGGATGGCGGGGTAGGCGCCAACACCTCTTCGAAAGCGCTGCTGGCCCGTTTCGTCCCGGGAGATTTCACCCACCAGGTCGACACGGGCGATGGCCCGCGGATCGGGGCCGGAGCCCGCCTGCTGAGTTTTCAATGAGACTTCGGTGACCACGCCCAACAATTCGCGCGTGCCGGCTGCGATTGCCATGAATTTCCCGACGGTGGTGCGAAGCTCCTCCGTCGTTCCGACGATCGGAAGCTCGATATATGCTTCGGATCCTTTGACCGAGCACACGTAGCAGCCCGATGCATTCTGTCCGGATGCCGCACTTGCGAAACCGTTTGAGTGCTCAACCATCGTGTCGTGTTCCTGCAACCTAGCGGGATTTTGTTGTTGTGCAGTCGCGTAGGACGGGAGTTTGGCACGCATTTCATAATTATTACGTTAAGACGTGATAGCTCCGACCGAAATCCGCGCAGAAGGATGGAATAATTTTCCTGCCTCGCACGTCTCTTGACTGAAGCATGCCGTCAGGCGTGTCCGCCAGCCAGGTTTGCCAGCGCAGAGGGAGGAACAACCATATGACGCGCATCGCCGAAACGACCAGAGCGCACAACGAAGCAGCACCTGCCGAAGAGAAATCAGTCGGTGTGGTTCATTCAGGACGGCGCAACTTTCTGAAGAACACCGGACTTGCCACCATGGCGGCGATGGTGGGTGCCTCGATACCGTTCCACCGGAATATGCCTGCAGGGTTGGTGCCGGTCGCATTCGCGCAGGATGGAGACGTGCTGGCCGGGAAGGATGGCCTCACGCTTCTCAACGATCGCCCGGTCAATGCCGAGACACCGGCTGAACTGCTAGACGATGCGGTGACACCGACAAGCCGGCATTTCATTCGCAACAATGGCATTCCGCCGGAAAATGTGGACCCGGAAAGCTGGACGCTGACGATTGACGGTTTCGTCGACAACAAGCTGGAGCTTTCGATCGCCGATCTGCGCGAACAGTTCGAAGTGGTGACGCTGCAACTGACGCTGGAGTGCGGCGGCAATGGCCGCAGCGCCTTCGATCCGCCGGCAAAGGGCAATCAGTGGACCTATGGCGCCGTGGCCTGCTCGGAATGGACAGGCGTTCGGCTGAAAGACGTGCTTGAGAAGGCTGGTGTCCAGTCAAATGTCGTCTACACCGCCCATTACGGTGCAGACGGCCATCTTTCGGGCAATCCCGACAAGTTGCCGATTTCGCGCGGCCTGCCCATCGACAAGGCGATGACCGACAACATTCTCATCGCTTTCGAGATGAATGGCGAAGCGCTGCACCCGATGAATGGCGCGCCGCTGCGCCTGGTGGTGCCGGGCTGGCCGGCCTCGACCGCCCAGAAATGGCTGACCCGCATCGAACTGCGCGATCAGGTGCATGACGGCCCCAAGATGACGGGCACCTCCTACCGCGTGCCGGCCTATCCGGTGGCGCCCGGCCAGGACGTTCCGGAAGAGGACTTCGTCATCATCGAGCGCATGCCGGTGAAATCTCTCGTTACCTTCCCGGCCAACGGTTCTGACATCGGCCTGGAAACGGATGTGCGCGGCCATGCATGGTCGGGCGACCGGTCCATCAGCAGGCTCGACATTTCCATTGATTTCGGCACCACCTGGCAGGAAGTGGAACTGGACGATCCGGTCAATGACGGGGCCTGGCAGAACTGGCGCACCAAGGTCAAATTCCCGCAGGCAGGCTATTATGAAATCTGGGCGCGGGCGACGGACAGCGAGGGCGACATGCAGCCTTTCGCAATCGCGTGGAACCCCAAGGGGTATCTGAACAACACCATGCACCGCGTGGGTGTGCGCGCCAGCTGAGCGTATAGCGCCAAGCGCTGTAACGTCTCGAAACCGTGAAGCGGCGGATGGTCGCTTCACGCAATGATTTTCATGGAGATCTGAAGAATGAAGCTTGCTCGCGTTCGGCTGGGTGTTGTTGCGTTTTCTCTCGTCGCGGCTGCGCCCGCATTGGCAGATGTTCAGGCCAAACTAGCCGAAGCTGATATCACAAAAGGCGAAAAGCTCTTCAAACGCTGCGTTGCATGCCACACGGTCGAGAAAGACGGAAAAAACAAGGTTGGTCCCAATCTCTACGGCATCGTGGGAAAACCGGTGGCAGACGTTGAAGACTACTCCTATTCACCTGCCATGAAAGCCTACGGTGGAGAGTGGACGGTTGAACGACTGGATGCCTATCTTCTCCAGCCGCGCGCAGAGGTGAAGGGCACCAAAATGGCGTTTGCCGGCCTCAAGAAGGAAGAGGATCGCGTCAACCTGATCGCTTATCTAAGCACCTTCTCCGATGCGCCCGATCAGTCAGGCGCTGCGGCGGAAGAGGCCGCCCCGGCCGAGCAGACGGCGAGCGCGGCGCCGACTGAGGGTGAGGATCAGGCCATTGAGGGTGATTTCGGGCGTCTGAAGGTCGCGCCGGGGGTCGATACGACCTTCTACGCCTGTACCGCCTGCCATTCGGAGATGATCATCGCGCAGCAGGGGCTTACCCGAGACGGCTGGGACGAAATGCTTGATTGGATGGTTGACGAGCAGGGCATGGACGACATTCCAGAGCCCGACCGCACTGAGATACTGGACTATCTCTCAACGCATTATAATGAGGACCGCCCCAACTTCCCCAACCCGAACTAGGATTTGGTGGCTGCGCGCGCTTCACCCGCTCAGGGTGAAGCGGTGCAAAGGTTTGCTCTAGAGCACTTCCGCTTTTGGTTGAATCGCGAAAGCGCTCTAGGTCCTGACCCTAGCTTATTGTTTTTCGCAATTCCGGACGGAAAACCGGTTCCCACTTTTCCTGGAATTGCTCTAGCCGCAGGATGTGGCTTGTGCGGTCGCGTTCCTTAGAGCGATCACGGTGTCGGGCTGCGCCATCCTGCGCGTCGCCTGTTCCAGATAGGCCGTGATCGCCGCAAACTTGCCCGCATCCATGCCGGTGGCGACGATCCGATAGAGGCGGTCGGGCACTTCCCATGCCGCGCTCTGGAGATCAGCGGCAGAGCCTCCTGTATCCAGCGGCTTTTCACTCGAAAAGACCGTCAGGCGGCAGCCCTCACGCCCTGCGAAATGGGCTGCCGTGCCATGCGGCATTTTTCTGAGAGCCACAAGCGTGAGATTGGCTGCGGAAAGATCGGGAAACGCCTCGAGCTGTTCGCCTGAAACGGTTTGGAAAACGTCTTCCTGCGAGACGAAAGCCTGAGCGGAGAACGTCTCGTGAATGGCGAGCGGATCTTCCGGTGCAGGTGTATCCGGGCGCGTGAGCGGATAAGCAAGGACAATGGCGAGTGCGACGGAAGCCGCAAGGGCTGAACCGGTCCACCAGCGTCCCCACCGGCGCCCTGCACTACGGTTGTCGTTTCGCGCAGACGGTTGTGTGGCTGTCTGCGGCTTCAGGGCTTTCAAGCTGGAGGAGACTTCACTGATTTCGGCCAGCAGCGCTTTCAGCTCCGGCTCTGCCTCGAGCCGGCGTGCGAAAGCTGCGCGGTCCTCGGACATTTCGCCGTCGTGAAATGCGTTGACCTTTATTAAGTCCTCGTCCGTCACATTGTTCATGGGGTCTGCTTTGTCTGTTCTTCATTCTGCCCGTCGCCATTGACGCGACGCAAAAGTTCTTTGCGAGCCCTGCTGACACGGCTCATGATTGTGCCGATCGGCACGTTCATCACTTCCGCCGCTTCCGCATATTTGAAGCCCATGATATCGATCAGAAACAGGACCTCCCGAATTTCGGGCGGCAGTTTTTCGAATGCGAGGCGGATCAAAACGTCACGGCCTTCGCTGCCTGTTCCGTCACTCTCATCCATAAGACGTTTTTGCACCGCGATATATTCACGGCGCACCCGTCTTTTTCTGAGTTCGTCATATTGCAGATTACGGATGACACGAAACATCCAGGGGCGTAGCTCTTCCAAGCGGACTGGACGTGTGTCGTGACGCAGGGCGCGTTCGATCGCGTCTTGGACAAGATCTTCCGCGCTTTCTGCAGGTCCGCAGATCGAGCGCGCATAGGCGCGTAGCTCTGGAAGAAGCAGTTCGATCTGCGAAAGGTGGCCCATATTGCCTTGCCGCGTTTCCTTGATCTTCGGGTCCGCTTGCAGCGTTGATTGCGCGGCGCAATCCGGAGATCATCTCCACGCAAACTAAACCTCCGCATCTGTGTGTGGCAAGGCGAGGTGGGTTGACAGGACGATGAATATTATGAAACGATCCAAACATAATGTTTCTATCGTAACATATTGATCGGGTGCCCGCCTCGCCGGGTGATTCCGAAACCACGGAAGCTGCAATGACCGACGCTCTCGCCCGAAACACCGGCACGCAACTGAAACCCGAATGGTTCGAGGATGTGTCCGTCAACCGCACGGCGGCCGAGCGCCGGGCGGGCACGTTGACCGCGCGGCGGTCGGTCAAGAAGGCCTATCAGGCGGCCTGGCTGGTGAAGGCCATCACCTGCATCGACCTCACCACGCTTGCCGGCGATGACACTCCCGGCCGCGTGCGCCGGCTTTGCGCCAAGGCGCGGCGTCCGGTGCGTGAAGACATTCTGGAGGCGCTGGGACTTGCCGATGCGGGCATCACCACCGGCGCTGTCTGCGTGTATCCGACCATGGTTGGCCATGCAGTCAAGGCGCTGGAAGGCAGCAACATTCCCGTTGCATCGGTAGCCACCGGCTTTCCGGCCGGTCTTATGCCGCTACCGCTTCGGCTCGCCGAAATCCGCTATGCGGTGGAGGAGGGCGCGCATGAGATCGACATCGTGATCACGCGGGAGCACGTGCTGACCCAGAACTGGAGCGCGCTTTATGACGAGATTGCCGCGATGCGCGAGGCCTGTGGTGCGGCGCATATGAAGGCCATTCTGGCGACCGGCGATCTGAGCACGCTCACCAATGTCTATCGCGCCTCGATGGTCGCCATGCAGGCCGGGTCCGATTTCATCAAGACATCGACCGGCAAGGAAGGCGTGAACGCCACGCTGCCGGTCAGCCTGACCATGGTGCGGGCGCTGCGCGACTATCGCGACTATTCGGGCCAGATCGTCGGGTTCAAGCCGGCGGGCGGCCTCAAGACCGCCAAGGATGCGCTTGCCTGGCTGACGCTCATGAAAGAGGAGGCCGGCAATCGCTGGCTCGAGCCGGACCTGTTCCGCATCGGCGCCAGCTCGCTTCTCGGCGACATCGAACGGCAATTGGAGCACTACGTGACCGGCCGCTATTCCAGCGCCAACCGTCACGCGGTTGCATGAGGATCAAAGACATGTCTTCCATCAAGGATATTCTGAGCACCATGGAATACGGCCCCTCTCCGGAAGCCAATGGCGATGTTGTTGCGTGGCTCGATGCCCATGGCCGCTCCTTCGGTCATTTCATCGATGGACGGTTTGTCAAACCGAAGGGCGCGCGCCAGATTGCCGTGTCCAATCCGTCGGACGGATCGCAGCTGGCCGAGATCGCCTGCGGCACGGCAGAGGATGTGGACGCCGCGGTAAAGGCCGCGCGGGCGGCATTCGGCAGGTGGTCGAAGCTTTCCGGCCATGAACGCGCGAAATATCTCTATGCCATTGCCCGCCATGTGCAGAAGCGCTCGCGTTTTCTGGCGGTGCTGGAAACCATGGACAATGGTAAGCCGGTGCGCGAGACGCGCGACATCGACATTCCGCTGGTCGCCCGCCATTTCTATCATCACGCCGGCTGGGCCGAGATGGTGGAAGACGAGTTCCGCGGCTTCTCGCCCGTGGGTGTGTGCGGGCAGGTGATCCCGTGGAACTTCCCGCTATTGATGCTGGCCTGGAAGATCGCGCCGGCGCTTGCCGCCGGTAACACGGTGGTGCTGAAACCCGCCGACCTGACGCCGCTGACGGCGGTCGCCTTTGCCGAGATCTGCCATGAGGTCGGCCTGCCTGCCGGCGTGGTCAACATCGTTCAGGGCGATGGCGCAACGGGTGCCGCCATCTGCGGCCATGAGGGCGTCGACAAGGTGGCCTTCACCGGCTCCACGCAGGTGGGTCGCGTCATCCGCGAGCAGATCGCCGGTTCCGGCAAGAAGCTTTCGCTGGAGCTGGGCGGCAAGTCGCCGTTCATCGTGTTCGAGGATGCCGATATCGATGCGGCTGTCGAGGGCGTGGTGGACGCGATCTGGTTCAACCAGGGCGAGGTGTGCTGCGCCGGCTCGCGCCTGATCGTGCAGGAAGGCATCGCTGAACGCTTTCATGCCAAGCTGAAGGCGCGTCTTGAGACGCTGCGCGTCGGCGACCCGCTCGACAAATCCACCGATGTGGGCGCCATCGTTTCGCCGGTCCAGGTGGAGCGGATTTCCGCTCTGGTGGCAAAGGGTGTCGAGGAAGGCGGTCAGCTCTGGCAGGCTTCCGCGCCGCTGCCTGAAAAGGGCAATTATATCGCGCCCGGCTTCTTCACCGATGTGGAGCCTGCCGCGACCGTCTGCCAGGTGGAAATCTTCGGCCCCATAGCGGCCTCGATGACCTTCCGCACGCTGGATGAGGCCGTCGCACTCGCCAACAACAGCCGCTACGGGCTCGCCGCTTCCGTCTGGTCGGAAAACATCAATGTGGCGCTGGATCTCGCTGCGCGGGTGAAGGCCGGCGTGGTGTGGATCAACTGCACCAACATGCTCGATGCGGGCGCGGGGTTCGGCGGTTATCGCGAGAGCGGCTTCGGTCGCGAGGGCGCGCGCGAGGGGCTTTACGAATATCTCGCCGCCGATTGGGAAAAGAAGCTTTCCACGCCCAAGGCACCGGAAGTCTTCGTTCCCTCCGCTTCCCCGGCGGGTGAGGGCAAGGTCATGGTCGAGGGCATCGATCGGACCATGAAAAACTATATCGGCGGCAAGCAGGCACGGCCCGATGGCGGCTATGTCTATTCGGTTGCCGGCAAGGGCGGCGTGCTGATCGGGCAGGCCGGCATCGGCAATCGCAAGGACATCCGCAACGCGGTCGAGGCAGCGGCGAAGGCCGGTGGCTGGGGCGGCGCAACCGGACATAATCGCGCTCAGGTGCTCTACTATCTGGGTGAAAACCTGGAGGCGCGGCGCGCGGGCATGGAAGCGCTTCTGTGCGAGAGCACCGGCATCAGCGCCAAAAAGGCGACCGAAGAGTTCGACACCGCGCTGCGCCGCATCTTCTATTACGCGGCGCAGGCAGACAAGTTCGACGGCGCGGTTCATTCCACCCAGTCGCGCCATGTGACCCTTGCCATGAACGAGCCCTTTGGCGTGATGGGCATTGCCTGCCCGGATGAAGCGCCGCTTCTGTCTCTGGTTTCGCTGGTGCTGCCGGCCATCGCCATGGGCAATCGGGTCGTGGTCGTGCCGTCTGCGCGCCATCCCCTGATCGCCGGCGATTTCTATCAGGTGCTCGACACGTCCGATGTGCCGGGTGGCGTGGTGAACATCGTCACCGGCGAGCGCGATCTTCTTGTGAAGACGCTTGCCGAGCACGACGAGGTGGCCGCACTCTGGTATTTCGGCTCGGCGGAAGGCAGCGCCATGGTTGAGAAGGCATCGGCCGGGAACCTGAAGTCGACCTGGGTCAACAATGGTCGCATGCCGGATTGGCTCAATGACGCGCAGGGCCGCGGACGGGACTATCTGCGCCGCGCCGTTCAGGTGAAGAACATCTGGGTTCCCTACGGCGCGTGACGCGCGGTTCACATTCCAGAAGAATGCCTTCTGGTGCGTGTGCCACGGATGCCGGCCTGAGGCCGGCACCCGCCAGTGCCGAATTTAACCCTCGATCTCGACCCACAGGGGCTGGTGGTCCGAGCCCTGCGCATCCATGTCGATCCAGGCACGTTTCACGCTGCCGGCCATGTTCGAGCTCACCACGCAATGGTCGATGCGCACGCCCGTGCCGATGAAGCTGATGCCTTCATCCTCATCATTGCCGGCGGCCACCCATGCATCGGTAAACCCGCCATCCTGCACGAGGCGGCCATGCCTCTCCGAGCGGTCGCCGATCAAAAGCGCATATTCCTCGCTGTCGGGCGTGAAGTTGAAATCGCCCATCACGATGGTGCGCTCGGGCACGGGCGGCGGCGGGATCTCATACCAGTCGCCTGCGATCTTGCCGCCCCATGCGGTACCGCGATGGGCAGAGTTCAGAAGCAGGTCCATTGCATGATGCACCTGCGGCAGCCGCGTCTGCGGGCCGATATGATCGAAATGGACCGAGCAGAAGCGCAGCGGGCCGGCGTCGGTCCTGATCACCGTTTCAATCATTGCGCGCTGCTGGTGATACTGGTTCGTCAGCGCCATCTTGGGCAGAAGATGGTTCATGGATGAGAGGATCGGCCAGCGCGAGAGCACCATGTTGCCGACCTGCCGGCGGCGATGCGTGACCGTGCCGTCATCGGCGACGATCGAGGCGTCGATGTCGATGCCGGGGCCATAGACCCAATGGTAATCCGGCAGGCGCGCGCCGATCTCCTGCGCCTGATGCACGAGCCCGGTGCGCGGGAAATGGGTTTCCACTTCCTGCAGGGCGATCAGGTCCGCGCCTTCGATTTCCGAGACGATGCGGTCGAGGTTGAACTGCTCGTCCTTCCCCTTGGAATACTGGATGTTGTAGCTGACGAGCTTCATTGAATGGCTCCGGCAAAATCGGGTTGGCTGACTGCGGCGGGTTCGGCGGCGGGGTTGCCCTCCGCCACGATGCGCTTTTCGGTTGTTGGGTCGAAGAGATGCACGCTTTCAGGCGCAATCGAGAGCGAGCAGGGCGTGCCGGGTTCCGGGTGATTGCGCCCGGCGGAATGCAGCACGAAATCGCGCCCGGCGAGACGGCCATGCATCAATCGGCCGCTACCCTGTTCTTCGGAGAAATCGAAGGCGACGGTGAGAAGGTGCGGGTCATTGGCTTCCGGAACGATTTTCAGATCCTCGGGCCGCAGGCCCACGATGACCGACTGGCCGGCGATGGTCTTGCCGATGCCGGGGTCTATGGGCAGGCGGAAGTGTGTGTTGTCGATCACCGCAAAGGTGCCGTCCTCGGAGACACCACAGGGCAGGAAGTTCATCGCCGGTGAGCCGATGAAGCCGCCGACATAGACGCTGGCAGGCGCGTGATAGACCTCTTCGGGCGTGCCGACCTGCTCGATCCGGCCTCCGTTCATCACCACCAGACGGTCGGCGAGCGACATGGCTTCCACCTGATCATGTGTGACAAAGACGGAGGTGGCCTTTAGCGCGCGGTGAAGGCGGCGGATTTCAAGACGCATCTGCACGCGCAGCTTGGCGTCGAGGTTGGAAAGCGGCTCGTCGAACAGGAACACTTTCGGCTCCCGCACGATGGCGCGGCCCATCGCGACGCGCTGGCGCTGGCCGCCCGAAAGCTGCGCCGGCTTGCGGTCGAGAAGCTGGTCGAGGCCGAGGCTCTTGGCCGTGGCTTCCACCTTCTGCATCCGTTCGGCTTTTCGCATGCCGCCGACTTTCAGCGCGTAGCCGATGTTCTGCGCGACGGTCATGTGCGGGTAGAGCGCATAGTTCTGGAAGACCATGGCGCAGCCGCGCTCGCGCGGTTCGAGTTTGTTCACCACCGTGTTCTCGATGGCGATCTCGCCGGCGCTGATTTCTTCAAGCCCGGCGATCATGCGCAGCAGCGTGGACTTGCCGCAGCCCGAAGGGCCGAGAATGACGATGAACTCGCCGTTGCGGATATCGAGGTCGACACCGTGGACGACCTGATTCTTGCCGTAGAATTTCTCGACCTTGCGAATGTTGATATCGGCCATGATGACAGCCTTTCTCTAGACTATTTTTCGGTGCTGATGAGGCCGCGCACGAACCAGCGTTGCATCAGGACAACGACGAGCAGCGGCGGCAGCATGACGATGAGTGTTCCGGCCATGGCGACGTTCCAGTCGGCAATGGCGTCAGGGCCGGGGATGAGACGGCGCAACTCCATCACCACGGTGGAGTAGTTGGCCCGGTCGGTGATAATCAGAAGCGGCCACAGATACTGGTTCCACGCATAGACGAACATGATGGTGGCAAGGGCCGCGATGTTGGTGCGCGACAGCGGCAGAAGGACTTCGATGAAAAAGCGGAAGGGGCCGGAGCCATCCATCTTGGCCGCTTCCACCAGTTCGTCGGGAATGGTGAGGAAGAACTGGCGATAGAGGAATGTGCCGGTCGCCGTCGCCACCAGCGGCAGGATCAGGCCGGTATAGGAATTCAACATGTTCCATTCGAGTGAGAGCTCGACGCCCGCGATCTGCGCGATGAGCCAGCTTATGCCCGTTGCATCGAGAATGGTCTGGAACGGGTAAAGCGCGTTGGCGGCCACCGAGTAGGTGGGCACGATGCGCACTTCCAGCGGCAACATCAGTGTGATGAAGATCACCCAGAAAAACACCATGCGCAGGCGGTAGTTGAAGAAGACGATGGAGAAGGCGCTGATGGCCGAGATGATCACCTTGCCGATCACCACGGCGATGGCGACGATCATGGAATTCATGAACTTCACGCCGAATTCTGCGCGGGTCCATGCGGCGGTGAGATTGTTCCACAATTCCCCGCCCGGCAGGTAGTGCACGTTGGGCGAGTTGACCTCGGCCACCGTCAGCGTGGCGGCAACGAATGCGAGCCAGATCGGAATGATCAGAAGCAGGGCGCCGGCGACGAGGATTACATGGGTGACGATGTTGAGGAGGGGGGTGCGTTCGATCATGGCTGGCTCCTCACGTGTAGTGCACGCGGCGTTCGATGAAGCGGAACTGGAAGAAGGTCATGAGGATAACGAGCCCCATGAGCACCAGCGATTGGGCCGCGGCACCGGAATAATCGAGCCCCTGAAAGCCATCCACATAGATCTTGTAGACCATGAGCTCGGTGGCGCGGGCGGGACCGCCCTCGGTCAGAATGTCGACGATGCCGAAGGAGTCCGTGAAGGAATCCGTCATGTTGATGACCAGCAGGAAGAAGATGGTCGGCGCGAGCAGCGGAAGCTGCAGGTCGAGCATGCGGCGCATGACGCGCGCGCCGTCCATGGAGCCTGCCTCGATCAGTGAGCGCGGAATGGATTGGAGGCCGGCCAGAAAGAAGATGAAGGAGTAGGAGACCTGCTTCCACGCCTGGGTAATGATGATCGCGGTCATGGCGTCGACGCCGGAGAGCGCCGGGTTCCACAGGCCGGGCGACAGCGTGTTCAGATAGGCAAAGACACCGGATTGCGGATTGAAAAGAAAACGGAACGCGAGCGCGGCGGCTGGTGCCGCGATGGCATAGGGCCAGATCATGCCGACGCGGAAGAAGCGATAGCCGCGCAATTGCCTGTCGGCGAAGAGCGCCAGCACCAGCGCGATGGACATGGCAAGCCCGGTCGAAAGCACGGCAAAGACGATGCTGCGCCAGATCGAGGCCCAGTAGGTCTCGTCGGAGAAAACCGCCTTGAAATTGTCGAGCCCGACCCATTGATTGCCGCCGCCGAAGGGCTGCTCAAGGGTGAAGGCCCAATACATGGCCTGCGATGCCGGCCAGTAGAAGAACACGAAGATGATCAGCAACTGGGGGGCAATGAAGAGATAGGCCAGCCAGTTGGCCTTGAAATAAGCGCGCTTTTGCATGGACGTTCCGGGGGTTGCGGAGACAGGCTGAAATGGTTGCGCCACGGCTCGGTGAGCCGTGGCGCAGCGTGTTTGGCCTGCTTCAGGGAAGCGTCTTGCCTGCGTAGGTGCGCTCGAATTTGCGCAGGATCGTGTTGGAGCGGCTGACAGCGTCGTCCAGCGCCTCCTGCGGGGTCTTCTGGCCGCTCAGGACAGCCTGCATCTGCGAGGTCCATTCGGCGCGGATCTGCACGAAGTTTCCAAGACGGATGCCGCGGGTCAGTGGCGTGACCGGCGTGTAGGTGAGGGATTCAATGGCCTTCTCGCGACCCTTGTAAGGGCGCTCGTCGTAAAAGCCTTTCTTGACGAGATAGTCGAAGCCTTCGTCAGTCACCGGAATATAGCCTGTCACCGTGCTCCAGAATTCGGCGGATTCGGGCTTGGCGAGGAATTTGAAATATTCGGCAGCGCCGCGATACTGTTCTTCGGTCTTGCCGGAAAGCGTCCACAGCGATGCACCGCCCACGACCGAGTTCTTGCGCTCCGTGCCCTCGTAGACGGGCAGCATGGCAACGTCCCAGAGGAAACCCTCGCCGACCTGCTCGGTGACGGCCTGGTGACTTGCGATGGAACCGAAATAGTGCGCGCACTCGCCCGCTGCAAAGGCATCGCGCTCGGAGAGGCCGGTTTCACGGGTCTTGATGACCAGAAGGCCCTCGTCGATCCAGCGCTTGATGTTCTTCATGTGCTTGGCGTGGAGCGTGGTGTTGAACACCACTTCGGCGTCGAGCCCGTCATAGCCATTGTTCTTCGTGGCGATCGGCTCGCCATGAACCATGGAGAACTGCTCCAGGTCGACCCATGAGGATGGTGCGTAACCGGCAGGGCATGCGCTGCCGGCTTCCTTCAATTCGCGCAGAACCTGCTCATACTCTTCCCAGGTCTTGGGTGCCTCGTCGCGGCCGATGGATTTATAGGCGTCAACGTTCCAGTACATCATCGCCGTGGAGGAATTGAACGGCATGGACCAGAGGCGGCCCTCAGAGTCGGCGTAGTAGTTGGCGATGCCCGGGAAATAGGAGTCCCAGTCGATGTCGATGCCGTGATCTTCCATCAGCTTATAAGCCGGATAAACCTGCCCGGAGAGCATCAGGTCGGGCGCGGAAACCTCGACGCCCTGCACGATGGTCGGGTGTTTCTTGGCCCGGAAGGCGGCGATGGTGTTCTGCAGGGCCGTGGCATAGTCGCCCTGGCTGACGCAGGAAATCTCATATTTGTCCTGCGAGGCGTTGAAGCGGTCGCAGGTGGCCTGAACCTGGTCGCCGAGCTGGCCGGTCAGACCGTACCAGTATTCGAACTTCACCTTCTCGGCCATGGCGGATGTTGTCAGTGCTAACAGCGCGAGCGTGCTTGCGATGAGTGTCTTTTGCATCTTGGTTCCCTCAGATGGAAAGAAGCGGTCGCCGGCACCAGCACCGGTCGCGCCTTGGCCTATCGGTGTGCCTTGACAGTCGGGTGACCGCAGAATGAAACTTATTTGACAGCTGCCAAGCGGCTAATTAGCCGGCCACCTTTTCGCGTTCAGCACCGTCTTCGATATGTTTGCGGCGCTTGCGGAAGAGGCCGTCGGCCATTTCCGCGTGGCGGTGAATGTAATCGTGGAAATGCACGAGTGTGCTGTGCTCCTCCGCCAGAACCACGGCGTACTGAGCTGGACCATCGAGGCGCAATGGCTCACCCGGCATGCCCGGCAGATGGGCGTTGACGTCATAATGGTTGCCCGAAATCGTGGTCAGCGGGATGCCGTGCCAGAGGCCCGTCGTTTGCCGGTGCACATGACCGGCGATGACCTGGCGGATGTCGGGATGCGTCTTCAGCACATGGAGGAACCGCTCCGATTCCTGAAGCTTGATCTGGTCCACGGGCATGTGGAGATCATTCGCATGATGGTGCATGACGATGATGACAGGCCGATCCTTCGCCTCTTCGAGGCGTGCAGCGAGCCATGACAACCGCGTTTCGCAAAGCACGCCGCTGACGATCTCCGGCTCGGAGGAATCGATGACGATGACGCGGTAGCCCCTGACGTCGATGGCCTTCTGAATATGGCCGTTTTCATCGTCGTGCAGGGTGCCGAACACCTCCTTGAACCGATCGCGGTGATCGTGATTGCCGAGCGTGAGCACGACCGGCATTTTAAGCTGGTCGATCATGCGGTCGAGTATTTCATAGGCTGGAATTTCACCACGGTCGGCGAGGTCGCCGGCGAAAATGCAGAAATCCGCATCGCCGTGATTGGTGTTTGCGCTATCGATGGCGGCCTGAAGGCGCTTGGTCGTGTCCAGCCCGTTGGTGGCGACCCCTTCCGGAGAAAGATGGATGTCGCTCATGACGATGAATTTCAGCATGTCTGCCCCGCTGTCGCTTGTGTGATTATCCGAGCCGGTTGGCCGTTGCACAGCGGGTATCACTGCCCTGTGTCGGGCGACTGACAGATTTGTTGCGGCAGTATTACAATACAGTGACGCGGGTTGCGGAGGTGCGCGTCAGGCGTCCGGCTTTATCGCGTATTTCTCGATCATCGTCTCGAGATAGCTCGCCGCTTCGTCACCTTTGAGTGCATCGCCCCAGAGGCGTTCGGCGATGTCTTCGTGCAGGGACATGGCTTCGGGCGCGGAAGTTATGAGCGCCACGCCGACACGAATATTCGGTTGCTCCCCGAGCCGGAAGGGACTGATGGCCAGAACCGACCGGTCCTGCTGGCGGAAGATCTGAAAACTGGTTGCGGGCACAGGCTCGCGCACGATGCCGATCTGAATGCCGATTGGTTGATCACGCAGCAAGGAGAGGATGTATTCGGCTTCACGGCGCGCCTGAAGGCGGCGTTTGTCGACCACATCCGGGGGCAGGTCATGCCGGCCGATAAGCCCGTGCAGCAAAAACCCTTCAAGATCGGCCGAGGCGATGAGGCTTACGATCAGCGGTCGGCGCAGACGAAACGCTTTCTTGCGGGCCCGCAAAATGTTGATCAGCGCGTCAACCACTTCTCCCGCGCTGTCGTCAGGATCGACTTCCGCGGGCACGGATTCGCGCAGGACTTCTTGCAGAGCATCGTCATAGGCATCCGAGGTCAGGAGGTAGGATACCGGGCTGAAAAGACCGATCACCTGCTGGCAATCGTCTTCCAGCTGGCGCATGCGCTCGAAAAAGGCGATGGCGCTCGAAACATACTCCACGCCGACGCCCATCAGGCTTGGCAGCGAAACGCCCAGAACGTCAGCGATGCTGGTCAGCATCTCGATCTTGCGAATTTCGCCCTTTTCCGCGCGGTAAAGCGCGGCACGCGAGATCCCCAGCTTTTCGGCCAGTTCGTCAGGCGCGAGGCCCTTGCCGAGCCGGTAAGCACGCAGGCGGGCGCCAATGTCGGTGAATCTGATCAAATCGCCCTGAGACGTGCTGTTTTGTGACACGCTTTTTTCTCGCAAGTTCCCGTGCCTTCCGTTATCGGGTGCGCTGTGCCGGCTTGTCAACGCATCTGCTCAAATTCACACCAGAAGCTCATAAATGGGACAAAAATGCAAATCGTCTCATTTTTGAGAATTTCCGTTGACAGGCTTTTTTGGGGCTCGTAGTCTGCTTGTTTAAAAAGCAAAGGAGAGGCGGAACAATGAAACATCTCATTCGCAAACTGGCTGCAACGACTGTTATGGGCGTGGCTGGCGCGGCATTCGCGACAGGCGTCTGGGCAGCGGATTTCGTGGCCAAGATCGGTCATCTGGAATCGGCGCAGCAGTCGCGCCATGTTCATCTTGAGAAGGTAGCCAAGCTGGTCAATGAGCGGACCGACGGTGCGGTTGAGTTTCAGCTCTTCCCGCAGGGCCAGCTTGGCCAGCAGCGCGAAATGACCGAGGGTGTCCAGCTTGGCACGCTCGAGGCAACAGTTGCTCCGGCAGCGTTCCTTGGTGGTTTCAACCCGGCCGTCTCCATTATGGACATCCCCTTCCTGCTTCCCGACAATGACGAGACCGCACAGAAGATCCGCGGCGGTGCATTCGGCGAGGCACTTTGCGAAAGCTTCAATTCACGCGGCGTGACCTGCATCGGCCTGTGGCCCAACGGCAAGAAGAACTTCACCTCTTCCAAGCCGCTTGCAAGCCTTGAGGACTTCGCGGGCCAGAAATTCCGCGTGATGGATTCCAATATCCTGATCGAGCAGTTCAACTCGCTCGGCGCTTCGGCCATCGCGCTTCCCTTTGGCGAGCTCTACACCGCGCTGCAGACGGGCGTTGTCGATGGCGAGGAAAACCCGCTCGACACGATCCAGCGCATGAAATTCTATGAAGTGCAGAAGCATCTCGTGCTGTCTGATCACGGCGCGATGGAAGATGTGATCCTCTTCAATCCGGCCTGGTGGGCAAGCCTTCCCGAGGAGCATCAGAAGACGATCGTGGATGCCTTCAACGAGGTTATTCCCGAGCTCATCAACCACAAGGCCGAGGCGGTTGCCGCAGCGCTTGAGGAGATCAAGGCTTCCGGCATCGACATCCGCGAGATGAGCGACGATGAAAAGGCCGCGTTCCGCGACAAGATGTATCCGGCAGCTCGTGCCGCCTATGTCGAGCGTGCGGGCGAAGAGGGCGAGAAGCTGATCGCCATCTATGAGAAAGAGTATGAGGCGGCAGGCGCACAGTAAGCGCCGCCTCCAACCTGAACCGAAGCTTTGACGGTCACATGCCGGGCTCCGCAAAGAGCCCGGCAGCGGCTTCCTTTTTTCAAGGGCGCGGCTTCATTTGCAGGGATTGAGACGTTGAAAGCACTTGCCATCATCAGGACTGCAGAGCGGGTTGCGGCGGTATCCATCTTTCTGACCATGGTCGCGCTCTATTCTGCAAATGTGCTGGCCCGACAGGTCGGTGGCACCTTTGCCTCCGAGTTTGCCTGGGTCGAGGAAGCCGTGCGGCTGATGAGCCTCTTCCTTGTCTTTCTCACGGTTGGTCTCGCGCTTGAAAAGGGACGCCACGCCGGTGTGCACACCTGGCGCGACCGCATTGCGCGGGCGACCGGGCTGCCGCTCAGAAAGGTCATCGATGCGGTCGGCTTCGTGTTTTGCATCTATCTTGTCTGGCTCGGCTACCAGATGACCGCCTTCGTTTACGGCATGGGCCAGAAGAGCCCGACGCTGAACATTCCGGTCTTCTGGATCTATCTCGCGCCCACCATCGGTTTTGCGCTCATGGCGCTGCGCTTCGCGCTCAGCTTTTTCGGCCGCATCGATCGTTTCGCCGGTCAGGCATCGGAGGAACAATGATCCTTTTCGCACTCGTCATCATCGTTGCGGTCCTGCTGCTGGTCCTCGGTTTCGAGATGTTTCTCGTGCTGGGCGTGCCGGCGCTCATGATCAAGGAATTTTTCTACGGAAACCTGCCAGACCCGGTGGTCGTGCAGAAGATTCTGGGCGGCATCAACCACACGACGCTTCTGGCCATTCCCTTCTTCATTCTCGCGGCCGAGCTGATGGGCGAGGGACAGATCGCGCGTCGCCTCACCGGCCTGGTCAAGGTGCTGGTCGGCCATCTGCGCGGCGGCATGGGCTACACCACCATTGGCGGCTCCATGGCGTTCGGTTCGGTCTCCGGCTCCGCTCCCGCCACCGTCGCAGCCATGGCGCGCATGGTCTATCCGGAAATGCGCAAGGCCGGTTTCAGCGACAAATTCTCGCTCGGTCTCATCGTTTCAAGCGCCGAGACGGCGCTGCTCATTCCGCCATCCATCACCTTCATCATCTATGGCTGGATGACAGGCACTTCCGTTGCCAAGCTCTTCGTCGGCGGTCTGGCCGTCGGACTGGTGCTTGGCCTTGCCTTCGCTATCATGGCGGCGCTTGAAGCGCGCCGCTCCGGCGTCGAGCGCGGCCCACGCACGAGCTGGAAAGAGCGCGTCATCGCGATCCGCGAGGCGGGGTGGGCGCTCGGCATGCCGATCATCATTCTGGGCGGCATTTACAGCGGCTATTTCACACCCACCGAGGCCGCGGCGGCCAGTGTCGTCTACGCCATTTTCGTGGAAGGCGTGATCTTCCGCGAGCTGACCTTCCGCAAGCTTTTTGCCGTCACGGAGCGTGCGGCCATTTCCACAGCCATCATCTTCGTTCTTCTGGCGATGGGTGGGCTGCTCTCCTATTTCATCACGCTGGCGCAGGTGCCATCGGCGATCACGGCGTTTCTCGACGCAATCCATGCCGGGCCGATCATGTTCCTCCTGATCGTGAACATCAGCTTCCTGATCGCCGGCATGTTCATTGATCCGAATTCGGCGCTTTTGATCCTCGTTCCGCCGCTTTATCCCGTGGCGACGGCGCTCGGCATCGATCCGGTTCATTTCGGCATGATCGTCACGCTGAACATTTCGATCGGCATGATCACGCCGCCCTTCGGGCTCGACATTTTCGTGGCGTCCTCGACGCTCTCCAAGCCGGTTCTGACGATCATTTCGGGCCTGTGGCCCTTCATCATCGCGAACCTCATCGTGCTGGCGATCATCACCTATGTGCCCGACATTTCCACCTTCCTGCCACGCCTCGTGTTCGGATGACGGAAATGCCAGAAAGGATTGAAACGATGGACGATGTGCCGTCAATCAAGGCTTTCGAGCTGCCGCTCTCGGTCAAGAGCAACGAGCCGGTCAATGGCGAATACCGTCTACTGGTTCTCGCGGCACCGCACGACATTCTGAAGCGCTGCCGGGCAGGGCAGTTCTTTCATCTCCTGTGCCCGCAGGCGGGTGGCGAAACGCCCTATCTGCGCCGGCCCATGAGCATTTACGGCTTCTATCCCGAGAAGGGAGAGCTGCATTTCCTCTACAAGGTAACGGGTGCGGGCACCCGTGCGCTGGCCTCGCTGGCGCTCGGCGACAGGCTTAATGTTCTCGGCCCTCTCGGCGAGCCCTTCACCATTGCTGATGACTGGCAGGATCTTGTGCTGGTGGCGCGCGGCGTGGGCCTTGCCACGCTTGCCCCGCTGGCGCTCGAGGCCAACCGTCTTGGCCGCAGGCTCACCGCGATCTGCAGCGCGCGTCATCCCGACTATCTGATGTCGACGGATTATTTTGCGTCGCTCGGCGCGGATGTGGTCACGCTGACCGACGCGGAAGGCACGTCCGATCTCGACAATCTGGAAAACGTCATCGAGGGGCTGATCGCGGACGGGCGCGCCGACGCATTCTACACTTGCGGGTCCAACCGCATGCTCAGGCTGTTGCAGACCATCGGCGAACGCCACGGCATTCCCGGCCAGATCGCGCTGGAACAGCAGATGGCCTGCGGCATCGGCATGTGCCATTGCTGCGTGCGCCCGTTCAATCGCGGCGACCGGCAGGTGCATCTGCGCGTGTGCCGCGAAGGCCCCGTCTTCGACATGATGGAGGCGATTGCATGGTAGATCTTTCGGTCGATATTTCCGGGCTCAAGCTCAAGAACCCGATCATGCCGGCATCCGGCACCTTCTCCGAGGATCTCGCGGAGGTGTTCGATCTCGACCGGCTTGGCGCGCATGTGACCAAGACGATCACCCGTGGCTGGCGCGACGGCAATCCGACGCCGCGCGTCTGCGAGGTGAACGGATCGATGCTCAACTCGATCGGCATTCCGAGCAAGGGCGTGGGTGCCTTCATCGAGAAGGTGGTGCCTTTCTATGCCCATTACGAGACACCGCTGGTCGTCTCCATTTCGGGCAACACGGCGGATGAATTCGCAACGCTGTGTTCCGAGGTCAGCGTGCCCGGCGTCGCGGCCATCGAGGTCAACATCTCGTGCCCAAACATCGAGGAAGACGGCAAGGCGTTCGCCATCCGCCCGTCTTCCACCCATGACGTAATGCGCAAGCTGCGCGCGGCGACCGACCTGCCGCTCTGGGCCAAGCTCACACCCAACACGGGCGAGACCTCTGAAGTGGCGCGCGCCGCGGAAGAGGCTGGCGCCGATGCGCTGGTGGTGGCCAACACCATCCTCTCCATGGCCATCGACATCAATACGCGCCGGCCCAAGCTTGGCAATCTGATGGGTGGCCTGTCGGGCCCCAGCCTGAAGCCCATCGCTCTGCGCATGGCCTATCAGTGTGCGCGGGCGACGAGCATTCCCGTCATCGGCTGCGGCGGCATTTCCACCGTGGAAGACGTGATCGAATATCTGATCGCCGGGGCATCCGCCGTTCAGGTCGGCACGGCCACCTTCATTCACCCGACGATCATGCTGTCGCTGATCGATGGTCTGGAAGACTGGCTTTCCAACCAGGGGCTTTCCTCGGTGAAAGACCTGATCGGCTCTGTCATCGATGGCGAGCAGGATGAGGCGGTCGTCTTCATGGAAGCAGCGCCATGAACGCCCAGCCCGCTCCTTTTGCCGATGTCCGGGCGCAGGATCACGCGCTGGCTGCGCGGCTGTTCGATGATGTTGCGCGCCTGTCGCCCGATGTGGAAGGCGTCAGCCGCCCGGCCTTTTCCGAGGTCGAGACGCGGACGCTGAAATATCTTGAAGACGTAGCGAAGGCCGAGGGGCTGGCGGTCTGGTACGATGCAGGCTGCAACGCGCTTTTCTCGCTGCCGGAGGACCGCGATGCCGAGCGTGTCGTCGTCGTCGGCTCCCATGTCGACAGCGTACCTTTCGGCGGAAACTTCGACGGGCTCGCCGGTGTCGTCGCGGGGCTCATCTGCCTGATCCGCGCTCGGCGCGAGGGGCGCCGCTTTGCAAAACCGGTGCATGTGCTCGCAATGCGTGGCGAGGAAAGCGCCTGGTTCGGCCCGTGCTATATCGGCTCGAAGGTGCTGACCGGAACGCTTTCAAAGCGCGAGCTTGAAGAAACCCACAAGGGTGATGGCCGCACGCTGGAAGCGCATATGGCCGATATCGGCCTGCCCGTGGAGAAAATCCGTGCGCAAAAGCCGCTCATGGATGTCAGCCGGATGGAGGCCTATCTCGAACTTCACATCGAGCAGGGGCCGCTCCTGATCGGCAAGAACATTCCGGCGGCCGCCGTCTCGGGCATTCGCGGCAATATCCGCTACCGCTCGATCACCTGCCACGGCGAGGCCGGCCATTCCGGCGCGGTGCCCAAGGCCTACCGGCGCGATCCCGTTCTCGCCATGGCCGATCTTCTGGTGCGGCTCGACGAAAGCTGGACGACGATCCTCAACAAGGGTGACGATCTGGTGCTCACAAGCGGCATCGTGGCGACAGATCCGGAAAAACACGCCATGTCGCGCATTCCCGACCGAGTGTCCTTCAGCCTCGACATGCGCAGCCAGAAGCCGGAAACGCTGGACGACATGCGGGCGCTTCTGAAGAGCGAGATCAAGGAGATCGAGCGCGACCGGCGGGTGCGTTTCGAGCTTGGCGAAGAGCTCCGTGTGGAACCGGCGCTGTGCGACAGGGGGCTCGTCGCCGGCCTTGAAGAGGCCATGCGCCAGGTCGGACAGGAGCCTTTCGTCATGCCGAGCGGCGGCGGGCACGACGCAGCCGTGTTCGCTGCCGCCGGCGTTCCCTCCGCGATGGTGTTCGTGCGCAACCGGAATGGCTCGCACAATCCGCAGGAAGCGATGGAAATCGACGATTTCCTTGCCGGCGTGGACATCCTTTCGGCTTTTCTTGAGAGGGCGGAGTGATGGTGCGTTTTCTACCGGAAACGAATCTCCTCATTCCCGGGCTGGTTCAGGCAGGAGATAGCTGTTAGCGAAAAGGCCCGAACAACGAACAGGACCACGACATGTTCTCCAACACCTTTCCCGACCGGACTGCCATTTCTCAAATGGTCGCCCGCATGCTTCTGGAGATCGAGGCGGTGCATTTTCGCGCCGAGCAGCCGTTCACGTTCACGTCTGGTCTTGCAAGTCCGGTCTATATCGATTGCCGCAAGCTGATATCCTATCCGCGCGTTCGCGCCGGGATCATGGATTTCGCGGCCTCGGTCATCTTCCGCAATGTCGGTTTCGAGCAGTTCGATGCGGTGGCGGGTGGCGAGACGGCGGGCATTCCCTTTGCCGCCTGGCTTGCCGAGCGCATGGGATTGCCCATGCAATATGTGCGCAAGAAGCCGAAAGGCTTTGGCCGCGATGCGCAGATCGAGGGCGCGCTGAGCGAAGGCGCGCGTGTGCTTCTGGTCGAGGACCTGACCACCGATGGCGGCAGCAAGATCAAGTTTGCCGAGGCCGTGGCGCGAACCGGCGCGCAGGTCACCGACACGTTCGCTGTCTTCTACTATGATATCTTCCCCGACACGCCGAAGCGGCTTGAAGCCGCCGGCATGCGCCTGCATCATCTGGCCACCTGGTGGGATGTGCTCGCTGTCTGCAAGGAAGAAAACCGCTTTTCGCCGGAAACGATCGCTGAGGTCGAAAAATTCCTGAATGCGCCAACCGAATGGTCGGCGAACCATGGCGGCATCTCAGAACTGCCGCAGTAAATCCCAAAGGACCTGGATCATGTTTGATACGTTTTTGAAGGATCTGAACGAGCAGGGCGGAAGCGTTCGCGCCTATGAAGGCTGCGCGGTCAAGGCCCATGCCCGCATCACCAGCGAGCCGGAAAACGCCGCTGCCCTTCTGCTCATCGCCTACGCCGCCCAGCGCTTTGTGGAGGCCTATGACGACCAGCCGCTCACCATGACGGCGGCGGACGAAGAGTTGGAGCTCTTCACCGAGATCGTCAACACGCTCGATGCCGCCTACAAGGAGGGGTCCGAGGCTGAAAAGCTTTCCGCCCTCAACAAGGCTTCGGCGCGCCTCGCTGCGACGATCAAAGCCGGATAACAGGCTTCAAACCACTGGCATGTACGCGCTCGCCGGATATCTCCGGCGAGCGATTTCGTTGCGCGCCGGTTTCGACCAAATAGCCGTTTCCTTTCCTCCACGCATGCGATAGCGTCGCGCCCGAATTCGCATGGGAGCCGGGTTTGCATCTGTATTTGAGGTTTTGCGCCGTGCTGGATCGGCTGGCGACGGCGTTTTGTGTCATTGCCTGCCTGGCCCTGACGGCCAGCGTGCTTGCCATCGTGGTGATGCGCTATGGTTTCGGCATCGGCTTCATCGAGCTGCAGGATTTCGCGTCCTACACATTTGCCGTGCTTCTGATCTTCTCCGTGCCTGTCTGTCTTCGCAGGGGCGGGCATGTGCGCGTTGAGGTTCTTTCTGAGAATCTTTCGCCCACCTACGCGCGTATCGCGGATGCGGTTGCGGTGCTCCTGTTTCTCATACCGGTGTTCGGGCTGATCATCTGGGCCGACTGGGCGGACCTTGCCTACTCCTGGTCCATCCGCGAGGCTTCGGTTGAAACGGGCGGGCTTCCGGGGCTGTTCATCGTCAAGACGGCCCTGCCGCTCGGGGCCGCGATGATGATCCTGCAGGGGATCGCCATGGTGCTCGCGCCGGACGCACAACGCACCGCCGAAGACGAGCCGGCCCTATGACCCTTTCCGAACTGTTTCTGTGTTTGATGCTGGTCGGGCTGTTCGCCGGCATTCTGAGTGGCATTCCGGCCATGCTCGCCATTGCCGGTGTGCCCTTTGTCGTCGCGGTCATTGCCAGCCTCTTCGGCGCGTTCGATCTGTCTTTTCTGGATTTCTTTCCAAGCCGCGTCTGGGGCGTGATGAGCAACACGCTTTTGATGTCGGTGCCGCTCTTCATCCTCATGGGCGTGGTGCTGGAGCGGTCGCAGCTTGCCGAGCGCATGCTCGAGGTCCTGCGCGAGATGCTTGGCGCATCGCCGCGCGGCCTTGCCCTTTCCGTGCTGCTCTTTAGCGCGCTCATAGCGGCATCCACCGGCATTGTCGGTGCGACGGTCGTCATGCTGGGCCTCGTCAGTCTCCCCGCCATGCTGCAGGCGGGGGTTTCGCCGCGCGTGTCGAGCGGCATCATCTGTGCCAGCGGCACGCTGGGTCAGATCATCCCGCCTTCCATCCTGCTCGTGCTTCTGGGCGATCAGATCGGCAACACCTATCTGGAAGCGCAGCAGAAGGCCGGAAATTTCGCCCCCGACGCCGTTTCCGTGGGCGATCTCTTCGCAGGGGCTATCCTGCCCGGACTGCTGCTTGTCGGCCTCTATGGTGTCTATATTCTTTTCACGCTGCGTGGTGCCCACGGAGCCGTTGAGAATACCAGCCGCAGGCGGGTTCCGCTGAGCCGTATCCTGGGCGTTTTTCTGCCGCCGCTCCTGCTAATTCTGGCAGTGCTGGGGTCCATTCTCGGCGGGGTAGCCACCACAACGGAGGCGGCGGGACTGGGTGCCGTGGGCACGATCCTGCTCGCTGGTTACACACGCGGCGGTGTTGGCCGCGCCGGGCGGGGCGTCATCCTCTCTGCCGTTGTCGCGGGAGGCGTTCTGGTGTTTCTGCGCGCTTTCGGGTTTGTGCCGCCATCCGGGCTAGGCACTCCGGCCGGCTTCGTTGCGCTCCTTGCTGCCGCGCTGATCGCCGCAGGCGTCGCCTTTTCCGGCTGGCGGCTGATGCGTACGGATATTCTCGTTCCCGCCGTCATCGATACGCTGCGCATCTCCGGCATGGTGTTCGGCATCGTCATCGCCGCCTCCATGCTGTCGCTGGTGTTTCGCGGTTTTGGCGGCGATGAGCTGGTGGCCGGTTTTCTGGAGCAGGTGCCGGGCGGCAAGTGGGGCGCGCTTGCGCTGGTCATGGTGGTGGTCTTCTTCCTCGGTTTCATCCTCGAGGCCGTGGAGATCATCTACATCGTTGTGCCGCTGCTCGGCGCGCCCATTCTGGCCACGGATTTCTCGCCCGTCTGGTTCGCAGTCCTGCTCGCCATGAACCTGCAGACCTCGTTTCTGACGCCGCCCTTCGGCTTTGCGCTTTTCTATTACCGCTCGGTTGCGCCGCGCAGCATCACGACGATGGAGATTTACCGCTCGGTGATTCCGTTCGTGGCCATACAGCTTGTCGCTCTGGCGCTTCTCATCACATTCCCGGCTGTGGTTACATGGCTGCCGGACATGCTCTTCAGATAGTCGTTGTTCAGGAGGAAACCCGACATGAAACGCAGAACATTCCTTACGGCTGGTGCCGGCGCCACGGCTGCGGCGCTCGCCACCCCGGCCATTGCGCAGGGCAAGATCGAGTGGAACCTGCCCACCAGCTTTCCCAAGAATGCGCCGGGCGTGGGCACGAATGTCACCGGCTTTGCCGAGAAGGTGGCTGCCATGTCCGATGGCCGGCTGAGCTTCAAGGTCTTCGGCGGCGGCGAGCTGGTGCCGCCGTTCGGTGTTGAAGATGCCGTGCAGCAGGGCAAGGCCCCGGTCGGGCACAACCCGCCCTATTATGCCGCCGGCAAGAACCCGTCGCTGCACTGGTTCACCGCGGTGCCCTTCGGCATGACGGCAGCCGAGCATTATGCATGGCTGCGCTATGGCGGCGGTCAGGAGCTGTGGGACGACATCTACGCCCAGCGCAACCTGAAGCCGCTCTATTCCGGTAATTCCAACACGCAAAGTGCAGGCTGGTTCAAGTCCGAGATCAAGTCGCTAGACGACCTCAAGGGTCTCAACATGCGAATTGCGGGTCTCGGTGGCGAGATGTACCGCAAGCTCGGCGTCAACGCCGTTCTGATGCCCCCGCCGGAAATCTTCCAGGCGTTGCAATCGGGTGCGCTTGACGCGGCTGAATGGGTCGGGCCGTTCCTCGATCAGGCGTTCGGCCTCCAGAAGATCACCAAGAACTGCTACCTGCCGGCCTATAACGAGCCGAGTGCGGCGCTTGCCATCGTCTTCAACAAGGACGCATGGGCCGAGCTTTCGCCCGACCTGCAGGCGATCTGTGAGGCGGCGGCTCTTGCCGCAAGCCAGGAAGCGCTTGCCCAGTTCGATTATCACAATGCCCGCGCCATGGCCGCGCTCGAAGCCGAGGGCGTCATCTTCCGCGATGTGCCGGACGATGTGGCCGAAGGGCTCAAGAAGGCATGGGAAGAGGTTCGTGACGAACTGACCGCCCAGAGCGAAGACGTTGCCCGTGTGCGCGAGAGCTATGACACCTTCCTGGCGGAAAGCGTGAAATACGCCAACGCCATGAACATGCCGCTGCTCAAGCGGCGCTAAGAGAAGCAAGTTCCGCAGTGGGCGGTGCCGCCCACTGTGGTCCGGCTGCCGCATTCGTCGCAGTGACACGGTTGCGGAAATGTGGCACCACACGCCCATGAAGCTGATGCGTGACATGTTGAAGGATCGCCTTGCGACTGGCCTGATTGCCGGTCTTCTGGCCTATTTCCTCATCATGCAGGGTTTTGCCGCCGCCTTCGCCCAGGGTGCGATGGCAGGCACTGGCGGCATCCCCGGTTTCATTATCTGTACGCCGAGCGGCATTGGCCTCGCCGAAAGCGATGGGTCTGCGCCGGCGCGCAGCGCGCATGACTGTTGCACCGCGCTTTGTCAGGCAGGCTGTGCCGTATCGCCGGCCCTGCCGGGTGAACATGCGGGGCTAGACTGTGCCGCCCGTGATGTTTTATCCATTGCGCGCCTGCCCGGTGCGCTAGTTCTTCATCCTGTTGCGCTTGGCATTCTTGCAGAGGCGCGCGCGCCACCGGTTTTCTCCATCTGACGCATTGAATCATGAAAACGTCCACGGGTGACCGTGGCCGGTATCTGCGCTTATGGAGACAAGACATGCGCTTTTTGACCCGTACCCTTGCGGCTGCAATGCTGTTCATTGCCGCCCCCGCAATCGCTGGCGACTACACGCTCGGCAAACTGGAGCTCGACCAGCCCTGGACCCGTGCGACACCGCCGGGTGCCAAAGCCGCTGGCGGCTTCGTTACCATCGTCAATGGCGGCGAAGAAGACGACCGGTTGGTCAGCGCCGAGGCCGCTTTTGCGGGTCGCGTGGAACTGCACACGATGGACATGACCGATGGTGTCATGAAGATGCGTCATCTGCCCGATGGCATTCCGGTGTCGGCGGGCGAGACGGTCAGTCTCGCACCGGGCGGCCTGCATGTGATGTTCATGGAGCTGAAGAAGCCGATTGCCGAGGGAGCGCAGGTTTCCGTCACGCTCACCTTCGAGAAGGCGGGCTCAATCGAGGTGGAGATGTCTGTGGCGAAACCGGGCGCACCTGCCCCTGAAGGCCACAGCGCCATGCATGGCGAGAGCAAGAACTGATGTCTCGCCGCTCGCTCTCGATTTTGGCCGGCGCGGTTCTCGCGCTGGTCCTTGCCATCGTGGCTGTGGCGACGATGAACATCACCCCCGGCGGCAGGGCTGGCGGGGGAACCGGCACTGCCGATATCGGCGGTGCGTTCACGCTCACCGGAGAGGACGGAGAGACCGTCACCGAAGCTGATTTCCTCGGCAAACCGACCGCGATTTTCTTTGGCTTCACCTTCTGCCCGGATGTGTGTCCGACCACGCTTTTCGAGCTGTCAGGCCTGATCGAGGCGTTGGGCCCCGACGCAGATAAGCTGAATTATGCGTTCGTTTCGGTCGATTGGGAAAGGGACGGACCCGAGGACCTTGCCCGCTACACATCAAGCTTTGACGATCGGATCCGGGGGTTGGCCGGCACCGAGCAGCAGATCGAGGCGATCACCAGGGCTTATCGCGTCTACTATCGGAAAGTTCCAACGGACGATGGCGACTACACGATCGATCATACGGCATCGGTCTATCTGATGGACGCGGAAGGCGGCTTCGTTGGCACACTGTCCTATGGCGAGGCGCACGATTCCATGCTGGAAAAGCTGAAGCGTCTGGCAACGCAGAGCTGAGGAGGGGGAATATGAGCAACACCGATACACAGGCGCTTCCCGGCCTGCCGACGCACGAGGCGACCGGCAAGACGCTGAGGCGCAAACTCTATCTGGCGGCATGGCGCTGGCATTTCTATGCCGGTCTCTACGTGGCGCCTTTCCTGGCGATGCTCGCCATTACCGGGCTGATCATGCTCTGGGTGAGTGCCATAGACGGTCGTGATGGCGAAAAGATTGGCGTGACGCCGCAGGGTGCGCAGACCAGCATTCTTGCACAAGCCTCCGCCGCGCAGACAGCGCTGCACGAAGGCCATGTGGTCGAATATATCGCGCCGACCGCAGCCGACCGCGCCGCCGTTTTCCGTGTCGATAGCGGAGGTCAGGCAAAGATGGTTGCCGTCGACCCCTACACAGCCGAGGTACTGGACATCTGGAACAGGCAGGCGGGCTGGTACGACTTCGCATCCGACATTCACGGAACGCTGCTGATCGGCGATCTGGGTGACCGGTTGATCGAAATAGCCGCCGGTTTCGGTATCGTCCTGATCGTGACCGGGCTTTATCTGTGGTGGCCGCGTGACGGGCAAGGGCCTGGCAAGGCGCTTCGCCCCGATTTCGGTGCGCGGGGCCGGTCCTTCTGGAAGTCGCTGCACAAGACCACCGGGCTCTATGTCGCGGCGCTCCTCCTGATCTTTCTCATCAGCGGCCTGTCCTGGGCTGGCGTCTGGGGAGAAAAATTCGTCCAGGCATGGAGCACCTTCCCGGCGGAGAAATGGGACAATGTGCCCCTTTCCGACAAGACGCATGCATCGCTCAATCATGGAGCGACCAAGGATGTGCCCTGGGCGCTGGAGCAGACGCCGCTTCCCGCGTCGGGATCTGATGCAGGCCGTGCCGGACTGCCGGCTTCCGGCCCGTTCAATCTCGATGAGATTGTCGCGTTCGGGCGCAGCCTTGGCTATGAAGGGCGCTTCCGTGTCGCCACGCCGCGCGGCGATACGGGCGTGTGGACGCTTGCTCAGGATTCCATGAGCAACGATTCCACCGACCCTGCGTCCGACAGGACGGTGCATATCGACCAGTACACTGGCAACATTCTCGCGGATGTGGGCTTCGCCGACTATTCGCCGGCGGGCAAGGCGATGGCCGTTGGCATTGCCTTCCACGAAGGCGATATGGGGCTGTGGAACCTCGCGCTGAACACGGTTTTCTGCCTGTCCGTTATCTTCCTGTCGGTCAGCGGCCTGGTCATGTGGTGGATGCGCCGGCCCTCGCGCGCGCTGCGGCTTGCTGCTCCGCCGTTGCCGGCCAACCTTCCCCTGTGGAAAGGGGCGGTGGTGGTGATGCTTCTGGTGTCGCTGCTGTTTCCATTGGTGGGCATCACGCTGCTGGCGCTTCTTGCGTTGGATGTGCTGGTGATCCAGCGTTTCAAACCCCTTGCACGCCTTCTTGCCTAACGCGTTGTTTGAAAGTGGTATCGCCGGACGGCGCTTTCCGATTGAGCGCCGCCCGCTCTCGTCCTATGATCGGCTCGAATGGAGAGTGCGATGCAAAGCGAAAAACCCCCGAGAGTTTCGTCTCTGATCAACAAGGTGCTGGCCAATGCGCCGCAGCCGAACGACATCCGCCTTCTCGCGCAGCGCCTGCATGACCATGCGCTGGAGCCTCGCTCGACACCTGAGGAGACGCAGGCGCTTGTGGCGGATCTGGGATACGCGACGATCGCGGCGTTTTGCGAGGCTGCCGGTCTGCCCGCACATCTCGCTGATCGTTGGGAGCGTTTCGGCATTTCCGGCGAGATGCGGCAGGTGCTTTTGCTTTTGGCTGCCCAGCGCCGCGCCATGGTTGAGGCCGTGCGTGAATTCGAAGCCATAACGCATGTGGGGCTTGACGACTTCATGCGTGAGCGCGGCCTGATCTGACCATCTGTCAGATATTCAAAGCCCGTCGTCTTCCGCACGGTTGAGCAGCATTTGCGCTGTCGCTGCATCGGTGATGAGCGCGGCTGCGGAAACCGTGCGCAGGGCAGCAAGAATAGCGGAGACCTTCTGTTCCCCGCCTGCGGCGAGAATTACATGGGGAATACGCGCCACCGTATCCAGATCTATGGCCATGATACGCTGGTTGACCTCGTGGTCGACCATCTGTCCTGCTGCATCCACGAAATAGCACAGAATGTTCGCCACCGCGCCTTTGTCGCGCAGAGGTTCGATCAGTGCTTTGGGCACGATGCCATGCCGGAAGATGGTCGCCTCCGGTGAAATCGCGCCCACGGTCAGAAGCGCCATGTCTGCCTTGGCAGCTCGCTCGCGCACATCGCGCAGCGATGGTTGCTCCCAGAGACGTTCGCGCAGGTCTGGATCGTCCACCACCACCGGTGCACTGATCTGGTAGCTGTCCACCTTGAAGCGTTCGGCCACTTTGGTCGCAACGATGGATGGGTTGATCCATTGCGAATGTGGCAGGCTGCCCACAAGGCCGATGACGGTCGAGCCTGTCAAATCGCGCTGAGCCATGAAGCTCAGGCTTGAATGCAGCGTGGCGCCGCCGCCAATGGCGAGCGTCATGCCAGGCTTCATCTGCTCTTCAAGGTAGCGCGCCACGGCATGCCCGATCGCGCGCTCCAGGTTGTCTTCCTCTTCAGGGGCAGGCACCACAATCGCGCTTTGCAGACCCCAGCGCTTTTCCAGTTTTCGCTCGAGCGCCACCTGCTCGGCGGTCTCGGCATTGATGGTGGTCACCACCATATGGCTTTCGGCACTGGCCGCGAGCGCACGCATGACCTTCATGCGGCTCACATTGAGCAGGCTGGCAATCTTCTCCTGCGTCAGGCCTTCCACATGATAGAGCCAGGCCATCTTCACATTGAGATCGGCGGAAGACAGCGTCGGCTCGTCTGCCGGCTTTTTTTTGCTTTTTCGCGGCACGGCGGTGATTCCCTCTCTCATCGCGCAATGGTTTTAGCACAAGGCAGTTTCACGCGTGGTCCATTTGAACGGCAAAAATGCGAAATTTTATTGCGTTCTTTTGTTATTGACGAAAAACATATGTTCATATTCAATATAGGGGCGCTTTTGTTACAAGCCTGTCATATTGCGCATGCAGGGGAGGAGCTCCGGTGCAAATGCCCGGAGATGCAAACAGAGGAGTTATCCCATGGGACGCCAGTCCACGATCCGTTCGGTTGCGCTCGCAGCCGTACTGCTCACATCCACAGCCGCTTTCGCTGAGAACCTCGTTCTTTACACCTCGCAGCCCGACGCTGACGCCGCCGAAACGGTTGACGCCTTCAAGGCCGCCAATCCCGGCGTCGAGGTTGAGATCTTCCGTTCCGGCACCAGCGATCTCATGACCAAGCTGGCCGCAGAGTTTGCCGCTGGCAGCCCGCAGCCGGACGTGCTTCTGATCGCCGATGCAGTCAGCATGGAAACGCTCAAGAAGGACGGCCACCTGATGGCCTATCCGGAAGCCAATGTGGAAGGCTTCGAGGAAGCCGCCTATGACGCCGAGAAGACCTATTTCGGCTCCAAGCTCATCACCACCGGCATCGCCTACAACACGGCAGCGGCCGAAAAGCCGGAGCATTGGTCCGATCTGACGGGCGAGGCCTACAAGGACCTCACCATCATGCCGAGCCCGCTCTATTCAGGTGCTGCAGCCTATCTCCTGTCCGCATTCGTCAACCGCGACGACCTCGGCTGGGACTATTTTGAGAAGCTGAAGGAGAACGGTCACGTGGCCGTGCGCGGCAATGGCGCTGTTCTGAAGTCCGTTGCAAGCGGTGAGAAGGCCTATGGCATGCTCGTCGACTTCATGGCCATGAATGCCAAGAAGGACGGCTCGCCCATCGAGTTCGTGTTCCCCGAGGAAGGCGTGACTGCCGTCACCGAGCCGGTCGCCATCATGTCGACCGCAAAGAACCCGGACGTGGCCAAGAAGTTCGTTGATTTCATTCTCTCCGACGATGGTCAGAAGCTGGCGCTCAAGCAGGGCTACCTGCCGGCGAAGCCTTCTGTCGGTTCGCCCGACTGGTTGCCCGAGGGCACCAAGATCAACGTCATGAGCGTTGACGTGAAGAAGGTTGTCGATGAGATCGCCGACAACAAGGAGAAATTCTCCTCCATGTTCGGCGGCTAGGGAAAAACCTTAATGACCGCAATTCGTAAGGAACGTCAGGGCCAGGATATGGCCCTGACAGCGGGGATCGTCGCGCTTATCGTCATCTTTTCGCTGCTGCCCATGGCGCGGCTCTTGCAGGAAGTCATCCTGCCCGGCGGTCAGTTCTCGCTTGATGTCATTCGCAATGGTCTGATCGACGACACGACCTGGCGCGCCACCTGGAACACGCTGGTGGTTGGCCTGGGCGGAACGATTTTCGCCCTGGTGCTCGGTGTGGCTGTTGCCATTCTCGTTTCGCTGTCGGATGTGCGCCAGCGTCAGGCTTTCGTCCTGTGCTTCGTCACACCGCTCATGATTGCGCCGCAGGTGACCGCGCTCGCCTGGCTGCAGCTTTTCGGTCCCTCCAGCCCGCTTTTGAACATGCTGGGCATGGCGCCGCCGCTCGGCACGCGCAATCCGCTCTATTCGCCGGAAGGCATCGTCTTCCTGCTCGGCATCCAGTATGCGCCGCTCGTCTTCCTGATCGTACGCGCCGGCATGCGCAAGCTGCCGCGTGAGCTGGTCGAGGCCGCGCAGTCTAGCGGGGCCGGCTGGGTTCGCGTGCTTGGCACCATCATCCTGCCGCTGATGACTCCTTCCATTGTCGGCGCCGCAGCACTCACTTTCGTTTCCTGCGTCGGCAATTTCGGCATTCCCGCCTTCCTGGGCATCCCGGCAAACTATCTTGTCCTGCCGACCCTCATCTATCAGCGTCTGGCCGGTGGCGGGCCGGATGTCCTCTCAGAGGTGGCGTTCCTTTCGGTGCTCATCGGCGTCATCGCCATGGTCGGCATCGTCATGCAGGATCGCATTGCGAGCCGTCGCGATTTCCGCATTACCTCCACCTCGCTGCCTGCCGCGCCCTACCAGCTCGGCGTCTGGCGTGTGCCGGTGGAACTGGGAATGTGGGCTCTGATCGCGCTCATTCTCGTGCTGCCGCTGGTGGGGTTGATCCTCACATCGCTGGTGCGGGGCTACGGCGTGACACTGACGGCTGAAACGGCCACGCTGGAGAACTACTATTTCGTGATCTTCCAGCATGCGGCGGCAAGCCGGGCCTTTCTCAACAGTCTCTATCTATCGGCAGGCGCGTCGATCTTCGCGGTCTTCGTGGCGATCCCGCTCGGCTACGTGATCGCCTGGGGCAACAAGCGCTGGATCAAGGCACTCAACCTTGCCATCGAGCTGCCCTACGCGCTGCCGGGTGTGGTGCTTGCCATCGCCTCGCTGCTCCTGTTCCTGAAGCCCATGCCGATCACCGGCATCCAGATTTACAACACGGTCTGGATCATCCTCTACGCCTATCTCGCGCGCTTCCTGATCCTGGCCGTCAGGCCGACGATCACGGGCTATTTCCAGCTCGACCGGGCGCTTGAGGAGGCGGCACAGGTGGCCGGTGCCGGCCTGTTCACACGGATGCGCACCATCATATTCCCGCTCATCGCTCCGGCGGCCATTGCCGGCGGATTGCTGATCTTCATGACAGCACTGTGTGAGCTGACGGTGTCGGCGCTTCTGTGGTCCTCCGGCTCGGAGACCATCGGCGTTGTCATCTTCTCGTTCGAACAGGGTGGCGATTCCAAATATGCGGCGGCGGTTTCCGCCATCATGGTCGCAACCACCTTCCTTCTGATGCTGCTCGCCAGCCTCTTTGCAAACAAACTACCGGACGGAGTTCTCCCATGGCGGGACTGAGCATTAAGAACGTCACCAAGACTTTTGGCGAGGCGAAGGCCCTCGACAATGTCTCCATCGATGTCGCGGATGGCGAGTTCCTCGCCGTTCTCGGTCCCTCGGGCTGCGGCAAGACCACGCTTTTGCGCATGATTGCCGGTTTCGAGACCGTCAGCGGCGGCAGTATCCACATCGGTGAGCGGCAGGTCTCTTCGCCTGAAGCAAACACGCCGCCGGAAAAGCGCCGCGTCGGCATCGTCTTCCAGAACTATGCGCTCTGGCCCCACATGACGGTGTCGGAAAACATCGGCTATGCGCTCAAGGTTGCGCGGGTTCCGAAGGCCGAGCGTGAGGAGCGGGTCAAAAACGCGCTGGCTCTCGTCAATATGGAGCAATATGGCGACCGCCGTCCGGCAAATCTGTCGGGCGGGCAGCGACAGCGCGTGGCGCTGGCACGCTGTCTTGTGGCCGAGCCGCGGCTGGTGCTGTTCGACGAGCCGCTGGCCAATCTCGACGTACACCTGCGAGCCTCGATGGAGGACGAGTTTGCCGACTTCCACAAGCGCACCGGCACGACAATCCTCTACATCACCCACGACCAGGCCGAAGCCATGGCGCTGGCAGACCGTATCGCGGTCATGGATCATGGCCGCCTCATGCAGCTTGCCACGCCGCGCGAGCTCTATCATGAGCCGGCAAATGAGATGGTCGCCTCCTTTATCTCACAGGGCATGGTCCTGCCGGCCAATGTCGAAACGGCAGAGGCTGACGGACAGTGCCGGGTGACCGTGTTGGGGCAGGAGCTGGTCGTGCGTTGCCGGAAGGGCGAGAAGCCGCGCAAGGACGCGCGCATTTGCTGCCGCGCATCACAGATCGAGTCCGTCGGCACCAGTCAGCCGGGCTTCGAGGGAACCATCACAAGAGCAGTGTATCGCGGCGGTTCGGCGCGGATCGAGTTCGAGCCCGAGGCAGCTCCGCATCTCGGCCTGCATTTTGATCAGCCCGACCCTGTTTCTTTCGAGGCAGGGCAGCGAGCAAGGTTGGCGATCACGTCGGGGTGGCTGATCCCGGCCGATGGAGCCGCCTGATGTTGCAGGTCGATCTTCAGGGAGGGTTCGGTGAAAAGGGGCGCACCAGCGTTGTCGTCAGCGACGGCAGCACCTGCGTCATGCTCGATGCCGGCATAAAGGTTGGGGCGACGGGGGATGAGTATTACCCTGTTCTCGCTCGCCCGGTGGCTGACATCGACGCGCTTTTCATTTCCCATGCCCATGAAGATCACATCGGGGCGCTGTGCCGTCTGCGGCGCCAGGGATATGCCGGCCCGATTTACATGACCGAGGAAACGCACCTGGAGATGCCGGCAACGCTTGCACAATATGCGGACCCGGCAGATCTGGCGGATTTCTCTCCGCTTGCAGAGCAGATCCGTCTGTTTCGACCCGGCGATACTCTGACCACCGGTGCGCTGCGTGTGGAAACCGGTGCTTCCGGCCATGTGGTGGGGGGTGTCTGGTTCTCGGTTGAGGAGGAGGGACAACGGGTCGTCTATTCCGCCGACATCGTGCCCCAGAGCGCGGTGTTTCCAATGCAACCCTTGCCCGCCTGCGACCTGCTCATTCTTGATGCCTCCTATGGCGCCGATCCTATTCCGGGGGCGGAGCGTGCGCGACAGATCGGAGAATGGGTTGCCGGATATGCCGATGGCTGTCTCCTTCCCACGCCGCTTTCCGGTCGCTCACTCGAGTTGATCGCGGCCATCGCCGTGCCTTTTGCGATCGAGGCTGGCATGCGCGCAGCCCTGTCGGCTCAGATTCACGCACCGGACGCCGTTCATAAGGACCGGGTCAAGCTTCTGTCGGAGCGGTTGGATGCTGCACGGGACTGGACTGTCGGTGAACCCCTTCCAGCCTGTCCGCTTCTTGTCCATGACGGAATGGGCGTGGCGGGTCCTGCGCGCCCGGCGCTTGCAGCGGCAGAGACTTCCGGCTTCCCCATTCTCCTGAGCGGGCATCTGCCTTCAGGCTCTCCCGGGGCGCGGCTTGTCGATCAGGGCAAGGCTGCGTGGATTCGCATGCCAACACACCCCACACTGCCCGAAAACATTGCCCTATGGGAAGCGGCAGGCCGCCCGCGCCTGATCGGCCATTCCTGCGATGCAGCCGCGCTGGAAGCGCTGCGTCAGCACATTCCCGCTCTCATGCCCGGTGCGCGCACCGGCGACGCTTACCAGATTGATGAAGAGATGATACATGCGCATTCTGATTTCCAATGACGACGGCATCGAGGCTCCCGGCATTGCGCTGGCAGCAGAAGCGGCATCGCGCCTGAGTGACGATGTCTGGGTGGTGGCGCCCGATGGCAAGCGCACTGCCGCCGGCCCTTCGCTTACCATTGCACGCCCCCTCACCATGCGCAGGCTCGGTGAGCGCCGCTATTCGTGCTCGGGCACACCAGCGGACTGCATTGTCACCTCCATGGGATGGTTGTTCAAGGATGATAAGAAGCCGGACCTGGTGGTTGCCGGTGTCAATGACGGGCGCAATGTGGGTGAGGATCTCGCCTATTCCGGCACGCTTGGCGTTGCCCGCGAAGCCACCTTCTGGGGTATCCCCGCCATCGGCTTCTCCCGCGTCAAGGAGGCGAACGTGCGCGACGGGGACGCCGCCTGGCTTGCAAGGTTCATCGAGCGCCTCTGGGTGACCCGCAATGAGTGGTCTCTCGAAGGCCACTGGCTGAGCGTCAATCTTCCGGCAGATCTTCCGGCATCCGTCTCCCAGCCTTCGATTGGCCGGGACAAGATCGCCCGCAAGGTCGACATCGTGCGTGAGGACGGCGATGAGATCGAACTGGTGGTGCCGCGCGGTCGCGAGCATGCAAGCCGAAAGGGCGATGAGAACAGTCTCATCGCCGAGGGTTTCGCCACCGTGAACCGGCTCAACTGGTTTGGTGAAACCCAGCTCGCAGGCGCTTTCATGGAAGGGCTCAGATCGGCGACGAAATAGTCTGTGCACACGGCATCAGCGGTTGTTCGCCTGATATTCTTTCACCCATTCCGAAGTGCGTTGTTGTCTGGATTGCGATGTCCCCGTGATCGATGTCTCGTCAAAGCGGGTTCTGATCATCTCTTCTCCCGCGTGACCTTGCGTTTCAGCAAGCCATGCATCTGGTATCGTCAGGTTTTCTGGCTCATCTGCATTGTTCAGCCAAATCTCATTCAACCATTTTTGGACGCGCGTCTGGATCGCTTCCTGAAAATCGGGAGGTGTTGGGGATTGAGAGGGGGTGTTTGTTTCAATGACATCTTTCGGTTCTTCTATTCCTTCCGGCATCTCGTGCTGCATCGACCGTGAGGGCCCCGGTTGCGGTTCTTCAACGACGGTGCCAGTGGTGGGAATACCATCCACCCATTCCTGGGTGCGCTTCTGCCCACGTTTTGTCATATCGAGAGATTTTAGGCTGTCGCTGGCTTGGCCAGATGCCATGGAACTTTCCGGCAACTCTGGAGGCGGGCTCGCATCAAGTGTGATCCGCCCTAGCCTGAAATCCTCGTAGACCTGGAGAGGGATGCCGTAAGTCGTGTTGACTGAGCGGGAAGCGGCAAGCTCTGCGATGGTTTTTCTGATGTTCTCGTCTGAAGAGTCCAGCAGATAGACGTTCTTGGCTGGTGGTGGCGGAAAGTGCACTTCATCGAGAAATTCGTAGTCATAGCCTCCACCGTCCACGAAGGAGCCCACTTTCCTGCCTTCTGTTACGACGGCATATTGATACATGACACCGTCGGCTGAGTCGTATTGCCAGATGTCCAGCACATTGTTGCTGGCGGTGAGAGATGCGCTACCAATGGTTGCCGGCCTCTCGAGCATGTTGACAACTGCGTGGAAATCTCGGGATGGGCGAAACCAGCCAGCCGCAAGAAGCTGGTCGGGTCTTAGATTGTCCACGCGGTAGACGAGGTGATAGGTGCCGATCCGGCCGTTTTTTTCGGCTTCACGGCCCAGGTCCTCGAGTTTGAACCGCAGCGCATCCACACGTTCCTTCATGGCTTCGATCTGGTCGAGAGCAGCACTTTCGTCCGCATCCGCGATGACATAGTAACCACGTCTGTTCAGCGATTGCCTGATTTGGTCTGCGCGCTGAGCCTGATAGGGGGGGCGATCAGGACCGGCACCATTGGCGGTTATACGCTTCCAGCCACCATTGCCATCCCCATGCAGGATCGCCACAGACTTTCGTGTTTCCGGGTCGATAACGTTTACGTAGCCATCCCGCAGCTTGAAGTCGCTTCTGATTTCGTAAGTGCGAGGAACACCCGTGAGATCATGGTGGCGTATGAAGTAACGGCCACCCGCTTGAAAGATGCCTGCCTGATTGGATGCGCGCCCTTCAATCAGCGAGGATTCTACTTCAAAATCGGATATATCCCCGATGCGAAGGGGCTGCTCCTCCACAACCGGACGCAAAGCTGAGGACGCGAACGCATCTTCACCCTCTGCAGAAATTTGCTCTGCTTCAGAAAGGTTTCTGGCCACAGAACCGAGGGCTGCTCCAGCCAGCATCGTGCCCCCAGTGGCCATTGCTCCGACAGCGCCCGCTTTGCGCTCATCATAGGTGTCGCCCGTGATCGCCTTGTTGGCTTCAAGGGTCAGTTCGCCCCCCATGGTGATGCCCAGGAGACCAAACTCGAGTTCTGGAGTCAGAATCATGACGGGCCAGAGAACCCTGTTGAATCCGCGCAGGTTCCCAATCCAGCGATCAAGTGTGATTTCGCTGTCCGAGGTGATCAGGGTGTCGGCGTCTGAAAGGCTGCGCAGTCGCATGTTTTCGGCGATGGCATCGAACAGGTTACCCGTGTATGGCGTGCTTCTGGAATTGATGCCTGTGCTCCAGGCCCCTGACCCCAGCTTCTTCAGGCCGTTGGCGACGCCTGTATGCCAAAATCCGTCCTGAAGATTGACAAGTGAGAAATGATGCTCAAGCCGCTTACGTCCCTGCGGCGACGCTGCGGTCTCCTTGACCCAGTTTTCGAGCGCTTCTTCACTTAGAAACTCATGAAAGGAGGGGGTCTCACCCGGTATATAAAGCACTGTATGCTGGTTTGGGCGGACAAACCGGAGAATGTCGTTTGAGGCATAACCGTTGATGTCGAAGGTCAAAACTTTGACATCATCTTCCCCTTCCGTCTCTGTCCCGATGCCGTTCGATATGGCCGCCAGGAGGGGATCATTGTTCACGCCGGCTCCGCGCATGACCATGATCAGAGCGGAGAGTGAGAGCTTAAGGTCACCCACAGCGGTTACGGCAGCAACGGCAAATTGAATTTTCGCCAAAAGCGCGACGTCGTCCTGATAACCTGCCCAAAAATCATGCAGGTTCGAGAGAACTTCAGATTGGAAATCGGCCTTCCAGATTGCGTCTCTCAAACTGGATGCTGAAACCTTGAATTCATTGGGCGAGCCATAAAAGCCCTCTCCGCGGCCTTGTGTGTAGACCCCTTCATATGCATCCAACGCCGATGACTGAAGATACTCTCGATTCGCACCGAAGTTTGCTAGAAGTAGGTCGGTCAGTGAAGTGGATGAGTTGGGTTCGCCAGTGTGTTCGACACCGGTGAAACTTGTTGTGGATGAAACCGCTGAGCTGAACGTGTTCAGGTAAAGCTCGTCAGGGTCGGCATCTTGTCCCGTCAGGTCTTTGATGATGGTTGCCATGCTGGCCCGTGCCATTTCACGAATATCTGGCACGTTCTGCCGAACGGCGTACGCGGCCTTGCTGACCTCAGACAGCTGGTCTTCTGTCAAAGTGCATTTGAGAACTCGTGCGTGGACCAGTTCACTCGTTTCGCCTGAATTCGAAACTCCGCTTGTCGTTTCTGTGGAGGAAGGCGTCTCTTTGGGCGCCGGGCTTCGCCGTGAAGTAGAGGGATTTGTCTTTGCTTCAGCACTGTTTATTTCAAAACCAAGATGTATCATTGTATAATAATCCAAATTGGAACATAATTCGTAGATTAGATTCTTTATCCAGCTTATAAAATATTTTGTTGATTGTCTATTTCCTGTGAAAGCAATAGTAGAATTAACTATATTTACCGGGGGAATTTTATTCTCTTCAGTTCTCTTGGGTGAGAAGCAGGTTTAGCTTGCTTTCAAACGAGAACCACTCAGCAATGCACGCTTTGCTTGGGGCCTTGCCGCAGTCTTTTAAAATGATGCTGTCTGAGTCCCTTGACTGGCGAATCCGACCCCGCGTTCCATCTTTTTTTGAGCATGGGCGAGGGCGGCGGAAGACCACAAGCTGAGTGTCGATCTTCCCGTAGATCTGCCATCCGTCTCCAGACCTTCTATCGGGCGGCCCGCAATCGCCCGCAAGGTGGAGGTTGCGCGCGGGGACGACGATGTGATCCAGTCGATCGTGCCGTGCAGTCGCGAGCACGCAAGCAGCAAGGGCGATGAGAGCAGCCTCATCGCCGAAGGCGCCGCCACGGGGAGCCGGCCAACCGATTCGCCGAAACCCCGCTTGCGGGCACCTTCATGGAAGGCGTGCGTGCTGCGTCGAAGCAGGCTCTCGGTGATCGTGCTCGCCAGGACTTTCTGGTTGGCGGGTGCCCCTAGCTGTCCTTTGAATGGTCATACGCTTTGACCCAGTCGCCCGGCGGGCTCTGAGGAGGTTCCGGGGCATCGTTCAAAACCACATTGTTGATCTCGGAGTTGAGCATGTTCTCACGGATCCAGTTCATGGCCTTTTCGTGATTCGACAGGGGGTGAGTTGGCAGTCTCTCTTCCTCTGGATGGATAGTCGTGCCGGTGTTGACCCAATGTTGCGTCCGCTCGTGGACTGTACCTTCATACTCGGGTGGTGTGGGAGAATGCGCATCTGTTTCAGGGGTGCCAGTATATGGAATTCGCTGGCCGCTCGACCCCATCGCTCGTGATGGCCCCGGCGTGGGCTCCGCCGCATTGGTCTCCACCCAGTCGCGCGTGCGCTTTTGACCATGGAGTTTGGTGTCAAAGGACTCGAGACTGTCTTGAGGAACGCCTGATTCAGCCGAGACACTGGATCCACGAGGCAGTTCTGGTGCCTCCGATCCATTGAGAGAAATACGGCCGGTTCTGTAATTTTCAAACACATCCAGCGGTATTCCATAGGCAGTGTTGAATCGGTCAGAATTTGCGATATCTGCGATGAGTTCCCGGACCCAGTCTTCGGACGAATCGATCAGAAATACATCACTCGCAGGCGGGGGCGGGAAGTGCACTTCGTCAAGGAACTCGTGATCCAAGTTTCCGCCATCAACGTGTGAACCAGATTTTCTTTCGTGCATCCTGATCGCATATTGATACTGAATCATGATGTCGTTTTCAGGATTCAACTGCCGGTTGAACATTATGTTGTTGTTGGCATATAGCGATGCGCTGCCAATGGTTGCCGGTGCACCGTCGATACGGTTTGTGACTGCCGCGAAATTTATGGAGGGGCGGAAGCCCTTGTCTTTCTGCAAAATACGAGGGGTAACGTCGTCAAGGCGGTACACGATGCGGTAGTTGCCGATCCGCCCATCCTTCTCGGCCTCTCTACCCAGATCTTCCAGCTTGAATCTCAGGGCGTCGACCCGTTCTTTTAGTTTCTCGATCGTGTTGAAAGTCGTTTTGAGTTTCGCAATTTCTTCTGCTGTCTTGAGGGACACATATCCGCGTCGGTCGAGTTCCGGGCCGCCGTCGTCTGTATTTCTGGCAATATAAGGTGGCCGATCTACTCCCCCACCAGCGCCAGATATCTTCCTCCAGTCGCCGGATCCATCATTGTGCAGGATAGCAACCGATTTCCGCGTGTTCGGATCGATCACATTTACGTAGCCATCACGCAGTTTGAAATCGCTTCTGATCTCATAAACACGGAAGTGGCTGTCCGGGTTTTTGACGGAGAGGTAGTAGCGGTCATCCACCTGATAAATATCCGCACCGTTTGCCTCGCGCCCGGAAATGACGGAAGCATCGACCTGGTAGTCGGATATGTCTCCGATCTTGAGAGCGGGTTCTGGAGCGGTCATTTCGACGGCGCCCGCCATGATTTCCTCGCCGGCTTCTGCGGCGAAGGCCTTTGTTTCCACAAGCGAGCGTCCAACCGCGCCAAGCGCTGCACCGGCCAGCACCATGCTGCCGGTAGAAACGGCGCCGTAAAACCCCTCCTTGCGTTCACCGTAGGTGTCGCCAGACACGGCTTTGTCGATCTCAAGGCCGATCTCGTTCCCCATGGTCACGGCCAGCACTGCAAACTCGATTTCTGGCGCAAGCATGAGGAGAGGCCAAAACATCTTGTTGAAGCCGCGCAGCATATCGATCCAGGTATCGCGGGTGACCTCACTGTCGGATTTGATCAGCGTGTCAGCGTCTGAAAGGCTGCGTTCTTGCATGTTGAGTGCAATGTCAGCGAAAGGGTCGGCTGAAAACGCTCGGCTTTTCGAATTGATGCCTGAAACCCATTGATGCGAGCCAAGTTTTTTAAGCCCGTTTTCGACACCCGTGTACCAGAGGCCGTCCTGAAGGTTGTATATTGAGAAGTGGTGCTCAAGCTGAGCTCTTTGTTCTGGCGAATCTGCTGCCTTTTTGACCCAGCTCTCAAGTGAAGCATTGTCCTTAAATTCATGAAACGCCGGAGTTTCCCCCGGAACATAGAGAACTGTATGCCCGTCGGAGCCGACAAATCGCAGGATGTCGCTCGCCGCATAACCATTAATGTCAAAAGTCAGTGTTTTCACGTCCTGGTCTGTTTCGCTGCCGATGCCGCCCGCGATTGCAGAAAGATACTTGTCCGTACGGGCGCCCGCACCTTTCATGGCCAGTGAGAAACCTTCGAGGGAGAGCTGGGACTGCTGCACTGCCTCTATCGCCGAGGTTGCAAACTGCACCTTGGCCAATGCTGTCACTTCGTCCTTGTGGTGCTCCCAGAAAGAGCGGATTTTTTCGAGGACTTTCGGCTGGAAATCCTCTTTCCAGATGGCGTCTCTGAGGTCTGCGATAGAGATCCTGAATTCGTTGGGCGCTCCATAATAGGATTCTCCAGCGCCTTCAGTATAAACCCCCTCAAAAACGTTCAGATCGTCGGAAGTTTCATACTGCTGGTCGGCGCTGAAGTTTTGAAGGAGCAGGTCGGTCAGGGGTACCGACGAAATCGGCTGACCGGTATGCTCCCACCCGGTGAAGCTGGCGGTGGTAGATGCAGCAGAGCCGAATGTATTCAAAAACAGTTTGTCTGGATCAGCGTCCTGACCACTGATTTCCTTCACAATCTTGCTCATTGTTGTGCGCGCCAGCGCGTGAATGTTTGGCGCCTCCCGACGAATGGTTTGCGAAAAGGTGGCGATCTCCTTACGCATCTCTTCGCTCAAACTGCATTTGAAAATCTGTGCCAGAACACGCGTCTCCGAGGATGTGCGGGTGTCTGTTTTTTTTATGCCAAGCCTGTCGTTTGTCTCGAGAGACGGATCCGTTTTCGAGGCGGACGCCGGGCGCTTGACTGCGGGAGGCTTCAATCCCGTAGAATACATATTGTTATTAAATATGTTTGATTTTAGTACTGTCATGTAATTGTTTAAGCCTAATATATTTAAAGTATATTCCCCCTTTATTCTATATTCTATTTTATGTTTGTATATAGAGATTTCTATGCGCGCTGTCAGCGCGCGCCCCCACTGAATGGAGCCATATCTAAACCTGGTATGTGCGGCGGGGTGAGCGGCGAGATGAAGTCTCTGGATCTGCTTTCCAGCTGCCTTAACCTGCCTTCAGTCGAGAGCCGCTCAGCAGTCCACGCTCTTCGAGCACTGGATAGGCAAATGTGGCCAGAAGCGAGTTGATCTGTTTGAGATCGCGGATCGTATCGAGATGGATGGAGCTTGTTTCCACGCTTTGCTCGGTGCCTTGCCGCAGTCTTTCAAAATGGCGCTGACTGGTTTCCTTCTCGACGTCGCGTAAGCGATCCTTTTCCATCACCAGCTCGCGGGCGGTCTCGGTGTCCTGGGTGACCAGAAGGTTGAACGCCAGGCGCGCATTGGCCAGAACGGAGGCATGGAAACCGGCAAGTTCCCGCCAGCCTTCGCTGGTGAATTCGACCCCGCGTTCCATCTTTTTCTGAACATGGGCGAGCATGTTGCGCACGATGATATCGCCTACCTGCTCGAGTTTGACGCACACGCCGAGCAATTCATGGCAGCGTCGCGCATCCTCTTCTGTCATCTCGTGGCGGGTGATGCGGGCAAGATAGAGCTTGATGGCTGCATGGCGTCGGTCCACCGTGTCGTCGACAGCGGCGAGTGCAGCGATCGATTTCCGGTCTGCCTTCTCATAGAGCTCGAGAATGCGACACAGCATGAACTCCACCGTTTCGCACATGCGGACGGTTTCGCGCGTCACATTCGCCAGTGCCTGATGCGGCGTATCAAGAGCGCTCACGTCAAGCGCGCTGGTTTCCGCCATTTGGATTTCTTCGTCCTGGTCGACTTTGTCGTCGTCTCCTCCCCCTTGCAGCGAGACGAGCGCCTGGGTGGCCTTGAGCACCAGACCCGAAAGCGGAATCCCGGCAACAAGGATCAACACGTTGAAGGCGATATGCGTGTGTATGATCCGGTTCGCGGGATCGCTGCCCAGGATTTCCAGGCTGGGATTGAAAAACACGTAACACAGCAGAAGGATGACCGAACCCAGACCGCGCATAAGCAGGTTGCCAAGGGGAACGATGCGGTAGCTTGGCGGCGAACTCCGCGTCAGCATCGGCGCGATGAAGGAGCTGCCGAGATTAACACCCAGAACCATGACGATGCCGAGCTCGGGAGAGACGATGCCGCGGGCGGCAAATGTGGTGAGGAGGAGCACGGCTGCAATGCTCGAATGAAAGAGGTAGGTTGTCACCGCAGCCAGCAGAAATGCCGTAATCGGATCGTCGGACAGGTAGCCCACGATGAGCGGAACGATGGTGCTTTGTCTGAGAGGTTCGGAGGCTTCGCCCATCATCTCCAGGGAGAGGATAAGGAGGCCGACGCCCACGAGGATACGACCGAACTGCCGCCATTGACGGCGCTCCGTGGCAAGGAAAATGACCGTTCCGATCAGAATGCAGAGTGGCACGAGCAATGTCAGATCGAAACTGAGGATCTTGACGACCAGAGCCGAACCCACCTCTGCGCCGCGTACGGCCAGAATGCCTGACAGTCCGGTTACGATTCCGAGGCCCGCGAAAGAGCCGATCAAAAGTGTGACAGCCGTGGAGCTTTGAAGGGCAATAGAAAGGGCGAGGCCGGTCAGCGCAGCCAGAACAGGATTGCCCAACGTCTCCCGCAGCCGCTGGCGCAAGAGATTGCCATAGGCGCGTTCCACGCCTGTTCGCACCATGCGAGTTGCCCAAAGCAGCAATGCCACTGCCCCGGCCATATGCAAAAAGAACACGGAACCGCTCATATCGCCTCGAATAAGTCTAACACAAACCCGGTCCTCCGGTGAGCCTGCAGAAAATTCTGCCACAAGACCGGAAATCCCCTTCAGGCTTGCCGAAGATGCTAAAGGGGCATGTTACATTTGTAATTCTAAATTAGCAAATGTTCATTCCTTGAAGGACGGTTATCGCTGCGTTTTGAAATCCCGGACGTCTTGAAAAATCGGTTGACCACTGAGGAAAAATATATTCAGGTCAAAATGCATCAAAAAAGCGAAAGATGCAAATAAAAATGTTAATTATAGTTATATACATGAAGGAGTTTATTGTGAATACTTCTTTTAATTACTGTAATAATATTCGCTCTCCCTACAGCTATGGCGGCGGCGGCTCGTCGTTTGGAGCCATGGCGACGGGGGGTGGCCTTGGTCTGGCAGTGGGTGGCCCTATCGGGGCAGCATTTGGCACAGCCGGTGGAGCGCTGGCTGGCGGCATCGCCGGCGGCGTTCTGGGATCTGTCTTTCCTGTCGTCGGGACTTTCGCCGGTGCCGCGACCGGTGCCGGGCTCGGTGCGACGATTGGAACAGCCGTCGGCACTGCGGCCGGTGTTGCGCTCGGGGCCCTCACGGGCGGTACGGCAGGCGCGATCACCGCACGATTATAAGATTGTTTGATAGTGCCTGTCGGCAGCTTTGGCGCACGGGCGATAAATCCTTCAAGAAAAAGGAGCCCGGCGCCTAGCCGGGCTCCCCCACTTTGCCAGGGGCGCGCGGATCCGCCCGTTGCTACAATGTCAGATGATCCGCTTGCGCAGCCATGCCGAAACGACTTCGCCAATAACGACCAGTGCGAGAATCGCCAGAAGCACCGTGGCCGCTTCCTGCCAGTTGAACGTGTCGATGGCGCCTTGCAGGATGATGCCGATGCCGCCCGCGCCCACGAGGCCGAGAACGGTGGATTCCCGCAAATTGATGTCCCACCGCAGGATGGCCACGGCCCAGAAGGTGGGCATCACCTGCGGCACGATGGCATAGAGGATCACCTTGAAGCGCGATGCGCCGGTCGCTTCCAGCGCCTCGACGGGACGCCGGTCGATCTCTTCGATGGCTTCGCCCAGAAGCTTGCCGATGAAGCCGATGGAGCGGAACATGATGGCGATGATGCCGGCCACGATGCCGGGGCCGAATATGGCCACGAAAAGAAGCGCCCAGATGATCGTGTTGACCGAGCGGCTGGACACGAGGATGAAGCGCCCGAGCCACAGCGTCGCGGCGTTCGGTGTCGTGTTCTGCGCGGCGATATAGGCGACGGGCAGCGACACGAACACGGCGATTGCCGTCGCGATGGTGGCGATGTTCACCGTCTCCACCAGAACCCACAAAATGCTCGGCAGGTTCGTCACATCCGGCGGCACCATGCGGCTGAACAGGTCGCCCATCTGCTGCGGCGCGTCAAACACCCAGGGCCAGATCACATCGATGCTGGTCAGGGCCCAGACGATCGTGATCACGGCAAAGAGAAAGATCGCGTAGCGCTGCATCCGCTCTCGCGGCGTGTAGCGCGCCCAGTCTTCGAGGGAGGTGTCCATGCTCACCATATCCGTTTCCTGATCTGGCCGCTGATCGCCTCACTCAAAAGGATGACGGCGACGATCACGATGGTGATGGCCAGTGCGAAGTCGTAGTCGTAGCGGCCAAAGGCGTTGGCCAGTGTCGAGCCGATGCCGCCCGCGCCGACAATGCCGACCACGGCCGAGGCGCGCAGATTGCTATCGAGCTGATAGATGCTCAGACCGATCTGGCGCGGCATGATCTGTGGGAACACCGCGTAGATGAGTGTCGGAAAATAGCCGGCACCCACCGCGCGCATCGCCTCCACCTGGCCCCAGTCGATCTCTTCGATACGCTCGGCCAGCATCTTGGCGACGAAGCCGATGGAATAGACGATCAGGGTCAGAACACCGGCGAAGGGGCCGAAGCCCACGGCCTTCACGAAGATGATCGCCACGATGACCGGGTGGAAGCTGCGGGCCACAATGATGAGCCCGCGGCCAAGCAGATAGACCGGTCTCGGCGCCAGGTTCTTGGCTGCCATGAAGGCGATGGGGATCGACAGGAGCACGCCGCCCACGGTCGCCAGAATGGCGATCTTCAGGCTTTCCAGAAACCCGTCGATCAAAAGCCCGCTGCGTTCGAAGCTTGGCGGAAAGGCACCGCTGAAGATGCGTGCCGCGCGCGTCATGCCCTGCGAAATCCGCTCCCAGTCTATCGGCAGCATGAAGAAGGCCCAGCCGATATAGATCACCACCGCCGCCAGCAATCCGTAGCGCAGCACGGGATTGGCGATCATTGGCGGCTTGCGCCAGGTTTCGGGCAGGGAAGGGGTCTCGGCGCTCATGCCTTCTGGGCCCTCAGCGGCGTGACGTTGTCCATTTCGCCGCGCTCTTCGGCGGGTACGCCGGCGTAGATCTCGTCCATCGCATCCTTGTCGAGCGCATCCGGTCCGGCATCGAAGATGATGCGGCCATAGCGCATGCCGACAATGCGGTCGGTATACTGCTTGGCCTCGGCCACATTGTGAATGTTGATGAGCACCGGCAGGGAATATTCGCGTGAGAGCGCGCGCAGCAGTTCCATGATCTGCTCGGAGGTTTTCGGGTCGAGCGAGGCGGTGGGCTCGTCGGCAAGCAGGATTTCCGGCTCCTGCATCAGCGCGCGCACCACGCCCACGCGCTGGCGTTCGCCGCCGGAGAGCTCGTCCGCGCGCTTGTTGGCGTAATGGGCGATGCCCACGCGCTCCATCAGCTCATAGGCGCGGCGAATGTCTTCTTTCGGATAGCGCCGCATCGCCGCACGCCAAAGCGGCAGATAGCCGAGACGCCCCGACTGTACATTCTCCATGACCGTCAGCCGGTCGACCAGGTTGAAGCCCTGAAAGATCATGCCGATGCGCCGGCGGGCGGCGCGCAGCTTCGCGCCCTTCAGGTCGGTGAGCATGAGACCGTTCAACTCGATCGACCCGGAACTCGGCTCCACCAGCCGGTTGATGCAGCGCAAAAGCGTGCTCTTGCCCGCGCCGGACGCGCCGATGATGGACACCACGCTGTCGCCGGGCACTTCCAGATCCAGGCCCTTGAGCACCGGCGCGCCATTGCCATAGCGCTTCACCAGCTGCGAAATCTTCAGCATGCATCAACTCCGAAAATCAGTGAGTGATCGGAAAAAATCGGGCGCGAGACCAAACCCCGGAATCTCGCGCCCGCAGGAGGATCACTCTTTCGCAAGACCCTGCGGCGTGTATTCCACGCCATTTGCCTTCTGGATCTCGCGGATCACGGCCCAGTCCTTCTGGTAGGTGACGGGCACGAACTTGCTGACACCTGAGAATTCCTCGCCGAGCGCCGTTCCGGCAAAATCGAACGAGAAGAAGGCTTCCTTGATCTTCTCCACCAGCGCCGGATCGAGATCATGGGCGTAGGTGTAGGAGGTGGTCGGGAACGGGTCGGATTCCCAGACGATCTTCACCTCTTCCGGATCGTAGAGATCGCGCTCGGCCATGCGGTCCACCACTTCGGATGCGACCGGTGCGGCGTCATAGTCGCCCGCCACCACGCCCAGCATGGACTGGTCGTGCGAGCCCGAATAGACCACTTCATAGTCCTGTTCCGGCACGACACCGAGCCCGGGGAAGAGCGCGCGCGGCGCGAGATTGCCGGAATTGGAGGTGGGCGAAGTGTGGGCGATGCGCTTGCCCTTCAAATCCGCCATCTCGTTGATGCCGGAATCCTTGCGCGTATAGACCTGCAGCTTGTAGCCGAAATTGCCGTCTTCCGATCCCATGATCGCAAAGGGCACCGCACCGGCAAGATTGACGGCGAAGGGCGTCGGGCCTGTCGAGAAACCGGCGATGTGCAGGCGCCCGCTGCGCATGGCCTCCACCTCGGCGGAGTTGGACTGCACGGCGAAGAACTGCACGTCCTTGCCCGTCACCTCTTCAAGATGCTCGATGAAAGGCTCCCAGATATCCTCATAGATCGCCGGGTCTTCAACCGGCGTGTAGGCAAAAACCAGCGTGTCCGGGTTGGAAAGCTTCGCCGGATCGGTTGGCGCATCGGCGACAAGGTCGCCATCGGCATCGCAATACATGGCGTCGAGCTGGCCGCGATTGGCGCAGTCCTGCGCCTGTGCGGCGGTGCCTGCCAGCAATGCGGAAACGCCAAGAAGGGCCGCAGCGGCGCTGCCGCCAAGTCGTGTATCGGTCACGAAAGACATTGTTTTCTCCTCCTGCGCGGGCTTGCGCCCGCTTCTCCCATGCAGGGTGCGCTCCACCGCACCCATTTGCACGGACCGTATCGAATTTCTGTGGTAGTTTGCAATATTCAATTCAAGATAATTTGGAAATCCCTCGAAAAATCTCCGAAACACGGCTAAAAGCGTGGCAGATCGCTCATGTTGGAGAGGTGTCCGGTGGTGGAAATGGCGGTGAAGCGGGAAGAGGCCAGGGCGTTGGAGCCGAGACCGTTTGCGGGTATCGGCACCGATGTTCTCGTCGGGGTCGACTATGTTCTCACCGATATCGATGACACGCTCACCACCTCCGGGCGTTTGCCCGCCCTTGCCTACCAAGCGCTTGAGCGCCTGCAGGAAGCCGGCATTGCAGTTGTCCCGGTTACAGGGCGCCCCGCCGGATGGTGCGACCTGATTGCGCGCTTGTGGCCCGTTGATGCCGTGGTGGGGGAAAACGGGGCGTTCTACTTCGCGTGTTCTGCGCAGGGCGGCATGATCCGGGTGTTCGCCCAGTCTTCCGAGGAGCGGCATGATGGACGCCAGCGCCTCGACCGGTTGGCCAGGACGATTCTCGGCTCTGTCCCCGGCGCGCGGCTCTCCGCCGATCAGAAATTCCGCGAGGCCGATCTCGCCATTGATTTCGCCGAAGATGGCCCGCGACTGAGCGATGCGGACATCGCCCGCATCGTCACCTGTTTTGAAGATGCGGGAGCTGTCGCAAAAGTGTCATCCATCCATGTCAATGGATGGTTTGGCCAATATGACAAGCTGGCCATGACACGCCGCCTGTTTTCCGAACGGTACGGCCTGGATCTGGAGAAGGCGGATGGGAACGTGATCTTCGTTGGGGATTCCCCGAATGATGCGCCCATGTTCGGCTTCTTTGAAAACAGTGTTGGTGTTGCAAATTTCGTCGACTTTCTGGATGGCAGCGTAACGCCGCCCAAATGGATCACCCGGCAGGCCGGTGGCGCCGGGTTTGCGGAGGTGGCAGATGCCATTCTTCGTGCCAGAGGAGGCATGACAGGGGCATGAGGGGGAAATGACGCGTCTTAGAAAAACCGCGCGCCGCGAGCAGATCATCCTTGAACTGCAGCACCATCCCCATGTGCGCACGTCCGAGCTGGCCGCACGGTTCGGCGTCTCCACGGAAACCGTTCGCCGCGATGTCGAGGCACTCAGCCAGGAAGGCCTGATCCGCCGCGCCTATGGCGGGGCATCTGCGGCACCCATGGGTGCGCAGCCGCCCTTTGGCGAGCGCGATCAGGCGCGCATTGAGGAGCGCGTGCAGATCGCTGCACGTGCGGCCGCGCTCGTGCGCCCCGGCGAAGTCCTGATGATCGATGCGGGCTCGACCACACATCAGTTCGCGCTCAATCTGGCGGCCATGGCGCACGACCTGACGGTCCTCACCAACAGCGTTGCCGTGGCTTCGGCCCTTGCCCAGAACGAAACCATTCAGGTGGTCATCTGTCCCGGAGACTTTATGGCGCGAGAGGTGGGGATCTACGGCGCGGAGACCATCGATTTCATCGCCCGGCACAATGCCAACCGCGCCTTCATCGGCGCGAGCGGCCTGACCGCCAGCGGCATTACCGAGGCGAACCGCCTCGCTGTCGGCGTCAAACGCGCCATGATCCGCCAATCCCACGAGAGCTATCTTCTGGTCGACCACTCCAAGTTCGACGTCAATCTCGTTGCGACGGTTGAGCCGCTCTCCGCCCTCACGGCGATCATCACCAACGAGCAGCCGACGGGACGTCTTGCAAAGGCGCTGACCGATGCGCATGTCGATGTGCATCTGGCGGGCTAATGCATGTCGCTTTCAAATGAATTCATTTGAAAGACAACGAACATGCATCATTTGAAAGTGTTACAGCGTCCTTTGCGCGTCTTATAAGACGCGCGGCGCTGTAAGAAACCAGCTCTTCCCATCTGGCGATGATGCATCGGCCGGCGGTCTGGTGCATAGTGCCGCCTCGTTTTACGAACCGGAGACTTGAAGCATGTCGAAAGCGGATATCGGCCTGATCGGCCTTGGCGTGATGGGGGCGAACCTCGCCCTCAACATCGCGGAAAAAGGCCACACCATCGCCGTCAACAACCGCTCCACTCCGAAAATCGATGCCTTTGTCGAAGCGGCACGCGCCGAGGGGCTTGCCAAGCGCGTCCTGCCTGAGGCCGATCTCGTAGCCTTCGTGCAATCGGTGAAGAAGCCGCGCTCGATCATCATCATGGTCAAGGCCGGCAAGCCGGTGGACGACATGATCGAGCAGCTTCTGCCTCTGCTCGATGAGGGCGACGCGATCCTTGAATGCGGCAACTCGCTCTTCAGCGACACGCAGCGTCGGTTCGACTATCTGAAGCCCAAGGGCATCGGCTATCTCGGCGTCGGCGTTTCCGGTGGCGCGGAAGGCGCGCGCCATGGCCCTTCGATCATGGTGGGCGGCTCAAAGGCGCAATGGCACGATGCGGAACCCGTGCTCACCTCCATCGCCGCGAGATTCAAGGGCGAGCCCTGCGTTGCCTGGCTTGGCGAGGGCGGGGCCGGCCATTTCGTCAAGACGATCCACAACGGCATCGAATATGGCGACATGCAGATGATCGCCGAGGTCTATGGCGTGATGCGCGACGGGCTGGGCATGGATGCCGCCGCCTGCGCCGAAGTCTTCAAGCGCTGGAATGAGGGCCCGCTCAACTCCTATCTGATCGAGATCACGGGCCATGTGCTGGAAGCCATGGATGGCGAGAGCGGCAGGCCGCTCGTGGACATGATCCTCGACAGGGCAGGGCAGAAGGGCACCGGTGTGTGGTCAGCCATCGCCGCGCAGCAGCTCGGCGTGCCGGCCACGGCCATCGAGGGTGCGGTCGCTGCCCGTTCCATCTCCTCGCGCAAGCAGGAACGCATTGCCGCAGAAGCGCTTTATGGCAAGCGCCAGGGCAAGGTGGACATCACGATCGATGATCTGGAGCAGGCACTGCTGGCCGGCAAGATCGTTTCCTACACGCAGGGATTTTCGGTCATCGCCAGCGCGTCCGAAGAGCAGGGCTGGGGGCTTGAGCTTGCCACCATCGCCAGGATCTGGCGCGCCGGCTGCATCATCCGCTCCCGCTTTCTCGACCAGATGGCGAGCGCCTTTGCCGGGGATGCGGCCACCAATCTCCTGATGGTTCCGGATTTCGCCACCCTGATGAAAGAGGCGAGCCCCGCACTGCGCCGCGTGGTGTCCGCTGGCGCGCTTGGCGAATTGCCACTGATCTGCCTCTCGTCATCGCTCGCCTATTTCGACAGCTATCGGCAGGCGCGCGGCACGGCCAATCTCATTCAGGGCCAGCGCGATTTCTTCGGCTCGCACGGTTTCGAGATCGAGGGACGCGGCGCCGACCTGCACGGCGACTGGCCGTCCTTGGTCGATCAGGCCGCCGAATAAAGAAAAGGCCCGGACGGGGTCGCCATCCGGGCCTCTCAAATCAGGTTTCCTGAATGATCAGGCGGCCTGCGCCTCGCCCTTCTTCAGAGCGTCCAGGACGTTCTGCGGCGAGGAAACGCCATAAGGGTCGGTGTCGCAATTGTCGGAGAAGCCTTCCTCCTCGAACCACATTTCGATCCGGCCATCGTTGACCACCGCCGCATAGCGCCAGGAACGCATACCGAAGCCCAGATTGTCCTTGGCGACCAGCATGCCCATCTTGCGGGTGAATTCGCCCGAGCCATCGGGAATGAGCTTGACGTTCTTCAGCCCCTGCGCCTTGCCCCAGGCGTTCATCACGAAAGCGTCGTTGACGGAGATGCAATAGATCTCGTCAATGCCCTCTGCCTGAAATTCGGGGTAGAGCTTCTCGAAGTCGGGAAGCTGGTAGGTCGAGCAGGTGGGGGTGAAGGCGCCGGGCAGGGAGAACAGGACGACACGCTTGCCACCGAAGAAATCGGCAGTGGTCTTCTCTTCCCAGCGGTACGGGTTGGGGCCTTCGATCGATTCGTCGCGAACGCGCGTGCGGAAGGTAACGTTGGGAACTTTTCTCACGGTCATGGCTAGTCCTTTGGCAAATACACCGCCATCCCGGCCAATGGCCGGGCGGCTTCTATCTTGAAATTTTGAACTCCGGCTGCCGGGAGGGTGCGCCGGAAAAGACAGGTCGGAATAGAACATGTTGCAGGCGCGAAGTGAAGACCTTGCGCTGCGGCAATCCGCAGCATTTCTCTTCAGCCGCGTGAAAGCACCATAGTGCCGCCCGAAGCAATGAGAACCGCGCCAACGAGCCGGTTGAGATGCACAAAGATGCGCTCGGATTTGAGCATCTTCCCAAGCAGAACGCCGCCGACCACGTAGAGCGCGACCGCCGCCACCTCCAGCGCCAGAAAGACGGCGCCCATGGCCGCAAGCTGGCTCCATGCGGGCTGCGATGCATCGATGAATTGCGGAAAAAAGGCGGTGAAAACGGCAATCGCTTTCGGGTTGCTGATGGCGATCACGAAATCACGGCGCATCAAGGTCCCGATGGCGGAATCGAGCGAGCGGGCAGCTGCCAGCTCCCGCGCCTTGCGCCAGAACTGTATGCCCACATAGATTAGATAGGCAGCGCCCAGCATCTTCACGATGATGAAGGCCGTGGCCGAGGCCGCCAGCACCGCGCCGAGGCCCACAATCGTGACCCCGATCAACAGCATGAAGGCCGGCATGCGGCCCAGCCCGCCCAGAAGAGCAGGCACGAGACCCAGCCGCGCGGCATTGGAAAAGGCCAGCATGTTGTTGGGGCCGGGCGCGCAGTTCAGCGCGAAACAGGCCGGTATGAAGATCGACCAGGCGATCATGGTGTTCTCCTTGGCGGGATGCTTGCCGCCATCCTATGTTCACCGCGCATTGCCGCCAAGGCATCAGATCGGCAAAACCGTTAAGCCATCTGGCGAGAACGCACCCCGTCTGCCAGCCCCTTCACAAGGGTTGCCACGGCCTCGGCGGGGTCTTCGATCCGCTTGCCGTTGTCGTCATAGCACTGGGCGATGGCCGCAACGATGGCGCTGCCAACGACAACACCGTCCGCCGCCTCGCCAATCGCCTTGGCCTGACGCGCCGTCTTCACACCGAAGCCCACGCAGATCGGCAGATCCGTGTGTTCCTTGATGCGCGAAACCGCTTCGGACACATTGTTCGTGTCCGGCAGGGCCGAGCCTGTCACACCCGTCATCGACACG
>NZ_JBXUOU010000003.1:0-727689 GCF_057196525.1 Nitratireductor sp. ATLC21 | reverse complement strand
TGGCTCTGGCTCTGGCTCTGGCTCTGGCTCTGGCTCTGGCTCTGGCTCTGGCTCTGGCTCTGGCTCTGGCTCTGGCTCTGGCTCTGGCTCTGGCTCTGGCTCTGGCTCTGGCTCTGGAATGATCTCAGGGGCGGGCTTCTCGCCCGTCAAGGCCGCATCGGACTCTTCGGAAGCAACAGCCTCTTCCGTTTCGGCCTCGTCAGGCTTCGTTTCCTCAACTTCCTTTTTGCCGAAGGAAAAGACCTTTTTGATAAATCCAAACGCCATGCCTGCTATGCCGCTTCCTGTCTGACGGCGACCGCAGTGAGCCGCTCCCCGTCGTGGCCGGTGACCCGCGCCTCGATAATCTGCCGCGGCTGACCGCCCTCAAGCGCGGCCAGCGTGAAACCCTCTGTGCGGCCAAGCCCCGACCGCTCGATCAAAATGCGCTGACGGGTGCCGTCAAGCGATGCGAGATGCCGCGCATAGGCGGCGTCGCCCACGGCGCGCAGACGCGCGGCGCGCTCCTTCACCAGCGCGCGGTCGAGCTGCGGCATGCGCGCTGCCGGCGTGCCCTCGCGCGGGCTGAAGGGGAAGACGTGGAGATGCGTGAGCCCGCATTCCTCGACGATCTTCAGCGAGTTCTCGAACATGGCGTCGGTCTCTGTCGGGAAACCGGCGATGATGTCTGCGCCGAACACGGCGTCGGGCCGGAGCGCACGCACACGCTCGCAAAATTCAATGGCATCGGCGCGCAAATGGCGGCGCTTCATGCGCTTCAGGATCATGTCGTCGCCATGCTGCAGCGAAAGGTGGAGATGCGGCATCAGCCGTTCCTCTTCCGCCAGAGCGCGCAGCAGCTCGTCATCCGCCTCGATGGAATCGATGGAGGAAAGACGCAGGCGCTCAAGCTCCGGCACTTCACGCAGAAGCGTGGAGACAAGCCGCCCGAGGCGCGGGCTGCCCGGCAGATCCGCCCCGAAACTGGTGAGATCCACGCCCGTTAGCACCACTTCACCATAGCCATTGCCGACGAGCTGGCGCACCTGATCCACCACAGCACCCATGGGCACCGAGCGGGAATTGCCCCGGCCATAGGGAATGATGCAGAAGGTGCAGCGATGATCGCAGCCATTCTGCACCTGCACGAAGGCGCGGGCACGGCCCTCGATGGATTCGACCATGTGCGATGCGGTCTCGCGCACTTCCATGATGTCGTTGACGCGAACCTTCTCGAACTGGTTCACGCCGAAATCCGGCAAGGCGCGGTAATTGTGGGCCTTGAGCTTTTCCTCGTTGCCGAGCACGAGATCGACCTCGTCCATGGCGTCGAAGGTGCCCGGCTCCGTCTGTGCGGCGCAGCCGGTGACGATGATGCGGGCATCGGGATTTTCACGTCGCGCCTTGCGGATCGCCTGACGCGCCTGCCTTACCGCCTCGCCGGTGACGGCGCAGGTGTTGACGACGACAGCACCGCCCGCCAGCTCCTCAAGCCCGGCAGCCTTCGCCTCGCGCTTGATGACCTCGGACTCGTACGCGTTCAGCCGGCACCCGAATGTCAGAACATCCACCGTCATTCAGGCTGCTCCCTCGGTCTCGCGCTCCCAGGCCCCGGTGGCGGGGTCGAAACGGCCGGAGAATTCCCATTCGGCGGGACCGGTCATGATGACGTGATCGTCTTCGCGCCACAGAATGTCGAGCGGCCCACCCGGAACGGTGACCGTCACGTGACGGCCCGTGCGCCCGGTTCGCGCGGCAGACACCGCAGCCGCGCAGGCCGCAGAACCGCAGGCGAGCGTAAGCCCAGCCCCGCGTTCCCATGTGCGCAGGTTCATCGCATTTTCGGCTGTCACTTGCGCGATGGAGATGTTGGCACGTTCCGGGAAGATCGGATGGTTTTCAAGCAGCGGCCCAAACCGCTCCAGATCGTAGACATTGACGTCTCTCTCGACCCAGAAGATCGCATGGGGGTTGCCCATGGAGGCAACGGAAGGCGAATGCAGCACCGGCGCATCGATGGGCCCCGCCTGCAACTCGATCATGCGCGTATCGCGAAACTCTTCGGCGAGCGGAATGTCCTGCCAGCCGAACCGTGGCTTACCCATATCGACAGAGATCAGCCCGTCCTCATGCTCCTCGGCGTTCAGAATGCCGGCAATGGTCTGGAAGGTGAAAACCTTCTCGCCGGTTTCGGCGGCAAGCGCCTGCACGACACATCGTGTGCCATTGCCGCAGGCCTGCGCCTGGCTGCCATCGGAATTGATGATTTCGATATAGTTATGGGTGCCGGCAAGGCGCGGGTCATGGATCGCCATGATCTGGTCGAAGCGCGTAGCCGGATCGGCGTTGAGCGCACGCGCGGCCTCGGGCATCACCCGGTCCGCGCGCCCGCGCATGTCGGCAACGATAATCGCGTTGCCGAGGCCGTTCATCTTCGCGAATGCTGCCTCAAGCGCCATGGTGGCTCCAAACCTTGCGTCTCAGGCGCCTATATGGCTGATGATGGGCAAAATTACCAGACGAACGGCCTCATCAATCAAGTGCGATGTCAGGCTATCGCCACAATACCGAGGACCGCGAGAAGGAAGAGAACCAGAACCACGGCGATCAGAACTTTCGCGCCGGTCATTGCCGCTCCTGCAAGGCTGTTCATACCAAGCAGACCTGCAACAGCCGCGACGATCAGCAGAATGAGAATCCATTTAAGCATTGTTTGCCCTCCTTTTGGCGCTAGCGCCGGTTGAGAAGCTTCAACGTCAAAAACGGTCCCCGGTTCCCGCAGATGCGCCAATACCCCTGAGAAGGTGTTGCCAATAAGAAACAGTCACCCGGCCACGTGGCGGAAACAGGTTCTTAACCCTGGCTGGGCTGTTATAATTGCAAAAGTTCGCCACGATCTGGCGTTTCAAACGGAACTCATTTGTATTTCAGTGCATTGGACGCTGCAACGGAGAGACGGCATGCCACATAATAAGTTCGCAATTCTGGCCGTATCGCTTTTGGCCGTCGGTCTGGCCGGCTGTCAGAGCGACCGCTTCTCGCCGATGAGCACCAGGGCTCCAGAACCATTGCCCTCCGCGCCGTCTGGCACGGTAACGTCTAACCAGCTTCCGCCTCCCTCGAGCCCGACCACCAATCCTTCGCAGTTCCCTGAGGCACCTCAGCAGGAAACCCAGGTGGCAGCGCTCGACCCGAATGCGGCAGCCAATGCACCGGACGTTTCCACCGGCAGTGTTGCCGGCGTATGGAGTGTGAATGTGGCAGGCCAATCGTGCCGGGTCGCCACACCGCAGACCAAATTCGGTTCTGGCTATCGCGCGGGGCCGCTGCGTTGCCCGGCTCCGATCGACGGCGTGAAATCATGGAATGTCGAGGGCAAGCAACTTGCATTTTACGATGCGAATGGCAGCGTGCTCGCACGTCTCTACTCATCCGGAGCGGGCCGTTTCGATGGCCAGACCACCTCCGGCCAGCCCATCTCACTGTCGCGCTGAGCGACGCCCTAGATTATCCCTCGGCCAGACGGCCAAGCGTGAAAGCCTGACATGACACTGCGTGACGGACTTGTAACCCATCCTTCCGTCATGCAGCGCTACGACCACATGGTCGAGACGGGCAAGATCGCGCGCGATCCGGCACAGGAGAAAATCGCGGCGGCGTTGGACAGGCTGATCGGCGAGATCAGCGACAAGCGCCTGGCTCGAAAATCGAGCGCGCTCGGCTGGCTTTTCGCCCGGCGGAAAACATCCCGCGAGCCGGTGCGAGGGCTCTACGTGTATGGCGGCGTGGGCCGAGGCAAAACCATGCTCATGGACATGTTTCATGAGTTGGTGCCCGTAGAGCACAAGCGCCGCGCCCATTTCAACGATTTCATGGCAGACGTTCATGATCGCATTGGACAACACCGTGCGGCACTGAAAGCCGGCGAGACCCAGGAAACGGATCCGATCCCGCCCGTGGCGGCGGCGCTGGCGAAAGACGCATGGGTTCTGTGTTTCGATGAGTTCACTGTAACCGACATTGCCGATGCGATGATTCTCTCCCGCCTTTTCTCTGCCTTGTTCGACAAGGGTGTCGTTCTGGTGGCCACATCCAACGTCGCACCGGACGACCTCTATCGCGATGGACTCAATCGCGGTCTTTTTCTACCGTTCATCGGCATTCTCAAGGAAAACACCCGCATTCTGGAGCTGGATATCGACACCGATTACCGGATGCAGAAGCTCAACCGCATTCCTGTCTATATCTCTCCGGACGATCCAGCTGCCACAAAGCAGATGGACGAGGCCTGGGCGACGGTGACCGACGGACAGCCAGTCGAACCCTCGGAGCTGAAGGTGAAGGGCAGGACCGTGCCCGTGCCACAGGCATCCGGCTCAGCTGCACGCTTTTCATTTGCGGATCTCTGCGAGAAACCGCTCGGCGCTCGCGATTATCTGGCCATAGCCGGCGCTTTCGACACGATCTTCATCGATCACGTCCCGACCATGGATATGCGACGACGCAACGAAGCGAAACGGTTCATTCTTCTCATCGACACACTGTACGATGCCGGCGCAAGGGTGTTCATATCTGCCGCTGCTCAACCCGATGCGCTCTACACGGCTTCAAACGGCACAGAAGCTTTCGAGTTTGATCGCACTGTTTCCCGACTCATAGAGATGCAGAGCCAGGACTGGCTGGAGCAAACCGGTCCGCGAATGGCTGAGAAATCCACTTCTGTTGGAGAGCAGGCAGCGCAAACGGGCTGATCTTCAGCCTCCTCGCCCGCAGAATCCCCTGCAAGCCGGGGCGCGATCGATAATAATGCACATTTTTCAGGCAAAATTCTTACGTTTACGTAAGTCCACAAATGTCTAAACGATTGAAATTCCTGAGCAGATAAGAATCGGTTGAATTTCTCTGCCAGTATGCTTATTCCAATGAGGCTTATGAAGCGGGCCACGCCATGGATTTGCCGCGCCTTTATGGAAAAAGGAGCGCGACGAACCGCTGGCCCGAAATGCATTAGTGTGACACGACACAGGCAAAACGCGACGCGCGCATTCTTCTTCACACATCCATCTCACCACCTATCCTTTCGACACAAGGGGGAATTCTAACCACATGGCACGCGACAAGATCGCTCTCATCGGCTCCGGCATGATCGGTGGAACGCTCGCACACCTGGCGGGCTTGAAGGAACTGGGCGACGTCGTCCTGTTCGACATTGCCGAGGGCATCCCCCAGGGCAAGGGACTGGACATCGCCGAATCCTCGCCGGTCGAGGGCTTCGACGCCAAAATGGTTGGCGCCAACGACTACGCTGCCATCGAGGGCGCGGATGTCTGCATCGTCACCGCCGGTGTTGCCCGCAAGCCCGGCATGAGCCGCGATGACCTTCTGGGCATCAATCTGAAAGTGATGGAGCAGGTCGGCGCTGGCATCAAGAAATACGCCCCCAACGCTTTCGTGATCTGCATCACCAACCCGCTCGACGCCATGGTCTGGGCGCTGCAGAAGTTCTCCGGCCTGCCGAAGAGCCATGTGGTCGGCATGGCCGGCGTGCTGGACTCGGCTCGTTTCCGTTACTTCCTGTCGGAAGAGTTCAAGGTCTCCGTCGAAGACGTGACGGCTTTCGTTCTCGGCGGCCACGGCGATTCCATGGTTCCGCTGACGCGCTACTCCACCGTTGCCGGCATTCCGATCCCGGACCTGGTGAAGATGGGCTGGACCTCCAAGGAGAAGATCGACGAGATCGTGCAGCGCACCCGTGACGGCGGCGCAGAGATCGTCGGCCTTCTGAAGACCGGCTCGGCCTATTACGCCCCGGCTTCGTCGGCCATCGCGATGGCGGAGAGCTACCTGAAAGACAAGAAGCGCGTCCTGCCCTGCGCGGCACATCTTGCCGGCCAGTATGGCGTCAAGGACATGTATGTGGGCGTTCCCACAGTCATCGGCGCCGGCGGTGTCGAGCGCATCATCGAAATCGATCTCAACAAGTCTGAGCAGAAGATGTTCGAACAGTCCGTGGAGGCCGTTGCCGGTCTTTGCGAGGCCTGCGCCAACATCGCGCCCAACCTGAAGAAGTAGGAGTAGGCCTCCAATGAACATTCATGAGTATCAAGCCAAGCAGCTTCTGAAGAGCTATGGCGCACCGGTGGCCGAGGGCGTGCCGGTCTTTGAGAAGGGCGAAGCCGAAGCCGCTGCGAAAAAGCTTCCCGGACCGCTCTATGTGGTAAAGAGCCAGATCCACGCCGGTGGACGCGGCAAGGGCAAGTTCACCGAACTCGGGCCCGACGCCAAGGGCGGCGTGCGGCTTGCGAAGAGCGTCGAGGAAGTTGTCGCGCACACCAACGAGATGCTCGGCAACACGCTGGTCACCAAGCAGACCGGCCCGGCCGGCAAGCAGGTGAACCGCCTCTATATCGAAGACGGTGCGGACATCGACCGCGAGCTCTACCTCTCGATCCTCATCGACCGCACGGTCGGCCGTCCGGCTTTCGTCGTCTCGACGGAAGGCGGCATGGACATTGAGGCTGTCGCCGAAGAGACGCCGGAGAAGATCCTCACGCTCGCCATCGACCCGGAAACGGGCGTGACGGCTGACGACGTGAAGAAGCTCAACGAGGCGCTGAAGCTCGACGGCGAGGCGGCAAAGGACGGCGAGACGCTGTTCCCTATCCTCTACAAGGCCTTCACCGAGAAGGACATGAGCCTTCTGGAAGTGAACCCGCTGATCGTCATGGAAAATGGCCGTCTGCGCGTTCTCGATGCCAAGGTCTCCTTCGACGGCAACGCGCTGTTCCGTCACGAGGACGTGGTTGCCCTGCGCGACACGACCGAGGAAGACGAGAAGGAAATCGAGGCTTCCAAATACGACCTCGCCTATGTCGCGCTCGACGGCAACATCGGCTGCATGGTCAATGGTGCCGGTCTCGCAATGGCCACGATGGACATCATCAAGCTCTACGGAGCCGAACCTGCCAATTTCCTCGATGTCGGCGGCGGCGCATCCAAGGAGAAGGTGACGGCAGCCTTCAAGATCATCACCGCGGACCCGGCCGTGAAGGGCATTCTGGTCAACATCTTCGGCGGCATCATGCGCTGCGACGTCATCGCTGAAGGCGTTGTCGCTGCCGTCAAGGAAGTGGGCCTGAAGGTTCCGCTGGTGGTTCGCCTAGAGGGCACCAATGTCGATCTTGGCAAGAAGATCATCAACGAAAGCGGTCTCAACGTGATCGCCGCCGATGATCTCGACGACGCCGCCAAGAAGATCGTTGCAGCCGTTAAGGGAAGCTGAGCCAAGATGTCCATTCTCGTAAACAAAGACACCAAGGTTCTCGTTCAGGGCCTGACCGGCAAGACCGGAACCTTCCACACCGAACAGGCGCTTGCCTATCATGGCACGCAGATGGTCGGCGGCATTCACCCCAAGAAGGGCGGCTCCACCTGGACCGGCCAGGGCGGTGAAGAGCTCCCGATCTTCGCATCCGTCGCCGAAGGCAAGGAAAAGACCGGCGCAAACGCATCCGTGATCTATGTCCCGCCGGCAGGCGCAGGCGCGGCCATCATCGAGGCCATCGAGGCCGAGATCCCGCTCATCGTCTGCATCACGGAAGGCATTCCGGTGATGGACATGGTTGCGGTGAAGGCAAAGCTCGACAAGTCCAAGTCGCGCCTGATCGGCCCGAACTGCCCCGGTGTTCTGACGCCGAACGAATGCAAGATCGGCATCATGCCCGGCAACATCTTCCAGAAGGGTTCCGTGGGCGTCGTGTCGCGCTCCGGCACGCTCACCTATGAGGCCGTGTTCCAGACGACCAATGCCGGCCTTGGCCAGACGACGGCAGTCGGCATCGGCGGCGACCCGGTGAAAGGCACCGAGTTCATCGACGTTTTGGAGATGTTCCTGGCCGACGACGAAACTCAGTCGATCATCATGATCGGTGAGATCGGCGGTTCGGCGGAAGAAGAAGCAGCCCAGTTCCTCCGCGATGAGGCCAAGAAAGGCCGCAAGAAGCCGATGGCCGGCTTCATCGCGGGCCGTACCGCTCCTCCCGGACGCACCATGGGCCATGCAGGCGCCGTGATCTCCGGCGGCAAGGGCGGCGCAGAAGACAAGATCGCGGCAATGGAAGCAGCCGGCATCAAGGTTTCGCCCTCCCCGGCGCGCCTTGGCCAGACGCTCGTTGAAGCGATCAAGGGTTGAAGAAGAACCATAAACCCGGCTTGCCACATAGGTGGCAGCCGGGAACAATGTGACTGTCCGGCTAATTTGCCGGCGACCAAGGAGCCGGAACGCGGGTTCCGGAAATCAAAATGGCACGGCAAGATCAGGCCAACGACCAAATGTCGCTCACCTCGTTTCTCTATGGCGGCAATGCTGCCTATATCGAGGAACTCTACGCCAGCTATCAGGACGATCCGTCTTCCGTCAGTGAAGACTGGCGCGATTTCTTCGGCGCGCTCAAAGATGATGCCGCCGATGTGAAGAAGAACGCCGCCGGCGCGTCCTGGAAAAAGAAGAATTGGCCTCAGGCCGCAAATGGCGAGCTTGTCTCAGCGCTTGATGGCGACTGGGGCGCAGTCGAAAAGCATTTCGACGGCAAGATCAAGGAAAAGGCAGCCAAGACCGGCGCGCAGCTTTCGCCCGAAGAAACCCTCCAGGCGACCCGTGATTCCGTCCGTGCCATCATGATGATCCGTGCCTATCGCATGCGCGGTCATTTGCATGCCGACCTCGACCCGCTGGGCATTGCCAAGCCGCTGGAAGATTACAACGAGCTGTCGCCAGAGGCCTACGGCTTCACGGAGGCCGACTACGACCGCCCGATCTTCATCGATCATGTGCTCGGCCTCGAGACGGCCACGATCCGCCAGATGCTCGACATTCTGAAGCGGACCTATTGCTCGACGCTGGGCGTCGAGTTCATGCACATCTCCAACCCGGCTGAAAAAGCGTGGATCCAGGAGCGCATCGAAGGTCCCGACAAAGGCGTCGAGTTCACCGCCAACGGCAAAAAGGCAATCCTGCAGAAGCTGATCGAAGCGGAAGGCTTTGAGCAGTTCATCGATGTGAAATACAAGGGCACCAAGCGCTTCGGCCTCGACGGCGGTGAAGCGCTGATCCCCGCTCTCGAACAGATCATCAAGCGCGGCGGCCAGATGGGCCTCAAGGAAATCGTTCTCGGCATGGCCCACCGTGGCCGCCTGAACGTCCTCGCGCAAGTCATGGAAAAGCCTCACCGCGCCATCTTCCACGAGTTCAAGGGCGGCTCCTTCGCGCCTGACGATGTGGAAGGCTCCGGTGACGTGAAATATCATCTCGGCGCCTCCTCCGACCGCGCCTTCGATGGCAACAATGTGCACCTCTCGCTGACGGCGAACCCCTCGCATCTGGAAATCGTGAACCCGGTGGTGATGGGCAAGGCCCGCGCCAAGCAGGACCAGGTGTTCGGCCGCAAGCGCGAGGAAGTGGTGCCGCCGGAAGAGCGGGCGCGGGTCATGCCGTTGCTGCTGCACGGTGATGCCGCCTTTGCCGGTCAGGGCGTTGTGGCCGAGTGCTTCGGCCTATCGGGCCTGCGCGGCCACCGCGTTGCCGGCACCGTGCATTTCATCATCAACAACCAGATCGGCTTCACCACCAATCCGCGCTTCTCGCGCTCCTCGCCCTATCCTTCCGATGTGGCGAAGATGATTGAGGCACCGATCTTCCACGTGAATGGCGACGACCCGGAGGCGGTGGTCTATGCGGCAAAGGTTGCAACCGAATTCCGCATGACCTTCCACAAGCCGGTTGTCATCGACATGTTCTGCTACCGTCGCTACGGCCACAACGAGGGCGACGAGCCGGCATTCACCCAGCCGATCATGTATCGCAAGATCCGCAAGCACACGACGACGAGCGAGATCTATGCGAAGAAGATGATCGAGGAAGGTCTTGTGACCGAAGCCGACATCGAGAAGATGCGGGCCGACTGGCGCGCCCATCTTGAAGCGGAGTTCGAGGCCGGTCAGGCTTACAAGCCCAACAAGGCCGACTGGCTGGATGGCGTCTGGTCGGGCCTGAAGAAGGCCGATCATGCGGATGAACAGCGCCGCGGCAAGACCGCCGTCCCGGTCAAGACGCTCAAGGAAATCGGCAAGAAGCTGACCGAAATCCCGGAGGATTTCGAAGCCCACCGCACGATCCAGCGCTTCCTGAAAAACCGCAAGGCAATGATCGACGAGGGCGCCGGTATCGACTGGGCGACGGCTGAGGCCCTTGCCTTCGGCTCGATCCTGCTCGAGGGCAATCCGGTGCGCCTGTCCGGTCAGGACTCCGAGCGCGGCACCTTCTCGCAGCGCCACTCCGTGCTCTACGACCAGCGCGACGAAAATCGCTACATCCCGCTCAACAATCTGGGACCGCAGCAGGCCTATTACGAAGTCATCAACTCGATGCTTTCGGAAGAAGCTGTCCTCGGCTTCGAATACGGCTTCTCGCTTGCCGAACCCCGCGCGCTGACGCTGTGGGAAGCGCAGTTCGGCGACTTCGCCAACGGCGCGCAAGTGGTCTTCGACCAGTTCATCTCGTCTGGCGAACGCAAGTGGCTCCGCATGTCAGGCCTCGTGTGCCTGCTGCCACACGGTTATGAGGGTCAGGGTCCGGAGCACTCCTCCGCCCGCCTCGAACGCTGGCTTCAGATGTGCGCGGAAGACAACATGCAGGTCGCCTATTGTTCAACGCCTGCAAACTATTTCCACATTCTGCGTCGTCAGTTGAAGCGCGATTTCCGCAAGCCGCTCATCCTGATGACACCGAAATCGCTGCTGCGCCACAAGCGCTGCGTGTCCACATTGGCTGAGCTTTCCGGCGAAAGCGCATTCCACCGTCTCTTGTGGGACGATGCCGAGCATCTGGACGGCGAGAAGATCAAGCTGGTGAAGGATTCGAAGATCCGCCGCGTCGTCATGTGCTCCGGCAAGGTCTATTACGACCTCTACGAAGAGCGCGAGAAGCGCGGCATCGACGATATCTATCTTCTCCGTGTCGAGCAGCTCTACCCGTTCCCGGCCAAGGCTTTGATCAACGAGCTTTCGCGCTTCAAGAATGCGGAAATGGTGTGGTGCCAGGAAGAGCCCAAGAACATGGGTGCCTGGTCCTTTATCGATCCGTATCTCGAGTGGGTTCTGCAACACATCGAGGCCAAGAATACGCGTGTGCGCTACACCGGTCGTCCGGCCGCTGCATCGCCCGCGACCGGCCTTATGTCGAAGCATCTGGCGCAGCTCGAGGCTTTCCTCGAAGACGCGCTCGGCGAATAGCAAGCGACGGAGAAAAACGACATGGCGACCGAGATTCGGGTTCCCACACTGGGCGAGTCCGTTACCGAGGCAACCATTGCCCGCTGGATGAAATCGGTGGGTGACACGATCGCCACCGACGAGCCACTCGTTGAGCTGGAAACCGACAAGGTTTCCATTGAAGTGCCCGCGCCCGCTGCCGGCACTCTCGATGAGATCACCGTCAAGGAAGGCGAAACCGTCGAAGTCGGCGCGCTCCTCGGCATGATTGCCGCGGGCGAAGGCGCCGGCAAAGCAAAACCAGAAACCAGTCAGGCCGGCGAAAGCTCGTCCGGTACGAAAGAAACCCAGGAGGCAACCATGGCCGGCGGCGGAAAAATCGTCGAGGTGAATGTTCCATCGGCGGGCGAATCCGTCACCGAAGCCCAGGTCGGCGAGATCTACAAGAAGGTTGGCGACGCGGTGAAAACCGATGAAGCCATTCTTGAGCTCGAAACCGACAAGGCGGCTCAGGAAGTGATGTCGCCGGTCGATGGCGTGATCACTGAGATGGTGGTTGCATCGGGTGACGAGGTCGAAGTGGGGGCGCTTCTCCTACGCATCGAACAGGGAGCCTCTGCCGGCGCCGCAGCGCCCAAGGCCGACAAGCCGGCCGAGAAGGAAGCCCCCGCGGCGAAGAAGGATGACGATGGCGGACGTCCGCCCGCACCCTCTGCTCAGAAGCTGATGACAGAAAAGGGCATGAAGGCCTCGGACGTTGCCGGTTCCGGCAAAGACGGCCAGGTGTTGAAGGGCGATGTGCTGGCGGCGCTTGAAGGCGGCGCACCGAGTTCACCGGCTGAAAAGCCCAAAGCAGCCCGCCCCGCTTCTCCCGCCGAGGACGAGAGCCGTGAAGAGCGCGTGAAGATGACGCGCCTGCGTCAGACCATCGCGCGCCGCCTCAAGGATGCGCAGGACACTGCCGCGATGCTCACCACCTTCAACGAGGTGGACATGACTGCGGTCATGGAGATGCGCAAGAAGTACAAGGAGCTCTTCGAGAAGAAGCATGGCGTGAAGCTCGGCTTCATGGGCTTCTTCACCAAGGCGGTGTGCCATGCGCTGAAGGAAATCCCGGCTGTGAATGCCGAGATCGACGGCACGGACATCATCTACAAGAACTTCTGCCATATCGGCGTAGCGGTCGGCACCGACCGTGGTCTCGTCGTGCCGGTGGTGCGCGATGCCGACCAAATGTCGATCGCCGAGGTGGAGAAGGAAATCGGTCGTCTGGGTCTCGCGGCCCGCGATGGCAAGCTCTCCATGGCTGACATGCAGGGCGGCACCTTCACCATCTCCAATGGCGGTGTCTATGGCTCGCTGATGTCGACCCCGATCCTGAATGCGCCGCAATCGGGCATTCTGGGCATGCACAAGATCCAGGAGCGGCCCATGGTGGTCGGCGGCCAGATCGTCATCCGCCCGATGATGTATCTCGCGCTTTCCTATGATCACCGGATCGTTGACGGCAAGGAAGCCGTGACTTTCCTCGTGCGCATCAAGGACGTGCTCGAGGATCCGGAACGACTGGTCCTCGACCTCTAGAAAAGCCGGGCGCGGAAGGCGGATGTCTTTCGCGCCCTTGTCCATCCGGCGAGATCAGGAATGGCGATGATGCAGTCAGCAAAGACACTTCTGGTGACAGGCGGGAGCCGCGGCATCGGCGCTGCGATCTGTCGACTGGCGGCAAGCGCGGGATATCGTGTAGCAGTCAACTATGTTGCCAACCCTGACGCAGCCGAAACCGTGGTCCGGAATATCGAACAAGCGGGCGGCGAGGCCTTCGCCGTCAAGGCTGACATGGCCGAGGAAAGCGAAATCCTGGCCATGTTTGAGGCCGTTGACCGGCGCTTTGGCCGGCTCGATGCTCTTGTCAACAATGCGGGCATTGTCGACCGCAAGGCGCGCGTCGACGAAATGGACCTCGCTCGCTTCGAGCGTATGATGCGTATCAATGTGATCGGCACGATGCTGTGCGCCCGCGAGGCGGTGAAGCGCATGTCCACACGCCACGGCGGCAAGGGCGGTGCCATCGTCAACATATCTTCCATCGCCGCAGTGCTTGGTTCGGCAGGCGAATATGTGGATTACGCAGCCTCCAAGGCAGCGGTCGATACCTTCACAATGGGGCTTGCCCGCGAAGTTGCTGAGGAAGGCATCCGTGTCAACGCCGTGCGGCCCGGCATCACCGATACCGAAATCCACGCCTCCGGCGGCCAGCCGGACAGGGCGCAGCGGCTTTCGGGTCTGATCCCAATGAAACGGCCTGGCACGGCAGAGGAAATCGCCCGCGCCGCGCTCTGGCTTCTCTCCGATGAGGCGTCCTACTCCACGGGCGCCATTCTCAATGTCAGCGGCGGCCGATAGCCGACGCAACGGAATTCAGGAAAGGCACGAACATGTCCTATGATCTCGTCGTGATCGGCACCGGCCCCGGCGGCTATGTCTGCGCCATCAAGGCGGCTCAACTCGGCCTCAAGACAGCTGTTGTCGAGAAGCTCTCCACCCATGGCGGCACCTGCGTCAATGTCGGCTGCATCCCCTCCAAGGCGCTGCTGCACGCCACGGAGATGTTCGCGGAAGCCGGCCATGGCCTTGCCGATCTCGGCGTTGAGGTGAGCAAGCCCAAGCTCAATCTCAAGAAGATGATGGAGCATCGCGTCAAGACGGTCGAGCAGAACACCAAGGGTCTCGACTTCCTGATGAAGAAGAACAAGATCGATGTCCTTCGCGGCTTTGGCAGCATCGCCGGCAAAGGCAAGGTCAGCGTTAAGGGCGACGACGGCAAGGAACAGACTGTCGAGACGAAGAACATCGTCATCGCCACCGGCTCCGACGTCGCCGGCATTCCTGGCGTCGACGTGAAGTTCGACGAAAAGGTGATCGTCTCCTCCACCGGCGCTCTGGAGCTTTCCAAGGTTCCTGAGCACATGGTGGTTGTCGGGGGCGGCGTGATTGGCCTGGAGCTGGGTTCCGTCTGGGCCCGCCTCGGCGCCAAGGTGACCGTGGTCGAATATCTCGACACCATTCTTGGCGGTATGGACGGTGAGGTCGCCAAGCAGTTTCAGCGTATGCTCGGCAAGCAGGGTTTCGAGTTCAAGCTCGGCGCGAAGGTCACGGACGTAACCAAGGCCGGCAAGGGCGCGAAGGTCACTTTTGAGCCGGCAAAGGGCGGAGACGCCGAAACCGTCGAAGCAGATGTGGTTCTCGTTGCGACCGGCCGCAAGCCGTACACAGAGGGCCTTGGCCTTGATGCCGTGGGCGTGGAGCTGGATGAGCGCGGCCGTGTGAAGACCGACGGGCATTTCAAGACGAATGTCGATGGCATTTACGCGATTGGCGACGTGATCGCCGGTCCGATGCTCGCGCACAAAGCCGAGGATGAAGGCGTCGCCGTGGCCGAGATCCTCGCCGGACAGGCCGGGCACGTGAACTATGATGTGATCCCCGGCGTGGTCTACACCAGCCCGGAAGTTGCATCCGTGGGCAAGACCGAAGAAGAGCTTAAAAAGGCCGGCGTGGAATACAACGCCGGCAAATTCCCCTTCTCGGCCAACGGTCGCGCCCGCTCCATGCTCAAGACGGATGGTTTCGTGAAGGTGCTCGCCGACAAGAAGACGGATCGCGTGCTGGGCGTTCACATCGTCGGCTTCGGCGCCGGCGAGATGATCCATGAGGCAGCGGTTCTGATGGAGTTCGGCGGCTCGTCGGAAGACCTGGCCCGCACCTGCCACGCACACCCCACCATGTCGGAAACGGTCAAGGAAGCCGCACTCGCCACCTTTGCCAAGCCGATCCACATGTAATCCGACAGGGATTTAAACAACGACGAAGCCCCGAAGCGAAAGCTTTGGGGCTTTTTTACTCACCATCACCGGTGGGAATACTGTCGTTGACAGCCTCCGGCACCGTGGTGACATGTGGACCGAAGAAGCCGCTTCCTGAAATCGCCATGAAGACGAGTATGGCGAGCGCGGCGGCGATGGCGCCAATCACAAACCCGCGCGTTCCCGCCGAGCTTGCGGAACGGTGTTTGGGATTCTCGTTTGGGTTTTCGTCTTGCATGACGTCACTCCAAAAACCCTCCCCAGCACCATCACCACGATAACACGCGTTTAGTTAGCCGGAACCCTAAATCTACCGCACGCCTTCAACTGAATAACCCTGTGCACGCAGAAGTTCGATGAGGCCTTCCTCCCCGGGCAGATGCAATGCTCCAACTGCGACAAAGGCATTGCCCCTGTCCAGTATGGGCCGCACCCGCTCGGCCATTGTTCCATTGCGCGCTTTGACCATTGCCTGATCGAAGGCAGCGTAATCACCCGAACCCTCTTCCTGCTCGGGGATTGCAACACGGATCAGTGGCCAGAACATGCCGGTCTCTCCCTCGGCATAGAGCGACACCATGGTTTCCATCACGTCGTTCAGGCCATCACCCAGCGCCAGCGTCTCTACCAGGCCACGCACATGCATTTCCATGGGCAGAGAGGCCATGGCGTCCAGTTGATCAACCGCCGTCTCAAGACCCAGAAGCTCTTTGCCGGCGTTTTGCGCATCCTCGGCGAGTTTAACGTCCAGAATCGGCATCCCGGCTTCCTTGCGCTGAATTTCGCAGGCAGGCAATGCCACCAGCGAGATCAACATCCATGGCTTCATCTTTTTCACGCTGGCGAACGAAATACCGCGCAGCTCAAGCGCATCCGCCACCGTTTGACGCTCGGCCCCGGCCAGGTGATCGCCAAGCGTTTCCTCACCGGTGAACATCATCAGTTCCGGGCGTTTAAACATGGCCGCAGCCATTTTGGACTGATCGAGAATATCCGTTGTTTCGATGACGACGCGTTCCGCCGCGTCGAATGCTTGGCGAGCATCCACGGGAAGAGTGACCACGCGCGGGTCGCTCATATGCATGGTGCCGAAAAGATAAGAGGGCGCAACGCCCTCCTTCTCGACCCGCCAAAGGAGTCCGCTGCCATTCGGCGTCTCCGCCGCCTGTCGTCGCACCTCTTCAAGCGCGTCCGGGTTCTCTGCGGCGAGTTCCGTCAGGAGGTTTGTGCCCGAACAGACAATCTCATCCGCCTTTGCCGGCTTTGCCATCAGCAGGCCGAGGACCAGCGCCAGCAGCAGGAAAAGCGGAAAGGCAGCAGCGCACAGAAAAAGGCGGTCAACAAACCGCTCGGTCGCGGTGGTGGCTTTTGCATGCGTTTTCATGGCGCCACGCTAGCGGCAAATCCCGGCGAAACCGTTAAACCGCCACCACAAATTGCGAGCAATGGCTTCAAGCCCGCGGATGGGTGGCATCGTAGATTTCGAGAAGCCGCGCCGTGTCCACACCCGTATAGACCTGCGTCGTGGAGAGGCTCGCATGGCCCAGAAGCTCCTGGATCGCGCGCAGATCGCCGCCGCGCCCAAGAAGATGCGTGGCGAAGGAATGCCTGAGCGCATGCGGCGTTGCTGTCTCCGGCAGGTTGAGCGCGGAGCGCATACGCTTCATCTCGCGCTGAATGATCGCAGGCTGCAAAGCACCGCCACGCGCGCCGCGAAAAAGCGGCCCGTCTGCCTCCAGATGATAAGGGCAAAGACGCTGATACTCGGCGACCGCCTCGGCAGATACCGGCAGCACCGGCACAAGCCGTGTCTTGCCACCCTTGCCGGTGATCCTGAGCGCGCCCTGACGCAGCTCCCCGACCTGACCGCCAAGAAGCCCAAGCGCCTCCGAAATCCGAAGCCCGGCTCCATAAAGCAGCGTGAAGACGGCGGCATTCCGCGCCGCGATCCACGGTTCCTCGGCAAGTTGCCCCTCACCAGAGGCAACCTTGCGCGCATCGGCGGCCGTCAGTGGCTTGGGCAGCGCGCGCGGAGCACGCGGCGCCTTCAGCGCAGCCGCAGCCGCCGCGTTCACCAGCCCCCGACGCTCCAGATAACGCAGAAACGAGCGCACGCCGGCAAGCCCGCGCCCGAGCGTACGGGCTCCCGCACCCCTGCCCCGCCGAAAGGCCAGAAAGGCGCGCAGGTCCGCCGGGCGCAGCTCGGCAATGTCAGCGAGACCCGGTGCCTCGCCGCAATGCCCTGTGAGAAACTGCAGAAACTGCCGCGTGTCTCGCTCATAGGCATCGACGGTCAGCGCCGAAAGACGCCGCTCATCAGCCAGCGAGGCAAGCCACCTGACACGGGCCTTCTGGAGGTCGGGCTTTGCGGAAATGAGGAAATCCTGGTCCATACGCGGCATTCTGAACCAGTCTGGTTAGCGAGCGGTGAAGGCGGGGGAATGACGGCTTTCATCTCCCCGCCTGCGGGGAGAGGGGGGCTTTGAAGTCGGCGTCCAAAAAAGCAAGAGCCGCTAAGCGCCCTCAACCTCCTCGCGCAACATTTCCAGCTCCAGCCATTCCTCTTCCATCGTCTCCCGGTTCGCGCGCTTTTCATCGAGCTCTTTGGAATAGCGCTGAAAAGCGGTTGCATCGCGCGTGTAGAGGTTCGGATCGGCGAGTTTCTCTTCCAGAGCAGCTATTTCGTCCGCCAGCTCTTCGATCTTCTGCGGCAGCGTCTCCAGCGCGAACTTCTGCTTGTAGGAGAGCTTCTTCGATGCCGGCTTGGGCGTGCCCGCATTGCCGGCGGGCTTCGCCTTCTGCTGCTCGGCACTACGGGCCTTGCGCCGCTCCAGCTCCTCGCCCTTGCGCTGCGCCATCATGTCGGAATAGCCGCCCGCATACTCGATCCAGCGGCCATCGCCAGCAGGCGCAATGGTGCTCGTCACCGTACGGTCGAGGAAATCGCGGTCATGGCTGACGAGCAGCACCGTGCCGGGAAAGTCCTCGACAAGCTCCTGCAGAAGGTCGAGCGTCTCCATATCGAGATCGTTTGTCGGTTCATCGAGAACCAGCAGATTGGCCGGGCGTGCGAGGAGCCGGGCCAGAACCAGCCGCGCGCGTTCACCGCCCGAAAGCTCGCGGATCGGCGTGCGCGCCTGCTCAGGTTTGAACAAGAAGTCCTTCATATAGGAAACGACATGCCGCTCCTGCCCGTTGACGATGACGCTGTCGCCGCGCCCATCGGTCAGGAAGTGAGAGAGCGTCTCCAGCGGATCGAGCGCACGCTTCTGGTCCAGAATGGCGATTTCCAGATTGGCACCGAGCCGCAGCGATCCCTCATCGGGCTCAAGCTTGCCTGTCAGAAGATTGATCAGCGTCGTTTTGCCGGCGCCATTGGGCCCGACAAGGCCGACACGGTCGCCACGCAGGATGCGCGCGGAAAAGTCCTTGACCACCTGCAACCCGTCATAGGATTTGGCGAGCCCCTTCGCCTCGATGACAAGCTTGCCGGATTCAGCGGCATCACTGGCCGCCATGGTCGCCACGCCTTCCGCGCCGCGGTGGCTGCGGTGTTTCTCGCGCAGCGCCTGCAACTCTCCCAGACGGCGCACATTGCGCTTGCGGCGCGCGGTCACGCCATAGCGCAGCCAGTGCTCTTCGCGCTCGATCTTGCGGGCGAGCTTGTGCTGCTCGCGTTCTTCCTCTTCGAGCACCTGATCGCGCCAGTCCTCGAAATGGGCGAACCCCTTGTCGAGCCGGCGCGTCACACCCCGGTCGAGCCACACGGTTGCGCGGCTTACCTTTTCCAGAAATCGGCGGTCATGCGAGATGGTGACCAAAGCAGAAGAGGTTCGCTGCAACTCTTCCTCAAGCCACTCGATCGTGGCAAGGTCGAGATGGTTTGTCGGCTCATCGAGCAGCAGCAGATCCGGCTCCGGCGCAAGCACGCGGGCCAGTGCCGCACGGCGCGCCTCGCCGCCAGAAAGCGTCGCCGGGTCTTCATCGCCCGTGAGCCCCAGCCGGTCGATGACCAGCGCCACCCGGTTGATGTCGTCGGCCGGGCCGAGACCCGCCTCCACATAGGCGCGCACGGTCGCGAAGCCCTGCCAGTCGGGCGTCTGCGGCAGGTAACGTATGGTTGCTGTCGGCTGGCGGAAGATCTCGCCATCCTGCGGCTCCACGAGCCCGGCGGCAATCTTCAACAGGGTCGACTTGCCGGAGCCATTGCGCCCCACCAGCGCAAGCCGCTCGCCGGGGCCGACCATCAGCGAGGCACCGGCCAGCAGCGGCGTGCCACCGAAGGTCAAACGAATATCATCCAGCTTTAAAAGTGGCGGCGCCATGGTTCAGCGTTCTCCGTCATTCAGTAGATGCGCCATGAACAGCGCCCGGCCCTTCATGAGCGTGATGGAAAGGCCGCCATCCGCCACATTGGAAAGCGTGAGCGAGGAACCGAAGGGCACCTCCACGGCATCGAGCGGCCATTTCGCGCCGTCGACCGTGAGGCCGGAAAGCTCCGAAAAGCCGAGGATCGAAAACAGTGTGCCATCAGCATAGGCGAAGCTGTGGCGCCGCCCCGGGACGAGCGGCACGCCTTCCTGATGCCCGCTCGTCAGCTTCGCGGCAATGCCGCGCTCGGAGAGCTGCAATGCCTGCGCGAAATGCAGGAACATGTGGTCGGCCCGTTCGCCACCAAAGGCGCCGGCCAGCAGAAGGCTTGTCGCCCCGGCCTCCAGAGCTGCCGCAATCGCGATCTCGCCGTCGGTCTTGTCCTTCTCGGAGGGAAAGGTGCGGCGCGCCACGTCGACATAGGCATCCTCAAACCCGTCGGGCACGGAATCGAAGTCCCCCACCCAGAGCTCGGGCTTCACATCCAGAAGCGCAGCATGGCGCATGCCCGAATCCGCTGCGATGATGCGGCTGTTGGCGATTTCGGCATCGAGGGCCGGTGTCCGGGTGAGGTCTCCGCCAAGGAGAAGGGTAAATCGGCTCATGGGCGAGGCCCATATCATGCCGGCGAGCCAGCGCCAACGTCGTTTGCGCCATTCAACCCCTTGCGGAGCTGCGCACCGCGCCCTATTTTCCCGGTCGCTCTAACGGGGTGCCGGCGCATTGTCGGCTGAGAGGCTTGGGAAGAACCCAACCAACCCGCGGAACCTGATCCGGCTGATACCGGCGGAGGGATTAGACGCTTTTCATTCAGCGCCTCATTCCCAGACCAGAAAAGAGGAGGCGCAGATGCGCACCACCACCCTGCTTTCCATCCTGGTGCTCGGCACATTGGCCCTTTCCGGGCAGGCAATCGCCCAGGATAAGCTCACGGTGTACACCTATGAGAGCTTCACGTCTGACTGGGGCCCAGGCCCACAGGTGGAAAAGGCGTTTGAGGCGGAATGCGGTTGCGACGTGGAATTCGTTTCGGTCGCCGATGGCGTGGCACTGCTGAACCGTGTCCGGCTTGAGGGCAGCTCCACGAAAGCCGACATTGTGCTCGGCCTCGACAATAATCTTCTCCACGAGGCGCGGGAAACCGGCCTCTTCGCCCCCCACGGTATTGATACGGCCAAGGTAGAGGTGCCGGGCGGCTTTGAGAACGACATTTTCGTTCCCTTCGACTATGGCTACTTCGCCTTCGTCTACGACACCGAAGCCATTGAGACACCACCGGCAAGCCTGAAGGAACTGGTGGAGGCCGAGGGTGATCTGAAGATCGCCATTCAGGACCCGCGCACCTCCACACCGGGCCTAGGTCTTCTGCTCTGGGTCAAGGCCGTCTATGGAGACAAGGCATCAGAAGCCTGGAGCCGGCTGCAGGACAAGGTGCTGACGGTGACACCCGGCTGGAGCGAGGCCTATGGACTGTTCACCAGCGGTGAGGTTCCCATGGTGCTCTCCTACACCACCTCGCCCGCCTATCACCGCATCGCCGAAGACACCGAGCGCTACAAGGCAGCCAGCTTCGCGGAAGGTCACTACCTGCAGGTGGAAGTGGCGGCACAGACGGTTGCGGGCGCGAAGAATCCGCTGTCGCAGAAATTCCTTGCCTTCATGACCGGTCCCGGCTTTCAGGACGCCATTCCCGAAACCAACTGGATGTTCCCGGCCGGAGAAACCTCCGGCAAGTTGAATCCGGTTTTCGATGAACTCGTCAAACCGACCAAAACGCTCGAGTTCCCGCCTGAAGAGGTGGCAAAGAACCGGAAGACATGGGTCGATGAGTGGCTTTCGGTGATGAGCCGCTAAGCACACCCCGGTGCCAGCCATGGACAGACGCATAACCGCAGGGCGTGTCGCGCTAGCGGCCGTCGGCCTGCTTGTCAGCGGAGCCTTTATCGGCCTCGCATTGGAAGCGGCACGCCAGGGTTCTGGCGTGCTGGATGCGTTCGATGCATGGCTTCTGCGCATTGCCCGTTTCACGCTCTGGCAGGCCCTGCTTTCCACGCTGCTCTCGGTGCTCCCTTCGATCCTTCTGGCGCGTGCGCTGGCGCGGCATCCGGCCTTTCCGGGCCGCGCCTTCATCCTGCGCCTGTTCGCCGTGCCGCTTGCGCTGCCAGCCATTGTCGCTGCCCTTGGCGTGCTCGCGCTCTATGGCCGCGCGGGCTTCTTCGCGCCATTCCTGTCGGTCGCCTTCAACGAGCACTGGCCTGGCATCTATGGCCTTTCGGGCATTCTGGTCGCCCATGTCTTCTTCAACCTGCCGCTCGCAACGCGGCTCTTCCTGAACGCGCTTGAAAGCGTGCCGGCAGACCAGTGGCGTCTTGCAGCCCAGCTTGGCATGGGCGCGCGAGCCTCGTTCCGGTTTCTCGAATGGCCGGCCATGCGCGCTGCCCTGCCCGGCATTGCCGGGCTCGTTTTCATGCTGTGCGTCACGTCCTTCACCATCGTCTTGCTACTCGGAGGGGGCCCGCGCGCGACCACACTCGAAGTGGCGATTTATCAGGCCTTGCGCTTCGACTTCGACCCTGCCCGTGCACTGGTGCTCACCCTCATTCAGGTGGCCTTGGCGGGCAGCATCGTGTTGGCAATGAGCCGCCTCGGCGCATCCTTCAGCGGCGACGCAAACCTCCCCGTCGCACCCCGACGGATCGTCTGGCATACGCCCGCAGAGACCGGTTTTAACGCAGCCCTCATCCTTATCGGGCTCTTCTTCGTTGCAGGGCCGATGGCGGCAACCGTGGTCGCTGGCCTGAAAGCCGATCTCGGACGCCTTGCCACCGAAAGCGCGGTCTTTGCGGCCACGGCCACCAGCCTTGTTTTCGCGAGCCTGTCGGCCCTCCTCTGCCTCATCCTGTCACTGGCACTGGTCGCCGCCCGGCGCGCGCTGGAAATGAAACGCGGCGCCCTGCCCGCAACCCTGCTGGAGCGCGCAACCGACAGCGGTGCTGCCATGGTGCTCATCGTTCCGCCGCTGGTCATCGGTGCTGGCTGGTTTATTCTCCTGCGCCATGTGGGCAATGTCTTCGCCTTCGCGCCGGTCATGGTCGTCACGGTCAATGCGGTGATGGCCATGCCCTTCGCCATCCGTGCCATTCGTCCGGCTTATGATGCCGCCAGCGCCCGCCATGAAAGACTGTGTCTCTCACTTGGCATTACCGGGTGGAGCAGGCTACGCCTTGTCGACTGGCCTGCGCTCAAACGTCCCGCTGCCACCGCACTCGCCTTCGCTGCCGCCCTATCTCTGGGCGATCTCGGCGTCATCGCCCTGTTCGGCTCCGATCAGGTCCAGACGCTGCCCTATCTCCTGCTGCAGCGCATGGGCAGCTACCGCACGGCAGATGCCGCCGGCCTCGCTCTTTTCCTGGGGCTTCTCTGTCTGGCATTGATGTTCATCGCCGATCGTCTCGGCAGGGAGAAGACATGATCAAGACCGCCGCTGGACATGGCGCGCAAATCGCTCTGGAAGCGCTGCAATTCGCTTATCCGGGGGGGAGGCCGATGGCGTTCGAGGCGACAATCGCGCCATCCGATATTGTGGCCGTTATGGGCCCAAGCGGTTCGGGCAAATCGACGCTGCTCAGTCTGATAGCCGGCTTCGAGAACCCCACCGCGGGCCGTGTCCTCATAAATGGCGAAGATGTTTCCCGGCTCAATCCTCACCGCAGGCCTGTTTCCATGGTGTTTCAGGAAAACAATCTCTTCGCGCATCTCACCGTCGCCCAGAATGTGGGGCTTGGCCGCTCTGCTTCCCTGAGATTGACCGAGGAAGACCGGGCAGCGGTTTCGGATGCGCTTGCCAGAACCGGCCTCGCCGGCAAGGAAGACCGCTTACCCCAGGCGCTCTCGGGCGGAGAGCGCCAACGTGTGGCGCTTGCGCGCGTATTGATTCGCAGACGCCCCGTCCTTCTGATGGACGAGCCCTTCGCTTCGCTCGGACCTGCCCTGCGTGATGAGATGCTCGATCTCATCACCGAGCTGCACGCCGCGCAAGGAATGACAATTCTGATGGCGACGCATGATCCACGCGATGCAGAGCGGCTTTGCAAAACGATGATCTTCGTGGAAGAAGGACAGGTTTCCGCCATTGGCACAACCGATGCGTTCATCTCTGGCAAGGCATCGGAAGCCTTCAACCGCTATATAGGCGCACGCCGGGAAATCAATTAAGCTCCAAGAAATGGATTCCCCTTTTGCAGCTTATGCGCTAGACGATGCCCCCGATGGGACATGATGCAATGCTGAGGGAACCAAAAGCGCGGCTGGCTCGTTGAGGCTGGTCATGCTTTGGACAAGATCAACCGGAAGGACATTCACTTGTCCAATCGAGCGCCCGCTACCATGAACTTCCTGCCGCCCGCGCGGTCATCGTCGCGCAAAACTGTCCTGGTCCTGACGCTCACCGCGCTCCTCTCCGGCTGCCAGATGATCCCGACCGACACGGGCAGTTTCATGCCATCCTCCAACCCGGTCACGGTGGACACGGTGACACGCGGTGACAGGCTGGCACGTCTCGCCCGCCAGCAGCACCCACGTATCCTCCAGACCTATGGCGGCGAGTATTCCGACGCGAAGCTCGAGCGAATGGTGGCCAAGGTCGTCGGCTCGCTGACGTTGGACGAACAAAACACCGGCGCCGCCTATCGGATCACGATACTCAATTCACCGAACGTGAACGCGTTCGCCCTGCCCGGCGGCTACCTTTATGTCACACGCGGGCTCTTGGCGCTTGCCAATGATTCGGCGGAGCTCGCTGCTGTCCTGGCCCATGAAATGGCACACGTGACCGCCAATCATGGCATCGAGAGGCAGAAACTGGAGGCGGAAGAAAAATTCGCTTCCAAGGTGGTCAATGAAGTGGTGGGCGGTCGCGATCAGGCGGCGCAGGCTGCACTGGTTCGCGGCAAATTGCGGCTTGCGCAATTCTCCCGAAACCAGGAGCTTGAAGCCGACCGTATTGGCATTCGCACCACCTCCCATGCCGGCTACGACGCGTTCGCCGCGGCTCGTTTCCTGCAAGCGATGGACGCCTATCAGGGCTTTCGCAGCGTCAGCGGCGCGACGGACGCCAGCCTCGACTTTCTGGCCAGCCACCCCAACGCCCCACGCCGCATCGAGCTCGCGCAACGCCATGCCCGTGAACTTCAACAGCCCAACGCGGCGGGCAAGCGAGACCGCGATTCCTTCCTCGCTGGTATCGACGGCATGATCTACGGCGATTCCCCGGAAGAAGGGTTTGTGCGCGGACGCGACTTTCTTCATCCAAGGCTCGGCGTCGCCTTCCGCGTTCCCCAGGGCTTCATCATCGACAACTCAGCGAAAGCAGTCACCGCCGTCGGACCCGAGGACATCGCCGTGCGTTTCGATGGAGCCACCGTTCCGCAGGGAACATCCCTGACCGATTATCTGACGAGTGGCTGGGTTGCCGGGCTTGAGCCCGAAACAATCCGGACCCTCACCATCAATGGCTACCCGGCCGCCAAGGGACGCGCCAGCGCCGATGGCTGGCAGTTCGATGTGACGGTGATCCGTTCGGGCGGACAGGTCTATCGCCTGCTGACCGCCGCCCCCGCAACGAGCGGCGAACTTGAAAAGGTTGCCGATTCTGTCGGTCAGAGTTTCCGTGTGCTCAATGAGGCGGAACGCGCGGCGCTCACCCCCCTGCGGATCCGCGTGGTCACGGTTCAGCCTGGCGAAACGTTGGCTTCGCTGGCTGCACGCATGCGCGGCGTGGATCGGAAGGTAGAGCTTTTCCGACTGCTGAATGCTCTCGGACCCGGAGCGTCACCTTCAGCGGGCACCAAGGTGAAGATCGTCACCGATCAATAGCATTTGCCATTTGTCATATCTTTCAGAGCGCCGTTTGTTTCAGGCTGCGCCCCCAAGGAGCGCGGGATGCTCGCGAACAAGCACGCCGCGCAACTTCTCGATCGCCCTGCTTTCGATCTGACGAACACGTTCCTTTGATATTCCGAGCGCGGTCCCGAGCGCCTCAAGCGTCGCCCCCTCGTCTGACAACCGGCGCTCGCGTATGATCTGTAATTCGCGCCGATCCAGAACATTGAGCGCCTTGGCGAGCCACACCGCACGCCGCTCACCGTCGATCATGTGCTCGACGGTTTCATCCACGGGATCGGCATCGGAAGGTATAAACTCCATCCGCTCCGCAGACGCCTCGCCTTCATCGCGCATCGGTGCGTTGAGAGACAAGTCGGGTCCGGACAGCCTCGCATCCATCATCGCCACGTCGGCGGTTGAAACGCCAAGAAGTTTGGCCGCCTCTTCGTGAATCTCGGCAGAAGTCCCCATGCTTTTCTGGAGCTTTGCCCTCAGGCGTCGGAACTTGAAGAAAAGCGCCTTCTGGGCGGAACTCGTCCCACCGCGCACGATCGACCAGTTGCGCAAGACATAGTCCTGCATCGAGGCGCGTATCCACCATGTCGCATATGTGGAGAAACGGACGCCGCGTTCGGGATCAAACCGGGCTGCAGCCTCCAGGAGCCCGATATGCCCCTCCTGTATGAGGTCAGCCATCGGAAGTCCAAAGTTTCGAAAACGGCCAGCCATGGCGATAACCAGGCGCATATGAGCGACGGTCAGTTGATGCAGCGCTTGCTGATCCTGTGTTTTCGACCAGCGTTTTGCCAGATCTTGTTCTTCTTCCAGCGCCAGATATGGCGCTTTCATCGCATTCTCGATCAGTTTGCGTTCCGCCCGGTCTTGCATCATGCACTCCCGCGTTACGAGCCAGCCTCCGACAACGGAGAGCGGGCCACCAAGCCCACACGCACTGGCTTAGCCATGCGCTGTCCAAACATTCCAAGCGTCGCTGACGCCCGTTCAAACATGCGCGGCCGCGCCAGTGGCGGAGGTCTCGCCGGCGGTAGAAGGCCTTTTGAAAGCACCGTGAATAGGGTTTCTCAGGCCTAGGCAACGAGACATCACTTAAAGTAACGAGTCGGAAACACGAAAAGTTCCAGCCGCGAGCGCGTATGACACCGAACAACAAAAAACCCGGCTAGAGAGCCGGGTTCCTTGGAAAGTGTTTGGGAGGGACGTTTTACGCCGCTTCGTCCTTCTCGGCTTCCTCATTGTCGGCTTTCGCACCACGGCGCGGACCCTTGTTCAGGTTCGTCTCGATCAGGCGCACGGCTTCGGTTTCCGACATGCGATTGACGGCCGCAATCTCGCGCGCCATGCGGTCGAGTGCGGCTTCATAGAGCTGACGCTCCGAATAGGACTGCTCCGGCTGATTGTCGGCACGATAAAGATCGCGCACGACTTCCGAAATGGAGATCAGGTCACCCGAATTGATCTTTGCATCATACTCCTGGGCGCGGCGCGACCACATGGTGCGCTTCACGCGGGCACGGCCCTGGACGACCTTGAGCGCACGATCGACATAATCAGTTTCGGAAAGCTTGCGCATGCCAATGGACGTCGCCTTGGCGACCGGAACCTTGAGGCGCATCTTGTCCTTCTGAAAATCGATGACGAACAATTCCAGCTTGTGACCGGCGACTTCCTGCTCTTCGATCGTAACGATCTGCCCGACGCCGTGCGCCGGATACACGATATATTCGCCAGTCTTGAATCCCTGACGCTGCGCCGATTTCTTCTGCTGGGTGGTCATCCGCCTAACACTCCTGTTCTAGTGGGGCATGCCGGCATCGCCTCGCCTCGACGATAACCTATGCCCATACGCCTGCCGGCTTTTCGGACGCACGAGAAATTTTAAGCTCTGGGAAATGGTGACAGCCCTGTACCGAAGGCCCGCCACGCAAACCAATACACCCTGACCCAGATAGCCCCGGTCCGGATTTTGAGCCCCACCTTTCAGTGATTAGTCTGTGTGCGCCATCAAAAGACGTGTTGTCACCGGCATGATTTCGTGAAGCTACCACAAAAAGCCGAAAGAATCAAGAATTTGACGCATGTGCGAAGATGTCGCGGCAGAATCCTGCGCGATTGCCACGTCTATTTGCATTATGCCCCACGGACGTAAAGTGGGTTCAATCTCCTTCGCCGGGCTCCGGCGAAAAGTACTGCTCCAGCTTGTTTTCGACGCCATCAAATTCCTTGGCGTCTGCCGGAGGCTCTTTCTTAGCGGTGATGTTGGGCCATTTTTCGGCATATTCGGAATTCAGCTGAAGCCAGCTATCCAGACCTGGCTCAGTATCGGGCTTGATCGCCTCTGCCGGGCATTCCGGTTCACAAACACCGCAGTCGATGCACTCATCCGGATGGATGACGAGCATGTTTTCACCCTCATAGAAACAGTCCACCGGACAAACTTCTATACAGTCCATGTACTTGCACTTGATGCAATTGTCGGTGACGATATAGGTCATTGGTGCTCTCGGCTGACAGCTTCTTGGAATGTCGAGAGGTGAGGTATCGCCTTTGAAGGGCGGTTGCAAGGCCCGTTATTGCGCCGCAATCGTCGCAGGCGAAATCCCATTCCTACCTTTGGAGACCTGTTTTCGGATTCAGCCGTCGTCGCGCCACCGATCGAGCGCGCGACGCTCCTTCTTGGTCGGGCGTCCGGTCCCCAGATCACGCTTTGGCGGCTGTGACGCTACCAGGATCTCTTTGGGCGGGGCAGGCGGAGTCATGTCTTCATAGAGCAGACGTGCCTCTTCCGCGGGGCCACGCCGCGCCCCAGGCGCCAGAACACGGTATACAAGGATACGCCGGTCAAGAGAGATGGTGAGCACGTCGCCCACCTTGATCTGGTAGGCGGCCTGCTCGATCTTGTTGCGATTGACCCGAACTCGTCCCGCCTGTGCGAGCTTGGCAGCGAGTGAGCGTGATTTCACCACCCGTGCAAAGAACAGCCACTTATCGATGCGCTGCCGTTCTAAAGCTGTCCCGCTCATTGCATGGCGCTACTTCTTCAACTGGTCCTTCAGTGCAGCGAGCTTGGCAAAGGGTGAATCCGGATCGATCCGAGCCGGCCGCTCCTCGCGCGGACGATGCGCAGCTCCTTTGCGTTTAAAGCTCTGCTTGTCACCGTCCTTGCGTGGAGGTTTGCCTCGCTTTTGGGCCCCCTCGCGTTCCTGACGCCCGCGCCCCTGCTGGCGCGGACTTCCCTTGCCCGCACCATGGCGCTTTCGCCCATCGAAACGAGCCTGCCGCCAGATGAGAACCGGCTTCGGTTCTTCTTCCTCGACGGATGCATTTTCGGCCGAAGCCTCGGAAGCAGGCGCTTCAGCCACAGCCTCAGCTGCTGCATCCGCGGTGGTCTCAGCAGCCGCAGGCGTTGCGGTCTCGGCGGGTGTCTCCGCCACAACGGTCTCTGCCTCTGCTCCCTCATTTGGCTGGGCAGTGGCCACCTCGGTCGCCGCGGCAGTTTCCGTCCCCTCAGCCACGGGCGCGGCTGATTTGAGTTCCTCGGCCTTTTGTGTGGCTTCCTTTTCCGCAGCCGCCTCGTCGAGCGCCTTCAGATGCGCGGCCACCTCTTCAGCTGATTTCGGCTCTCCACGATAGCCCAGCCCCTTGAGGATCGCTTCCATATCGTCAGCGGTCGCACCAAGAATGGACATCATTGCCGGCGTGACCACAAAGGCCGCACCGTCATAACCGCCTTCAGGCCGTGCGCCCGCTCCCGGCTTCCACGACAGCGCAGGTCGAATAAGATCTGCAAGGCGCTCAAGAATATCGACACGCACCGCGCGGCGGCCGAGATTGCGATAGCCGGCGAGCCCGTAAAACGCCTTTTCAAAGGTCGGATCGGTGACGATAGACGTGCGCCCCGCGGCAAGCGCGTTCACGACATCCCCATAGCCCGACTTGTCTTTAGCGTCGTTTTTCAGCGCCCACAGAAGTGTCAGAAGCCCTGCAGGAGCGGGTTTGATCAGCGCAGGAACAAAGATGTGATAAGCACCAAAGCGCACGCCGAGGCGGCGCAACGAGGCACGCGCGTCCTGATCGAGAGCGCGAACGTCTTCGGCCACATTGCGTCGATTGAGCACGCCGAAATTCTCGGCAAGCTGGAAGGCGATGCCGCGCGCCATTCCTGAAAGACTTTCGGTGTTGCGAAGGTCCACCAAGGGCTTCAGTAGCGACTCGATCTGATATGTCACAAAGCGTTCGGCACGGGCAGCCACCTTGTCGCGTGCCGGCCCGGTAAGCTGCTCATCTGCCAGAAGCACCACACGCGGCTTTAATGCATCCTCGCCAGCCACCAGGGTTGCGATAGGCTGTCCGAGCCAACGCAGCAGACCATCAGAATCGAGCGCCAGATCTCCATTGCCCGATGAGGCAAAACGCTCCGCACGAGCTTCATACTCGGCCGCGAGCGCTTTTTGCGCGGCTGCCTTGACGGCGCGCGCATCCTCGCCCTCCGCCGAACGGTCGGCAGTAAAGCGGAACCCTAGCATCTCACCAACATGGTGCCCCTCGACAAGGACTTCGCCAACGGGGCTGATTTCTGCTTCCGGCATTGCATTCTCTCTCAGGCGCTTCATGAGCACGGAAGTCCTGCGGTCCACAAAGCGTTTCGTCAATCGCTCATGCAGCGCATCGGACAAACTGTCCTCAATCTCTCGTGTTTTTTCTTGCCAGTGTGTCGCATCGGCCAACCATCCGGGCCGATGCGAGACAAATGTCCATGTGCGGATCTGCGCGATCCGCTGCGATAAAGTGTCGATGTCCCCCTCGGTAGACGAGGCACGTTTGACCTGTTCAGCCATATAGTCTTCATCGACATGGCCCATTCGCGCCAGATCAGAAAAGACTGCACCAACAATTTCCGCGTGCTGGGCCGGTGCTATACGCCGGTAATCGGGCAGCACACAGGCTTCCCACAGAAGCCCGACGCGTTCACGCCCTTCCGCCAGCTTGCGTATGTCCTCATCCCGCGACAGGAATTCGAGCACTTTGGCATCCGCAGCAGGCAGTGCGCGAGTGAGTCCCTCAACCGGAGGCGGCATATCAAGAGATGCCTTGAGAGCGTCAACGCTTGAAAAGTCGAACGCGGCCGTGCGCCATTGCAGCACCTTGACCGGATCAAACTCATGCGCCTCGATACGATGGACCAGCTCATCGGCGAGTGGGTCCACCTGGCCCGTCACACCAAAGGTTCCGTCCCTCAAATGTCGGCCTGCACGTCCGGCGATCTGGCCGAGTTCCGACGGATTGAGGTCGCGATACTGGAAACCGTCGAACTTGCGGTTTTGCGCAAAGGCAACGTGGTCCACATCGAGGTTGAGCCCCATGCCGATGGCATCCGTCGCCACCAGATAGTCAACATCGCCGGATTGATAGAGCGCCACCTGCGCATTTCGGGTGCGCGGGCTCAACGCGCCAAGCACCACGGCGACACCGCCGCGCTGGCGGCGGATCAGTTCGCCGATCGCATAAACCTCATCGGAGGAAAAGGCCACGATGGCCGAGCGACGCGGCAGCCGCGTGATCTTGCGCGAACCGGAATAGGTAAGCACCGACATGCGCGGCCGGGTTATGACCGAAAGACCCGGCAGCAGCTTTTCCAGGATGCCGCGCATCGTACCGGCACCGAGCAGCAGCGTTTCCTCGCGGCCCCGCAGGTGCAGGATGCGGTCGGTGAAGATATGCCCGCGCTCGAGATCAGCGGCAAGCTGCACTTCGTCGATGGCGACAAAGGCCACATCCGCCTCACGCGGCATTGCCTCCACAGTACACACCGAGAAGCGCGCGCCCGGCGGCGATATCTTTTCCTCGCCGGTGATCAACGCCACATGCTGCTCACCCACTTTGGCGACAACACGCGTGTAAACCTCGCGAGCCAACAGGCGCAGTGGCAGGCCTATTATCCCGCTCGAATGCGCCACCATACGCTCAATGGCGAGATGCGTCTTGCCCGTGTTGGTAGGGCCGAGGATGGCTGTGACGTTGCGCCCCGAAAGTGTCCGGGGACTGGCATTCTGATTCTGGAAATTCATAGGGCCCGGAAAGCCGTCTACCTCAGCGAAAAAAGGCGAGCACACGGGTTAGCACGCTTTGCCTTCGCATTCCAAGGCAAGACTGACACTCCGCCGACAAAGCCTGCCAAAACGGGCAGGAGAAAAATTTGATTGTTAAGGTTTAGAACGAGTCTGGAACGAATCAGCGACGAATCACTGACTTCGAGTGTTTCCCGTTTTGTTCACCCCAATATGCTGTGCATCGCTCAGCACGTGGGCCTACATGCTGAATCGACACCTTGCCCAAATGGTATGAAACCGGGGATGAGCGTTAACTTTTGAGCGAAAGGCAGAGGACCGCGTCTCTTCTTCCCTAACAAGCATAAGATTTTGTTAGGAAAATTTGCTGAGCGGTTAACGGGTTTTCGACGCTTCGAAGACCCACGCGTTAACACTTCGACCAAACCCGGAACGAATCGGCGACGAATCAGTGATACCAGAATGTTCCTGGTACGTTCGCCACTACATCTGGTGTTTTCCACCAGCTGTCGACAGATAAGGAACAGCTTATCCACAGGACCGAAGTGTCAGGATGAATGTCGCGTTAACCAAATTGCTTCAATTTGATACAGAGATACGCAAGGCACGACGCTCGCTTTTCTCCACAGCACCCGGTCATCCAGCCGCGCAACGCAGCAGTTTTTCCTTCAGACGAAGTACTGTCCGCCATTGACCGTCAATGTCGACCCGGTCATGAACCCGGCCTCGTCCGAAACCAGAAAAAGCACGGATCTTGCAATCTCCGAGGCCTCGCCCAACCGCCCCACCGGGATCTGGGCGATGATTTTCTCGCGCACGGCTTCCGGCACAGCCATCACCATGTCTGTGGCGATATAGCCCGGGCAGATCGCGTTCACTGTCACATTGAATCGCGCCCCCTCCTGGGCCAATGCCTTGGTGAAACCGATCTCGCCGGCCTTGGCCGCCGAGTAGTTGGCCTGCCCCATCTGGCCCTTCTGACCGTTGATGGAAGATATATTGACGATGCGACCGAACCTGCGTGAGCGCATACCGGCAAAAACCTGATGCGTCATGTTGAAGACGCCGTTGAGATTGACATCGACAACCGCGCGCCAGTCTTCCACCGTCATCTTGTGGAACATCACATCCCGCGTGATTCCGGCATTGTTGACCAGAACGTCCACCGGCCCGAGATCGGCTTCGATCTTCGCAACACCTTCGGCACAGGCATCATAATCGGCGATCGACCATTTGTAGGCGGCAATGCCGGTTTCCTCGGCAAACCGCGCCGCCGCCTCGTCATTGCCCGCGTAATTCACCGCGACCCGATAGCCAGCACCCCTGAGGGCTGTTGCTATTGCCGCGCCAATGCCACGGGTTCCACCGGTAACAAGTGCCGTCTTCATGCAGGTCGCCTCCCTGAAAATGAATCGTCCCCGCCGCCTTCGCCCCATTGTGCCTGAGCGATAAGCCGGCTGGCACGCGACGTCTGCCGCCGCGTGCCGGCAAACAATCTACAGCGCTTCCACGCACATGGCGACGCCCATTCCGCCGCCAATGCAAAGCGTCGCCAGCCCCTTCTTCGCGCCCCGGCGGCGCATCTCGAAGGCCAGCGTGTTGAAAATGCGTGTGCCCGAAGCTCCAATCGGATGGCCGATGGCGATCGCTCCGCCATTCACGTTCACGATCTCCGGGTTCCAGCCCATATCCTTGTTCACGGCACAGGCCTGTGCGGCAAAGGCCTCGTTGGCTTCGACCAGATCGAGATCTTCCGCCTTCCAGCCTGCCTTTTCCAGCGCACGGCGCGAAGCGGGGATCGGCCCCGTGCCCATGATCGCCGGATCGACACCTGCCGTTGCCCAGGACGCGATGCGTACGAGCGGCGTCAAACCACGGCGCTCCGCCTCGCTTTCGCGCATCAGAACCACCGCAGCAGCACCGTCATTGATGCCTGATGCATTGGCCGCCGTCACGGTGCCCTCTTTGTCGAAGGCCGGACGCAGCTTCTGCATACCCTCAAGGGTCGCGCCATGACGGATATACTCATCCTCCGAAATGACCGTCTCCCCCTTGCGGCTCTTCACGGTCACGGGCACGATCTCGTCCTTGAAACGCCCGGCCTTCTGAGCGGCCTCCGCCTTGTTCTGCGAGGCGAGCGCAAAGGCGTCCTGCTCCTCACGCGTGATCTGAAACTGCCGCGCCACGTTCTCCGCCGTGATACCCATATGATAGCCGTTAAAGGCATCCCAAAGGCCGTCGCGGATCATCGTGTCGATCATGGCGTAATCGCCCATCTTCACCCCGGCACGCAGATAGGCGCAATGCGGCGAGAGCGTCATGGATTCCTGCCCGCCGGCCACGATGATGTCGGCATCGCCCGTAGCGATCTGCTGCATTCCGATGGCGATGGTGCGCAAGCCCGAACCACAGACCTGATTGAGCACCCAGGCGGTTGTCTCCTTCGGCAGGCCGGCTGCGACCGAAGCCTGACGTGCCGGGTTCTGCCCCTGACCCGCGGTCAGCACCTGACCGAGAATGACCTCATTCACCTCTTCAGGCGCCACACCAGCGCGTGAAAGCGCTTCCTTGATGGCAGTGGCGCCCAGTTCGTGCGCTGGCACGGTGGCAAACGATCCGTTGAAAGAACCGACCGGTGTCCGAGCGGCACTGGCGACGACGATGGCTTCAGCTGTCGACATGAAGGCTTCTCCCGTGAAAAGGCGATACGTAAAATTGCGCAGCCCGTGCAACGGACTGACTTCATCCGCATTTGTCGCGGCTAATAAGTGACGAGTCAAACGGTAGTGTGCAGCGCAACAACTGTTGCGCGTCGCCGAAGAAAAGCGACCGCGTCTTCGCCCCTGCGAAAACCGCTTTCATTCGACCGGATTTTGCGCATATCCTGCCCCTGGTCCTTGAATCCAGGGCATCGTTATTCCAGGTCGACGGAAGAGACGACCGGAAGCGACGCCATAGACACCGTGCTACGGGGAGGTCAGTAATGCCAGCCAAGGACGACCCGATCGTCATCAAGAAATACGCCAATCGCCGTCTCTACAACACCGGCACCAGCACCTATGTGACGCTGGAAGATCTCGCTGAAATGGTGAAACGCGATGAAAATTTCGTCGTGCAGGACGCCAAATCCGGCGACGACATCACCCATTCGGTTCTGACCCAGATCATTTTTGAATTGGAGAATGACCGCAACGGACAGAACATGCTGCCCGTATCCTTCTTGCGCCAGCTCATCGCCTTTTACGGCGATCAGATGCAGATGGTTGTTCCAAGCTTTCTCGAACAATCCATGATGGCCTTCTCGAAAGAGCAGGAGCGCATGCGTGAGCAGATGAACAAGGCCTTTGGGACCTCCTCGATGGACATGATGGGCATGTCAGCTCCAATGAAAATGGTGGAAGAGCAGACACGCCGAAACATCGAGATGTTTCAAAATGCAATGCGCATGTTCACACCGATGTCTGGCGCTTCCGAGCCACCCGCGGCTCCGGAAAGGGACGCGGGCAATGACACGCACCGCTCCGACGATCTGAAAGATTTACGAGAGCAGATTGCCGCGATGCAACGCAAGATTGATTCAATGGGCGATTCCTGACCTGAAGCTCTTCCCCAACTGAACTTCCCTTCGGACTGCACGAGATGACCGACCCTGTGCGCGACCGGCATTCTATGCTTTCAGGCCTGACGCCGGTGCTGAGTGAGGGCATCTATGTTTTCTGCAGCGTCCCCCGCCAGGATACCTCTGAGACGCTCCTCAAGGACGCGCTCTGCGTTTTCAAGGAAGAGGAGGGAACGACGCTCGTCGTCTCCCTGCAAAGCGCCAGGGCACATGGCTTTGACACAGATATGCCGATGCGCCGGATCGTCCTTGGCGTCTATTCGGCGCTAGATGGTGTGGGGCTAACCGCTTCCGTGGCCACGGCGCTGGCAGAGGAAGGCATTCCTTGCAATGTGATCGCTGCTTTCCATCACGACCATGTATTCGTGCCCGAACAGCTTGCGGAAAAAGCCCTTTCTGTCCTTCACGACGTTCAGCAGCGCGCTGAGGTGAATGCGGCAAATGGGTAGCCCAAACGAAAAAGGCCGGTCAAAGACCGGCCTTTCCGCAATTCACTGGAGAAAGTCGCTCATGCGTCCTTCGGCTCCAGAACCTGGCGACCGCGATACATGCCGGTCTTCAGGTCGATGTGGTGCGGACGACGCAGCTCGCCCGAATTCTTGTCTTCGACATAGGTCGGTGCCTTGATGGCATCGGCCGAGCGGCGCATGCCGCGCTTCGAAGGCGTCGTTTTCCTTTTTGGTACAGCCATTGTCCTGCTCCGCTAATCGGTCAAAGGCCGTTGCGGCCCCTTGATCCAGGGCCCAGCATCTCGGCCGGGAATTGGAAGTCGGCGTGCCTATACACGTCAAAACGGCCTTTGGCCAGTGGGTCGCAACGCATTTTTTTGGAGAATTGCTGCAATCAGGGTTTCAGACACCCCACATAACCGCCAGCCTTGCGCGCCCGCTGCTCGATATTTGCAGCGAGCCTGTTGAGGCCGCCGGATGGCTTTGCCGGATTGCGCTCCAGCGGATTGGGCAACGTCACTGCCAACAAAGCGGCCTGGCGGCGCGTAAGCTCGGAAGCCCGCCGCCCGAAGTAATGTTGCGCTGCAGCCTCCGCTCCATAAATGTTCGGGCCCCATTCGACAATGTTCAGATAAATTTCCAGGATACGTCGCTTGGAAAGGACAAGATCGAGATAAAATGCCAGCGGAAGCTCCAGACCTTTGCGCACGAAGGATCGACCCTGCCAGAGGTAAAGATTCTTCACGGTCTGCATTGGTATGGTGGAGGCTCCCCGCGCCTTTTCGCCCGACAACGCATCGTTGATGACGAGGTTCAAAGCGGCCCAGTCGATCCCGTCATGCGCACAGAACTGCCCGTCCTCCGACATCACAACAGAGTGCTGGATTAGCGTTCCCATTTCATCGAGCGCAGTCCAGCGGCGGTCATATCCTTGAAGCGTCGCCAGATCGCGCATCATCAATGTGGAAAGAGGGTGAACGAACGGGACCTTGTACAAAAGCGTCAATCCGGCCGGTATCAGGGCCAGCACCACGAGGATGGTCACGATAAGGCGGAAAAGCCGTCTTCTCCATCCACGGGCGGTTCCTGCCCGCGCTTTACCGCTACGGCCACGACGCCGGCTGCCCATGGTCGACGGCTTTTTTTCGGGATCGACTGTCGGGCCGCTCAATCCTGTTTCCCCGCATTTGAAACGCCATAACACTGCTTTCCGCATAGCGCTCCAATGCCTGCGGCGCAATGGCACCAACAATCGGACTTGACCCCGACGCCCAATAACGGCATCGCTCCGGGCATGGAAGAGACACTGCCCCTCCCCTTCGAGATTAAACTGGCCGCCGGCGCGAGTCTGGTCGAGAGCACGCTGCGCGACCTGCTCGCCCCCCGCCCCCTCGAGGGAGAGCTGCATCGGCCCGAACGTTTGCTGAAGGCCATGCGCCATGGCGTTCTGAACGGCGGCAAGCGCCTACGGCCTTTCCTTGTGCTCGAGACTGCCGCACTGTTCGATACGAAAAACCAGAACGCTGCATTGCGCGTGGCGGCGGCACTGGAATGCGTACATTGCTACTCTCTCGTCCATGACGATCTGCCTGCAATGGACGATGACGACCTGCGGCGTGGCCAGCCGACTGTTCATCGCGCCTTCGATGAAGCCGCTGCGATCCTGGCCGGCGACAGTCTACTGACCTTCGCTTTCGACATCATCAGCGCCGGCGAGACAGATTTACCCGCTGAAACGAAGGTCATGCTTGTCAATCGGCTCGCCCGCGCCTCTGGCATGGGCGGCATGGCCGGAGGTCAGGCGCTCGACTTGGCTGCCGAAGGCTCCATCCTCAGCGAAGAGGAAATACTCCTCCTGCAATCTATGAAGACGGGCGCCCTCATCCGCTTTGCCTGCGAGGCTGGCAGCTTGGTGGGCGGCGCGCAACCGGCGGAGATGGAACGTCTCGGTGAATTTGGATCCGCAATCGGTCTCGCGTTTCAGCTGGCCGACGATCTGCTTGATCTCACCTCCAACAGCGAAACGATGGGCAAAGCGACCGGCAAGGATGCCGCCGCTGGCAAGGCGACTTTGGCGAGCCTGCATGGGATTGAGTGGACCCGCCATCAACTCAATGGTCTCGTTGCTCAGGCTGAAGAAATTCTGGAGCCATTCGAAGAACGTGCCGAGACCCTTCGCCAAGCCGCTCGCTTTGTGGCCAATCGCGATAAATAGCACTATCTCGGACCCGTATTTTCTTGAGAGCACACGACAGCTTGGCCTGTCTTGCTTTGTTTTTCTTCCAACATGACTGCGCATTGATGCCGCTTGGCCGCAAAGCCATGTATAAACTCATTCTTTTAGCGTTAATCAGGCATTAATCAGGATGTTCAATTCTTACGGAAAATGGGGACGTCTTGGGAACAGCAATGCCTACCCTGGGGACACAACAATATATGCGCGGACGCTTGTTCGTGCTGCTGGCTGGTTTCGTCATCGCAGTTGCCTTAGGGACCGGATTCTTGCTGTGGCAAACGCAGACGACCAAGAATCAGGTGCGTTTCGGCGCATTCATCAGCCACATGGCGGATGCCACCAATGATGTGATTCACAACGCGTTGCGCCTTGAACAGGCTGAACTTCTTTCGCGTGGAGACGCGGCGGAAACCGCATCAAGTCACAGCGAACTCGAGCTGGCGCTGACGCGATTGAACGACGCCTTTCAGGCGCTCGAATTCGCGGTTAGTGGGGAAGTCACCACATTGGAAAGTCAGCGCCTGACCAATCTTCAGGGAGGGTTGGACTCAGGCGCGCCCATCTCGCAGACAATGCCGACTGCAACGGATATCACGGGCCATACCGTCCCCGTTTCTGTGCGTCGTATTTGGCTTGGCCAGAATGGAGAAACCCCGCTGCGGGCGCAGATCCGCGACATCATCTCGCTCGCCAACAGGCTGGAGGTTTTCACCGACTACGACAACGCCACGGCGCGGCGTGTTTTCAAGCAGCTCCAATCGCTCGCAAACACCCAGGTGCGCCCGGAACTAAAGCGCATCTCCGATCTTCTCAACGCTGGAATGATTGAAAGCCACGGCACCCTCCAATGGGGCCTCTTCGGCGTTGCCGTGGCCATGGTGACTGCGAGCCTCATCCTGGCGCTACGCATTTTTGAGCCGATGATTCGCCGCATCTCCAGGGCGCATCAGGAACTGCACAGCGCAAATATCTCGCTCGCAGCCGAAAAGATAAAGGCACAGTCGGCCGACCGCACGAAATCCGAATTCCTGGCCAATATGAGCCATGAGATCCGCACCCCCATGAACGGCGTTATGGGCATGGCGGAACTGCTAGCACGCACCAATCTTGACCAGCGTCAGGCGATGTTCGTCGACGTGATCGTCAAATCGGGTACAGCCCTCTTGACCATCATCAACGACATTCTTGATTTCTCGAAGATCGATGCGGGACAGCTGAAGCTGGACGAAGCGCCATTCCGTCTTGGCGAGGCGATTGAAGACGTGGCGGCTCTGGTATCCTCGCGCGTGGCCGAGAAAGACCTGGAGCTCATCGTCCGCGTCGATCCGGAACTGCCTGCTTCCTTCATTGGCGATGTGGGCCGGTTCCGTCAGATCGCCACGAACCTGGTCGGCAACGCGGTAAAATTCACCGAGCGCGGTCATGTCCTGATTGATGTTTCAGGCAAATCGGAAGAGGAGATCACCCGGGTCACGGTTCGGGTGGAAGACACCGGCATCGGCATTCCCCAAGACAAGCTGGACGTGGTCTTCGACAAATTCGCGCAGGTCGATTCATCGTCTACCCGCCGCCATGAAGGAACCGGGCTCGGGCTGGCCATCGCTGTCAAACTTGCCGAATTGATGGGCGGCTCCATTGAAGCAACCAGCGAGGTGGGGAAAGGATCCACGTTCACCTTCACTGTGCCGTTTGCTGTGGATACGGCCAATGCCGTCCAGGCGACTGCGCCGGTGGACGTTTCCGGGTCACGCGTGTTTGTCATCGATGACAATCCGATCAACCGCGAGATTTTGCTTGAGCAACTGAACAGCTGGGGCTTCGAGTGCGCAGCCGCGGAAAGCGGCGCCGTCGGTCTCGCCTTCCTGCAGCGCTCTGCTCAACTTGATGCGCGGGTGGATTGTGTCATTCTCGACTATCAGATGCCCGAAATGAATGGCGCTGATGTCGCCAAGAAGATCAAAGCGGATCCGGCGCTCGCGGGCATTCCACTCGTCCTTCTCACATCGGTCGACCAGACCGATACGGCGCGCCTCATGAGCGAATGCGGGATTGCCGCGCACTTGAACAAGCCCACACGTGCCTCCATGCTTCTGGAAACGCTGGTTTCAGTGATGCAGGTGAGCCGCGCGCTTCCTACGCGGGACAATGTCGAAGCGCCGATTCAGGCCAAACCGATTCAGATCCATGCCTCAACGCCACTTGAGCGAGGCCTCTCAGGGTCGCGCGGGATCAGCGGGCCGCTCGATGTTCTGGTCGCCGAGGACAACGAAGTGAACCAGCTCGTTTTCAGCCAGATTCTCGATGGAATGGGACTGAAATACAGAATCGCAAGCAACGGCAAAACGGCAGTCGAGATGCTGCGCACGCTGAAGCCCGGGCTCGTCCTCATGGATGTATCGATGCCGGAAATGAACGGTTACGAGGCAACGGCTGCGATCCGGGAACTGGAAGCTGCCAACGGGACGCACACGCCGATCATCGGCATCACCGCCCATGCCTTGAGGGGCGACCGGGAAAAGTGTCTGGGTGCCGGCATGGACGATTACCTGCCCAAGCCGATTTCCCCCCAGAAACTCGCCGACAAGATCACCCACTGGCGAAACGATGCCCACCGGCTTTCAGCAAGCGCCTGACATAGGCCCGCAGAGGCCCGCAGAGGCTGACTTCAGGGTTCTGGCCTTCAAAGGTTTTCCTGCTGGATACGCCCTGACGCGTGGATGCAAACGATATCGAGGCGGTCAGACCCCACATTGGCGAAGCTGTGCGGTGTATCGGCCGGAACGACAACGATGTCTCCCGAATACGCGCGCACGGTTTCGCCGTTCACCGTGAACTCGGCTTCCCCCGAATGCAGCACCCAGGTCTCCGAATAGGGATGCTTGTGCAGACCTGTGGCGTGGCCGGGCGGACTGTTCATCACGAACATGGAAACCTGCCCACCATAGAGCTCCCCCTCAAAGGTCACCGTACCCTTGGGGCTCGGCTTCTGCTCAGAACGGCGAATGATCTCAAACATCGCTGTTGCTCCCTTCTTCCTCCAAAGCCCTGCGCGGTGCCGAGCCCGAATATCTTAACATCAAGATATTTGCATTTTATCTTCTCGTCAAGATATATAGCGAGCCAACAAGACCCGCGAACGATCAGGAGCTTTCATGAGCATCGAGAAAACCGGCGAGGATCATGTCGACCGTCTGCGGGCGCAGTGGGCACGCGAACTTCCCGATCTCGACACGAGCCCCATGAGCATTCTCGGCCGCATCTACCGGCTATCGATGCTCGTTCGCCCCGGCATCGAGGAAACCTTCGCCGCCTTCGGCCTCGATCGGGGCGAGTTCGACGTGATCGCCACCCTACGCCGCGCCGGAGCGCCCTACCGCCTCACGCCGACCGAACTCTACAAATCCCTAATGATCACTTCAGGTGGTCTGACGCACAGACTGAAACGGCTTGAAAAGGCTGGGTTGGTCAAGCGCACCCCCTCACCCGAAGACGGGCGCAGCATGATGGTTGAGCTTACCTCCGCCGGCAAAGAGCGCGCCGAGAAGGCGTTCAGGGCCGACATGGCCAGCGAGCTTGCGCTCTTTACCGCGATGCCCCGGGCGCGCCGCGAACTCCTTGAGGAGTTGCTGCGCGAACTGACCCAAACGGTGATGTCATCCCTGGCTGACCGGGGAAAATGAACTGCTATTGCGCTGTCTCGCGGGGCCCGAAACGCTTTTCAATATAGTCGGCGACCATCTTTTCAAACTCTGCCGCGATGTTCTCGCCCCGCAGCGTTGCTGCCTTCTTGCCATCCACAAATACCGGGGCAGCCGGCGTTTCTCCCGTCCCCGGCAACGAAATGCCGATGTCGGCATGCTTGGATTCGCCAGGTCCGTTGACGATGCACCCCATCACCGCGACCTTCAGGCTCTCCACACCGGGATATTTCTTGCGCCAGACCGGCATGTTCTTTCGCAGATCACCCTCGATCTTCTGGGCAAGTTCCTGAAAGACGGTCGAAGTCGTTCGGCCGCAACCAGGGCACGCCGCAACCACCGGCAGGAACTGGCGGAATCCCATCGTCTGCAGAAGCTCCTGCGCCACCTGCACTTCACGGGTGCGGTCGCCGCCCGGCTCCGGTGTCAAGGAAATGCGGATCGTATCACCAATACCCTGCTGCAGCAGAATACCCATCGCGGCTGATGAGGCGACAATCCCCTTGGTGCCCATGCCGGCTTCGGTCAGCCCCAGATGCAGCGAGTGGTTGGAGCGCCGCGCAAGCTCGGTATAGACGGCGATCAGGTCCTGCACCTGGCTGACCTTGGCTGAAAGAATGATACGGTCGCGCCCGAGCCCGATTTCCTCCGCAAGCTCGGCCGAAAGCAGCGCTGACTGCACAATGGCTTCGCGCGTCACTTCCTGAGCCGTCATGGGCGACCCGTTATTCTGGTTCTCGTCCATCAGACGCGTGAGCAATTCCTGATCGAGCGAGCCCCAATTGACGCCAATGCGCACCGGCTTGTCATACTTGATCGCCGTTTCGATGATCGCGGCAAACTGACGGTCTTTCTTGTCCTTGAAGCCGACATTGCCGGGATTGATCCGGTATTTCGCCAGAGCCTCGGCGCAGGCAGGATGATCGGCCAGCAATTTGTGCCCGATATAGTGAAAATCGCCCACGAGTGGCACAAAAATTCCCACCCGTTCCAGCCGTTCGCGGATGCGTGGCACGGCAGCGGCCGCCTCATCACGATCAACGGTAATGCGCACCAATTCAGAGCCGGCGCGATGAAGCGCAGCGATCTGCGCCACCGTGCGGTCCACATCCGCCGTGTCCGTGTTTGTCATGGACTGAACGACCACGGGTGCGTCCCCACCGACAATCACATTGCCCACGGCAACACCCACGGCCTCGCGCCGCGGAAATGGTGATGAGAAATAGCCGCTCACAGATTTGCTGGCCGTGAATGTTCCGGTCATTGGGGGAACTGTCCCGTTTTCAGCCGTATCGGGCTTGAGGTGGCCGAGACAGACCGGAATGTCAATGGCGCATAAGCGCATTTGCGCAGATCGCCTCGCTTGACAGTGTCTCCATCCGTCGCTTTGCTGCGCCGCAACATTACCTCATTTCCCACGCTTCGACAAAGGGACATGCCATGCAGAACGAACCGGGCAAGCAAAAACGGACGGCTGTGATCACCGGGTCAACGTCTGGCATCGGCTTCGGGATTGCCGAAGCGCTGGCAGCTAACGGCTGCAATATCGTCCTGAATTCATTCACGGACAGCTCAAAAGACCATGCTATCGCAAAAAAGCTCGCCGATGATCACGGCGTGGAGGCGGCCTATGTGAGCGCCGACATGTCCGATCCGGCCGCCTGCCGTCTGCTGATCGATGAGGTGGCACAACGCTTCGGTGGCGTCGATATTCTCGTCAACAATGCCGGCATCCAGCATGTGGCCCCCGTCGAAGAATTTCCCATCGAAAAATGGAACGCCATTCTGGCGATCAATCTTTCATCGTCCTTCCACACCATCGCCGCTGCGATCCCGCACATGAAGAAGGCAGGTCACGGACGCATCATCAACATCGCCTCGGCACATGGCCTGCGCGCCTCGCCGTTCAAATCCGCCTATGTTGCAGCCAAACATGGTGTGGTGGGGCTGACCAAGACAGTGGCTCTCGAACTCGCCGAGACTGGCATCACCTGCAACGCTGTTTGCCCCGGTTACGTCCTGACCCCGTTGGTGGAGGCGCAAATTCCTGATCAGATGAAGGTGCATGGCATGGATCGTGAAACGGTCGTGCGCGAAGTGATGCTTGCCAGGCAGCCCACGCGGGAGTTTGTCACTGTCGAGGAGTTGGGCGAGCTGGTTGTGTTTCTGTGTTCCGATCACGCATCGCAGATGACTGGCACGGCCCTGCCGATGGATGGTGGCTGGACGGCACAATAGCGACGATCACCAGTTTGAAGCCAGCAGCCCGCCTCAACCACGTTCCGGTTGCGCTGCGGCCATGGAAATTTCGAGAACCCGCACCAGTCGCCGCGCACCGTCTATTGCAGGCTTTCCACACAGGCCGCGCATACGCATACCTTCAAGACCATCCAGCAGAATTTCCGCCAGCCCCCGGGCCGAAAGCCCCTGCCCCTCAAGATCGGCATTTGTCCGCGTTGCCTCATCCGCCACCGCTGCCTCAACAATGGCTGTCAGCCCATCGCGCCACTCGGCGATGATATCGGCGGCGATCTTGTTTTCCATGTCGAGAATTTCCTGTCCATGAGCCGACTGATCGATGGTCTCGATCAGCCCGAACAGGGCCCGGTCGAGCGCCGTCATCATCCGCTCGCCAAAGGTTCCTTCTTCGGCGAGCCCCTGCCGCGCGCCTTCCAGCGATTGCTCAAGAACGCATGCGCCGATGGCGCGGAAGATGTCCGCCTTGTTCCGAAACTGCAGGTAAAGCGCCGGCCGCGAAACATCAGCGGACCGGGCAATGTCATCCATCGTGGTTCGGGCAAAGCCATAGGCAAGAAACACCTTCATGGCGCCATCAAGGATACGCTCCCGCTTGGGGTCATCGGTGCATCGGGCAATCAAATTCATGGACTGTACTTTCTTTCGATGACTATTGACAAAATAACGATTTTTGTCAATATGTCCCAAACCTTCGCGCATCCAGCGTGCAGAGGGCGTTTTTATGTGCTTGCATTCTGACGTCAGACAGACGTTCGTTGATGTCAGGAGCATTCGCCATTCGGCTTTTGTAAAGCTTGCGTGTGCGATATATGAGCGTGCTTTTGCCGCAAGATACCGCGTCTTGCCCTTGCGCCTTGGCGAATTGAATTCTGCGCGGGCAGTCCCCATATCGGGCCGGTCCTCAGTCGACAGGCCGGCTCTATCGCATCGGAAAACGACATGCCGAAGATAAGGTTGCACAAACTTGCCGCGATTGCCGTGTTGGTCGCGACAGCCGCCTGGATCGCCACGGGGGAGTTTTCCTCTGTTGGCAGCGCCAGTGAAGAGCCACAGACCGTGGCGCAGCGACCCGAAAACAAGCCGGCGGAAGCGCAGACGGTGACGGTGGCGACGCCGCCGCGTATCGATCACTCCAGAACGATCCGCGTTTCGGGCAAGACCGCTGCTGACAAGCGTTCGGCCCTGGCCCTGCGCGCTGGCGGCGTGGTCTCGGAGCTGCCGGTCTCAAAGGGCGACAGGGTATCCGCGGGCGACCTGATCCTGAGGCTCGAGACTGAAGGCAAGGAAGCGGCGGTGGAGACCGCACGTCAGGTTTTGGCCCAGAGACAGGCCGAATCCGAGGCTGCTGACCGCCTTGCCAAGTCCGGCAATCTTGCCCGCCTGCAGTTGGACAGCGCCCGCTCGGCACTCGCCACTGCCCGCTCCCAGCTCGAGGCTGCTGAAGCCGACCTTGCACGCATCACCGTGCGCGCACCCTTCGATGGCATCATCGACAAGGTCGACGTGGAGCTCGGCTCCTCCGCAATGCAGGGTCAGGAAGTTGCCACACTGATCAAACTCGACCCGGTGATCGCCGTGGGCGAGGTCAGCGAACACGACCTTGGGTCTGTCGATGTTGGTGACAAGGCGGACGTTCGATTGGTTGACGGCACGAAAGTCAGCGGTGAAGTCCGCTTCGTCAGCCGCGAGGCTTCTGAGCAGACCCGTACGTTCCGTATCGAGGTGGCGATCCCCAATCAGGACGGCAGCATTCCCGCCGGCATGACCGCAGAGATCAACATTCACGCCGAGCCGGTGGAAGCGGTTGCCTTGCCGCGTTCCGTGGTGACGCTGAACGAGAATGGCGAGCTTGGCGTTCGTGCCGTCGATGACACCAGCAAGGTGGTCTTTTACCCGATTGACCTGGTCGATGACACGCCCCGGGCTCTCTTCCTTGCCGGCATCCCGGCCAATGCGCAGGTAATCGTCGCCGGCCAGGATCTCGTGACCGAGGGTGACACGGTGAAGACGGAAATCGCCGACCAGAAGCTCATACGGGAACTGGCAGGCGTCCTCGCCTCCGAGATGACCACCCGCTGAGACAGCCTGCTGTAGCGTAAAACGGCTTTCTCTCGAAGGCTGTATACCATTGAAACAAAGCGCCTCCGGTATCAGGAGAAACACTGAAGCGCGCTGACGGGACAAGACAGGACCTGCCCGATGGACATCGTCCGTATAGCAATTCAGAATGCCAGGCTGACCTTATCCATCCTGCTCTTCTTCGTGATTGCCGGATCACTGGCCTATATCAGCATCCCCAAGGAAGCTGAGCCGGATGTACCGATCCCGATCATCTATGTGAGCCTGACCTATCAGGGCATCTCACCGGAAGACTCGGAGCGGCTCTTGCTGCGCCCGATCGAGACCCGGCTCAAAAGCCTTGAGGGCGTCAAGGAAATGCGATCCTCCGCCTATCAGGGCGGCGGCTTTGTTCTTGTCGAATTTCAGGCCGGCTACGACTTCTCCAATGCCATCGAGGACGTGCGCGCCAAGGTCGCCGACGCACGGCGCGAGCTGCCACAGGGGGCCGATGAGCCCTCGGTGCATGAAGTAAACATTTCAGAGTTTCCGATTCTCGTCGTAACGCTTGCCGGCAACGTACCCGAGCGCGTTCTTTCCGCCGCCGCACGGGAGCTTCGAGACCGGATCGAGGAAATTCCTGGCGTGCTTGAAGGCACGCTGCAGGGCTCTCGCGACGAGCTGGTCGAGATTCTCATCGACCCGATGAAGCTCTCCTCTTACGGCTTGCAGCTCGACCAGATGATCAATGGCGTCAATGCCTCAAACAGCCTGGTCGCAGCCGGTTCGCTGGAAGGCGAAGCCGGACGGTATGCTGTCAAGGTGCCTTCACTGATCGAGACTGTGGAGGATGTGGCGAATCTGCCGATTGTCTCAAGCCCGAATGCCGTGGTGCGAGCGCGTGATCTGGCAGAGATCCGCTCCACCTTCAAGGATGCCGAAACGATCACCCGCCTGAACGGCAGGAACGCAATCGCCATTGAGGTCAAGAAGCGGGTCGGCGCGAATCTTGTCGACACGGTTGATGCCGTGAAAACTGCAGCGACCGAATTCGAGAAGGTTACGGACGGCAACATCACTGTGTCCTACAGTCAGGACAAATCGGTGATGATCCGCGACATGCTCAACGACCTGCAAAACCATGTCCTGATCGCAGTGATTCTGGTTTTCATCGTTGTCCTCTACACCCTCTCCGGGCGCGCTTCCCTGCTGATCGGACTCGCCGTTCCCGCGTCCTTCCTGATGGGCATCTACGCTCTCTCGCTTGGCGGCTTCACCGTCAACATGGTGGTTCTCTTCAGCCTCATCCTGGCCGTCGGCATGCTGGTTGATGACGCCATCATCGTAACGGAATTCGCCGAGCGGCGCATGACCGAGGGCATGGACAAGGCGCAAGCCTTCGAGCTTGCAGCCAAACGCATGGCCGGCCCCGTGATCGCTGCAACCATGACTCGTATCGCGGCCTTTTCGCCCCTTTTGTTCTGGCCGGGCATTGTCGGCGAATTCATGAAATACCTGCCGATCACGCTGATCGTCACGCTAAGCGCCTCGATGATCTATGCATTGATATTCACCCCGACCCTCGGGGCGATCTTTGCCAAGGCACATGTGCAGGAAGAGCAGAAACCGGACGGGTGGTATATGGGGCTCGTGAAGCAGGCTGTGCGCTTTCCCAAAACCGTTCTTCTGCTCACGGTCGGCCTGCTGGGCGGCATCATCTACTCCTACTCTCAATATGGCGCTGGCGTTGAATTCTTCCCCAATGTGGAGCCGGAATACGGCCTCATGTATGTGCATGCCCGTGGAAACCTCTCGCTTGAAGAGATGGACCGGCTGACAAAACCTGCCGAGGAAAAGCTACTCAACTGGCCAGGCATTGAATCCGTCTATACACGCGTCGGCAAAACCCGTGGCGGCGGACAGGATATCGATGAAGATGTCATCGGCGTCATCCAATACGAATTTATTGACTGGCGGGAGCGCGAGCCTGCGAGCAAGATCCTTGATGATCTGCGGCGTGAGCTTGCCGGCACCCCTGGTGTCGAAATCGAGGTCCGCGTACCCGAAGGCGGTCCTCCGACCGGTCAGCCGATCCAGGTTCGCCTTTCAGCTGCGGATCCGACAGACCTGAACAGCCATGCCGCGGAGGTCGCGCGTGCGATCGGAAACGTGCCGGGAGTGATCGACATATCTGACGGCCTCCCGCCACCCGGCATCGACTGGGCGATCAAGGTGGATCGCGCCAAGGCAGCACAATACGGGATCAGCCCGGTGTCTGTCGGCACGGTGGTCCAGCTTGTGACCAACGGGTTGAAACTGTCAGAATACCGGCCTGCCGGTGTCGACGACGCTGTCGATATTCGCCTGCGCCTGCCCGAGGACCGGCGCACCCTCTCTGCCCTGGATCAGCTGCGGGTCCAGACATCGCAGGGTCCGGTCCCGATCTCCAACTTCGTGTCACGCGAACCGGAACGGTCGACCGGGATTTTGAACCGCATCGACGGACAGCGCACCATCGTCGTCACAGCCAATGTCGCCAGCGGCTATCAGGTCTCGGCCGTCCAGGCCGAAGTCACGCAGACGCTTGGCGACATGGACCTTGGCGCCACACGCTGGAAACTCGCCGGGTCGAACGAGGAAAGTGAGGAAGCGAGCGCCTTCCTGTCGAAAGCCTTCGGCGCCGCAATCTTTCTGATTTTCGTGGTGCTCCTTGCCCAGTTCAACAAGTTCACCAGCGTCTTCCTGGTATTGATGACCGTGGTGATGGCCACAATCGGTGTGTTCCTCGGATTGCTCATAACCGGGCAGCCCTTTGGCATCGTCATGTCCGGCATTGGTGTCATTGCGCTTGCCGGCGTGGTGGTGAACAACAACATTGTTCTGATCGACACCTATGACCGGCTGCGGCGCGAAGGCTGGAAAAAGCAGGAAGCCATCCTTCAGACCTGCCGCGAACGCGCGCGCCCGGTCATGCTGACCGCCATTTCCGCCGTGCTCGGTGTGGCGCCAATCGCTTTCGGTCTCGGACTGGAACTGTTCCACCAGGAAGTGACCATCGGAGCGCCCTCGACCCAGTGGTGGATTTCGCTATCAGGCGCCATCGTCTATGGCCTCACCTTTGCGACAGCTCTAACGCTGATCGTCACGCCCTCTGCTTTGATGGTGTTCACGCGCGAGACCCTGCCCGCCGGCCAGAAGCGGCGCGGTCTGTTTGCTCGACTGTTCCGTCGGGGTGAAAAGGACAAGGCACCGGTAAAGACTTCCGATGTTCCGGAAGACCCCTTTCCCAAACCGGCTGAGTGAGGGACCAGGCCTTTTTACATCACGAGCCGGCGCATCCCCAGCGACGCGCCGGCTTCTTTGCTTTTGAGGGAACCGAAGCGCTGCTGACACGTTGAAATGCAAGGCTTTCAACACAGCGAGGAGAACGCGATGTCGCTCGGCACAATCCTCATCATCATTCTGATCTTGATCTTGCTCGGCGCCATCCCCGCCTGGCCGCATTCGCGCGGATGGGGATACGGACCATCAGGCATCTTGGGCCTGCTGCTGGTTATCGTTTTAATACTAATGCTGATGGGCAACATCTAGCGCCAGGTAAAGATCAAGCACAACCGGCAGGCTGCGCAGCAATCGTATCAGCGGACCTGACGAGATTGGCCAGCATCAGAACGCAGGCAAGCAGCAGGGAAAAAGCCAGGAAAATCGGCGCGAATCCGGTGCGCTCGGCGATGAAGCCCACAAGCGATGGAGCAACAAGCATGCCGGAATAGCCGATCGTGGTTGCCACGCTCATACCTGCCCCCGGTGACAGCCCCGGCTGGTTGCCCGCAGCGGAAAAAACTATCGGCACCATGTTGGCGATACCCATACCGCTGAGAGCGAAAGCTATCGTCGCCAGCATGGGCGAAGTGGCGAACCCGGCTCCAAGCATGCCGATCGTTGCGACGATGCCGGAATAGCGTAAGGTGCGCACTGCACCGAAACGATTGCGCAGACGGTCGCCGGCAAAACGCATGACCGCCATGGCGCCGGAAAATGCGGTAAAGGCCAGACTCGCTTCGGCGATTCCCGCGCCCATTTCCTGCCGGAGGTAAAGCGCTGCCCAATCGAGCACCGCTCCCTCCGGCAACATGCAGAAAAGTGCGACAAGACCTGTCACATAGACCATCGGATTGCGGGGCAATCCCTTGCGCCCATGGCCATCCTCCCCGGCCATGGGCCGAGCTTCAACAATCAGAAATGGCAGCGTGACAAGGACAAGCACAACGGCAAATGCCACCACCATTCCCGCATGCGCCATGTAACCGTAGCGCTCAATAAGCAGTCCGCCCGCGCCGGCACCGACAAACCCGCCCAGACTCCAAAACCCGTGTGACGAAGACATCACCGCCCGTCCGAGCGAGCGTTCCACAGCCACGGCATTGGCGTTCATGGAGATATCCATGGCGCCTAGGAATGCACCAAAAAAGATAAGTGCGGCAATCATTTGCCAGATGTATGCGGCTCCGACGAGGCCGCCAAAGGACAGGGCGCACACAATAGCGGCCACCCGCAAGACAATGCGGGAGCCGAACCGGCCGATCAAATAGCCACACAGCGGCATCACGGCCACCGCTCCACAACCGAAAACGAGAATGAGCAGACCAAGCGCCGTCTCGCTCAGCTCAAAGCGGGAGGCGACAACCGGAATCTGCGGAGCCCAGCTGCCTACCATGAAACCATTGACGAAAAAGCAGGCCGCGACAGCCCAGCGCCCGATGGACGCATTCCGGAATGACATAACCGGCTCCAAGAAAAACGGCGCGTCAGAAATCACCTGATCGCGCCGCATTTAAATCGGTTTAACCGAGATCGTCAATCGCCGTTCTCGAACACGACGAGCAGATCCTTGGCATCGATCTGATCGCCCGCACTCACAAGAACCTCGGCGATCGTTCCGTCGCGCTCGGCATGAAGCGCTGTTTCCATTTTCATGGCCTCTATGGACAAAAGCACGTCACCAGACTGGACACTCTGCCCCGGCTTGACGGCAAGCGTGGACACGACACCTGGCATCGGTGCCCCCACATGCGCCTCGTTGCCGGCCTCCGCCTTGCGGCGCGCCGCAGATGCAGACGCACCATGCACCCTGTCGGGGACCTTGACGCGACGAGGCTGGCCGTTGAGTTCGAAGAACACGGTCACCATGCCTTTTTCGTCAACCTCACCGATCGCAAGGCAACGGATCACCAGCGTCTTGCCGCGTTCGATCTCGACGAAAATCTCGTCCTCGGGTTGCATGCCGTAGAAGTAGACAGGCGTCGGCAACACGCTGACGGGACCATAATTTTCCGATGCGGCGGCGAAGTCCGTGAAGACCTTGGGATACATCAACCATGAGGAAAACTCGAACTCACTCACCTTGCGACCGAGCTTCTCTTCGAGCGCCTTGCGATCCGCCTCAAGATCGGCCGGCTCCAGCAGCGAACCGGGTCGCACCGTGATCGGCTTCTCCCCCTTCAAGACCTTTTTCTGCAGGGCCTCAGGCCAGCCTGCCGGTGGCTGACCAAGATCGCCATGCAGCATGGAGACCACCGAGTCCGGGAAGGCGATATCCTTTTCCGGATTTTGGACATCCGCGACGGTCAGATCCTGCGAAACCATCATCAGCGCCATGTCACCCACGACCTTGGAGGAGGGTGTGACCTTGACGATATCGCCGAACATCATGTTGACGTCATGATAGGCGCGCGCCACCTCGTGCCAACGGGTCTCCAGCCCCAGCGAGCGGGCCTGCTCCTTGAGATTGGTGAACTGGCCGCCAGGCATTTCGTGCAGATAGACCTCGGAAGCCGGTCCTTTCAGGTCGCTTTCAAAGGCGGCGTACTGGTTGCGCACGGCCTCCCAGTAGAAGGAGATGCGGCGCACCCATTCACGGTCGAGCCCGGTATCGCGGGCATCGCCCTTGAGCGCTTCGACAATGGAGCCGAGACAGGGCTGCGATGTGTTGCCAGAGAGCGCATCCATTGCCGCGTCAACGGCGTCGACCCCGCTTTCAACGGCGGCAAGCACCGTTGCGGCGGAAATGCCGGACGTGTCGTGCGTGTGGAAATGCAATGGCAGGTCGGTTGCCTCGCGCAGCGCCTTGAACAGCACCCGCGCCGCACCCGGTTTCAGGAGGCCGGCCATGTCCTTGATGGCGATGATGTTTGCACCAGCAGCCTCAAGTTCTCCGGCAAGCCCGACATAGTATTTCAGATCGTACTTCGCGCGGTCCGGATCGAGGAGATCGCCCGTATAGCAGATGGTCGCCTCGCAGAGCTTGCCTTCGGAGCGCACCGCGTCCATCGCCACCCGCATGTTCTCCACCCAGTTGAGGCAGTCAAACACACGAAAGAGATCGATGCCGCCTTCCGCCGCCTGTTTGACGAAGTGCTGCACGACATTGTCGGGATAGTTGGTGTAGCCGACGCCATTGGCACCGCGCAGGAGCATCTGGAGAAGCAGGTTGGGCGCGCCCTCGCGAATGCGTGAAAGACGCTCCCAAGGGTCTTCCGTCAGGAAGCGCATGGCGACGTCGAAGGTCGCCCCGCCCCAACACTCCAGCGACAGAAGCTCAGGTAGTGCACGGGCATAGACGCCGGCAATGCGCGCCATGTCGAATGTGCGCATGCGGGTGGCGAGCAACGACTGATGCGCATCGCGCATCGTTGTGTCGGTGACCAGCACGCGCTCCTGCTCGCGCATCCATTTGGAGAAGCCCTCGGCCCCAAGCTTATCGAACGTCTGCTTGCTTCCGTCCGGCACCGGCATGTCGACATAAGGCACATGCGGCGCCGCCGCCTCGGCATTGGGCAGTGCCCGACCCCGCGCCTCAGGATGGCCGTTCACCGTGACATCGGCCAGATAGTTCAAAAGCTTGGTCGCGCGGTCCCGCCGCTTGACCTGCGTGAAAAGCTCAGGTGTCTCGTCAATGAACCGGGTCGTGTAGGACGCATTGCGGAAATTCGGGTGGCTGATGATCGCTTCAAGGAAGGTCAGGTTGGTCGCCACGCCGCGAATGCGGAACTCGCGCAGCGCGCGGTCCATGCGGGCGATGGCCTCTTCGGGTGTCGGCGCCCAGGCCGTGACCTTTTCAAGCAGCGGATCGTAGAATCGCGTGATGACCGCGCCGGAATAGGCCGTACCACCGTCCAGACGGATGCCGAAACCAGTCGCGCCGCGATAGGCGGTGATACGACCGTAATCCGGGATGAAGTTCTGCTCCGGGTCTTCCGTGGTGATGCGGCACTGAAGGGCATCACCATTCAGACGAATGTCCGCCTGCGCGGGAACACCTGAAGCCTTGTCGCCGATTTTCGCCCCTTCCAGAATGTGGATCTGTGCCTTGACGATATCGACGCCGGTCACCTCCTCGGTGACCGTGTGTTCCACCTGAATGCGTGGATTGACCTCGATGAAATAGAAGGCGCCCGTGTCTGCATCCATGAGGAATTCGACTGTGCCGGCGCCGATGTAGTTGGTTGCCTCGGCGATCTTCAGCGCATAGCCGCACAGTTCGTCGCGCTTTTCGTCGTTCAGGTAAGGCGCCGGTGCCCGCTCCACGACTTTCTGGTTGCGGCGTTGAATGGAACAGTCCCGCTCGAACAGATGCACGGCGTTGCCATGCGTATCGCCCAGAACCTGAACCTCCACGTGCCGCGCGCGCTCGACCAGCTTTTCGAGATAGACTTCATCCTTGCCGAAAGCGGCCTTGGCCTCGCGCTTTGCCTCGGTGACTTCGTGTTCCAGATCCTCGCGGCTGCGAATGACGCGCATGCCGCGTCCGCCGCCACCCCAGGAGGCCTTGAGCATAACCGGGAAGCCCACCTCCTCCGCCATGCGGGCAACCTCTTCCATGTCATCGGGCAATGGCTCGGTGGCGGGGACCACCGGCACGCCCACCTCCACCGCCAGATTGCGCGCGGCCACTTTGTTACCCAGGCGGCGCATGGTCTCTGGCTTGGGCCCGATAAAGACAATGCCGTTCTCGGCACAAGCTTCGGCAAACTCGGGGCTCTCGGACAGAAGGCCATAGCCCGGATGGATAGCGTCAGCTCCCGACAATTTGGCGACGCGGATCACCTCATCGATCGAGAGATAGCTCTCGATGGGGCCAAGATCACGCTCCAGATGCGGTCCGCGCCCCACCTGGTAGGATTCGTCAGCCTTGAAGCGGTGCAGTGAATATTTATCCTCCTCGGCCCAGATGGCCACCGTTCGGATGTCGAGTTCATTGGCTGCGCGGAAGACGCGGATGGCGATTTCGGAACGGTTTGCGACGAGGATCTTCTTAATCTGCACTGGCAAAAACTCCGGGAAGAGAAGGTTTGTGCGGGATTGCCTGGCGCGAAACTCCCCTCCGCGCCAAAACGACGCGGTATGATTAGCGTGGACGATGCTGCGGTGCAAACTTTCTTGACGTGGAGGAAACTTTGCCGGTTTCGAAGCAGTGTTATTGCCAAACCCTGTTTCCGCCCGATGGCGCGCTTCCATCTTCCCCATCCCGGCCACTGACGGCGCTCGCCCCTCATCCTCACCTTCTCCCCGCCTGCGGGGAGAAGGGGACGTTTGTCGTTGGCGCGTTCTTCCAATGGGTCCCGGATAGTCTGCGGTTTCCGGAATGACGGCTTCCTTCTCCCCGCTTGCGGGGAGAAGGTCCCGGCAGGGGGATGAGGGGCGGGCGGGGCCTTGCGATCTTCTCCACCTGTGTCGGCATCCCGACCACTGATGGCGCGCGCCCCTCATCCTCACCTTCTCCCCGCTCGCGGGGAGAAGGGGACGTTTGACGTTGGCGGGTATTCTGCAGAGGGGGCGAGGACAGGGCCGTGTTCCAGCGTGCTTTTCCATGGATCGCGGCTTCCGGGATGTCGGCCCCCTTCTCCCCGCAGGCGGGGAGAAGGGGGCCGACAGGGGCGATGGCTGGGAGTGTAGTGGAGGTTTTGGGGGTGGGGAGAAAAGAGCGAATAGCGAGTAGGGAACGCGCTTCGCCAACGTCGTCTCCTATGGCTTGACCATAGGATCCGTGCCGTTGCGGTGGTGACGGGGGCGTGTGAGAAAAATTGCGTGTCGCCTTGAAGGGCTGCGGTTTATCCCCGGCGCTTTGACATGGGTCCTCGGATCAGGTCCGAGGATGACGAAAGGGCTGGAATGCCAGCTGAATGAAATTGGGCGCCAGCCGCTTCACCAAAAGAAAGCGGCCCGGCATCGCTGCCGGGCCGCCAGACCTCACATCAAGCCAGTGGCTTACTGCTCGAGGTAGTCGTATTTGCCGTCTTTCCACTCGTAGAAGACATAGCCCGGCAGCGTTACGTCGCCCTTGTCGTCGAAGGACAGGTCGCCGAGAACGGTCGAGAACGTGCCGTCGTTCAGAGCGGCAACGACCGGATCGTAGTCGGTGGAACCGGCTGTCTCGACGGCATCCTTCCATGCCTGGATGGCGGCATAGGTGTAGAGCGCGTAGCCTTCAGCCGTCTTGCCGGCAGCAAGCAGCTTGTCGACGACCGGCTTTGCGATCTCGTTCTTGCGCGGATCGGGCGAGAAGGTCATCAGCGTGCCCTCACCCGCGTCGCCGGTGATGGCCCAATACTCATCGGTGACAAGCGCGTCACCTGACACAAGCACCGTGTCCATGCCCTGCTCGCGCATCTGGCGCGCCATGAGGCCGGCTTCCGTGTGGTAGCCGCCAACATAAAGGACGCCAACGCCTTCCTGCTTCAGCTTGGAGACCAGCGCGGTGTAGTCCTTTTCACCGGCGGTGTAAGCTTCGTAGAGAGCCGGCTTGCCGCCGGCGGCCTCATAGGCAGCCTTCGTTGCGTCTGCCAGGCCCTTGCCGTAGGCGGTCTTGTCGTGGACGAAAGCAACCTTCTTGTCGCCGAAATTCTCGACAAGGAACTTGCCGGCAACATCGCCCTGCTGGTCGTCACGACCGCAGACGCGGTAGACGCCGGGGCCAGGCCGGTTGTCGGTGAAAGCCGGGTTGGTGGAGGCCGGTGAAATCTGGATGATGCCTTCCTCGGCATAGACCGACGATGCCGGGATGGACGAACCCGAGCAGAAATGACCTGCTACGAACACGACACCCGAGCCTGCAAACTGGTTGGCAACGGCCACAGCCTGCTTGGGATCGCAGGCATCGTCGCCCACTTCCAGCTTCAGCATTTCGCCATTCACGCCACCAGCTTCGTTGATGTCGGCAATGGCCTGTTCTGCGCCCGCCTTCATCTGCTCACCGAAGGAAGCGTATTGACCCGTCATGGGGCCAGCAACTGCAATCGTGATGTCCGCCCAGGCGGAACCGGTCATCATCAGGCTGAGTGCTGCGCCAGCCATAAGTGCCTTTTTCATGACTTCTCCCTTTAAAAACACCAGAAGTTCCCTTGGCTTTCCGGAAATGGTGTTTGGCTTTCCGGTTTGGCCTGTGCGGGCCGCACCGGCCCGCTTAATCGGCATGAAACCTCAATTCAAAAAAGAAATAAAGGCTTCATACCGGTTAATCATGAATCCGTTCAGCCTGAACGCTCCCAACCGAGCGGTCCACTGCGCCGATACTGGAAGCTATACTGTGTCGCCATTTGCCCGGCGCGCGTAATACGCTTGCCGATGAAGGCAATGATCAGCAGGACGATCAGATCGACGATGTAGTAATGGAGCGAAAGCAGTGTGCCGCTGAAAAGCGCGAAATGGATGAAGCGCGTGGCCGCCGCCAGAAGCACGATGTAGAAGGCGAGATGCGCATCACCCTGCCAGGTGCGCGCCATGGCGCGCCCGGTGAGATAGGCCGCACTGCCTGCCAGAAGCACCGTGACAAAGAAGAACTCCCAGAAGGTGACTTCCCAGATCGGTCCGTTTGCGTGTTCCATCAGTGCCTCCCGCCTTCGAGATATGCAGCCCGCACTTCTTCCTTCTTGAGAAGTTCCGCGCCGGTGCCGCTCATGGTCACATTGCCGTTGACCATGACATAGCCGCGATGGGCGAGCTTCAAGGCATGGAAGGCATTCTGCTCGACCAGAAAGACCGTCAGCCCCTCCTTTTCGTTCAGCTCGCGAATGGCATCGAAAATCTGCTTCACGATCAGCGGAGCAAGGCCAAGCGAGGGTTCGTCGAGAAGAAGAAGCTTCGGCCGGCTCATGAGTGCCCGCGCTATGGCCAGCATCTGCTGCTCGCCGCCCGAAAGCGTGCCGCCGCGCTGGCTGATACGCTCCTTGAGACGGGGAAACAGCTTGAAGACCTTGGCAAGATCCTCGTCGAAATGCTCGGGATCGACCAGCGCCGCACCCATCTGCAGGTTTTCCATCACCGTCATGCGCGGAAAGATGCGACGCCCTTCCGGCGATTGCGCGATCCCCAGGCTGACGATGTCATGCGTCGGCATGTTGGTGATGTCGACGCCGTCATAGACGATCTGGCCGTTGCGGGCCCGCGGGTCGCCGCAGATGGTCATCATCAACGTCGACTTGCCGGCGCCATTGGCGCCGATCATGGTGACGATCTCGCCACGATGGACATCCATGTCGACGCCGCGCAGGGCCACGATGTTGCCGTAATAGGTCTCGACGCCACGCACCGAGAGCAAGGGTTCGTTCTGAGAGCTCATGCCTTGCCTCCCTTAGCGGTGGTCTTCTTTTTGGGCTGAGCGCCCCGCTTGCCTGGCACGCTTGTGGCCACCTGCCCCTTGTCGACGCGCTTGGAGAACTCGGTCTCGCCTCCCTTTGCGAGAACCTTGGCCTGCTTGACCCACTCTTCGCGTTCGATACGGCCGGGGAAGGCGAGATAGGAACCGACCCATTGCACCTCGGCCTTCTTCCAGGCGGCGATCTGGTCGAAATGCCAGACGCCGAGCGCGTTCAGCTTTTTCTCATTGGCCGGACCGATGCCCTTGACGCGGGTGAGGTTGTTGGCCCCGCCCGCGCGCGGCTTCTTCGTGCCGTGCGGCTGGCTGCCCGGATAATCGCCGGCATTGGCAATCTTGATCTCGCTGGCGGCGGGTGCGGCCTTGCTCGCAGCGGCGGTTTTCGGTTTCGCAGCGGTTTTGGGTTTTGCCGCCACGGTTTTCGGCGCCGCCGGAGCGGCAGCTTTTTCCGAAGATGCTGTTGTCGCGGCAAGCTTTGAAGCAGCTGGCTTCGAGGCAGACGATTTTGACGTCCGTGGTTTCGGGGCCCTTGCCGCAGAAGCCTTGGCGCCGGCTGCCTTTGCGGCAGACGTCTTTGTTGCGCCTGTCTTTTTCGACGCTGATCCCGACTTCTTCGCCGCCGTGCCTGCCTTCTTCGCAGCCGAAGCGGGTTTGGACGCTGAAGCCTTTTTCGCCGGCTCATCACCGGAGACCTTGGCCAGGTCCTTGCGCACTTCCGGCATGTCGATCTCGGCTTCGTCATCCACGCCCAGATAGGCGGCAATGACCTTCGGATCGTTTTTGACGAACTCGGCCGGACCGTCGGAGATTTTCACACCGTAGTCGAGCACGATGACATGGTCGGAGATTTCCATCACCACGCCCATGTCGTGCTCGATCAGAAGCACGGACACATTGTGCTCGTCGCGGATATACTTCAACAGCTCGTTGAGCTCGGCGGATTCACGCGGGTTGAGGCCCGCCGCCGGCTCGTCCAGGCACAGAAGCTGCGGCTTGGTGCACATGGCGCGAGCGATCTCCAGACGGCGCTGGGCGCCATAGGGCAGGTCGGCCGCCGGATCATCCGCACGATCCACGAGGTTTGTGTGTTCGAGCCAGTAGACCGCCCTGTCGACGGCCTCCTGCTGCGCCTTCTTGTAGCTCGGCAGGCCCAGAATGCCACCGATAGAGAAACCGGAGGCCACCATCAACGGGTTGTGCTGGGCGACCAACAGATTTTCCAGAACGGTCATGCCGCCGAACAGGCGAATATTCTGGAAGGTGCGCGCCACCTTGGCCTTGTGCGAGATCTCGTGATCGGGCATGCGCTCAAGCAGGTAGACGGCACCGTTTCCGGTGGTCTTCCAGCGCTGGCCGCTATCGGTGAGCGTTTCCACGTCTTCCTGCTGCCGGCCCGGACCGTGACGCATCACGATGCGGCCCTCTGTCGGTTTGTAGAAGCCGGTGACGCAGTTGAAAACGGTTGTCTTGCCCGCACCATTGGGGCCGATCAGGGCGGTGATGTCGCCCCGGCCGACATTGAAGGAGAGGTCTCCGACGGCCACGAGGCCGCCGAACCGCATGGTCAGATGTTCGACGCTCAGAACCGGATCCCGGTCCCAGTTGGGCGTCGACTGATCAGAGTTTTTCATAGTCGTAGCCGCGTCCATCAGTGTCCCTCACCCTGAGCCACCATATCGGCGCCGATGCGTTTCTTTTCCTTCAGAACCACGGAGGGTTCCCGGGTCGAGATCAGACCGCGCGGCTTCCACACCATGATGAGCACCATGGCGAGGCCGAAGATCAGCATGCGGTACTGCACCGGATCGAAGCCGGAGCCGAAGACCTGCTGAAGGAAGCCGAGATTGCGCAGCATCTCGATGCCGCCGATCATCACGATGGACGCGATCACCACGCCCACCTGCGAGCCGAGACCGCCCAGAACCACGATGGCGAGGATGATCGCCGATTCCAGGAAGGTGAAGCTCTCCGGCGAGATGAAACCCTGCCGCGTGGCGAAGAAGGAGCCCGCGAAACCGCCAAACATCGCACCGATGGAGAAGGCCGTCAGCTTGGTGTTGCGCGTGTTGATGCCGAGCGAGCGGCAGGCAATCTCATCCTCACGCAGCGCCTCCCAGGCACGCCCGATGGGCAGACGCCGCAGGCGCATGGTCACGAAATTGGTGATCAGCGCCAGAATGAAGATGATGTAGTAGAGGAAGATGAAGCGCTGGATCGGATCGTAGGCGATGCCGAAGAAATCGGCGAAGCCACCCTCGCCCCGCTTGAGTTCCAGGCCAAAGAATGTTGGCTTCGGAATGCCCGAAATGCCATCTGGACCATTGGTGAACTCATACCAGTTCAGCAGCACGACACGGATGATCTCACCGAAAGCCAGTGTGACGATGGCCAGATAGTCGCCGCGCAGGCGCAGAACCGGGAAACCAAGCACAATGCCCCAACAGGCCGCGAGAATGCCCGCGAGCGGCAGGGCGAACCAGAAACCGATATCGAGATACTGCGCCAAAAGCGCGAAGGAGTATGCACCGACCGCGTAGAAGGCCACGTAACCCAGATCGAGCAGGCCTGCGAGCCCCACCACAATGTTCAGCCCCCAGCCGAGCATGATGTAGGTCATGATCAGAATGGCCAGATCGATGAACTGACGATCCTTGCCCGGGAAGAAGGTGGTGAAGAAGAAGGGCAGCACGAGCGCAAATGCGAAGAGGGCCCGCATCAGCCACTTTCCCGTTCCGGCAAAGCGCGAGCCACTCGGCATCGCACCGGCAATCTTCTGCGTGAGCGGGCTGTCGGTTTTCAGGACGAAGAGATTGAGCAGGAGCCTGCCCGCAAAGACGACAAGGATCGAGATGATCCATGCGCCCCAGCGCATCTTGAGATCAAGACCGCCGGGCGCGATGTCCGTGCGAATGCCGATGAAGAAGAAGCCGAGTACAGCAACCAGGAGGCCGGCAATGGCGGCGTCCTTGACCGAAGCGGCGAAGGAGTTGGGGGCGCTCTGCTGAGCAGCGCCCCCCTTGTTCGAAGCGTTCATCGCCATCAGACCTTCTCCACTTCAGGCTGACCGAGAAGACCGGAAGGCAGGAAGATCAGCACGATGGCCAGGATCGAGAATGCCGCAACATCCTTGTATTCGACCGAGAAATAGCCCGACCAGAACACTTCGATAAGGCCGATCAGGAGACCGCCCAGCATGGCGCCGGGAAGCGAGCCGATGCCGCCGAGCACGGCCGCGGTGAACGCCTTAACGCCAGCAAGAAAGCCGATGTAGAAATCGATCACGCCATAAAGCAGCACAAACATCAGGCCGGCCACGGCGGCGAGCGCCGCACCCATGACGAAGGTCAGGGATATCGTGCGGTCGACATTGATGCCGAGGAGTGCCGCCATCTTGCGGTCCTGCTCACAGGCGCGCTGCGCACGACCGAGAGGCGTGCGGGTGATGAGGAGCGTAAAGCCCGCCATCAGCGCAACGGTCGTCAGGATAATGATGATCTGCATGTAGGAAAGCTGCACGACGATGCCGGTTGCGCCACCATCCATCAGGGTGATGCCTCCCTGGATTTGCGGCGGAAGCGGCTTGACGCGCGCGCCCTGCGTGATCTGCACGAAGTTCTGCAGAACGATCGACATGCCAATTGCGGTGATCAACGGAGCCAGACGGAAGGATCCGCGAAGGGGCCTGTATGCGAGCCGCTCAACGGTCCACCCCCAGGCGGATGTGAAGAACATGGCCACGATGAGCACGATGAGCAACACCACGGGCAGAAATGCAAAGCCGAGCACGGTCGTCAGGATCAGGAACATCGCCAGAGCGATGAACGCGCCGATCATGAAGACATCGCCATGCGCGAAGTTGATCATTCCGATAATGCCATAGACCATGGTGTAGCCAATGGCGATCAGCCCATAGATGGAACCCAGCGTCAGCCCGTTGATAAGCTGCTGGACGAAATATTCCATGTGATATGCAACTCCCCTGAAATGTCGCCCTTCAGGCGCATTTCTTATTCTTTCCCCTTGATAGTCGTAGAGGAATGACGCCCGATTGCAACGGCAAATTTCCCACGACCGGCTCCAAACCGAAGGCCGGTTTTTCCGGCTCTTGTTGACGCGGGAAGCTAGCACCGGACCAATGCAATGTCATTGCATTGAAGGGAAAAAAGTGAGTGCTTCTCGCGAATCCTCTCGAAATATGCCGCTTTCACGCATCAATATTGCAAGTTTGAGACAAAAAAGAACAAAACAGTTCTATACGTATCAGCAAGCAAAAAGCCCGCACCGGCCACCGGTGCGGGCTTCTCGCCAAACGTGAAAGTGGGTGTGAAAACCCGCTTAATTCATTGTCGGAATGACGAATTCAGCGCCATCCTTCACACCTGATGGCCAGCGCGAGGTGACTGTTTTCGTTTTGGTATAGAAGCGGAATGCATCCGGCCCATGCTGGTTCAGATCGCCGAAGGAAGATGCCTTCCACCCTCCGAAAGTATAATACGCGATCGGCACCGGAATGGGGACATTCACGCCCACCATGCCGACATCGACACGGGCCGCGAAGTCACGCGCCGCATCGCCATCCCGCGTGAATATGGCAACGCCATTGCCGTATTCGTGATCATTGGGAAGCGCCAGCGCCTCTTCATAGGTGTTGGCGCGCACGACCGAGAGGACGGGACCGAAAATCTCTTCCTTGTAGATGCGCATGTCCTTGGTGACATTGTCGAAGAGACAACCGCCCATATAGTAGCCGTTCTCATAACCCTGCATCTTGAAATCGCGGCCATCGACAAGGAGCTTTGCGCCCTCCTTGACGCCGAGATCGACATAGCCCTTCACCCGCTCCAGCGCCTGCTGGGTGACGAGCGGGCCGAAATCGGCCGAGGCGTCGGTTGACGGGCCGACTTTCAGGCTCTCGACGCGCGGAATGAGCTTCTCGACCAGCCTGTCGGCTGTTTCCTTGCCGACAGGTACCGCGACGGACACCGCCATGCAGCGCTCGCCGGCCGAACCATAACCCGCTCCGATAAGCGCATCGACCGTCTGATCCATATCAGCATCGGGCATGATGATGAGATGGTTTTTTGCGCCACCGAAGCACTGGGCGCGCTTTCCATTGGCAGTGGCGCGGCTGTAGATGTACTGCGCAATCGGCGTGGAGCCGACGAAACCGACGGCCTTGATATCCGGATCGTCGAGAAGCGCATCGACCGCTTCCTTGTCGCCATTGACGACGTTGAGCACGCCCTCCGGCAGGCCTGCCTCAAGGAAGAGTTCGGCAATGCGCATCGGCACACCCGGATCGCGCTCGGAAGGCTTCAACACGTAGGTGTTGCCACAGGCGATCGCCGGCGCAATCTTCCAGAGCGGGATCATGGCCGGGAAGTTGAACGGCGTGATCCCGGCAACAACGCCGAGCGGCTGGCGCATGGAGTAGACATCGATGCCCGGGCCCGCACCCTCGGTGTATTCACCCTTCATCATGTGCGGCGCACCGATGCAGACCTCGACCACTTCGAGCCCGCGTTGAATGTCGCCCCTGGCGTCGGGAATGGTCTTGCCGTGTTCACGGGCCAGAAGCTCGGCGAGCTCGTCATAGTCGCGATGGACAAGCTCAAGAAACTTCATGAGCACGCGCACGCGGCGTTGGGGATTGGTCTTTGCCCAGCCGGGCTGTGCTGCCTTGGCATTCTCGACGGCGGCGCGCACTTCGGCAGCGCTGGCTAGCGCAACCTTGCAGCGCACTGTTCCATCCATGGGCTGCATGACGTCCTGGCTGCGCCCGCTCGTACCGGCGACATGCTTGCCGCCAATGAAATGACCGAAATCCTCCATGAGGCTTCTCCCTGATTATGAAGTCGGCGTCATTGTCACCACTCATGCGGGGATTTGCAACGCGACGCGAACAGCAACCGTTGTGCGAAAATTAAAGCCGAAATAATATGTCGCGTGCGAAAAATATCGAACGCGGGAGCAGTGAATGAACTGGGACGATGTACGCGTGTTTCTCGCCGTGGCGCGGGCAGGCCAGATTCTTGGAGCAGCGAAGCGACTGGCACTCAATCATGCGACGGTCTCGCGCCGGGTCGCTGCGCTGGAGGAGGCCATTGGCGCGAAGCTTTTTCACAGGCTGACGACCGGGACCGAGCTAACGACCGCGGGCGAACAACTGCTTGCGACGGCGGAACGCATGGAAGCCGACATGATCGCTGCACGGGCCGAGATCGCAGGTGAAAGCGAGGATGTGACCGGTACTGTACGGATCGGCGCTCCGGATGGATTTGGCGTTGCATTCCTCGCCTCGCGCCTGGGAGCGCTGACGGAGCGCCATCCGGGCCTCTCTGTCCAGCTCGTTCCCGTTCCGCGCTCGCTTTCGTTGTCGCGCCGCGAGGCCGACATTGCCGTGACGGTGGACCGCCCGACGGAGGGGCGGCTGGTGGCTGCCAAGCTGGTGGACTACACGCTGGGGCTCTATGCCTCGAAGGCCTATGCGGAGGCTAACGATTTGCCCAGGAGCGCAAACGATCTTCGCCACCACCGGCTTGTCGGCTATGTGCCCGATCTCGTCTTCAGCCCCACGCTCGACTATGCCGCAGAAATCTCTGAAAACTGGTCAGCCGACTTCGCCGTCTCATCGGCCATGGGGCAGGTCGAGGCGGTGCGCTCGGGTGCCGGCATTGGCATTTTGCACACATTCATCGCACGCGCGCATAGAGATCTGATCGCACTCGACTGGGCGGCCCCCATACGGCGCAGCTACTGGACGGTCTACCATGAATCCATGCGACCAACGCGACGCATCCAGGTCACTTCAGCCTTTATTGGCGAACTCGTTGACAAGGAGCGACATCTCTTTTGCTGAAGCGATGTTCGCCTTTCATTAAAGACTTGCCTCCAGAACGGTCAGGGCAATCGGTTCACACTGGAGACTTCGCGATGGCACCCCGTATTCTCGCAGCCGCAACCGCGCTGGCCCTTTTCGCAGCGCCGCCAGCCGCCCGGGCCAACGATCTGCCTCCACCAGCACAGACGGCAGGCATATCCATTCCCGAGGGGCAGATCGAGAAGGCTGTCGAAGCGCTGGATGGCATTATCGAAAGCGCCATGCGGGAAACCGGTGTTCCAGGTCTTGCCGTCGCCGTGGTGCGCAGGGACGAGGTTCTTTTTGCCAAGGGCTATGGCGTGCGCAAGGCAGGCGAGGAAGGCGCGGTTGACACAGACACGGTCTTCCAGCTCGCATCACTTTCCAAACCGGTAGGCGCAACCGTGGTTGCGAAACAGGTGGGCGAAGGCCTCGTGGACTGGGACACGCGCATGTCCGAAATCCTGCCCTGGTTCAAGCTTTCCAATCCCGAGAGCACGGCACTTCTGACCGTCGGCGATCTCTATGCGCACCGCTCGGGCCTGCCAGACCATGCCGGTGATGACCTTGAAGATCTTGGTTACCCGCAGAAGGTCATTCTCGAACAGCTCCGGCACCTAAAAACCGGCCCTTTTCGACTGCAATATGCTTACACGAATTTTGGTCTCACGGCTGCTGCCGAAGCCGTGGCCGGTGTTGCCGGCAAGGACTGGGCGACGCTGAGCGAAGAAGCAATCTACAAACCGCTGGGAATGGAGCGCACCTCCTCGAGGCTGGGCGATTTCCTGGCGCGCGAGAACCGTGCCTACAATCATATGCGCGGGGGCGATGGCTGGGAAGTGTTTTTCCAGCGCGACCCCGATCCGCAATCACCGGCCGGCGGTGTCAGCGCCAGCGTGAACGACATGGCCAAGTGGATGCGGATGGTGCTCGGCAATGGCGCGTATGAGGGCGAACAGATCGTCGATGCAGCGGCACTCCTGCCGGCACTGAGCCCGCAAACCGTGTCGGGTCGCCCCGCCACACCCGCCGCACGTGCAGGCTTCTATGGCTATGGGTTCGGTGTGGGCGTCTCGCCGGCAGGCCGGGTGATGCTCAGTCATTCGGGCGCTTTTGCACTGGGTGCGGCAACCAACTTCATCATGATCCCTTCCGCTGATATCGGCATTGTCGTCTTGTCCAACGCACAGCCGATCGGTCTGGTTGAAGGCATCTCCATGAGCTTCATGGACCTCGTGCAGTTTGGCGCGGTCCAGCGCGACTGGCTGGCCATGTATCCGGTCCTCTTTGGGCCCATGCTGGAGCCGTTCGGCAAACATGCCGGGCAGAAAGCACCGGCAGACGCAAAACCCGCTCGTGAGCTCGAAGACTATACCGGCACGTTCGCCAATGATTATTACGGCAATCTCATTGTCGAGAAGGCGAATGGCGGCCTGCTTATGAAAGTTGAAGGAACGCCCAGCACGTTTCCTCTGCAACACTGGACGGGCGATGAGTTCGTGTTTCGCCCGCTGAACGAGAACGCCATGGAAGGCTCCATCTCTTCGGTTCGGTTCTCAATGGAAGGCGAACAGGCCAAAGAGGTGCACGTGGAGTATTTCGATCAACTGGACGACGGCACCTTCATCCGCAGATAGACCACTCAAAGGTGAGTGAAGGCCCGGCCTTGCCGACCGGCAGCGGATCGAAAGGACGTGGTGTTCCAGACCGAAGCCGGAACCTCACCCCATGACATGAGTTGACACGTCATTGGGTTTAACAATCGGAGGCTGGTTTCATGTCCTATGGTCGCTTTGCCGCGATGATCGGAACGTCGACGGTCATCATGTTTGGTCTGATGTATCTCAACACCTATGCGCTCGATCATATATTCTGGAGCGAAACGCGGGCTTGGATGGCGCTGTTGATGGGAGCGACCATGGCGGTGATCATGCTGGGCTTCATGTGGAGCATGTACCAGAACTCCGCTGTCAATCTTGGCATCGTTGCAGGCGCGGCCGTCATCTTTGCAGGCTCGCTCTGGCTGGTTCGCAGCCAGGCAACCGTGGATGACGTGGACTACATGAAGGCCATGATCCCTCACCATTCCATTGCGATCCTGACCAGCAGACGAGCGAACATCTCCGACCCGCGTGTGCGCGAACTGGCCGATGGCATCATCGAGGCGCAATTGCGTGAGATCGACGAAATGAAGGTCTTGATCGAGGATCTGGAGCAGAAGAACTGATCCGCCGCGCCGCCGGAGTGTTCTTTGTCGCCAGCCAGGCAGGGGAGTGGCCAAGATCGCAAGCGTGGAGTAAGGGTCCGGTCTGAGACATGCTTGGGCACCCAGGCCCGGCACCCCGCTTCAGAAAGGCGCGATATGTCCGACAGCGATGACGATTATGTGTATGACGAGGTAACCGGCGAATGGATGCCGGCCTCGGAAATGAAAGCGCTTGAGGCGCAGCGCGGCGCGGTCGTCGACGCTGAAGGCAATCCGCTGGCGGACGGCGATTCCGTGACCCTGATCAAGGACCTGAAAGTGAAGGGCGCCGGCCAGACGCTGAAACGCGGAACGGTGATCAAAACGATCCGCCTGACGGACAACAAGGATGAGATCGACTGCCGTCATGAAGGCATCAAGGGTCTTGTGCTGCGCACGGAATTCGTGCGCAAGCGATAGACCTTCGACGTCCCACCACCGCAAGCGCGACACGATCCACGAAAGCGAGGCTTACACGAAGGGCGTCGCCGGATCGTAGCGGCGCGGCAGGAGGCGGTGCAGATAGGCAAGGCCCTCGTCTGACAGACGGTTTTCATCGGGCTTCAGATAGGTCCCGGGCATGTGGCGCGTCTTGCCGGCAACGGCGTCGAGATCGACCAGACGGCACACCGTCTTCTCGCCATCGAACTGGAGCGCGACGGAGCCGTCGCCCTTTTCCACTGAACGGACAGCGAAAGCACCGGCTTCGAAAGCCTCGCGCGCGTCGGTCTCGCTGGTCGTGGCGATGTTGCCGCGCGGCAGATAGCCGAACGTGTCGACGCGTGCGCGCTGGCCGGCAAGATCCTCGGCCAGAATGCGCTCGATGGCCTGGCCGAGATCGCTGCCGGAGAGTTTGAGATTGCCGTGGGCATCACGCTCCTGCATCTCGGCTGGCACCAGCGTTTCGATGAGCGAGCGCCCATCGGCATCGGAGACCCCCTCCGACATGGCCACGACGCAGCGCCCATGGCGGGCGACAGTCGCCTTCACATCCTCGATGAAGCGGGCGCGTTCGAAGGCGCGCTCGGGCACATAGACGAGGTGCGGGCCGCTTTCTTCATCGAGCGCCCAGGCGGCAGCGGCGGCCGTGAGAAAGCCCGCATGGCGACCCATCACGATGCCGACATAGACGCCGGGCAGAGCGCGGAAATCGAGATCGACGCTCAGGAAGGCTCCGGCCACCATTTCTCCCGCCGAGATGAAGCCCGGTGTGTGGTCGTTTTCCATCAGATCATTGTCGATGGTTTTGGGTGCGTGCATGAAGGTCATGCCACCGCCGGAAGCATCGCGCAGGATGGCCTGCGTGCCGGAGGTGTCGTTGCCGCCAATGTTGATGAAGGCATCCGCACCGACGTCCTTGAGACCTTTCATGATCTCTTCGCAATAGGCCGCATCCGGCTTGTCGCGGGTGGAGCCGAGCGCCGCACTCGGCGTGGCAGCGATGCGCAAGAGCTCGGTTTCGGAGATATCCGATAGGGTGACGAAACGTCCATCGCGAATACCGCGCACGCCATGCAGCGCACCCAGAACCTGACATCCGGGATAGAGTTTCATGGCTTCCAGCGCAGCACCGGCGACGGTCTGATTGATGACGGCGGTGGGACCGCCGCCCTGGGCGATGACGAAGGTTTCGGCCATGGTTCGCTCTTTCCTTGCAATCCGGGTCTGCCATTCATGGCATGGCGGGCGCGGCGCTGGAAAGAGCCGTCATGCCAGCATGAAAGATTAGCGGAAGAGCATGACCGGAATTTTGCACGAGCGCAGCATCGTCTCGGTGGTTGAGCCGATGATCAGGCTGCGGATGCGCGAGTGGCCATAGGCGCCCATGACGAGCAGACCGTAATTCTCGCTCTCGACGCGCTCGGAGATGACCGTCTCGGGCTGGCCGGGCAGCACTTCGCTTGCCACCTCGATGCCACCGCCGCGCAACACGGCTTCTGCATCGGCAAGGCGGTTACGCGCCTCGCTGGTGTCGCTTCCCACCGTGAGAAGCTTGACAGAGAGGCCGGCAAAGAGCGGCGAGCGTGCCATGGCGTCCACCGCCTTCATGCTGCTTGCGCCACCATCATAGGCGACAAGCACCTTGTCGATCGGCTTGAAGGCGCGGTTTGCGACGAAAACGGGGCGATGGCTCGACCGCACCACGCGCTCCAGATTGGAGCCGAGATGCAGTTTTGCAAAATCCGCCGCCTCGCCGCGCTTGCCGATCACCAGAAGGTCGGAATCCTCCTCCACTTCGGCCACCGTCTCCACCACATCGCCATGGCGAATGCGGCCCGAGACCTTTTCGATACCGGCGGCACGCACGGCAGCCTCGCCATCTTCGAGGATGGCACGGCCACGCTTCATGGCAAGGCGCGCGCGCTGTTCGTCAAGCTCGGACAGCTCCTTCAGAAGCGATGACCGCGCGCCAAGGGCGATGTTGCCGGAGAGATCGGACGGGGCGCTGCCCGTCTCACGGCGACCAAGGACGTGGAGAAGCTCCACGGAGGCTTCAAGCCTGCCGGCGATCCACGCCGCGTGTTCGCACACGCTCTGCGCATAGATGGAACCGTCTATGAATGCGGTGATCTTTGACATCTCTACCCCCTGTAGCATCGAGCCGAAAAGTGGAATCCGGTTTTCGGGAATACCGATGCTCAATTAAAAATCTAGATCGTCCTTTATGCGTCCGAAAGGACGCACGGCGATCTAGTGGCCCATCAGCTTTTCGAGCGCGCCCGGCTTGTCGTGAATGCCAAGCTTGTCGACGATGGTTTCGCTGGCCTCGTTCATGCCAATGATCTCCACCTCGGCACCGTCACGGCGGAATTTGAGCACGATCATGTCCAATGCGCCAACACTGGAAATGTCCCAGATATGCGCGCGCGAAACATCGATGGTGACCTTGTCCAGCCCTTCCTTGAAGTCGAAGGCGGCGTTGAAGTCTTCAACCGAGGCGAAGAAAAGCTGACCTTCGACGCGATAGGTGCGCTCGCGCCCGTCTTCCGACAGGGTGGAGGTGACGCGGAAGATCTGCGCGATCTTGCCGGCGAAAAAGATGCCGGAGAGAAGCACGCCGACCAGCACGCCGATGGCGAGATTGTGGGTGGCCACCACACAGACGACCGTGGCCAGCATGACCACGGAGGAAGACAGCGGATGCTCGCGCAGGTTCTTGATCGACGACCATGAGAAGGTGCCGATGGAGACCATGATCATGATCGCGACAAGTGCGGGCATCGGGATCTGGCGCACCCAGTCGCCCAGAATAACGATCATGAACAACAGGAAAACACCGGCTGCGAAACAGGAAAGACGCCCGCGCCCGCCGGATTTCACATTGATCATCGACTGGCCGATCATGGCGCAGCCGGCCATCCCGCCGATAAAGCCGGTGGCTGTGTTGGCAAGGCCCTGGCCGATGCATTCCTGGTTCTTGTCGCTCTGCGTGTCGGTGAGCTCATCCACCAGCGAGGCCGTCATGAGCGATTCCAGAAGGCCGACCGCCGCCACTGCCGCCGAATAGGGCAGGATGATCTGCAGCGTTTCAAGATTGAGCGGAATGTCGGGAAGGAGAAAGACCGGGAAGGTGGATGGCAGTTCGCCCATGTCGCCCACCGTGCGCACATCGAGGCCAAAGGCGATGGACACCGTGGTGAGCACGATGATGCAGATGAGCGGCGACGGGATGGCCTTGGTGAGGCGCGGGAACAGATAAATGATGGCAAGGCCGGCGGCGACCATCACATAGGTGAGGTTCGGCACGCCGATCAGCTCTGGCAGCTGCGCCATGAAAATCAGGATCGCCAGAGCATTGACAAAGCCGGTCATGACCGAGCGCGAGACGAAGCGCATCAGATGGCCAAGTCTCAGAAGCCCAGCCCCGATCTGCAACAGGCCGGCCAGCACCGTGGCGGCGAGCAGATATTGCAGCCCCTGCTCCTTGACCAGCGTGACCATGAGCACGGCGGTGGCGGCTGTCGCCGCCGAAATCATGCCTGGCCGGCCACCGGCAATGGCGGTGATGACGGCGATGGAGAAGGAGGCGTAGAGCCCGACCTTGGGGTCGACACCGGCAATGATGGAAAAGGCGATGGCTTCGGGGATGAGCGCAAGCGCGACCACGAGGCCGGAAAGGAGATCGGCGCGAATATTGCCGAACCATTCGTCACGGTAATGGGAAAGCGAGAACATGGAACCTTCAGGAGACATGACCTCCCAACCGCCGACAGGCTTCTGCGGCCGGGAAAGACAGAAACGATCGAGGTTGCGCCGGCGGATCAGCGGCCGGCAGAGCCACCCGGAGTTTCACCGGGTCCTAAGCGGATGCGCGGTGTTTAACCCGGATGATGCTGCGGCGCAACATTGTTCGTCTCCTGAAGACGCTCATGTCAGTCCGGCTTTTTGCGCGCCTTCTTCTTGCCGCCAGCGGGCTTGGCGAATTTCGGCTTGCCGGGTTTGCCATCTTTCTTCGCCCAGGGCTTGGCATCGTCGCGCCAGTCGCCGCCCTTGCGGTGCGGCTTGCCGGCCGGCCTGCGCTTGCCGGCGAAGGGTTTTGGCCCGCTGTTGCGCGACGCGAATTCGGGGATGCCCTCCAGCTGGACCACCCGGATGCTGCGCTCCAGAACGGCCTGCGGGCCGATGGCCGCGAGGAAACGGCCAACACAGGCGGCATCGAGCTGAACGAAGGTCTCGTCCTGCTGCATCTTGATAGCGCCGATCTCGCGCTTGGTGATATCGCCGGCACGGCACAGAAGCGGGATGAGCCAGCGCGGCTCGGCATTCTGCTTGCGGCCAACCGACAGGGAGAACCAGACACTCTCGTCGAATTCCTCACGGCGCGGCGCGCGTTCCTCGCGCATGCCGCCACCATCCTGGATGGTCACTTCCGTGACATCCTCCGGCGCGGAGAGTTTTGCGCGGTGAAGCCGCACAAAAGCCGCCGCGATCTGTTCGGCCCCGTGCTTCTCAAGAAGCGCTTTGACGAAGTCTGCCTCGTTTTCCTGAATGGGATCTTCGAGATGCGGGTCGGCCATCAGGCGTTCGTCATCGCGCTGAAGAACCTCGTCGGCGGACGGCGGGCTGGTCCACTCAAGCCGCACCTTGGCATCGCGCAGAAGGCGCTCGGCCCGGCGGCGGCCATTGGGCGCGACGATGAGCGCGCTGACACCCTTGCGCCCTGCCCGCCCGGTGCGGCCAGAGCGGTGCAGCAGCGTTTCGGAATTGGTTGGCAGATCCGCATGAACCACGAGCTCGAGATTGGGCAGGTCGATGCCGCGGGCAGCAACATCCGTCGCGACACAGACACGGGCGCGCCCGTCGCGCATGGCCTGCAGCGCATGGGTGCGCTCGCTCTGGCTGAGCTCGCCCGATAGCGCCACGACCGAGAAGCCGCGATTGTTGAACCGCGCGGTCAGATGGTTGACGGTGGCGCGCGTGTTGCAGAACACCAGCGCATTGCGCGCCTCATGATAGCGCAGCACGTTGATGATGGCGTTTTCGCGCTCCTGCGGAATGGCGAGAAACCCGCGATACTCGATGTCGCCATGCTGCTTCTGCTCGGCAGCGGTGGTGATGCGGACTGCATCGCGCTGATAATTCTTCGCCAGATTGGCGATGGTGCGCGAGACGGTTGCCGAAAACATGAGCGTGCGGCGCTCGGCGGGCGCGGCATCCAGAATGAACTCCAGATCCTCGCGGAAGCCGAGATCGAGCATTTCGTCCGCCTCGTCCAGCACGACGGCGCGCAAATCCGACATGTCGAGCGCGTTGCGGCGAATGTGGTCGCACAGGCGGCCGGGCGTGCCGACGACGATATGGGCACCGCGCTCCAGCGCGCGACGCTCGGTGCGGATGTCCATGCCGCCGACACAAGAGGCGATCACGGCGCCGGTTTCTGCGTAAAGCCATTCCAGCTCGCGCTTGACCTGAAGCGCCAGTTCGCGCGTGGGCGCAACGGCGAGGCCGAGCGGAGCTGCGGCACGATCAAAGCTTTCCGCGCCATCAAGCAGGCTTGGCGCCAGCGCGATGCCGAAGGCCACGGTCTTGCCGGAGCCGGTCTGGGCGGAAACAAGCGCATCGGCGCCTTCAGGTTCCAGTTCCAGAACAGCCTTCTGAACCTGGGTCAATTCGGTATAGCCGCGCTTGTCCAACGCCCGGCCAAGCGCTGGCACAATGCCTTCGAACTCGGTCATTCATCTTCTTTCGGAAATGAGCGCGCTTTGTGAGATCGTCTGTGGCAGATGGTCTGGAGGGCGCGCAGCGCGGCGATTTCACCAACGCTTTTGCGCCCTACTACGCGTGTCGGAGGCAAATGTACAGCGGGGAAGCCCGCTTTTCGTGACTGCGGAGGTTCCCGCCTACCGCACCACCTCGCCGTCTTCCTTGGTGAACGCTTTCACCGCACCCTCAGGCAGTAGCTCCAGCACGGTCTCGGACGGGCGGCAAAGCTTTGTACCGCGCGGGGTTTCCACGATGGGGCGGTTCATCAGGATCGGGTGCGCGACCATGAAGTCGATCAGTTCATCGTCGCTCCATTTGTCTTCGCCAAGGCCCAGCTCGTCATAGGGTGTGCCCTTCTGGCGCAGGATCGCGCGGGGCGGCACGCCCATGGCAGCAATCAGCGACACCAGCTTTTCGCGGCCGGGCGGGGTCTTGAGATATTCGATCACCTGCGGCTCTTCACCGGCTTCGCGGAGCATGGCCAGCACATTGCGCGAGGTGCCGCATTTCGGGTTGTGATAGATGGTGACGGTCATGATTGTCTCGCTCAGCTTGTCGGGAACCAGTCTCGGGTGCGGTTTGCAAAGGCCACCAGCGACAGCATCACCGGCACCTCGACCAGAACGCCGACCACCGTGGCAAGGGCGGCACCGGAATTCAAGCCGAACAGGCTGATGGCGACGGCAACCGCAAGCTCAAAGAAATTCGACGTGCCGATGAGGGCGCAGGGCGCGGCGACATTGAACGGCACTTTCCAGATGCGGGCGGCGAAATAGGTCAGGAAGAAGATGCCATAGGACTGGATCAGGAGCGGCACCGCGATCAGCACGATCAGGATCGGCCGTTCGACAATCACATGGCCCTGAAAGCCGAAGAGCAGCACCACCGTGACCAGAAGCCCGATGACGGAAACGGGTTTCAGCGAAGCGGTGAAATCCGCAACCGCCTTCCGCGCCTGCGCACCCGAGGCGCGGCCGGTCAGCCATTTGCGGGTCAGGAACCCGGCGACGAGCGGGATCACCACATAAAGGCCGGTGGCGAGAAGCAGCGTCTCCCACGGCACGGCGATGTCGGTCACGCCGAGCAGCAGGGCGACGATGGGTGCGAAAGCGAAGATCATCACCACATCGTTGAGCGAGACCTGAACGAGCGTGTAGGTGGCATCGCCCCGGGTGAGCTGGCTCCACACGAAAACCATGGCCGTGCAGGGTGCAGCACCCAGAAGGATGAGGCCGGCAATGTATTGCTGTGCATCGGCGGGCTCGATCCATGGCGCAAAGACATATTCGAAGAACAGGACGCCAAGGGCTGCCATGGTGAAGGGCTTGATGAGCCAGTTGACGGCGAGCGTCAGGACGAGGCCCTTGGGCCGGTCGCCGATATGGCTGAGGCTTGCGAAGTCGACATTGACCATCATCGGGAAAACCATGGCCCAGATGAGCACGGCCACGACCAGATTGACCGAGGCGTATTCGAGCGAGGCGAGGAAGCCGAACAGGCCGGGCATGAGGTTGCCAAGGGCGATGCCGGCGATGATGCACAGCGCCACCCAGATGGAGAGGTATTTTTCGAAGAAGCCGATGCCGCCCGCAGGGGCCTCATCGCGGTTCAATATGTGGTCGGTCATGCAACGTGTCCCTGTTCGGAAGGAGCCGCCGTGCGGCCAATGTCATCGAGACGGCGCTGCAGGGAAAGCCGGTCGAGCGAGGCGAGCGGCAGCGCCGTGAAAATGGAAATGCGGTTGTTGAGCATGCGATAGGTGTCGGCAAAGGCGAGGTGCTTCTCGGCCTCGGTTCCGGTCACCGCTGCCGGGTCTGGCAGGCCCCAATGGGCCGTCATCGGCTGGCCGGGCCAGACCGGGCAGGCTTCCTGCGCAGCGCTGTCACAAAGCGTGAAGACGAAATCGAGCTTCGGTGCATCCGGCGTTGCGAACTCTGCCCAATCTTTGGATCGGGCAAAGGCGATGTCGTGATTCATGCGTTCGAGCAGTTCCAGCGCGAATGGATGCACCGAACCCTTGGGCTGGGAGCCCGCTGAATAAGCGTTGAAACGCCCGGCGCCGACCCGGTTCAAAACAGCTTCGGCGAGGATGGATCGGGCGGAGTTTCCGGTGCAAAGGAAAAGCACATTGAACGATTTATCACTCATGGCATTCGCCTCCTAGCAGTGACACGTCGCAGCCTCGATGGCGGGACGGCAGAGATCCGGGTTTCCGTTGCAGCAATCTTCCATCAGGAAGGCGAGGAGATCGCGGAAGCCGGTCATGTCGGCGGAGTAGCGAATGATGCGCCCTTCCCGCTCGGCGCGGATCATGCCCGACTGTGCCAAAACCTTGAGATGCGCGGAGGCGGTGTTTTGCACGACACCCAGCCGCGCCGCGACCTCACCCGCCGGCAGCCCCTCCGGCCCGGCCTTGACGAGCAGGCGGAACACATCGAGCCGGGTCTCCTGACCGAGCGCGGCGAGTGCGTCTATGGCTTCGGTTTTCTGCATTATCGAAATATCCGGATTTATCGATGTATCAAAGTGTTTTTTGCATGGTTGCGGAATGGCGTCAAGAGGGATTGAGCGGGGCTGGATGAAAGCCGGACTGCGCTCGTGCGCATTTTGCCAATGGGTCCCGGGTCAAGCCCGGGATGACGGCCTCCTTCTCCCCGCCGGCAGGGAGAAGGTCCCGGCAGGGGGATGAGGGGCGGGCGGGGCCTTGCGGTCTTTTCCACCTCTGTCGGTATCCCGGCCACTGATGGAGCTCGCCCCTCATCCTCACCTTCTCCCCGCATGCGGGGAGAAGGGGACGTTTGGTGCTGGCGTGCGTTCTGCTGAGGAGGTGGGGCGAGGACAGAGCCGTGTTCCTGCGGGTTTTTCCAATGGATCGCGGCTTCCGGGATGACGGCCCCCTTCTCCCCGCCGGCGGGGAGAAGGTCCCGGCAGGGGGATGAGGGGCGGGCGGGGCCTTGCGGTCTTTTCCACCTCTGTCGGTCTCCTGGCCACTGATGGCGCTTGCCCCTCATCCTCACCTTCTCCCCGCTCGCGGGGAGAAGGGGGCGTTTGGTGCTGGCGTGCGTTCTGCTGAGGGGGCGGAAAGGAATGAATGGGATGAGCGCTTCAACGCCCTCGTCATCCTATGGCTTGACCATCGGATCCATGCCTTTGCGGTGGTGACGTCGTGCGGGTGAGAAAGATTGCGTGTCGCCTTGAAGGGCTGCGGTTTATCCCCGGTGTTCCGGCATGGATCCTTAGATCAGGTCCGAGGATGACGAAGGAGGGAGCTGGGGTGGGAGCCCCTATCCGTTCGGCAGGTTCAGGAGGCGAAGGGGCAAAGATGTGGTGCGATCATGTGAAGAAGCTTCATCCCGACCGGGCGAAGCGCCAACCGGACCGCATGGCAACGGGGCCGAGACGCCCTGCCCTGAACACAACCTCAGCCGACGAAAGCGCGCTCGACGACGAAATCGGCCGGCTCGGCGTTGGAGCCTTCCTTGAGGCCCGCCTTCTCCACCAGCGCCTTCACATCCTTGAGCATGGCCATGGAGCCGCAGATCATGACGCGGTCATTCTCGCGGTCAAAAGGCTCGGTGCCGAGCTTCTGGAAGAGTTCGCCGTTCTCGATCAGCGTCGTGATGCGGCCCATCACGGGCGAGGTTTCGCGCGTGGTGGAGGTGAAATGGGTCAGGCGGCCCTCGACCAGTTCGCCGATCAGCGGATCGTCCCTGAGAGCGGTCACCAGTTCCTTGCCGTAATCGAGCTCGGCGACGTCGCGGCAGGTGTGGGTGAGAATGATGTTGTCGAACTTCTCATAGGTCTCCGGATCGCGGATCAGGCTCGCGAAGGGCGCAATACCCGTGCCGGTGGAGATCATGTAGAGGTTTTTCGCCGGCGTCAGCGCATCGTTGACCAGCGTGCCGGTGGATTTCTGGCGCATGAGCACCGTGTCGCCGGGCTGGATCTTCTGCAGATGCTGGGTCAGCGGGCCGTCCGGCACCTTGATGGAGAAGAACTCCACCTCCTCATCCCAGGCGGGGCTGGCGATGGAATAGGCCCGGAAGACCGGTTTTTCCGCATTGGGCAGGCCGATCATCACGAACTCGCCGGAGCGGAAGCGGAAGCTTTGCGGCCGCGTGATGCGGAAGGCAAAGAGATTGTCCGTGTAGTGTTTCACCGATGTCACGCGCTCGGCAAAGCAGCCGGCGGGAATCGGGAATTCAGGGGTCTTTTCGGCGTCGTTCTCGCGGAGCGCAGCGCTGTCCATGAATACTGTCCTCGTTCGGTCGGAAGTCTCTAAGCCGGTTTCTGGTTCGGATGCAAATCCAAATCGCGGCACCAATGGCTGCTCTTGCCTGTCGAAATTATTAGTATACAAATGAATTTGACGTCAAGTTTCGTGCGTTCGACACCTATTTCATTTGGTCGGGTCAACAAAGGTTTCACATTCCGGATTTCACCCATGAATGAGAAAAAAGGCATCAATTCGGGTTCCGTGGTCGTTGGCATCGATGTGGGCGGCACCTTCACAGACCTGATCCTGATCGATTCCCGCGAAGGGCCAGACAGGGGAGTGCGGGTCGCCAAGACTCCGACCACCATCGAAAACCAGGCTTTCGGCGTGGTCAACGCTATACGCGAGACCGAGGTTCCGGCCTCCGAGATCGGCCTGATCGTGCATGGCACGACCACCACGACGAACGCGGTGCTTGAGCGGCAGCTTGCCAGAACAGGCATGATCACCACCGCCGGCTTCCGCGACATTATCGAGCTTGGGCGGCGCACACGGCCACAGGCCTATGGCATGACAGGAACTTTCACTCCGGTGGTACCGCGCAATCTGCGGCTCGAGGTGGATGAGCGCATGGACGCCGCCGGAAACGTGCTCACACCGCTCGATGAGGATGGCGTGCGCGCGGCGGTGAAGGCGCTGCTCGATCAGGGCTGCGTTTCACTGGTGATCCACTTCCTGCATGCCTATGCGAACCCGGCGCACGAAAAGCGCGCTGCCGAAATCGCCGCCGAACTCTGGCCCAACAATTACATCACCACCGGACATGCGCTGCTTTCCGAAGCGCGCGAGTTCGAGCGCGGCGTGACCGCCGCCGTCAACGCCTCGGTGCAGCCGATCCTGGAGCGCTACATCGCCCGCCTCTCGAACGAGTTGCAGGGTCTCGGCTATGCGCGCGACTTTCTGGTGATGAACGGAAATGGCGGCATGATCTCCGCTGCCCATGTGGCCCGTGAGGCCGCCAAGACGGTAATGTCCGGCCCAGCCTCCGGCGTGATGGCGGCAGCCTTTACCGCGCGGCGGGCGGGCGTCGACAACCTCATCACCTACGATATGGGCGGCACATCCACCGATGTGGCGCTTGTGCGCGGGGCGCGGCCTGCGGTCTCCAACGAGATCGAGGTGGAATATGCCATGCCGATACATGTGCCGATGGTGGATGTGCACACGGTGGGTGCCGGCGGCGGATCGATCGCGCGCGTCAACGATGCGGGGCTCCTGGAAGTGGGGCCGCAGAGCGCCGGTGCAAAGCCCGGCCCGATCTGTTATGGCCGTGGCGGCGTGGAGCCGACCATCTCCGATGCCAATCTCCTGCTTGGCCGGTTGAACTCGAAAAAACTTCTCTCCGTCGACAACCCGGTTTCCGTTTCCGATGTCGAGGCAATCTTTGCAGACAGGCTTGGAAGACGTCTCGGGCTTTCCGGCGTGGAAGCGGCGGGTGCTGTGCTGCAGATCGCCAACATCAAGATGGCGGGCGCGATCCGCATGGTTTCGCTCGGCAAGGGGCACGATCCGCGCGACTTTGCGCTGTTTGCCTTTGGCGGCGCGGGACCGCTGCACGCGGCAGCCCTTGCCCGCGAGTTGGGCATTCCGCGCGTGATGGTGCCGGCGCGGCCGGGCATCACCAATGCGCTCGGCTGCGTGGTGGCGGACCTCAGGCACGATTTCGTGCGCACCGTGAATCGTCCCGTAGCGAGCCTCGACGTGGCGCTGGTCAAAAGCGTGCTTGAAGAGCAGCGCGCCGAGGGCGAGGCGCTGATCGCGGAAGAGACAGTGCAGCCAGAGCGCATTGAATGTGTGCACACGGCGGACATGCAGTTTGTCGGCCAGACGCATCTCATCAATGTGCCGCTGCCCGGCCCCGAGGTTGATCGCGACACGCTGCAGGCGCTCTTCGAGGAGGCCTATTTCAAGCGCTTCAAGGTGCGGCTTCCGGAAATCCGCGCCAATCTCGTCAATCTCAACACCTCCGTGATCGGCGTGCGCGCGGATATCGACCTTGCCAGCCTGATCGACCCGGCGGGACGTGTGGCAACGCTGGCGGAAGCGCTGAACGAGCGGCGGCGGGTCTGGTTTGCCGGGGACTGGCACGACACACCGGTCTATGCCCGCGAAAAACTGCCGCTCGATGCGGTGATCGATGGGCCGGCGATCCTCGAACAGCTCGACACGACAACGGTGATCGAACCCGGTGACCGGGCGGCATCCGATGCCGATGGGAACATCATCATCACGGTGGGAGCGGGCCGATGAACAACACCTCTTCTCTCGACGCCATCACTCTCTCGGTGATCCAGGCGGCACTTCAGCAGGTGTGCGACGAGATGGACCTGACCTTCTCGCGCGCCGCCTTCTCTCCCGTCATTGCGGAAGCCAACGACCGTTCGGACGGCATCTACGCCGCCGAGGATGGCGCGCTGATTGCGCAGGGCTCGGCCGGGCTGCCGGTCTTTGTCGGCGTGATGCAGTATTCCACGCGCACGCTCATCGAGCGCATTGCGGGCGGCGAGACGGCTGCACCCGAACCCGGCGACATCTACATCATCAACGATCCGTATCTCGGCGGCACACATCTCATGGATGTGCGCTTCGCCATGCCAGTCTGGCGTGATGGGAAAATCTTCTGCTGGCTCTCCAACACCGGCCACTGGCCGGACATTGGCGGCGCGGTTCCGGGCGGCTTTTCCGCTTCCGCCACGGCGGTGGAGCAGGAAGGGCTGCGCCTGCCGCCGGTGAAGCTTTTCAAGAAGGGCGAACTGGATCCTGAAATCTACGCGATCATCTGCTCCAACATCCGCGTTGCCGACCAGCGCATCGGCGATATTCGGGCGCAGGGCGCGGCGCTGGAAGTGGGTGCCGAGCGGCTGGCGCAGGTGCTCGACCGCTATGGTGACGAGACCGTGCGGCAGGCCATCGCCGAACTGCGCACCCGCGCAGCGACACAGATGCGCACGCTGATCGCGCCGATCCCCGACGGGGTCTATCGCGGCAAGGCTTTCGTGGATTCCGACGGCGTGGTGGACGAACCGCTGACCATCGCGCTTGCCATCGAAAAGAAGGGCGACACGCTGACCTTCGATTTCGAAGGATCGAGCCCGCCCTGCATAGGGCCGATGAACAGCGTGCTCGCCACAACGCTTTCCTCCGTCTATCTGGCGATGCGCCACATCTTCCCCGAAGTGCCGCTGAGCGCCGGCGCGTTCGAGCCGCTGATCATCAAGCGGCCGGAGGGCACGTTTCTCGACGCGCGCTATCCGCGCCCGGTTTCAGGCTGCGCGGCGGAGGTCTCGCAGCGCATTGCGGAGGCCGTGTTCGCGGCGATGGTGAAGGCCTTGCCGGAAAAGGTGACTGCAGCGCCTGCCGGTTCCAGCGGCAATTTCGCGCTTGGCGGGCATGACCCGGCGCGCGGCCGCGATTTCGTGATGTACCAGATTTCCGGCGGCGGTTATGGCGGCAATGCCGACCATGACGGGCTGACCAATGGCTGCTCGACCATCGGCATTTCGAAATCGCCTCCGGTGGAGGTGATGGAGCAGGCTTTCCCCGTGCTCTATCGGCGCTATGCGCTGCGCGAGGGCTCGGGCGGTGCCGGCGAGCATCGCGGCGGATTCGGCCTTTCCTATGAGGTGGAGCTTCTGCGCGGCGACGCCCGCGCCTCCTTCGTGATGGATCACGGTCGCACCGGCCCGCAGGGCGTGCTCGGCGGCAGGGACGGCAGGGTGAACGAGGTGACGGTGTGGCGCGATGGAAAAGCCCATGTGCCGCCGCATCTTTCCAAGGAACAGGATATTCCGCTGAAAGCCGGTGACCGGGTTTATGTCGGCACGCCCGGTGGCGGCGGCTATGGCGATCCACTGAAGCGCGCGCCGGAAAAGGTTTTGCGCGATGTGGCGCTGGGGTATTACACGGCGGACGAGGCCGAGGCGCTGTTTGGCGTGGTGCTGAGCGCGGATGGTCAGGCGGTGGACGAAGTGGCAACGCTGGCGAAGCGCGGCGGTTGAGCCAGGCGCCCTCGCCCTTCGACAAGCTCAGGATGAGGGCTACTTGAGCGTCGTCGCACGAAGCAACTGCTGAAACACGCCAGCATATCAACAGCCCTCATCCTGAGCTTGTCGAAGGGCGAGGGCGCCTGGCACCGAACCTCCCCACTCACTCGCCAAGCAGCCGAAACTCCAGATAGAGATTGCGCTGCAGCAGCGAGTGGTTGTCGTCGGACATGAGCGCGACCATGGTCGCGCCATCGGCGCGCTGCCAGACATCGAGCGCTTCCATATTGTCGATCTGGTGATCCATGCCGGCGGTGAAGAGCACCGGGCCGTCGGCTACCCTGCCCGGCGCGATGGTTGCACCGTCGATCCGGCGAATGCGCATGGCCACACCGCTGGCGAAGGTGAAGCGACGCTCCAGCAGAAGCAGATCGCCATCGGGCAAAAACGCGCCATCGGTAATGTCGAAGCCTTCTGAACGTGCGACGGTGAAGACGCCTTTCATCGGCCCTTCGAGAATGGCGGCAAAGCAATTGCCGTCCTCATCGATGCTGCGCTCGGCAACAACGACACGCGCCCCGTCCAGCCGCCCGCCCGACGGCGCATAGGCGATGGTTTCGAAGCCGCGATTGCTGCGCAACTCCTCTCGCGGAACGAGATAGTCCAGATCGCGGATGGCAGATCCCATCGCATCGCGCTCGATCTCGAACTCGGCAATACGCTGAACGCGCTCGAAGCTCACCGTCGCCAGTTCGCCCTTGACGGCGATGCCTTCGGCATCGGTGGTCCACTTCTCGCGGGTGGAATTGCCATCGCCATCCACCATCGGCTGCATGGAGAACTCGGCAAAGCCGGACGGACGCCCCTCGGCATCCCGGGTCACAGTCCCGAAAAACCAGAAACCCGTGTCGGAAACGCCGATGAACTCGGTGCCAGGCGAGGTGAAGCGAAAAGACGAAAACGCCCCGAAATGATCGACCGTCGAGGTCATGGACAGACCGCCGACAAACTCCAGCGGTCCGAAACGCGTGTCGCGAGCACCGACGGCAAAATGACGGATGGGCACCGCATTGACCGCCATGGAAATGGCCGGTTCCTGGGCTGTGGCCGGTGCAGAGAGGGCAAAGACCAGAGCCACAAGGAAGAGGCGCAGGCTGTGCGGCAGCCCTTCGCCCCGCCCCCGTGGTTCGACAGGCTCACCATGAGGGCTGTGTGGGCGCTCACCATAAGGGCTGCGTAGGTGCGCGACATGAGGGCTGTGTAGGCGCGCTCCCTGTACTGTCATACCGAAAGATCGCACGAGCCGGACAGGAAGCAGGCGCCTAGAAGCAGACGGATTGGATGGCCGTGCGCCAGTCTGGGCGCACAAAGGACGATCGGCGCGCGTGATCGAGCATCGGAATGACCGAAAACCGGTCTCCGCGTTTCGGTCAGACGCTCTAGCCCGCACGCCGCATCGCGCCGCCGCCGCGGCGCGCGCCCTCTTCCTCGAACAGCGAGGCTAGCTGCTCGGTCATGGCGCCGGCCAGTTCCTCGGCATCGACAATGGTGACGGCGCGGCGGTAGTAGCGCGTGACGTCGTGGCCGATGCCGATGGCCAGAAGCTCGACCGGCGAGCGGGTCTCGATCAGGTCGATGACCCCGCGCAGATGCCGCTCCAGATAATTGCCGGGATTGACCGACAGGGTGGAATCGTCGACCGGCGCGCCATCGGAAATCATCATCATGATCTTGCGCTGCTCGGGCCGCGCCATCAGGCGCTGGTGCGCCCAAAGAAGCGCCTCGCCGTCGATGTTTTCCTTCAAAAGCCCCTCGCGCATCATCAGGCCGAGATTGCGCCGCGCGCGGCGCCAGGGCGCATCGGCGCTCTTGTAGATGATGTGGCGCAGATCGTTCAGACGGCCGGGATTGGCGGGCTTGCCTTCCTTGAGCCATTTCTCGCGCGCCTGCCCGCCCTTCCACGCTCGCGTGGTGAAGCCAAGGATCTCGACGCGGACACCGCAGCGCTCCAGCGTGCGGGCCAGAATGTCGGCGCAGGTGGCGGCCACCGTGATCGGTCGGCCGCGCATGGAGCCCGAATTGTCGAGCACCAGCGTCACCACCGTGTCGCGAAAATTGGTGTCGCGCTCCTGCTTGAAGGAGAGCGGCTGCATGGGATCGATCACAAGGCGCACCAGACGCGCCGTGTCGAGCACGCCCTCTTCCAGATCGAAGTCCCAGGAGCGGTTCTGCTGCGCCATCAGGCGGCGCTGCAGCCGGTTCGCCAGACGCCCGACCACGCCCTGCAGATTGGCAAGCTGCTTGTCGAGGAACGCGCGCAGGCGGTCGAGCTCCTCTTCGTCGCAAAGCTCTTCGGCACCGATGGTCTCGTCGAACTCGGTGGTGAAAACCTTGTAGTCGATATCGCGCGCGGCCTGGTCGAACGGGCTGTCGGGCCGACGCGCTTCGCCAGGCGTTTCCGAATCGAGCTCGTCGTCTTCTGACACATCGTCGGCGGTGGTGTCGCCGGCTTCGCTCTCGCCGGTCTCGGTGTCCTCGCTCTCGCCGCTGGACTCCTCGCCCTCGCTCTCTTCGCCGCCGGATTCGTCCTCTTCGCTCTGCTCGGCCTGTTCCTGCGCCTCGGGTGCGTCGCTGTCTTCCTCGCTTTCCTCGGTCTGCTCTTCCTCGGCAAGGTCCTCGCCAAGGTCGATGGAGGAGAGAAGATCGCGCACGGCACGGGCAAACCCGTTCTGATCGTCGATCTGGCTCGCAAGCGCCTCAATGTCGGCTGACGCCTTGTCCTCGACCCAGTCACGCCAGAGCGCCACAAGCTTTTCGCCACTTTTCGGTGCCGGGCGGCCCGTCAGCTTTTCGCGCACCATCAGCGCGATGGCCTCCTCAAGCGGCGCATCGGCCCTTTCGGTCACGTCGGCGAGGTTGGCGCGCTCATATTTGTCCTGCAGCATGGCGGCGATGTTGTCGCCCATGCCCTGCATGGCGCGCGAACCGATCGCCTCGACGCGCGCCTGCTCGACGGCGTCATAAATGGCGCGCGCCTCATTGCCTTCCGGCGCAAGGCGGCGATGCAGGTCGATGTCGTGGCAGGCACGGCGCAGCGCCATGGAATCGCCGATGCCGCGCGTGACCGTCAGTGCCTCTGCGGTCGCCCGCTTGGGCAGGTCCGGAAGACGCGCGCGGCTGCCCGTGAGCGACGGCTTGTCCTTAGAGAAGGAGACCTCAAGCTCGTGATCGCCGGCCACCGCACGCATGCAGGCGGTGGTGGCCCGCTTGAACGGGTCGAGCGGCGCTTCGACGGGCTGTCCGGGCTTTCGGTTGGTCTGGCTCACGGGTCGTCTCTTCTCGGCCTTGGCGCGACGTTAGCTCAACGCGACGTTGGCAGCCGATTCCGGCAGTTCCTCGCCGAAGGCGCGCTGGTAGAACTCGGCTACCAGCGCCCGCTCCAGCTCGTCGCATTTGTTGAGGAAGGTCAAGCGGAAAGCGAAACCGACATCGCCGAAGATCTCGGCATTTTCGGCCCACATGATCACCGTGCGCGGGCTCATGACCGTCGACAGGTCGCCATTCATGAAGGCCGAGCGCGTCAAATCGGCAACGCGCACCATGCGCGAGATCGTCTCGCGGCCCTTCTCGTTCTGGAAGTGCTTGTTCTTGGCCTGAACGATGGCGACTTCGTCGTCATGCGGCAGATAGTTGAGCGTGGTCACGATGGACCAGCGGTCCATCTGCGCCTGGTTGATCTGCTGTGTGCCGTGGTAGAGCCCGGTCGTGTCGCCCAGGCCAACCGTGTTGGCAGTGGCGAAAATGCGGAAGGCGGGATGCGGACGAATGACGCGGCTCTGATCGAGCAGGGTCAGGCGGCCCGAGGATTCCAGAACGCGCTGGATGACGAACATCACGTCGGGACGGCCGGCGTCGTACTCGTCGAAGACCAGCGCGACATTGTGCTGGTAGGCCCAGGGCAGGATGCCGTCCTTGAACTCGGTGACCTGCTTGCCTTCCTTGACCACGATGGCGTCCTTGCCGACGAGGTCGATACGGCTGACATGGCTGTCGAGATTGATGCGAACGCAGGGCCAGTTGAGACGGGCGGCCACCTGCTCGATATGGGTGGACTTGCCGGTGCCGTGATAGCCGGACACCATGACCCGGCGATTGTGCGCAAAGCCTGCCAGAATGGCGAGCGTCGTCTGCTTGTCGAACAGATAGTCCGGATCGACGTCAGGCACGTGGGAATCGGCTACTGAATAGGCTGGCACGACCATGTCGGACTCGAAGCCGAACGTGTCTTTCACCGAAACGGTCGTATCGGGCAAATTGGCGATATCGCGGTCAATCTTGTTCATCATGCCTCCAGCGGCCAGGCCCTCGCCTGCATCGCTTGAACGTTTTGTTTTTCCGGGACGTCTCATCGGACATCGTTTGACGCGTCTTACCAGACATCGTTCGAGGCGTCTTATCAGACGCGCGCTTTAACAGAAACCCGCCTGTTTCAACAGACGATATGCTTCAAGCACGCTTCTAAGCCGGTCTTCGGACCCCCGGTCGCCACCATTCGCATCGGGATGGTGTTGCTTCACAAGGTTCTTATACCGCGACTTGATCTCTTCGCTAGTGGCTTGTGCACCCAGGCCCAGTGTTTCAAGCGCCTTGGCCTCAAGCGGTTTGAGACGTTTTGCACGCGGCTTGCGCTCCGCCTGCTTGTCGCCGAACAGATTGAATGGATCGCCCATTCGATTGTGATAGGCCGCACGGCCCGAGCGATAGGTCGAGAAATCGGCCGCAGCACGCGTCTCGCTGCTGCCGCCCATCTTCCAGGTGGGGCGATGACCGGTCAGCGCCTCCTTCTGGTAGCGCGCGACCTCGGTGTCGCTGAGACCAGAGAAATAGTTGTAACCCTTGTTGTATTGCCGCGCGTGATCGACGCAGAAGCGAAAATACTGCCCCTCCGCGTGACGCCCTACTGGCGCGCGATGCATGCCAGGCTCATCGCAGCCATCCCACTGGCAGCGGGGCGCGCGCGATTTTGCCTCCGCCTGAGGATCGGGTCGAATTCGAATTTTCTCGAAATATTTCGAGTAGGGTTTCATATCGGACTGTGTGTCACCAAATCAGTGTGGAAGTATGGCCGCTCAGCGCAGGGATACAAGAATTGACTTTTGGTCAAAGTTCGACCTAGCGCATGAATCGAACGTGAATTTGGGGATGCACCCCATATGGTGTGAGGAGACGGAATTGTCCATCCAGTCAACAATAGAAAGCAAGCTGACCAGTGCATTTTCTCCAGAGAGGCTTGCAGTCATCAACGAAAGCCACCTGCATGCGGGTCATCAGGAGCATTTCGACGGAACGGGCGAGACGCATTTTCGTGTGCGTATCGTTTCAGAAGCATTTGCCGGGATGAGCCGCGTGGAACGGCACCGCGCAGTCAATGAACTGCTTGCCGAAGAGCTCAAGGACCCCGTGCACGCACTGGCCATCGAACCGGCAGCGCCGGGCGAGCCGACGCGCTGGTGAGAGACCAGCTTACCAGATGGTCGCAATACGCGGATACCGTCTGATCTTTTCATCCGCCGTCACAAGGGGCACAGCGAACTTCTGACAGGTGGCCACAATGAAACGATCAGCGGGATCGCGGTGAAAATCATCGCCAATGCGGGTGCTCAGCACCGCGATCTCGTTGTCGATCGGCACGAATTCGACGGCGTTTAATCCGGCGACAATGTCGAGCCAATGACGGACATCCTCGCTCAGGCGAAGACGCCCGCGCGCCACCAGCATGGCGATCTCCCACGCCGTGATGGACGAGACAATTATCTTGCCGTTGGTCAGCGCTTCATCCAGGGCCGAAATCGCTGCCGCGCTCAGCTTGTCGGCATCGCCATTGGCCCACCACACAAGCACATGGGTGTCGATACCAATCACCCGAGTACGTCCCACTCGCCGTCATCCACGGGATCGAACGGGCCTTGATAGGACGTCACCGTACCCTTGAGCCTCTTCAGCGCCTCTTGCGCATCGGTGTTTTTTTCGAGGGGACGAATTTCCAGTGTCGGCTTGCCATGATCGGTCACGATCAGACGCTCACCGGTCTTCTCGACTTTCCGAAAATATTCAAGCGCGCGCGCCTTGAAACGGGATTTGGACACCTGAGCTGTCATTTTGCTGCTCCGCCATCTCGGACACGAATTTAAAAGCAAAAATGACCATAGGCAATGACCATGGTCATTTCGTGGCTTGACCTGTTTCACAGCGGAAAAGCTGATCGGCAACTGGAGACAGGGGCTCAGGCGAGCGGCCTGATCCGCAGCTTCGTGATGCGGTTCTTGTCGCGTTTCATGACGATGAAGCGCTTGCCGAAGAAGGTGAAGGCCTGCTTTTCTTCAGGGATCGTCTGGGTCTCATGGATAACGAGACCGGCGATGGTCGTCGCTTCCTCATCTGGCAGGTTCCAATCGAGCGCGCGGTTCAGGTCACGAATCGGCACCGAGCCCTCCACCACGATGGAGCCATCGGCCTCCTGCTTGACGCCCTGCACTTCCACATCGTGCTCATCGGCAATGTCGCCGACGATTTCCTCGATGATGTCTTCGAGCGTGACCAGGCCTTCCACCTCACCATATTCGTCGACAACGATGGCGATGTGGGCCTTGCGGCGCAGGAAGGCGTTGAGCTGGTCCTGAAGCGTGGTCGTGTCGGGCACGAACCATGGCTTCGACGCCACCTTGGCGATATCGATCTTGGTGTAGTCGTTCTGCACATCACCAAGTGCGCGCAGAAGGTCCTTGGCGTGGACAACGCCGACAATATTTTCTGTCGACCCCTTCCAGATCGGAATGCGGGTATAGGGGCTGCGCAGGATTTCGTGCACCACGACCTCCGGAGCCTCGTCCGCGTTGACCGAACGCATGTTGGTGCGGTGGATCATGACGTCCGAGACTTCCAGCTCATGCAGGTCGAGCAGTCCACCGACACGGTCGCGGTCCTGTTTCACCACCGCACCCTCACGGTGAAGCACCTCGACAGTGCCGCGCAGTTCCTCATGGGCGGACAGCATCGATTCACGGCTTTGCAGATCGACGCCGAAAATCGACAGCAGAAGTCGCACAATGCCGTTGGCAAGCGACGAGAGAAAGCCGAACAAAAGCACCACGATGCGGGCGAAAGGCGACACGGTAAGCGCGAACATCTCGGGCTTTGCGAGCGCCCATGACTTCGGCAGGATCTCGGCAAAAATGACCAGAAGCACTGTCATGATGACGGTGGCATAAAGCACACCAGCGTCTCCGAAGAGCTTCAGGAACAGGCTGGTCGTAAGCGCCGAGGCAAGAATGTTGACCAGATTGTTGCCGATCAGCAGCGCGCCCACAAGCCGGTCTCGCCGCTGGATCAGGCGATCGACCAGGCCGGCGCGCGCATCGCCATTTGCTTCCATCGTATGAAGCCTGGCGCGCGAAACGGCGGTCATGCCGGTCTCGGTTCCCGAAAAGAGAAATGAGAGCGCGATCAGGCCTAAAATGATGCCACCGGTGATCCACATCTCGGGTGTCATTGCGAAAGAGCTCCCTCAAGAAAGGATAAAACCTCGCTTGCCGGCACATCCTTCGCCACGAAGGACTGACCGACACCGCGGGTGAGAATGAAGGTGAGCGCACCGCGCGACACCTTCTTGTCCTGCGCGATATAGGACAAAAGCTGTTCGGCACCAGGCAGGCCGCCAGGTACGTCGGACAGCCGTGTGGGCAAACCGACAGCGGCGAGATGCGCTTCAACGCGCTCGGCATCATCCACACTTGCCAGATTGAGGCGCGCGGAAAAGCGATGCGCCAGCGCCATGCCGATGGCCACGCCTTCGCCATGCACAAGCCGCGCACTGTCGTAGCCCGTCGCTGCCTCCAGCGCGTGTCCGAATGTGTGGCCGAGATTGAGCAGCGCCCGATCGCCTTTTTCGAGTTCGTCGCGGGCCACCACATCGGCCTTGGCCTGACAGGACTGCGCGATCGCCTCAACCCGCTCGGGACCGCCCGCAAAAACCGCCTGCCAGTGTTTCTCCAGCCAGCCAAAGAACTCCGGCCGGTCGATCAGACCGTATTTGGCAACCTCGGCATAGCCTGCCCGGAATTCGCGCGGGGAAAGCGTATCGAGCACGGCCGTATCGGCGATGACGAGCTGCGGCTGGTGAAACACGCCGACCAGGTTTTTTCCATGGGCCGTGTTGATGCCGGTCTTTCCGCCGACGGAAGAATCCACCTGGGCGAGCAGCGATGTGGGCGCCTGAACGAAGTGCATGCCGCGCCGCACGATGCCTGAGGCGAAGCCCGCCAGATCGCCCACCACGCCGCCGCCAAGCGGGATGACAATGTCCCCGCGCTCAAGCCGGGCATCGAGAATGCCGGCTACCACCTCTTCGAGCGTCGCGAAGCTCTTCGAGCGCTCGCCGGGGGCAACTGTGATCGCAGCGGCATCCACACCGGCGGCAGCGAGGCTCTGCTGAAGGGTGGCCAGATGACTTTGCGCGACATTGGTGTCCGTGACGATCGCTGCGCGCGCACCAGGAAGGCGGGCGGCAATTTCCGCGCCCGCCTGTTTCAGCAAGCCCGGTCCAATCAGGATGTCATAGGAGCGCGCACCAAGTGAGACATGCACCTTGGCGGGCGCAGCATTCACATCACTCATGATCGGGTGTCCTTCCGGCCTTCGTCCTGCAGATAGGCATCGAGGGCAGCAATGACCTCGGCCACGATGACTTCCTTGGGCTCGTTACGCGAATGAACCACGATATTTGCCTCGGCATACAGCGGGTAGCGTTCATCCATGAGATTGCGCATGACCCCTTCAGGGTCATCATTGTTCAAAAGAGGTCGGTTCGAACGACGCCCGACACGCTCCATCAGTGTCGGCAGATCAGCTTTCAGCCAGACCGAGACACCCCGGCGCGCGACGGCCCGGCGCGTTTGAGCGTTCATAAACGCCCCGCCGCCGGTGGAGACAACACGGGGTCCACTCTTAAGCAGGCGAGCAATCACCCGGCGCTCCAGCGAACGAAACTCGGTTTCACCATAGGCAGCGAACAGATCCGGCACTGTCATGCGTGAGACCGTCTCGATCTCGTGATCACTGTCGATGAACGGCAATTTCAGCACGTCGGCCACACGCCGGCCAATCACCGTCTTGCCTGCGCCCATCAGGCCGACGAAGACCAGCGACCGCCTGCCCAGGCGGCGAGCAAGATTTTCTGTATCTGGAATGGATAGATTTTCGGTGACTGTCATTCTCGCGCCTCTGCCTGCCGGTTTCGACACAAAAGCCATGATCCGTCAAGCGCTTGACTGTCGAGCACCCCACATACTTGCTTGCAAAGGCGGAAGCGGCATCCCATAAACAGCCTGGGTAGGGGAAGATAGAACGGGGCACTGAAGGCATGCCGACGCTTTTTCGGCTATTGATGATCATCGCGGTCCTTGCCGGGCTGGTATATGGTGCCATGGTTGCCCTCGTGACCTTCGTGGAACCGCAAACCGGCGAGATGAGCGTGCGGATCCCGGCAGAAAAATTGAATCCATCGCAATGACTTCGCGGATCGGCAGCGGCGCGCGGATCGAGGCCTTTCTGGAAATGATGGCAGCCGAACGCGGCGCCAGCGACAACACGCTTGCCTCCTACCGTCGTGACCTGGAGGACGCCGCCCTGCACATCGCAAGAGATGGCAGGACCCTGCAAGATGCCGACGCGGATGATCTGCGCGCTTTTCTCAGCACCCTTTCCGCACAGGGGTTTGCGGCTACGACCCAGACCCGCAAGCTCTCTGCTCTCAGACAGTTTTTCCAGTTTCTCTACGCGGAAGGGCTGCGCGGCGATGACCCGACGGGAGTTCTCGACAGCCCGAAAAAAGGACGCGGCCTGCCGAAAACACTGAGCGAGGAAGAGACAGGAAACCTGCTTGAACGGGCTGAAACGGACGCTCGCGAGGCCGCGCCGCACACCCCGGAGCACGTTGGAGCGGTGCGGCTCCACACGCTGCTTGAGGTGCTGTATGCCTCGGGCCTTCGTGTGTCCGAACTCGTAAGCCTGCCGGTAACGGTGGCGCTTCGGGATGAGCGTTTCTTCGCCGTTCGCGGCAAGGGCGGCAAGGAACGCATTGTGCCGCTCTCCGGCAAGGCGCGCGCGGCCATGCAAACCTGGCTCGCGGTGCGCAAGGCGAACCCATCCTGGGCAAAGAGCACCTGGCTCTTTCCTGCCAGTTCGGAAACCGGCCACCTGCCACGCCAGGTCTTCGCTCGGGAATTGAAGGCGGTCGCGGCGCGGGCGGGCATCGACACGGCGAAAATCTCGCCGCATGTGCTGCGCCACGCCTTTGCAAGCCATCTTCTGCAAAATGGTGCGGACCTGCGCGCCGTGCAGGAACTGCTCGGCCATTCGGACATATCCACGACGCAAATCTATACGCATGTGCTTGAAAAACGCCTTGCCGAGCTGGTTCAAAAGCACCATCCGCTTGCCGATTAGCTTCATGAACGTTATGTGGAGCGTCACATTACCGGCGGCAGGCCGTGTTCAACCCAGAGATGCCTCTATCGCAGTGTCTCGTGTTCGATTTGGCGAGTGAATGTACAACTATCTCGATTTTGAAAAGCCCGTTGCCGATCTCGAAGGCCAGATCCTTGAACTGAAAAAGCTCGCCGAAAGCGGCGAAGCTGTGGACGTCGCCGATGAGATCGCACGCCTTGAGAAACGCTCCAAGGATGCACTGGTAGAAATTTACCGGTCCCTGACGCCTTGGCAGAAGGCACAGGTGGCCCGCCATCCCGACCGTCCGCACTGCCTTGATTATGTACGCGGCCTCTTTACCGATTTCACACCGCTTGCCGGCGACCGGGCTTTTGGCGAAGACAACGCAGTGATTGCCGGCTTTGCACGCTTCAATGGTGAATCCGTTGCGGTGATCGGCCAGGAAAAGGGCAATGACACGCAGAGCCGGCTGAAGCACAATTTCGGCATGGCCCGGCCTGAAGGCTATCGCAAGGCCGTGCGTGTCATGGACCTGGCGGACCGTTTTGGCATTCCATTGATCAGCATTGTCGACACGACAGGTGCCTATCCCGGCATCGGCGCTGAAGAGCGCGGACAGGCTGAAGCCATTGCCCAATCAACGTCGAAATGCCTTGGTCTGAAAGTTCCGAACATCGCTGTTATTATCGGCGAAGGTGGTTCGGGCGGCGCCATTGCCATCGCCACGGCCAACCAGGTCTACATGCTGGAGCACGCCATCTATTCGGTGATTTCGCCGGAGGGCGCTGCCTCCATTCTGTGGCGCGACTCTGCCCGGGCGAAAGACGCGGCAACCAACATGAAGATCACCGCGCAAGACCTTATGGGTCTCAAGGTGATCGACGGCATCATCCCCGAGCCGATCGGGGGCGCGCACAGGGCACCAGACAAGGTGATCGCGGCAGCCGGCGAGCAGATCGCGAAGGGATTTGCCGAGATGGCCGAGGGCAAGATGGACTATCGCGAGCATCGCCGCGAGAAGTTCCTTGCCATCGGCCGGACTTTATAGGCCTCGATCAGGCGGCGGAAGCACGCTGGGGTCTGCGCACCACGCGAATGGTACCGCTGTTTCCGCCACCGCAGAAAAAGCGGTCGCCGCCGTCGGACTCAAGACCTGATATGCCCATCCCGGGCGGCATGTCCAGTTGGGTCAGCACTGCCCCGTTTTCGGGGTCGATGCGCCGCAGTTCATTTTCGTCGCCTTCCCACGTGCCGTGCCACAGCTCTCCATCCACCCAGGTAACACCCGTGACGAAGCGGTTGGATTCGATGGTGCGCAGGATCGCTCCCGTCTCCGGGTCGATCTTGTGGATTTTCCGATCACGGAACTGCCCGACCCAAAGTGCGCCGTCGGCCCAGGCCAGACCGGAGCTGCCTCCATCCTGCGGTGCAGGAATGCTGGCCAGCACCGAGCCGGTTTTCGGATCAATCTTCTGGATCCGGTCTTCCGCGATCTGAAACATGTGCGTGCCGTCGAAAGCCGTGCCCGCCATTGCCGTCATCTCGATCGAGCGAACGATCTTGCCTGTTCCGGGATCGACGGCATTCAACCTGTCTCCCGAAGCAAACCACACGTTCTGTCCGTCATGGGTGACGCCGTGAACGGCCTCCACGTCCGGGAAGGGGCCGAGTTCCTGGATGATGTCTGCTTTTGATCTGGTCATGATCCATTTCCTTTCCGATTGATCATGAACCGAACCTATCCGTCGGTGATTTTGGCCGGGAGTAACAAGTTTGTCGGGAAACCGGGCAGTGTTGGCACGACCCAGCGGCAGGCGCGACCGCGCCCGAAGGATCGCACCTTCTCCTCCTCCCGCAACCGCTCAAGCGCCCGCTGAACCGTACGCGAACTGACACCCAAAGCCAGTGCAAGCGCTGCGCTGGACCAGGCCTCTCCATCCGCGAGCAGCGCCAGAACATCTGCATGGCTGTCTTCCACAGGCTGCGCCAGAACAGCAACGTCTCGCCCCTCTGGAACAATCAGAACAAAGCCCGCATCTGTTGCGCGCAGCCGTGCATGGTGCCCTAGGAGCGCTCGCAACCTGCCGATCTCGACCCGCAAACGCGCACGGTGGGATTCATCCGCAACCCTGCCTCTGAACGCTTTTGCCACCAGCACCTCGCGAGACACATCCGAGGGCCATGCTTCTGCAAGCGCACGTGCAAGGGCGAAGAGAACCGGCCGCGTCTCGAGCCCGATCAGTTTTCCTTCACTGCGAATGACATGCCGGCAGGCATCGACCACCAGCGTGTTCGCCGCGAGAAGCGTCTCCACCTGATCGAGCTGGAGCAACGTTTCACGCTTGCTCGTCACCAACCTGGCAGCAGGCGCCTCCAGCGCCCGTTTGGCCGTCTCCACCTCACTCACCAGTGCGGGGATGCCCGCCTGCCTCGCAGCAGCGGCAGCGCGATCCAACGCGGCCCGCGCCTTCCTTGCTTCAACCCGACGCATGGCGATGCCGGCGACCACCATCTCGCAGCCGGCCTGTGCCTGCAGTGGCAGCAGGCGCAGATCGAGCGCATCAAGCGCGTGCTCGGCTTCATCCAGACGGCCGATCAGCAGGAGATGCCGCGCGGAGAGATAACGGGCATAGGCGGCGTTGACGGTGTCGCCCACCCGTTCCAGCGTTTTGCGGGCCCGTTGAAGCGCCTCCTCCGGCCAGCCCAGATCGCGTGAGACGAGGGCGATCTCGGCTTCCGCCACGACACAGCGCGCCCGTGCCCTGTGCTCCCGCGGGCTGAAAGCGCGGGCCGCGCGGCGCAACAGCGCCTTGGCCAGATCCAGATCGCCGAGCTGCGCCATGGCGATGCCACGCAATGCGAGTGCCGGCGCATCACTGCGCAGCGCAATACGATTAAGCGCGCCCAGCGGGTCGCCTGCCGCCAGGGCTCGGCCTGCTGCCGTGATCAGAGCGTCCATCTAAATCGCGCCACGATTGTCACTCTCACCCCCGAAAACCGATCCCTACTCTAGCCGACAGCCGCCCGCCGACAAGACGCGGATGACAGGCGGCAAGGAAAGGAGAAAACCATGACCGTACACACGACCGGCACACGTGAGGAATGGCGCGTAGCGCGGCTGGCGCTTCTGCAGGAAGAAAAAGAGCTCACCCGACGCAGCGATGTGCTGGCACAGAAGCGCCAGCAACTCCCCTGGGTGCGTATCGACAAGGAGTATCGCTTCGACACGGAGACGGGCGAAGCCTCGCTGGCTGATCTTTTTCAGGGACGTTCGCAGCTTCTCGTCTACCACTTCATGTTTGGCCCGGACTATGAAATGGGCTGCCCCTCCTGCTCTGCCATTGCAGACGGATTTGACGGCTCGGTGGTTCATCTGGCCAATCACGATGTGACGCTGATGGCCATATCCCGCGCACCGCTCTCAAAGCTGTTGGCTTTCAGGAAGCGGATGGGCTGGTCTTTCCCCTGGGCCTCTTCCGGCAAGAGCGATTTCAATCAGGATTTTGGTGTCGGCTTCTCGGAAGAACAGCAGCGCGCAGGCATCGAATACAATTTCCGCAGCGAACCTCCGATGAAGAACCTGCTGGCCGGCAAGTCGATGGCAAACTGGGACGGCGACAGCCCCGTTGCCCAAACCGCCGCGATGACAGGGACCGACGTGCCCACCTTCACGCGCGAACGTCCCGGCGCAAGCGCATTCGTGATGGAAGACGGCGTGGTCTACCACACCTACTCCACCTATTCACGCGGGCTGGACGGACTATGGGGCATGTATCAGTGGCTCGACCGCGCGCCTAAGGGACGCAACGAAACCGGCATGTGGTGGCGTCATCATGACAAATACTAAGGCGCTGCCCGTGGCTCTGGCCCTTGCGGCAACGCTGGGGCTCGCCGCCCTTTGCTGGGGCTTCATGACGCAGAGGATGGGAGCTATGCAGATGGGGGCGTCCGCCGCACTCGGACCGTTCCCGGCCTTCATCGCGATGTGGGTGACTATGATGGGCGCGATGATGTTGCCCGGCATCGCACCGACCGTCGTGAAGACGGCCCGGGGCGGCGCATCCGGCGCAGCCGTTCTGGGCTTCGTTGCGGCCTACCTCATCGTCTGGGCGGTAATAGGCCTGCCTGTCTATCTGGTCTACCAGCCCCATGGCACCACTATCGCGGGCATCGTGACGGTTGCGGCAGGCCTTTACGAGCTCACTCCGGTCAAGAAGGAGGCCCGCCGGTGCTGCCATGACCCGATTGCCTCGGGAATTGAATGCGGGCTCTTCTGTGTCGTGGCGACCGTGGGACTGATGGCAATGCAGATCGCCATCGGTGTCATGAATCTCGGCTGGATGGTGGCGGTAACACTCATCATCTGCGTGCAGAAACTCATACCGCCACGGGAGCCCATCGACACGAGCCTGGCCCTGTGCCTGATCGCCCTTGGGCTCGCCATCCTCGCCGTTCCGGAACACGTGCCCGGCCTCATGCCGGCCATGTGACACCAGCCGGTCCGGTCAAAGCACCTTGCGCAGAAATGCGCGGGTGCGCGGGTCCTTCGGATCGGTGAACATCGTTTCGGGAGGTCCCTGTTCGACGATCTTCCCGCCATCCATGAACAGGATGCGATCGGCTATGTCGCGGGCGAACTGCATTTCGTGCGTGACGATCAGCATCGTCTGGCGCGCATCGGCCACCCGCTTCAGCAATTGCAGCACCTCGTCCACCCATTCAGGATCGAGCGCCGAGGTTGGCTCGTCGATCAACATGATCTCGGCCTCTGCTGCCATGGCGCGGCCTATGCCGACACGCTGTTGCTGACCACCGGAAAGTGCCGCCGGGTAGCTTTGTGCCTTGTCGGCGAGACCGATGGTTGCGAGAATCTCCTCGGCGCGGGCGTGCGCCCTGGCCTTATCCCAGCCCCGGACGGTGATCAATCCCTCGGCGATGTTGTCGCGCGCGGTCATGTTGGCAAAGAGCGCGTAATTCTGGAATACGAAGGAGGTTTGTCGTCTGAGCGCGAGTTCTTCTGCGGCCCTGACCCGGCGTGCATCCACCGTTACCGGGCCAATGGTGATCATCCCCTCATCGGGCTTTTCGAGAAAGTTGAGCGAGCGCAACAAAGTGGACTTGCCGGTACCGGAGGGTCCGATGATCGCCACCCGCTCGCCCGACCGGATGTCCAGATCGATGCCGTCGAGCACGGTGTTGTCGCCAAAGCGTTTGGTGAGTCCCCGGACAGAAATCATCGCGCCACCGCCTTTCCAAGCCGAGCCTCAAGTTGGCGCTGGACCACCGTAAGCGCCTCGACAATCACCCAATAGATGATCGCCACCAAAATGAAGGCCTCGAAATAGAGAAAGCTGCCGGCGGCTTCCTTCTGGGCAGCGCCCATCAGCTCCGTCACGCCCAGCGTGAAGGCAAGCGAGGTGCTCTTGATGATGTCGACGAAGTAGTTGACGAGCGTGGGAGCAGCGATACGGGCAGCCTGCGGCAGGATGATGCGACGCATCATCTGCGCTGTCGTCATGCCGACGGAGCGCGCCGCTTCCCATTGTGAACGGTCAACCCCGAGGATCGCGGCGCGAATGCTTTCGGCCATATAGGCCGCAAAATGCAGGGTGATCCCCATGATGGCCGCGGTGACGCCATTGATGGCTGTCAGGAATGAAAACACCTGCGGCAGGCCGTAATAGAACAGGAAGAGCTGCACCAGCAGCGGTGTGCCGCGAAAGAAGCTGATGAAAACCTGTGTGAGCCCATCGAGAAGAGGGACGCGCATGACGCGGACGATGGCCATCAATGACGCAAGCATCAGCGCAAGAACCATGGCCACCGACGCCATGGCGAGCGTCAGCGGCACATATTTGAGAAGCACGGGGACGAGCCCCAGCATATAGTCGAGATCAAGTGGTCTCATCGTCCCCGGCTCTCACTGGCGTCAAACGTTTACTGCGTAATGTCGGTACCAAACCATTTCTGCGAAATTTCGGTCAGCGTGCCGTTTTCCTTCAGCGTGGTGATGGCCGCGTCCACGCGGTCGCGCAGCGCCTTGCCTTCATCATCGTTGCGGAACGGTAGCGCGTTGCGGATCTCGGAGAAGGGCTGGCCGGCGAGCGCCAGCGGCAGCGGCGTTTCCTTGATCACCTGGCTGGCGCTGACGCGGTCCATGACGAAAGCGTCGACACGGCCGAGCGCCGTATCCTGCTCGAGATTGCTCTCATAGGTCTTGATTTCAATCTCGTCGGCATAGGGCAGTTCGCGCAGAAGCTGCTCGAAATTGGAGCCGAGATTGACGGCGACCGAGCGGCCCTTGAGGCTTTCGGGTCCGGTGATCTCATTCTCATTGCCCTTCTTCACGACCACCTGCGCACCATCGATCACATAGGGCTGCGAGAAGGCGAATTTCGCCTCGCGCTCGGGCGTGATGGTGATCTGGTTGGCGATGGTGTCGATACGGCCGGACTCGAGCGCGCCGACAAGGCCGGAAAAGCTCATCGTGACATATTCCACCTCGTCACCCGTCTCCTTGACCACGGCATCGATGAAATCCACCTCGAAGCCCTGAAGCTTGTCCTGTTTGACGAAAGTGAACGGGAAATAGCCACCCGACATGCCCACACGGATGGTTTCTGCGTTGGATGCCGAAACGGTGGCGGCAAAAATTGCTGCTGCTAGTGCCAGTTTGCGCATTGTAATCTCCAGCGGCGCCCCTGCGCCTGCGTGTTGCTTGGTGCGGCACAAATAGGCAATGTAGAAAAAAATTCTATACGCAGACGATATTCGCAACTCAAAAAGCCAGTTTTTTATACCATTGGCAAAAATAATAGCATCACACACTAAATGAACGGGATTTATGAGCATGCATTGGCCATGCGGGCGCCATTTCAATGGCGATTTTCTGCCCCAGGAACGGTTCCAGGAGCAGGAAACTCCCCTTGCGCGTCGACCGTTCCTCGCCTAGAAGCCGCGAAAAGGCCACAAAGCCCGACAAAATGCCACGAAAAGGTCACGGCATGGCTGCAATGCCTAACGAGCCGGGTAATCTTTTCGAAAGCATAAGGGTTCATTTTCTATAAGCGGAGTGGCATTCTAAAATCTCCGCATGGGGGCCAAATAGGCGGGACGCGACAACATTCCATGACACGCCTGATCAAATATGCCTTCTTGCTGTCGACAGCGCTCGCGCTGGCTGCATGCAACGAAACACTTGAAGACATCGCGCCGAAGGCCGAGCGTCAGTTACCGGCGCGCATCGTACAGACGATGAAGGCCAAGGGGATGAGCAAGACCTCTCCCGTCATGATGCGCATCTTCAAGGAAGAAGGAAAGCTTGAGGTCTGGAAAGCCAAGACCAATGGCCGCTACGACATCATCGCCAGCTACGATATCTGCAAATGGTCGGGTCAACTCGGACCGAAATTCACCGAGGGCGACCGCCAGGCGCCGGAAGGTTTCTATACCGTCCGCCCCGGCCAGATGAACCCGAAATCAAGCTATTATCTTGCCTTCAATATCGGTTTTCCAAATGCCTATGACCAGGCAAACGGTCGCACCGGAAAACACCTCATGGTGCATGGCGCCTGCTCATCCGCCGGGTGCTACTCGATGACCGACGAGCAGATCTCGGAAATTTACGCGTTTGCCCGCGATTCCTTCAACGGTGGGCAACGTGAATTCCAGGTGCAGGCATTCCCCTTCCGCATGACGGCGGAAAACATGGCCCGCTACCGAAACGACCCGAACTACGATTTCTGGAAAATGCTCAAGGAAGGCTACGATCATTTCGAGCTGACCAAGATCCCGCCAAAGGTCGATGTGTGTGGCAAGCGCTACGTCTTTAACAGCGAACCCGTGGACGGACAGAGCTTTTCCCCGACGGCCGCGTGTCCGCCAATGAGCCAGCCTGAATCGTTGCTCACGGCGTATCGTCAACATCAGGCGCTTTACGACATCGCGTTCAACAAGGCTCTCAAAACGCAGTCGACGGCGAAGCGCTCCGAGACCATAGCAGGGCATGAGGAAGCGCGCCTGGTGGCTGACTGGAGCAAGCGCCGCGCCCGGGGCGAGAAGGTTTCGCGCCTGCCGCCGAACATTCCCTCGCCTACTGCTGTCGCCGAGGCGCCTCAACCGGAAGCCACACCCGCTGTAGCTGCGACGGCCTCTGCCTATACGGCAGAACCTGCCTCACGCCTTCAAACCGCGCTGGAAGCCGCCGCACCGCAGCCTGAACAGCAAGAAGCTGTAGCCAACACCACTTCCGGCGCAACGGAAACGGTCGCGGAGGATGCAGTGCCGAACCCGACACCGCGGCCAGACACAAGCGTGGAACGCACCGCATCCGTCCCGGCTCCGGCGGCCACCGGCGGCCAGGGTACTTCGCTGCGCCGCCGGATTCAGAACATCTTCAGCCGCTGATCGTGACAGCCGCACCGCAGACATACGATCTCAAGGGGCTCAACTGCCCCTTGCCTGTTCTGAAAGCGCGCAAGCGCCTTGCAGGCATGCCGAGTGGAGACCGGCTTTGGCTGGAAACCACAGACCCGCTGGCGGTCATAGACATTCCGGCATTTTGCAACGAGCACGGGCATCTGCTCGTCGAGACCGAAGCGACCCCTAACGGTCATCGTTTTCTGGTGGAACGCGGCTAAGGACGGAACCCGGCTATGGCGAGCGGATTGTCCTCAAGGGCGGCTCTGTCGGGCGTATCGATCGCCGCCTCACCCATGAAGGCGGCGAACAGGCCTTTCACATAGGCTTCATCGAGGCCGGTTCCGATGATGACCAGCCGTACGCCGCGTCTCTCGTCAGGCCATCCCGCCAAATATCGCGGCGCGTGCAGGATCTGGCGCACCCCTTGCACAACGAGCGGACGCTCGGGTTGCCCACGAAGCTCCACAATGCCCTTCAGCCGCAGAATCTGCGCCCCGCACTGACTGCGCAGCAGGTCGAGAAAATTCTCGAGCGCCGGCCCGCTGATGGGACGGTCATGCGTCAGCAGGATCGTTTCGAAGGCCGCGCTATGCCCATGCCCGTGCTCATGCTCATGCTCATGATCGTGATCGTGGTCATGGTCATGGTGGTGGTCGTGATAGGGTGAAGCCTCACGCAGGACCGGAGCAGCGCGTGAACCGATTTCGAGCGCGCTGCAATCGATAAGCGCCGCTGCATCCATCTCATCGACGGAGAAAGGTTCGAGGCCTGGCGCTAGCTCCGCCAGATACGCTTTCAGACCACGGAGAGCATCCGCATCAACCAGATCGGTCTTGGTCAACAGGAGCCTGTCGGCCACGGCCACTTGATGCCGTGCCTCCTCGTGGGCCTCGAGCGTCTCGCGCCCGTGCATGCAATCCACCAGGGTAACCACACCATCAAGTCTGAAACGGGCAACGAGCGCCGGGTGCGCGGCAAGCGCCTGCAAGACCGGCACTGGGTCTGCAAGACCTGTTGTTTCGATCACCACGCGTTTGAGACCGGCTGCACGATCCTTCGTCAGCCGTTCATCGAGCCCGACGAGGGTGTCCACCAGCGCACCGCGGACAGTGCAGCAGAGACAACCATCCGACAACTCCACAATCCCGTCTGAAGCCTCTTCCACCAACAGGTGATCAATGCCCACAGCACCGAACTCGTTGATGATAACGGCAGTGTCCGAAAGAGCGGGATCGCGCAAGAGCCGATTGATCAAGGTGGTCTTGCCAGCACCGAGAAAGCCCGTGACGAGCGTCAATGCAATGGTGTTGGCCATGGGTCTCAGCCGCCCTGCGCAGTCTCGGCGGTGGCACTTTTGAACGGGTAGTCCGGCCGCGGCGTCGGGATCGGTACATCGGCATAGCGCGGCACAGATGGCGCAGGACCGGTTGCGCCGCCGAGGCTGATTGCCACGGCACGCGGCTCGTGATCCATCGCTGTCAGATAAGGCGAGCGCTCCACCAGCAGGTTGTCATCGTCACCCCGTTCGAAACGCGCCTTGACCGCTGCCTCGGAACAGACCTCGGGGCGCATGTCGACCGCCACGTCACGCCCCTCGCCATAAGGTGCGAAGGAAGCAATGGAAGGGGAAACAGCCCCCTGGATCTTGAACCCTTCCGCAAGCAGACGGGCCGCTTCCTCGCCACGCTCCACCTGGGATGGCGCTCCCAGCACGATTGTCGCAAGCGTGCGCCCATTGCGTGTGGCGGTAGCCGCCAGGTTGAAGCCGGACGAGCACACATAACCGGTCTTCATGCCATCTGCGCCCGGAAAACGGCCGATCAGCCAGTTATAGTTCGGCAAGACCTTATCCCCGGTGCGTATGGCCTCCAGCGAAAAATAGTGCGCATACTGCGGAAATTCGGTGCGAATGGCCCGCACGAGAAGTGCCAGATCGCGCGCTGTTGTGTATTGCTCGGTCGAGAAAAGGCCATGCGGATTGACGTAGTGCGTGCCGGACATGCCCAGCTTGCGCGCTGCCGCATTCATGCGTTCTGCAAACGCGCCAACCGAGCCGCCGACATTCTCGGCAATAGCCGTCGCCACGTCATTGGCGGATTTGACCATGATCAGCTTGATCGCGTTATCGAGAGTCAGCACCGATCCGGCCGGATAGCCCATCTTGCTCGGCGGTTCCCGCGTTGCGCGCTTGGAGATCGTCACAGGCGAATCGAGTTGCAACTCGCCATCCCGCACGGCCTCAAAAGCCACATAGGCCGTCATCAACTTGGTCAGCGATGCCGGGTACCAGCGTTGGAAAGCGTCTTCATGGGAGAGGACCCTGCCGCTGTTGACATCGAGAACGATCGTCGGCCCTGCCGACGCCGGCAGAGCTGCCGCAACCATCCCCATCACTGCCCCGGCCACAACGGGCGCGGCAAATCTTGCGAAACTCATGCGCATTATCCGAATTTCATGTCCGCCTGAAATGTCAGGCACCTTTGTTGACCCGTATACCGATCGTGACCCCAAGCGCCAAAGCGCACAGTCAACGACCAAGCTTAAGCCCTGTTCGTTTCCTGCTGATGAAACCGGGCCCATTTAACGCCAACCCGATACTTATAGCAAAAAACCGTTGGGCCGCCGCTTGAATCTCACGGGAGAAACCGGCGAGGCGCACAAGAGCCCGAACTGGCCCAAGCGGATCAGCTTGCAATCGCCCGCAATCACATCTTACCTGTTTCCCAGCTTCAGACTGATGACTGCGGGATGCACGCGGCCCCTCCGGCACTGCTGCAAGACCCGCTCCACAGAGAGGCCCGAATACCGGCAAAAATTTGAAGGGAAGAGCAAAACATGCCGATTTTGAATCGCTCTGCGGAGTTGCAGGCAGAAATCACTGAATGGCGGCGTGATATTCACCGCAACCCCGAGCTTCTCTTTGATGTGCATCGCACCGCCGGTTTTGTAACGGAGAAACTGCGGGAGTTCGGATGTGACGAGGTGGTAACAGGCCTCGGCAAGACGGGCGTCGTCGGCATTATCCAGGGCAGGCTCGGGAGCGGCCCGACCATCGGGCTGCGCGCTGATATGGACGCCTTGCCGATGACGGAGATGACGGGCAAGCCCTGGGCTTCCACATCCCCGGGTAAGATGCACGCATGCGGCCATGACGGGCATACCGCGATGCTGCTGGGCGCCGCCAAATACCTTTGTGAAACACGCAATTTCAAGGGCCGTGTCGCGGTGATTTTCCAGCCGGCCGAAGAAGGTGGCGGCGGCGGCAACGAGATGGTGAAGGACGGCATGATGGAACGCTTCGCCATTGAGCGCGTCTTCGGAATGCACAATCTGCCGGGTTTGCCGATCGGCCAATTCGCTATCCGGCCGGGGCCTATCATGGCCGCCACGGCGGAATTCGTGATCACCGTGAAGGGACGCGGTGGCCACGCGGCCATGCCGCATATGGTCGTCGACCCCATCCTTGCCGCCAGCCAGATCGTCACAGCACTGCAGAGCATTGCTTCACGCAATGTCCATCCGCTTGATTCTGTGGTGGTTTCGGTCACCAAATTCCATGCCGGTGATGCCTTCAACGTGATTCCGGACAAAGTGGAACTGGCCGGCACCGTCCGCACGCTCAAAAAAGAAGTGAATGTTGATGCCGAAAGCCGGATGCGCGCCATATGTGCAGGCGTGGCGGCAGCCCACGGCGCCACCGTGGAGGTGGATTATGATTCCAATTACCCGGTGACGTTCAACCACGCCGAGGAAACGGCCTTTGCGAGCGCCGTGGCTGGTGAGATTGCCGGCGCGGCGAATGTGGACAACGACATCACCCCGACAATGGGCGGTGAGGATTTTTCCTACATGCTTGAAGCCCGCCCCGGAGCTCTGATCTTCATCGGCAATGGCGACAGCGCTGCACTCCACAACACGGAATATGATTTCAACGATGATGCCATCCCGCATGGGGTGAGCTATTGGGTGCGGCTGGCAGAAACAGCCCTGCCGGGCTGATGCCGTGACGCTCTCGGCACAAGGCCCATTTCATCTTGGCGAACCGGCCTCATCGCGTTATGAGAGGGCTCAGCGGTCCCGTAGCTCAGCAGGATAGAGCATCAGATTCCTAATCTGAGGGTCACAGGTTCGAATCCTGTCGGGATCGCCATTTTTTCGAGGGTCCAATCAAGGCGGACGAGCTTTTCCGAGAACCGCCGCTCAGACGATCGGCGACAAGCACTTTTCCAAATCACGCCACGATCCGATCCAGATGCACTGGTAACGGGATAGGGGTCGAGCTTTTACCCTGGAGTTCCCCAGGCAGCGTGGAGAGACGATGTGTCAGCGAAACCATCCCGGAATGTGAACCAAACGTTTGCTCGCGCCGCCCTGTTCGGCGCCTGCTTTGCCTTTGCGCAGGCTACTCCATCAGCCTTTGCCGACATCGTGGACAGCGGTCGGATCAGGGCGATCACGCTTTCTTCTGGCGGTTTGGCCGAGATAAGGCGTTCCGCCCGTATCGAGGGCGAAGGCACATTGCGCATCGACATCCCTCTCGATCAGGTGGACGACTTTTTAAAGAGCCTGGTGGTGAGAGATCCCGCAGGCACCATCGATGCCGTCACACTGGATGGACTTTCCCCGGTCGAAGAGACCTTTCGCCGCCTTCCTCTCGGCCCCGGTGATCTGGGTTCCGTGCCGGCGCTGGCTGCTGCGCTTCAGGGCATCTCCGTGCGCGCCACGTCCGGCGGGCGCACCGTCGAAGGCATGATCCTCGGCGTCAGCACGGAGCAAACAGACAGTGATACAACGCCGCGCGTGGAACGGGTGCTCTCCGTGATGACCGCGGACGGAACGCTGGAGCTTTTGAAGCTCGGTACGGATACCAAGCTGGACATACTCGACGAGGCCCTGAAGGAACGGTTGCGCGAAGCAGCGAAGGTAAGTGGACGTGGGCGAACGGATGCTATCCGCTCTGTCGCGATCACACTCTCGGGAACAGGTGAGCGCGATATAGCAATTTCCTATGTGGTACCCGCTCCGGTTTGGAAAGCAGCCTATCGGCTCATTTCGAACGGAGAAGACACAGCGCGCCTCCAGGCATGGGCGGTGATTGAAAACGCAACCGGAGAAGACTGGAAAGGCGTCGGTCTGACACTGTCATCCGGCGCCCCGGTAACACTCGCCCAGAAACTGCATCAGCGCTATTGGAGCGAACGCCCGGACATCCCCGTTGCCGTCGGCAACGCCGCGCCGCCACGACCGGACGATGCAGCTGGCATGGAGATGGCTCGGATGGAGTCCGCCCCCCGCCATATGCGTGCTTTCAACGGCGCAGCGGCTCCCGCGCCGATGGCCGATATGGTGATGCAGGAGCCCTCGCCCCCCACCAACCCGATTGAGGCGCAAGAGGGTCGCACAAGCGCCACCTACCATTTGCCGAATCCCGTCCACCTTGCCGCAGGGCAAAGCCTTTCCCTGCCTTTCGTGGACGCCGAGATTGAAGCTGAGCGGGTTTCGGTCTTCCAACCGGAGAGCGGCGGCATTCATCCCGTCGCCGCGGTTTTCCTCAAGAACGGCACCGAAGCCAGCCTGCCGCCGGGCATCGTGACAGTCTACGACCGCGCGAGTGGGTATGTGGGCGATGCGCAGCTTCTGGGCATTCCGGCCGGAGAGAGCCGGATGGCAAGCTTCGCCAGCGACCGCAAGGTCGAGATCACGACGGAAACGACACCTCAGGAAATTGTCGGCAAGGTAGCGATCAGCGATGGCGTTCTGCGCGCAACGACGGTTTCACGGATCACCACCACCTACAGGATCAAGGGGGCTTCAGACGCGAAGCGTACAGTGCTGATCGAACACCCGCGGCGCGATGGATGGCAGATGGAAGCGGCCGCGCTCGATAGTGCAACCCCCACCCACTATCGCCTTCGCGCCGCCATGGAAGCTGGCGGATCATCCACCGTAAGGACCGTGATGGAACGCAGCCGCATGGAAAGCTTCGCTCTTAGCGACGCAAGCGCAGATGCGCTTTATGTGTGGGCCGGCTCAGCCACTGACAGCGACACCGGAAAAAAACTGAAGGACCTTGCCGTTCTCAAGCGCGATGCCGCCTCGGCAGAGCGCACCGCGGCGAATGTCCAGCAGGCGCTGGAAAGAACCGCCGGCGACCAGGCCCGCATTCGCGACAATCTGAGCTCCGTTCCCCGCGAGAGCGCTCTGGCAGAGCGCTACATGCGCATGCTCGAAGAACAGGAAAACCGGATTGCCGCGCTCAATCAGGAACGAGCGAAGGCCGAAGGGGAGCGGGATCGCCTGAATGGCGAGGTCCGGGCTTTCATAAGCAGGCTCTAAAAGCGCATTTACTTGCGATCGACCGCGCCGACATCCAGCAGCGGCGCGGCATCGAGCGCGCCGGCATTGAGCATCGCGCCAACACGCTCAAGGGCTGCAACAATCATGCCCTGTTCCCAGTCCGGCAGAGCCTGAAACTGCTCTGAAAAGGTCTTCTGCAACGGATCGGGCGCGGCTTTCAGAAGAGCCCGCCCCTCTTCTGTCGGCGCCACCCACACCACGCGCTTGTCGCGCTCGCTGCGCGTGCGGGTGACGAGGCCACGCGCCTCCAGCTTGTCGACCAGCGACGTTGCGGTCGCCTGCCCGACACCGGCCTTGCCGGAGATATCCTTGGGCGTCGCCCGGCCCGCTGCAGCGACGATTTCAAGCACGATGAGCTGTGGTGTCGTCAGCCCGGTCGCCCGGGCAAGCGTGCGCGCGTTCAGCTCCGTTGCACGCAAAATACGCCGCAACGCGATCAGGCTCGTTTCGGTACGATCTTCCATGCCGCCATCCCCAAACTCGTTGGCCGAAAAGGGCAATATTCGGCCGCCGCTCTCCGCATATCTATGGATAGCAGAGAAAATATATTTTGATTAGCGAATAAAATTTTCCTCGGAAACCCATTCATTTCATGGGCTTGCGCTTGGTGTGGAACCAAATCGGCTTCCAGCGGTTGAAATATCCTTCGATAGTCATAATATTCGGCGCGCTATGAGGAGACCAATGGCCACCACTGATATCAAGCTTGTACGCAAGCGATCGCCCGAGATTGTCTATCGCCCCCCGCGCAAGGAAGATGGCGCGGATGTGTGGCGGCTCATCCAGTCCTGCGAGCCGCTCGACGAGAATTCGCTCTACTGCAATCTGTTGCAGTGCGACCATTTCGGCGACACATGCATCGCCGCCGAAAGAACCAGCGATGGAGCGCTGGTGGGCTGGGTTTCGGCCTATCTTCTGCCCGATGAAGACGACACATTGTTCGTCTGGCAGGTTGCCGTGGATAAGAGTGTCCAGGGCATGGGCGTCGGCAAGAAGCTGCTTGCCGCACTGCTCGACCGGGAAGCCTGCGAAAACGTGCAGGCGCTCAAGACCACCATCACCTCCGACAACAAGGCAAGCTGGGGTCTGTTTTCCTCGCTCGCCCGCAAGCGCGGTGGTGAACTGAGCCACGAGCCTTACTTCCGCAAGGATGCGCATTTCGATGGCAAGCACGCCACCGAACATATGGTGACAATCCAGTTCGCCGAAGGTGCATCCGACGATGTCAGCGGAAACTGGATGTCCCTGCGCAAAGCAGACGAGGCCCGGAGCGACGATGCCGCCTGATGGCGGCGTCCCAATTCGCACGACCGAACAATCCGAAGGAAAAAAGATGACGACCGTTACGACGGACGACAAACAGATTTTCACGCGACGCGAATCGGAAGCGCGCAGCTATTGCCGCAGCTTCTCGACCGTGTTCACAAAGGCCAGCGGCTCGACCCTGACAGATGCTGAAGGTCGCGATTACATCGACTTTCTGGCCGGCTGCTCGAGCCTGAACTATGGTCACAACGACCCGGACATGAAGGCCGCGCTGATCGAGCATATCGAGCGCGATGGCGTCACGCACGGGCTCGACATGCACACCGACGCGAAGGCCGAATTCCTGAAAGCCTTCGAGCGCCTGATTCTGCGCCCGCGCGACATGGATCACCGTGTCCTGTTCACCGGCCCGACGGGCGCCAACGCCATCGAGGCGGCACTCAAGATCGCGCGCAAGGTGACGGGACGCCAGAATGTGGTGTCCTTCACCAACGGCTTCCACGGCGTCACGCTCGGCGCGCTGGCGGCCACCGGCAATGGCTACCATCGCGGCGGCGCCGGCGTGCCGCTCAACCATGTAACGCGCATCCCCTATGACGGTGCGATGGGCGGCGACATCGACACGGCCGATCTTCTGAACCGCATGCTTTCGGAGCCCTCCAGCGGCGTTGAAAAGCCGGCTGCAATCCTGCTCGAAACCGTGCAGGGCGAAGGCGGGCTTAATGCCGCGTCGCGCGAATGGGTGCGCCGGGTGAGCGAGATTGCCCGCGCCCATGGCGCGCTGCTCATCATTGATGACATTCAGGCCGGCTGCGGCCGCACCGGCAATTTCTTCTCCTTCGAGGAGATGGGTATCTCGCCGGATATCATCACCATGGCGAAATCGCTGTCGGGCTACGGCCTTCCGTTCGCAACGGTTCTGGTGAAGCCGAAATACGACGTGTTCGGCCCCGCCGAGCACAACGGCACCTTCCGCGGCAACAACCATGCCTTCGTCACCGCGCGGGTGGCGCTTGAGAAATTCTGGGCGGATGACACGTTCCGCGCCACGATCGCCGAGCGCAGTGCCTATTTGGAAAAGCGCCTCAACGAGATCGCCGCGCTTCTGCCCGACGCCCGCGTGAAGGGCCGCGGCATGATGATGGGCGTGGATGTGGGCTCAGGCGAGCTGGCAGGCGACATCTGCAAGCGCTGCTTCCGCGACGGGCTGATCATTGAGACCTCCGGCGCGCATGACGAGGTGGTGAAAATCCTCTGCCCGCTCAACATCGAGCAGGACACCTTTGCGCGCGGACTGGACATCCTTCAGTCTGCCGTTGCCGAAACAACCCAGAACACAAAAATCGCAGCGGAGTAACGAACATGATCGTGCGCGACCTGAACGAAGCGAAGAACACCGAACGTCACGTCCATTCGGAAGGGTGGGACAGTGTGCGTCTTCTCCTGAAGTCGGATGAGATGGGCTTTTCCTTCCACATCACGACCATCCACGCCGGCGCCGAACTGCACATGCATTACAAGAACCATCTTGAATGCGTCTATTGCGTCGACGGCACGGGCTCCATCGAGGACTGCGCCACCGGCGAGGTCCACAAGATCAAGCCGGGCGTCATGTATGCGCTCGACAAGCACGACAAGCACATTCTGCGCGCCGACGCAGAAAAGCCGATGATCATGGCCTGCACCTTCAACCCGCCGGTTTCTGGCAAGGAAGTGCACCAGGCCGACGGCTCTTATGCGCTGGAGGATGCATAACCTTCCCGAAGCCTGGCACCCTTCAACATCGGGGTGCCAGGTTCATGCATCCGACGGCGAAAACCCTGAAAGAAAAGGAGAACGACCATGACAGCGATGTCGAAGGAACGTGACCGAAGAAGTCAGGATCCCTATCCCAGCAGGCTGCCCGAAGAACGTTGGCTGCCCCGCCAGGATCGAACCGTTTGGAGCCAGTGGCGCCCCGATGCGCCCCTGACAGCACAGCAGGCCGACCAGTTTGACCGTGACGGCTTCCTGATCCTCAAAGACATTTTCACGGCCGAAGAGGTCGAGGCGCTGAAGGCGGAATCCGCCGCCATGCGCAATGGCGAGCGCGATCTGATGGATGGCAGCGTGATCACCGAGCCCGGCTCGGACGAGGTTCGCACCATCTTCAAGCTGCCCGAGCAGAGCTCCCTCTTCAATCGTCTGGCCAGCGACCGCCGCGTTGCAGGCATCGCCCGTTTCCTTCTCGGCGACGAGGTCTACATCCACCAGTCGCGGCTGAACTACAAGCCCGGTTTCACCGGCAAGGAATTCTACTGGCACTCGGATTTCGAAACCTGGCACGCCGAGGATGGCATGCCGCGCATGCGCGCTGTCTCCGCCTCGCTGCTTCTGACCGATAATGACGCAATGAACGGCCCGCTCATGCTGATGCCGGGTTCGCACAAACAGTTCATCGCCTGTGCCGGCGAAACGCCCGACGACAACCACAAATCCTCGCTCAAAAAACAGGAAGTGGGTGTTCCCTCCCACGAGGCGCTGACCAAGCTCGCGAGCGAGCACGGCATCACCGCCGCCACCGGCAAGGCCGGCACGCTGGTGCTGTTCGACTGCAACACGATGCACGGCTCCAACGGCAATATCACGCCGTTTCCGCGCTCCAACGCCTTCTTCGTGTTCAACGCCGTATCGAACCGGCTTGATGAACCCTATGGCGCGAAAAAGGCTCGCCCCGATTTTCTCGCCGAGCGCGGCGAACCCACCCCCGTCGAAATCAAGACCGGGAAACTGGCATAAGCCACAACCGAACTGGACATTATGACTGACCGACTAGAAAGCGGTGCGGCCGAAAAGGGCCGCACCAACCAGCAACAACGAGGCATCCACACCGTCGAGAAGATCGGCGGCACATCGATGAGCCGCGCGCGCGAGCTGCTCGACACGATCCTGATCGGCAAACGCAAGGGCGATGCACTCTACAACCGCGTCTTCGTCGTTTCCGCGTTCGGCGGTATCACGGACAAGCTGCTGGAACACAAGAAGTCAGGCGAACCCGGTGTCTATGCATTGTTCGCCCATGCCGACAACGAACATGGGTGGATGGAGGCGCTGAGCGCTGTGAGCCGCGCCATGCACGCGATCAATGAAGAGATGTTTGACGAGGCCGCCGACCGGCACGCCGCCGACGACTTTGTGCGCGAGCGCATCGAGGGTGCGCGCGGCTGCCTGATCGACCTGCAGCGTCTTTGCTCCTACGGGCATTTCCAGCTCGGCGAGCACATGCAGACGATCCGCGAGCTTCTCTCGGCGCTGGGTGAAGCGCATTCGGCCAACAATCTGGCCCTGCTTCTGCGTCGCTCGGGCGTGAATGCACGCTTTATCGACCTAACCGGCTGGCGCGATGAAACGCAGCCGAGCCTCAACGAACGCATCGAGCAGGCGTTTGCCGAGATCAACCTCTCACGCGAGCTGCCCATCGTCACCGGCTACTCGCAATGCCGCGAAGGGCTGATGCGCGAATTCGACCGCGGCTATTCCGAAGTGACCTTCGCCACCATCGCGGCACTGACCGGCGCGCGCGAAGCGATCATTCACAAGGAATTCCACCTTTCGAGCGCCGATCCGCGCCTTGTGGGACCGGAGAATGTGCGCAAGATCGGCCGCACCAATTACGATGTCGCCGACCAACTCTCCAATATGGGCATGGAGGCGATCCACCCGAAGGCGGCAAAGAAACTGCGTCAGGCAGGTGTGCCGCTGCGTGTTGCCAATGCTTTCGAGCCGGAAGATCCCGGCACGCTGATCGACGCAGAGCCGGCCGATGGGGCAGGCGTGGAAATGGTCACCGGCCTGCCGGTCACCTCGCTCGAACTCTTCGAGCAGGACATGGTTGGCGTGAAAGGCTATGACGCCGCGATCCTGGAATCGCTGACCCGCCACCGCGTGCGCATCGTCTCGAAAAGCTCGAACGCGAATTCCATCGTCCACCATCTGGAGGCGACGCTCAAATCCGTGCGCCGCGTGGAACGCGATCTCGCAGAACGTTACCCCGCCGCGCGCATCACGGCGCGTCGCGCAGGCATGGTGTCTGTGATCGGGCGCGATCTCACCGGGCTCGGCGTCATGCTGGAAGGGCTGAAAGCGCTCGACGCTTCCGGCGTGGAGCCGCTTGCCTCGCAGGAGACCGGACGCGGTGTCGATGTGCAGTTTCTTGTCCGCAGTGAAGACCTGGAAAAAGCCGTCAAGGCACTGCACCGGGCCTTCATCGAGGAGGGGGAGGAAACGTTGAAGGAAGCGGCCTGAACGCCGTTTCCTTCAGCGTGACCCTAGAGCACTTCCGCTTTTCGTTGAATCGCGAAAGCGCTCTAACTTATTGCTTTTCGCAATTCCGGACGGAAACCGGTTCCCACTTTTCCTGGAATTGCTCTAGCGCGCCAGAACGTCGGCCCATTCCGGATGGCGCCGAAACTGAGCGTTGGCAAACGGGCACAGCGGCCTGATCTTGATGCCATTGGCGCGTGCGTCTTCCACGGCGCGCGTGACAAGCGCCAAGCCGACTCCCTGCCCGCGAAAGGCGTCCGGCACATCGGTGTGATCGATGATAATCTGGCTCGTTCCGATCTTGGAGTAGGTCATCTCGGCCTCGTGGCCTTCGGCGCGATAAAGATACCGCCCCTTGGTGTCATTGTCTTCGACAACGATGGATTCGCTTACGCTCATTTTCACTCTCCCTCAAGAAACGGCAGCAGAAAACGCCCCGCCGCCACGGTTTCGTTCGGGCGTATTTCATGCCCGCCCTCATGCCATTCGATCTCGGTCTCTGCACCGGCATCCTCGAGATAATCCGTAAGCCGTGTGGTGAGCCGTTCCGGGCAAATTGGATCCTTCCGCCCCGCCGTAACGAGAAACCGCGTCCGCACTGCACCCTCGCCCCAGACCGGCGCAAACGGGATCAGCGGGTGCATCAGCACGGCAGCATCGAAAAGCTGCGGCGCGGCAAAGGTCACGGAAGCGAGAATGTTCGCTCCGTTGGAGTAGCCCAGACCGAGCACCGCGCTGGGCTTTTCCCGCTGCACATGGGCGGCGATGAATTCACGCATCCTGTCGGTCGCCCGCGCCAGATCGTCCATGTCGTAGACGCCCTCGCCAGTGCGCCGGAAGAAGCGCGCCGCACCCTGTTCGCTCACATCGCCACGCGGGGCGACAATGCCGGCTCCGGGCGCCAGCTCCGCACCCAGCTGCAGGAGCTGACGCTCGTCGCCGCCTGTTCCATGGAAGAGGAACAGGAGCGGTTTTCCCGGCCCCGCGGAGGCCAGGTGATGGACGTAGTGGTCGGTCGTCATGGCTCAGTTCCCGATCCTGGGAAGTGACGCTTCGAGCCGCTCACGCAGATGCGCGTGCTGTTTGGGCAGTTTCAAAGCCTCGCCCAAATGCGCCATGTCTTCGTCACTGGCAAAGCCCGGCTCGTTGGTGGCGATCTCGAACAACACGCCGCCTGGCGCGCGGAAATAGATCGAATGAAAGTAATCCCGGTCGATGACCGGCGTGATCTGAAAGCCCTGTGACACCAGTTCCTCGCGCACGGCAATTTGCGCTTCATCATTGGCCACGGCAAAGGCGATGTGATGAACCGAGCCCGCACCCTGCCGCGCCACGGGTGCATCGGACCGGGTTTCGAGGTCGATCACGTTGGCACCGTTGCCATCCTTCCTAACCATGCGCAGCACACCATTCTCTTCGCCGAGCGGTGTGTAACCCATGAACGAAAGAAGCGCTTCCGTGCCCCCACGGTCGCGCAGGACCAGCGACGCGGAGTGAAAGCCGCGAATTGCCGCATCATCGTCGACCTTCGCACCATTCCACGGTTCACGCGCATCGCCTTCCATCTCGTTCAGGGCAAAGCCATCACCGTTTACGCCCGCAAAAAGCAGGCGATCTTCGCCGAAACGGCTCTCGCGCGAAAGCCCGGTCACGCCCTGCGCTTCCAGGTGTTTCGCCCAGTAGTCGAGACTGCCTTTCGGAACGGAATAAACGGTGGTTCCCACCTCCCCTGCTCCTCGTTTCCCGGCAACGATGTTGGGAAACGGAAAGTAGGTCATCACTGTCCCCGGCTGCCCGGAGCCATTGGCGTAGTAGAGATGATAGATATCTGGTGCATCGAAATTGACGGTTTTCTTCACACGGCGCAGGCCGAGCGTATCGGTGAGGAACCGGTCCGTCGCCAGCGCATCGCGGGCCATGGAAGTGATGTGGTGAATGCCTTCTATCTGGGTCAGCATGGCAATTCCTTTCACACTTGGCCACCGCATGTTTGCGACGACCTCTCACGCCAAGATGGCGACAAATACGCGTCGATGAAAGCTGTAACGATCAAACGGATTGTCAACGCTCCATGAACAAAGAGCCCCGCGCTTGGCACGGGGCTCTTCGTTCTAATGCGATAAGCGCAGATTACTGAACCTGCATCCGCATTTCGTCGCGACGCTCACCATAGCTCGCCTCGTCATAAGCCGGCTGCTGTTCCAGCTCTTCCTCGGTGAACTCGGTGTAGAGGTAGAGCGAACCATTGCCGTCGCTCATGAAAGCGAGATTGTCCATGCCAATGGCGACCTCTTTTTCACCAATGCCGAGGAAGCCGCCGACGTCGACGATGATGGCATCAACCTTGCCGTCCTGCGAGATGATGACATCGCCGATTTCACCGATGTTCTCCTCATTGGCGCCGTAAACCGTGGTGCCCGTGAGTTCCTCGGTGCGAATTTCATTCGCCGGCATTTCCTGAAGGCTGGAACGGTCGATTGCAGCGGTCATCGTATCGTCGGTCGCCTGATCCTGCGTGTCGGCGGCCTGATCGACGGGCTTGGAAGCATCGTCAGCCTCTGGAGCAGGCGTTGCAGCCATATCATCGGTCTTCACAGCTTCATCGCCACTTGCCGCATCGGTGGCCGGTGCCATAGCGGTCTCTTCCGCATTGTCGTCGGCCTTGGCCGGAGCTTTGGCAAGATCATCCTTGGACGCAGGCTTTGCCTCCGACACATCGGCATCAGCCGGCATCGGACGATAAGCAGAGCGATCGAACTCTTCCTGAGCCTCCAGCGCCTCGGCTGTCGTCTCTACCACGAGCCAGCGCTCGCCATCCTGCTCAGCCCACTCGACCAGATCATACTCGAGTGCAACTTCCTTCTGACCAATGCCGAGGAAGCCGCCCACGCCGACGACAATGGCGCTGACTTCGCCTTCTTCGTCCAGAACAAGATCATTGACCTCGCCAATGTTCTCGGCCTCTTCGCCGGTGCCATTGTAAACGGTCTTGCCGATGAGATCGGTAGCCAGATGGCCGTCAGCGCGCACCACCATTTCGGTGGGCTGCTCGGTGGGTGCAGCTGCCGGTGCGCCAGTTCCCGTCGTGGTCGACGTCTGCGCGACCGCACCGGTCGCCACAAGAGTTGCAATTGCGGTGGTCGCCAAAAGGTTGCGGAACATGATAAGCTCTCCGTGTGCAGTGTTTCTGTACAGGCCACGCACCGAACCGAACCTGCCAGGGAGGATTGGTGTGTGGCCGTTTGCACCCTTAGAACGCGCCGCCCCGATTCTTGTTCCGCGATTTTCTTCTCACTCTGACAGTCTTCTTTCGGGAACCATTCTTTCCGCCTCCCCTTAAAGTCGGACCGCAGAGAAACCTTTAGGAAAACCCCGATGCATGTTCTGGCCGTTCTCAACCGCAACGGAGGAACACTCCGAACTCTCGACACGGACGCGCTTGCGGAAGAGATAAGAGATATTTTCGAAACAGCCGGCCATTCCATCGAGGTCAGGCTTTGCTCCGGCAAGAATATCGTGTCGATGATGGAAGAGGCGGCCAGTGATGAGAACGCGGATGTTCTTCTTGCAGGCGGCGGTGATGGCACGATCTCGCTTGCTGCCGGCCTGCTCGCCCATTCCGAAAAGGCGCTTGCCATCCTCCCCGCCGGCACGATGAACCTTTTTGCCCGCAGTCTTGGCATTCCGCAAGACCTGCAGGCGGCCATGCAGGCTCTCGCCCAGGGCTCGATCAGGCGTGTCGACATAGCGGAAGCGGATGGCACTTTTTATGTGCACCAGTTGTCGATCGGTATGCATCCGCAACTTATCCGCCTGCGCGAACGCATGGAGTTCCGATCCCGAGTGGGCAAGATTTTCGCCTCAGTGCGCGCGGCAATCGCAACCATGGTTCGCCCCCCGAAGCTGGAGCTCGAGTTGGAACTGCCCGAGACGAAGATGCTCGCCACGACCTCGAACCTGGCGGTAACCAACAATCTCTACGGAGAAGGTCAGCGGCTGCCGTTCACCGACCGCCCTGACGGCGGCCAACTGGGCATATACATAACCCACGCGCGGACCCGCGCCGAGATGCTTCTCTTTTTTCTGAATATGGGTATCGGCCGCTGGCGGAAAAACGAGCAGGTGGAGATCCATCAGGCAAGCGAGGTGACGGTGCGCGTTCGCTCCGGGACCCAGCGCTTCAAATGCGCCATCGACGGCGAATTGCGGCCATTGCCGAGAGAAACACGGATCGTCCTTCATCCGAAGGCGCTGCGCGTTCTGGCGCCGAAACAGGAGAGCAGCCTCTCCTGACAAAAAACCGGCCGGAACGAACCGGCCGGGTAGTCTTGGGAGGAGGTTAAATTATCAGTCCGCGATAAGAGCACGCAGCATCCACAGCGCCTTTTCGTGGAAGGTCAGCCGATCGGTCAGCATGTCCGCGGTGACAAGGTCACCCTTCTCGTCGGCCTTGGTACCGATCTCGCGCATCTTGCGCACAGCCTCTTCATGGTCTTCAACCAGATCCTGAACCATTTCCAGCGCCGAGCGACCGGAGGCGCGAAGCTCAATGGATGTGTCGACACCCTTGCCACTCAGGATGGGAGCGTGATGGCCCAAGGCGCGCACCCGCTCGGCAATGATGTCGGTCGCCTCGAACAGCGTGTTGTACTGCTCTTCGGTCAGCACATGGATCGAATGGAAAAGCGGCCCCACCACGTTCCAGTGGTAGATATGTGTCTTGATCAGGAGCCTATAGGTATCAACAAGGATCTCCGAAAGCCCGGCAGAAATTTCCTTTCTGTCTGCTGCGGTCAGGCCGATATCCATCTTCTCGGCATGGGTTTTGGGTTTGAGAACTTCAGCAGCATCGCTCATGGGGTACTCCTTTGGTTGAAGGGTTTTGACGAGGTAATCAGGCAGATCAGCTCGTCGGTTCATCCTGTGCGGCCGGCAGCTCTATAGCCTGCTGTTCATCCAGCATCAGGCCGTAGACTTCGACGCCCCACCAGACCAGGGCAGCCAGCAGGAGACCGCACACCAGCACCATCAGCACTGGAAAGCCTCGACGCCCTTGACGAGCGTCCTGCGGCGTTGTCTTTCGATTGGTTTCGGGCATGGTCAATGCTCCTGTTTCTGTGCCTCAATCAATGCCAAGGTCAGAGGAGAGTTCCATGAAAATGCAGGAGCTGCGCTGAAATCCTTGCGTTAACGGTCGTCCGGATCCTGACCGCTATTCTCCCGGTAAATCGCATATCCAAGAACAGCCAGAACGGGCAGCGCCACCGCGCCAAGACGTCCCGTCCGCGCGAGAACCGACGGCAAAAGGGTCAGAGCCGCAGTGCCGGCAAGCACGCCTGCATCAGCGACGCGGCGACGGCGCGCGCGGCGAGCCTGAATCCGGCTCCACACCTTGAGGCCGACGAGGACGATGATCGCCATGACCATGAAAGCAATACCGAAGCCAAGCGAGGCCTCGATCACGCCCCATTGCCGTGATGCCGCAATGAACCCGGCCAGCACCAGAAAGCCGAGGCCGAAAAGGCCAAGCAGTGCAGCCAGCGCATAAAAGCCGGTTGCGACTTTCATGCGCTTGAACACGCCCGAAAACTCTCCGGCGGCGAGTGAAGCCAACAGCCTTGCCATCATGGCGAAGGCCTAGCGGCGGGTGGCAAGGGCGATGAGAAACCCGGCTCCGACGGCCAGCGCAAGCGAGGTGAACGGACGCTCACGCACCGTGCGGGCCAGTTCCTGCTCCAGCTCCTGCGTGCTGTCCCGAACGCTGTTCAAGGCGGCTTCGCCCTGACCGCGCAACTGCTCAATGCGCTCTCCAGCGGCCTTTCGCGCCGCCTCGCCGGATTGACCACCCATGTCTTTGAGATGGCTCACCAGCTGCGCCATATCGGTGCGCAACTGCTGAATATCCTTTTCCAGATCGCCGGTCGTTACGGCATCGTCTTTCTGGGACCGAGCGGATTTCGCGGTGGTCGTTGCCATGTACAGTCTCCCATGGTTCGGCCATGTTCGGGGCCATGTTTCTTGCAAGCTTTGCTCACAGCCCAACGCGAAACATCCCACGAAGTTCCCTTCTCCAAGGAACCATTTGCCCGCCAGCACGCTTTCCACTGGAAACGTCGGCGGATAACCGGATGGATCACAAGTCTCTCAACACCACGCGCAAACGCTCGCACATCATGACTCTCGAGATGGCGCTGACCTATGGCGCGCAAGGCTCTGTTCTGCTTCTGGGTCTGCTGGCGCTGATCGTGGCGTTGCACTTCGGGCGATTTCTGCTGGCGCCGATGTCACTCGCGATCTTCATTGGCTTGATGCTGGGGCCCATCGCCACCCGCCTGGAGCGAATGGGCATTTGGCCAGCGGTGTCGGCTGTAGCGGTGGTGCTGATCTTCATCGGCCTCGTGGGCGGTTTCCTGACAGCGATCGCAGCTCCGCTGACGGCCTGGGCCGACCGTCTACCCCAGATCTGGAACGAATTGCAGTTGCAGCTCTCGAGCCTGAGACAGCCTCTTGGCACGATAAAGGATCTTCAAGAGCAGATCCGCTCCGCTACCGGCGGCTCCAGCGTGACAGTCGCCGTAAAGGAAGACACCACGGTGGAAAGTGTGGCGGTGCTTGCACCGTCTTTGCTGGCGCAACTGCTCATTTTCTTTGCGAGCCTTTATTTCTTCGTGGCCACACGGCACGAGACGCGAGCGGCGATATTGCGCCTCTGCTTCAATCGTCGTTTGCGTTGGCGGGTCGCGCACATCTTCCGGGATGTTGAAAACGCGGTCTCGGATTACCTGTTGTCGATCACGATCATCAATATTGGACTGGGCATCGCTGTCAGCATCGCATTGTGGCTGCTTGGCGTTCCCTCCCCCGCGCTCTGGGGAGCAATGGCGACATTGCTCAATTTCGTGATTTACATCGGCCCCGCCGTCATGGCCTGCGTTCTGCTGGCTGTCGGCCTTGGCACTTTCGACACGTTGACAGCGAGTTTTCTTCCGCCTCTTACCTATTTGGGACTCAATGCTATCGAGGCGCAGTTCGTCACTCCCACCGTGATCGGCCGCCGGATGACGCTTAACCCGTTCATTGTTTTCCTTGCCATTGCGTTCTGGCTTTGGATGTGGGGCCCGATTGGCGGCTTCATCGCCATCCCCGCGTTGCTGACGCTTTACGCGATAGCCGGCAACATCATTCCGGGAATTGAGCCTCCTGCACCTGCCAAACCGCACGTGTCAAAGCGGTCCATCCACCCAAAACCGCCTATAGAAAAGGCCGCTTCGCCACTTTCTCGGCCGTCCAGTCCGCCAGTTCGGCCAAGGCCTCCGGATTGAGTATCCGGCAGCCGCCATCCTCCCACTTCAAAAGACCCCGCTCGGCGAGACGGGCAATGGTTTTGTTGGTGTGAACAAGAGAGAGGCCGAGCGTGTCAGCCACATGCTGCTGCGTGAGCGACACCGTGCCGTTCCTGGTCAGACCGCTTTGCCGGCTTCGTTCCAGGATGAACATCAAAAGATAGGCTACTTTTTCCAACGCGGTACGACGACCAACCGTAAGAAGGTTATCGTCGAGCATGCATTCCTCACGCGAGGCGATCCAGGTGATATCGTAGGCCAGCTCAGGAAACTCCCGGTAGAGGGAAAAAAGCTCGGCTTTTTCAAACACGCACAAAACCATGTTTGAGAGCGCCTCGACCGAGTGCTTCATCTCGCCCAGCAGGCTGCCCTGCAAACCCACAAGATCGCCGGGCATTACGTAATTGACGATTTGCCGGCGGCCATCTTCAAGCAGTTTGTATCGAAATCCCCATCCGGAAAGAACGGTGTAAAGGTGCGGGTTATGTGCGCCCTCGACCAATACAGTCGCGCCCTTTTTGACAGCCAGGTCACCTTTTTTGAAGCGACCGATAAACTCGAGCTCACATGCATCAAAATCACGAAAAAGCTCGCGTTTCCTCAAGGGGCATTTTTCACACGGTAGACTGGCGTGAGCGCGTTCTTGTTCTTTTGTCACAGCTTGCCTCGATCCGCGGATCCGGAAGCATGTCCGCCGATCCCTTCGGCTTATTTGGTACCATGTCTTTTTTTAATGACAAGTCAGTCAACTAATGAGATTTCAGGAGAAAATTTCTCTGGTTTCGGAAGGATGCCCATTTGAAAAAAACCCTCGACGGGGCTCGTGTACTTCTGGTCGAAGATGAAGCCCTGATTGCCATGAGCATCGAAGAGCTCTGCAAGGAACATGGCGCAGAGGACGTCGTAACCGTAACCTCATTCAACGCGCTAAATCCCGACGTTCTCGAGACCGGGCGAATTTCGACCGCAATCCTCGACATCAAAATTTCCGACAACTGGACAAACGAATTCGCCCACCTTCTACAAAGCCGGCGAATTCCCTTTATTTTTGCCACGGGCTACGCCGCCAACCATCAGGTCTTTGAGCCCTTTAACGGCATTACCATTATTGAAAAACCGTACAAGGACAGCGACCTGATCCAAGCTTTGGCGCAGGCGATTGGCTCTTCGAATGAAAATGGTTCCCGCTCGGATTAAGCGGTGAAGACAGAATTCGTTATCTGGGCGGAAATTGCATCCGGACCGAAGTCGTTCTCGCCGGTGATGCCCAGAATCTCTTGTAGACGCGTACGCGCTCGGCTGACCCGGCTCTTTATGGTGCCGACAGCACAATCGCAGATTTCTGCTGCCTCTTCATAGGAAAAGCCCGAGGCACCAATCAGGATGATCGCCTCACGCTGATCTTCTGGCAGTTGCTCCAGCGCCCGGCGAAAGTCTTTGAGATCGACAGAGCCTTCCTGAGCTGGATGTACGGACAGACGCCCGGTGATGGCCCCGTCACTGTCTTCCACCTCCCGCTTGCGCTTTCGCATTTGGGAATAGAACTCATTACGCAGAATCGTAAAGAGCCATGCCTTCAGGTTGGTGCCCGGCTGGTAGCTCGCCTGCTTGTCCCACGCTTTGACAAGCGCCTCCTGTACCAAGTCATCGGCTCGGTCAGCGTTCTTTGAAAGTGAGACTGCAAACGCACGCAAACTCGGTACGGTGGCGAGAAGATCATCACGAAAGCCAGGATATACACTCATCGACATCAATCCTTGTTCCCGGCGGTCTCAGTGCTCTTCTGTTCCAGTTGGTTGAGAAGATCACTGAAGCGGTCCGGAATGTCTTCCGTTATCAAATCGTCGTAATACTGCCTGAGCTTGCGCCCGATCTCGGAATTTGCACCGAGAGGATCGCTGTCCTTTCCGCGCTTCTCCTGGCCCCTATGGGTATTGGGTTTGCCGTAATTCATGCCCTATCTTCGTCCATATAATCTTGTCTCCCAATGAAGCGGGCACATCGATATCGCCCGCGCCACCACTCTTCCATACGAAACAGAACGCCACCGAGCAGAAATCGTTCCCTGCTTATGGAACATTTTCGCACAACAGGCGTTTTGACCTCATAAATATGCATTATTCCCATTGCCACATTACGAGGGAGACCTGAAATCCATGACCTTGTCAGCGCGTATCGCACCGCACCTTCCATATCTGCGGCGCTTTTCCAGAGCCGTCTCCGGCTCCCAGACGAGCGGTGACGCCCTGGTGGCCGCGGCGCTTGAAGCGCTGATTGCCGACACAAGCATTTTCCCCGAAGCGTCAACGGACAAAATCGCGCTCTTCAGGCTTTTCACATCGCTCTTTGAAACGCTCGATGTGCGCATCCCCGAAAGTGCCCCGACATCCGCTTGGGAGGAACGCGCTTCGAGAAACTTGTCGTCACTTGCACCCCGCCCACGCCAGGCGTTCCTTCTGGTGGCTGTCGAAAACTTCCGTCCGGAGGAAGCGGCGGAAATTCTGGAAACCGACATGAATGGCATCAATGCGATGCTGCACGAGGCCAGCGAGGAAATCTCCCGTCAGGTGGCCACCGACATCCTCATCATCGAGGATGAGCCCTTGATCGCCATGGATATCGAGGAGATGGTCGAAAGCCTCGGTCATCGCGTCGTCGGCAACGCCCGCACCCACAAGCAGGCTGTCGAGATGTTTGCCAAAACCCAGCCCAAAATGGTGCTGGCAGACATTCAGCTTGCAGATGGAAGCTCGGGCCTTGATGCGGTGAACGAGATTCTTGAAGGGGCGACAGTCCCTGTGATCTTCATCACAGCCTTCCCGGAGCGTTTGCTGACTGGCGAGCGCCCGGAGCCGACTTTCCTTGTGACGAAGCCTTTCAGCCCGGAGATGGTCAAAGCGCTGATCAGCCAGGCGCTTTTCTTCGATCACCAGGCTCGCGCGGCGGCCTGAGGCAGCGCAACACCTTTCTGATGAAAAAGGTCGCCTTCGGGCGGCCTTTTTGTTTGCCGGTTTTCTTTCTCCGGGAACCAATCTCCGTGGATAGCGTTTAACTGCCATAACTAAACGGAGAGACAGAATGCTTTACTGGGCACTTATATTCCTCGTCGTCGCTCTTATCGCCGGCGCCCTTGGTTTTGGCGGTATTGCAGGCGCTTCCGCAGGGATCGCACAGATCCTGTTCTACATCTTTCTCGCCCTTCTCGTGATTTCTCTGGTCATGGGACTGATTAGAGGGCGCGGTTAAACGAGTACATCTGACGTAAACGAATGCGGCATCCGACGATGCGGACCATCCATGGCTTCCGCGTCGGGCAGACAGTGAAAGGAGAACGCCATGGAACATATCGCTGCGCTTCTTCTGGTTGTCGGCTGCTCCGGCAACATGGCTGAATGCCGCGAACTTCCCGCCCCCGCTCCGATTTACGAAACCTTTGAGGAGTGCGAGGCCGAGAAGCCCATTTCCCTGCGCGAGCTTGAAGGTGAGGCGCCACGGGTGATGGCAACGTGCGTCTTTGTGGATCCTGCACTCGTCTACGATGACGCTGTGCTGGAGTGGGACATCACCAAAGACGGGAAGCTGACGGCCTCTCTGGAACCGGTCAACAGCTTCGCAGTCGCTCACAATGAGCATGCGCGTCAGAAGAACATTTTCACCGAGTAATCAGACAACAGCTTCAGCAAAAACCCCGGCCAAGTGCCGGGGTTTTTGTCTCAGGCTTCTCGAATGGCGTAGCCTGCACCGCGAATGGTGCGGATCACATCGGGAAGCCGCCCCTGGTTCACGGCCTTGCGCAACCGGCCCACATGGACATCCACGGTGCGCTCGTCGATGTAAATCGTCTCACCCCATACATTGTCGAGCAGCTGGCTGCGCGAAAAGACCCGCCCCGGATGCTGCATCATGAATTCCAGCAAGCGAAACTCTGTCGGCCCCAGACGGATCTCATTCTTGCGCCGGTAAACGCGATGCGATTCGCGGTCGAGCACAATATCGCCCACAGACAGCACCGTTGAGAGAACCTCAGGCTTGGCTCTGCGCAGGAGCGCCCGCACACGCGCGACGAATTCCGGCGTCGAAAACGGCTTGACCAGATAGTCGTCGGCACCGGTGGAAAGACCGCGAACGCGGTCGCTTTCCTCACCGCGCGCGGTGAGCATGATAATGGGAAGACGCTCGGTTTCAGGACGCATGCGCAGCCGGCGGCACAGTTCGATGCCTGATACGGCCGGAACCATCCAGTCCAGAACGAGCAGATCCGGGACATTCTCCTGCAACCGCACCTCGGCTTCATCGCCGCGCGAGATCATCTCTACCTGATACCCTTCCGCCTCCAGATTGTATTTCAACAGGACGCAGAGCGGTTCGTCGTCTTCAACGACCATGACCTTGGGGGCAATCATGGAAGGCATTCTCCTAAAGCATTGCTACGGCCGTTCAGGCATCCGTATCGACCGTCATCTGTGTTTCATCAAGCTTCGGCCGCTGGACCGGAAGCTGCTCCCCCGTCACCACATAATAGGCATTCTCGGCGATATTCGTCACATGATCGCCAATGCGTTCCAGATTTTTCGCGCAGAAGAGAAGATGCGTGCACGAGGTGATGTTGCGCGGATCTTCCATCATATAAGTCAGCAATTCCCGGAACACCGACGTATACTGAATGTCGATTTTCTCGTCGTCGTCGCGTAACTGGATCAAGGCATCGGCATCGCGCTTCACGTAATGCTCGACCACAGCATTAACCTGCTGCAGCACCAGGCCTGCCATGGCATCTATGGAATGCGCTAGTGTTCGCGGTGTAGCGCTCTGGCCCACCGCGCTGACGCGCTTGGCAATGTTCTTCGCAAGATCACCGATACGCTCCAGGTCGGCTGCCATGCGAATGGCACCCACAACGCTGCGCAGATCCTGTGCCATCGGCTGGCGCTTGGCGATCAGTGTGATGGCGCGTTCGTCGAGATCGCGCTGCTTGGCGTCCATGATCGTGTCATCGGAGATAACGCGCTGCGCCAGCGCGGTATCGGAATGAAGAAGGGCATTGGTGGAGGCGCGGGTCATCGCACCGGAGAGATCGCCCATATCGCGAATGAGGCGGTCGATCTCACCGAGTTCCTCATCGAAGGAGCTGACTGTGTGCTCGCCCATGATCTGGTTCCTTATCTGTGCGTCAACCGAAGCGACCGGTGATGTAATCCTGGGTCCGCTTGTCATCCGGATTGGTGAACATCTTGTCCGTCGGACCTTCCTCGACAAGGTTGCCCAGATGGAACATGGCCGTGCGCTGCGAAACGCGCGCCGCCTGCTGCATGGAGTGCGTAACGATGACGATCGTGTAGTTCTCGCGCAGTTCGTCGATCAGCTCCTCCACCTTGGCGGTGGCGATGGGATCAAGAGCCGAGCACGGCTCATCCATGAGGATCACCTCGGGCGAAACCGCGATGGCGCGCGCAATGCATAAACGCTGCTGCTGGCCGCCGGAGAGACCTGTGCCGGGCTCATGCAAACGGTCTTTCACCTCGTTGAAGAGGCCGGCCTTCTGCAGGCTGGACTCGACGATTTCATCGAACTCATTCTTTTTGGAAGCCAGGCCATGGATGCGCGGCCCATAAGCGATGTTCTCATAGATCGACTTGGGAAATGGGTTAGGCTTCTGGAAAACCATGCCAACACGGGCACGCAGCTCCACCACATCGATCTTAGGATCATAGATGTCTTGATCATCAAGCGTGATCTTGCCTTCGATCCGGCAGATATCGATCGTGTCATTCATGCGGTTGAGACAACGCAGAAACGTGGACTTTCCACAGCCCGAAGGGCCGATAAGCGCCGTCACCTGGTTTTCCAGAACATCCAGATTCACATCGAAAAGCGCTTGCTTCTCGCCGTAGAAGACACGCACATTCTCACCGCGCATCTTGAGAGGTTTTGGCTTCTGGCTCGCATCCAGTGCTTCTTCGACAGCAGCATCAGTGAGCATATTCATGTCCTTCCACTCCGTTACCAGCGACGCTCGACGCGCCGCCGCAGAATTATGGCGGTGATGTTCATCACGGCGAGGAACAGCAGCAATACGATGATAGCGCCCGAGGTACGCTCGACAAAGGCGCGTTCGGCTTCGTTCGCCCACATATAGATCTGTACCGGCAGCGCCGTAGCAGGATCGAGCGGCGTGGTGGGGTAGTCGGCCACGAAAGCCACCATGCCGATCAGAAGCAGCGGGGCCGTTTCGCCGAGTGCCTGGGCCAGGCCGATGATCGTGCCCGTCAGAATGCCGGGCGCAGCCAGCGGCAGCACATGGTGAAACACCGTCTGTGTGCGCGAGGCACCAAGGCCGAGAGCTGCCGAGCGGATCGAGGGCGGTACGGCGCGCAGCGCTGCACGCGTCGCAATTATGATCGTCGGCAATGTCATCAGCGTCAGCACCAGACCGCCCACAAGAGACGCAGAGCGCGGCAGATGCATGAAGTTGATGAACACGGCGAGACCGAGGAGACCGAAGACGATGGACGGCACGGCCGCCAGATTGTTGATGTTGACCTCGATCAGATCGGTCAGCTTGTTCTGCGGCGCGAACTCCTCAAGATAAATCGAGGCGGCAACGCCGATCGGCAGCGCCAGAAGGAGCACGATCAACATCATGTAGAGCGAGCCCACGATGGCCACCCCCATACCTGCCGTTTCAGGCCGGCTCGAGGCACCGCGGGTGAAAAGCCCTGTATTGAAGCGCTGTTCCAGAACGCCGTCTGCTTCCATGACGCGCATCCATTCGAGCTGCTGGTCGGAGACCTTGCGGCGGCTTTCCTCCACCTCGAGATTGACCTGCCCCTTGAGAGCGGAATCAACGTCTCCGCTCGCCAGGACCCAGACATTCTGTGTCGTTCCAATGATCGAAGGATCGGCTATCACCAGGTCACGCAGTTGCGTGCGTACACCATTTGAGATCAAGCCGCCCACCTCGCGAACCAATCGCCGGTTCTCCGGATCGACGCCAAGCTTTGCCGCCAGGGCATCGGTGGCCAGTTTCGGGTAATTGGCGGTGAGCAGCGTGTTGGGGTCGGTCGCACGCTCATTATCCGGGTCAATGATATTCTCGGCGAAGGTGACGTCCAGATTGATGGATGTCTGCCAAAAGGCGGTGTAGCCGTTGGAGATCACCGACCATAAAAGCGCAGCCAGAAAGAAGATGCCGATGGCAATCGCAATGATTCCATACATCCGGAAACGCTGTTCTGCCGCATAACGCTTTTTGATACCGATATCGCGGCGCACAGATGCGCGGGGAGCATCCCCTCCTTTGTAGACAGCATCGGTCATTCGTATTGCTCCCGGTATTTGCGCACGATGTAGAGCGCGAAAACATTCATGCCGAGTGTGAGCACAAACAGGGTCATGCCCAGCGCGAAGGCAACCAGCGTTTGAGGCGAGGTGAATTCAAGGTCACCCGTAAGCTGGTTGACGATCTTCACGGTGATGGTCGTCATCGCCTCAAATGGGTTGAGCGTGAGGTTGGCCGCAACACCGGCGGCCAGCACAACGATCATGGTTTCGCCGATGGCGCGGGAAGCCGTCAGCAGCAATGCCCCGACAATGCCCGGCAGCGCGGCTGGCAGGATAACCCGTTTGATCGTTTCGGAGCGCGTCGCGCCGAGACCAAGCGAACCATCACGCATAGCACGCGGCACCGCTGTGATAATGTCATCCGACAGCGACGAGACGAATGGGATCAACATGATCCCCATAACGAGACCTGCTGTCAGAACGCTTTGCGCCTGAATAAAGCCGGGGCCGCCAGCGATCGCCGCGCTCATATCGCGCAGGAATGGACCGACCGTAACCAGGGCGAAGAAACCGTAGACAATGGTCGGAATTCCGGCCAGAACCTCAAGCAGGGGCTTGACCACTGAGCGCACACGCTTGGAGGCATATTCGGCCATGTAGATCGCCGCCATTAGCCCCACTGGCACGGCAAACAGCATCGCCACGAAAGCAATATAGATCGTACCGGCAAGCAGCGGGATGAGACCGAACTGCCCCTCCTGCGCCTCCGCACCGGCCGCAGCGAAGCGCGGGTCCCAGACGGTTCCGAAAAAGAAGTTGCTCAGCGACACCGAGCGGAAGAAATGGATCGTCTCGAACAGCATGGAAAAGACGATGCCCACCGTCGTCAGGATGGCGATGGTGGATGCGGCCAAGAGGCCCAAGGTAATGATGCGCTCGACATTGTTCCTGGCCCGGCCCCGAGGTCGAACACTTCGTAGGCCGAGTACCGCGCCTCCCAGCGACAGCAGGATCGCGATTACCGTGCCGATCCACGCTGCATTGTCCTGCATGGCGTTAAGCTCGGCCGCAATGGGGATCATGTAATCCTGCGTATCCGAAGCCAGCGCAACACCGCGCTCTGCAAGGACAGGACGCAGTTCCTCAAAACTTTCCGGCACTTCGGCAATGGCCGGATCGGTTTCGAGCCTGCGCATGCCGGCTGCAAGATTGCGCACCATCCCCAAAGCCAGAGAACGGCTTGCGATCGCGCTGTCCGCCGTTTGCTCGGGCATCCGCTCGCTGATTGCGCGATCCACATAGGCATAGCTACCGGCAGACCAGGCCGCCATGAAAAACACCGCCGGCAAAACAGCAAGCAGGAACACCCACCAGCCATGATAATGTGCACGCGAATGCGGCTTCTCGGCCGACGAGACAATTTGCTTCTTCGCACGTGCACTGCCGAGAACGTATCCGACAACGCCAATGAAAACGATGATGGTAAGGAGAAGTCCCCAGGCCACGAAGCCCCCTCTCCGGCACCTGGCCGGGCGTCCAGTTCACAATCTCTCCGCAACGATCGAACGCAGGCGGCTTGAGCCGCCTGCGTTGTCATGCGGAAACCGGATTACATGGTTTCGCCAGCCTCGAAAGCCTTGCGCTGAGCATCACGCTCCGCATCCGGAGCCGGAACCAGACCGTAATCGGCGAGCGGGCTTTCCGGGCCGACCATCTGATCGTCGAGGAAGAACTCGACATATTCCTTCAGGCCAGGAACGACCCCGATATGCGCCTTCTTCACGTAGAACTGAAGCGGGCGCGACACGGGGTATTCGCCGGTGGAGATCGTGTCGACCGACGGCGTGATGCCGTTGATGGTGGCGACCTTCAGCTTGTCGGCATTGTTCTCGTAGAAGGAGAGGCCGAACACGCCGACGCCGGTCTTGTTGGCGTCGATGCGGGCGAGCGTCTCGGTGTAGTCGCCGTCGATGTCGACCGCGCCGCCATCCTTGCGAACCGCGATGCATGCGGCTTCGGCAGCGTCTTCGTCGAGGCCAGCCTCTTCGGCAGCCTTGAGACCACCAGCAACCTCACAACCGGCTGCAAGCACCTTCTCCTCGAAGACTTCGCGGGTGCCATGCTTTTCACCGGGGATGTAAGCAGCGATGTCCCAATCCGGCAGATCCGGGTTCACTTCGTTCCACTTCTTGTAGGGATTGTCGACCAGCTTGCCGTCGACTGCGACCTTCGCCGCCAGTGCCTTGTAGACATCAACAGGCTCGAGCGCCCAATCCGGACCCTGGATATCCGTGGCGAAGACGATGCCGTCATAGCCAAACTGGATTTCCTGGATTTCGGTTACACCTGCTTCGGCGCAGGCTGCAACTTCCTTTTCGCGGATTTTGCGCGATGCATTGGCAATGTCGATCGTGGCTTCACCGACGCCCTTGCAGAACTCTTTCAGGCCAGCGGACGAACCACCCGACTCGACGACCGGCGTCTTGAAGTTCGGGAAGGTTTCGCCGAAGTTTTCGGCAACGATCTTCGCATAGGGGAGAACGGTCGAAGAGCCGGCGATCTGAACCTGATCGCGGGCCGCAGCTGCACCGACCGCACCGGCAAGGGCGATCGTGGCCGCCGAAGCGGTAAGAAGGAATTTTTTCATTGGAGACAGCTCCCTGTTCGGAATTCGGTCAGACGCCCTGCCGGCGTCGGGGAGCGGAATAACAACTCTGTGTAACAGTTCCATGACAGTTCCGTGTCAGCCTGATTACGAACGGAAATCAGCGTCGCCTTCTTAAATCGGCAGGGATGCAAAAGGGCACGATGGGCGGGCATATCCATTCGCCAGCCCCCGACACCAGGAGCGCTGACACCGGGCCGCCGCTCAGCTCTAAGACACATCTCTTGAGATCAGAAAAAGCCGGGCGGGGGAAAGACCATATTGAATGGCAAATCACACTGGGCTGGGTTTAAAACCCGGATAGATCCTGTTGGGGCTCGTTTGGACCACCCATGGCCTGTGGACCTCCACCCGCCCGGAAAAACCATGGCCAAGCATTGACCATTTGTCTCAACTTTAATGAGAGCATCGTTTTCCCTAAATGGTGCGATCACGCTAGTAATACGAAATGCGCATGTTTGGTTGAAAAATCATTATTTATCAAAAGCTTGCAAGAAATTCTTACTCATTTCTGAATTGATTTTACGGATAGGGAATTCACCCAGGAGTTGATTTTCTCCAAAAGCGCCCTGGGACTGATCGGTTTGGAAAGATAATCGTCCATCCCCGCCTCCAGGCACAATTCGCGATCGCCCTTCAATGCATGAGCGGTCACGCCAATGATAGGGACACGTGTGCGAGCGCCAGTTTCACGTTGGCGAATCTCCCTTGTCGCTTCCAGCCCGTTCATCTCTGGCATGGAAACGTCCATTAAAATCAGTCGGGGTTTCTTGCGCGCACATTCTTCGAGCGCACGTCGACCGTTTTCCACGATTTCGAATTGCAATCCCGCTTCGCTGAGAATTTGCCGAAAGACGAGCTGGTTAACCTCATTGTCTTCTGCAACCAAAACATCGATGCCAGGGGAGGTGCCATCATCATCCGGTGACACCTTCTCCACCTCCCGAAGCGTTTCGGGGAGCTCTCCCGCATCCCCGACCGCGGTCGCCGCTGTGTCTCCTCCTGAGAGGCTGCCCGTCGTGGGGCCGTCCACCGTGGTCTGCATCGCCGTGATCATCGCCTCGAGAAGCGCTGAGGACCGCGCTGGCTTGATCAGATGCGCTGCGATTGAAAGCTCGCGCGCACCGAAACCAGACAGAGACTGATCGACAGAGGTGAGCAAAACCACCGGCACCTCGGCGATCTCGGGTTCGGCGCGGATCGCTTCCACCATCTCCAGCCCGTTCATGCCCGGCATCTGATAGTCGACGACCATACAGTCGACCCGCAACCCCATTCGCGCCACGGCACGAAGCACTTCCAGCCCTTCAAGGGCATTGCGGGCGACGCAGGCATCAAAGCCCCAATACTCCATCTGCTCGCGCAAAATCATCCGATTGACCGAATTGTCGTCCACGACGAGCACGCGGGCGTTCTTCACTTCGCGTGGGGCCAGCGGCTGCTGCGTGACGCCAGCGGCCTTGGGCAGCGTCAGTGTGAACCAGAAGGTCGACCCCCGCCCCTCAACGCTCTCGACACCGATCTGGCCACCCATAAGGCCAACGAGACGCGACGTGATGGCGAGCCCGAGACCGGTCCCCTCATGACGCCGGGTCGACGACGCATCAACCTGGCTGAACTTGTCGAAGACCAAATGAAGCTTGTTTTTCGGGATACCGATACCCGTGTCCGTCACACTGAATTGCAGTGCGAGTTCACCCTCCGGGGTATCGCTGCCGCTCACATTCACCAGAACATGACCTTTTTCGGTGAATTTGACGGCATTGCCCACGAGATTTGTGAGTATTTGGCGAACGCGCCCGACATCACCCACCACGGCCCGCGTGATCCCGGGATCCACCCGGACGATCAGCTCGATGTCTTTTTCCTTCGCCCGGGAAGACATGAGAGTCGCCACGTCACCGACGGCTTCCCCAAGATAAAACGGCTCCGCTTCGAGGACGATGTGTCCGGCATCGATCTTCGAAAAATCGAGAATGTCGTTGATGATGGTCAGGAGCGCGTTTCCCGACTTCAGGATGATATCCGTGAAGGTTTTCTGCTTGGCTGTGAGATCTGTTTTTGCCAACAGCTCAGTCATGCCCAGAACGCCATTCATCGGCGTTCGGATTTCATGGCTCATATTGGCAAGGAACTCGGATTTTGCCCGGTCGGCGAGGACGGCCTCTTCCCGCGCCGCCTGCAACTCGGCCTCCCGCTGTTTCAGCTCGGTTATATCCACCCGCACACCGACAAAGGTCCCATCCTCTGTCCGGGTGTCAATGGCTTTCACCCAGCGACCATTTGCGTGACTGCGCTCAAAGATGCGATGGCGCACCTGATAGGACTTGAGATAGCCTTCGATCCACGCTTCTCGATCAGTATCGTATAATGCATCAAGCTCTGCATCACCGCTTTGCCGGAAATATCCGGCGTCGTGGGCAAGCTCGACCGCATGCCGCAAGGACTTGCCCGGCCGCATGGCCGGAATCATGGCCGGCAGAGCTTCCTGCATCTTGCGGTTGGCAAGAACATAGCGATCGTCACGATCGTAGATGACGACACCGGCCGGCAGCGTCTCCAGAACTTCTGCAAGCTGCCGACGGGCATCCTCGGCATCGTTTTCGCGCTTGCGGATATCGGAGATATCGAACAGGGCACCCACCACGTAGGGCGTTCCGCTTTCCGTCTCCACACGACACTTGCGCACGATACGATACTTGCCGATGCCCGGCTGGTCGAAATCCTCCTCAATTTCAAAATCCTCATGCGTCTCGAGCACATGACGTTCGCTTCTCTCGAAGCTTTCGGCGAGTTCAGGCGACGTGAAATCTGTCGCGCGCCGTCCGAGTATGTCAGGAACCTCCACGCCAAGCGTTCGTTTGAACGCCCTGTTGACCAGAACGAACCGGAGGTCCTGATCTTTTGCAAAAACAGGATTTGGCAGTTCATCGAGAATTGCCTCGGCAAGTTTCGCTTTCTCCAGCGCTGCCGCCAGCGCATCCTCATGACGCCTGAGCCGGGTTATATCGGTACATATGCCGATCGTGCCGCCATCGGCGGTCCGCTTCTCCCGATGCATGATCCAGCGGCCATCCGTGAAGCGGATAACGCTTTCAAATGCATCTTCACAACTTCGCAGCGCAAGGACCTTCTGAAGCCAGACTTCGGGGTCGGCACCCTCGGTTGAGAGGATTCCGCGTTCCACCCCCGCACGCAGGAGTGCCTCGAAAGATGTGCCAGGACGAATGAAATCCTCGAGACCGGCGTACATCACATGCATTGCCTGGTTGCTCAGCACAAGCCGATCATCCGCATCGTAGCAGCACAAAGCATCTCGGGTGACATCCAGCGCGGTCATCAACCTGGCAAAGTGGCCGCCACTGCCCGGGTAACGCTCTTTCGGATCCGTTTCGTCATTCGAACGATCAGCATCACGCAGAAGACCCATAATCGGAGTGACATTCTGCGCCACACCCCGATAGCCGCAGAACTGGTGTTCCTCATCGAATATCGGGAAGCCTGAAACGGAGATCCAGCGACAGTCCTGCGGACCGCCTTCGAGGTCGTAAACGAATTGTCCGAATGGCTGGCGTTGAGCAAGAAGCCTCTCATGCGCTTCCACATCGCCAACGGGATGGAAGGCATTGCGCGCAAGGGTGATACGTGACCTGCCGATGAAACGCTTCGGATCGAGCCCTGTAACAGTCTGAAATTCTTTCGAAATCCAGGTCAGGCGATGGTTTTCGTCGGTTTCCCACACCCAACCGGAGGCAGATCGAAGCAACGCGGCCAACGCTTCACCGCGAAATCGCTCCTCAACATCTGACCCCTCACCGGTTCCCAAAACCGCACGCTCCCCAGAAAGGCACTATCGAACCTTCTCGTGTTCCCAACGCATCAGCCTCAGTTTGGTGCCCAAGGCTTAACGATTTGCAAAGCATAAGATGTGTTCGCAGCCCACCCTGCCAGACGGAACTTGCCCGTCGCTGGACAGATGACAGCAATCCCGGAAAATAAACATGAGAAGAAGGAATGGCACTCCCAAGGGGACTCGAACCCCTGTTTCCGCCGTGAGAGGGCGGCGTCCTAGACCGCTAGACGATGGGAGCGCAGCGATTGCGGCGATATAGTCGCCTTCGCCGGCAAATGCAACAGCGGTTTTACGTTACCTGTGATTTCGGCTGCAAAAGATCCCAGAGATTGCCGTAGAGATCCGAAAAGACCGCCACTGTGCCATAGGGCTCCTCACGAGGATCTTCATGAAACATGACGCCCGCTTCGCGCATGGCAGTATAATCGCGTTGGAAATTATCGGTATGAAGAAACAGAAATACGCGTCCACCCGCCTGATTGCCGACAGCAGCAGACTGCTCCTCGCTCGCAGCGCGCGCCAGAAGCAAGGCACCGGGCGCACGATTTTCCGGCGCCATGACCACCCAGCGCTTTCCGGGTGAAAGCGGAGTGTCCTCCAAAAGGTGGAAGCCCAGTTTGTCGCGATACCAGCCAATCGCCTCGTCATAGTCACGCACGACAAGTGTCGTCAGAGCGATCCGGCGGCCTGGCAAAGTCACGGCTCCAGAACGAACCGGGCGATCATCTGACCGCTGGTGAGATCGAAAAGACGCAGTTCCTCCGCACCATCCGCCAACCTGAGATGGAGCGACACCCGCACACCATCGAGCGACTGAGAGAGGATGCGGGCTCCCTGCGGCAGATCAATCCGGCCCTCGACCGCATCGCCGGGCAACGCAATCGTCGCCGCAGGTTCTTCAGGTGCGCTGCTAAGGGTCTTGTAGACAAAAGCAAGCACGACAGCCATAACCGCAGCGAACAGAATGCCCAGGTTGATAGCCATAAAGCGGACCATTTTGCGGCGCACACGCTCGGCCGCCGGGTCAAGCTCTTCCTGCTCCAGGTCTTCCTGTTCTTGTGGCGTGGCCATGTCTCACCGTTACGAAAGCAGTTCCAATGGGCGATCCTGATACCGAAGACCACCGTGAATGGGAAGCCATGAACACGTGCAAAGCATTTACCGTCGAGGCAGAAGACGCGGGAGAAAGGCTGGATCGCTGGCTTTCAGGCCGCCTGGGCGCGTCGGTTTCACGCAGCCGGCTACAGGCGCTCATTCGCGCCGGATCGGTAATGCTGGGTGAAAAACCTCTCACCGAAACCAAGCACAAGATCGCGGAAGGTGAGGTTTATACACTGGCCGTCCCCGAAGCGGAGCCGGCCGAGCCTGAAGCCGAAGCGATCCCACTTGATGTGCTTTATGAAGACGACGCCCTGATTGTCATCAACAAGCCGGCAGGGCTTGTCGTTCATCCTGCTCCGGGAAACTGGTCGGGCACACTGGTGAATGCGCTTCTGCATCATTGCGGTGCTTCTCTCTCAGGCATTGGCGGTGTACGCCGGCCGGGTATCGTCCACCGGCTCGACCGGGATACCAGCGGCGTGATGGTCGTCGCCAAGACGGACAATGCCCATCGTCTTCTTTCAGAGAGCTTTGCTGACCATGGTCGCAGCGGCGACCTGGAGCGCGCCTATGTCGCCCTCGTCTGGGGTGCCCCCGAACGGATGGCCGGGACCATCGACGCGCCGCTCGGTCGTCATGCGCAAAGCAGAACCTTGCGCGCCGTCGTGCCGGCGGGGCGCAGCGATGCCCGCCACGCGGTGACCCGCTACCAGGTGCAGAAACGCTACGGAACCGATGGCAGCGGCAAGGCATTTGCCGCAAAAGTTGAATGCAGGCTGGAAACGGGTCGCACGCATCAGATCCGTGTCCACATGGCTCATATCGGCCACCCGCTTATCGGTGACGCTGACTATGGCCGCGCATTCCGAACAAAGGTCAACCGATTGCCGGAAGAGATACGCCCCACAGTCGCCGCTTTTTCGCGTCAGGCTCTTCATGCGCGCCTGTTGGCTTTCCGTCATCCGGAGACCGGTGATGTCATGCGTTTCGAGGCTGAACCGCCTCCTGACATGACGGCATTGACAAAGGCGCTGGATATTTTGTAATTATCGGTACAATAATATTGTTCACCGTCTGGTGACATAATGTTGACAGCAGAATGAAACTTTAACCATCGGAATTCGTTCCTACATAGGATATGGTGCGATGCATCAAAGATGGTCGCACTGTCTCTCATTCCAGCAAACGCCAGGTTTTCAAGGCGTCCCCGCATGAGGGCATATCCGGCAAAGGAGGGTGCTTAAATGGCCCAGACATTACCCAGCATCGCTTCAGGTGAAGGCGGACTGACCCGCTACCTGGAGGAGATTCGCCGCTTCCCCATGCTTCAGCCTGAGGAAGAATACATGCTCGCCAAGCGTTATTCCGAGCATGACGACACGGCCGCGGCCCACAAACTCGTTACGAGCCATCTGCGCCTCGTGGCCAAGATCGCGATGGGATACCGCGGCTATGGCCTGCCGATCGGCGAGGTTATTTCAGAAGGCAATGTCGGCCTGATGCAGGCCGTGAAGAAATTCGAACCGGAACGCGGCTTCCGCCTCGCCACCTACGCCATGTGGTGGATCAAGGCCTCGATCCAGGAATATATCCTGCGCTCGTGGAGCCTGGTGAAAATGGGCACCACGGCGAACCAGAAACGCCTGTTCTTCAACCTTCGCAAGGTTAAGAGCAAGATTCAGGCGCTCGACGACGGCGACCTGAACCCGGAGCAGGTTACGGAGATTGCCACCCGCCTGAATGTGAGCGAGGAAGAGGTGGTTTCCATGAACCGCCGTCTTTCCGGCGACGCTTCGCTCAACGCGCCCATTCGGGCGACGGAAGGTGAATCGGGCGAATGGCAGGACTGGCTGGTCGACGATGGCGAAAGCCAGGAAGACATACTGGTCGAGCAGGACGAACTGGAAACCCGCCGCCGCATGCTCGGCGACGCGATGTCCGTGCTCAACGACCGTGAAAAGCGCATCTTTCAGGCACGCCGCCTTTCCGAGGACCCGATGACCCTGGAAGAGCTTTCAGGCGAGTTCGACATCAGCCGCGAGCGGGTGCGCCAGATCGAGGTTCGCGCATTCGAGAAGGTGCAGGAAGCCGTGCAGAACTCCGCCCGTCAGCAGGCGATGGCCGCCAAGGCCACGGCTGCTGAGGCTCACCGGCAGGCAGGCGCCTGATACGCCCCCTGATACGCCCCCCGGGATCGGGAGCGGTCTACAATCAAAAAGCCGGCGGAATACCGCCGGCTTTTTTGCGTTCATGCATGAAGATGGGTGCCTGTAAGATGGATGCCTGTCAGCCGCTCGTCGCAGCCTGCCAGGCGTTGAGAACATCGTTGAACACCTTGTCTCCCGGGATGCCTTTCTCAATCGTGATGAGCGCACGCCGCCCCGATTTGTAAACCACCGGTATGTCGATCCAGCTCTGGCGGCGCAGCAGAAGCATATTCGTTTCTGTATCCGCAGTGCTGTCACTCAGCGCCACCAGGAAGAAGCCGTCGGCAATTTTGGCCGGGATGCCAAGCAGCGGGTTGCCCGTATCCTGCTCGGACCGTTTCAGGGAAACCCGCAGAACATTGTCTATCCCACCACCATCAAAATCATCCGGCGTCAGGAAGATGATCTCGAGAATATGGCTGGCGGGCAGGGACTCATCGGCATTGCGCCGAATCGTCATCTTCAGCTGGAGATTCTTCTCCGGAATGGTCGCATCGGCGCGGATGGCCGGTTCCGGTGGGAGGTCGTTGCCCGGCGATTCCTGAACGACCGACCAGACAACCGCGCCGAGATCGGCCGACCCCTGCGAAACGCTCGTCCGCTCTTCATAGTAAATGGCTTTTTGCCCGACAGGCAGCGCCTCGCTGGCTCCGGGGCTCTCTGACTGACCGTTCTGAGACGATGAGGGCTGGGCTGCTTCTCCATCGCTCGGCACGGTTGCCTGTGCGACCGAGGTTCCCTCACCCAGACCAGGCTCACCGCCAGCCGGGCCCTCGTCGACCTCGCGCCCGTCTGCGAGCAGACGTTGGGTGAATTTCCGCACCGGTTCGGGCTGAGCCGGCTGCTGGCTCGCGCTCGTGTCGCTTGTCTCCGAAGGAGCAGGGGCGGCGCTCTCATTATTGGCGGGTGTCTCATCGCCGGAATTCGCCGCAGGTTCACCGCTCTCGGCAACCGTTTGCTCCGCACTCTCAAAACCGGCGAGACGTGTGAGATCGTCTTTGAAGAACCAGGCCCCGGCCGCGAGTACAGCAAGAAGCAGGACCACGCCCGCAATCAACCCGGTTGCGCCACCTTTGCCTGATTTGCTGCGCGGTGGCGGTGGTGGGGTTTCGAGAGCAGGTTCCGCTGCCGAAAACGATGGCGCATCACCCCGCGTGGCCTGGTCCGCTTCTCCATCCGCTGTCTCAGACCCGGTCTTCTGTGGTGTCCCGACGTCGAAAGAAGCAGGTTCAGGCGGCGCTGGCTGAGACTGAAAGGCTGAAGGGACAGGATCGCGCGGCTTTGCCGGATCAACATCCAGCTCGGCAAAGATCTGGTCGAGCTCGTCCTGCGCGGGTTCTTCAGGCTGTGGCGGAGGCGCGTACTCGGCTTCGACCCGGGCGATTGCGTCCTCGAGCAGCTTGCGTTGGCGGTCGGCAACGGCGGCAGACGGAGCCGGGTCCATGGCCTTGAGCTTGTTCTCGATCGTCGCCCGGGCTTTCTGATAGATCCGCTCGCGCGCCGCCGGAGTGTTTTCCGACAATGCGTCGATCGTCTTCTTCAGAACTGCAGAAAAATCCGCCATGCCGTATCAAACCTGTGTTACTTCCAGAACGCGCACTCATCTGAATAGCACGCAACGCAATTTTGCACGCGAAACTAGTCCTGAAAAGGATCTGTCACAAGTATGGCGTCTTCGCGTTCGGGACTGGTGGAAAGAATTGCCACCGGCGCGCCGATCAATTCCTCCACGTGGCGCACATATTTGACGGCCTGCGCTGGCAGATCGGTCCATTTACGCGCGCCCCTGGTGGTGCCTTTCCAGCCTTCCAGCGTCTCATAGACGGGTTCAAGACGCGCCTGAGCACCCTGACCGGCCGGAAGATAGTCGATCAGCTCGCCATCCAGTTTGTAACCCGTGCAGATCTTGATCTCATCCATACCATCAAGAACGTCGAGCTTGGTAAGCGCGATGCCATTCATGCCATTGGTAACCACGGCCTGGCGCACCAGAACAGCGTCAAACCAGCCGCAGCGCCGCTGACGTCCGGTCACGGTGCCGAACTCATGACCGCGTGTGCCAAGGAATTCACCGACCTCGTTCTTCTGCTCGGTCGGAAACGGCCCTTCGCCCACGCGGGTGGTGTAGGCCTTGGTGATGCCTAGCACATAGTCGATCGAGCCTGGTCCAAGCCCGGAGCCGGTCGCCGCCTGCCCTGCGATGGTGTTGGAAGATGTCACGAACGGATATGTGCCGTGGTCGATGTCGAGCATGGTGCCCTGCGCACCCTCAAACAATATGCGCTGACCGGCCCGGCGCGCATCTTCAAGAATTTTCCAGACGCGGTCGACATAGGGAAGAATCTTGTCGGCGACCGACGTCAGCTCTTCCATGATCGCCTGATGCGTGACTTCTTCATGCCCAAGACCACGACGCAGCGCATTGTGATGCGTGAGCAGGCGGTCGATCTTCATCGGCAGCGTGTCTTTGTTGGCCAGGTCCATGACGCGGATGGCGCGGCGGCCCACCTTGTCTTCATAGGCTGGCCCGATGCCGCGACGCGTCGTGCCGATCTTGGTGCCCGAATTGGAAGCGGCATCCTCGCGGAAACCATCAAGCTCGCGGTGAAGCGAAAGGATCAGTGCCGTGTTCTCGGCAATCTTCAGCCGATCAGGCGTCACCTCCACGCCCTGCTCGGCGAGGCGCCCCATTTCCGCAACAAAAGCATGCGGGTCGAAGACCACACCATTGCCGATGACGGAAAGCTTTCCGGGGCGCACCACACCCGAAGGCAGGAGTGACAGCTTGTAGCTCACGCCGTCGATGACGAGAGTATGCCCGGCATTGTGCCCGCCCTGAAAGCGCGCCACCACATCGGCACGCTCCGACAGCCAGTCCACGATCTTGCCTTTGCCCTCGTCGCCCCACTGTGAGCCGACAACCACCACATTTGCCATGAAAATGTCCTTCCGGCGCAACGTCCGGCGGGTCCCCCGCCTGGATGATCTAAGAAATCGAAAGGCCTCTATAGAGCCTCAGAGCTCCGGTGGGAACCATCTCGAACTCTCCCAAACCGATTTCCGCAGCGAATGGCGCTCATATCGCACTTGACGGAAAAAGCGGATCAGCGTAACTCCGTCCGTGGGCCACCTCTCCCCACCGAGAGGCGTGCTATCTGGAAGGATAGGATATATCATGAGCACACTCCCCACGCCGGATCTCCGTCCGGCCAATACGCATTTTTCCTCAGGTCCCTGCACAAAACGTCCCGGCTGGTCGCTTGACGCGCTTGCCGACGCTCCACTTGGCCGGTCGCATCGTTCTTCCATCGGCAAGGCGAAACTGGCAGAGGCCATCGATCTTACCCGTGAAATTCTGCAGGTTCCCGCCGATTACCGCATCGGCATCGTTCCTGCATCCGACACCGGCGCGGTGGAAATGGCGCTCTGGTCGCTTCTGGGCGAGCGCGGCGTCGACATGGTTGCCTGGGAATCTTTCGGTGCCGGGTGGGTCACCGATGTGGTCAAGCAGCTGAAACTCGATGATGTGCGCCGCATCGAAGCCGATTATGGCGATCTGCCGGATCTCGGCTCCATCGATTTCGACCGTGACGTGGTGTTCACCTGGAACGGCACCACCTCCGGCGTGCGCGTGCCCGACGGCAATTTCATTCCCGCGAACCGCGCGGGCCTGACCATCTGCGACGCAACGTCTGCGGCCTTCGCGCAGCGCCTGCCCTTCGACAAGCTCGACGTGGTCACCTTCTCCTGGCAGAAGGTGCTGGGTGGCGAAGGCGCACACGGCGTCATCATCCTCTCGCCGCGCGCGGTGGAAAGGCTGGAAAGCTACACGCCCGCATGGCCGCTGCCAAAGATCTTCCGCCTGACCAAGGGCGGCAAGCTGATCGAGGGCATCTTCCGGGGCGAGACGATCAACACACCCTCCATGCTTTGCGTGGAAGACTATCTGGACGCGCTGAACTGGGCGAAATCCATTGGCGGCCTCGACGGTCTCGTCGCCCGCGCCAATGCGAATTTCGCCGTGATCGATGAGTTCGTCCGCAAGACGCCCTGGCTCGACCATCTGGCGAAAGTGCCGGCCACGCGCTCCAACACATCCGTGTGCCTGACGATCGTCGATCCCGAGATCGCCGCACTCGATGCGAGCGAACAGGCGGTTTTTGCAAAGGGAATGGTCTCCGCGCTGGCCAAAGAGAAGGTTGCCTTCGACATCGGCCATTACCGCGACGCACCGTCTGGCTTGCGGATCTGGGCCGGCGCCACGGTTGAAGCGTCCGATCTGGAAGCACTGATGCCCTGGCTCGACTGGGCGTTCCAGTCCCAGAAGGCGCAGCTCAAGGCCGCGGCCTGACACTGAACAGCGGCTCTACAATCGGAGCCGCCCCCCAATTCATTTTATTGAAACAGGAGGCCGCCATGGCGCCCCGCGTACTCGTATCCGACAAACTGTCGCCCACTGCCGTTCAGATCTTCAAGGATCGCGGCGTCGAGGTGGATTACCTGCCCGATCTGGGCAAGGACAAGGAAAAGCTTCTTTCCGTCATCGACCAGTATGACGGCCTTGCCATCCGCTCTGCGACCAAGGTCACCGAAAAGCTCATCAACAACGCCACCAATCTGAAAGTGGTGGGTCGCGCCGGCATCGGCGTCGACAATGTCGACATTCCGGCAGCATCGCGCCGCGGCATCATCGTGATGAACACGCCTTTCGGCAATTCCATCACCACGGCCGAGCACGCGATTGCCATGCTCTTTGCGGTCGCACGCCAGATCCCGGAGGCCAACGCTTCTACCCATGCCGGCAAGTGGGAGAAGAACCGCTTCATGGGTGTCGAGATCACCGGCAAGACACTGGGTGTCATCGGCTGCGGCAATATCGGCTCCGTGGTCGCCATGCGGGCCATCGGCCTGAAGATGCATGTGGTGGCCTTCGACCCGTTCCTCTCGGCGGAACGCGCCTCGGAGCTGGGTGTGGAGAAGGTCGAGCTCGATGAACTTTTCAAGCGCGCCGATTTCATCACCCTGCACACGCCGCTGACGGACAAGACCCGTGGCGTGATCGACAAGGATGCGATCGCCAAGATGAAGAAGGGCGTGCGCATCATCAACTGCGCGCGCGGCGGGCTCGTGGTCGAGGCCGATCTCGTCGAAGGTCTGAAGTCCGGCAAGGTGGCCGGTGCCGGCATCGACGTGTTCGAGACGGAGCCGGCAACCGAAAATCCGCTCTTCAACATGCCCAACGTGGTTTGCACGCCGCATCTTGGCGCCTCTACCAGCGAGGCCCAGGAAAACGTCGCCATCCAGGTGGCGGAGCAGATGTCGGATTACCTGACCAAGGGTGCGGTCACCAACGCGATCAACATGCCTTCGATCAGCGCCGAAGAAGCCCCGCGCCTCAAACCCTTTATCAAGCTCGCGGAAGTGCTGGGCGCATTCGTCGGCCAGGTGACCGACGAGGCCATCGAGGAAGTGGAGATCCTGTTCGACGGTTCCACCACCGAGATGAACCGCAAGGCGCTCATCAGCGCGGCACTCGCCGGCCTGATCCGCCCCCAGGTGGCCGACGTCAACATGGTCTCGGCCCCGATCATGGCCAAGGAGCGCGGCATCATCCTGTCGGAGGTCAAGCGCGACAAGTCAGGCGTGTTCGACGGCTACATCAAGCTGACGGTGAAAACCTCAGAGAAGACGCGCACCATTGCCGGCACAGTGTTCTCGGATGGCAAGCCGCGCTTCATCCAGATCAAGGGCATCAATCTCGATGCCGAGGTCGGCCAGCACATGCTCTACACGACCAATTACGACGTGCCGGGCATTATCGGCCTTCTGGGCTCGATCTGCGCCAAGCACCAGGTCAACATCGCCAACTTCCAGCTCGGTCGCAACCGGCAGGGCGGCGATGCCATCGCGCTGCTTTATCTCGATGCGCCCTTCCCGTCGGAAGTTCTGCGGGAGCTGCGTGCCACCGACGTGATCCTGTCAGCCAAACCGCTCTCCTTCGACGTGGCAGCGTAGGCGTCACACAATCTGTTGAACATGAAATGCCGGCGTCATGCGCCGGCATTTGCCTGTCTGGATGCCAGCTTCCGGCCGCCATGTTCAGCCAGCCATATCCCACCCAGAACCAGAACCAGCGCGACCGCGTGATAGGTGAAGAACGCTTCGCGCAGAATGACGATCGACAGCAGCGTTCCGAAGATCGGCACCAGATTGATGAACAAACCGGCGCGGTTTCCGCCGATCAGCTCATTGCCGCGAATGTAGAGCGTCTGAGCAAAGATCGAGGGGAAGAGCGCCACGTAAAAGACCACCATCCAGCCCTGCAGATCGGGCGCGATGAGCCGGTCCGTCGCGGCCTCCCACGCCACCAGTGGCAACGAGGCCAGAAGCGCAAAAACCGAAAGCATGAACATCAGGCTCAACCAATGGATAGCCGGTTTCAGCCGGAGCCCGACCGTGTAGCCTGCATAGAGCAACACGGCGACAAGCATGAGCGCGTCGCCAAAATTCACGTCCAGTTCCAGGAGGCGGGAAAATTCGCCATGGCTGGCGACCAGCGCGACGCCGACGAGAGACAGAACAAAACCGGCAATCTGCAGAAAGCTCACGCGCTGGCGAAACAGGACAAAATTGGCGAGGAAAATAACCATCGGTATAGCGCCCTGTTCGATGGCGATGTTGATGGCGGACGTGAATTGGGCCGAACTGTAGAAAACCGCGTTGAACCCGGTAAAGCCAAGAGCGCCCAGGGCAGCCAGCAGGGGCAGTCTCGGCCTGATCGCCGGCCAATCGCGCCGCAGATGGGGCCATGCGACGGAGGCAAGCAACACACAGCCGATGATCCAGCGAAGCGTTGTCAGCATCATCGGCGATACATGGCCCACAGCCAGCCGGCCGGCCACAGCATTGCCGCCCCAGAAAAGCGTGGTCAGGCAGAGAAAGAGATAGGCTTGGCGGTACATGGGATCACAGTCACAACAGTGTTGACCTCGCCTGATAGAGCCTCGAGCCGAAATCGTAAATGCCAGCGTCATAAATCGACATTCTAAATACGGCACAAGGGCGCAGGCCAAGAGAATGGCCTGCGGTTGCGCGTTTCCTTGAAACAATGAACCGGTCTAAAGTCAGTCGAATCGCTGTGGGTTCACAATCCTCCGTGGAGGTCGTCTGTGGACGTGCGAACAATCATTGATTGCGCTTCCGTTTTTTGCATGGCAAAGCGCGGTTGTACGAGCTCTTACTGGGCGGCAGGAAGTAACGTTGAACGACGGGTCAAAAGCACCGGGCGAGGAAGACCGCCCAGACATTCGCAAAGCAAGGCGCGTCCTGAAGCGTAGCCTGGCTGAAACGAGTCCCGATCTTGAAGACGTTCTTCAACACGGAGCCTCTCTGCGCAAAAGGCGGCTCTTGCGCAATCTGCGCCCCATGCTCCCGGAGATTCTCGCGGCTTCGTTTCTGCAATGCGTCGTCTATACGGCATTCATTTTGAATGCATCGCGAAACGACTGGAACAATCTCGCGATCGTATGCACTGTGCTGTTTGCATTGCCTTTCGCCATTGCCTTGGCGCTCCTGGGCTTTCGCCGGCAGCGCAACACGTTCTCCATCGCGATTTTTGTAACGTTTGTCTGCTTCAACGTCGCCGTGGCAGTCTTGTCTGGGCTGCGCATTCCGGTGAGCTACACGGCCCTGTTGACCGCTTATCTGATCGCCACCGCAGCAATGATCATAGCCAATCTCAGGCTCCATCGGTCATTGGAAGATCGTGTGGCGCTCTTGGATTTCCCAAAGGCCGAAGAAGTTGCCGCAAGGCTCGCCGGTCACGTGGCCGTGATCAGTGACAAGACCGCAGACATCGGCGCTTATGACCGACTTTTGATCGACACCAGGACGCATCACAACCCGGAATGGTCGGCCTTCCTTACAAAGGCTTACATGGTCGGCATCGACGTCACGCCCTGGTTCAATTTTCTTGAACTGCGTGAAGGACGCGTGGACGTCGACACCTTTGACGTATCGCATCTCGCCTACACCCCCAGCCAAATCTACTACTCCAAAGCAAAGCGCGCGCTCGACCTCTTTGCCGTGGTCCTCACAGCGCCGATAACAATCCCTTTGGGACTGGCTCTGTGGCTCTATATCCGGTTGCTTGATGGTGGCCCCGCAATTTTCGTTCAGGCGCGGCGCGGATATGGTGGCCGCTCCTTCAACATGTTGAAGTTCCGCACCATGTATCGTGGCCAGCAAGGAGGGGCGACGCAGACCAATGACGAGCGGATCATCACCGGCTGTGCGTTCCTGCGTCGTCTAAGGCTGGATGAGCTGCCGCAGCTGATCAACATATGGCGGGGAGAAATGAGCTTGGTCGGGCCACGCCCTGTCGCTGAATATGTGGCGCAGGAAAGCGAGACTGCGGAGAAGAAATTTATCCACCGCACCATGGTCCTGCCCGGCATCACCGGTTGGGCCCAGGTGAACTCCGGATACGCAGGCAACACGCACGAAGAGATTCACAAGCTCTCCTACGATCTCTATTACATCAAACATCTTTCGTTCGACCTGGACCTCCTGATCATTTTTTCGACCGTGAGCACCGTTCTTTTTGGACGCGGCGCCCGATAAGCTCATCTCAGCACAGGCGCTTCTCCAGTCGGATATTCACCACTGGCGCACAATCGCCTAAAGAGAAGCACACGCTGCGCCAGGGAGAGACACAACATCATGAGCGATCCTAAAATCATCTGCATGGGCGAACCGCTCATCGAGTTCAATCAGGTCGACGCCACGGGCCACTATCTCTTCGGTCACGGCGGCGACACCTCGAATTGTGCCATCGCTGCAGCGCGTGCCGGGGCTTCTGTCGGCTTCTTCAGCGGCCTCGGCGCGGATGAGTTCGGCGACAGCCTTATTCAACTCTGGGCCGACAATAATGTGGATGCCAGCCACGTCCTGCGCAATCCGGACGCCCATACGGGCATCTATTTCGTCAGCCATGGCGAGAACGGGCATGTGTTTTCCTATCTTCGCAAGGGCTCGGCGGCAAGCCGCATCACCCCGCGCGACCTGCCCCAAAGCGCTATCCAGAACGCCGACATTCTCCACCTGTCCGGCATCTCTCTGGCGATCAGCGCAGAAGCTTGCGACACCGCCTTCGAAGCGATCGACATCGCGCGCGCAGCTGGAACCAAAATCTCCTTCGACACCAATCTGCGCCTGAAACTGTGGCCGCTCGAGCGCGCCCGCGCGCTGACCGAAGCCGCCATGCGCAAGGCCGACATCGCGCTTCCCGGTCTGGAAGACGCCGAACAGCTGGTCGGCATCAGCGATCCGGACGCCATCGCCGATCACTATCTGGGTCTTGGCGCCGGCATCGTCGCGCTGACGCTCGGCAAGGATGGCTGCCTCGTCGCCACGCCGGACGAGCGCCGCCGCGTGCCCGGCATCAAGGTCAGCGCCGTCGACGCCACTGGCGCAGGCGACACGTTCGATGGCAATTTTCTCGCCGAGCTCAATCGCCATGGCGACCCGTTCGAGGCAGCGCGCTACGCCAATGCGGCCGCTGCTCTGTCCACACAGGGTTTCGGCGCGGTCGCTCCGATGCCCATGCGTGAGGCGGTTCTAAAGGCACTCGCCGACGCGGCCTGAACTACTCCAGGAAAACATCCACGCTGGCGGTTCGCCCAGCCGCGTCGATCACCGTCAGCGTCGAAGCGCCGCCGCCATCGGGCATCCAGCTTGCCCTGCGGCGGCGATAGGCCTCCGGCAGCGGCTCGCCATTGGCCAGCCAGCGAAACGGCGCGCGGCCGCCATTGATCTTGAGCGCCAGCGGCATGACCCGCGCGCCACGCGCAAGCCCCACATCGATGCGCGCACCGTGCGGCGGGAACACGATTTCCGGCGCGGGCTCCACCGGCGCGCCTGCGCGAAACCCGCCGCCCGAGACGGAGAACCGCCGCATGGGAAACGGAAGATCGGACGCGGCAAGCCGGATCGCGCCTGCCGGCGCAGGCGGGAATGGAACGATGCCCACGCCCGAGCGCGAAAACGCCTCGAACAGAATGGGGGCGGCGGCGAGATAGCCGGTCAGCCCCGGCACCGAGCCGCCATCGGGCCGCCCGGCCCACACGCCCAGCACATGCCGCCCGTCATAGCCCACCGACCACGCATCACGGTAGCCATAGGACGTGCCCGTCTTGTAGGCGATGCCCAGGCGCGGCGCACCTTCCGGCGGTGCAATCGCCGAAAGAATATCGGCGATCTGCCAGGCGGCCTGCGGCGTCAGAACGGAAGGGGGATGCGCGGCAATCTCTGCATCGTTCAGATGGTGCAGCGGGCGCACCCGCCCCCGATTGGCGAGCCCTCCATAAAGCTGCACCAACCCTTCCAGCGTCAGCCCCGCACCGCCAAGCCCGATGGCAAGACCGGGTGTTTCGCCGGGCGGCAGAGCGGGCGGCACGCCAGCCTGCCGCATGCGCGCCACAAGCCGCACCGGCCCCACCGCATCAAGCAGCCGGATCGTCGGCACGTTGAGCGACATCTGCAAGGCCGTGCGCACCGAAACATCGCCCTGATAGGCCATGTCGAAATTGCGCGGGCGATAACCCGAGAAATTGCCGGGCCGGTCTTCGATCATGGTTTCCTGCATCACCAGCCCCTCCTCAAACGCAAGGCCATAGATGAAGGGTTTGAGCGTGGAGCCCGGGGAGCGCTCCGCCACGCTCATGTCGATCCAGCCGGCGCGCGCGGCGTTGAAATAGCCCGCCGATCCGACCCGCGCGAGCACCGCGCCGGTCTGCGCATCCGCCAGCACCATCGCCACGGAAACGCGTGGTCCAAGCTTTCGCGCGGCTTTTGCGGCAACGGCTTCCAGATCGGCCTGCGCGGACCGACTGACGGTTAGACGATGCACACGCTTTTCAGGCTCCTTCCGCACCACCGCATCGGCCAGATGCGCGGCATAGGCCGGCATGGGCAGGCGACGCCCGGCAAGCTTCGCCTCAGACGCGCGCGCGACCTCGCTTTCGATGATGACGCCAGCCCCCGCCATGCGCGCCAGCACGCGGTCGCGCGCGGCTTTTGCCATTTGCGGATGACGGTCGGGCCGGCGCGCCTCCGGCGATTGCGGCAGGGCGACCAGAAGAGCGGCCTCCTCCAGCCCCAGCTTGTGCGGCTCCTTGCCGAACCAGGCGAGGCTCGCCGCGCGCACCCCTTCAAGATTGCCGCCATAGGGCGCGAGCGTCAGATAGCGCTCCAGTATCTCCCGCTTGGAAAGCCTGCGCTCAATCTGCAGCGCCCGCGCGATCTGCCGGAACTTGGCGCTGAAGCTGCGCGCCGCGCGCGGCTCGGTGAGGCGTGCAAGCTGCATCGACAGTGTGGACCCGCCCGAGACGATGCGCCCGTTCCACAAAAGCTGCAATGCGGCCCGGCCAAGCGCGCGCATGTCGACACCCGGATGCGACCAGAAGCGCTTGTCCTCATAGACGACCAGCATCTTGAGAAACTGCGGGTCGAGCGTGTCTATATCCGCCGGAAGACGCCAGCGCCCGTCAGATGCCGCATAGGCGCGCAACAGCGCGCCGTCACGGTCGAGCACCTCCACCGAAAGCGGGGCGGGATCGAGCGGCGGCGGATAGGCCGCGTCCAGCCGGTCGAGCGTCACCGCCCCGCCGATGGCGAGCAGGGCCACAAGGCCAGTGGCCATGGCGACCCGGCGCATATGTCGACGCGTTTTCATCGCCGCCGCCTACTGCCCCATGATTTCCATGAAGCCGATGGCCGTGCGGGCGGAGAATTGCGGACGGTACATGTCCTCAACGCTCGCCGCCGGATGCGTGTAGACGCCCGGCGTCACCGCACGCACCACATAGGCGAGCCGGAATTTGCCACCCCCGTGGCGGTCGAAGGCTGCGATGAAGCGGTCGTCGCGGAACTCGGTATGAACCGCATCCGTCTCGCCAAGCCAATCGAAATTGGCGAGATCCGCACTGCCGACAAGGCGCGGGTTGTCGATCTCGAAGCCTGCCGGCAACAGGTCGGACACCAGCACGCGTGAAGGCCAGGCGTTCTGCTCCATCATCTCCAGAACCACAACATAGCGCTCGTTCTGGCGCGCTTCGGAGACATTCGCCTCCCTGCCGTCGAGCGTGTAGTAGCGCCGCTCGATGGTGAAGCCCTCGCCGCCCGCCGGCAAAGGCTGCTGCGGCGCGGCAACGACTGTCATCACCGCATCGACCGGTTCATGGCCCTGATTGGCCACCGTCAGCGGCGCAGCCTCGATCTCCAGCCCGGATAGCCGCCGCGAGAATGCGCCCTGATGCGCATTGCCGTCCACGGTCAGGCTCAGATCGTCACTCGACTGGCTCAGCGCGCGGGCGGCAAGCAGCATCCACGCCTCGTCCTGCGTGCTCATGTGCTTTGTGTCACCGCGCACATCGGAGACAAGCTGCACCATCTGCGGCACCAGCGCCGGTTCGGGCCGGCTCTCTGCCGCCAGCGCCAGCATCGCCGCGCCGTCGCGCAGACGCGACCCGTAGTCGGAGCGCGCCGTGTAGCGCCCGCTCATGCCCTGAGCGAGACGGAAGGCGGAGGCAAAGCCCCGCTCCGCACGTTCCGCATCGCCATAGAGCGCGAGACCCGCGGCAAGCTGCGCGCGCGCCAGCGGTGTGGAGAATTCATCAAGCCGCGTGTCGAGATAATAGCGCAGATCGCCAGCGGAAGCCTTGCGGTTGCGCGCCAGCACATAGAGCGCATAGGCGATCTCGCTGCCGCGCGAGGAGACATCCGTGTCATAGGCGAGCGTGTTCGAGAGGTTCTGCAGCGCCTGGCTCATCGCCGCCTCGGGCACGGCAAAGCCCTGCTCGCCGGCGCGGGTGAGGAAGTCCGTCACATAGGCGTCAAGCCACAGATCGCCCGATCCCGGTCCCCAGAGACCGAAACCGCCGGACGAAGACTGTGCGGCAAGCACGCTTGTGATGGCGTCCTCGATGCGCCCCTTCAGCGCCGGATCGTCTTCCAGCCCCGCAGCCTTTGAAAGCTCGCTCACATAGAGCAGCGGCAGCGCGCGGCTGGTGGTCTGCTCCGTGCAGCCATAAGGGTAGCGGTCGAGCGACATCAAGAGTGCGGGAATGTCGAACCCGTCGGCCCGCGAAATGTTGAGGCTCACCGACGCGTTCTCGGCGAAGCTCTCTTCCAGAAGCGCACCGTCCAGCGTGACACTGCCACCATTGGCCGCAAGCGTCACCGTGCTGCGGGTGGCGACCGGCATCACGCCAGGCCGCACCGGCAGGGACACGCTTTTCTCCACGGCAAGCCCGCTCTCATGCGCAAGCGCCACCGTCAGCGCACCCTCGCCCGTCTGGTTCGTCGCCGAGATGGGCACGGAAAGCGTGGCCCTGCCGCCCGCCTCAAGCGCCACCGTATCGGAGAGCGACCGCAGATCGGTGTCTACCGGCCCCTCGGCCATCACCGTAAGGCGATAGTCGCCGGCCGGGCCATCCGTGTTGGCGATTTCAAGCAGAAGCCGCGCCTCGTCGCCCGGAGCCAGGAAGCGCGGAAGGCTGGTGGTCAACACAACCGGATCGCGGATGATCACGTCCTGCTGCGCGCTGCCCACACCCTTCTTCGACCAGGCGACCGCCATGATGCGGGCCGTGCCATTGAACTGCGGAATATCGAAGGAGACCTCTGCCTTCCCGTCATCATCCACCTTCACGATGCCGGAGAAGAAGGCGAGCAGCTTCTGTGTCGGCGCGCTGCCGGTGGGCGTCATGCCGCCGCCATCGCCACCGGTACGCAACCGTCCCATCGCGCCGAGCGAACCATCGATCAGCCGCCCGTAAATGTCGCGCATCTCGATGCCCAGCATGCGCTGGCCGAAATACCAGGCGTCCGGCTGTGGCGGTTCGTAGCGCGTGAGGTTGAGAATGCCCACGTCGACCGCCGCAACAGTCACATAGGCTTCTTCGCCCGGTTCTAGCCCGCCAACGCTGACGGGGATGGAAAGGCTCTCATCGGGACGCGCCTGTTCCTCCACGCCGAGTTCAACCGAAAGATCGCGCGCACCCGGATCGACCTTGAGCCAGCGCACGCCGATGGCGCGCATGGGCAGGCGATTTTCGGCATCGTCGCCGGGGCGGAACAGCGTTGCGGTCACATACGCCCCGGCCCCCAGTGCGTCGGTCACCGGAATGTCCACGGTCGCACCGGCTTCCGGCACCTTTGCGGTGAAAGTTTCGATGAGGCTCTCAGAGCCCACCGTCACCAGAACCTCGCCGGCAAAGCGTGGCGAAATCTTCAGCTTCGCCGTCTCGCCCACCGCATAGGCGTCACGGTCGAGCGCCACTTCCAGCCCGTCCGGCGTTTCGGTGGAGCCGGCCTCCACATACCAGCCGGAATCGAACGCCGCGCTGGTGATCGGCCCACCCGCATCCGGGCTTTCCACCTCGAGGCGATAGCGCCCCCAGTCCACGGAAACGCTGATCTGCGGCTCGCTGTCGGCCTTCGCGTCCACAGTTCCCTCGCGCACGAGGCTCGTCGTGGTGATCGGCTCATAGTTCCAGGAACCGCCATCGCGATACCACTGATAGTGCCGCTCCACCTTCAGCAGTTTCCATGCGAGGCCGTCCATGGCGATGCGCTCGCCCTTCGGATCGACCGCGATCACGCGGAAGTTCGCCGTCGCTCCCTCGGCAACGCGCCCGCCGGTGAATTCCGGCTTCAGGCCGATCATTGCGCTTTCCGGCTCGACATCGATCTCCAGCGCACGCTCCACGGCGCGGCCACCGGCCTCGCGCATGCGCACGCTCACCTGCGCTCTCAGGAGACGCGTGGTCGAAGGCGCGCCATCCAGCGCCACCGGGAACCGCGCCTGCCCCTCCGCATCGGTCTCAGGCAGGCCGGGCAGCGAGACGCGCAGCGCCTCCACATCCTCTTCATCATCGAGGCCAAAGACATAGCCGGGAAAGGCTTTCCATTCGCGCGTCGGCGCGACCGTCAGTTCGCCTTCAAGCGCAAGCCCCGCTGCCGGCGCGCCATAGAGATAGCGGCCATCTACAGTCACATCCGTCGCACCACCGACCGGCACGGTCTCATCCGCGCTCGCAAGCTCGAACTCGGTGCGGTCGGGCACGAAATCCTCGACCAGAAAATTCTTCTCGGCCAGCGCCGGCTTTTTCGGATCGGCATAAATGCCGAGCACCCAGGTGCCGCGCATCGCGCTTTCAGGCAGATCAAGCGCCACCGCATGACCGCCAAGCGCCGCGCCATCGGAAACGACGCGCCGGTCCTCCACACCGTCGGGACGGCGGAAGATGAAGGTCAGCGGCAGATCCTCCACCGCATCCGAAGCGGGATTGCGCGTGAGCGCGCTCGCATGAACCGTCTCGCCGGCGCGATAGATGCCGCGCTCCGTCCAGGCGAACACGTCAAGCGGTCCGGGCGAAGGACGCCCCGTCACGCCGCGATCCGAGAGGTCGAAGCCAGCGCGCGTCATGTCGAGGAAGACGAAATCCTCAGTCCCATTTTCAGCGATGATCGCCGCCGGTGCGAGACCGGAGGAACCGCGCGCCAGTCCGGGATCGAAGCGCGCATGGCCATCGCCATCGGTCTCCGCCTCGCCGAGCACCTCATTGTTGCGGGCCACCAGCCTGAGCTTCAGCCCCTCCAGCGGCTTCGCGCTCGCCAGCGAGCGCGCGAAGACCGAAAGCCCGTCCTCGCCGGCAAAAGTGGAAAGCCCGATATCGGAGACAAGGAACCACTGCGTGGCGCGGTTGTCCCAGCTTTGGCTGGTGTCGCCTTCCGGCACCGCCGTCATCATGTAGACTCCGGGCCTACGCTCCGGCACCGCCTCATCGATGGGGATGCTGGTGACGACATCCTTGTTCAGTTCCGCCTTGATCTCAATGGTACCCTCAAAGACCGGCGCCCCCATGTCATCGCCAACCTCATTGGCCCCATATTCATTGAGCTGGCGCAGAAACTGCCCCTTGCTAAACAGCTGCGCCAGAGCGCGTTCACCGACGCGATAGACGGAGAGTTTCGCACTGTCGGCATTGACCGAAACGAACGGAATGCCCCGGCGCGCCGAGGACGGCAGCACGAAATTTTCGCCGGTAAAGCGCAGTGAAGGCGCACGGTCCCGCACGTAAATTTCCAGCGGCACCGGCTCGGCGATCACCTCGCCAATGGCCGCCGGCAGGCCCTGCCGGATGACGATGCGATACTGCTCGCCATGCTTCAGGCCGCTGACGCAAAGCTCCTTGTCGCTGCGATCGACGGCGAAGGAGCGCAGATTGTCGACGGTCACGAACTGGGCATAGTCGACGCCGCTCTTCACCAGCTCCTCGGAAAACTGCACGCAGGCGCGCGGCGTGGCGCTGTCGGAATCCACCGAATGGTCGATCACCCGGAACCCCTTGCGGCGCTTGAGATCGGCATAGGCTTCCTGCACATCGCGCGCGGTCCTGAGCGCAAGGCTCGCCTCATAGGCGCTGAGCGCGGGACGGAACAGGTTGCGCCGCTCAAGAGCAGGCGCAAGAACGGCCAGCGCCTCGGCACGGTCATCGGTGCTGCGCGACAGATTGTAGGCATTGATCGCAGCGCCGGTGCCGGCGCGCTGAAGCCGATACAGGTTCATGTCACCCACGGGCTGCGAGGCGGTCGCGGCACGCGCAAGTTCCAACCAAAGGCCCACATTCTGCGGCTCCATGAGGAGCGCGGTTGAAAACGCCTGCATGGCATTGAACGGATCACCATTTGCCAGCGCCTGCCCGCCCGCCGCACTCAATTGAACAAACCCTGCAGTCTCGAGACGCACCGCGCGCAGTATCTCGGCGCGATACTCGCCAGCCTCGCGCTGGATGTGCTCGGGCACGAAGCGCAGCGCAGGCGGCGCTCCGATATCGGGTGTGTCTCCACCGGTCACAACCTTGCCGGCCACCGCGCCGTCAAACGCATTGAGGCGATTGAAGTCCGACTTCAGAAAGCACCATTGCGCGCTGGTGTTGTAGGTGAAGGCCCGGCACTGCGGATCGGCAAGGCACACCGCCTTGCACTGGTCGAGCGTCACATCCTTTTCGGTGCGCAGGTCGAAGCCGAAATAATCGGCGTTCTCGCTGGTCACGATCCGGCGCGCATCCTGCGCGGCAGCCATTGCTGCAAACCCGAGAAGAAAAAGCAAAAACAGGGAGAGTACGCGTGCCCCAAACATGGCAATCCTCCAGGCGCTGCCGACATCCTCCCACGATATGGGGGGAGCTTTGCAAAAGCCAGTCAACAGACCTGGAGAATTATCGCTTCCCTTATAGTCCCTTCGGATGGGTCATGAACTCTTCGATGATTTCCTCGGGCGGTTTCACGAAGTCCGAGGTGCGGCTCACGCCAAGGCCGGTCAGCGCCCGCAACTTCACGGCCATTTCAGCCAGCTTCACGACAATCGGAATGCCGTTGATCACCGGCGCGCCATCCACCCGGTGTGCCTGCAATTGCGAGAATAAAAGCATGGGTATGCCGCCACCGGGGATGAGCACATCCACACCGTCGCGCACCAATGGTCTTGCCTGTTCCTCGAACAGCGCGCGCACCGTCTCAAGCCGCTCGTCGGAGCCGAAGGCGGCAAGGATCTGCCCCGGCTCGAAATCCATGGCGTGCACGCCGGTCACCCGCTCTCTCAAACCGTATTTGCCGATCTGGTGATGAAACCAGGGAATGTAGCGGCGGTTGATGGTGACGATGCCCGAGCGCTGGCCAAGCTGGCAGGCATGCAGCATGGACGCCTCGCCCATGCCCAGCACCGGAATATCGACCACCGACCGCGCCTCATAGAGGCCGGCATCCTGAAAATGGCCGATGATGAAGGCGTCATAGCCCTCGCGCTCGGCCCGCACCGCATTGCAGATCACCTCGCGCGCGCAGCGAAACTCCACGATGGCGTGGGCGTAGCTGTCATGCGGGGTGATGCCCTTGATATCGATCTCGGTGCCGGGATCGACAATCGCATCGAGATGCTTTCTGAGTTCATCCCAGTAGCCCGCGCCGTTCTGGTAATCGACATAGCTCTGATACCAGATCTTCATGCGGTCAGCTCCTGATGAGGCCCGGCAGCCAGAGGGCCAGTTGCGGGAATAGCGCCAGCAAGACCACCAGCAAAAGTGTGCAGGCGATGTAGGGCAGCGCGGCCCGCGCCACCTGCCCGATGGTCGTGCCGGCCGGGCTCACGCCCACCATGACGAAAAGCAGAAGGCCGAAGGGCGGGGTCGCAAGGCTGAGCTCCAGCGCCAGAAGCATCACCACGCCGAACCATATCTGATCGAACCCGTAGAGTGCCACCAGCGGCATGAAGATCGGAAGCGTCAACATCATGATCGAGAGCTGATCCATGAACATGCCGAGAAGCAGAAGCACCAGGAACATGATGGCAAGCACCACGTAGGCGTTCAGCTCGAAACTGGTGGCAAACGCGATCAGCCCGGAGGACGCGCCGGAGAAGGCAAGGATCTGCGAAAAGGTCGTGGAGCCCACGATGATCATCAGCATCATGGCCGACACTTTCAGCGTGCCGGTGAGCGAGCGAACGACGGCTTCCCAGCTCAGCGTGCGATAACAGGCCGCAAGCACCACCACCGAAAGCGCCCCGAAGGCGGCGGATTCGGTCGGCGTCGCCCAGCCGAGCAGGATGAGCCCGACCACGGCAAAGACCACGATGCCCATGGGCAGCACGTCGACAGCAAGCGCCCGAACGATCTCGGAGACGCTTGCCCGTTCCGCCGCATAGCCGGGTGCCGCCTCGGGATCGAGCGCGATCTGGATGCGGATCGTGGCAAGGAACATGAGCGCCAAAACGAGACCCGGAACCAGACCCGCGATCAGCAGGGCACCGACATCGATCCGCGCGAGAGACCCGAGCAGCACGGCCAGCGAGGATGGCGGAATGATCATGGCCAGACCGCCCGTCGCCAGGATCGGCCCCATGATCATGTGCGGCTTGTATCCGCGCTTGATCATGTCGGGCATCAGCGTGGTGCCCAGCATCGCCGTGTTGGCCATGGAGGAGCCCGACAGGGTGGCGAAGATCGTGCCGCCGCCTACTGTCAGATAGGACAGCCGCCCCTTGATGCCGCCAAAACACTTGTCGAGCGCATCGAACACGCGAATGGCAAGCCCCGTGTGAAACAGAAGCTCGCCCATGATGAGAAAGAGCGGCACCGGCACCAGCGCAAAACTCGTCACCGATGTGGTGGCATTGGCGACCAGCTGATCGATGCCGATCATGCCACCCATGAAAATGACAACGCCGACAATGTTGATCGCCAGAAAGGCAATCGCCACCGGCATGCCGAAGAACATCAGCGCGAGCAGCCCGCCGATCATCAGAAGGGTTGCTTCATACCAGGCCATCAGTGCGCTCCCCCGCTGCCCGTATAGGTTTCGCCCCGCACCAGCATGCGCAGGAACTCCAGCGCCATCAGGCCGAAGCCTACGGAAAGCATGGCGTAGAGAACCCAGGACGGGATGTTGATGGAGCGCATGTCGACCGCGCGCGACTGCACCATCTCCAGCCCCACCGCCGCCGAGCGCCAGCACAGGAGTGCAAGCGTCAGGATGGCGAGAACCAGCACGACCCGCCCCGCCACCAGGCGTATCGTTTCCGGCAGCGCTCCCACGAATGAAGAGATCGCCACATGGCCATTGTTGCGCACCAGCCAGGGGGCGGCCGCCATGGTGGAGAAGAGCATCACATATTCAACGATGGCGCTGGTCGACTGGAACGGGCGAAACCCGGTGTTGCGCAAGACAACATCGACAATGATGGCAAGCGAAATGAAAACGAGACTGGCGGCGCCCAGCACGGCCAGCCCGGTGATGACCCGGTTGTAGAGACGTATCAGAAACATGGCGCGCGGCTTTTCAAAGCGAGTGTGGCGGGGAGCCGGTCAGCCCCCCGCCGGTGCGGGATCAGCGGTCGTAATACGCTTCGCGCAATGCGTCGTAATATTCCGATCCGGAATCCTTCATCCGCTTCCAGGCGCTGTCATAGGCCAGATCAAGGAACTTCGCCTCTGCCTCCCCCTCGAGCGTGATCACTTCCATGCCGTTCTCGCGAACTGCCTTGTCGGTCTCCTCGATCACCTTCTGGAAGTTCTCATAGGATGTCTGCTCATATTCGGCGGCAGCATCGTTGATGATCTTCTTGGCCTCATCGCTCAGGCTGTCCCATTTCGCCGGGTTCACCACCACGGCGAGGTCGGTCTGGAAGAAGCCAGGATCGATGCGGTAGCGCAGGAACTTGTCCCAGGAGAGATCCTGAATGCCGACAATCGGCCAGCCCGATCCGTCGAACGTGCTGCGCTCCAGACCGGTATAGACATCCGGCACCGGAACGGAGACCGGAATGGCCCCCAGCGCTTCAAAGAAGGAGTTGTAGATCGGCTGCGAGCGGATGCGCTGACCGTCGAGATCGATGCCGCCATCGTCGGTCCGCTTTGGCTCATTGATCGTGTAGATGTAGAATTTCACACCCGTGTCGAGGTGAGCCAAAAGGTTCACGCCGAGCTTCTTGGAAAAGGCTTCCTGCATGATGCCGAAGCCGCCATTCTCGCGCGCCTTCGCCGCCGTCACCGTCGAGCCGACCCAGGCATCCGCCTCCGGCATTGTGCCGAGATAGTAGGAGGCGGGGCCATACTGCATGTCAACGACACCACGGCGCACGGCATCCACCTGCTGGTTGGGCGGAAACATTTCCGGCCCGCCCGCATAGTTGATCTGGATGACGCCCTTGCCGCGCTCGTTCACGAGATCGACAAAGCCCTTGAAGCTCTGCGAGAAGGCAAGCGACTGCGGGAAGGCGGAAATCGCCTTCAGCGTTTCTTCCGCACTGGCCTGTCCGGCAAAGGCGATGCTGGTCAGCGCCGTTGCAAGAAGGCCGTTTCGGATGGTCCTGGCGATCGATCTGGTCTTGGCTTGGTTCATTTCTTCGTCCTCTCTGGTTGTCCGGGCTTGTTCCACCCGGTTTTGGTTTCAACTGCTCCCTAAAGCTTTGGCGGCCGCACAAGCCCCGCATTGTCGAGCGCCTTCAGGAAGGCGGCCATGCGGCGCTGGCGATAGGCATCGACATCCATGTCGGAATAATCGAAGAAGCCGGAGCCGGTCTTCAAACCGATACGTCCCTCTTCCATGTGGCGACTGATGATCTCCGGCGCTTGATAACGCTCGTCATCGAAAGCCCCGGCGAGATAGCGGCTTGCATAATAGAGAATGTCGCCCCCGCCCCAGTCGATGAATTCCAGAAGACCCAACACGCCGAAACGCAGGCCGAACCCATAGGTCACGGCCTTGTCGACATCCTCGGCGCTCGCAACGCCCTCCTCCACGATCCGCGCCGCCTCGTTCATGGCGAGCGCCTGAATGCGCGGCACGATGTAACCGGGCGAAGCCTTGCAGACGATCGGCACCTTGCCGATGCCTTCAAGATAGGCGCGCACGAATGCGGTGGTTTCCGCATCCGTCTCATCGGCCGGGCTGAGCTCCACCAGCGGCATCAGAAAGGCCGGGTTCAGCCAGTGCGCATTGAGAAAGCGCTCGGGCGCAGAGGTGAAACCCGCCAGTTCCGTCGACAGCATGGTCGAGGTGGTCGAGGCCAGAATTGCGTCGCCATCGGCATGGGCGTCGAACAGCGCAAACGCATGGCGCTTGGCGTCCGTCACCTCCGGCACGCCCTCGAACACAATCCGCGCGCCGGAAAGGCCCGCTGCCGCCTCGCCGCGCGGCACGATGCTCACCCGCTTCATGATCTGCGGAACGGCATCGACTTTGAAAGCACCGAGTGCTGCGATGGAGGCGAGCGCCGTGCGGATCTCGTCCAGCGCCTCGTCGCGCAGTTTTGCGAAGGCGTCGGCGTCACGCTCCTTGGCATCGATCAGCCGCACCGCGTGGCCGGCATAGGCGACACATTGCGCAATGCCCCGCCCCATGCGACCGGCACCGATGCAGGCGATGGTCACGTCATCTGCCATCACAGCCCCTCGCGCAGCATCGTCTGCACCGCCTCGCGGCTTTCACCGGCAAGACCGATCTTTTCCATCGTGCGGCCCTCTGCGCGGAAATCGCGCTCGGCCACCGCACCGGCAATCGCCAGAAGGCCGGTCGCCACCGGACAGGGCACACCTGCCCATTCACCCACGGAAACCATGAAGGCGAGTCCCATGCCCACATCCTCCAGCATGTAGCGGTGCGATTTCAGGTCCAGCTTCTCGTGCCAGTCGCCGGAATCCACCAGCTTGTCATGGGCCAGATTGCCATACATCCAGTTGCTGGTCTCGTAGTGATCAGCGAGCGGGAAATGCGGCGCGCCATAGCCGAGCGCCTCGCGGATCGCCATGCGCTCATTGTCGAGCGCGGTGTGCGTGCGGCGGATGGAGGGCTGCGTCCCTTCATTGTGAATGTCCCAGCGATCAAAATGCTCGATGGGACCGGCATTCATGAGGATCAGCGGCGGGTGAATGATCGGGCCGGCATTCATCAGCGCGCCCGACAGCGCATCCTCGACCGGCTCGATGGAGGCCGGGAATACAGCTGCAATCGCCTTTATCGCATGATCCGTATGCCGCGCCGGCAGCACGCCCGTAGGCAGGCGCGAGGCCCGCGTCGTCACGCGCACCTCGAGCGGCCCCTGCTTGCGCGTCAGCCATGGCAGCGTGCCCGTTTCGGCAATCGCGATGTCGGCCTTCGAGCCCGCTTCGCGAATCCGCTTCATCATCAGGTAGGACCCGAACGTGCCCGGCGGCAGGTAGATCACCTGCCCGTCCTCCAGATGCGGGGCGAGCTTCGTGGCAATATCCTCCTGCGCGAAGGCCGGCGTTGGCGCAACGATCAGCTCCGCTCCCTTGAGCGCTGCAGCAAGATCGTCGGTCGGCACGACCGCGATCTTCCGGCTGCCCTCGTGGTCGGTCAGGGTGATGCCGCCTGCCTTCTCGACATCGGCGAAACTGGCGCGGTCGCGCCGCCACCAGCGGACATCATGGCCCGCCTCGGCGAAATCCGCCGCAGCCGCATAAGACCCGTTGCCTCCGCCCAGAACCGCTACTTTCATTCCTGTACTCCCCTCATTGCCGCGCATTTTCTTGCGGATGGTTGTTCTATTTTTGAGCAGGCAAGACCGCCGTCGCCTCGATCTCCACGACAGCCTCAGGCTCCACGAGTCTCGTCACCTGAACGGTCGCCATGGCCGGAAAACAGCGCCCGAAGACATCGCGATACGCCTTTCCGAGCCCTTTCGGGTCGGCGAGATAATCTTCAACATTGGTCACATACCAGGTAAGACGCGTCAGATGCTCCGGCCCCGCTCCAGCCGCCTCCAGCACATCGCGAATGTTGCGGAACGTCTGATGAGCCTGCGCGACAAAGCCTTTCGGAAAGCGCCCCTCCCGGTCCCACCCGACCAGGCCACCCGTATAGATGATGCCGCCATCCGTCTTGACCGCGTTGGCATAGCCCCTCGGCTGGGGCCAGCCCTCGGGGTGCACCGTCTCATGCAGCAGAGTGCGTTCGGAGTTTTCCGTCATGAAAGGCTTGCCTCCAGTTCTGCCGGCGCTGACGAAGCCCTGCCCGCAGCGTCATCCCCTCCCCGGCAAATTGCGTGTATGTCCTTCAGCGCCGCCTTCAGGCGCGCTGCGTCGGTGGCGCCCAGGCGCGAAACGATCGACATTTCATGCTCTCTCGCCTTCTTCACCAAGCCTGTTCCGAGCACCCGCCCGGCTGCGGTCAGATAGACGCGCACACGCCGCCGGTCGCGCTCGTCACTGCGGCGTTTGACAAGCCCTTTCGTCGCCATCTGGTCGACGATCTTGGTCAGGTGCGATTGTTCCATCAACGCAAGCTGGGCAAGCTGCGTCACCATCTGGCCATCCTCGTCGCAGAGGCAGGCCAGGATGCGCCATTCGGGCACACGCAGCCCCTGCTCGCGCACATGGGCGTGAAAATCGGCACTGGCTGCGTCGCTGGCGGCGGCAAGCAGATAGAGCAGATAGTCGCCCACAAATCCCGCATCCCGGTCGATCTCTATGTCGATCTCTATTCTGTTGTCTTCACTCGCCATCATATCGTCCGGTCACATCGAATTGGGGATCAGAAGCGCCATCGCCGGCAGCGCGATCAGAAGCGCAAGCCGCACCAAATCCATCGCCACGAAGGGCAGGATGCCGGCAAAGATGCGCTCCAGCGGAATGTCGGGCGCCACCGTGCGCATGACGAAGACATTCATGCCGATGGGCGGCGTGATGAAGCTCAGCTCGGTGGCGATCACCACGAAGATGCCGAACCAGATTGGATCGAAGCCAAGACCGGTGACGATCGGAAACAGGATCGGCACGGTGAGCGTGATCATCGAGATGCTTTCAAGCAGGCAGCCCAGCACCAGATAGATCAGCACGATCATGAAGATCACCGGGTACGGGCCGACGCCGAAAGCGTTGATCCAGTTGCGCAGGTCACCCGTCAGGCCGGAGAAGTTCACGTAGTTCAGGAAGTAGAGCGCCCCGAACAGAATGAAGAACATCACCGCCGTGGTCTTTGCCGTGTCGAACAGCGTGGAAAGCGTGGCCCGCAGGGTCAGCCGTCCGCGCATGAAGGTGAGAAGAAACGCCCCGCCCGCGCCCATGCCCGCCGCTTCCGTCGCCGTGAACACGCCGAGATAGATACCGCCCAGAACGAACACGAAAAGCGCCAGCGCCCAGACCACACCGCGCAAAGCGCGAATGCGGTCGATCAGTGGCAGCTTGGGCTGGGTCTCCAGATGTTCGCGATAGACCACCAGCGACAGACGCACGGCGATCATGTAGCCGATCACGCCGATCAGCCCCGGCAAAAGGCCGGCCAGAAACAGCTTGCCGATGTTCTGCTGCGTGAGAATGCCGTAAATAACAAGGATGACGGACGGCGGAATGAGAATGCCGAGCGTACCGCCCGCTGCGATGGATGAGGCAGCCAGCCGGTCCGAATAGCCATATTTGCGCATCGCCGGCAGCGAGATGCGGGCCATGGTCGCCGTGGTGGCGAGCGACGAGCCGCACACCGACGAGAACCCGCCGCAGGCGACGATGGTCGCCATGGCAAGCCCGCCCTTGCGGTGGCGCAGCCAGGCATTGGCCGCCGCGTAGAGGTCACCCGCCACGCCCGACTGAACCACGAGATTGCCCATCAGAAGGAACAGCGGCACGACGGAGAGCGTATAGCTCCTGCCACTGTCGAAGAACACCTGCCCCAGCATCGCCAGCGCCGGATGCCAGCCAACGATCGAGACAACGCCGATCAGTCCCACCGCAGTCATCGCGAATGCGATGGGCACGCCCGCGAAGATGAGCGCCAGAAGCAGCGCCATTCCGATTGGCCACGCCATCAAACGCCCCCGCCATCGCTTTTGGGCAGGCGCAGCACCGCCATGACAAGCGTGATCACCGCACAGACACCGGTGATGACTGCCGTCGCCTTGGCGAACGGCCCGAGCGGCGCACGCAGATACACCGTCACCTCATTGTAGCTGTCGAGCTGGGCCCCATGGTTCCAGAGCTGCCAGGAAACGAGCCCCAGAACCACGGCAACCACAAGCCGGGCGAGATTGAGCTGAATTCTCTCAGCCACGCCCCTGAGGCCGGCCGTGAGCAGATCAACACTCACATGCCCGTCATCCAGGCACACTGCCGGCAGCCCCACAAACACAATCGCCATCAGGAGGATTTCGGTATATTCCGCGGCACCCGGCAGCGGCGACGACAGGAGATAGCGGCCGATCACATCGACCACCGTCACCAGCGTCAGCGCCACCAGAAACGCGCCGCAAAGCACGGCGGTCGCCAGTCTTAGCCACCGCCGAGCCCGCATTGCGATCCGCTCGGAGGAGGCGGCCATTATTCAGCCGCCACCGCTTTGATTTCGTCCTTGAGCTTGCCCATCACGACGTCGAAATCGAGTCCCTTGGCCTCATAGGCCTTGGCCAGATCGTCGAACATGGGCTGCGTCTTCTCACGCAGCGTCGCAAGCTCTTCCTCGGTCGCATCGTGGAAGTCGACGGTCGAGCCGATCACTTCCATGCCGGCTGCATCCGCCGCATCCCAGGCCTGCCCCGCCATACGCGAGAACGCTTCGCCGGCAACCTCTTCGATGGCCGCCTTGTCCTCATCCGACAGGCTGTCGAACTTCGCCTTGTTCATTACGAAGAAGAACGAGACATTGTAGAGACCGCCCGGCACACGCAGCGCCTTGTCGACCAGCGTTTCCAGCTTGAAGAAGGGCACGGATTCGACGGGGAAGAAAATACCGTCGGCGATGCCGCCCGACAGGATCTCATAGGACTGCGGAGACGGTGCCTGGATCGACACCATGTCCATCGCTTCGGCAAGCTTGTTGGTGATGTTGCCCGCAACGCGGATCTTGGCACCGGACAGGTCCGAAAGAGGCGAAACCGGCTTTCCCTTGGTGAACAGCAGCCCCGGCCCATGCCCGAAGACGCCCAGCACCTTGGTGCCGCGATGCTCTTCGGCCTGCGCCAGATCGCTCTCGAACACACGCCAGAAGGCCACCGAAAGGCTCTCCGACGTATCGGCCAAGAACGGCATTTCGGCGATTTCGGTCAGGGTGAAACGCCCCGGCGTATAGCCATGCACGCCGAATGTCAGGTCCACGGCGCCATTGGCGGCAAGATCGAAATGTGCCGGCGGCGGCCCGAGCGGCGCATCCAGGATCTGCACCTCGATACGGCCGTCGCTGGCCTCTTTCAGCTTCTCCGCCCATGGGATCATCATGTCCCGGACGATCGGATGAGATGGTGGCAGCCAGTTCGACATGCGCAGAACTGTCTCCTGCGCCATCGCGCCGAAGCTCATGACTGTCGTCAGAATAGATGCAGTTACAAATGTTTTTAGCATGCGCGTCATTGTCTTTTCTCCATGACGGCCTCCTCCTGTGCATGAGGCTTCCATAAGTTTTCATGCTCTTCAAGCTTAAAAAGATGAAATTTCACTTTTTTAGGTTTGAAGCTTGACAGAGAAAAATATGCGAATTCATATTAATCGCAAAGCGTGGCCACCGCTCACAACCAACAAGAAGATTTGGAAGGGCCGTCGCAGGAGGAGAGATCGCCAATGAGCGAGTTGAAGCTCAAGGTACGCAAATCCGAGGCACTCACACCGCAGATCCGGGCGCTCGAACTGGAGGCGGTCGATGGCGGCCCGTTGCCGGGCTTTTCAGCCGGCGCGCATATCCGCGTCACGCTGCCCGATGGCTCGGATCGGCACTATTCTCTCGTGAATGCGAGCGTTCAGCCCGGCGCCACCGACGCACCCACCACCTATCGCCTCGGCGTGCGCCTGGAGGAGGACAGCAAGGGCGGCTCCCGCTTCATGCATGGGCTGAAAGAGGGCGACATCATCGAAACCTCCGCGCCGCGCAACGATTTTGCGCTGGTCGATGCACAAGCGCCTGTCCTTCTCATCGCCGGTGGCATCGGCGTCACGCCGCTCATCTCCATGGCTGCCGAACTCAAGGCGAAGGACCGCCCTTTCTCGTTTCACTATGCCGGCCGTTCGCGCACGCTTCTGGCCTTTGTCGATGCGCTTGAGGCCATCGAAACCAATGCCCTCACCATCCATTGCGACGACGAGCCCGAAACCTGCATCGACCTGAAGGCGCTGATCGGCAAGGCGCCGGCGGAAGGCCACATCTATGTGTGCGGCCCGCGCGGCATGATCGAGGCGGTGCGCGAGATCGCCCATGCCCGTGGCATCGCCAAGGATCACGTGCATTTCGAACTGTTCGAGGCGCATGAGGCCGAAGCGGGCGACAAGCCCTTCGAGGTCGAGATCAGCTCCACAGGTCAGGTCTTCACCATCCCGCCGGGCAAGTCCATCATCGAAGTGCTCGAGGAGGAAGGCGTCGACCTGATCTATGATTGCCAGCGCGGCGATTGCGGCATCTGCCAGACAACGGTCCTGTCCGGCATTCCCGACCACCGCGATGTCATCCTCACCGACGATGAACGCGCGGCAAATGACGTCATGCAGATCTGCGTGTCACGCGCAAAATCCGACCGGCTCGTCCTCGACCTCTAGGAGACCGACTGGACGGCGGCCAGCAAGGGAGCAGCAAGCCATGAGCCGTTACGCGAACAACCCCCAGGCGATCAGAAATCTGATCCGGCCCACGGAAGTCCACCGCGACGTCTATATCGATCAGGAAGTGTTCGAGCTGGAGATGAAACATCTCTTTGCCAACACCTGGGTCTTTGTCGGCCATGAGAGCCAGACGCCCAACAAGGGCGATTATTTCACCACCGAGATCGGCACGCAGCCGGTGATCATGGTGCGCCACTCCGACAACGAGATCTACGTCCTGCACAATCGCTGCCCGCACAAGGGCACGAAGATCGCCATCGACCGGACAGGCAACACCGGAAAATTCTTCCGCTGCCCCTATCACGCCTGGTCGTTCAAGACGAATGGCTGCCTGCTCGCCATCCCGCTGCGCAAGGGCTACAAGGACACCGGCCTCGAAGAGAGCGAATCCGTGCACGGCCTCGCCTCCGTCGGTGCGGTGAAAAACTATCGCGGCTTCATCTTCGCCCGCCTCAACAAGGAAGGCCCGGACTTCGAAAGCTTCTTCGGAGAATCGCTGAGCTCCTTCGACAATATGGTCGACCGCTCTCCCGAGGGCCGTCTGGAAGTGGCCGGCCCGCCGCTGCGCTACATGCATCGCTGCAACTGGAAGATGCTGGTCGAGAACCAGACCGACACCTGCCATCCCATGGTCGCGCATGAAAGCTCCGCCGGCACGGCCATCGACCTGTGGGAGAAGATGGACAAGCCCGAAGGCACGAAGAAGCCCATGGCCATGGAGGTGATCGCCCCCTTCATGAGCCCCTATGAATTCTTCGAGAACATGGGCATCCGCACCTGGCCGAACGGTCACGGCCACACCGGCGTGCATCACTCGATCCACTCCGACTATTCAGCGATTCCCGGCTATTACGAGCAGATGGTCGAGGCCTATGGCGAGGAGCGCACAAAGGCGATCCTCGGCGAGAACCGGCACAACACGGTCTATTTCCCCAACATCATGATCAAAGGGCCGATCCAGCAATTGCGGCTGTTCACCCCCATCGCCGCCGACAAGACGCTTGTCGAAAGCTATATCTACCGGCTGGTGGGCGCGCCCGACATGCTTCTGGAGCGCACCGCCATGTACAACCGCATGATCAACGCGCCCACCTCCATGGTCGGCCATGACGATCTGGAAATGTATGAGCGCGCGCAGGAGGGCCTGCATTCCGACGGGCTGGAATGGGTCAATGTCCAGCGCCTTTACCAGGAAGGCGAGAATTTCGACGAGATCGCCGTCGAAAACGGCACCACCGAGCGCCAGATGCGCAACCAGTTCCACGCGTGGGAAAAATACATGACGATGACGATGGAAGGAGACGCGTAATGAAGGCTCCCACCCGCGACGACCTGATCGACTTCGTCTATGAAGAAGCCCGCATGCTGGACGATGGGCGCTTTGACGAATGGCTCGATCTGTGGACCCACGACAGCTATTACTGGATGCCCCTCGACTACAATCAGGAAGACGCCAAGCACGTCACCTCGCTGCTGCATGAAGATGCCTTCATGCGCAAATTGCGCGTCGAGCGCTTCAAGGGCGAGCGCACCTTCTCGCAAAAGCCGAAGACCCGCTGCCACCACGTTCTGAACCGCCCCTTCATCGACCATATGGACGAGGAGAAGGGTGAGTATGTCACCCACACGGCATTCCACTATGTGGAGACGCGGCTCGACGACCAGATCCTGCTCGCCGCCACGGCACGTCACGAGTTGAAACTCATCGAGGGAAAGCTGAAGATCACCCACAAGCGCGTCGATCTGCTCAATTCCGATGCCGCCTTCGGCAATATCCAGATGTTCCTTTGAAAGCGCGCAGCAGATGAAATCGCAGATCCCGCCGTTCGACACCGTGTTCGCGGCCTTTGCCGACACCGCCGGGCGCTGGCCGGACCGCCCCTTCCTGCACGTGCTGGAGGAGACGGCCACGGTCTACGACATCCCCGCCGGCGAACTCTCCTATGGCGCCGCACTTGCCGAGATTGAACGCCTGAGAAACGCCTATGCCGCCGGCGGCTATCGCACCGGCATGCGCGTCATGCTCCTGATGGAAAACCGGCCGGGCTTCTTCCTGCACTGGTTCGCCCTCAATGCGCTGGGGCTTTCGGTCGTGCCGGTCAATCCCGACCTGCAATCGGCCGAACTGGAATACATGGCCGGCCACGCGCGCCCGGTTCTGGCGGTGGCCATCGCGAGCCGCGTGGCGGATCTCGAGCAGGCTGCAACTGCCTCCGGCGTCGGCTTTCCGGTCGTCACGCCCGAGGCGGACACCCCGCCGCTCGATCCGCGCTTTGCAGACATGGAGACGCCGCAGGGCGCGCCGCTCACCCGCGAAGCGGCCATGCTCTACACCTCCGGCACAACGGGCAAGCCCAAGGGCTGCGTCCTGTCGAACCTCTATTTCCTGCATTCGGGCCGCTGGTACGCGAAGGCGGGCGGGCTTTGCGCCATGAACGAAGACGGCGAGCGCATGATCACGCCGCTGCCGATCTTCCACATGAACGCCATGGCCTATTCGCTGATGGCGATGATCACGGTCGGCGGCTGCCTCATCGCGCTCGACCGTTTCCACCCGCGCAGCTGGTGGCAGAGCGTGCGTGACAGCCGGGCCACCTGCCTGCATTATCTGGGCGTCATGCCGTCCATTCTCATGAAGGCCGAACCCACGGAAGAGGACAAGGCGCACAATGTGCGCTTCGGTTTCGGCGCGGGCATCGATCCCAAGCTGCACGGCCCATTCGAGGAGCGTTTCGGCATTCCGCTGATCGAAGGCTGGGCCATGACGGAGACGGGGGCTGGCGCGGTCATCGTCGCCAATCACGAGCCCCGCAAGCGCGGCACGAACTGCCTTGGCCAGCCCGGCCCGGACATCGAGGCCCGCGTGGTCGCCGACGATGGCAGCGATGCAGCCCCCGGCCAACCCGGCGAACTCCTGGTACGCCATGCGGGCGAAGATCCGCGTTTCGGCTTCTTCTCCGAATATTACGCCAACCCCGAGGCCACTGCCGAGGCGTGGGAAGGCGGCTGGTTCCACACCGGCGACATCGTCATGCGCGACGCCGATGGCGACTTCTTCTTCGTCGACCGCAAGAAGAACGTGATCCGCCGTTCCGGCGAGAACATCGCCGCCGTGGAAGTGGAATCCTTCCTCATGCAGCATCCCGACATCAAGGCCGCAGCAGTCGCAGCAGCACCCGACGAGCTGCGCGGCGACGAGGTCTTCGCCTGTCTCGTGGTCGAGAGCGGCGAACGCGATGAGGCGCGCGCCCGCGAGATCGCCGAATGGTGTCTGGACCGTGTCGCCTATTACAAGGTTCCGGGCTACATCGCCTTTGTCGACGCCCTGCCCCTGACCTCCACGCAGAAGATCCAGCGCGGCGAACTGAAAACACTGGTCGCCCGGCTTCTCACCGATCCGGCAACGGTCGACACACGCGCCCTGAAGAAAAGGCGCGCGGCCTGATGGCGGGTCGCACCTCAAGACGGATGGGCTATGAGGGCGTGGTGCTCGCCGCGCCCGCCACCACGCCCTATCAGCGTTTTTCCAAGGAAACGGCGCATTGGTGGATCGCCCGCGCGCTGCGCCAGTCGCTTCAAAGTGCCGGCCTCAGCCCCCGCGATGTCGACGGCTTCTCGGTTTCAAGCTTCACGCTCTTTCCCGACACGGCGGTGGGGCTGACCCAGCATCTCGGTCTCACCCCGCGCTGGCTCGATCACATCCCCATGGGCGGGGCGAGCGGCGTCGTGGCGCTCAGGCGCGCCGCCCGCGCGGTGCAGGCGGGCGACGCCGACATCGTTGCCTGTGTCGCCGGCGATACCAACCATGTCGACAGTTTCCGGCGCATGCTCTCAAGCTTCAGCCGCTTCGCGCAGGACGCCTCCTATCCCTATGGTGCAGGCGGGCCGAATGCCTGTTTCGCGCTCCTGACCGACCACTATATGAGCGCCTATGGTGCGACCCGCGAGGATTTCGGCCGCATCTGCGTCGCCCAGCGCGACAATGCGCTGAAGAACCCGCATGCGGTGATGAAAAAGCCGCTCACCATGGATCAGTATCTTTCCGCGCGCATGATCTCCGATCCCATCGCGCTGTTCGATTGCGTCATGCCCGTCAGCGGCGCAGAAGCGTTTCTCGTGATGCGTGAGGAAGACGCCCGCGCCGCCGGCCTTGCCTACGCGCATATTCGCGGCAGCATCGAACGCCACAACGCCTTCCCCGAAGACCCGATCCAGATGCGCGGCGGCTGGGCCATGGATATCGACGAGCTTTACGCCATGGCCGACGCCAGGCCCGACGACATGGACCTCTTGCAGACCTATGACGATTACCCGGTCATCTCCATGATGCAGTTCGAGGATCTGGGCTTCTGCGGGAAAGGTGAGGGCCCGGCCTTCGTGCGCGAGCGCGATCTCACCATTGCCGGCGATTTTCCGCACAACACGTCGGGCGGTCAGCTTTCGGCCGGACAGGCAGGAGCCGCCGGCGGTTTCATCGGCATGGTCGAGGCCATCCGCCAGGTCACTGGCAGAGCCGGTCCCACCCAGGTGGAAGGTGCGACGACCGCCATGGTCTCGGGCTTCGGCATGATCAATTACGACCGTGGCGTCTGTTCCAGCGCCGCCATCATTTCGGGAGCGGGCACATGACCGACGCCATCCTGCCGCCGCCGAAGAAAGACCCGCAAAAGCGCACCCGCACACAGACACTGCCCTCGGGCCTCAGAAGCCGCGCGGCGCTGGGGCTCACGGCGGCTGCCGCCGAGGGGCGCTTCATGCTGCAGGTCTGCGGCGAATGCGGCGCGCTGCAATATCCGCCGCGCGACGCCTGCTCCACCTGCCTGTCGACCGACCTCCCCTGGCGCGACATCGACCCGGCGGGCGAGCTCATCGCCGAAACCACGGTGCGCACCAGCACCAACACCTATTTCCGCGAACGCACCCCATGGCGTGTCGGCACCGTCCGGCTCGACGCCGGCCCCTCCGTCATGTGCCATGTCCATGGCGATGTGCCGCGCGGCGGACGGGTGCGCATCATCAACCGGCTCGACAAGTCGGGCCAGGGCGTTCTCTACGCCCTGCCTCCCGAAGGGACGCCCAACATGGAAGACGATCCGCAACTGCGCGAAATCACCGCCGATCCCAAATTCCGCCGTGTGCTCATCACCGATGCACGCAGCGAAAACGCCGTGGCGCTGGCCGAGGCCTTTGCAAAGGCCGGCGCGTCGATCATCTTCATCGGTGAGCCGGAAGGCTGGCGGCCCTATCCGCACCGCACAGCACTTGAGGCGATCCCCAATGTCCAGATCGTGCCGCTCGACGTCACCGACACCGCATCGGTCGCAGAGCTGGCCGGCGAAATCGGCGGCAAGACGGACATTCTCGTCAACAATGCCCGCTTCGTGCGCCCGGGCGGCATCATGGACCGTGGAGACACCGTGTTCGCCCGCGACGAGATGGAGGTGAACTATCTCGGCCTGATGCGGCTTGCCCAGTCCTTCGGCCCGGCCATGCGCGGGCGCGGCGCGGACGGCGACAACAGCGCCGCCGCATGGGTCAACATCCTGTCGGTCTACGCTTATTCCAACATGCCGGCCTTTGGCGCCTTCTCGGCTTCCAATGCCGCCGCCTACTCGCTGTCGCAGTGCCTGCGCGCTGAGATGCGCCCCGGCGGCGTGCGCATGATGAATGTCTATACCGGCCCGACGGACGACGCATGGCACCAGCCCCTGCCGCCGCCCAAGGTCGCGCCCGCAGCCCTTGCCCGAGCCATCGTCTCCGGCCTCAAGGACGGGCTGGAAGATGTATTCGTCGGCGATGTGGCGAAGGACCTGATCGAGCGCTGGCGCGCCGGTGCAAAAGTGCTGGAGCGCGAGATGAGCGAAACCGACGGAGGCGGCGCATGAACGTCCACGCAACCGACCCATCCGCCCTTCTGGGCAATCTGGCGGAGGCGCTCGCCACCGGCGCAATCGAGGTGGTGGACCTCACCCACACGCTCGATCAGGATTTTCCGGTCATCGTGCTGCCACCGGAATTCGGCCAGTGCGCCCGCTTCCGCATGGAAGAAGTGTCCGCCTATGACCATCGCGGCCCGGCGTGGAAATGGAACAATTTCACCTGCAGCGAGCACACCGGCACCCATTTCGATGCGCCCTCGCACTGGATCTCCGGCCGCGACGTGCCCAATGGCAGCGTCGACGAGATTCCCGCCGAGCGCTTTATCGGCCCGGTCTGCGTGATCGACTGCTCCGAAGGCGCTGCCGCCGATGAGGATTTCGAGCTGACGCCGAAGGTCATCGAGGCGTGGGAGGCCGAGCACGGTCGCATTCCCGCCGAGAGCTGGGTTCTGATGCGCACCGACTGGTCAAAGCGCCGGGGCGCGGCCTATCTCAACATGCGTGAGGATGGCGCGCATTCGCCCGGCCCCACACCGGCGGCAATCCGGCTTCTGGTGGACGAACGCGGCATCCGCGGTTTCGGCACCGAGACCGTCGGCACCGACGCCGGTCAGGGATCGCACTACACGCCGCCCTACCCGGCCCATTTCTATCTTCATGGCGCGGGGCGCTACGGGCTGCAATGCCTCAACAATCTCGACCGGCTGCCGCCCACCGGGGCCATGCTGATCGCGACCCCGCTCAAGATCAAGAACGGCACTGGCAGCCCGCTGCGCGTGGTGGCGCTTGTACCCGGCAGGACCTGACCCGATGGAAAAAGAGCTGACAGCCGTCATCACCGGCGGCAACAAGGGCATCGGCGCGGACCTCGCCCGAACCATGCTGGATGCCGGCTACCGCGTCATCTCGGTCGCGCGCCGCGCGCCGGAGTTCTCGCATGAACGGCTGAGCTCGGTCGAGGCAGACCTGCTGGACGACACAGCCGTCAGCGCGGCCGCAGCCGAGATCGCCGGCAGGCACGACGTCACCCATTTCGTGCAGAATGCAGGCCTCATCTGGCCGAATCTCATCGAAGACGCCAGCGCCGAGGACATCACCGGCCTCGCCCAGCTTCACCTTGGCTCCGCCCTCACGCTTTTGAAAGCCTTCCTGCCTGCCATGAAGGAACGCCGCTTCGGCCGTGTTCTCTTCAATGGATCGCGCGCAGCACTGGGCGCACAGACCCGCACCGCCTATGGCGCATCCAAGGCCGGCATGGTGGGCATGGCGCGAACCTGGGCGCTGGAACTCGCCCCCCACGGCATCACCGTAAACGTGGTGGCGCCCGGCCCGATCCAGACCGACAATTTCTGGGGCATCATCCCCAAGGGCAGCGAGCGCGAGGCAGAGCTTGCCAAACGCATTCCCGTTGGCCGGCTCGGCGCGGTGGAAGACGTCACCAACGCCTTCATGTTCTTCGCCGACCCGAAGGCCAGCTTCGTCACCGGCCAGACGCTTTATGTCTGCGGTGGTGCAAGCGTCGGCAGCATGCAGCTTTGACAGCGACCCACGTCAGCTACTGGCAGTGACGATGGAGCGCGCCGCCTGAAGCAGCGGGTCGTCGTCCCTCTCTTTCAAGTATGCGAAAACCAGCCGCGCGGCAGCATGCGCCTTGCAGATCAGGTCCACCTCGCCGTCCGCCTCGGCCGAGCGCGCAGCTTCTGCATGCAGCAGGCCGACGCCGACCCCGCCCGCGATCAATGTGCGCGTGACCTGCTCCCGGTCAACGCTGATGATGCGGGTGGGCCGAAAATTATGCCTGCGAAAGAGCGCCTCGGCCGCTTCCCCGCAACACGTGTCAGGGGCCGGTCAAATCCACGGCATCTCCGCCAGTTCCTGCCAGTTGGGCTTGTCTTTCGCGTCCACGGTCCCGGGCGGAACGGCAAGATAGATCGCAAAGCGCAAGACATCGACCGCAGCCAGGTCGTCGCCGGGTTCGCCTGTCTCATTGTAAAACCCGGCATCCAGCCCGCCATTGCGAATGCCTTCGGCAATGGAGCGTGAGGTTCCATGCCGCAGCACGACATCCACCTGCGGATAGCGCTCGGCAAAGCCCGTCATCAGCCGCCCCAGCGCCTCAGGCCCCGAGTTGCAGCCCATGCCAAGCCGCAGGCGTCCGGTGAGGCTGCCCTTGAGGCGGGATGCCTCCTCAAGCAGTTCACGGTGGGCACCTAGCGTCTGTTCGGCCCTCGCAAGCAGGCGTTCGCCATCCCCCGTCAGGATCATGCCGCGCGGTGCGCGCTCGAAGAGGGAAAGCCCAAGCGTCTCCTCCATCGCCTTAATGTGTGCGCTGACGGCAGGCTGGCTGAGATGGATGCGCTCGGAGGCCCGCGTAATGCTCCCCTCGCGAGCAACGGCAACGAAGGTTCTCAGTTGCTGAATATCCATTCCCGCCTCATCGCTCGGTCGCCAGACGCATGTCTACACCATGCCAAGAGCATACCACCACAGGAGATCGAGCGGCATGAGCACGAGCGCGCCGATGGCGAACATCACAAGGCAGAGCCGGACCACCGCACCTGTCGGCAGGTCGCCCAGTTGCATTGCCGTTATCAGCGGCGGTGCCTGATAGGGCAGAAACACGTTGGAGAAGGCCAGCACCTGCGTCATCAGCACCGTGGTGAGCGGCAGCCCCGTCAGTGTCGCAAGGTTCTCCGCCACCGGCGTCATGATCGCGGGCACGCCGGGCAGGTTCGTGATCATCGCCACCAGCGTCGAAATGCCCGTCAGCATGGCGACGTTCCAGAAAGGCCGGTCTGCCTGAAATCCGGCAAGACCGCTCAGATTTTCCACCACCACTTCGCCCAGCCCGGTCGACGAAAGCACCGTGCCAAGACCGAGAATGCCGGCAACGAAAAAGAGCGAGGCGTAGTTCACGTCCTCATTGATGCATTTTTTCGAGGTGAGCCCGGACCCGGGCCACAGGCAATAGAGACCGGCGGCGAGCGCGATCCAGCCCGGCGAGATATGATGGAGCGTATCGGTCAGCCACAGGGCAAGGCAAAGCCCCAGCACCATTGTCAGCCGCCTTTCCGCCGGGGACATCCCCGGCTGGTCTGTCGGCACCTCCGGCTGGCGCTGCGGATCGCCATCGGGAAACATCTTCAGGATCAGCACGACGAGCACGCCCGCCTTCAGAAGGCCCAGAACCGGGAAATGAATGGTCAGATAAGACCAGTAGGAAATGCGCGCGCCATAAAGCGTCTCGGCCATACCGGCCAGGATCATGTTGGGTGCGTTCGCCGGCAGGATGGTGAAGGCCGGCAGGCAGGTTCCGAAGGCTGCGGCCAGAATCATGCCGGTCCGCCCGTTGCTCTCCTTGCCATATCCCATGTGATCGGCGAGCGCGACGACGATCGGCAGAAGCAGCACGATGCGCCCGATAGACGACGGCATGACGAAGGCCAGCGCCAGGCTGAAGCCGGTCACGCCCGCAATAACGGTGAAATAGCGCGTGCCGAGCATGCCCGCGAGCACTGCCGCCATGCGTTTGCCAAGGCCGGTGTAACGGATCGACACCCCCAGAATGATGCCCCCGAAGAGCAGCCAGAAGGTCGATGAATAGAAGCCGGAAAATACCGCCTGCGCCGGGGCGATACCGGAAAGCATGGCGATGAGAAAGAACATCAGCGCGGTCCAGTATTCGGGGACCGCGGCTGTCGCCCACATGCCGATGCAGAAGACGGCAAGCCCCGCCGCAAGCGCCATTTGCGCCGGTAACAACAGGCTGGTGCCCAATCCGACAGCACCGGCGACAGCAAAAACACCCGCCGATTTCAGAATATTCCCCGCTTGCCCATCCCCTTGCGGGGCCAACCTGGAAAGCCCCGCGAGAGAACGCGGGAGTGGCAGGGGCGATTGTTCGTTCATGAGATGAGGAGACCTCCGGGAAGCAATGTCTTGTGGGAGACATTGCTCTCTTCCCCCTTCTCCGATCCAATCGTTTGTTGAAATGTGTGCCCTCAGAAAAACAGAGGGAAGCGCCACGGATATGGCAGCTTCCCCTGTAAGGACGCGGGTGACGAAGAAATCCGGATCTAGCTCCCGTGAGCCTCGTTGCGCAGTCCTTCCACAATACGGAGAAATGCGAGTTGTCCGGGATCCGGCAAACCGACGCTCTTTTCACCGAACATGCGCGCGCGCCCCAGCTTGTTCGGCAGATCCCGATAGCGCTCCACAGTGTCCCCGGCTGCTTTGATCGTCGTCTCGACCATCACTTGCGGTGAAGTTCCCTCAAGCGCACTGGCAACGGCATCGAGACTGTCGAGCACCGTTTTGTCACCCAGATTGCCCTTTCCGCGCGCCATCATGGCGTCACGCGCGGCAGCAACGAGGCCCGGCATCTCCTCGGGTTCGATCCCGGGTTTTCCTTTTTCAAGTTTCGCCGCCGCCATGAAGCCCGTGGCGAGCAGCGTACCGTAGGAGGATGACGAGACGCGTTGAAACGCCTTTGCCACGTCAAGGAGCGCCATGCCCACATCATCGGGAAGCTCCGCCGCGGCAGCCTCCGCAAACCCTTTTGACACGGTGATCCCAAGATCGCCGTCCCCGAGGGCACCATCAGCAGCGCAAAGCTCCTCGCTGGCCGCAGCGGTGTGGGATGCGATGCGTTTGAGGGTTTCTGAAATCGCCTTGCTGTCGATCATCGCCCGCTCCTAAACACGCCAGAAGGCGCATTCTGCCGGCGCCTTCAGCAGGCCTTCCAGTTCATCGTCCAGTTTGATCATCGTGATCGTTGCGCCCGTCATTTCCATGGAAGTGGCATAACGACCGACCAAAGGCATCACGATTTCGACACCTTCCGCATCAAGCACCTTCTTTGCTTGTCGATAAAGAATGTAAAGCTCTTCGGCTGGCGTTGCGCCAAGCGAGTTCACCAGAATGGAGATGCGGTCACCCTTCGCAAGCGGCTGGTCGGCCATGAGACGTTCCAGCATCTCCTCCGCGATCTCGTCTGCCGGCTTGATCGCGTCGCGCCAGATGCCGGGCTCGCCATGGATGCCCATGCCCATTTCCATTTCCGTCTCGCCGATCTCGAATGTGGGCTTGCCCGCCTGCGGGATGGTGCACGGCGTCAGCGCCATGCCGATGGAGCGGCAGGCATCCGCCGCCTTCTGGGCGATACGGGTGACTTCATCCAGGTTGTCGCCGCGCTCGGCGGCCGCACCCGCGATCTTGAATGCGTAGACCATACCGGCCACGCCGCGCCGCTTCTCGGCTTCTTCCTTTGGCGCTGAAACCACATCGTCGGTCAGAAGCACGGTGGTCGTGCGGATGTCGTGTTCCATCTCGGCCATTTCACCGGCCATGTCGAAATTCATGACATCGCCGCCGTAATTCCCATAGAGGCGCAACACGCCCGCGCCGCCATCGGCCAGCCGGATGGCCTCGGCCATCTGTTCGGCTGACGGGCTGGCGAAGACATCTCCAATGGCGCAGGCATCGAGCAGGCCAGTGCCCACATAGCCGGTGAAGACCGGGAGATGGCCGGAGCCACCGCCCGTCACGATGCCGACCTTGCCTTTCTTCGCCCCCCCGGCCCGTGCAATCACGCGGCGCACAGGCTGGGCGTAGATTTCAGGATGAGCTGCAACCATGCCCTCCAGCATCTCATCGACATAGTCAGCTGGATTGTTCAGGATTTTCTTCATGCTTGTCCTCCCTGGGAGCTGTGTTCGAAAGGATCACCCCGCCTCCAATGGGCGTTTCATGCGCTGGCGGTGTCTGGCGAGACGGTCGATGACGATGGGCAGGCCGGTTCCCACGATGATCAGACAGCCGATCACGAATTTCTGCCAGTAGGACGGAACGCCGGCCATCAGCAGGGTGGTGTTGATCATGGTGATCACGAATACGCCGAGAAGCGTGCCGAGCACCGTGCCATGCCCGCCGGTGATGCGCGCACCGCCCAGGACCACAGCTGCGATGACGTTGAGCTCCATCCCAACCAGATCGAACGGATTGGCCATGCGCGAGAGCGTGACATGCGTCATGCCGGCCAAGCCGGCAATGGCGCCGGCGATCACATAGATCAGCACCTTGACCCGCTTGATGCGGATCCCGATGCGCTGGGCCGCCTCTTCCGAACCGCCGATGGCATAGACCTTCCGACCGAAAACGGTGAAGTTCATGATGATGGCAAGGACGATGGTAACAGCGACGAGTACCAGGAAGGAGGCAGGCAGCGAAACCATCTGTCCCACCGCATTCTCGATGCGGATCAGGATCGTGCGGGAGAAATTGATCACTTCGCGCGGCACCGAAGTGATGTAGGTGGTGCCCAGGAAGGTGAGCAGCGCGCCACGGAAGAAGGAGAGCGTGCCCAGCGTGACAATGAGCGTGTTCAATCCAAGACCGCCGATCAGAACACCGTTGATCAGACCTAGCCCAGCGCCAATGACAGCGGCTATCACGAAATAGGCGATGATCGGCAGATCGAGATCAATGCCGAGAACGATCTTCATCGTCGCATACATGGCAAAGGCGCCGATGGCGGTGTGCGAGACATCGATACCGCCGGAGGCGAGAACCATCATGACACCAAGCGCAAAAATGCCGGTCACCAGACCGTTGCGAGCAAGATCGATCAGCGTGGCGGGTGTGAAAAAGGCCGGGTTGATGAGGCCCAGAACGAGGGCAAAAAGAACCGCGACGAAGAACACGATACCCTGTGGCGAGGCAAAGATGCGGGCCAGCGCGTTCATGCCCGGTCCTCCCTGATGACTTCGTTATAGAGTGTATCTTCATCCACCGCTGCAGCGTCGAAACCTGCGGTAATGCGCCCGCGCACCATCACCAGAATGCGGTCGGAGAGTGCAAGCGCTTCTGGAATGTCATCGGTGACGACCATCACCGCCGTTCCGCTGCGGCTGAGCGAAACGAGCAGTTCGTGGATCTCGCGTTTCGACCCCACATCTACACCCACGGTAGGGCCGTTAAGGATCAGCAGGCGGGGTTTGCGCTCCATCCAGCGCGCCAGGACGACGCGCTGCTGGTTGCCGCCCGAAAGTGTCGCCACGGCGGGCGTGACGTCAGGCGTCTTGATGCGCAGGTTTTTTACGGCCTCACGGGCACGCTGCATCAGGCTGGCGGCGCTGACGATGCCAAGCTTCGTCGACTTTTCCAGACTGGAAACAGTGATGTTGTCGCCGATCGGCTGATTGAGAAAGAGCCCTTCCGTCAGCCGGTCTTCCGGCACATAGGCGATGCCCCGCTCGATGGCGTCGTGCTGGCTTTTGAAGGTAACGGCATCGCCGTCGATTTCGATCCTCCCGGCGTCCGGCTGCATGTAGCCGAACAGGGTCTGCGCCAGCTCGGTTCGGCCAGATCCCAGAAGTCCGACCACCGAGACGATTTCACCTGGCCGCAGCTCCAGATCCACGTCGGTGAAGTTGCCGCGGCGACCCAACCCGCTGGCCGCAAGGAAGGGGCGCTGCACGGCGCTCTCTTCGCGCGGCAGGCGCTGGCTGTCCACCGACCGTCCGGTCATGGCTTCCACCAGCCGTCCGGCATCGAACTCACCGATCGGGCCCTCCACAACCACCGCACCGTCGCGCAGCACCGTCACCGTATCGCAGACGGCAAAAACCTCTTCGATCTTGTGGCTCACGAAAAGAAAGGAAACGCCTTCCTTCTTCAATGCGCCCACGATCTCGAGAAGATGCGCGACCTCGCTTCGGGTGAGCGCGGTGGTCGGTTCGTCCATGACGATGATGCGCGCCTCATTGGCCAGCGCGCGAGCAATGGCGACGAGCTGTTTCGATGCCACCGGCAGAAGCTCGACCGGGGCATCGGGGTCGATCTCCACCTGCATGCGCTTCAATGTCTCGATGGCCAGGCGGCGGCGGGCGCTGCGCCTGTGCACGACGTCGCCCGATGTGACCGATGTGAGAAAGCCGATATTCTCCCAGACGCTCAGATTGGGGAACAGCGAAAAGTCCTGGTAGATGACCGAAAGGCCGGCTGTGATGGCGCCCATGGGGTCGTTGCCCAACTGGCGACCGTTCAACGAAACTTGGCCAGCATCCGCACTCACCACGCCCGAGAGGATTTTGATCAGCGTCGATTTGCCGGAACCGTTTTCGCCAGCGAGGCACCGCACCTCTCCTTCGCGCAGTTCCAGATTGACGTCTTCCAGCACGCGCACCGGCCCGTAGGCCTTGCGAATATCCCGCATCTGCAGGATGGGCGCGCCGGGGTTCGCTTCGTCGTTCATGGGAAAATCTCTGTTGTTCAGGCAATGCCGCCGGGCAAACTGGCCCGGCGGCGGTTGGATCGAGAGGCGCGCAGACGACTGCCGGTCCTGATTTCAGGACCGCAGACGGGCTCCATGCGTCTCTCGTTTCCGGTCACGTCAACACGCTACGATCAGAAATCGTAATCGTTCATGTTGTCCGTGGTGACATCGACCCAGGCCTGGCCGTAGAGCACCTTGCCATCGAGCTTGATCGCGTTATAGCCCTCGACGCCGAGGTCCATGCCGTCGGTGATTTCCTTGCCTTCGATGGCCATGGAGGCGACCTTGTTCATGGCGATACCCGCCTTGGCCGGATCCCAGAAGGAGATCATGTCGATGGCGCCGGTCTCCAGATAGGGGCCGGCAACAGAAACAAGGCTGGTGCCGACAATCTTGACCTTGCCGTCGAGGCCGGCTTCTTCGACAGCCAGAGCCGCACCCACGACATCTTCACCGGCCGAGCCCTGAATACCCTTCAGGTTCGGATAGGTGCGCAGAAGTTCCTTGGTCTTCTGATAGGCGGTCTGCTGCTGCTCGTTGCTCTCGAGCTTGTCGGTGACAAGCGTCATGTTCGGGTATTTTTCTTTCTGGTACTCGATGGCAGCATCCACCCATTCATTGTGGGTCTTTGCCGTCAGGTGGCCAACGAACACCGCGTATTCGCCCTCGCCGCCCATGGCCTGTGCGAGCGCTTCCATCAGGTGACGGCCATAAGCCGCATTGTCGAAGGCTTCCACGTCATAGGTGACATTCTGAAGGCTGGACGCCTCATGACCCACCACCTTGATGCCGGCGTCAAGTGCCTTGCCGAGAACAGGCTCCAGTGCCTCCGGCGAATTCGGCACCACAGTGATGGCGTCGACCTTCTTGGCGATAAGATCTTCGATCATCTGGACCTGAAGTGCAGCATCCGCGGATGCCGGACCAACCTGGGAGGCATCATGGCCGGTTTCGGCGGCATATTCCTTGACGCCTTCTTCCATACGGTTGAACCAGGCGATACCCGAGAGCTTCACCACCGTCACGATCGAGTGCTTGGCGTCCTGGGCGTGGGTAACGGCGCCGGCCCCGACGATCAGCGCGGCGCCAAGCGCCACTCCGGCGGTGAGTTTCCTTAAATTCAAAGCCATGTGACTCCTCCTGTTGCAGTCTGTAAGTGCCCCGACGGCCGGGATGGCCGCCTGTCAGGCTTCATCGGACGCCCGTTTGCCCGCTCCCCTCATGAGATCGTTGTTGCGGACGTACAATTCCTTGAACGTGCTGTAGCGTGCGTCGTAGATGGCGCGATTTCTCTTCTGCGGCGTGATGGACCGTTCCACCGGGTTCCAACGGCGAATGTCTTCGCGCCCGGCAGCGCCCACGGCCACGGCTGCCAGAAACGCATTGCCGAAGGCCGCGCCAACCGTGTTGGCCGCAACCTCCTGAACCTTGTCGCTGACATCCGAGATGGCCTGCGACCACACGGCATTCTTCGTGCCACCACCGACTGCGGCGATCCGTTTCACACCAGCACCCGCCTCCTCATAGGTCTCGATGACCGAGGCTACGCCATAGGCGATGCCCTCGAGGAAACCGCGATAGACGTCGGCGCGTGTATGGGTGAGATCGAGGCCGAAGACCATGCCGCGCGCATGGGGATCGTGGATCGGTGTGCGCTCGCCGGAGAAATAGGGCAGCACCACGATGCCGTTTGCGCCCACCGGCGCGCGCGCTGCCTCTTCGGCCAGAAGCCGCAGCGCCTCGCTCTCATCCAGTTCGCGCGCAAACTGCTCCTGAAACCAGCGGGTGAGCGTGCCGCTGGTGGAGGTGCCGGACATGCAGGCGTGCTGACCCTCGAAGAGCCACGGCGCATACCAGAGCCGCCCATCCTCCACGCGATGGTCGGTGACCAGGATGATGAACATGGTCGAGCCATACATCATCATCATTTCGCCGGTACCGAGAACCCCGACACTGACGGCCTCCGACGCCGCATCGATGGTTCCCGCCGTAACCGGCGTGCCTGGTGCCAGTCCGGTTTCCCTCGCCGCCCGTTCTGTCACATGGCCTGCAATCTCGGTGCTCCACAAAAGCTCCGGCAGACGCTCTGGCGCAATGATGCGCTCGGCGTAGCGGTCGGTCCAGCGATTGGTGCGAATGTCGTAGAGCGGGCTGGAGGACGACGCGGAATAGTGGTCGATGACGAAGCGTCCCGTCAGCCGGTGTACCAGAAAGGATGAAGAGTTCATCACCTTGTGAGTGCGGGCGTAGATCTCAGGCCGGTTCTTCTTCAACCATAGAATCTTCGGGCCGACCGATTGCGAGCTGAGCGCATTGCCGCATTCGGCAAGCAGCGTTTCCTCGCCGATCTCGGCGGTCAGCTCGTCGATCTCTCCCGCCGCCCGGGTGTCGACGCCATAGAGCACGGCGTTCATCAGCGGCTTGCCGTCTTCATCGACCGGCAGCATGCAGGGGCCGATGCCGCTTGCCGCAACCGACTTGATGCTTTCAGGAGCGGTGCCCGTGGACGCGATCAGTTCTTGGCTGATGGCGCAAAACTCGCCCCACCAGTCATTCTCGGCATCATGTTCGGCCCAGCCGGGCTGCGGCACGATCATGTCGTGCCGCCGCTTGGCAGTCGCCAGAATCCGCCCCTCACCGTCGGCTAGAACGCCCTTGGTTTCGAAGGTTCCGATGTCGATGCCAAGATAGCAATCCATCAGGTGTAGTCATCCCGGTTCAGGCTGAAATCGGCGTCGACCCGGCGGATCGCGGCGATCAGCAGTTTCGTGAGGGCTTCCAAATCACGCAGGTCGCACATTTCAAGCGAGGTGTGCGTGTAGCGACAGGGGAAGCACATATCGATACAGGCGACACCCTCATTGACGAGTTGCACATAGGAGGAATCGGTCAGTGCGCCGGTGTGGGCCGTGCGCTGGAGATTGATGCCCTCGGCTGAAGCCGTGTCGGAGAAGAGCTTCGGCAGGGCCGGGTGCGGAATGGTGCCGTTCAGCGTGCCGCGGCCGTGGAACGAATAAAGGCTCATCGCCGGGCCGTTGCCGAGTGCGACTTCGCCGCGCTGGGTCATGTCGGGCGTGTCGGCGTTGAGCGCCAGATCGAGCTGGATGGCAATGTCGGGGTTGATCGCGCGGGCGGCGACCATTGCGCCTTGAAGATTGAACTCCTCAAGCACAGCGAAGACGAAATGCACCGTGGGGCGCGGGCCTTTTGCGGCGAGCGCGCGAGCAACTTCCACGATCACCGCACAACCGGCACGGTCATCGACCGAGGTACCGATCAGGCGATTTTCATTGAGCTCGATAACGCGCGGGTCGTAGACCACCGGCGTGCCGATCTCGATACCCAGAGCCTTGACGCCTGCAGCGTCTTCCGCGCCCACATCGATGAACACGTCCTGATAGGGCGTGACCTTGTACTTTTCGTCCGGCGGCGTGGCGTGATGGCTCTTGTTGGCAATCACGCCCTGCACGTCGCGGCCTTCGCCGACGCAGAACAGGACGGCCTGCGCGGGCAGGGCCTTTTCCGGAATGCCACCCAGCCGCTCGATGCGCACCAGACCATTGTCCTCGATCTTGCGCACCATGAAGCCCAGCTGGTCGGTGTGGGCGAAGAGCATGACCGAAGGCGCGCCCTCATCGCCTTCCAGCGTGGCGATCAGATTGCCGAGGCGGTCCGTGCGAAGGACAAGCGGCAGATCGGCGAGCTCTTTCTCGATGCGGCGGCGCACACGGTCTTCATGTCCGGACAGGCCCGGTGTCAGCATCAGGGTTTTGAGGAGTGAGCGGAGGCGCTCTTTCATGGTTGATGAGCCTTTCGTTGGAAGAGCGCCTTTACATCGAAGGAACCGAAAGCCGCGCGATAGGACATGACGGCTATAAGCAGGCCGCCGAAGAAGAGGTCGCGGGAGAAGGCGCTGAAGGAGAGAATGTTGAGCCCGCTGGAGATGAACTGCAGGCAGATCACGGCCAGAGCCACGCCGGTGACGGTGCCGAAGCCGCCGGCCGGGCTGACGCCGGCAAGAATGTTGATGAGGATGACGAGCAGCAGATAGGAGCTGCCATAGTCCGCATTGGCCGAGTTTACACGTGCCAGAACCACCAGACCGGCAAGTGCCGCGATGAAGCCGGCAATGGCGTAAATCTGGATGATCAGCTTCTTTCCTGGCACGCCGGCGAAATCGGCGGCGACCGGATTGGCGCCGAACAGGCGCAGGCGCATGCCGACGGGCGTGCGCCGCAGAAGGAAGGCGAGGCCCGAAGCAACGAGTGCAAACAGAACGAGCGGAAGCGGGAGAACACCACCGATCGTCCAGTTGCCGAACGCCGTGTACCAGTCAGGAAGGCCGGTGATGGCCGGCCCGCGCGTGATGATGATGCCGATGCCTGCAAAAAGCTGCATGCTGCCGAGCGTCGCCAGAATGGGCGGCAGCCGCAGATAGGCGATGAGAAAACCGTTGAACGCGCCGCAGACAAGGCCCACAGCGAGCCCGGCGGGGATGGCGAGCCATGCCACGTCCGGCCCGGCTTTCATGGTCACCGCGGCCACGATCGAGGCCAGATTTGCGACGGCAACAACCGAAAGATCAATGCCGCCGGAAATCATTGTCGGCAAAACAGCCAGAGACAAAAGTCCGAACTCAGGGAACTGGAAGCCCATGGACTGGAGGTTCGATGAAGACAGGAATGTCGGGCTGGCGATTGCGAGCGCAACGAATATCAGCGCTGTCAGAATCCCGAGGCTTTTGAGGTGAGAGCCTGTCGTGTCCTGTCTTGCGTCCATGATCTTCCTCCCCTGATACCGATGATCAGCCGCCGCGGGCAGCCTTCACGATCTGCATGAACTCTTTGGCTCGCTCCGGGTCGACCGGGTTCCAGGTGTTCCCGTCGACCTTGAGCGACGAGCCCACGATGCAGCCATCGGCGATCTTGAGAATGTCGGCCACCGTGTTGTGGCGAACGCCCGTGTTGGCGAGGACCGGTGTGTCCGTGACCTTTTCCTTCACCGATTTGAGGTCGGCCATTTCCGCGGCCTCTCCGGTGATCGCTCCCGACACAAGCACGGCGTCTGGGATGGATGAGAACACAGCAGAACGTGCGCGGTCGGCGAGCGGACGCTTGTCCATGGAATCGGCGAACTCCGCCGAGACATTGTAAAGCATCACCAGATCATCACGGCCAAGGCGGTTGCGGTAGCGCAGCGCCTCGCCGGCATTCGGCGTCCACGGCCCCATGTCGGAAGCGTAAGTACCGGTGAAGATTTCGCGCACGAAGGAGGCGCCGGTTGCCGTGGCAAGAGCCACCGTGCTCATCGGGTCCCACAGAACATTCACGCCGAACGGCTTCTTGATCTCGTTGCGCAACTGGCCGATCACGTAGGCCATGGCGGCGGTGGAAGCGACGTCCACCTTGAGCTCATAAGGGCGATCGTTCTCATTGCCGAACATCACTGCATCGACATCCGCCTCCTGCAGGGCGATGAGATCCTTTCGCGCCGCGGCGACGATGCCGTCAATGCCCGCATCCGCATCATAAAGGGGCGAGCCGGGCATCGGCAGAAGATGCACCATCGATATGATGGGTTTCTTGTCGCCGAAGAGCTGCTTGAACTTGGACATTCCGTGCCTTTCTTTCTTGGTTTGGGCCCTCCCCTCAGACGAGGGTGATGGCCGGTATCAGTGCCCGATAGGATGCGACGACGTCCGTGCCGCCCCTGTCGGTAATCAGTTCGTCCACGGCTTCGAGCCCACAGACTTGCGCAAAAGCGCGCTTGCCGAATTTGCTGTGGTCGGTGATGACGACAACGCGCTTCGATCGCTCAATGGCGATCCGCTTTGTCTCGGCTTCCTCGAAGGTAGCGGTGGTGACTCCCTCATGGTCCACCGCATCTGCGGCGAGAAAGCAGATATCTGCCTTGATGCTGGACAGGGCATCCTTCGACCAGTTTCCAACGAGGCTGAAATAGCCATTCCGAACGCGCCCACCGACAATATGAACCTCGGTAGCGCCGATCGATGCAGCCTCAGCGACCTTGAGATCGATCGCCACCACAGTCACTCGCCGACCGGCAAGCGCATGCGCGGTCGCAAGCGCCGTTGTGCCGGAATCCAGAAGCACAACCTGACCGTCGAGCACCTTGCTGGCAGCCGCCTGGCCAATACGTTGTTTCAGGCTTTGGTTCTGACGGAGCTTTTCAAGGAAAAGCGGCTCTGTTCCATCCTCACCCACACCGCGCGCGACAACGCCACCATGGGTTCGCGTCACCACGCCCGCTTGCTCCAGAACCACAAGGTCACGCCGGACAGTAGGGAGTGAAATGCCGAGAATCTCGGATAGATCCGCATTGCTCACGCGCTTGCGCTCGACGATGACGTCGATCATCTGCTGCTGACGCTTTTGCGGAAACCGATGTTGCATCTTATCCTCCCACTATGATCGTTAATGATCGATTTGATCGAGTCAATAGATAAACTTCACTTTTCGCTCCGATAATGCGAAGCGGCTGCTTTCGAGCACCTGATGTCGCAGTCTTTCCGTGACGGGGATCGATTTGCCGTAAGGAACTACACGCTGCTCAGCAAAGAGCAGGGATCACCTCGCGGTCGCAAATTGCGCGCGAGAAGCGGATTGCCGCCAGGACTTTCAGGCATCAGCCTGACGAAAGCCTCCGCGTCTCCGCAGTGGCCAGCCTCTACACAGGAAAATCGCGCTCCCGGACAATCCACCGCCGGTCAACGGCGCAGCCACGTCCTCGCCAATCCGAAAGGGATGCACGCGGATCGTGACTGCATGAAATTTTGAGACCAGAGGTGAAATTGCCCGTGCGCCGGGCAGCTTAACCCCGGCTCAGGCTCAACCGGGAAGGCAGTACAACTCGATATGGGATGGGTGAACCCGGTCGACATGGACCCGGTTGCGGGCGGTGTTCATGGTGCGTGAAGTGCCCTCGGGAGCCCCCGTATTCGGGTTCACATCATACTTCGGGAAGTTCGAAGACGAGATGTCGAGCCTTATTCTATGCCCCTTGCAGAACCGGTTTGCGGTGGCGAAAGGTGTTATTTCGATCTCGAAAATACCCTCGTCCGGAGAGACTAGTTCCGGCTCTTCAAACGACTTGCGATAACGCACCCGGAATATTCCGTCGGTGATGTTCAGGGCGTAGCCACGGGGATAATCCTCCGAGGGCGGATAGACATCCACCAGCTTCGCCGTGAAATCGGTATCGGGCGCATCCGTGGAAACATGAAGCCGAACCGTGACGGGACCGGCGATTGCCAGATCCTCTTTGAGAGGCTCCGTCTCGAAAGACAGAATATCCTTCCGTGCGTTCAGCGGCATGCCCGGGTGCTTGCACCCGAGGAACTCGGATTGCTCGACCTGGTTGAAACCACCTCCCGTAAAGATCGGTTCGCCGGAGGTTAATGAGCCGCCAATGGTGGGAACAGGGTCGCGCGGGTCGTAATCATATTCGAGCCACTGCCCCTCGCCCGCCGGCATATCATCCGAGAGCAGCATGTCCGGATGCATGTAGAAGCGGCGCGGTTTGGCTTCCGGTGGAGGCCAGTCGGTGCTACGCCGCCATTCGCCACCATGCATCATGTGCCCGGCGGGGGTTTTCGCCCCGCCGCCCCCACCCATCAGGAAATAATGGACAGGCGTATCCAACGCTGTGTCAGGGTCTTCATTCTGCTTGAGCCACCGATCAAACCAGCGGAGGCGAAAAGTCAGCCAATCCGTATCGACATGACCGTCGAAAGGGGCAGCGGGGCCGAAATCGACATCGCCGAAAATCCGCTTCGACCGGTTGCCATGCGTCCAGCACCCCATGATCAGGATCAGCGGTCGATCAGGCTTTTTCAAACCCGCATAGTTTTCCAGCGTCGTATGAACATAAGCGTCATACCAACTGGACATGAGGATCGTCGGGACACTCTCCATCTGGTCATAGAAGCCGGCCGCCCAGATTCCGACCTTTTTCCAGAAGTCGTCGAAGCGCCCCTTCTGCCACTGGTCGAGCAGATAGGTCTCATAATCAGGATCCCACTTCACGGGGCTACGTCCCCGTGTCCAGGGCATTTGAGCGAACCAGCCGCGAAGATCTTCGGCTTCGATCGCAGCCCTGATGCGGGCATCCTTCAGTGCCAGCGGCGCTTCCATTGCTCGGTTATAAGCCCAGGTAGCCTGCTTGAGTTCGAACGCGCCTCCCTGGCGGATACCGCAGGTGAAGGCGTTCGAAAACCCGCCGGAATCGATTGCCATGCAGGCAAGTCCTGGAGGGTTTAGACACGCCATCGCCAACTGCGTGTGCGCGTCGTAGGACAGCCCCATCGTCCCGATACGCGAATTGTTCCACGGTTGCGCCTCGATCCAGACCATGGAATCGAACCCGTCTTCGCCCTCGTTCAGATATTTGGTGAACGTACCTTCGGAACCATATCGCCCACGGCAATCCTGCCAGATGACGATATAGCCCTCGCGCACAAGGCGAACCGCCAGCTCAGGCCGCGTTGCCGGCTCCGGATTGTTCAAGGTCAGCTCGGTCCGTGGTGTCCCGCACTTGTCATAGGGAGTGCGCTCAAAGACGACCGGCAGGGGCTCGTCCACAGGCACCCCATCCCGGGCAGGACGATAAATGTCTGTGGCCAACCTGACGCCATCGCGCATCGGGATCATGACATCCCGGTGAACGACCACATCATCATAAAGGGCGATATACGGCGTCAGGTCGGCCATCAGGTCAGTCCGTCTTCTTTACGTCTTGGGCGAGCGTGTACTCCGACAGGCCGCCATTGATGGTGATGCCCTCACGCGCACCCCAGAACACTTTTTGCCAGTAGAGTGGGACGATGGGCGTCTGCGCGAAGGCTATGCGTGTTGCCTCAGCGAGCAGTTCGTTCCGCTTTTCAGGGTCGAATTCCTGCAAGGCGACAGACAACGCCTTATCGAATTCTTCGCTTGAGAACCGGACACGGTTGAACGCTCCGGTGCCCGCCTCCTTGTAATAGGTCTGGATCAGGCTGGAAAGGTTGGGAGCCGATGTCGGCGTGGAAGACCCCAAAGAGAAGACAAACGCGCCGTAATCGCCTGCGCTCGCAGCCTTCGAATAGACATTGTATGGCAGGGCCTCCACTCCCATCACCTTCAGCCCGCCACGGGTGAGCATCTGCCCGAGAGCCTGAACAAGGTCGCCATCGCCGGGGAAGCGGTTGTTGGAGGAATAAAGCTTCAGCCCAAAGCCATCCGGATAGCCGGCCTCGGTAAGAAGCTCCTTTGCCTTGTCGATATCCACTTGGTCTGGGCCGAGATCTTCAGCGTGTCCGCCCAGCACGGACGGCACGAGCTGACCTGCGGGCACACCCGCACCACCCAGGATGCGGTCGACAACCAGTTGCCTGTCGATCATCAAGGAAATCGCCTTGCGCACACGCGCATCGCGGAAGGGATTTTCTTCAAGAGGTTTGCCATCAAGATCGAATACGCCAGGCGCCTGGTCGAAACGCTGCGAGAGGCCGAGATAAATCACGCGACCCGATGCAGCCGAAACCACATTGATACCGTCCTGGCTTTCAAGGCGCGCAACGTCGGCCGGCGGTACCGCATCGATGAGATCGACCGATCCGGAGAGCAATGCCGCAACACGTGCGGCATCGTTGGAGATGAAGCGGACCTCGACCTCCTTGAAGTCCGGTTGCTCACCCCAATAGCCATCAAACGCTTCGATCGTGAGGCTCTCGCCGGGTTTGAAGGAGACAAACTTGTAGGGCCCTGTACCGACCGTCGCATCGCCGGAATTGAAATCTTCGGAAGTTTTGCCCTCGGCGGCCGCTTTCGAGATGATGAAGACACGGCCGATGTCCTCGATAAGGGCCGGTGCCGGCTCCTTCGTCTTGATCCGAACGGTCAGGTCGTCGACCTTCTCCATGCTGTCGATGGATGAAACCATGTCGGAGAAAGGAGCCGGGCTGTTTGGGACCTCGTCAGTCCGCTCCAGCGAGAAGATCACATCGTCAGCCGTCATGGTCGATCCGTCGTGAAACTTCACGCCGTCTCGCAGCTTGATATCCCAGGTGGTGTCGTCGACCGCTGTCCACTCGGTCGCCAGGCCCGGGCTGATTTGCAGGTTCGCATCCTGCTCGATCAGGCGACCGAACATGAGTTGCGCCGTGCCCTGGTTGTTGCCTGTGCGTGAGAATTGCGGATCGATAGAGGACGGTTCGGCAGCCCGTCCGATGGTCAGATCTGCGGCAAGCGCAGGCATCGCAACAGACACCAGCAGCGCCGCCATGGCTCCGATACTATAGCGTTTCATCGGTATTCTCCCTCCGGGGTGGTTGTTGTTGTGGTGGCAGGTCGTTGAGATGGCACGCGCTTTCGTGGCCGTCATGGACGTTGCGCAAGGCTGGTCGCTCCACACGGCAACGATCGAAAGCATGAGAACATCTCGGGTGGAAATGGCATCCCTTCGGCGGGTTGACCGGCGACGGGATCTCACCACGAATGGTTGAAAAGCGCCTGTTGCGCCGATCGATGCGCGGAATCTCATCCAGCAAGGCACGGGTGTAGGGATGATTGGGGTGGTCGAAGATGCGGTCGACGGGCGCCGATTCCACGACACGCCCCAAATACATGATGACCACGCGGTCGCTGATGTGTTGAACCACCGAGAGATCATGACTGATGAAGAGAAGCGTCAGGCCGAGACGCTGACGCAGCTCCATGAAAAGATTGATGATCTGCGCCTGAATAGAAACATCGAGAGCAGCAATGCTCTCATCACAGACCAGAAAGTCGGGATTGACTGCCAACGCTCTGGCGATTCCGATGCGCTGTCTTTGTCCGCCGGAAAACTGGTGTGGAAAGCGCTGCGCCATCTCCGGCTGAAGCCCGACGGTTTCAAGCAGCTCGCCCACCAGTTTTGTCTGCCCGGCCTTGTCCACCAGCCCGTGAAAACGCGGCGCTTCTCCGATGATATCGCCCACGCGCCTTCTGGGATTGAGCGAGGACATGGGATCTTGAAAAATGATCTGGGTGCGCAGGCGCAAGGCGCGCCTCCGGCGCCCCTTGAGGGTAGAGATATCTTCACCGTCGCGGAGGACCGTTCCCTCGGTGGGGGGGAGCATCCCCGCGATAATGCGGCCGAGGGTCGATTTCCCGCAACCGCTCTCCCCGACAAGCCCAACCACTTCGCCGCGCCGGATCTCCAGATTGACGCCGTCGAGTGCATGAACGACCGCCGGGGCCGACATGGCGCCAAGCGCGATGGCGGCCCGTTCGGCAAAGTCGGTATTCTTTTGAAACCGTTTGCTGATGTTGACTGCCTGGGCGAGCGGCGGTTCGCGGCGGTTCATGTTTCGGCTCCAAGCGGGTGAAAACAACGCCACTCATGGCCGTGATCCGCAGAAATATCCGGTGCCACGAGACAGGCTTCCGTTGCGCGCGCGCAGCGCGGCCGGAAAGAGCATCCCTCAGGTCGTTTGAGTGGAGACGGGGCAGAGCCGGGAATCTGATGCAGCGGCACGCCACGCCTGTTGGCCATCGGCGTGGAGGCGATAAGCCCTTGCGTATAGGGGTGACGCGAGTGGTCGAGAACCTGATCGACCGGACCCTGCTCCACGATCCTGCCCGCATACATGACCGCCACTTTGTGAGCGAGCCCCGCGACGACACCCAGATCGTGACTGATCCAGATAAGCCCCATGCCCAGCTCGAGACAGAGTTGCTGAACCTGGGCAAGGATCTGGCTCTGGATTGTGACATCCAGCGCGGTCGTTGGTTCATCAGCAATAATCAGGTCCGGCCCATGCAGCAGGGCAATGGCAATGGCCACACGCTGGCGCATGCCACCGGAAAACTCGTGCGGATAAGCATCCAGACGCTCTTCGGGAGAAGGAATGCCCACCTTGCCAAGCGCATCGCGCGAACGCTGCCGCGCCTCGCTCCGGGATACATTGGCGTGAGCCTTGACGGTCTCCATCATCTGGGTGCCGATGCTCAAGACCGGGTTCAAGGTCATCATCGGATCCTGAAAGATCATGGCGATGCGGTTGCCGCGGATCTGACGCTTTCGCGTCGCGTCGAGCGAAAGGAGATCTTCACCCTTGAAGCGGACAGAACCGCCGACAACCTCACCAGGCGGATCCAGCAGACCAAGCAGCGAGAACCCGGTGATCGACTTTCCAGAACCACTCTCGCCCACAAGACCGAGAACCTCTCCCGAAGCGACGGTGAAGGAGACCCCATCGACGGCTCTGACGAGACCGGCCGGCGTGGCGAAATGTGTCTGAAGATTTTCGACTTCGAGCAGCGGAAGGGTCATTGAACCAGCCTCGGGTTGAGGGTTTCACGAAGGCGGTCGCCGACAAGATTGATGCTGAACACGAGGAGCAGAAGGAGAAGCCCTGGAAAGACGCTCATCCAGTAAACACCGGCAAGCAGAACCTGATAGCCATTGGCGATCAGCAGACCGAGGGAGGGCTCGGTGATCGGAAGGCCGATCCCCAGAAAGCTGAGCGTTGCCTCCGCGGCGATGGCGCTCGCCACTTGGATGGTCGCGATCACGATAAGCGGCGGAAGACAGTTCGGCAGGATCTGAGCGAACAGAATGCGCGGCGCCGACAACCCGAGGCAGCGTGCCGCTTCGACATAGTCGCGGCTGGATTCCACGAGTGCAGCGGCCCGGACCGCGCGGGCGAAATATGCCCATTGCACAAAGACAAGCGCCAGAATGACCTTCCAGGTCCCCTGACCGAAAACCACCAGGATCATCAAGGCGACAAGAATGGTGGGAAAGCCCAGCATCAGGTCGACGAAGCGCATGATGAAACTGTCCAGACGCCCGCCGGAATATGCCGCGACAAGGCCCAGGGACGTTCCTACAGCCAAAGCGAAAAAACCCGAAATAAGGCCGACGCCAAGGCTCGTGCGCAGGCCATACATCATGGCCGAGAGCATGTCGCGGCCTTGCGTGTCAGTGCCCAGCCAATAGGTGATTCCGGTGGAGCCCTCGCTCAGCGGCGGCAGCTTGCTGTCGAAAAAATCGATCTGGGCCAGATCGTAGGGATTTTGCGGCGCAAGCAACGGAGCAAACACAGCCGCAGCAACAAGCAAAAGGCACACGATGAGCGCGGCCGTCGCCTTCGGGCTCTGCAATATGCCCCTTATGGCACGTGCAAACAGGCTTTGCCCGCGAAGATAGGATGCGGCCTCGCTCATTGTGCACTCACCCGGATGCGCGGGTCGAGCAGGGAGTACAAGGCGTCGACGCAGAAATTGATGACGATGAACATGGTCACCACGATGAGGATGTATGAAACGATGATGGGACGATCGAGCGCGTTGATCGAATCGATGATCAACTTGCCGATGCCGGGCCATGCGAAGATGGTCTCCGTCACGACAGCAAAGGCGACAAGCGAGCCGAATTCGATGCCAATCACGGTGACGATGGGGATCAGGATGTTTTTCATCACATGGACGAAGAGAATGCGGGGAGAGGATATGCCACGCGCCCTGGCAAACTTGATGAAGTCGAGCGGCATGGTTTCCTGAACACCGGTGCGCGTCAGGCGAATGACGAGAGCCGTCTGCGCAAGCGCCAGATTGATGGCGGGGAGAAGGAGGTGCTTGAGCCCGTCCCAGGTGGCAAAACTCGTCTCGATGCCCAATATCGTGCCGGTTTCGCCACGGCCGGTGGAAGGCAACCATCCGAGCGTGACCGAAAAGATCATGATCAGCATCATGCCTTGCCAGAAATTGGGCAGGGAAAATCCCAGTATCGAGCCCGTCATGATCGTTTCGTCGGTAGCCGATCCTGCCCTCACACCGGCCCAAAGTCCCAACGGTATGCCGATGACAAGTGAGATGATCAGTGCAGTGAATGTCAGCTCCAGCGTTGCGGGAAGTCGCTCCAGAATGACTTCCGTCGCCGGGCGGTTGTAGACGAATGAGCGACCGAAATTGCCTTGCAGAGCGTCTGTGACGAAACCCAGATACTGAACCGGCAGTGGATCATTGAGCCCGAGCGATTCGGCGACCTGTTCGCGCTCCGCCATCGAAGCATCCGCCGGCAGCAAAATCTCCAAGGGATCGCCAATCGCAAAAACGCCGGTGAAAACGATGACCGAGGTGACGATTAGCACGATCACCGCCTGCACCAGTCTGCGTATTAGAAAGGCCGTCATCCAGTCCCCCAAAACGCACCTCGACGATGATGCGCCCCATTGTTTTTTTGAACAATTGCACCCCTCGCGAAGATGATGCAATAATATGATGAAAATTGCTTGATCGATGAAAATTACGCATAGGAAAGATGAATGCGGCTCGCTCTTCTTCAGACTTTTCAGGCGATCATCGAGACGGGCACGACCCAGGGGGCCGCAGACAAGCTTGGGCTTTCCCAGTCAGCGGTGAGTCGGCGGCTTACGCAATTGGAAGAGACATTGCGCATCAAACTGTTCATCCGGGAGAAAACCCGGTTGATCCCGACCCGTGACAGCAAGATCCTGCAGGCGCAGATGCAGCTCCTGCTACAGCGCAACGAAAAGCTCCTGGCGCTGGCGGAAGAACTTCGGCAGGGCAATTCGCCGGCGATCAGACTGCGCGTCGCCTTCCCGGCCAGCTTAACGCTTTCCATCGTCCCGGCGATCATCAAGCAATTTCTGAAAAGGTCCCCCACGGTCCAGGTGGAGTTGCACAGCGGCTCCTATGACACGATCGAACGCATGCTCTTGGATGAGCGTGCAGAGCTGGGCTTCCTGCGGATGCCGGTCGAGAGAGCCGGCCTTCTGGAAACGCCCTTGGTTAGTGTGAACACGGTATGCGTCATGCCTCAGGACCACCCGCTGACACAAAGGGATGTGATCGACATCCGGGACCTGGTCGATGAGCCGATGATACTTCTGGGGCGGATGCGGGCGCCCAGGCACGAGATCGATGCGCTCTTCTCGCAATTTCGCATCCGTCCCAAGGTGAGATTGGAAACGCATTCGGTGCTTTCCGCCTGCGGGATGGCAGCGTCCGGCCTCGGAATCACCCTGGTCAATGAACTTATGGCCCGTGACTACGCGCACATGCCGGTTGCAGTCAGGCCGCTGAGCCAGAAGATCACCCATTCATTTGCGATGGCTCACCCGACAGATCTGCCTCTCGGTGAGGCTGCCAGCATTTTCATGGAGACGACCGCAGAGTTTCTTCGTACACATTTCCGGCAGTTCGGCAGCCCTCCGGCAATCCCGGTTTCGGATGGCGAAGCCGCATTTCCGTGAGTGCTGTGTGATTTTCTAAAGAAAAAGCTCAATGGGCCCGTTCAGGCCGACACGTCCCAGCCTGAAATTTGCGTCCCTCTAGACATAACACGGGCCCTCGATCAGCGGATGCCTGGCGAGAAACTCCTCGTCGATGTCGACGCCCAAACCGGCTCCGGCTTTGGGCCTCACGCAACCCTCCCCGTCAAGCGTGTATGGCGCACCGCAGACCTCGTCGCGGAACGGATTGTGATGCGCCAGGTCCGCTTCAAAATATCCGGGATTATCGACAGAAGCCAGCAAGTGAATTGTGGCGATCATGTTGATCCCGGTTGCCGAAGTATGCGGATTGAAGCTCATTTTCCAGGCAGAGCACAGGGTAGCGATCTTTGCGCATTCGGTCAGCCCCCCTGCCTTGGAAAGGTCGGGCTGCGCGAAGGTCACGGCCCGGTCTTCAATCATGCGGGTGAAATCATATCGGGTAAAATGATTTTCCCCGGCAGCCAACGGAACGCGGCCCAGCTCTTTTGCGAGTTGGTATTCGCGATAATCGTGCGGCGGGAATGGCTCTTCCAGCCAACCCACACCAAGCTCCTCAAAGGCAGGCATGACCTGTCTGACATCTTCAAGGCGATAGCCCGTGTTGGCGTCGACCAGAATGTCGACATCGTTTCCCACGGTCTCCCGCACGGCCCGGACCCGGGCGATATCGATGCGCACGGCATCGCCCACCCGCAGTTTCAGCGCGCGGTAGCCCTGCTCCACATAGGACTGCGCCTCCTCTGCCAGCGCCTCTGGGGGTTGCCAGCCCAGTGAAATTCCACCGCCATACGCCTTGACCGGCCGGTCAGCGCCACCCAACAGCTGGTAGATCGGCCAGCCCGCCGCTTTGCCCCGGATATCCCAAAGTGCGATATCAATGCCGGAAAGGGCCATTGCCGCAGCCGCTCCCATGCCGTGGCTGGACAACTGCATCTTGTAGACTTTCGCCCAGATGCCCGACACGTCGAGCGGATCCATGCCAACGACGAGCTCGGACATTGTGGTGTCGATCAGCTTTGCGATCGCACCGGGGCACCGGCCATGATGCGCCTCGCCCCATCCAACAATCCCTTCATCGGTAAAGACCTTGACCAGAACCGCATCGCGCTTGACGGCACGTCCGATACCCAGCCTGACATTCTTCCCCTCCGGAACACGAAAGGAGATCGGCACTGCCTTGATTTCAGTGATACGCATGGCGCTACTTCTCTCCCCTGGAAGCGTTCTTCCCTGCATCCCTGCTTTCGGGATTGACGAAATTGACGGGTGTCTCACCCAAAAGGATGCGCCGCATCTCTTCGGCGGCCCCCACGCTCATTGCCCGCATGCTTGTGGCTGTGATCGCCGCCACATGCGGTGAGAGCAACAGGTTGGGACAATCCAGAAGGGGATCATTGTCCGGCAAGGGTTGCCGCTCGAAAACATCGAGGGCCGCGCCGGCAATGCGGTTCTGGCGCAGCGCGTCCATCAACGCCTCTGTTTCCACAACAGCTCCACGAGAAACGTTTATGAGCACCGATGTCGGCTTCATGCTCGAGATGCGTCGGCCATTGGCAAGGCCCCGCGTTTCCTCCGTAAGCGCACAGCTGAGCACAACCACGTCAGCTTCGGAGAAAAGCCGGTCCAATTCCACTTCTTCCACGAAGCGCGGCATGTTGCCCGTACGGCGGGACGAACCAATCACACGCATCCCAAAACCGTTCGCAGCGATATGGGCAATGCGGGAGCCGACCGCGCCAACGCCGACGATCCCCATCGTGCCGGAGCTGATCTCTTCGGTCTCATCCGCAACCGCTCTTGCCTCGGCCCAGCCTCTGGCTCTCAACGTTGTGTCAAACCGGGCATGATCCCGCTTCAGGCGCAACAGTGATGCAAAGACAAATTCGGCTACGGCATTGGTGTTGGTGCCCGGCAGGTTGGCCACGGCCACGCCGTGTCTGGTGGCGCTCGAAACCGGAATGAAATCCAGTCCGACACCATGCCTGACCATGCCTTTCACGCGCGGTGCGTGATCGAGAATATCCTCTGGCAATTTCGCCCGAACGATTATGCCGTCGGCATCGCGCGCCATGCGACGCAGGGTCTCGGCTGTGGTGTCCGGCGCAACGACAAGGGTCGCCACGTCCTTCAGAATGGCTTCGCCATCCGGATGAATGGGATTGGTCAATAGCACCGATTGATCAGCCATGAATGGTATCCTCGCCTATGATCGGATTGGTCAGGCGTCCCAACCCTTCGATCTCAACCGTCATGACACTTCCTGCCTTGAGCCACGAAGGCGGTGTTTTCATCGCCGCCACACCGGCCGGCGTGCCAGTTGCGATGACAGTTCCAGGAACCAGTGGAGCTTCCTGCGAAATCCGGGAAATCAGGTCGGCAATTCCGAAGATGAGGTCCGAGATTGACCCGTCCTGCTGTCTATCGTCATCGATGGACAGGGTAATGCGATGCTCACCTGCTGGATCGAATGCGTCCGGCGTCACAAGCCAGGGCCCCATCGGCCCGAAGGTGGAGAAGTTCTTGCCCCTCTCGAAATTGCCGTCCGCCTTGATGATTTCGCTTGCGCTGACATCGTTGAACAAGGTGTATCCGGCGACATGGCTCATGGCGGCTTCGGGAGAAATCCGGTGGCCGCGCTTTGCAATCACCACCGCCAGTTCCGCCTCGTAGGTGACACCGCCCACATCGGCAGGCAACAGAACCGGCGCATCCGGCCCGATGATCGTACGCTGCAACTTGTCAAACAGCACCGGCGCTTCGGGAACAGGCAGCCCCCTCTCTCTGACCGCACAGTGATAATTGTGCGCAGCGCCGACGACCCGGGGCGGGTTGGGCAAGGGAGCGAGCAAACGCACACGCTCCACCGGCACCATTGCGTCCTCCGGCAGTGTCGCCGGATCTGGCATCCGCCGGGAAATCTCCATCAATCCGGCTTCGATCATCGCCAGAAGGTCGGCCGGCGTGCCCGCCAGACAATCCGCGAAGCTGGGATGGGCCAGATCGAGCACCTTCTCTCCATCGCCCGCAGCGGCGAGAACACCGGCGCGTGGTCCGGCGTCACTCTCGAACGTCACGAACCGCATCAGGCCACCCTGTATTTCGCGATGATCTCCCGATCGATCTCGATACCCAGCCCGGGGCCCTGAGGCACCGGGACGAAGCCGTCTTTCTGCACGATCGGATCAACGGCAAGAAAGTCGCGGAACGGGTTTTCTTCCTGCTCGAACTCCAGCAAGACGGGCTGCGGCACGAGACACGGAGGCTGATCGGGCAGCGAGGCGAGGAAGTGGATGGTCGCGGATAGACCGACCGCCGAGCCCCAGGCATGCGGCACGCATTCCACCCCGTGTGCAGAGGCCAGCGCAGCGATCTTCTTGCACTCGGTTAGCCCCCCGGCGGCGCACACATCCGGCTGCACGATGTCCATTGCCTTGCGCACGATCTTGTCACGAAAGCCCCAGCGGGTGAAGTCGTTCTCACCGCCCGCAACTGCCATGTCGAGCGCACGCGACACCTCGATATAGCCATCGACGTCTTCAGGAGAGATCGGCTCTTCAAACCAATCGATATCGAATGCTTCGAGCATCCGTCCCAGACGAATGGCATTGGGCACAGAATAGCAATGGTTCGCATCCACCATGAGGCGAATGTCGGGGCCGATCGCATCGCGCACCGCAGCCACTCTCTGAATATCTTTCTTGTGCGAGCCGAGGCCTATCTTCATCTTGATCGCGCGAAAGCCCTCGGCAACGAATTTCTCCGCTTCCTCGACCGACTCTTCGATCACCTTGTCCATATCGATGAAATAAAGGCCGGTCGCATAGGCTTGGACCTGGGTCCGGAACGCACCGCCGATGAGTTTGTGAACAGGTTTGCCGCAGACTTTGCCGATGATGTCCCAGAGGGCAATGTCAATGCCGCTGATCGCGGCGATGGCCATTCCGGTTTGGCCATAATCCTTGATGCGGTTGTAAAGATGCTCCCAGATGACTTCGACATCGAAAGGGTCTCGACCGATGATCTGGCTGCCGAGTTGGGTTTCGATGAAGGAACGGGCCACCGCGGAAGGGCCATAGCATTCGCCCCAACCCACAACACCGTCATCCGTCTCGATCTCCACCAGGCACGTATTGCGGGTGGTGTAGAGCCAGCCCCTTGAGGAGGTGAAGGGCCGCTCGACCGGTGCGCTCAACCAATGACACGTGACTTTCTTGATCTTCACTCTTCACTCCTCAGTTTGTATCGGTGGCAGAGGCTGAACGGTCAGCGCGCATCTGCCTGAGTTTCATGATGGATGGCAGGACAAGAACGGCGATCGCCAGACAAACCAGCACCGCCGAAACAGGGCGCGTGAGGAAGGTCGTCCAATCGCCTCCGCTGATAACCAGGGCCCGCCGCGTTTCACTTTCAAGCAAGGGCCCAAGGATCACTCCGATCACCATCGGATAGACGGGAATGGTCGCCAGCGTGGCAAAGAAGCCGAAGACGCCCAGCCCAAGCATGATGACGACATCAAACCAGCTGTTGGACAGGGAGTAGGTGCCAACGACCGCCAGCACGAAGAGTGCCGGCGCCAAGAGATGTTTGGGTACATCCAGAACCTTGACGAAAAACCGAAATCCGATTGCGCCCACGACAATGATCGCCAGATTGGCCAGAAGCACAGCTGCCAGAATGTTCCAGACAATGTCGCCGCTGGTCTCGAACAGCCTGGGACCTGGCTGCAGGCCGTGGATCATCAGTCCACCCAACAGCATGGCGGTCACGGTGTCGCCGGGAATGCCGAGGGTGAGAAGCGGAATGAGCGCCCCACCGGTGACGCCATTGTTGGCGCTTTCCGAGGCGACCACGCCTCCGGGCGCACCCTTGCCATACTCGGCCTGGTTGCCGGAGAACCGCCTTGCCTGATCATATGCGATAAGTGCGCCCACACTGCCGCCCAAAGCGGGAATGATGCCGGTCGCCACCCCTATTATGGATGAACGAAGCATGTTGATCGCCTGGCCCGCCAACGCCTTGATCGTGGGAAACATGCCTTTCAGGGACCGCGGAGCCACCACCTGCGCATCGCGCTGGAACAACGTGGCCATCAATTCAGGTATGACCAGCAAACCGATCAGCGCGGGCATGATGCCGATGCCGCGCGTCAACTGAAGACTGTCAAACGTCCAGCGCCCCTCACCGGTGATCTGATCGAATCCGACGACCGAAAGCCCAAGACCGATGACCGTGGCGAGGACGCCCTTCACGAGTGGTGCGGAAACCACCGAGGAAATGATGGCAAGTCCGAGAAATGCGACCGCCGCGTATTCGGCGGAGCCAAGCTTCAACGCAAGGCGCGCCAGGGCAGGCGCCAGCGATACGAGAGCCAACCAGGCGACGATCCCGCCCACCACAGAGGAGACAAGCGCCCAGCCATAGGCTTCCACCGCACGTCCGTTGCGCGTCATGGGATACCCGTCGATCGTCGTCACGACGGCGGAGGGGGTACCGGGAATGTTGATGAGGATAGCGGGAATGGCACCACCAGCCATGGACCCGCAATAAAGCGCGATCATCATGCTGATGGCCATGTCGGCTGGCAATGGAAAGGTAAGCGGAATGAAAAGTGCCACGCCCATCGTTGCCGTAAGGCCCGGGGTCGCGCCGAAGGTGAAACCCACCATCACCCCCACAAGGATCAGTGCGAGCGAAGCGGGGCTGGAAAACTCGTTGCTGAACGCAACTGCAAGATTCGTCAGAATGTCCATGGGGTCTACCGCAACGGCACTTTGAGTACGTATGTGAACACAAGCCACACACCCAGTGAGAATAAAACGGAGGTGAGACCTATGATCGCGAGGCCCTTCGGCGCGCGAGCGGCTGGCGGCGCCACGATAAGGCTCACGAGAGCCACGAACACCATGGTGATGAGCGGAAAGGGTAGCGGACGCCAGGCAAAGACGTAGAGGGCGAGCAATGCGAGAACCCCACCCCCCACCTTGAGAACCTGATCGGGGGAAGCAAAGGGCTCTTCCTGCTGGCTGGCATCGCTGCGGGTCACCCACCATCGCCGAAGGTCGCTGACCGCTGAAATGACAGCCAACACTGCCACCACCACGACCACGAACTGAGGCAAGGCGCCTGCGTGCAGACCGCCACGGGGCCCAAGACCCGTGAGCTCGAAGGCTGGTCCGGCCAGAATGACCGAAAGTCCCAGCAAAAAGGCGCTGACCCCAAGGCTGGCGACAAGGTGCAATGTTGGCATGGTCACGCTCCCCAGGCGTCAGACCTCGGATATCCGAGGCCCGACACGAGGTTTCTGAAGACGATTATTGTGAGAAAATCTGGCTTGCGACTTCAGCGATTGCGCCTGCAACCCCATCCACTTCCGCATCCAGCTCATCGCCCCGGATAGGATCGATGACGAAGCCGTTCTTGGCGGCGAACTCCTTGAACTTGTCGCTCGTCAAAGCTGCTTCGAAAATGTCCGCCATTTTCTCTTCCACGGCCGGATCAAGGCCGGCGGGGGCCTGAATATAGGCCATTTGCACCACGGGGCCATAAGGGAACACATCGACGCCGGCCTCGGCAAAGGTGGGAACGTCAGGCAGAACTTCGAGCCGCTCCTTGGAGAACGCGCCCAGCGCCTTGAGCTCACCGGCCTTGATCTGCTCGATGGTTTCGGACGGTTTGAGCACACCGGCGTCGACCTGATTGCCCATCAATTCAGCCACGACACGAGACCCGCCGGGGAACGGAACATGGCGATATTCGACCCCTGCGCCGCGGGCGGTCATGGCTGCGAAAATATGGTTCAGATTGTTGGTGCCCGGGGTCCCGATCGAGACCTCGCCGGCATTCTCTTTCATGTGGGCGAGAAACGCATCGAGGCTGTCATGCTCGCTGTTTCCCGGCACCACCAGAATCAGCGGATCCACCGAGACACGGATAACGTTGGTGAAATCGCTGTTCTTTAGCGGCGCCTTCTTCTGGGCGATGATTGCCAGTGTGGAGCTGGTGCCATTGCCCATCGTGTAGCCGTCCGGCTGCGAGGTCGCGACCTCTCCCATACCGACTGCGCCGGTTCCTCCGGGAAGGTTTTCGATGACCACGGACATGCCCTGCTCTGCAAGGATCGGCTGCAGGAACCGCGCCATGATGTCGTTGGAGCCCCCGGCATTCCAGGGAATGATCCACCGGACCTCCTTGGAGGGATAGTCCTGAGCAGCAGCAGGCGCCGCCCCGGCGGTGGCGATCGCTGCGGCAGCGGCAACAGACCAGACGGTTTTGGTAAACATGCATTTTCCTCCCTTTGTTGTTTGTTATAACAAGCATGATGTAATAAGTTTGTCAAACCGGAATCAACTCGTGTAGGCTCGCATCCGCGAGGAACGAAACCCATGGACCGTATGCAGTGAAAACGTTCGAGAAAATTGAGACTGCCCCTCTCTGGAACCGGGTTCGGGGACAGATCAAGGACGCGCTGCTGGCTGGCCGTTTTGAACCGGGGCAGACCCTCACGCTTCGATCTTTGGCGGAAATGTTCGGCACGTCCGTCACGCCGGTACGCGACGCCATCAATCATCTGGTCGCCCAGGGTGTTCTGGAGGCAGGGCCAAGAAATGCTGCGGTGGTGCCGGATGTCGCGAGCGATCTCTTAAAGGAGATCATTTTCGTCCGTGCGGAGCTGGAAGGCCGCGCTGCACGCGAAGCAGCGACCCGCAAATCACCTGAGCTGATTGCCGCGCTCAGCGCAAAGCTGGAGTCGATGCGAAGCCTGATCAGACAGCGTCAATTGGACACTTATCTCGACGTCCACCGCGACTTTCACTTCACGATCTACGAAAGCGCGGGCATCCCGTTGTTATATGAGATGATCGAGAACTTGTGGCTGCGCACCGGTCCTATCCTGACCTATGTCATCCCCGACTACGTGGTATCGCTGAGAGGCAGCGACCACCATCAGAAGATCGTGGCCGCAATCGAGGCCGGCGACGGGCCGACTGCGGAAGCGGAGATTGTCTCTGACATCGAGGAGGCAGCAAACTATCTGTTGAGCTGCGCCGACGAATACGGCCGGATCCGACGCGGCCAGAAACTCGCGCACCACGCCGGATAATCGCGCCCGACACTACCCGTCTGGCACTGTTGTTTGACACCAGCCTTTAGACAATCCGGGGAATTGCGGGATTAAGCGGGAGCGGCTGGGAAATGGCGGAAACTCAAGGCTTTGCGAGAACCGTTCCGCGTGCGAGCGACATGTCATTTTGACAGAGCCCGTGCCGAAAGCTGCAACATCTGGAGGCAATAGCGGAGAGTTCCGGGTGCTTCGACAATTCGCCTTCAAAACGCCCGCTAGAAAAACCCCGACCGTCCTCAAACCCTTATAGAAGCGCCTTTTAAGGCGCTTTTAGAAATAGTACCTATTCTGGCACTGAGGCAGCGCCAATCGGACAGCAGGCAAATTTTAGATGCAAATGCCGGAACTCTTGGCGGAGAATGCAAGAAAATCCATACAATCCAACGGATTGCGCTCCTCGCCCCCGATGAACAACTTGATTTCAAGAAGCAAAAGACACCCTCGTAAAACTACCGGAAGACATGAATGCCACACCCATGGAAGTGCGCCAGCTTCCGAACGCCGAGGGAGGTTTTCAGTGACAATCTGATTTGGGTCTGGTTGACAGTTATGCGGACGGAGCTGCCGTTCATCGCGGATGCTCTAATGTCCGCTTCCAAAAACGTTGGGTCAAAACGGGCCATTTGTGACCGCAATCATGCTGTCAACCAATGCGCGAGCGTTCGTCTTCTTTTGGAAGTACTCGCCTCGCTGAGCCGCGCAAGCCGGGCTTTGGCTTTCGTTTGCCCCGTAGCTGATGCAAATCCTTCAACTTCACCGTTCTGAACAAGACCTAATCAGGTGAAAGTCTGCAAACAGGCTCGGCAGCCATTTCTACTGCGCTGTCTTTGGTGGCGTAGCCGATTCCGTTGGTGGCCCCTTTGGCGGGCGCATAGACACTGAAAGTTCACCGATGGCAGTGGCAAGGCGATCTAGGCTATCGGCGACGGTTTGATTGGCTTCGCCCATCTGGTCGGAGAGCTGTTGAGTATTCGCGCGCTGCGCGGCGACCATATCCTCCATGTGTTTGAGGATAGGGTTCATCATCTGGTCCGTTGCGATTTGGTTCTGATAAGCGCGCCACTCCGCATAACCAATCTGCAACGCTGTAGACACAACGGCGACAATGATGGCTGCGGCTGCAATCCAAATCGCACGGCGCGAGGCGCGATCAGCGCTATCCGAAGCTGCTCCGAAAGCCACTAGAAACTCGGTCGCGGAGTTGCTTACACTGCCCACAGTTTCCGCCGTCTGGAAGGCGAGCTCGTTCATCTCCTCGAGACGGTCGACGACCTCGCTTAGGCTCCTGTTCGTGTCATAGATCGGGTTTTCGGGGAGCTCGAGATCGGGAAAATGCTGCGGCTGATCGTGTATCGCGAGGCGCGCATCACTGCCCTCCAGCGCGCCTTTGACGCCAAAATTTGCAAAGTCTGGCAAGCTTGGGCGCATCCGCTTAATCATGTCCTGCAAACGCGCCTGTGCGGACTGAGTCGCTTTCAGCGATTCTACAAAGGAAGGGGTGAACACTTTCTTGTGCGCCGTTAAAGTGTTCTGGAACGGTTCCATCATCTTGCGCATAAGTTCGTTTCGCTGTTCGAGATCGAGCTTGAACACGCGCAGCAGATAGTTCGGCGCAGTCTCATCTTCTTGCCGGAGGTGCTCGATCTCGCCCTCCTCGAATGAGACGACGATTTCGCCCTCTTCATTCTGGCGTCGTTTGGTGACGCGCTTGCGGTAGAGGTGCTGATTGTGTTCGAGGAACTTCTCAGCAAAGTCCTCCTTTTCGGCATCGGTCAGTCCCGCCGTCTCTTCTTTGGCGATCTCGCTGCCGTCTTCCTTGCGGCCGACTGCGGCCAGCAAGGATGCGACGAATTCTGCCCCGGACGCCCACTCAATCCCTTCGAGCGCCTCCAAGCGGCCGATTGTGAGCGGGAGGATGTCAATACGGCCAAGACTTGCGGTCTCGATCGCGTATTCCGGCTCGCTGGCATTAAGCGCAAGTATAACCAAGCTCGTACTTCTTCTTCCGAAATGAATGCCGTTCAAGGGCATTTGTCATCTGCGTCGACCACTTGCCTACGGTTTTCGAGCCAAGGCGTCCGTTGGGCGCACCTGGGACCATCCAACTCTTCCAGCAAGAACCTCAGTCGTACAACAATGTGCAGCGTGATTAGCACCTCCCGCACTGTCCAAGAACGGTCGTTTTTGACACACGCGGCACCAGAACCGAAGACGTTAAGAAGTCTTGTGCCCCCCTACCAGAATTGCCTTTGAATTTTGTCACAGTTCTGGCAGCATGGCGAGAGAGCAGACATCCGTGCCCTGTGCAGAATCGATCATTAGGGGCTCAGAGCCGCCGATTTTCGGCTACGCCCAATGACTGATCCGGTGCCCGTGTCGCGCTTCGACTTGGGCCCGATGATTTTGAACAATCTCCTCCTGCGGCCTACCTGAACTATTCAAACAACTAAACGCGATCCATTTACAACAGAAGACCTGCACGAATAGCATTCCACCATTAGGGATGAGGGCAGCTTTCTGAAATGACAAATACTCTGCAATTCTACGACACGGACGATCGTCGAAGACTCTCGCACAGCGGGATACCGCTGCCTCCGTATGAGTTGCCGCCGGCAAAATAGCCGGCACGTTCCTCCACTCAACCTAACAGTAGAAGAACTGGCTCCATGGCGACGCCAGCGCGCCCATAGGCGCACACGCGCACGCATTTATAATCATGAGGCCGAGCGTTTGCCAGTACCAGGCTCTGCTTTTGCGTCAGATAGTCGTTTTCTCAGCAGGTGTTCCAACTGCGGAAGCACCGCTTCGATCTCTTCGGCGTCGCTGGGGTCAACCACTCGTGCCAGAAGTAGGTTGTACAAGAGACCCGCCTCTGCAGAGACTTTCTCCGGAGGCAGGCGCACCCCTTCGCTTTTGTGGACGCTGGTGACGATGCGAGCGAGCCGCTCAAGCAACTCAATATTGAACATTGGTTGCTGACCGCGAAAGATCTTCGAGAACATAGGTTCGGGCTCACCTAGTCCGACCGATGGCATGGCACGATCGAAAGCGGCTGAACTTTCGTCGGCCTCCTTCTGCGCGGCTTCTTCGACCACGTTCCCCCTATCGCGCATCGAGCCGGCTCCGACAATCAGCCAGGCGAGGCTGACACGCGTCTCTTCCGAAATTTTGCGCAGTGCTTCCGGCTTCGGCTTGCGTCCTTGCAGCCACGATCCGATCGTCCGCCTGGGAATTCCAGTCCGCTCAGCGAGCTGGTTGAGCCCACCGACCTCCTGCGCTGCCGTGCGTATCCGATCTGCCAAATTCGACATGCCACACTATAGCAACTTGTTGCTTGACTATAGCAGCAAGTTGCCATACCTCTAACTTTAGTCGCCTGATCTTTCAGGCGGCAATTGCACAACACAAACCAACAAAAAGCGGATGTTGCAGCATCCGCTCCTTGAGGAGAAGCCGATGACAAATCCCAGGTGGGACCGTCATTCTATCCTTGCCCATATGCGCCGTAGAGGCATGACCCTCACCGGCCTTGCCGAGCGCTATGGTCTTAGCACTTCTGGCGTAAAGAATATCTGGACACGGCCCAACGAGCCAGCAGAAAGGGCGATAGCTGACTTCTTGGAGGAGCCGGTCGAAAAGGTTTTCCCCGACAGGTATCCCAAAACCCGCAATCGCATCTTCAAACCAGAGTTTGGCTCCAAGTCATCTCGCAAGGTGACCTCCGACAAGAACCGGAGGGCGGTTGCATGACTTGTGGCGCTTTCAACACACGGGGCCGCTCTAGCCTTTTGCGTCCGGACGTATCCGGCAAGGTGATCACTGGAGTTCCCGTCACCCCGGCTGTCGACCGCTCGCCTGCTGTCAGCGCCACACCGCGATCCTCGGTGAACGCGGCCTTTGCGGCAACGTCTAAACGTTCAGCCAATTTCGACATGTCAAACCCGTTCGCACCGTTCGACGCGGTGGACAATGCGAAGCGCCGCTTTGTGCAATCGCTTGTGGTCGCTCTGGCAACCCTCTGCGCCAGCCTCGGCATTCTCATGTTCGTGGTGACGCAATGACCCGCAGCATCAATCTCCACTCCGAGCGCGAACAGCTCCAGCTGATGCTGGCTTGCTGCTTCCGGGCTTCACAGCAGCACTTCTCGCACCTCGCCATGAGGGACATCGTTGCGCCGCCGCGAGAGAAGCTCGATGCCGCGCTTGCCCGCCAGGTGGCGCTTACCCTGATGCGTGACGCTTTCGACGTGCCACAGCGGCGGACGTCCAAACTCGTCGACCGCAATCGCGGCCGCATCGCATTCGCCATGTGGACCGTCACAAAGCGCCGGCAGTGCCCAGTGTTCAATCAGGCTTATCGGAAGATGTCCGACCGGGCGCTCCACATCTACCACCGCGAAATCAAGAAGCTGAAGGACGCTGCATAATGGCCGACTACAAGCTTATCACGATCTCCGAGATCATCGTTCCGGAACGGCTCCGGGCCGTCGAAGAAGACCATGCACTGGCAATTCAGGCCTCGATCGTCGAGCACGGATTGCTGAACCCTATTACCGTTCGCGCAACGCCCGCATCCAAAGGCGGGAAGTACACACTGGTGGCTGGTGCCCACAGGCTCCGCGCGATCCAGCTGCTCGATGACGCCGAAATCGAGGCGATCATTGTGTCAGCAGATAAGGACGAGGCGGTTTTGATTGAGGTCGAAGAGAACCTCTTTCGCAACGATCTGTCAGCCCTCGATCGCGCAGTCTTCGTTCAGACCTACCGCGACACTTGGGAAAGAAAGCACGGAAAGGTCCAGCGCGGAAACCCGGATCTTCGCAAATCCGCAAACATTGCGGAATTGATAGAAGACGAAGCTAAAGCTGGCTTCTCAACCCATGTCGCCGAGCGCATGGGGTTCTCACCCCGCTCGGTTGAGCTGTTCGGCCAGATTTCCAGAAACCTGCACCCAGATGTGCGCCACGCCGTGCGCGGCACACCAGTGGCCGACAACCAGTCTGCACTTCTCAAGCTCGCGAAACTTGAGCCAAAGCTGCAGCGCAGCGCTGCGGTTGCGTTTCGCGAAACCGGCGACCTGAAGCAGGCATTGCAGCTCATTTCGAGCAATCCAACTCCGCCTAAGAAAGCCGACCCGCAGGAAGAGATCTTCGCGCGGCTGGTTGGCACATGGGAGCGAGCCAGCGCCGCAACGAAAACACGCTTTCTCAAGCACGTGGATGTCGCTGAAGGAGAAGCCGTATGAGCAAGCGGCACCCTGACCAGTTTGATCTGTTCCAAGCGCCTTTGTTTCCAGTACGTGCGCGGGCCGAGCAGATCGACATGGCGCGCTTTCGCTCAAAGCTGAAGCGCGCCATGGCTCAAGCCATCCGTGAATGCCCATACGACCGGCCGACGATCGCCGCCCGCATGGCGCAGTATCTCGGGCTCGCCAGCATCTCCAAAGCCTCACTCGACGCCTACACGGCCGAGAGCAAAGAAGGCCATGACATTAGCCTCATCCGGTTCAAGGCGTTCGTCCGCGCGACCGGAGCGGTATGGCTGTGGGACATGGTCGTCTCCGAAGATGGCCTGACGCTGCTTGAAGGGGATGAGGCGCGCCTCGCCGAGATAGCACGCCTTCAGCAGGAGCAGCGCGAGATCGCAGCTTCCATCAAGTCACTGCGTTCCACGCCAGTGGCCATCACAAGGCGGGGGCGTCCATGAAGGAATGGTTCACGATCCCCGAACTCGCAGCGGCCCGCCTGCCCGACATGCCTCAGACCCGGCAGGGGCTGGATGCACTCGCCAAGGCGGAGGGCTGGCGCTCGAAGGAAGGACTGGCCCGCAAGGCTGCTCGCCGGGGCGGCGGCTGGGAGTACAGCATCCTGCTTCTCCCTAAAACGGCGCAGACCAGGCTGACGATCATCCACTCCGCCCCGGCCAATGATGACACCAGCGCTCAGGCAGAAGATCGGGCGCGGATCTGGTCGCTCTTCGAAGCCCTCTCAAGCGAGGCGAAAAGCGAGTGTGAACGCCGCCTGAAGGCTGTCCTCCAGGTCGTCGAGCTGAAAGACGCGGGCATCGCTCCGGCCGTTGCTGTCAGCGTTGCCGCGCGGCAGGCCGGCGTCAGCCGAGCCACACTCTACAACTGGCAGGGCATGTGCCTCGGCTATGATCGCTCCGACTGGCTCGCAGCCCTGGCCCCCACGCACGGTAACGGCTCCCAAAAATCCGGCATCGACGAGTGCGCCTGGGACTACATCAAATCCGATTATCTGCGGCCCGAGAGACCGACCTTCTCCAGTTGCTATCGGCGGCTCCAGAAAGCCGCCAAGAAGGAAGGCTGGTCGCCAATACCATCCGAGCGTTCTCTGCGCCGTCGGCTTGATGCCGAAGTGCCAGAGGCGGTTCAGGTGCTGGCGCGTTCTGGAAAGGACAAGGTCAAAACCCTGTATCCCGCACAGCGCCGCTCCCGCGCCGACCTGCACGCCATGCAGGCCGTGAACATGGACGGCCACAAGCTCGACGTGTTCGTGAAGATGCCAGATGACCGGATCACCCGTGTCATGCTGATCGCGCTGCAGGACATTTTCTCCGGCAAGTTCGTCGCGTGGCGCATCTCCGACAGCGAAAACAAAGAGACCGTGCGCCTCGTCATCGGCGACATGGTGGAGCGCTACGGCATCCCCGACATGATCACGCTCGACAATGGCCGGGCGTTTGCATCGAAATGGATCACCGGTGGTTCGCGCACCCGCTATCGCTACAAGGTCCGCGAGGAGGAACCGCAGGGCCTCATCACAACGCTTGGCATCGAGCTGAAGTGGGCGCAGCCATTCTCCGGCCAGTCAAAGCCGATCGAGCGCGCCTTTCGGGATCTGGCCGACGACATCGCCAGGCACCCCTTCTGCGCGGGCGCATACACCGGCAACAAGCCGGATGCGAAGCCAGAGAACTACGCCTCGCGCGCGGTTCCACTCGAAGCCTTCCGCGAGCATGTCGATCAACAGATTGCGGAACACAACGCTCGCCCCGGTCGCACGGCACGCTCGTGCGCGGGCCGAAGCTTCGATGAGACCTTTCAGGCGAGCCTCGAAAACCCGGCCACCATTGTGCGCTGGCCGACGTCGGCACAGCGGGCCCTCTGGCTTTTGGCAGCAGATCGTATCCGGGCACAGAAGGGCAGCGGCGAAATCCACTTCTACGGCAACCGGTACTGGAGCCGTGAACTGAATGCGTATGCCGGCCGATACCTGACCGTCCGCTTTGACCCGGATCACCTGACCCGGCCGCTCAAGGTCTATGACGAAAGCAACGCACTCATCTGTGAGGCCGAGTGCATTGAAGATGCCGGCTTCTACGATGCTGAGGCCGCTCGAACGCACGCCAAGGCGCGCAACGATTACCAGAAGGCCGTCGCAGCTGAACGCCGGGCGCATGCGCGCCTGTCGGCCGAGCAGCTCGCGGCAATCCTCGCCCATGGCCCGGCCGAGCGCGAGGAGCGGGAAACGCCCGCTCCACGCCCGAAGGTCACGCGCATCGCAACCGGCAATCTCGCCGTTCGCGCGGCAGCGCCAGCCATCAGCGAAGATCAGTTTGAAGATAGTCTTTCTCGGGCGCTGCGAATGACGCGCAACGCCTCGATCCTCGAATTCCCGAAAGGGAATGAACCGCAGTGTAGTGAGTACGGTTCCGAAAAAAAGGGCGGGAGAAATCCCGCCCAATAACCGGCCTAAAGGCCAAAATGTACAGGAACCTTTTAGATGAATGAATTCTTGGGCACAAGCCAACTCAAAACGGCAACGGTCACCAATTGGGAGCTACCACGCGCAGAGCCTGATGCATCGCTCTCCAATAGAACGGCCAGCGATATCGAAGAGTGGCGCACGCTAATCAACCGAGTGATTGAAACTGCTACGTCGATGAAGCTCTCGAAGGCTGAGATCGCCCGTCGCATCGGCATGGCCGAAGGCACCTTCTCGCAATGGTACTCCGGCAAATATGCCGGTCGTCTGGAGAACCAGAACCTTCTAGTCGCCAAGTGGCTGGACGCCGTGGCGGAAGCTGGTGACCTGACGTCCGGCATTCCGTCCTCTCCCCCGTTTATCAAGACGCGAACTGCTTTCGAGATCATGGAAACGCTCACCTGGGCGCAGGCCACAGGCGACCTCGTCATGATTACGCTGAATGCCGGATCGGGGAAAACGGCCACCTGCCGACACTATTGCGACACACGCGCCAATGTCTTCATGGCGACAATGTCGCCACACACGAAGACGGTTCACGGCATGCTGGTCGAACTTGCCTCGGAGCTAGACGTCCACGTCCACAATCCAGCGCGCCTGACACGCGCCATTGGCAAACGTCTTGAGCGTGCCGGTGGTGAAACCCTGTTGATCATCGACGAAGCGCAGAACCTTGTCGATGACGCGATCAACCAGCTGCGCCACTTCGCCGACAACCATCATTGCGGTATCGCGCTGGTCGGCAACAGCGAGATCTATGGCCGCTTTGCCAAGCGCAGTGACGGTCCTTCCTATGCGCAGCTCAAGAGCCGACTCGGGAAGCGCCTCAAACGCGACAAGCCACGGCAAGAAGACCTGCAGGCGTTCATCGAAGCATGGAAGGTCACGGACCCCGACGCCGTGAACCTCCTGGTCGCCATCGGAATGAAGGGTGGCGCCATGCGGCAGATCGACAAGACCATGAAACTCGCCTCGATGCTTTCCATCGGCAGCGGGCAGACACTGTCTATCGATCACATTCGAGCCGCTTGGAAGAACCGCGACGTCGAGGACATGGTGTGATCATGGCGGCTATAGCTTCAACAGAGCTTTCGCGGCTCGCCGATTACTTCCGCCAGCACTCCAAAAGCGGAGTTCGCCTCACGCCCGCCGTGACCGCGCAGCTTGCCGAACAACTCCGGCTTATCTCGGACCTTACAGCCAGCCAGGAGCAGGAGCTGCGCGTGCATCGCCTCGGAGAAAGCGAGCGGCTCGGTCGTGAGATTATGGAGAGCGAAGCTGATGAGGCCCTTCGGGGCCTCGTCACCGACCCCTGCGGCGTGGTCATCCGTCCTGATTTTGGGAGAAAGTCATGAGCGAGCTCTGTCGGATGGAAGTCTCAGACGGCATTCGGGAACTCAAGGCCGAACTCACGCCGTATTGCCAGGTACGCCGCGTGCTGGAGCCTGCCCATGCGCGCGCGCTTCAGATGTGCTGCGATCTGCTGTTCCAGGCCGCGAAGCATCAAGAGATCGAGATTGCCCGTCATGTCCGCAATTCGGCTGCGGCGTGGTGGAACATCACCCAGGAGATCGACAGGCCGGGCACCAATCTCGCGCTCTTCCCGATCATTCCGAGACCGGTTCCCACGTCAGACCCTGAAGGAGCAGCGTAATGACCGAGCGCCTTCTCTCACTCGCATCGCAGGTCAACATCATCGACCTCGCCGGGAAGATCATCTCCAACCCGCGCCGCAATGCCGTCGCCGCGAGTACGGCCGAAGTGGTCGCGCTTGCTCATGCCACCGAGCGCTTTTGGGAAGTGGCCATCGAAGCGGAAACGCTCGTGCGTGCACTGAAGCGAGAGCAGAGCGGCGATGACCTGCAGGAGAATGAGCGGGAACACGCCATCCAGACGCAGGTCGACCGCATCACCGATTTGATGATCGCGCTGAGCGATCAGAACAACACGCACCCGGAGTAGAAAAATGGAAGCTGTCATTCTTGAAGAACGCCCTGAAACCGGCGAAGTGCTGGTCAACGGCAAGCGCTATATGCCTGACGCCAAGGGCAACCTGGTCCCGATTGAAACAATCCGACCTGCCGATCGTCTTGAAGACGAGACCGTGCGCAAGATCATGGCATATGCGGACGAACTGTCGGCGCAAATCTCGCGGTTCCGTGGTCATACCATGACGGACCTTGGCGAGTTCGATGCGCTGCTCGCGCAGGAGTACGGCACCACAAAGGGCGGACCAAAAGGCAACCGGACCTATCAGACCTTTGACGGACTGATGAAAGTCAGCGTGCAGGTTTCGGAGTTCATCGATTTCGGGCCGCAGCTCCAGGTGGCCAAGAAGCTCCTGGATGAATGCCTGATCGAATGGGCGGCTGACAGCGACCCGAAGATCCGCGCGATCATCACTCGCGCCTTCAACACTGACAAGGAAGGCAAGGTCAACCGAGCCGAGATCTTCATGTTGCTTCGGCTAGATATTGAAGATCCGCGCTGGACGGAGGCCATGCGCGCCATTCGTGAGGCCATGCGCGTGACGGGATCGAAGGAGTACGTTCGGTTCTATCGTCGCGATACTGTCATCGACAGGTGGAAAGCCATCACGATTGACTTGGCGAAAGCTTAGACGATTGCATTTCGTGATGTCTTTGGAGCGCGACCAGATACTCGATCAACTCTGGCAGCAGTTCATGAATATGGTCCTTAAACTCGATCATCATGCGTGCCGTCTCAGTGCTAACCGTTTGAGCTTGTTCTTCAACCATGCGTCTTTGATTGATCCGAACAACGTTCTCCAAAAGCCGCAACGTGTCTTCGAGATTGTCCACGCAATCCTCTGCCTCGGGCGGGAAGAGAGCCCTTGCCTGCTCCAAAGCTCTCCGATTGACGATCCGAGTTGTCCGCGAGCTCAAAGACGCAAATTTCGCATGCCACTCACCGTAACCCTTAGCCAGTTCATTCGGGTCGGATATGTCCATTCTACTAAGCGAGAACGCTAAATGCCTCCGCAGTTCCTTGCCCACACTTTGCCCCGCTCTACGAGCGATCAGAGCTTTCTTGTCTTCCTCAAAGAAGAGGTTTTGCCTATGTCGTTCTTCTTGCCGCGCATCGGACACTTTCATCTGACCGATGGTGAACAAGGCTGCAATAATTGCCAAAACACCAGCGATCAGCGTTTGCCACTGATATACGAATGCCGCCCCGGCCGACACATCGTACAACGCCAAGCCAAGAAAAACTCCGATGATCACAGATACAATATTTGTGGCCGCGAGGAAAAAACGTTCCAGCTTCATAAGGTCTCCCCAACCTGCATTATTGACATTCCAGAAGTTGGACGAGTTCGCAAGGTCAACTTCTCATGAACGCCATTGCAGCTATACACGTTGCCCGAAAGCAGCTTGGTATGGACGATGACACGGCTCGCGACCTGTACGAGCGCGTCACCGGAAGGCGTTCCACCCGAGAGATGACTACTTCGGAGCGCCTTCGAGTGGTCTCTGAGATGCGCCGCCTGGGATTTGAGCCGCCCTCAAAGAACTCTCATAAGGGCCTCAAAGGCCGGTTTGCGAAGAAGCTTCAGGCGCTCTGGATCGCCGCATGGAACCTTGGCATCGTCCGTGACCGGAGCGACCGCGCGTTGATCGCCTTTGTGAAGCGTCAGGCCGGGATTGATCACGTCCGGTTTGTGCACCATCCAGAAGATGCCCGGAAAGCGATTGAGGGCATCAAGGCTTGGATGGCACGCGAGGCGGACGTCAACTGGCTGATCGAGGGTTTTCTCCCCGACTGGATGCACTGCGATGGATACCGCATCGCTGCCGCGCAGTATTTCATCCTGAAGAAGCTCAATCCGTCCTTTGCTGAACATCGGAGCGTGCAGAACTGGATAGCGTCCGAGCTTCAGCTCGATGCCAGGTTTATGCAGAGCGACGACTGGATCTCGGTGATGAACCGCCTCGGCGTTCAGATCCGGGAGGCGCAGGGCAAATGAGCGATGAAGTGCGCGTCGATCCTGACCGGTCGGTTGCTGATGGCGTTCCGTTTGACGACCTCTTCGGCATGCTCCTTGAGCGCATGAATGCTCTGGCTGCGCGAGACGTCGTGTTCCTCACGGAGTTCCGTGCAGATGAACGCACCTATGGCGGCAGCATCATCTGCGGATCAATCGACGATGCCGAGGCGAGAGCATTCGGCAGGGGCCTTGGTGAACGTGTGATCGGCACACTCACCCGCACGAGCCTCTGGTCATGAAACCATGCACCGCCATCCCTTTTGATCGGGCAGGAGGTTGAAATGCAACAGCTCCCGCAGGAAGACAACCTACCGCTGTTCAACTGGCACGAGATCGACGTGATCCAGAAGCAGCGCCAGGCACTGCGGGAGCGCATCGACCGTATGCGTCCGAACAGTCACCGCCGCGTCGAACTCACGGCCCGGCTTAGAACCCTCACCACGCAACAGATAGCCCTCCAGTTGAAGATGAAAGCCGAACGATGAGCAGCATTGGATCGAGCCTTCCTTCCATCCTCGCCGAGATTGCGGACGTGGCCGGCGCAGAGGCTGCCTGGGCGCTCGCCCGCACACAGGGCGGCACCACGATCTACATCCCACGCGAAGCGGAAGACGGCCACTGGCTCACCAAACTGGTTGGCAAGGAAGCAGCCTCGAAAATCTGCAACCATTTCCGCGTCGGCAACACAGGCGCGCGCATTCCGATCCCGCTGGCGAAACAGAGCGAACAGCGCGTCCGCCTTCAGAAGGCCCTGGAAGCCGGCATGTCTGCGCCGCAGGCTGCTCGCGCGGCCGGCATGCATGAGCGCTCTGCCTTTCGTGCACGCGCCCGCATGAAAGACAATGATGAGATTGACGATCAGCAGGGAAAGCTGTTCTAAGATCACCAGTGGTGTTCTTGCCACCCTGACCTCCCCGACATTCCATTAGAAAACTGCCCGCCGCACTGACGCTGTCAGGGCGTGAATGGCGGCGACCGGCTGGCACATTCGAGCGAAACAACCACCGTTCGAACATGCCGGAGCCGTCATGCAGACCACGAGTCCGAAAGGGATAGACTACCTCGAAAGCACAGAGGGCTCTGTTCTCAAAGCCTATCGCTGTCCCGCTGGCATCTGGACCATCGGCGGTGGATTGACTGCTGCCAGCGGTGTCGTCACGCCCAAACCGGGCATGGTCATCACGCGCAAGGAAGCCTCCCGCCTTCTCGCCTTGGCGTTGAAGCGCAACTACGAACCGCGCGTCAAAAAGGCGCTCGGCAATGTGGAGCAGCACGTCTTTGACGGGGCGGTGTCGTTTGATTTTAACACCGGAGCCATCCATCGCGCCTCATGGGTGAAGGCGTTTCTGAACAACAATCCCCCAAAGGCGCGCGCGAAACTCATGCTGTGGGTGAAGGGCGGCGGGCGCGTTCTGCCGGGCCTGAAGCGCCGCCGGCGTGAGGAAGCGGACATCATCCTGCTCAACAAGTGGCCCGCACACATCACGATCGCGCGCAATCCCTCGAAACCCAACATTGCTTTCGCAGGTGTTGCCATTGCCGTGACACCGGAAGAGATCGATGAGATCGGTGCCGGCCTCCGCAGCATCGGCTTTGATCCAGGCCCTACATCGGGCCGCATCAAGCTCGAAGCTGTTTCCGACTTCCAGCGCAAATATGACCTGCGCGTGGACGGCATCATCGGCATGGCAACCCTTTCGACGTTGCAGCGCGAGCTGGATGCGCGGAATGGCGTGAAGAAGGGTGCGGGCGGCGCAGCTGGCGGCGCTGCGGTTGCCGGCGGCGGTGAAGCGGTGGCGCCCGGCGGCAGTCTTCCAGACCCTTCCACACTCGATCCGGCGCTCCTGAAGTGGGTCGGCATGGCCGGCGGTGCGATCGCGACGATCTATCTGCTCTACCTCGCCTGGCATTACCGAGACATGATCGCCGCCCGGATCGCCAATCGCATGCCGCGCACCGCGAAGTTTCTGAGGAGCTTCTGACATGAGCGTGATTGGAGGCATCATTGCAGGTATCGCCGGCAAGGTCGGAGCCGAGCTTGTCGGCAAGGTTCTCGGTGACCGTTTCGGGCCAGCCGGCGGGCAACTCGCCGAAACCGTTGTGAAAGAAGTGGCCGACCGCGTCGGTCTGCCTGTCGAGCGACTTCCGCAGGCAACAGAGAGCGAGTTGGAAAGCGCCGTTGGCGAAGTTGAAACGGCGATGCCGGAGATCATTGCCTTGTGGGCAAAGGGGCTCGACGGCCAGTTCGCTTTGCTCCAGGCAGAGACGAAGGAAGGAGCGCTGCAGAGTGGCTGGCGATGGGGCTGGATGTATCTGCTGGCATTCTTCTGGATCTGGCGCGCGCTGTTTGCCCCATACCTTAATGCATGGATCGAGAACGGAGGCGGCATTGCGCCCGAGCTGATCGACTACGCCATCCTCATGACGCTCACCTCGTGGTTCATCAGCCTCTACATGGGCGGCCACACGATCAAGGAGTTTGGCAAGAGCATTGCCAGCGCGGTCGGCAGCTGGAAGGGGCGCCCGAAATGAAGCTCGGAAACTCCGCCTTCGAACTCGCCGAGCTGCGAACGGCACAGGAACGGGATGCCGGGATCAGCCGGGCGCGCGCCGCCGTGAACGCCAGAGGGCGGACCTTCTGTGTCGACTGTGATGAACCGATCTCCGCCGCGCGACGGCAGGCCATGCCATCCGCAGAACGCTGCCTTGCCTGTCAGACCAAACGAGAGCGCCAGCGCGGGAGGCGCGGCTGATGGATTTGCAAGACCTCATGCCATGGCTATCGGCGACAGCACTCATCATCTCGCTTGGCACCTCGGTTTCGACCTTCCTGACGTCCGGCGCAAAACAGAATTCCAAGAAGATTGCCGATCTGGACGAAGCAGCGAAGGCGCTTGAGAGCCGCGTCCAGGAGATCGAGACGGAAATGCGCCATCTACCGGACAAGGATGCCGTCCACCGCCTGGAGCTCACGCTGAAAGACATGTCGGCGGAGATCATAAAGATCGGCACCTCAGCCGAGCAGTCGGCACGCACCACAGCGCGCGTCGAAGCCTACTTGCTTGAACAGAACAAGAGCAGAGCCTGATGAACTACGCTGCTTTCGCCAAGGCCGATGCCCGGCTCATCATCCTCAAAGAACTGTCGCGCCAGACTGACGGCCGCATGAACGAGACCATGCTGACTTCCGTGCTCGACACGTTCGGTCACCGCCGTTCACGAGACTGGGTCCGCACGCAACTGCGGGCGCTGGAAGACCTCGGCGCGATTACGCTCGTTGAGGCCGGCACCGTTCTCATCGCCTCCATTTCGCGTGCCGGTCTCGATCACGTCGAACGGCGCATCGTGATCGAGGGGATTGCGAAGCCCTCGCCGGAGCATTGAGCATGGCGCGCAAGGGCCGTGGCCGACTTTCGGCAATCGACCTCCTGCCGGAGGAATGTTCCGAGGCGATCTCGTGGGCGGCCGAGCAGCTCGCCGGCCGGGATAGAACGCAGCTCGACATCTATGCCGAGTTCAAGGATAAGCTCATCGCCCTGCAGGGAGAAACCGGCCTCGGCTTCAGCATCCCGTCCTTCTCGGCCTTCAATCGCTATTCGATCCGCGTGGCGCAGATGTCACGCCGCCTGGAACAGACCCGCGAGATTGCTGCCACCATCTCCGAGCGCATGGACGCAGAAGCGTCTGACGACCTGACGCTCATCGCGGCCGAGGCAATCAAGACGCTCGTGTTCGAAACCCTGCAGCAGGCCGGTGAGGCAGGCGTCAATCCAAAGGGAGCCATGGAACTGGCGAACGCACTGCGCGCCGCGACCGCCGCTCAATCCGTTTCAACCACGCGGCGGCAAAAGGTCGAGAAGGAGTTCGCAGAGAAGGCGACAAAGGCCATCGAGAAGGTTGGGCGCGAGACCGGCCTTTCGGCAGACACCATTGGCCAGTTGCGCCGCGACTTCCTCGGTGTTCGGGACAAGCCCGCTGGCAAGGCGAACAACGATGGCTGACCCGATGGAAACCAAATGGGTGGACCCGGTCATCCCGCGGTCTCCAGATGATCTACCGGAAGAGCTGCCGCGCGGTGCGGAGATCCCTGCTGATCTCGACGCGCTCGCCGATGGTGTCTTGATGCGGCATCAAGCCGAGTGGCTCGAAGATCGAAGTGACCTGAAGATCTGCGAGAAGGGGCGGCGCACCGGCATCACCTTTGCCGAAGCACTCGACGACACGTTGATTGCAGCCGCGAAACGATCGGCCGGTGGCGACAATGTTTTCTACATCGGCGACACCAAGGACAAGGGCCGCGAGTTCATCGGCTATGTGAAGCACTTCGCGCAGACCGTGGCGAAGGAGCTGGTTTCGGTCCAGGAGTTCATGTTCGAGGATCGGCGTGAAGATGGTTCCACCGGCTACATCGCGGCGTATCGCATCCAGTTCGCATCCGGCTTCAGGGTCGAGGCTCTTTCGAGCAGACCCGACAACATTCGCGGCCTTCAGGGTGTCGTCGTCATCGACGAAGCGGCGTTCCACAAGGATGTCCGCCTCGTCCTGGACGCGGTCAACGCCCTTCTGATCTGGGGCGGTCGCATCCGGATCATCTCCACCCACAACGGCGTTCTGAATGCGTTCAATGAACTTATCCGCGAAGTCCGCGCGACGGGAGAGCCGCCTTACAGCATCCATCACGTTCCGTTTGCCAAGGCTGTGGAGAATGGCCTGTTCAAACGCGTATGCCTGATCAAGGGCGAAGAGTGGTCTCCCGAGGCCGAGGCGGAATGGGAGAGGAAGATCCGTGCATCCTACGGTGCACGCAAGGCAAAGATGCGCCAGGAGCTGGACGCCTTACCGACCGAGGCGGAGGGCGCGGCACTGACCCGCGTGCAGATCGAAGCCTGTATGACGTCCGGCATTCCCATTGTCCGCTGGATCTGTGATGACGACTTCAAGAATGCGCCGGAGCATGTCCGGACGGCCGATGCGCGTGACTTCTGCGAGCGCGAGTTGGCCCCGCTTCTGAAAGCGCTCAACCCGCGCAGAGCGCATGTCTTTGGAGAAGACTTTGCCCGTTCGGGCGATGCGACCGTCATCCTGCCGCTGGAGATCGGGAGCGATCTCGTTCGCCGCACCTGCTTTGTCCTGGAGCTGCGCAACGTGCCTTTCGATCAGCAGCGCGAGATCCTCTACTACGTGGTGGACCGGTTGCCGCGTCTCGTGGGCGGCGCGCTCGATGCGACCGGCAACGGCGCTTATCTCGCAGAGAAGGCCGCGCAGAAATACGGTGCGACCGTAGTCGAGGTGAAGCTCTCGGAAAGCTGGTACCGCACAGAGATGCCGGCTTACGTCGAAGCGTTCTCTGACGGCACGATCCTGTTACCCCGCCACGAGGACGTGCTCCGCGATCATCAATCGCTGTCCTATGTGAACGGCATCATCAAGGTGCCAGACAATCACCGCTTCAAGGGATCGGACGGGTTGGATCGCCACGGCGACACCGCGATTGCCGGAGCGCTCGGCTACTACGCCTCTCGCGCCGAACTGGAAGAGTTCGCCTACGTCCCCGTTGGCGACCGTGCCGACGAACGCGTCGACATGTTCGAACAGGCTTCCAGCAGCGGCTTTGTTCCAACTCTCAAGGGAGGTCTCTTCTGATGGCCAGTCCGCCCAGGATCATTGACCAGTGGGGCAATCCCGTTTCGACCCGCAATTTGAAAGAAGAAGTCGCTGCCCCAACCATGGGCAGCGTTCGAAGCGTCTGGAGCGAGACCATCATTGCCGGCCTTGACCCAGCTGGTATGGCAAGTGTTCTCAACCAGGCTGGCCGAGGCTGGCCCGATCGGTTCTTCACGCTCGCCGATGAAATGGAAGAGCGCGACCTCCACTACCGCTCCGTTCTCGGCACCCGCAAGCTCGCGATAACGGGCGTCGAACCGATCGTGGTTGCCAGCGGTACCGATGCTCAGTCGAAGAAGATCGCCCAGGCCGTCAAGGAATTGATCGAGCAGCCGGCATTTCCCGACGACTACACGGCCGACCTGCTCGATGGCCTGGGCAAGGGCTATTCGGTGGTCGAGACGATCTGGGACCGGGCCGGCAAGGAGTGGTCGCCGATCCGGTATGAATGGCGTGACCAGCGCCATTTTCTGATTGACGAGGTCGACGGCCGCACACTGCGCCTCAAGCATCCCGACCACTATCGCGGGCTGGACCTTCCCCCCTACCAGTTCTCGATCCATCGGCCGAAGCTGAAATCCGGCCTGCCGATCCGTGGCGGACTGGCCCGCTTGGTCGCCTGGGCCTTCCTGTTCAAGCACTATAGCCTCAAAGACTGGATGGCGTTTCTTGAGGTTTACGGAATGCCGCTGCGCGTCGGCAAGTTCGGCCGTGGCGCCAGCATGGATGATCGCCGCGTTCTGCTACAGGCGGTGCGTGACATCTCCACGGATGCGGCGGCGATCATCCCGAAGGAAATGGACATTGAGTTCGTCGCGGTCAGCGGTTCCTCAGGGAACAATCTGTTCTCGGCGATGACGGATTACCTGGACAAGCAGATTTCGAAGGGCGTGCTCGGCCAGACCATGTCGACAGATGACGGCTCGTCCCGCGCGCAGGCGGAGGTGCACGAGAATGTGCGCCACGACATTGCCCGTGCCGATGCCCGCCAGACCTGCGTGACGATGAACCGGGATCTGATCCGCCCCTATGTCAATCTGAACTTCGGACCGCAGGATCGCTATCCGGTTGTCGTGATCCCGATCACCGAGAATGAGGACATCAAGACGCTGGCAGACGTCATCGACCGGCTTGTTCCGCTGGGGCTCGAGGTTGGTGCGAACGGCATGCGCGAGCGGCTCGGCTTCGAGGCTCCCGAAAAGGGGGAGAAGCTCCTTCACCCGGCAGCGGCCGGCGCGCCTGGCAAAGAGCCGCCAGAGAAACAAGAAGAGGCCACCGCACGGCAACAGACGCCCTGCGCCCATTGTGGCGGCTATCACGCGCTTGCCGAAGACGAACGCGACGAGCTGGACCTTCTGATCGAGGATGCGCTCAACCATTGGCAAATGGATCTCGACCCACTCTTGAAGCCCCTTCGAAGCCTCATTGAAGAGGCCGGGAACTATGATGAGCTGCGTGAGGGCCTGGACACACTCATGTCCGGCGATGCCGGCGGCGAGTTTGCCAAGCGCCTGGCGGAACTCACGATGAAAGCGCGTGGTCTTGGAGACATCGGCCAGGGGCGCTAGAGGATGTCGACAGACGATCTGTTCAAGACCGCCCCGGACGAGGTTGTCCGATACTTTCGGGCCAAGCGCTCGCTGCCATCCTTCGACTGGCGTGACGTTGCACCGGAAGAACACGCCTTCTCCTGGACGGTTGCCAAGTCCATGGAAAACGACATTCTCGAAGACATCCGGTCGGCCGTCGATGACGCGATCGTCAATCGCGTCCCCTTCGAGACCTTTCAGCAGCAGCTCACGCCGATCCTTCAGCAGAAAGGCTGGTGGGGCCGGCATGTCCAGGAGGATCCGAAGGACGGCGCTTTGAAAGTCGTCCAGTTGGGAAGCCCGCGCCGGCTGCGCACCATCTATTGGGCGAACACGCGCACGGCTCATGCGGCCGGCGAATGGGAGCGCACGCAACGCAATAAGCGCTTTCTGCCGTTCCTTCTCTACACGCTCAGCCGGGCGGAGCGCCGGCGCAAGGAGCATGAAGGCTGGGTCGGCATCGTTCTGTCGGTCGATGACCCATGGTGGGATACGCACTACCCACCAAATGGGTGGGGCTGTCAGTGCGGCGTTCGCCAGATTTCGGAGCGCGAGGCGCGCAGGCTCGGCTGGGAAGATGGAATGGAAGGTCCGCAGGTGATCATGCGGTCTTGGAAGAACAAGCGAAGCGGAACGACCGAGATGGTTCCCATGGGGATCGATCCCGGCTGGGCAAGTAATCCGGGGAAGCACCGCGCCCGCAATGCGTCGGAGTTCCTTTATGGGAAGCTCGCGGGTCTCACCGAGAACCGCCGTCGGGTCGCGATCGAGGATATTGTCGGTTCCGCCCCGATGCGCGCGATTGTCGAGCAACGGCTCCCGAAAGGGGCATTCCTGCCTGTAGCGCAGCTCGGCCGGGAGCTGGTTGAAGCGGCCGGCTCCAAAACGTCGACCATCCGCCTTTCATCTACCAGCGCCGCCCACATTCTACAGGATGATCCAGCGCGGAAGCTCACCGTTCAGAGTTTCCGCGATGCTATCTCTGTGATCGTTGAACCGAAGCACGCCTTCCATTCGCGCAACAGCCTCGTGCTGCTCGGCACCGCATCCGGGCAATGGTGGCGTGCGGTCATCAAGTCCACGGACGAGGGCCGGGAATGGTGGCTCACCTCGTTCCATCGCAAGAGCGCGAGCAAGATCGACAAGGCCCTGACGACCGCGAGAAGAAGGGGAACATTGATTGAGTGAGGAGAAAGGCGCGGAGGGTCGTCAATCCCTCACAGGTCCGGCTAGGCCGTCCTGGTGAAACTGGCTCGCGCCTGCAACGAATATGGAGCATTTACGCACCATTTTCAACTTGTCCGGCACCGGTTTAGCACTACTGTGGCACGCTAACGACGTAGAGCCGTTTCCGGCTCCGCTTTCCCGATTTGCTAAAGAGTGACCAATACGATGGCAGCAGGTTCTTACCAAATTGAGTGCACGGTCACCGACTCCGGAAGCAGGCTCCTCTGCAGCGCACTTGGTCAGCCGGTATATGAGACTGGAGTCGTGAACTCGATCTATGACTGGCAAACGCTCATCGCTGGAGCGTTCGCTTTGATCGGCGCGTTTCTTCTTTGGCTGCAGATTAGAAACCAGCGGAACAAGGATCGACAGGAAGCTGAGCGGCGCGCCCTCGCTGCGAAAATTCAGCTTCCGCACGCACTTCATGAAATTCACCAGTATCTTAATAGATGCTACATCACATGGATAGGTTCGTGTCCTGAGCGACGACCAAAGCCGCCTGTTCAGGACCTCGCCACATTGATGAATGCAGCAACGAGCGTTGATAGCAAAACGTTCCAGAGCATCACTGCACTCATCCAAAAGATGCAGGTTTTCGAGGCAAGAGTATCGACGCAGCCCGCCGACCGCCCGTTGAACTACTACGATCAAATGTTCGTTGACCTTCTGGAACTCTATTATTTCTCAAATCGCCTTTTCGATTTTGGACGATTGAATGTCGACCAAGTGGAATTGGTGAAGCCAGAACGTGCAGACCTTGAAAAGGTCATGCGCACCGATTTGGATTTCTATGCGCGAACCCCTGACGATGAGATAGCGAGACGCGCGCGAACGGCTTTGGATTTTCGGTTTGGAAGAAATGCGCAGGCGACCGATGAAGACGAAGAAGAAATAAATTTAACGCCATAGACGCGCATGGACGCCTCAAACGGCCAGCGACACGCAAGAAACCCCTGATGCGCGTCAGCGGGCTTTGAAGGCCCCTCAAATTTGATCGTGAGTTGATGCGTCGGCCTGACATTGTCAGGGGCGGCACGGAACCGCGAAGCATTCAATTTGTCGCCCATGAACACGGCGACCGCAACAGCAATTTTCAAAACCGATCTCGCAGCCTCCAAATCAGGGGCTCCAGAGTGGGTACAACTGTTTCCGGCTGGCTCGGAGCTGAAGGCGCGGGACGGCCGTCGCTGGATTGCAGACCCCGACGCGGTGGTGACAGCCTTCGCATCGAACCGTGGACCGCTCGCAATCGATTATGAACATGGCCAGGACCATCTTGCCGCCAAGGGGCTCGAAGCTCCGGCCGCAGGCTGGATCGTCCAGTTGGAGAACCGTGGCGGCGCTGTCTGGGGTCGGGTCGAGTGGACCGACAAGGCAGCAGCCATGGTGGCAGCGCGCGAGTACCGCTTCCTCTCACCAGCCTTCAACTATCTGAAGAATGGAAAGATCACGCGTCTCATCGGAGCAGGCCTCGTCAATCGGCCGGCCTTTGAGATGACCGCACTCAGCCGTGAGGCAAACAACCAGGAGAAAGAAGACATGAAGGCTATCGCCAAGGCGCTCGGCCTCGACGAGGATACTGACGAAAAGGCAGTTCTCGCCGCGATCGCAGCCCGTGACAGCGAGCGCACGGCGCTGCTGAAGGAACTGAAGCTCGATCCAAAGAAGGCGGCACACAAGGATGCGCTCGCCGCGATCGCCTCCTTGCAGGGTGAGGTCGAGACCGCAACCGCCGCCCTGAAGAACGCGCCGGCCGAGACCGAAGTCGCGGCCCTGCAGCAGTCGCTTGAGGACACCAAGACGGCCCTGGCCGCCCTCCAGAAAAAGGATGTCGAGCGCGATATCGATATCGCGCTCGACGAAGCAACGAGCGCCGGCAAGATCACGCCAGCGTCCCGCGACACCTATCGCGCCATGTGCCAGGCCGAAGGCGGTCTTGAGCGGTTCAAGGCGCTGGCTGCCACGCTTCCGGTCATCTGCGAGCCATCCCGGCTCGGAGAGAAAGCCGCCGAGACCGAGGACGAGGAAGTCGACGCAACCGCACTCGCGGCCGAGGCCACCCGGTACCAGGCAGAGCAGCGCGCCGCAGGCGTGACGCTCTCCTATTCCGAGGCGGTCTTCGCGGTGAAGGACAAGAAGGAGAAGCGCGCATGACCCCGCTGCTTATCAAGAGCTTCCGTGCCGCGCTGATCGTCGCTGGCAATCGCATCGTCTCCGCCGCCGCTGACGGCGAGGTCAACACAGCTTCGGCCAACACCGATCCATCCATCGGCATCAGTGATGCCATGGGCGCAGAGGCCGGCAGCATGGTCGACCTGACACAGGTGGGTTGGGCAGAGCTGAAGCTCGGCGGGACCGTGTCGTTCGGTGATCCGCTGACAAGCGATGCCGAAGGCCGTGGTGTCGAGGCCACGCCCGTCGCCGGCACCGTGGTCCGTGTGGCTGCCATCGCCATGGCTGACGGAGAGGTGGATGAGGTCATACCTGTCCTCGTCACGCCGAGCATCCTGGCAACGCCGGCCTGAGCCAGCTTTCTCAACGAGGACACGCACACATGAACCGCCCATTTCCCACAGACCCCACCCTGACGGCGATCGCCATTGGCTATCGCAACCCTGCGCACACGCTTATCGGCCGCCGCGCACTGCCGCCGCTTCCGGTCCTTTCGGAGAGCTTCAAGTGGACGGAGTTCCCGCTCGGCGAGCGGTTCACCGTTCCGGAAACCGAGGTCGGCCGCAAGGGTCGCGTCAATCAGGTTGAGTTCACGGCCACCGAGAAGGATGCATCCGTCAGAGACTATGGCCTGGACGACGCTATCCCGTTCTCGGACATCCGCGAAGCCGCCCGTGCCCGCGCCGAGAAGCGTTCGAAGTTCGATCCGCGCGCGGCTGCAACCGAGGGCCTGACCGACCTCATCGAACTCGGTCGCGAGATTCGCGCCGCCGCCGTTGTGCAGGATCCGGAAAACTACGCTGCCGACAAGAAGATAGCGCTGGCCGCTTCCGACCAGTTCGACAACTACGGAAGCAACAGCTCCGACCCCTATGGCGTGATCGACGAGGGCATGGACAAGACGCTGGTCTATCGGCCCAATCATATTGTGATGGGGCAGCCGGCCTGGTCCAAGCTCAAGCGTCACCCGCGCCTGATCAAAGCGGTGAAAGGCGGGCTCACGGAAGACGGTGCGATCACGAAGGCGCAGTTCGCCGACCTTTTCGAGATCGAGCCGGAGAACGTCCTGATCGGAGCGGCCTTCGTCAACGCTGCCAAAAAGGGCAAGGAAGTCTCGCTCAGCCGTGTCTGGGGCAAGTCTATCCAGCTCCTTTACCTGGACCCGTCGAAGCGCGCATCCAACGACAATGTCATCACATGGGGCTTCACCGCCGAGTATGGCGGTCGGATCGCGGGATCGCAGGTCGACAAGGATATCGGCCTTGAAGGCGGCGAACGCGTGCGCGTCGGTGAACGTGTCCGCGAACTGACGGTGGCCAAAGATGTGGGCTACCTCATCCAGAACGCCGTGAGCTGACGTTCCAACTCACTTGCCGGCCGCGCCGCCGATGGCGCGGCCGGGATTTCCGAATGGCCTCAAACGAGGCTTTTCGCAAACCCCGGAGGCAGATGATGAGCAACCGCAGAAACCGTTCGACCAGCAGCAAGGAGACCGAAGTGGCCAGAGCCGGCGCTGAGACGTCCGACAATCAGGTCACACCCACCGCACAGCCGGAGCCGGGCGAAGGTCAGGCAGGCGGGCAGTCAGCCAATGACGCCGGCGGCGAGAATGAACAGACCACGCCCGCGCCACAGCCGAACCCGCCCGCAAAAGCGAGCGGCAAGCGATCCGGCCCGATCGCCAAGCAGCTCGTTCGATACAAGGGCAAGACCTACGGCCCTGGCGAAAGCGCCGGCACAGAGCTTCCTGCAGACATCAATGAAGACACGCTCGCCAGCTTCAGAGCGCTCGGCGCTATCGAATAACTCCCGAGCAAGAGCCCCGCAGGCGTCCGGCGCATCGCCTGCAGCCGTCTTACGGTGGGCTCATCGACCGCAGGAGCGGCTGGCGCCGTAGCCGCTCCAACCCGCACTTCAGACGAGTTGATCCATGGCTTACGCGACCCGCGCAGAAATCGAACAGATCTGGGGCGAACAGTTCGTCATCGATCTACTGCCGCTCGATGTCGATGCAGCCGAAGCGATCGGCAACGCTCTTACCCAGGCAAGCGCGGAGATAGACGTTCACCTCTCTGCGCGCTACGAGACGCCACTGGCAGGCCATCCCGCAGCGCTTGTGATGCCGGCGGTCAACATCGCCGTCTACAACCTCGCAATCCGCCACACCTCTCTCACCACGACGATCGAGGACCGCTACAAGCAGTCGATCAAGATGCTTGAGCGGATAGCGGACGGCAAAGCCGGCCTCGGCGCAGACGAACCATCCGTCTCCACCGATCCGACCACATCGTCAGGCGGCGCTGCCTTCACGGCCAATGCGCGCGTCTTCTCCCGGAAAAACCTGCCATGAGCAATGCCGTCCTGGACGTCACCGCTCACGGTCTCGACGAAGCCATTCTTGTCATCGAAGGCATCGCCGATGCGCCGCGCCTGGAGCTGATGGAGGGCATTGGCCGTCTCGTCCAGGAGCAAACCCGCCGCCGCATTGAGGAAGAGAAGACAGCTCCGGACGGTTCGGCCTGGAAGCCCAACCACGCCGGCACGTCGATCCTCTACCAAAGCGGCGCTCTTTCGGCCTCGATCGACTATCGGGCAACAGAGACCACTTCGTTTGTCGGCACTGGCCTGATCTATGCGCGGATCCACCAGGACGGCGGCGTCATCACGCCCAAGAATGCCGACGCGCTGGCCTTCCAGATTGGCAACAAGTTTGTGATGACCAGCCGCGTCACCATGCCGAGGAGGCAATATCTCGGTCTGTCGGCCGACAATCAGCGTGACATCGTCGAGGCCGCAGAAGACTGGGTCGGGAGGCTGCTGCAATGAGCGACGCTGCCGCCCGCATCAATGCGTTCCGCGCCGCCGTGGTCACAACGGTGAAGACTGCGATGCCAGCCTTGCGCCAGTGCGAAGAGCAGTTCGGCCGCTTCAACCTGGATGATCTGGAGACCAACATCATCCCTTCACCGGCCGTGCGGATAGCGGTCCTGAAGGCGGGTATAAGTGACCAGGCCGGTGGTGAGGTCGAGGCGAACCTCTCCTGCGCCGCCTTTATTATCACCGATGGAAGAGAGCGCGACGCGCAGGCATGGACCATCGCCGAGGCGCTCGTGGTGCTCCTGCACTCGGCGCAGATTTGGGGTCTCACCAAACTCGGAGCACCCGAGAAAGTCGAGATCCAGCCGCTTGTCACCGTCAAGCTGAAGCAGCGCGGCGCAGCGATCATAGCTGTAGAGTGGACACAGCGTCTGCGCAATCTGGGCGACGGCATCTTTGATGACGAGCAGCACCTGCTGACCGAGCTCTATGTGAACGACGAACTTTGGATCCCCGAAGCGGGAGGGTCGAATGGATAGGCGCGACCTGCGGATCCTCGCCGGAGAGTTCCGTCATATCTACAAGGCGATAGACGACCTGCAGCGCCGGCACGCCGCCGCGCACATGACCGGAAAGGTGGCAGAGATCGACGGTGACCGCGTGCGCCTGGAGCTGTTGCCGCCAGATGGGCGCACCGGCAAGCCGTTCCTTTCGCCATGGGTGCAAGTTCAGGAAGCGGCCGGTTCGACCGGCTCGCATTTCCCGGTCGCGGTCGGCGACCCTCTGCGGCTGTTTTCTCCCAATGGCGAGCTTGGCCCGCAATCCATCGCCATCCGCGACGGCTACACTGACGACGCAAAGAACCCCGCCGAAGACGGGGAGTTCGTCCTGGCACACGGCAATTGCGCGATCCGCTTCAAGAACGGCGCAGTCGAGATCGACGCAAACGACATCACGCTGAAGAGCAGCAGCCTCAAACACAACAAGCGCAACATTGGTGACACGCACGTTCATGGCGGCGTGGAACCCGGTGCTGCTGACACCTCAACACCGCACTGAAAGGCCCCTTAAATGAGCAATAAAAAGCCCTTTGAAGTCACCGAAAAGGCCGGCGCGTTCGTCGCTGGCATGCGCAATCCCGGCGCGGGCGAGACCCTGCAGCTGACGGAAGAGCAGGCGCGCTATCCGCTGATCCTCGGCGAACTGCGCCGGCCCGAGAAGAAGCCGCAGGAGGCCAAGCCCGCCGCGACTTCAAACTCCAAGACTAAGAAGGACTGACCGATGCGCACGGGAACCGATGCGGCGACGGGCATGCTGCTGACCGGCTGGGACCATTGCGTCCAGTCGATCCGCAAGTGCCTGACCACCCGCATCGCGTCCCGTGTCATTCGCCGGCACTTGGGCTGCCTCGTTCCTGAACTCCAGGACCAGAATGCCGACCCTCGCACGATCTTCAAAGTCTACGTAGCCATCGCCGAAGCGCTCGCGGATCCCGATAGCGGCGAACCCGGCTTCGGTCTGCGCACCGTCGAGCTTGTCGAAGCCGGCCGCTCCGGCCGATTTGTCTTCCTGCTTGACGGCGTCTTTTTCCCGCGTGGCCATCTCGGCGATTTCTCGATCCGCGAAGATCGGCAGGCGCGGCTCGACATTCAGGGAGCAATCGCATGACGACTGCAAACCCATTTTCGCACTTGCCACCACCCGAGATGATCAAAGCGCTCGATGTCGAGGCCATTCTTACGGAAGTGCTGGCGGACATGAAGTCGCGATTTCAGGCCGCCGGCATTCCTTTCGATGTAGAGAACACGGCCTATGAGCCGGCCGTTATTCAGGGCGAGACAAACAGCTTCAGGGAAAACCTTCTCCGGGCTGCAATCAATGACGCGGCGAAGGCCAATCTCGTTGCCTTCTCAAGCGGCTCCGACCTCGATCACGTGGCCGCGTTCTATGACGTGACCCGGCTTGCTGACGAGCGCGACGACGCGCTTCGCCTGCGCACCAGCCTTGCCATTCAGGCGCGCTCGCCTGGTGGCTCATCTTTCTGGTATGCCCAGGCCGCCAGGCGCGCGGACGTTCGGATCCGCGATGTCGCCGTGTTCCGCGATGTGTTCCTGCCGATCATTCATGTCGCCGTCCTTTCAAGCGAAGCCGGCGGTGTCCCGGATGCGGCAATGCTCGATGCCGTGAGCGCCGAAGTGCAGAGCGACCGGGTGCGGCTCCTGAATGACACGATCGTGGTGCAGTCGGCGGTGTCGCAGACCCTTCCCGTGAAAGCGGGCATCTGGCTGCTGCCTTCCGCTCCCATCGCGACCTTCGATCGACTTGCCGATGAGTTGCGCGCGGCCTGGGAGCGGGAGACCGGTATCGGCTTTGACCTTGAACCATCTTGGATCGAGGCCCGGCTCCACGTTTCCGGCGTCAAACGGGTCGAAATTGAGGTTCCCTCCTCCCCGGTTGTCGCTGCGCCGGGAACCGCCATCGCGCTCGGTGATATCGATCTGACATTCATGGGGCGGGACTATTGAGCGAGCGCCGCCACCTTCAACCAAACAACGCGACGCGGTACGAACGCGCGTTGTCGGAAGCGCTCGATCGCTCGCCGGAGCTCGCTCCTGCCATTGAGGCACTACGCGGTTTCAAATTCAACCCGACTGATGCGCTGTTGCCCTACATGATCGAGGAGTACGGGCTTACCGAGATTGCCGACTATCTGCCGGATCTGCGTGTTGCGCTTTCCGAAGGCATTCTCTGGCAGCGCAGCCGGGGAACTCCTTCTGCCATGCACCGAGCGCTCGGATGGGTCGGCTGCGACGGCGAGATCGAGGAGATGTCGCCTCTTCGTTTCAAATGGTGGTGGTTCCAGGTCCATCTTCAGGACGAGCGCCGTTCCACCGCATTCGCCAGACCGATGACGGAAGTGGCGCGCGCCACCAAGCCACTGCGCTCCGAACTCGCCCGCGTCACAGCCGGCTTCGACAAGCGCGCTTTCCTTCTCAACGGATCGCAGCTGAACGGCGGCGCTCTTCTCAACTCGTGGTCGGGCGTCCGCATCCATGATGGCGGTCCTGTCTTTTCTCTTCGGGTGAGCCATGGAGAGAGGACTGACGCCGTAACAGGTATCGGCTTGGCCGGCCTGAAGGCTACGTTCCACTGGCGGCGGCGGCGCACCAACGCGGCCGCCGGTACCGAGCAGCGCTCTTCACTTAGCCTTAGCTACTCAACACAGCCTGCCGACACCACAAAGAACATCTCTTTCCAGAATGCGCCCTTCGTCGAGTTGCCCTTCGAGCAGCCGACACCGCGCGTGCAAGTGAGGTACTAGAAATGGCAATATGGACACTCGGTGGTCGACAGGTAGCTGCACAGCTGCTTCTTGGCGAGACCTTCTTCCTCGGCGTGGGAGAAGGTGACGTGGCCTGGGACACGGTACCTGTCCCGCCTTCCCCCACTGACACAAACCTTGTTGACCGGGTCGGCGTCACGCGCCTTCGCGACATCCAGTTCGCCGCAGAGGATCCGGCCGGTGGCATCACCATGGCGGACGGTTCCAAATGGTCGTTCTCTGCACAACCGACGCGCTACGTATTCCTTGACTTCAAGCTCGACCTTGCTGACGGCGATGGCCACACCCTGCGCGAAACCGGCCTTTTCCATGGAACCGAACTCGCCCCGGCCGTGCCGGCCGGTCAGATGTACATCCCCGATGCGGACATCGTCGACTATGGCCGGCTCATGCAGGTCGATCGGTTCAACTCGGTGATCCGGGACGGATCGCTTGAGCAGCGCTTCACCTACATCATCACGCTATAGGCCCGCCTCATGACCCAGAGCTTGATCAAGCGCCCCGGATACACTGACCGCTTCGACAGAAGCACAAAGCACTTCGCGGTCGCGTTCCCCGATGAGCAGCGATATCTGCAATCGGCCGAACTCAACGAGATGCAATCGCAGGCTGATGACAAGCTGCGCCGTGTCGCCGAATACATCCTTCAGGATGGTCGCATTGTGCGTGGTGACGATCCGGTCGTCACCCCCGTAGGTGAGGGCGAAATCAGCGTGACTGTGCGTCTGCCCGAATGCGCAATCTATGTCGGCGGTCTCGTTCACGATGTCGAAGCCGCGCAGTTTGAACTGCCCGCCACCGGGACCGTGATGATCGGCATTCGCCTTACGGAAAGCGTGGTCACCGATGTCGAAGACCCTGGCCTCAAAGGTCACCTGCAGGGCAGTGAGTCCTACATGGAACCCGGCGCAGCGCGGATCCGCTTCGATGCATTTTGGGGAACGTCGGTGGATGGAGAGAGCGCTCCTCTGGTTTCCGTCTTCAACATGCAAGATGGCACCATCATCACCAACGAGACCAACACCGAATATTCGGAAATCTACCAGGCGCTCGCTGCGTACAGTTCGGAAAGCAATGGCGCCTATGTCTTCTCCGGCTGCGAGGTCGGTGCACTCGGTCTTAACGGAGAGGGCGAACAGGTCTTTACTGTTTCGGAAGGTGTCGCCTATGTGGGTGGCCGACGCTTGCCGCGTTCTCAAAGCCTGCGACTTCGTGTGCCTGAAGAACCGGACCTGCGCGAGGTCTCGGCCGAGCCGCAAGCATTCACCGAGCCAAGCGGCGGCACACAGACATTCACGCTCTCGCGCTCGCCCATCGCAGATGTCTCGAAAATCACTATCATCGTGGAGACGACTGAAACGGTGGTTCACGGTGCATTTTCCGGGGCTTCAGACGCCCTGACGAACGCTTCGGTCGAGAGCGTTCTTGAAATCAAACAGGGCGGCACGACCTACACCTCTCCGGCAGACTGGCTGCTGTCCGCTGGAGAGATCGACTGGTCGCCAGGCGGTGCCGAGCCAAACCCCGGTTCATCCTACACCGTCAAATATCGCTACTACCAGAACGTCGCTCCCGACCTCATGTCCCGCGACACCGTGACAGTCACCGGCGCGACACAGGGCACCAACGCGCTGGTCGATTACACTTACAAGCTGCCGCGCATTGACGTGATCGCAATGGATCAGTCGGGTTTGCTCACCTATGTCAAAGGCAATTCCGCGCTCTCCCGTCCCCGTTCCGCGATCATCCCTTCGACGCACCTGGAACTGGCGCGCGTAATCAATCGCTGGGGCATCGCACCGACCATCGTCCAGTCGGCGGTTCGCAACGTCCCCTATAGCGAGATCAACGCCATGAAACGGGCGTTGCTCGACATCTATGATCTGGTAGCGCAGGAGCGCCTGAAATCAGACGTGACGGCTCGTGAGGTTTCCGCCAAACGTGGTGTCTTCGTTGATCCGTTCCTCGACGACGACATGCGCGATCAGGGTGTAGCACAGACAGCTGCGAGCTTTGGCGGGCGTCTTCGCTTGCCGGTTCTTGCCCAGGTCCATGAGTTTCCCGCCTTGATCTCCGTCCAGCACCTGGACTTCACCAATGAAGCGATCATCTCGCAGCTCCGCCACACGCACGGGATGAAGATCAACCCTTATGCGACGTTCACGCCGATGCCGGGTCGCGCTACCCTTGAGCCATCGTCGGACATTTGGACCGAAACGGAAACTCAATGGACGTCCCCGCAGTCCCAGGCGTTTGAGGCCGCAGAGGGCGAGGCCATCACAGGCGTTTCGCTCGAACAGGAAGTGGAGCTTGTCCGAACGACCACGCGCCCGGCCGGCATGATCAGGCAAAGAGCCGTCAACTTCAGGCTGGAAGGGTTCATCCAAGACGAAGTCATCGAGCGCGCGACATTCGATGATGTCGAGATCGCATTGACGGGCCACGCGCCTGCCGATGCTGATGGCGTTGTCACCGGGAGCTTCGACATTCCAGCAGACATTCCCGCAGGCGCGAAGCTCGTCCGGTTCTTCGGGAGTGCCGGCACGCGGGCATCAACGACCTATGTCGGCCGGGGCACGATCACCGTTGAGGAATGGCGCCTGGTTTCCACCCTTGGCACGACAACAGCGGACATGCCGCAGCCGATCAATCCACCGCAGGTGATCAACAATACCACTGCTACAATTGGCTGGGACCGTTCTGTCGATCCAAACCAGCGCGACAACGGCAGCAACGACCCGCTCGCTCAGACATTCACGCTCGCAAATGACCGCTGCATCACGGGTGTCCGCCTGAGGTGTGCAAAGAAGGGGTCTGCTACGAACGCAATACTGGTCCAGCTCCGTCAGACAGATGTGGGCATTCCCAACCGGATCGTGTTGGCAGAGGCATTCGTGCCTGGCACGGACATCGAAGAAGGCGAGATTTTCACTGCCTCCTTCTCCGTTCCAGTTTTTCTCGAGCGGGGTCGCGAGTTTGCGTTCGTTGTGTTGACAGACGACCCTGAGCATTCACTTGCAGTAGCCAGTGTTGGGCGCATCGATCAAAGCGGCGAGGTTGTAACCGAACAGCCCTTCGTTGTCGGCGCTTTGCTCTCTTCCTCGAACGCTTCGACATGGACACCCCACAACGAGACGGACCTGTGGTTCCAGTTGCTCGCAGCGCGGTTCAATCCTGTAGAGAAAACAGTGCCGGTTGGCGCGTTCACGGCGACGAAGATGTCCGACATCATCGTAAGTGCCGGGGTCGAGTATCCAGACAACCAAACGGATGTCACCATCCGCCTGACGCGCCCCAACGGGGAGGTGATCTCTGCGACGCCAGGACAGCGCATTCGCCTGGACGAGTTCATCGAGAACGAAACCATCCAGGTGGCGGCCGTGTTGACGGGAACCGAACTGACGACACCGTTTCTCTTCCCAGACGTGCAGCTAATCGAAGGAGAGCTGCAGACCTCGGCCAACTATGAAAGCCGCGTGGTCGAGGCTGACGGAGCCGACCGAACGTCGGTGACGTTCGATGCGTTCCTGCCAACCGGCTCCACGGTGACCGTGGAGATCGGAGAACCCGGTGACTTCGTAGCGGCCTCTGTCTCCAGTGCGCGCCCTCTTGGCGACGGCGTGGTGGAGCAGACCTATCAACGAACCCCTTATGCGCCGCAGGACGCGAAGACGCGGATCACGCTGACCGGCACGCCGGCGGCGCGCCCGTATCTGAGCGGCCTGCGCATGGTCACAACGGAGGTGTAAGGTGTCCAACACCGCAAACTACAACTGGCCGAAACCCCGAACGCCCGGCGCATCGCAGATTGTCGAGATCCAGCGCGTGGCAACCGCGCTGGATCAGGCCGACACCAAGGCAAAGGAAATCAGCGATGCCCTGGCGGCGCTCAATGCGGCCTACGACGCGCACACGCACGGTTATGGTGACCTGACAGGGCGGCCGACGACAGTCGCCGGGTTCGGGATCACCGACGCCTACACGAAAACCGAGATCGACACGAAGGTGGCGGCCGACATCGATGCCGCAATCAATGCGCTGATCAACGGATCGCCGGGTGCGCTCGACACGCTACAGGAACTCGCCACGGCGATGGGAAACGACCCAAACTTCGCCACCACGGTAACGAACTCACTGGCAACCAAGCTTGTGAAGTCGCTCAACCTTTCGGATCTGCCTGACAAGGCCACAGCCCGTTCGAACCTAGGACTTGGTTCTGCCGCCGTTGAGAGCGCATCTGCCTTTCTACCTGCCGGTGGCAAAGCAGCCGATAGCGCCAAGCTTAACGGTATATCCGGCTCCACCAGCGCTAGCGGAAACACTTACGCGCAACGCGACAGTTCAGGTGATATTTCTGCCCGCCTCTTCCGTTCGGAATATGACAGCACGAACGGAAACATTGGGTTCTTCATGACGCAGATCGACACCGGTTCGAACAACTACATTCGACCGTCGACACCTGCTCAAGTTGCCTCTGCATTGGCGCCTGAATTGATGTATTCCGGCAGCGCTAAGAACAACACTAACTTTCCAGTCGGCCAAGTTTTGCTGCTCCACGATGCTGGCGCAATAAGGAACTCTTCAGTGTCAGTCCGTTTGTGGGGTGACAACCGGTTTTCGACAAATGGCGGCGGTGCCGTTCTTAGCGGTACATGGCGTTCGCGCGGCGAATACGCTGGCGGTGGTGCTTGGAGCATAATGGCGCAGAGAGTCGCATAGGAGTATAAAAGATGAAGCCCAATCTCCTGTCCCTGAAGGCTGTGCGCGCCACAGACAAGGCTGATGTTTTTGTGGCCACGCTAGATTTCGAGCTCTTAGACCCGCAAACGGGAGAACTCATCGAGACTGTGACCGATGCCGAGTATGGAGTTGTTCCGGAAGATACCTTCGGTCTGTCACCACAGGTTGTTCTGGCAGTTGCTGAGTGGATCTCGGAAGGCAAGCCAGTGGTGCCATATGTTCCGCCGACGAGTGAGCAGCTTCGGCAGACGATGCCATCGCTGTCCGCGCGCCAGCTTCGACTAGGATTGATCGCGAACGGTATATCGCTCGCTTCAGTGCAGGCAGCCATTGATAGCATTTCCGATCCGGGCGAACGTGAGATTGCACAGGTCGAGTGGGAATACGCAACCACCTTTGAGCGGACACATTCGTTGATTTCGCAGATTGGCGACGCGTTGAACCTTACACCTGAGCAGGTTGACGCTATGTGGGATGCCGCCCTTTTGATTTGATTATGAGGCTCGCCAAGAAGTGCTTGATAGTTCGAAGGCATTTTGCTGAATAGGCCCCCGACAATAGATAGCTCCGGGGCGAGTATGAAAATCTCTTTGCTTGGGTTCTCCAACACTGTGAATATTGGAGATAACATTCAGACATTGGCGGTTGCACAGCATATTGGGCAAGAATTTGATCTGGTCGATCGGGACTTTCTGAGCGAATACAGCGGAGAGCCCTGTGCGGTGGTTATGAACGGCTGGTTTTCGATGGAACCACAGAACTGGCCGCCGGCACCCGACATCACTCCAATTTTCTTCGGCTTTCATATGACGCCAGAGACCGCGGAGGTCTATAAACAGCACGCTGACTACTTCAAGCGCTTTGAGCCAATTGGTTGCAGGGATCAGGCGACAGCAGACACTGTAAAGTCATGGGGTGTGGATGCGTATGTGAGCGGGTGCGCTACGATGACTTTTCCACGGCGCCACACAGAGCCAAGAGATCCGAAATTTGTTCTGGTAGACCAGCCGCGGAAGCACTTTCCGCGACATCAGCGGCGGGTTCGGGTGGAAATATCACACGTCGTGGATCCATATCTCTCGAACGATACCAAGTTCACGATGGCGCAGGAGTTGCTTGACTACTATCGCGAAGAGGCAGGGCTGGTCGTCACCAGTCGGATTCATTGCGCGATGCCATGCGCAGCCATGGGAATACCAGTGGTCTATACTGGTGTGAGAGAGGGGCGCACAGAGGTGATTGACCTGTTGGGAATACCCTCGATCCGAACACGCTTCTTCCCGAAAACAGACATCAAAAACCTGAACATCCAGCCGGTTGATTTCGAAGTGATGAAGGCGGGAATTATCTCCAACCTTCGCTCACAGCTTTCTAAGCATGGTGTGGAACTAAAGCAGACATAAGCGAAGTAGACGGTCGCTATCGGAGATACAGAGCCCTTCACGGCTTGGCGAAAGCAGTCTTTGCCGCTAACATCTGAGTGTTATTTCACTCTGCACATGCATCGCCCCTGACATTGTCAGGGGCGTTTCTGTTTGCCCAAAACCTATCCTCTCACAAAGCCTTTGAACCCGTCTCAAACGGCATTGGAGAGCGATTTATGGCCACTGCCCCCTACAACCACGGCGTCCGCGTCATCCAGTCCGGAAACGAACCGCGCCCGATTGCCGTAGCTGATGTCTCGTCCATCGGCGCGGCCGTAGTCGCGCCGGACGCCGACGCGAACGTGTTCCCGCCCGACGAGCCCGTTGCCTTCTTCACCCATGAGGCCGACAAAGTCGCCGCCCTGGGAGCCACTGGCAACGCAATCGACATCGTGAACGCCGTTCGGGCCCAGGGTGTCGAAGGCCGCATGGTCTTCGTCCGTGTAGAGGAAGGGGCCGATGAAGACGCCACCAGGGCAAACCTGATCGGCTCGGCCGCGTCCATGACCGGCGTCCACGCACTTTCCTACGCATCCGGGCACGTTGGGGTCGAGCCGGATATTCTGCTCGCACCGGGATACTCGGCCGGCCGCGTGGCCGACGCAAAGAACCCGGTGGCAGATGCCCTTGAGCAAGTGGCCGCGAAGCTGAAGGCGATGGCCGTGTTCGATACGGGCGGCACCGACAGCGCTTCAAGCCTCGCCTACCGCGCCGACTTCTCATCGCGCTACACCTACCTGCTGGACCCGTTCGTGCGGGTTGCAAGCGGCGAAACCATAGTCTCGAAACCCGCCTCTCCCTTCGCGGCCGGCCTTATCGTGAAGAAGGACAAGTTGAAGGGCGGTCCCTACTGGTCTCCGTCCAACCAGGAAGCGCTCGGCGTTCTCGGCACGGCCCGTCCCATCACCTATTTCGACGGAGAGATCGATCACGAGGCGAACCTCCTCAATGAGGCCGGCATCGCCACGTTCATTCCCTCGCGCGTGGTCCAAGGCGTCGGTGGCCAGTATGCCGCCAATGGCCGGATCCTGTGGGGCAACCGCACGGCGTCCGATGATCCGCTCTGGAAGTTCATCAATGTCGTGCGCACCCGCGCCACCATCGAGAAGGCGATTGTCGCGTCCTTCCGCCCCTGGGCCAATGATGAGAACCTTTCATCGCAGCATGTCCTGGCGGTCATGCGCTCGCTGCAAGCGTTCCTCGATGAACTGACGGTGGTCGGCGCGATCCTCGGCGGCAATGTGTTCTGGGATCGCGGTCTCAACTCCAACGCCTCGCTGCGCGATGGCAAGCTGCGCGTTGAATTCGATGCGGAAGAGACGCCGCCGCTCGAAGACCTGATCTTCGGTTCGCGCCGCAACGAAGACTATTTCGACACGCTCGCCGAGGACATCCAGCGCCGCATCTCGGTCGAGTTCTCCGGCAGCATCGCCGACTACATCTCCGGCTAACGGGAGCACGTTTCATGACCCTTCGCATCGTCCGGGGCTTCACGCTCTACGTCAACGACAACACCAACCTAGCGCTCGACATCGAGACGCTGAAACTGCCCACGCTGGAAGAGATCATGGAAAGCTTCCAGCCCGGTGGCTCCGACCTCGAAATTGAGGTCGCCGGGCTCGGAACGAAAGCGCTCACCATGCCCTTCAAGCTGAAGAGCCACACGCCGGAAACGCTCGGCCTGTTCGGTGGCGCTCCCGGCGTCCGGAACAACTTCACCGGCAAGAAGCTGGTGATCTCGGAAGAGGACGGCACCGAACACGAGCACGCGATCGACATCACCGGCCGCCTGTCGAAGATCGAGGGAGAGCAGCTCGAAGGCGGCAAGGCCACCGGCTATGACCACGAGATCAAGTCGATCTGGAGCTACACTGAGTATTGGGACAGCCGCGTCATGCACCGCTTCAATTTCAAGAAGGGTGGATGGGACATCCGCAACTTCGCGCCGGTCAACGAAACCCGCCGCCGTATCCTGTTCGGGTGAGCGCCATGAGCAAGAATGACGCCCTGAAACTGAAGATCGAAGTTCCCCTTCAGGTTCCGGTGACCGTGAAGGACGCTGACGGCAAGGAAGCCGAGCGCAGCACGATCACCATCCGCCGCCCCAAGACGCGGCACACCAAACGGCTGGCCGCCATGGTCGGCGGCGACCTTCTTTCGCTTCTCCTGGCTGATGGCGATGATGCAGCGTCCAGCATCCAGGCGAAGGTGGAAAGCGGCGGCCGGGAAATGCTCGCCAAGGTGGTCGCAGGGCTTTTCACGGTGGAGCGCCTGGACGAACTGACCGAGCTCATCGCCGACATGTGCGAGGAACCCGCTTCCGTGATCGATGACATCGACGTGATCGACCTGCCGGCGCTTGGGACCGCGTTTCTCGGTTTTTTTCCGGGACTCCAGTCCGCAGCGTCTACGGCGTGGCGGCAGATATCGGACACCAGTTCCGGAAACTCCCTCACGAGCTAGACGAGACGGACTGGATCGAACTCGTCATCGCTCACGCGCATCTCGCCCGGCATCTGCAAGCCCGCTTCCCGGAGCCCTGATCGATGGACGTCTCCCTTCTCATCCGCCTCATTGACCAGGCATCCGCGCCCGCGAAGAAGATCGCGGGCGCGCTGGGCGGGATCCGTGAGAAGGCACACGAGTTCAAGCGCGGCTTCGGCGGAGCGATCCGCGAGGGCTTCTCCGTAGACAACATCGAGACCGCGACCAGGAATGCCGAAACGGCGTTAAACAACGCACGCGGTCGACTGCTCGGTGCGTTCGGCATGGCGATGACACTTGCCGCCCCCATCGTTAAGGCCGGGCAGTTCGACCAGTCCATGCGTGGCCTGGACAAGGTGCTCGATGTCACCGAAAGCCGGTTGAGCCAGCTTCGCAAGTTCGCGCTCGACACCTCGGCGCTGATCCCGATCGCGGCGAGCGAGCTGGTCGAGCTGATGTCCGAGGCTGCACAGGGCGGTGTTCCTGAAAGCGATCTGGAAGCCTTCACCACATACGTTGCCAACGCGGCCGTGGCCTTCGACATGGCTGGCGGCCTGATCGGTGAGCGCTTTGCCAAGCTGCGCAACGTCTACAAGCTGAACCAGGACGGGATCGAGGATCTTGGCGACGCCACGAACCACCTCTCCAACAACATGGCCGCGAAGGCCAGCGAGCTCACCGACTTCACCAACCGTTCCGCTGGCGCGGCAGCCATCTTCAAGCTGACGGCAACCGAGGCAACCGCTGTCGGTGCCTCCATGATCGCCGCCGGCATCGTGCCCGAAACAGCGGCGCGCGGTTTCACCGCCATGGCAACCCGGATCCTGTCGGGCGGCAAGAAGATCGACCAGGCGTTCCAATCGGTCGGGATGAACCGCGAAGCCTTCCTGAAGTCGATGGAGACCGACGCGCCGGCCGCGCTGATCCAGCTGTTCGAAACGCTGGCCAAGAAACCGCAAGGCATGGAGGCCCTGATCGAGCTGGTCGGCCGTGACTTCGCGGACGATTTCGCAAAGCTGCTCGGCAACCCTGATCTGCTCGCGCAGGCGCTAGACCTGGTTGCAGACAAGACGGCCTATGCCGGATCGGCGGTCGAGGAAGCAGCCAAGCAGGCCGAAGGCGCAGAGAAGAAGTGGGATCTGCTCGTTGGCAAATTGACCCGCATGGCAATCGTCCTGGGCGATCAGCTTCTGCCACAGGCTCTGGCGCTGGCTGATCAACTCGGCCAGCTCATCGACAGGTTTGCAGAGTTTGCCGCTGCAAATCCGGAGCTGACAGGCGCGATCGTCAAGACGATTGCAGCACTGATGGCCTTCGCGATTGGCGCGCGCCTGATCGGCTTTGCCGTGGCCGCTGTGCGCCTGCCCCTCATCAGGCTTCTTGGCTTCTTCCTCAAGTTCAACGAGGCGGGCCGGAACGTGGCCCTCGGCTGGCGTCTCGTTTCAGGTTCAATTCGGGGTGTCGGCCGCGCCGCCGGTCTCGCATGGCGTGGCGTCGACAAACTCGTGTCGAAGGTCGGCGGGTTGCCCAACGCGTTGCGCGCCGGGATGGCAGCAAGCTGGGTGATCCCGCTGGCCTTCGAGTTCTTCGACGACATGGGCCGCACACCAGAAGAGCGGCTTGAGCAAATCCGGCAGAACCAGGCCGCGTTCAAGAAGCTTGAAGAGAGCGTAGAACAGAGTTCGTTCGGCAAGCTCTGGCAGTCGGTGAAAGGCTGGTCGAACGAGCAGATGGGCATGGAGGCTGGTGAGGTTCCAGCCGAGGTGCTTCTCGCCCGCATCACTGAAGGCTGGGGCGCGGTCGAGGCCTGGTATGCACAGGCCACCATCGATGTCGGCAAATGGGCCTCGGACCTGGTCGCCGCCGCATCGGGGCTTGCAGGCAACGCCGTGGATGGAACACTTGCCGGTCTGACCGAGGGCTGGGCCCAGCTTGAGGCATGGGTGCAGTCAAAGGTCGAATGGCTGAAGAATGCCTTCTCCTTCGAATTCACACTGCCGTCCCTGCCGTCCTGGATGACCAACGAGAGCCCGGAGGACACTGCTGCACAGAAGCGCTCCGAAGCCATCAGCGGCCGTGCCAACACGGCCAATGCCGCAGATGCCGGTCAGGGCGCCGGCGGCGGCGCATTCGACCAGATGCTAGCCGGGATGGATCGGGCCGCTTCGCAGGCGTCCGATGGTCTGGCGCGCGGCGGCACGGCTGTCGAACAGGGAGGCCAGAAAGCCGCCAACGCGCTTGAGCAGGGAGCGGCGCAGTCTGCCGCCATGCTGAAAGACGCTGCCCGCGCCATCGGAGCTGCAGCCTCAAGGCTCTCATCGGCTCAGCCCGCCCGCGCGAGCGCCGGCAGCGGCGTAGGCAGCTCGATCGCCACCGCGCGAACCGGCGCATTGCATGGAGGCACTGAGTAATGACACCGCTGCTTGCCCTTGGCCCGCACATCTTCGAGATCGCGCCGCTCAATTTTCAGGAGATCGAGCGACAGACGGAAACGCACTGGCCGGCCATTCCCCGCTTTGGCAACCGGCCAGGCCGGCAGTTCACCGGCTATGGCGAGGATCCGATCAGGATCTCTGGCCTTCTTTATCCGGACGAGTTCGGCGGCCGGCAGGAGTTCGAAGCGATCCGCGCCACGCAGGCCGCTGCCCAGCCGGTTCTCATGATCGGCTGGTCGATCGCTGTCGCCACAGCCGCGCAGGTGTTCGGCCGCGTGGTGATCCTCTCGGTGCGTGACCGGCAGACAAGCATCAACCGGCAAGGTTATGGGCGGCGGCTGAGCTTCGATATCGAGGTCGCGCCTGCACCCGGCACCGGCTCGCCAGTGGGGCTGTTCTCATGAGCGCCCGTATCATCCCTGCAGGGCGTGTTCGGGTTCCGCTCGAAGACATGATGCTCGATCAGGTGTGCTTTGAATACGCCCTGGCGCATCTGCGAGACCGCCGGCAAGCCGGCAAGCTGCCCGGCTTTATGGAGGCCACGCTGGTGGCCAATCCGGGCCTTGCGCGCCTCGGTCCGGTGCTGCCGCGCGGCACGGAGATCAATATGCCGGAGTTCGTCATCATCCAGGAAGCCGCAACCGTGAGGCTCTGGGATTGATGACCCGCACGCATCCATTCATTGAAGTGAGCGTCGCCGGCCGCACTGTGAGCGATGCCTTCTATTCGCTTCTGGTCTCGGCTTCGATCTACGACGCGCCCGGCCAGGAAGCCGACACATGCGAGCTCGAGTTCGATGACGAGAACAACCTGATCGAGGTTCCCGAGATGGGTGCCGAGATCTCGGTTAGGTTCGGCTTTCGCGGTGCCAGCACATGGAAGATGGGTGTCTTCATTTTCGAGAAGGCGGATTACGCCTTCGGCCCGCGCGGCGAGTTTCTCCGCTTCTCCTGTCGCTCGGCCGACATGCGCTCCGATGTGAAGGAACCCCTGTCTGAACATTTTGACGAGAAGAGTGTGGGAGACATCGTCCAGGAGCTGGCTGGCCGCCATGGTTATGAAGCCAAGATCAGCCCCGGCCTTGCCGGGCTGCAGCTGCCCTATATCGCCCGCACCGAGCAATCGACCGTTGACTTCCTCACCCGCCTGGCTGACCGCTGCGGCGGCCAATTCTCGGTCAAGGGAAACCGCTTCCTCTTCCTAGAGCGCGGTGTACTGCCGCCCATTACCATCGACAAGAGCGACTGCGAGAGCGGCACCATCTCGATCGAGCCTAGACCGCGCTACGGCAAGACACAGGCGGGCTGGTACGACCGGGCGCGCAACGAGATCAAGTACGAAGACTTTGAAACCGGCCTCAAAGGCCCCGTAAAGCGCCTTCGAACGACCTACGCCAACGCCGCTGAAGCGCAGAAAGCGGCCAGCGCCGAAGGCAGCCGCCTCGGCCGCGCCACCGGCTCAGGCTCCATCACGCTTGCCGGCATGCCGGAGATGATGGCCGACACGCCGATCATCTTCACGGGTGGGCGAAAAGAGGCCAATGGCGAGTGGCGCGCGGCCAGCGTCGAGCATCGCTACGACGACACATACATGACCACAATCGAACTGGAGGCACCGGAAAGCGGGCGCGAATTTAGATGAGCGGAAACGTACCGAAGATCGCGAGAAGGCCACCGAGCAACAATAGTCCGATCGCCCATAGCGACGCCGAACGATTTAGCGGGCGCGGGTGTTCTATCCAATCACGCAGTACAGCGTCGATCTCGGCTTTGCTTCGTACACCAGCTCCCAGATTGAGTGACAGGTCGTCTTTGGTCACCACGACAGGCGAAAGGCCCAAAGTTGAACGTAGCCAATCGTGCGGAGAAACATGCTTACTGCCGACGATGGACATGGCTTTAACTATTCCGCTGCGGCGTGAGTTTTTTTCGTCCTTCTCCAAATCGCGAAAGACAGCCTCTGCATGCCATTCCAGCAGGCGGCCAAGAAGCTGCGTACCGTTGATAGCTGTTAGAAACGCGCTAGCCGTCGCGCAAAGCACTCCCGCAAATGTCAGCCATTCTTGGAACATGTCCGATCCCATCTTTCACCCAACTCAACAAGCGGACGGGTGGCCGGAGCATTAGCTCCGACGAGCGGGTCCAGTCGCCAAACCAACCCCGCCTGACGATCACACGAAACAACCGCCACACCCGCTGCTCTTTCGAGCGACCGGAGTGTGTCTGATTCTCCTAGAAAAGACATGCATCTCTACAACGACCATTCTCCCGTCACTCCCGTTCGGCCTGTGGCCGGCTATATCGGCGGCAAACGCTCGCTCGCTCGCCGCCTTTGCGAGCGCATCGCCGCCACGCCTCATTCGCTGTATGCGGAGCCGTTTGTCGGTATGGGCGGCGTCTTCTTCCGCCGTCAGCTGATGCCCGACGCTGAAGTCATCAACGACCGCAATGGCGAAGTGGTGAACCTCTTCCGCATCCTTCAGCGCCATTATCCGCAGTTCATGGACACGCTTCGCTTCCAGATTACGTCGCGCCGTGAGTTTGAACGTCTGAAGGCGAGCGACCCCACCACGCTGACCGATCTGGAGCGCGCCGGGCGCTTCCTCTACCTGCAGCGCCTGGCGTTCGGCGGCAAGGTGGCTGGGCAGAATTTTGGCGTCGACCGGAGCCGTCCCGCGCGCTTCAATCTCACGCGGCTGGCTCCCATGCTGGAAGAGGTGCATGAGCGCCTGGCGGGCGTCGTCATCGAGAACCTGGACTGGCTGGACTTCATCGAGCGCTATGACCGGCCGGGCACGCTCTTCTATCTCGACCCACCCTATTACGGCTCGGAGGGCGACTACGGCCGTGCCCTGTTCGACCGCGACCAGTTCGCCCTCATGGCCGATCGGCTCGGCCGGCTGAAGGGACGGTTCATCCTCTCGATCAACGATGTGCCGCAGATCCGGGAACTGTTCTCAGGGTTTGATATGGAGGGCGCCGAGCTGACCTATTCCATCTCAGCCGGCAACGGTACGAGGGCGAAGGAGCTGATCATTTCCTCGGCCGAAGATCAGGGTTAAAGTAGAGGCCCCTTCAAACACCCTTTGAGGGGGCTTCAAGAAACTGTGAGTGTTGAAAAAGCCGGTGACAAAATTGCAAATCCGCGCGACCGGCTACAGCCGCTTCACAAAAAACCCGGGGGAGCTAAAAGGCCATGGCGGAGAGGGAGGGATTCGAACCCCCGATACCCTTGCGAGTATGCCGCATTTCGAGTGCGGTGCTTTCAACCACTCAGCCACCTCTCCGCGAGATGCTGGTCTGCTGTTGCCAGCGCGGCGCACTAGATAACCGGTGATCGGTTTCGATACAAGGGCCAATCGAAGCCAATCTGCCGCATTTTTCCCGCCTCTGCTTGACCTTCCAGACCTCTTCCGTTATGGACACGCGACCTGCGGCGCGGGAAAACCCCTGCGCCGTTTGTTGTTTAACCATCCAGACTGGCAAAAAGACGGCAGGCCGCACCATGCGGACCCAAGCCGGACCGGACACTGAAAGGCAAAAAGATGTTCGCAGTCATCAAGACCGGCGGTAAACAGTACCGCGTTTCCGCAAACGACCTGCTTCAGGTCGAGCGCGTCACCGGCGAGCCCGGTGAGATCATTCAGTTTGCAGACGTTCTGGCCGTTGGCGAAGGCGAGGACGTGACCATTGGCGCGCCGCTCGTCGATGGCGCCAGTGTGGCCGCCGAGGTGGTCGAGCAGGGCCGCGGCAAGAAGGTCATCGCGTTCAAGAAGCGTCGCCGCCAGAATTCGCGCCGCAAGCGCGGCCATCGCCAGCTTCTGACCACCGTGCGGATCTCCGAGATCCTGACCGGCGGCGCGAAGCCCTCGAAGAAGGCCGCTGCGAAGCCGGCTGCCAAGGCCGAGGAAAAGCCTGCCAAGAAGGAAGCTGCTCCGAAGAAGGAAGCCGCTCCCAAAAAGGCAGAGGCAAAGACGGAAGCGCCCGCTGCGGCTGCTCCGCTCTTCACCGCTCCGGCCGGAGAGCCCGACGATCTGACCAAGATCAAGGGCATCGGCCCGGTTGCAGCCGGCCAGCTCGCCGAGCAGGGCATCACCACCTACGCTCAGGTGGCCGCCCTCACCGACGAGGACGTGGTGCGCATCGACGAGGCCATGCCTTTCAGCGCCGACCAGATCAAGGACTGGCGCGAGCAGGCCAAGGAACTGGCGAAATAATCCTTCGCCAAAGGGTTGAAATTCAGCGCCTGACAGCGCATTAGGAATGCAAGCGCTCTCGACGGGCGCAAAGGAGCAAGATTATGGCACACAAAAAAGCTGGTGGTTCGTCGCGCAACGGTCGCGATTCCGAGTCCAAACGCCTTGGTGTGAAGAAGTTCGGCGGCGAGAAGGTTATCGCCGGCAACATCATTATCCGTCAGCGCGGCACGAAATGGCATCCCGGCATCAATGTCGGCATGGGCAAGGATCATACGATTTTTGCGAAAGAGGCAGGTGCTGTCTCCTTCGCGAAAAAAGCCAATGGTCGAACCTACGTGTCCGTAAACCCGATTACGGAGGCAGCGGAGTAGCCGGTCCGCTTCACCAACACCGGCGACCCATCTCGGGGACCGGTGTCTGGACATTCCGGAAATAGGTTCGAAAGGGGAGATGGGTCGCCATCTCCCCTTTCTTTTTGTCCGGAGGAAAAAGCGATGGTTGCCGAAAGTGAAGACATCGAGAGTGAAAGTCCCAGAGTTGAAATAGATTGCCCGGTTCTCGTCACCGAGCGCCTCGTTCTGCGCATCCCGCGCGACGATGACGTCACAGAACTGGTGGAACTCGCCAACAATCGGCGCCTGGCCGAAATGCTCGGCCGCATGCCCAATCCCTACCGCGTGAACGATGCGCACAGTTTCCTCAGCCGCATTCGCGCCGGCGAGATCAATGGCTGCACCTATGCGGTCACGCTGTCGGAAACCGGTGCCTTCATCGGCTGCGCCGGTCTGGAGAACCGCTCCAACGGGCTGGAAATCGGCTATTGGATCGGCGAACCCTATTGGGGCCGCGGATATGCCACAGAGGCAGCCCATGCCCTGGTCGATCTCGCCTTCCGCGCCACGGATATCGACCGGCTGAATGTCTCCTGCCGCGTCACCAACACCGCCTCGCGGCGCGTGATCCACAAATGCGGTTTTCAGTATGCCGGGCAGGGCATGATGGATTCGGTGGTTGCAGGCAAGGTGGCTGTGGAACGCTACCAGCTCGATCGCAGCACCTGGGTGAGCCTCAGAAGCTGGGGCGCCTGAATCGAAGGGAGAACAGACGGGCCTGAAACCCTGTCTGCTCTCGCACTTCGACGCATGATGCTGTAGACGGTTCTGCGCAACGTTACGGAAAGACGATCAAACCCATGAAGTTTCTCGATCAGGCCAAGGTCTATATCCGCTCCGGCGATGGCGGCGCGGGCTCCGTTTCGTTCCGGCGCGAGAAATACATCGAGTTCGGCGGCCCTGACGGCGGCGATGGCGGACGTGGCGGCGATGTCTGGGTCGAGGCCGTGCAGGGCCTGAACACGCTGATCGACTACCGCTATCAGCAGCACTTCAAGGCCAAGACCGGCGTGCACGGCATGGGCCGAAACCGCACCGGCGCCAAGGGCGAGGATGTTGTTCTCAAAGTACCCGTCGGCACGCAGATATACGAGGAAGACAACGAGACGCTCATTTGCGACCTGACCGAGATTGGCCAGCGCTTCAAGCTGGCCAGCGGCGGCAATGGCGGTTTCGGCAACCAGCATTTCAAATCCTCCACCAATCAGGCGCCGCGCCGCGCCAATCCCGGCCTGCCGGGAGAAGAGGCATGGATCTGGCTGCGCCTGAAGCTCATCGCCGATGCCGGTCTGGTTGGCCTGCCCAATGCCGGCAAGTCCACATTCCTCGCCACGGTCACCGCGGCCAAGCCCAAGATTGCCGACTATCCGTTCACGACGCTGCACCCCAATCTGGGTGTGGTGCGCATCGACGCGCGCGAATTCGTCATGGCCGATATCCCCGGCCTCATTGAAGGCGCCCATGCGGGCGTCGGCATTGGCGACCGGTTTCTCGGTCATGTGGAGCGCACGCGCGTTCTGCTCCACCTCGTCTCAGCGCGCGAGGAAGACCCCGCCGCCGTCTACAACACGATACGCGGCGAGCTTGCCGCCTATGGCCACGGCCTCACCGACAAGGCAGAGATCGTCGCACTCAGCCAGGTGGACCTTCTGGACGACGAAGCGCGGGCCGAAAAGCAGGCAGCCCTTGCAGAAGCCTGCGGAAAGCCCCCCCTCCTCCTCTCCTCCGCCACCGGCGAGGGCGTGCAGGACGTGCTGCGCGCCCTGATGAAGATCATTCAGGACGCGCGCGCCGAAGAAGAAGATGCAGACGCGGCTGACGACCGCTGGCAGAAATAGGCAAATCCCGCATGACCCGCCCCGCGCTCAGCAGTCACCGCCGCATCACCGTCAAGATCGGCTCCGCCCTTCTGGTGGACCGCAAGAAGGGCCTGAAGCGCGAATGGCTTTCCGCCCTGGTCGATGACATTGCCGCGCTCAATGCCGATGGTGTGGAGGTGCTGGTGGTCTCTTCCGGAGCCATCGCGCTGGGCCGCACCATCCTCGGTATCGAGCGGCGCACGCTGAAGCTGGAAGAAAGCCAGGCCGCGGCTTCCGTGGGCCAGATCGCGCTCGCCGGCGCGTGGGATGAGGAGCTGCGCAAGCGCGGGCTGAAATCCGGCCAGATCCTCGTAACGCTCGGTGATACGGAAGAGCGCCGCCGCTATCTCAATGTACGCGCCACCGTTTCCACGCTTCTCAAGATGGGCGTCGTTCCCGTCATCAATGAGAATGACACGGTCGCAACCAGCGAAATCCGCTATGGCGACAATGATCGCCTCGCCGCCCGCATCGCCACCATGCTCGGTGCCGATCTTCTGGTCCTCCTCTCCGATGTCGACGGTCTCTATACGGCCCCGCCGGCAAGCGACCCCGATGCGCGTTTCATCCCCGTAGTCGACGCCATCACACCGGAGATCGAGGCCATGGCCGGCGCTGCGGCATCGGAACTGTCGCGCGGCGGCATGCGCACCAAGCTCGATGCAGGCCGCATTGCCACGGCGGCAGGAACCGCGATGGTGATCGCCTCGGGCACGCGCCTCAACCCACTTGCGGCAATCGACAATGGCGCCCGCTCCACCCTCTTCAGGGCGAGCGACACACCTGTGCGCGCCTACAAGACATGGATCGCCGGCCAGCTGGAGCCGGCAGGCACCATCACGGTCGATGCCGGTGCGGTTCTGGCGCTTGCGGCTGGAAACTCGCTCCTGCCCATCGGCGTCACCCATGTTTCCGGCAGTTTCGCGCGCGGCGACACCGTGGCCATCCACGGGCCCGACGGGCGTGAGGTGGCGCGCGGGCTGGTTGCCTATGACGCTTCCGATGCCGTAAGAATCGCCGGACTGAAAAGCGGCGACATTGCCGAAGTGCTCGGATATGAAGCGCGGGCTGCCATGGTGCACCGCGACGATCTGGTGACGGCGCCCCATGCGCGGCACCAGCTGAAGGAAAAGGCGGAGGGCTGAATGCTGATGGAAAACAGGCAGGGCAGCGCGGACATTGCCGCGCTGATGAACGATCTGGGAGCCCGCGCCCGCGCTGCCGCAGGCCCGTTGTCCATTGCCACGCCACAGAGCAAAAACGCCGCACTGGAAGCCATGGCCGATGCGCTCACGCGCAATGAAGCGGCGATCCTCGAGGCCAACCGCGAAGACATGGCGCGCGGCGAAGAGGCCGGCCTGTCGCCCGCCCTTCTCGACCGGCTTAAGCTCGATCCCGCGCGCATCGCCGGCATGGCGGAAGGCATCCGCGCCATCGCCGCGCTGAAAGACCCGGTCGGCGATGTGATCGCCGCTTGGGAGCGTCCGAACGGCCTTCAGATCGAGCGCGTGCGCACGCCGCTTGGTGTCATCGGTGTGATTTACGAAAGCCGCCCCAACGTGACCGCCGATGCAGGCGCACTCTGCCTCAAGGCCGGCAATGCGGTGATCCTGCGCGGTGGGTCCGATTCCGCCCGTTCATCTGCCGCCATCCATGCCTGCCTCGTCGAAGGACTTGAGAAGGCCGGCCTGCCGGCCGACGCCATCCAGCGCGTGCCGGTCACCGACCGCGCCGCCGTTGGCGAGATGCTGAAAGGCCTTGGCGGCAATGTCAACGTGATCGTCCCACGCGGTGGACGCAGCCTTGTCGAGCGTGTGCAGAGCGATGCACGCGTCCCGGTCTTTTCCCATCTGGAAGGCATCTGCCACCTTTACCTCGACCGCTCGGCCGACACCGACATGGCGGTCTCCATCGCCGTCAATGCCAAGATGCGGCGCACCGGCATCTGTGGCGCCGCCGAAACCCTGCTCGTGGATCGGGAAGCAGCCGACCGGCTTCTGCTTCCGGTTCTCTCCGCCCTGGAAGAGGCCGGCTGCGCCATTCGCGGCGATGAGGAGGTCTGTGCCCGCTTTTCATCGGCGACCCCCGCAACCGAGGAAGACTGGGGGACGGAATATCTCGACGCCATCATCTCGGTGAAGCTTGTCGACGGCGTCGATGAGGCAATCCGCCATATCGGCACATGGTCCTCGCACCACACCGAGGCCATCGTCGCGAAGGATGCGGCAGCCGTCGAGCGCTTCTTCAACGAGATCGATTCGGCCATTCTTCTGCACAATGCCTCCACGCAGTTCGCCGATGGCGGCGAATTCGGCATGGGCGCGGAGATCGGAATTGCCACCGGCAAGATGCATGCGCGCGGTCCGGTGGGCGTCGAACAGCTCACCTCGTTCAAATACCGCGTTCGCGGCTCCGGCCAGACACGACCGTGAACCCGGACAGTTTCATGCCTTCTCCCGCTTTGCCCCCATCCCTCCCGGCACGCTATCTGCGTATGCCCCATGTGGAGCCGGGCATGGCGGTGGGGCTTTTCGGGGGGTCGTTCAACCCTCCCCATGCGGGTCACGCGCTGGTGGCCGAGATCGCTATGCGGCGCCTGAGGCTCGATCAGCTCTGGTGGATCGTCACGCCGGGAAACCCGCTCAAGAGCCATCGTGAACTTGCACCGCTTTCCGAACGGGTCGCACTTTCGGAGAAGTGCACCAGCGATCCACGCGTGAAGGTGACAGCCTTCGAGGCCGGCCACCGGATTCGCTACACTGCAGACACGATAGATCTTGTTCAAACGCGCAATCGCGGTGTCGATTTTGTCTGGATCATGGGCGCCGACAGCCTGCGCGACTTTCACCGCTGGGAACGCTGGCGCGACATCGTGCGCTCCATGCCCATTGCGGTGATCGACCGTCCCGGGGCGACGCTGGCCTTCCTGTCCTCCACCATGGCGAAGACGTTCGACCATGCCCGGATCGATGAAGACGACGCGCCGATCCTGGTGCGCAGGCGGCCACCGGCATGGACATTCATCCATGGGCCACGCTCCTCGCTATCCTCAACAGCCATCAGAAACGCGGCAAAAGAGGCCAGGTGATCGATAAGCTCCGTTCAAACATGTGAACGGCCATGTCTTGAAACTGTTAACAGACTCTGCCTATCTATTGGGTATCGTCGGCATGGTGGTCGACGGTGAGCTTGTTCTTATTGGAAAGGAAAGACACTGAGAACAGCAATGACGAAGAAGGCTGACATGATGCCTTCGCCGGCCGAGGCCAGTCGGAATCTGGTTTCCCAGGCCGTTGAAACAGCCCTCGCGAGTCTGGAAGACTCCAAGGCGGAAAACATCATCTCCATCGACATCCAGGGCAAATCCCCGCTCGCCGATCACATGATCATTGCGTCGGGGCGTTCGCACCGCCATGTGGCGGCCGTGGCGGATCATCTGATCCGCGCGCTCAAGGAGGCCGGTCTTGGCAACGCCAAGGTCGAAGGTCTGAGCGGCGCCGACTGGGTGTTGATCGATACGGGCGACATTGTCGTTCACGTCTTCCGCCCTGAGGTTCGGGAGTTTTACAACATCGAAAAGATGTGGCAGGCCCCCGATCTGGAGGATGAAACGGTTCACTGAGCACCGTCTGCCGCGACGGTGTCTTTGAGCCACCTCCGCCCACCGGGCAGAGAGGCTGGAATGCATATTGCCATTTGCGCCGTGGGCCGGATGAAGGCCGGCCCCGAGAGGGATTTGACGGACCGTTATCTGGAACGGTTCGCCAAAGGCGGTCCTTTTGTGGGCCTCGAGTTTTCCGGTGTCAGTGAGATCGTCGAGAGTCGCGCCAAGTCCGCTGAAGAGCGGTGTCGCGAGGAAAGTCGCAAGATCGCACAGATGCGCCCGGAGGGATCAGCGCTCTTTCTGCTCGACGAGCGCGGGAAGAATCTCACATCAAGGCAACTGAGCGAAGCCATCGCGGATTTGCGCGATCAGGGCCGCCGCAATCTCATGATCGTCATTGGCGGGCCGGACGGGCACGATGATGGACTGCGCCAGGCAGCCGACCGCACGATAGCCTTCGGTGCACAGACATGGCCGCATCAGATCGTTCGCCTGATGCTTGCTGAACAACTTTACCGAACCTCGACCATCCTTTCGGGCCACCCCTATCACCGGGATTGAACCTCGCGCAGCCGCTGTTTTCACAGACGCGCATTGACGCCCGGCAAAATACAACCAAAAATTGCAACCGGTTACCACATGGTTGATGTTTCCTTAAGGAAACTTGGCATATGCTGTCTCCGAACGACTTCCACTTCGCGTAAAACGGCAGACCAGGGATGAAGAATGCGCTCGCGCCGCGCCCATATCTCGCCCGTCTCGGGACGGCCGCTGCTGCTGTGGCGATCTTCTGCGTTCTGCCTGCCCCCGCTCCCGCGCAGGATGGCATTCAGGTTCTTGAGACCCAGCACAACAAGAGCCAGGTCGAATTTAAGGACGTCAACCGCGAGATTGCGCTGACGGAAAAACGGCTGGCCGAGATCGCGGCCGAGATAGACGCCATTAAAGACGACAATGCCGCGATTACGGCGGCCCTCATCCAGGCAGCAAAGACGGAACGCAAGCTGAGCGAGGATATCGATACGATTTCGCTGCGGCTGAGCAAGCTTCGCCACGAAGAGAGCTATCTGCGCGAATCGCTCCAGTCGCGCCGCGGCGTTCTGGCCGAAGTGCTCGGTGCTCTTCAACGCATGGGCCTCAACCCGCCGCCGGCCATTCTCGTTCGCCCCGAAGACGCCTTGGCATCAGTGCGCAGTGCCATTCTTCTCGGCGCGGTGGTGCCGGAGCTGCGTGCGGAAACGGAAATTCTCATCGGCGATTTGCGCGATCTTTCCCGTATCGTGACGTCGATCGAAGGTGAGCGCGACAAACTTCAAAAAACCGTGACCGAACAGGCCGAAGAAAAAAAGCGGCTCGCCCTGTTGCTGGACGAGAAGAAGCGTCTCCAGCAGGAAGCCGAAAACCGCATGGCAGCCGAGCAGCAGCAGGCCGAGGCGCTCGCCGCGCGCGCCACCAGCCTGCAGGAGCTGATCGGCTCGCTGGAAAACGAAATCGCCTCACTGCGCAAGGCCGAAGCCGAGCGTGCAAGACGGCTCAACGAGCCGACTTCGCCTGAGAACCGTCTCGGTGCCGGCGCTTCCTTCGCCAAGCGGACAGGCGGGGTTGCCTTGCCCGTTGCCGGTCAGTTCGTAGCCCGGTTCGGTGAAGATGACGACACTGGCGCACCGTTGCAGGGCGACATTCTAAGAACACAATCCGGCGCAATCGTTACGGCACCCGCGGGGGCGACGGTACTGTACGCAGGACCGTTTCGTTCCTATGGTCAGCTATTGATACTCAATGCCGGCGACGGTTATCATATCGTGCTTGCCGGCTTGGCTAAGGTAAGCGTGACGCTGGGGCAATCCGTTTTGGCGGGCGAACCAATCGGCATGATGGGGGAAGCTCGCCTGGCAAGCATCGCAGGCCCGGGAACTGAAGATCTTACGCCCGAGCTGTATGTCGAGTTCAGGAAGAACGGAAAACCGATCGATCCTAAACCCTGGTGGGCTCCGGGACACTCTGGAAGGACAGGAAATGAAACGTAACTTGTCGCTATTGTTTGCCGGCGCCCTGATGGGCGCATCCGCGGTCTCTCTTTTCCACGGAACAAGCGGCTTCTCGGCAAACGCCGCTGGTTCGGAAACATACCGGCAGCTTGCGATTTTCGGCGACATCTTCGAGCGCGTGCGCGCCCAGTATGTGACCCCGCCGGACGACAAGAAGCTGGTGGAGAGTGCCATCAACGGCATGCTGACCTCGCTCGATCCGCACTCTTCCTATCTCGATGCGGAAGCCGCCAAGGACATGCGGGTCCAGACCAAGGGTGAATTCGGTGGCCTGGGCATCGAAGTCACCATGGACAATGAACTCGTGAAGGTCGTCTCTCCCATCGACGACACACCCGCCTCACGCGCCGGTGTTCTGGCCGGCGACCTGATCTCCGCGATCGACGGCGAAGAAGTCCGCGGCATGTCGCTCAACGACGCCGTCGACAAGATGCGTGGCCCGGTCAACACGCCGATCGAGCTGACCATCCTGCGCGAAGGTGCAGACAAGCCGATCGAGCTGACGATCGTGCGCGACATCATCAAGGTGAAAGCCGTCAAATACCGTGTGGAGGAGGATGTCGGCTATCTGAAGATCACGTCCTTCACCGAAAAGACCTTCGACGACCTGATGAGCGCCATTGATACGATCAGCAAAGAGGTGCCCGACGACAAGCTGAAGGGCTATGTGCTCGATCTGCGTCTCAATCCCGGCGGTCTGCTCGATCAGGCGGTCAGCGTTTCCGATGCATTCCTCGACCGTGGCGAGATCGTTTCCACACGAGGGCGTGACGCAAACGACATTGCGCGCTTCGATTCGCGGCCCGGCGATGTGCTCAACGGCAAACCGGTGATCGTGCTGATCAACGGCGGTTCTGCGAGTGCCTCCGAGATTGTCGCCGGCGCGCTACAGGATCATCGCCGCGCGACGGTGCTCGGCACCCAGTCCTTCGGCAAGGGTTCGGTGCAGACCATTATTCCGCTCGGCGAGAACGGCGCCCTGCGCCTCACCACCGCGCTCTACTACACGCCTTCAGGAGAATCGATCCAGGGCAAAGGCATCACGCCCGACATCAAGGTCGATCAGCCGCTTCCCGAAGAGTTACAGGGGCGCGACCTGCGTCGGGGCGAGTCGGACCTTCGCGGGCACATCAAGGGCGAGGAAGAAAACGAGGAGGGCTCCGGCTCGATCGCCTACGTCCCGCCGGATGCCAAGGATGACGTCCAGCTCAAGGCAGCGCTTGAATTGCTCCGCGGCGAGAAAACTGACCCCGCCTTTCCGCCAAATCCTGACAAAGCGGTCATGAATCAGTAAACATCGATCATCCATCGCCGGTTTCAACGAATCGGCGATGGCGCCCGGCGAGACCAGGTGCCGGAATATGAATACTAAGAGCGGCAATCCTTCCACGAAGGAGACGACCGGTCTGGATTTTTGGCCCTCGGCCATCGTAACGGGTGGGTATGATTTCGAGGAACAGAGACATAGACCGGCCGCTGGGCCGCGATGACCGGCCGAAAAAGCCGAAGCGCCGTGGCTTCTTCACCGCCGATCGCATAGCGCTCAGCCTTGCCGCGATTGCCGTTTTTGGAGTTTCCACTGCCGTAGCGCTGCGCGACCGCCCCTTTCGGACGCCTGCCGCGATTGCCGTCACGGAGCCGGTGGAGCAGAGCGTTGCCGAAACAACCACACCTGAACCGGCGAAGGGCGTTTCCCAACCGGGCGCTCCCAACGCATCGATCACCCGCCTGGGACCCAAAGAGCCTCTGGAAAATGGAGCCACCGAGAACGGTGTGATTGTCATCCGCGATCCGTCGGCCGTGGGACAGCACCCAAGGCTTGCGCATCTGCCCGACCGCGCCCTGATCGAGGAATCGGAAACGGGTCCGCTCCCGGTGCGTGATGCGGGAGGCCGTCGTCCGTTCGATGTCTATGCTCGGGCCTGGTCCGGCACACGCGGAGCCAGGATCGCCATCATCATAGGCGGTCTGGGCCTATCTCAGACAACCACCCAGGAGGCAATTGAGACACTCCGCCCCGAGATCACGCTTGCCTTCGCTCCATCTGGCAACAGTCTTGGACGCTGGATGCAGACAGCGCGCAAGGCAGGGCACGAGATCGTTCTTCAGGTACCGATGGAACCCTTCGGTTATCCCTCGCCGAATCCCGGACGGAATACGCTGACCGTCGACGCGTCACCAGCGGAGAACCTGTCCCGGCTTCGCTGGGCGCTCTCCAGGATCACGAACTACACCGGCATCATGAATTACATGGGCGGGCGTTTCACCGCAGAAGCGGAGCCCATGGATGAGATCATGGCAGAGCTCGGACAGCGAGGCCTGATGTATATCGACGACGGAACATCAGCGCGCAGCGTCGCGCAGGAACTGGCGCTTCAGGAAGGCGTACCGTTTGCCGCATCGGATGTCTTGATCGATCCCACCGGCAACAACCGTCGACCAGACCGTGGTGAAATTCTCAAGAAGCTCGATGAATTGGAGCGCATTTCGCGGGCACGTGGCTTCGCCATCGGCACCGGCTCGGCATTCGGTGAAACCATCGATGCTGTCGCCGAGTGGGCCGCTGAGGTGTCCGCCCGCGGTATAGAGCTCGTTCCCATCTCAGCGCTCGCCGCTGATCCCCAGCCCCGATAAGATTGGAAAGCCCAGCAATGGCCAGGAATACTATTTCTGCAGATGATCTGCCTTATCGCCCGTGCGTGGGCATTATGGTGCTGAACGACAAGGGCCTTGCCTGGGCGGGCCGACGCATCGTGCAGCCCGATACGCACGAACTCTCCGGTGCGACTCAACTTTGGCAAATGCCGCAGGGCGGCGTGGACAAAGGCGAAGACCCGCGCGAAGCAGCCTACCGTGAGCTTTACGAGGAAACAGGCATGAAGTCGGTCTCCTTTCTCGCGGAAACCCCCGAATGGATCACCTATGATTTGCCCGAACATCTCATCGGCGTGGCATTGAAAGGCAAGTACCGCGGCCAGAAGCAGAAATGGTTCGCTCTCCGTTTCGAAGGACCGGAAAGCGAGATTGCCATCAACCCGCCACCGGGTGGCCATGAGGCTGAGTTCGACATGTGGGAATGGAAACCCATGACGGAATTGCCAGAGCTGATCGTGCCTTTCAAGCGTAAGGTCTATGACAGCGTCGTCGACGCCTTCCGACATCTGGCCCCTTGAAGGATCTGGTCGGAGCCGAAGACCTCGCCTTGACCGAACCCGAACCGCTTAAACCAAAAAAGCCGGGCGCTGGGCCCGGCTTTTTTGTTGAACAAATGATTATTCAGGCAGGAAGGATTGCACCTTCCAGCGTTGTCAGCTGATGCAAAAACTCTTCGGCGCGCATGCGCGACTCGTGATCCTTGGCATCCTCGATATCTTCACGGGCATCCTGGATGCGGCGCGCAAGATCTTCGCGATTGATGTCATCCACGTGCACAGCCGATTCAGCCAGCACGGTGCAGCTGTCCGGAAGAATATCGGCGAAACCGCCAAACACGACATAGCGTTCCGTCTTGCCATCGGCGGAGACAGTGACCACGCCCGGCTTGATGCTGGTCATGGTCGGCGCATGGGTCGCCATGACGGTCAGTTCGCCCTCGGTGCCGGGAATGACCACCGATTCGACATCCTGGGAAACCAGGAGCCGCTCGGGCGAGACCAGATCGAATTTGAAGGCTTCTGCCATCTTTCTCTAGCGAATAGTGAATAGCGAATAGCGAATGCACTTCGCCCGATCGCTTCCGCTCTCCCTATTCGCTACTCCCTATTCGCTATTCGCTTCGGATCAGGCTGCTTCCGCTGCCAGCTTCTGGGCTTTCTCGACGGCGTCCTCGATGGTGCCGACCATGTAGAATGCCGCCTCCGGCAGGTGATCGTACTCACCGTTGCAGAGGCCCTTGAACGAGCGGATCGTGTCTTCGAGATCAACGAACAGGCCAGGCGCACCGGTGAAGACCTCGGCCACGTGGAACGGCTGCGACAGGAAGCGCTCGATCTTGCGGGCGCGGGCAACCGTGAGCTTGTCCTCTTCGGAAAGCTCGTCCATGCCGAGAATGGCGATGATGTCCTGCAGCGACTTGTAGCGCTGAAGGATCTCCTGCACCTGACGTGCCACCTGGTAATGCTCTTCGCCGACGATCATCGGGTCAAGCATGCGCGAGGTGGAGTCGAGCGGATCCACGGCCGGGTAGATACCCTTTTCCGAAATGGCACGGTTCAACACGGTCGTTGCGTCCAGGTGGGCGAACGAGGTTGCCGGTGCCGGGTCGGTCAGGTCGTCGGCGGGCACGTAAATGGCCTGCACCGAGGTGATCGAGCCCTTGGTGGTGGTGGTGATGCGTTCCTGCAGCGCGCCCATGTCGGTCGCCAGCGTCGGCTGGTAGCCCACGGCCGAAGGAATACGGCCGAGAAGCGCCGACACCTCGGAGCCCGCCTGCGTGAAGCGGAAGATGTTGTCGACGAAGAACAGAACGTCCTGGCCCTGGTCGCGGAAGTGCTCGGCAACCGTCAGACCGGTCAGAGCAACGCGGGCGCGAGCACCGGGCGGCTCGTTCATCTGGCCGAACACGAGGGCGCATTTGGAGCCTTCGGTAGAGCCGTTATTCTTGGCCGGGTCCTTGTTCACGCCGGATTCGATCATCTCGTGGTAGAGATCGTTGCCTTCACGGGTACGCTCACCCACGCCGGCGAACACGGAGTAACCACCATGCGCCTTGGCAACGTTGTTGATCAGCTCCTGAATAAGAACCGTCTTGCCAACGCCGGCGCCGCCGAACAGGCCGATCTTGCCGCCCTTGGCGTAAGGAGCGAGCAGGTCCACAACCTTGATGCCCGTGACCAGAATTTCGGCTTCGGTGGACTGGTCCACATAGTCGGGAGCGGGCTGGTGGATGGCGCGGGTGCCGTCGCCCTTCACCGGACCGGCTTCGTCGATGGCCTCACCGACCACGTTCATGATGCGGCCGAGCGTGGCGTCACCAACCGGAACCGCAATCGGGTTGCCCGTATCGCGCACTTCCATGCCGCGTACGAGGCCCTCGGTGGAGTCCATGGCGATGCAGCGGACCGTGTTCTCGCCGAGATGCTGCGCCACCTCGAGCACAAGGCGGTTGCCCTGGTTCTCGGTCTCCAGCGCGTTCAGGATCGCCGGCAGGTGATCCTCGAACTGCACGTCGACAACGGCGCCGATAACCTGACGGATCGTGCCGGCCGCGCCGGTTGCTTTCTTTGCTGCGGTGCTGCGGGTGGAAGCCGTCTTGCGTGCCGGAGCCGCCTTCTTTGCGGCAGTCGCGGACGCCGTCTTCGGGGTCGCTGCTTTGGCCATGTTCGTTTAACCTCTTCGGTCCGTTAGAGCGCTTCCGCGCCCGAAATGATTTCGATCAGTTCCTTGGTGATCTGCGCCTGGCGCTGACGGTTGTAGGTGATCGACAGCTTGTCGATCATCTCGCCTGCGTTGCGCGTTGCGCTGTCCATGGCGGTCATCTTGGCGCCCATCTCACCGGCTGCGTTCTCAAGAAGCGCACGGAAAATCTGCACCGAGATGTTGCGCGGGATCAGATCGGCAAGAATGGAAGGCGCATCCGGCTCGTATTCGTAAACCGCATCCGATCCTTCACCAGCCTCACCTGTCGGAACCGCGGCAGGAATGATCTGCTGCGCGGTCGGCACCTGAGACATTACCGACTGGAATTCGGAGTAGAAAAGCGTGCAAATGTCGAACTCGCCCTTCTCGAACAGGCCGATCACCTGACGGGCGATCTCATGCGCGTTCTCGAAGCCGATCTTCTTCACCTCGCGCAGATCCACGCGATCGATGATCAGGTCGCCATGGTCACGACGCAGGATGTCGTACCCCTTCTTGCCGACGCAGAGCACCTTCACCGTCTTGCCGTCCCGCAGAAGCGCGCGGATGTGCTCGCGCGCCTTCTTGGCGATCTGGCTGTTGAAGCCGCCGCAAAGGCCGCGCTCGGCCGTGGCGACGACCAGGAGATGCACGTCGTCCTTGCCGGTGCCGGCCATCAGCGGCGGCGCGTCGGTGCCCGACACGGCGCCGGCGATGTTGGCGAGCACGGTTCCCATGCGTTCGGCATAGGGCCGCGCAGCCTCGGCCGCCTCCTGGGCGCGCTTCAGTTTCGCCGCGGCGACCATCTGCATCGCCTTGGTGATTTTCTGCGTCGCCTTGACCGAGGCGATCCGGTTGCGAAGTTCCTTGAGGGAAGCCATGCTCGCTCAGCCTCAGGCGAAGTTCTTGGCGAATGCGTCGATCTGTGCCTTGAGCTTCTCACGCAGATCGTCGGAAAGCGCCTTTTCCTTACGGATCGCTTCCAGCACGTCCTTGCCATCCGCACGCATGTGCGAAAGCAGGCCCTGCTCGAAACGGGTGACATCGCCAAGCGGCAGCTTGTCGAGATAGCCATTCACACCGGCAAAGATCACGGCAACCTGCTCTTCCGTCTTCAGCGGCGAGAACTGCGGCTGCTTCAGGAGTTCGGTCAGGCGTGCACCGCGGTTGAGCAGGCGCTGGGTCGAGGCGTCGAGGTCAGAACCGAACTGCGCGAACGCAGCCATTTCACGGTACTGGGCGAGCTCACCCTTAATGGAGCCGGCAACCTGCTTCATGGCCTTGATCTGGGCTGCGGAGCCGACGCGCGACACCGACAGACCGACGTTCACGGCCGGGCGGATACCCTGGAAGAACAGGTTGGTCTCGAGGAAGATCTGACCGTCGGTGATCGAGATCACGTTGGTCGGAATGTAGGCCGACACGTCGTTGGCCTGCGTCTCGATGACCGGGAGAGCCGTGAGCGAACCGGCGCCCTGCTCGTCGTTCATCTTCGCCGCGCGCTCGAGCAGGCGGGAGTGCAGGTAGAAGACGTCACCCGGGTAAGCTTCGCGGCCCGGCGGGCGACGCAGCAGGAGCGACATCTGACGGTAGGCGACGGCCTGCTTGGACAGATCGTCATAGGCGATCACGGCATGCTTGCCGTTGTCGCGGAAATATTCGCCCATCGCGCAGCCGGCAAACGGAGCCAGGAACTGCATCGGAGCGGCGTCGGAAGCGGTGGCGGCGACGATGATCGAGTATTCGAGAGCGCCGCGCTCTTCCAGAACCTTCACAAGCTGTGCAACCGTGGAGCGCTTCTGGCCAACGGCGACATAGACGCAGTAGAGCTTCTGGCTCTCGTCGTCACCGTCGTTGAGCGGCTTCTGGTTGAGGAAGGTATCGAGAACGATGGCGGTCTTGCCGGTCTGGCGGTCGCCAATGATGAGCTCGCGCTGGCCGCGGCCAATCGGGATCAGGGCGTCAACGGACTTAAGACCGGTCGACATCGGCTCGTGAACCGATTTGCGCGGGATGATGCCCGGCGCCTTCACGTCAACGCGGGCGCGCTTCTTCGCCTTGATCGGGCCCTTGCCGTCGATCGGGTTGCCAAGCGCGTCAACAACGCGGCCAAGCAGCTCCGGGCCGACCGGAACGTCCACGATGGCGCCCGTGCGCTTCACCGTGTCGCCTTCCTTAATGTCGCGGTCGCTACCGAAGATAACGACGCCGACATTGTCGACTTCCAGGTTCAGCGCCATGCCACGGATGCCGCCGGGGAACTCCACCATCTCACCGGCCTGGACATTGTCCAGACCATAGACGCGGGCAATGCCGTCGCCCACGGAGAGCACCTGGCCAACTTCTGAAACTTCGGCTTCCTTGCCGAAGTTCTTAATCTGATCCTTCAGAATTGCGGAAATTTCCGCCGCACGGATGTCCATCAGCCGACCTCTTTCAGTGCAAGCTTGAGCGAATTGAGTTTGGTTTTGAGCGATGTGTCGATCTGGCGCGAGCCCATCTTGACCACCAGCCCGCCGAGAATGGAGGGATCAACGGTTACGTTGATTGAAACGTCCTTGCCGGCCACTGCTTTCAGTGCGGCTTTCAGTTCCTTCTCCTGCGTCGCATTGAGCGCATGCGCTACAGTCACATCCGCCGTCGTCTCACCGCGATCTTCAGCCGCAATCTGGCGGAACGCGCGAATGATCTGCGGAACGGCGAACAGACGCCTGTTCTTCGCAACAACGCGCAGGAAATTGCCGACCAGCCCGGTGATCTTGGCTTTGTCAAGAACGGCGCCGACAGCCTTCAACTGGTCGTCGGCAGAGAACACCGGACTGTTGACCAGGCGCTGCAGATCATCGCTGCCCTCGAGCAGTGCCTCGAAACGGTCGAGATCGGCCTCGACTGTGGAAATCGCTTTGGCTTCCTTCGCCAGTTCGAAAAGCGAACCAGCGTAGCGCCCTGCCATTCCGGAAATCATGGAGCCAGATTGTGCCACGGGATGGTCATCTCTCACGCCTAGAAGGCCAAAAGATTTTCTGCTGGAGCGCCAAGCTCGGGCTAAATCTCTGACCTGATTGAATTTTTCCCCTCGCAAAAAGACATGAAGCATGTCCTTCTGCTGAAAGCCGATTGCCGTCTAGCACAGGCTTCCGAGAGTCGCAACACGCATAGCCGCCGGCAAACCGGCTGCTTTGTCGCAGTTTCGACGCATTTTTGACCCCTCAGGCGACGAATCCCATCACGAAGGCCAGCGGCAACACCGCCAGAACGAGCGACAGGAGCAAAAACAGCCAGCTATAAAGCGCCTTCGCTCCATCCGAGAGCATCGAGATCACACAGCCGAAAACCGATACCGCCCAAGCTGCCCCCAGCGCCAGATAGATGAAGGGCTGCGCCAGCATCATCGCCGCCAGTCCGAAGCCGATATAAAACCCGCCAATGATGGCGCGCGGCACCACCAGCATTTCTGTGCGCTCGGCAGCCGGCTGCAGCCGGAAAAGTTTCAGTGCCAGTCTGGGCATGAACATGACGAACAGTCCGATGAAGATCGTCGCCGCCGCCGCCGACCATGCCAGCCATTCGCCCTGGGTTACCGGCCATGGAAAGGAGAAGGTCATTCTTGTGCCCCTGATCGAAGTTCGTCGAGTGCCTGCGATAATATGATTCTGGACTTCAAACAATTTTCAACTTTAGAGTGCGTGACACAAACGGATATCTCGCGGGAGGAGATCAGCCGTTGAATCGAGATGAACTGCGGTTGGCCGCTCAATCGAAGCTGGAAGACGCCAAGATCCTCTTCGCGCACAAACGAACCTCAAGCGCGTACTACCTGTGCGGATATGCCGTGGAACTGGCGCTCAAGGCTTGTATCGTACAGCAGATCATCTCCGAAACGCTTCCCGACAAAGCTCTCGTCAGGAGTGTCTATTCTCATGATTTTCCCACCCTGGTAGGGCTGGCAGGGCTCTCGCTTGAACTCAAAAGCAAGCTTGAGGCCGATCCAGCATTTTCCGCAAGTTGGGCGATTGTCCGCGAATGGCTTCCCGATGCACGCTACAGGGCTTATACTCACGCTGAGGCTCAAACACTGATTGAAGCGGTGGAGCATCCCGAAAGCGGAGTTCTCAAATGGATCACACGTTTCTGGTGACGAAGGGACAGAAACTTGTCGAGCTTCTGGACGCCACGCCGGTAAAGCCGCAGGCTGCGCTATGGGTACATTCTCCGGATAATGATCGCTGGAAGCTCTGGATCGTTCCAGACCGATCGATGCGGAACAAGAGAGCCTTTTATCAGATCGTGGCCGAAACCATCGGCGCGAGCGAATACCTTACGGGACTGGACGCTAGCTCAACCGAATTCGTGCACGAAGAGCATCCCGCAATCCAGAGCATGCGCAAGACGATCAGGGTTTCAGGCACAAGTGAAATTCATTTTTCCGCGAACATGCTCAACGGCTATTATCTGCCCGAAAGCATCGTCCTGAGAATGGACGGTGCGAAGCAAAGCCCCGCAGCAGCTTAAGCCGCACTCCACAGACAACGCGTCACAGAAAACTCTGCGGATCGATGTCCACCTGCACCCGCACCGAGCCGCGCGGCCTTGGCCCTCCCTTGATCATGTCGCGCAGGAAGCCCTGAATGTCCGAGCGGCGCGTGCCGTGAACCAGCAGCCTGAACCGGTGTCGCCCGGCCACCAGCGCCAACGGCGCTTCGGCAGGGCCGAGCACATCCACTTCATCGGCGCGAGGTGCTGCTTGTCGCAGCCCCCGGGCATGGCTTTCGGCCTCCTGCCGCGTGGCCGCGCTCACGATGATCCCGGCAAGCCTGCCAAACGGCGGAAGCCCCGCCCGTTCCCGCTCGGCCATCTCGCGCTCGTAGAATGCCTCCGCATCACCCGTCACGATCGCCCGCATCACGGGATGCTCAGGCTGATAGGTCTGCAGCAGGCCGAGGCTCTTGCGCCCCGTGCGGCCCGCGCGGCCCGTCACCTGCGCCAGAAGCTGAAAGGTGCGCTCCGCCGCGCGCGGGTCGCCATTGGCCAGCCCCAGATCCGCGTCGATCACACCCACCAGCGTCATGCCGGGAAAATTGTGCCCCTTGGCCACAAGCTGGGTGCCGATGATGATGTCGGCTTCCCCTTTGGCGATGGCCTCCAGTTCCAGCCGCAGCCGCTTCACGCCCCCCATCATGTCGGATGACAGCATGATGGTGCGCGCATCGGGAAAAAGCTGGTCCACCTCTTCGGTGATTCGCTCCACCCCCGGCCCACAGGCCACCAGATGATCGAGGGTTCCGCATTCCGGACAGGCTTCCGGGCGCGGCTCGTTGTAGCCGCAGTGATGGCAGACAAGCTGCCGCCGAAAGCGATGTTCCACCAGCCAGCTCGAACAGTCGGGACATTGAAACCGATGCCCGCACACCCGGCACAGCGTCAGCGGCGCATAGCCACGACGGTTGAGAAACAGAAGCGACTGCTCACCTCTGGCCAGCGTCTTCTTCATCTCCTCGATCAGAACCGGCGAGAGAAACCCGCCACGCTCTGGCGCCGCCTTGCGCATGTCGATGGTGGCGAGCTCCGGCAGAGCCGCATCAGCAAAGCGCGAGGACAGCACGATCCGCTCATAGCGGCCCTGATTGGCGTTGACCCGGCTTTCCAGCGATGGCGTTGCAGAGGCAAGCACCACCGGAAAGCCGCCAATGTGCCCACGCACCACGCCCATGTCGCGCGCATTGTAGAAAACACGGTCTTCCTGCTTGTAAGCCGGATCGTGCTCCTCATCGATCACGATCAGCCCAAGCTCGCGAAAGGGCAGGAACAGCGCCGAGCGGGCCCCCGCCACCACCCGCAATTGCCCCTCCGCCACCTGCCGCCAGACACGCTCGCGTTTCTTCGGCGCAAGGTCGGAGTGCCATTCGGCGGGCTTCGCACCGAACCGGTCGTGAAAGCGCTCCAGAAACGCCTGTGTCAGCGCAATTTCGGGAATCAGGATCAAAACCTGCTTGCCGCGCTCCAGCGCCGCAGCCACTGCCTCGAAATAGACCTCCGTCTTGCCCGAACCCGTCACGCCGTCGATCAGCGTCACGCTGAAGGCATCGGTGCCGGCCTTTTCCCGCAGGCGTTCGGCGGCCTCGGCCTGCCCATCGGTCAGCGTCGCGCGTCCGAATGTCGGATCGGGCAGAGCCACCACCGGGCGCGGCGGGATTGAAACCGTCTCGAACACACCCTGCGAACGCAGCCCCTCGATCACGCTGGCGGAAACGCCCGCCGCATGGGCGAGCCCCGCCTTGGTCCATGCCTGGCCGTCGGCGGCCATCTCCAGCACGCGTTCACGGGCTGCCGTCAGCCGGTCGGGGCCCATCCCGTCGACAAGCCGCAGCCCCTCGGTCGGCGGTTCGGGATCGAACGCCGCCGGCGCACGCAACAGCATGCGCGCCACCATGCCGGGCGGCGAGAGCGTGTAATTGGCAACCCAGTCGACGAACCGGCGCATCTCTTCGGGGATCGGCGGACAGTCGAAGACCCCGGCAATGGCCCGAAGCTTTTTCGCCGCCACCGCCTCGCCCGGCCCGTCCCAGACAATCCCCGCCACCTCACGCGGCCCCAGCGGCACACGCACGATGGAGCCCGGCTCCACGCGCATGCCCTCTGGCACCGCATAGGAGTAGGGCCGCTCGGCCGGCATTGGCACCATGACCGGAACAACGGAGCTCATTGGCGAATCTTTTGTCATCGGGCGTGACCTTGCCCTGTTCTTGCATTAGAGCAAAGACCGAACATATGGAGGATGGAAGTGCATCCTCTCAATCCCCGCCTTCGGACTGCCTAAGGAGTTTGCCATGAAGTTCTTCGTCGACACCGCCGACGTCAATGAAATCCGCGAATTGAGCGACACCGGTCTGCTCGATGGCGTCACCACCAATCCGTCGCTGATCATGAAGTCGGGCCGCGACATCATGGAAGTGACGAAGGAAATCTGTGACATCGTCGATGGCCCGGTTTCCGCGGAAGTGACCGCAACCGACTTCGAAGGCATGATGAAAGAGGCAGAGATTCTCTCCAAGATCGCAGACAACATCTGCATCAAGGTGCCGCTCACCATGGATGGTCTCAAGGCCTGCAAGGCGATCACCTCTTCGGGCCGCCTCGTCAATGTCACGCTCTGCTTCTCGGCCAATCAGGCGCTGCTTGCCGCCAAGGCTGGCGCCACCTTCATCTCGCCCTTCATCGGCCGTCTCGACGACATGGGCATCGATGGCATGGACCTGATCGCTGAGATCCGCACGATCTACGACAATTACGATTTCAGCACCGAAATCCTCGCTGCCTCGATCCGCACCGTAAACCACGTGAAGCAGGCTGCCCTGATCGGCTCCGACGTGGCAACCGTGCCGCCGTCCGTTTTGAAGGCGCTGGTCAAGCACCCGCTCACCGACAAGGGCCTGGAAGCCTTCCTCGCCGACTGGGCGAAGACCGGCCAGAAGATCGGCTGAGGCTTCTGACGCTGAAAACATCGGTGCAGGAAATTCACTGGCATCGAAGCCCCTTCTCCCCGCCCGCGGGGAGAAGGTGAGGATGAGGGGCCGGCGCCAGCAACAACAGCATGCGCGCCCTTCTTCTCCGAAAACTGATTTCTACCGTCGCACGCCAATCGGCACGCTCGCCGCAAATCCTAGAAGGTCGCGTCCGGGTCTTCGCGCAGCCGGTGCACGGTATGTTCCTGAAGGCGCGCGGCCACATCCGCCGGTTCTCCCTCACCCAGCGCGTCCGGCATGATCGGTTTGCCGATCACCATGCTGATCGCCCGGCCCTTCTTGTTCAGAAGCTCATGGAACAGCGTCATGTCGCGCAGCTCATTCGAGTAGCGCGAGAGCAGATAGAACAGTCCCGAATTGCGCGCCGTCATGTTCATCGGCACGACTGGCACCTGATAACGCCGCGCCAGTGCGACCACGGAAGGCTGCCAGGGCCGCTCGGTCAGCTTGTCCTTGTTCCAATAGGCTATGCGCCCCGAGGGAAAAAGCACGATGGCCTTGCCGGCGTTGAACGCCTTGGCGGTCATTTCCAGCGTGTCGCGGCTCTTGGCATGGGATTTCTCTCCAGCGCGCCATTCCACCGGAATGATCAAATCGCGGAAGCGCGGATTGACACGCAGGGCATCCCGGTTGGCAAAAAACGCCATATCCGGGCGAGGCGCTTTCATCATGTCGTAGACGGCTATCCCGTCCGCAATGCCTGTCGGGTGATTCGGTGCGAGGATAAAACCTCCCGAAGCTGGTATGTTCTCCAGCCCGCTCGCGGAGATTTCCAGCGAAAGGAGCCGGCTGATGTATGCGAATGCATCCCAGCCCGATAATTCAGCGACCTCGTCGGCCATGACCACGGCCTGCCGATAGTGCAGGAAGCGGTAGAGAAAAGGTTGGGCCAGCGGCCAGAGCACGTTTTGCGAGAGATGCGTGGTCCGCTCGGCAATGAGCTGATCCACCACATGAGGCGTTTCGGGCGCATAGACATCACGACCGAGAACGCGGCTGCCAAGAACCGCAGCGACCGAGGTCAGCGTCGTATGCAAAGCCATGGACGAAGTGCTCCCTGAAGCATTTCGGTTCTGGTCATGACCGTCATCCCGCTCCTTCGTCTTGCCGGAAGAAGAACTTCCACGAAAATTGGGCAACATTCAGAGATCACGCCTCACAGGCTGTTTCACCGAATACTGTGACGACGCAATGACACGAATGCAATATTGCAATGCCAATTTGCAACGAAACCGCGCATTCAAAAAACCACGGTTACAAACCGTTGCCAGATCGTGCCAGATCCTGCCCCAGCGCAAGACGCAACTGCTCGGCAAGCTCGCGCGCAGCGCGATTCTCCGCATCGCGCTCGGCGCGCAGGGCAGCAAACTCCTGCCGGGGAACGTCATACGCAGAGGAAATCTGACGGCGTCCCTTGGCAACCACCTGGCCGGTGCCGCTTTCGGTCAGGGTGTAGCCCGCGGTCATGGTGAGAAGACTGGAGGTCGGCTCATTGTCTGTACGCACCTGAACACGCGCCGCCGCGGAACTGGATCGCGTCACGGCAAGCTCAAGAGCGTAGCGTGCGTTCGATGGTTGTCCGGCACCACCATTGAGCAGGAAAATCAGATGATTGCGAACTTCCTGCCCATAACGCGTATCAACGGGCGCGATAGCGATGGATGATAGGGCAGGCGAAGATGAAAAGCTGCCTTCCGTTGCATCCGGCGTCGCCATCAGGGGGCGCACCGTGCAACCGGACGCCACGGCCAGTGAAAGTGCCAGACCGGCCAGCATCGAAACGCGAAACGTCGGGTTCAAGCTTTCCCCCTGTTTTCCAAACAGCATCAGTCGACGCCCCACCCCATCATGCAACAATGTTAACAATGCGCTGCGGGACGACGATCACCTTGCGCGGCTGCGCGCCGTTCAGCGCCTTCTGGACGAAGTCCAGCTGGAGCACCGCATCTTCGACGGCAGATTGATCTGCGTCGCGCGCAATTGTCAAATCACCACGTTTCTTGCCGTTGATCTGCACCGGCAGGACAATCTCGTTATCCACGACAAGCGCCGGATCGAATTCCGGCCAGGCACTTGCCGCGACCAGTCCTTCACCGCCGATTGTTGCCCAGCATTCCTCGGCCAGATGCGGCATGAAAGGAGCGACCAGGTGAATGAGGATCTCAACGGCCTCACGCGCGGCACTTTTCGACGCATCACCAGCGTCCGCCAGCGCAGACAGCGGCTCCTGCAGATCGTTGACGAGCTGGTGAATGCGCGCGATGGCACGGTTGAACGCCAGTTTTTCAATGTCCCCGCCCACGGCCTTCAAGGCCTTGTGCGCCGCCTTCGACGTTGCAACGGCAGAGCCCTCATGAGCTGCCTTAGGCGCCACACCGCGGACATGCTCGGCAGCCTCTGAAACAAGCCGCCACACGCGCTGCACGAACCGATGCGCACCGGTCGCGCCATCGTCCGTCCATTCCACGTCGCGCTCCGGCGGGGAATCGGACAGCATGAACCAGCGCGCGGTATCCGCGCCGAAGGACTCGATAATGTCCTCCGGACTCACCGTGTTCTTCTTGGATTTCGACATCTTTTCGAGCGAGCCGATCGATGCAGGCTCACCCGTGGCGATCTCCACCGCCTTGCGGCCATCGCCCGAGCCTGTGATTTCCACCTCGTTCGGAGCCAGCCAGCGGCCATCCGATGAACGATAGGTCTCGTGCACCACCATGCCCTGCGTGAACAGGCCCTTGAAGGGCTCGGCCACATCCAGATGGCCCGTCGCGCTCATGGCGCGGGCAAAGAAGCGCGAATAGAGCAGATGCAGGATCGCATGCTCGATGCCACCGATATACTGGTCGACCGGCAACCATTCATTGGCGGCCTTCGGATCGGTCGGGTCATTCTCCCAGGGCGCGGTGAAGCGGGCGAAATACCAGGACGAATCGACGAACGTATCCATCGTGTCCGTCTCGCGCCGGGCATCGCTGCCACATTTCGGGCACTTCACATGCTTCCATGTCGGGTGGCGGTCGAGCGGATTTCCGGGACGGTCGAACTCGATGTCGTCGGGCAGCTTGACCGGCATGTCGGCCTTCGGGACCGGAACCACACCGCAATCGTCGCAATGGATCATCGGGATCGGGCAACCCCAGTAGCGCTGGCGCGAAACGCCCCAGTCGCGCAGGCGGAAATTCACCTTGCGCTCGCCCACCGGTCGGCCATTGATCGTCTGAGAGGAGAGGCGCTTTGCCACCTCCTCGAACGCCGCCTTCGGCTTCATGCCATCGAGGAAGCGCGAATTGATCATCACTCCGTCATCCGTATAGGCCTCTTCGGTGATCTGGAAACTCGCGGCATCCGCGCCCTCCGGCATCACCACCGGCGTCACCGGCAGGCCGTATTTGTTGGCGAAGTCCAGGTCGCGCTGGTCGCCCGAAGGGCAGCCGAAAATCGCGCCCGTGCCATAATCCATCAGCACGAAATTGGCGACATAGACCGGCAGCGTCCATTCCGGATCGAAAGGATGACGCACGCGCACGCCCGTGTCGAAGCCCTTCTTCTCCGCCGTTTCCAGCGCCGCAGCCGAGGTGCCCATGCGGCGGCATTCTTCGCAGAATGCGGCAAGCTCGGCATTGCCGGCAGCCAGCGATTTTGACAGCGGATGATCGGCGGCAATTGCCATGAAGGACGCGCCAAACAGCGTGTCGGGCCGGGTCGTATAGACCTCCAGCTCGTTCACGCCCTCAGGCGCCGTCTCTTCGGCAAACGCCCAGCGGATCAGCATGCCTTCCGAACGGCCGATCCAGTTGCGCTGCATCAGGCGCACCTTTTCCGGCCACTGGTCGAGATCGTCGATGGCATCGACCAGATCCTGCGCGTAATCGGTGATCTTGAAGAACCACTGCGCCAGCTCGCGCTGTTCCACTTCCGCGCCGGAGCGCCAGCCGCGACCGTCGATCACCTGTTCGTTGGCAAGCACGGTCTGGTCCACCGGGTCCCAGTTGACCTTGGAGGTCTTGCGCGTCACCAGCCCCTTCTCGAAGAAGTCGACAAACAACATCTGCTGGCGGTGATAATAATCCACGTCGCAGGTGGCGAACTCGCGGCTCCAGTCGAGCGACAGACCGAACGTCTTCAGCTGATCGCGCATCACCGCGATGTTCTGATAGGTCCACTCCTTGGGGTGCACCTTGTTCTGCATCGCCGCGTTTTCTGCCGGCATGCCGAACGCGTCCCAGCCCATCGGGTGCAGAACATTGTAGCCCTTGGCGCGCTTGTAGCGCGCGACCACGTCGCCCATCGTGTAATTGCGCGTGTGACCGATGTGAATGCGCCCGGATGGATAGGGGAACATCTCGAGCACGTAGTATTTCGGCCGCCCGTCATCATTGCTGGCCTCGAACAGCTTTGCCTCGTCCCAGGCTTTCTGCCAGCGGGGTTCTGCGACACGGGGATTGTAACGTTCGGTTGCCATGGCCGGATTTTCACAAGATAAGAAGCGGAAATGATGTTGGCGGACCTTCACCATGGTTTCGCCGAAGCGTCAACTCCAAGAGGCCTTTTTGGAAGAGGGATCAGCGAACCGATGAGCCACGCCGTCGAGAATCTGCAGGATGTCAAAGCGAAGATCGCAGCAGCGGAGAAAGCCGCCGCCCGCTCAGGCGAGCCCGTCACGCTGGTCGCCGTTTCCAAGACCTTCGATGCAGATCAGATCCGCCCGGTCATCGAGGCCGGCCAGCGGGTTTTCGGCGAAAACCGTGTCCAGGAAGCCCAGGGGAAATGGCCCGGCCTCAAGGAAGCCTTCCCCGACATTGAGCTGCGCCTGATCGGCCCGTTGCAGTCCAACAAGGCCGCCGATGCCGTCGCCCTGTTCGACGTGATCGAGAGCGTCGACCGCGAAAAGATTGCCCGCGCGCTCTCGACCGAGATGCAGAAACAGGACAGGCACCCGCGTCTTTATGTCCAGGTCAACACCGGCCTCGAAGAACAGAAAGCCGGCATCGACCCGCGCCAGGCCGTCACCTTCGTCAAACATTGCCGCGAGGAATACGGCCTCGCCATCGAAGGGCTGATGTGCATCCCTCCGCTTGATGAAAACCCCGGCCCGCATTTCGCACTGCTGAAAAAGCTCGCCGCCGAAGCCGGAGTCGAGAAATGCTCCATGGGCATGTCCGGTGACTATGAAAAGGCCATCGCTTTCGGCGCCACCAGCGTGCGTGTCGGATCCGCGATCTTCGGCGCGCGCTGAGATTTCAGGCGCCTGCTGCCGAACGCCCCGTCCCACGTACAACAATCACAAGAAAAAGCAGCGCAGCGAGCAGGATAAGAACCGATCCCGCTTTCGCCAGCCCCTCGCCTGTTCCCGAAATCGCGAAAACGATGCCCGGCACGATGACGATCACGCCGATTTGGGCGAGCAGCACCTGCAGCTTGGCAAGCCGGCTCGCCGCCGCCTCCGGCACCAGAGTGTAGAACGCGCCGTAAAGCGCTATCGTCACCCAGCCCAGAAGGTTCAAATGCCCATGCGCCGGCGAAAACGTGTGATCGTCCGACGCCGACATGTAAATTCCGAAAACCATTCCAAGCACCGCATAAAGCGGAGCCGTAATCCAGCAAACCCTCGCAAGCCCGTTCATAGCTGCCCCTTCCGCCAATACACGCGGCCACTGGAACGATCGCGCACCGGTTCCGCGTCTGATCATTGCAAACACGGCAGTTTACACCCGCGACTGAAGGTTAGGAATATAGGCACAATGGCTGCCCGAATTAGGCGATCTTGACCTTCTCGGCCAGAAAATCGAGGAATGCCCGGACGCGGGTCGGCAGGAATTTTCCGTGTCCGACATAGACCGCATAGACACCTTCGCGATCGCCCGGATTGAAATCCTCCAAGAGCGGCACCAGCCGCCCCGCGTCAATGTCCGGCTGGATGTGCCAGCGGGCATGGCGGGCGATGCCCGCGCCCGCCAGCGCCATCAACCGCATGGCCTCACCGTCACTGACAAGCGTGCCGGCAGTGGGCGGGATGCTGCTTTTCAGCCCCTCCGGTCCGATGAAGGGCCACCCTTCATGAATGCGCGAAAAGCAGAAGCCAAGCAACGCGTGGCCGGCAAGGTCGGCCGGGCTCTCCGGTCGTCCATGTACTTCCAGATATGAAGGCGCGGCCACGACGGCCATGCCGCTATCACCAAGCTTGCGCGCGATCAGGCTCGATTCGGCGAGCGCTCCGGCACGGATGGCAACATCCGCCCGCTCCTCGATCAGATCGATCACCCGGTCCGTCAACACCAGATCCACCACCACATCCGGATAGCGGGCCGTGAATTCTGGAAGCAGCGGGATCAGCCGGTTCTGGCCGAAAGGCACGTTCGAGTTGACTCTGAGGCGCCCGCGCGGCGCGGATCCCGCCGCAGCTTCCTGCTCAGCCGCCTGGATATCCGCCAGAATGCGCACACCGCTTTGATAGAAAGCGCTTCCCTCCGGGGTTATCTGAAGCCGGCGCGTGGAGCGACGCAGCAGCCGCGTTCCAAGCCGGGCCTCGAGCCGCGCCACCAGCTTGCTGACGGCGGACGGCGTCATCTTCAGATCGCGCGCTGCGGCGGAAAAACTCTGCAATTCCACCACCCGCACGAACACTTCGATCTCACCGGAACGGTTTATGTCGACACGCGCCATTTATGAATTGAATTCCATGATGATTTTATTTTTCGAAGCCTAATTCATCAATCGGCAGACGTCCATCTAAACGCAAGTGATCAATCCAAATTCGCCCTTTCGCAACGACAAGAGCCTTTGACATGCCCCTTGCACTCTACGCGCTGACCGCCGGCGCTTTCGGCATCGGCGTTACCGAATTCGTCATCATGGGTCTGCTTCTGGAGGTGAGCGCTGATCTTGATGTCACCATCTCCGCAGCCGGTCTCCTCATTTCCGGATATGCGCTCGGCGTGGTGGCCGGCGCGCCCATCCTGGGCGCTCTGACCGGGCGCTGGTCCCGCAAGACCCTGCTGATCGCCCTGATGGTCATCTTCACACTCGGCAACCTCGCCTGCGCGCTTGCGCCCAACTACTGGGCCCTCATGGCCGCGCGCGTGCTGACGGCCTTTGCACACGCATCCTTCTTCGGTGTTGGCTCCGTGGTGGCCACTGGCCTTGTCTCCCCCGACAGGCGTGCCTCGGCTATCGCCATCATGTTCACCGGCCTCACCGTGGCAAACATTCTCGGTGTGCCGTTCGGCACCTGGCTCGGTCAGGCTTTCGGTTGGCGCTCCACATTCTGGGCCGTCACGCTGGTGGGCCTTGCAGCCCTGGCCATCATTGCCGCCTTTGTTCCACGCGACGATGCTTCCGCTGGTGAGGACGACAGCGGAAACACGCTCGCCGTGCTGGCCCGCCCGCAAGTGCTTCTCGGCCTTCTGACAACGGTGCTGAGCTGGGTCGGCGTGTTTGCTGCCTTCACCTATATCGCGCCAATCCTCACACGCATCACCGGCTTTTCAGAAAGCGCGGTCTCACCCATCCTGCTCGTCTTCGGCGGCGGCCTCATCGCCGGAAACCTCATCGGCGGGAAATTCGCCGACCGATGGCTCGGACCGGCCGTTCTCGGCTCGCTTGCCCTGCTCTCTGCAGTCCTTTTCGTCATGAGCTTCGCCGTCCACGAAAAGGTCACCGCCGTGATCGCCATCGGGGTGTTCGGTGCTGCCGCCTTCGCCACCGTGCCGCCCCTGCAGATGTGGGTGCTCGAAAAAGCCGAGGGCGCCGGGCAGGGCCTCGCCTCCTCCTTCAACATCGCCGCCTTCAATCTCGGCAATGCGATCGGTGCCTGGCTGGGCGGCGCGGTGATCGACCGCGGCCCGGGCCTTGGTGCCGTCATCTGGATCGCCGGCCTTGTGCCCATGGCGGCTTTCGCTGTCGCTTTCGCCGCTCAGCGCATGGAGCACCGGCGCACAACGCGGGAAGCCGTCTGCGACCCCGCCACATCCTGACCTTTCATCCTCTATCCAACCAGGGAGCAAACCATGGAATACAGAAATCTCGGCGCATCGGGCCTCAAGGTTCCGGTCTTGAGCTTCGGCACGGGGACCTTCGGCGGCACTGGCCCCCTGTTCGGGGCTTGGGGCACCACTGACGCGAATGAAGCCCGCCGTCTCATCGATATCTGCCTCGATGCAGGGCTCAATCTCTTCGATACGGCGGATGTCTATTCAGACGGCGCTTCCGAAACGGTTCTGGGCGAAGCGATCAGGGGCCGGCGTGATGCGGTGCTGATCTCAACCAAAACAGCCTTGCCCATGGGCGAGGGTCCGTCCGATGCCGGCACCTCACGGGCCCGTCTCGTTCGCAGTGTCGACGCGGCCCTGAAACGCCTCGGAACCGACTATATCGACCTCCTGCAACTGCATGCCTTCGATGCCGCGACGCCGGTCGAGGAGGTTCTGTCGACCCTCGACGATCTCGTGCGTGCCGGCAAATTGCGCTATCTCGGCGTGTCCAATTTTTCCGGCTGGCAGGTGATGAAGTCGCTGGCGGCCGCTGAGCGTCATGGCTGGCAGCGCTATGTCGCTCACCAGGTCTACTATTCGCTGGTCGGTCGCGACTACGAATGGGAATTGATGCCGCTCGGCCTCGATCAGGGTGTCGGCGCGCTGGTCTGGAGTCCGCTCGGCTGGGGCCGGCTTACCGGCAGGATCCGTCGTGGCGTTCCCCTCCCCGAGGGCAGCCGCCTGCACGATACGGCCAGCTTCGGCCCGCCCGTTGACCAGGAACAGCTTTATCGCGTGGTGGATGCGCTGGAGGACGTGGCCGAGGAAACCGGGAAAACGGTTCCACAGATAGCAATCAACTGGCTTACACGCCGGCCGAGCGTCTCCTCCGTCATTGTCGGTGCACGCAACGAGGAGCAGCTACGCCAGAATCTCGGCGCTATCGGCTGGTCGCTGTCGGATGAGCAGATCGCGAAGCTGGATGCGGCAAGCCTCACCGATGCCGCCTATCCCTATTTCCCCTACCGGCGGCAGGAGGCGTTCGCCCGCCTCAGCCCGCCCGCCGTCTGACCCCGCGATGCAACCGGGCATGGAGTGAGGAGGAGGCTCCATGTCCGGCAGCGGCCTGCCCCGAAAGGCATCAATGCAGGACAAGCTCTCCGGCCACGCTGCGCCACTCACTTGGCGAGATCAGCTTGCGATGCGTGTAGGTCACTGAATGAAGCGGGCCGTCCAGCGTCGAGTTCCAGAAATCGATGAACCGGTAAAGCGCCGGAAAATCCGGTGCGGTGTCGTAGTGCTGCCATAGAAAACTCTGCAAGATCGTCGGATGATCAGGCAGATGATAGAGAAATTCCGCCGTCGTCAGCCCATAGCCCCGGAGCATCAGCTCCATTTCGCCCGTCTGCTGCATGTGCTTCCTTTCCGAATCGGTTCCGGACTGAAAAATTGTGCGGTGAAAATACACCGCCGTCCAGTGAGACCTTGTCACGTGAGCGTAAATTTATCGTGTAAATACATATTGTTAGCAGCCGGCTCACGCGGATACTAACGCTGTTGGCCCATGCGATTCCGCTCGTTCAGCTGCTGCCACCAAATGTCTAATGTTGTAGCGGAAGGCAGAATGGTAATAATGCGCGCGAGCCAGCGGGAGCTGTGTTGGAGAACGCAGATCAGAGCCCGGCAAGCGCATATCCGGAGGAGGAAAAATGTCCGAAGTGCATGTTCACCGCGTCAAATCCGCGTGGAAGAAAAACGCGCTCATCGACAATGAGACGTATCTCAAATGGTACAAGGACAGCGTCAAGGATCCGGAGAAGTTCTGGAAGAAGCACGGCAAGCGCATCGACTGGTTCAAACCCTACACCAAGGTGAAGAACACCTCGTTCAAGGGCAAGGTCTCCATCAAGTGGTTCGAGGATGGCATCACCAATGTCGCCTACAACTGCATCGATCGCCATCTGAAGAAGCGCGGCAACCAGACCGCCATCATCTGGGAAGGCGACAATCCCTACGACGACAAGAAGATCACCTATAACGAGCTTTACGAGCATGTCTGCCGGCTCGCCAATGTGTTGAAGGCGCGCGGCGTCAAGAAGGGTGACCGCGTCACCATTTACATGCCGATGATCCCGGAGGCGACCTATGCAATGCTCGCCTGCGCGCGCATCGGCGCGGTGCATTCGGTCGTGTTCGGCGGGTTCTCGCCCGATTCGCTCGCCGGCCGCATCGAGGACTGCCAGTCCGATTTCGTCATCACCGCGGATGAAGGCCTGCGAGGCGGCAAGAAGATCCCGCTCAAGGAAAACACCGACAAGGCCGTGGCGCTTGCCGAAAAGGCGGGCGCGAAAGTGCGTCATGTTCTCGTCGTTCAGCGCACCGCCGGGAAGATCGACTGGTCCGAGGGCCGCGACCTCTGGTATCACGAGGAAACCGCCAAGGCGAAGCCGGACTGCAAACCGGAAAAGATGAAGGCGGAAGACCCGCTTTTCATCCTCTACACCTCCGGCTCCACCGGCAAGCCCAAGGGCGTGTTGCACACGACAGGCGGCTATCTCGTCTACGCCTCGATGACGCATGAATATGTGTTCGACTACCATGAAGGCGACGTTTACTGGTGCACCGCCGATGTGGGCTGGGTCACCGGCCACAGCTACATCGTCTACGGGCCACTCGCCAATGGCGCCATCACCCTGATGTTCGAGGGCGTGCCCAACTATCCCGACGCCTCCCGCTTCTGGCAGGTGGTCGACAAGCACAATGTCAACATTTTCTACACCGCTCCCACCGCGATCCGCGCCCTGATGGGCGCCGGCGACGAATTCGTCACCCGCGCCTCGCGCAAGTCGCTGCGCATTCTGGGTTCCGTCGGCGAGCCGATCAATCCGGAAGCCTGGGAGTGGTACTACAACGTCGTCGGCGACAAGAAGTCGCCCATCGTCGACACATGGTGGCAGACCGAGACCGGCGGCATCCTCATCACACCGCTTCCCGGTGCCACGGATCTCAAGGCGGGGTCCGCCACACGCCCGTTCTTCGGCGTCCAGCCGCAGCTCGTGGATGGCGAGGGGCAGGTGCTGGAAGGTGCAACCAGCGGCAATCTGTGCATCACCGATTCCTGGCCGGGCCAGATGCGTTCCGTCTACGGCGATCACGAACGCTTCGTCCAGACCTACTTCTCCACCTACAAGGGCAAATATTTCACCGGTGATGGCTGTCGCCGCGACGAGGATGGCTATTACTGGATCACCGGACGCGTGGATGACGTTATCAACGTGTCAGGCCACCGCATGGGCACGGCGGAGGTCGAATCCGCGCTGGTCAGCCACGACAAGGTGTCGGAAGCTGCCGTTGTCGGCTATCCGCACGATGTGAAAGGCCAGGGCATCTACTGCTATGTGACCCTCATGGCCGGCGAGGAAGGTTCCGAGGCGTTGAAGAAAGAGCTTGTCGCCCATGTGCGCAGCGAGATCGGGCCAATCGCTTCACCGGACAAGATCCAGTTCGCGCCCGGCCTGCCGAAGACGCGCTCGGGCAAGATCATGCGGCGCATCCTGCGCAAGATCGCCGAAGACGATTACGGCGCGCTTGGCGATACGTCCACACTCGCCGATCCCGCCGTGGTCGATGATCTGGTGGAAAACCGCCAGAACAAGAAGGGCTGACAATCCTGAGCGTCGCGCAGCTCGCGCGGCGTTTTTCGTTTACCTCTTGCAGGAAGGCGGTATCGCCTCCACATTGGTGGTGTCGTCAACGAACCGAAAGGAGGTGATCCAATGTCGAGTGATTTCCGTTCAAGCGTGGTCTCGATGGATTGCCTTCGCGGGGAGCAGTCTTCCCGCTGAAGCGCATGAAGCGCGGATGGACTGCCTTTGCAGCCCAGCCATGACCGCGTGAGAATTCGAAAACACGGGGCCGTTCCTTCGGGGACGGCCTTTTGTTTTGAGGCAGGGTTCCGTGTTTGAAAAGAAGGCGTTGGTCCCTAATCCCCCTGCCGGGACCTTCTCGAGCATCGGACCCAAAAGCGGAAATCCGGCTTTCGGTCATCCCAACGTTGCATCACGTTCTTTGTGCACCCGGGTGACACAGGGCTATCCAATGGGAAGGCGCTGACTTCGAAGCCCCTTCTCCCCGTGTACGGGGAGAAGGTGAGGATGAGGGGCGAGCGCCGACGCATCCGCAAATCACGCCACCATCAACAAACGAACGAAACCCGCCGCCCGCCGCCATAGGCCGCCACCAGCCGGGCATCCAGCAGACGCGATGCAACGTCTCCGCCCGGTTCCGTCGCCACGTCGGCAAGCACCCGTCCGTAATACTTGCCGCCGCTGATGTCGCTTATCCAGACAGACCCTTCGGCGAGCAAGCGCTCGAGCGCTATGCGTGCCTCGCGCGCCGCAGCCTTCTCGGCAGCGCAGCGGCTTCGCATTTCGGGCGCATCGACGCCGCGAATGCGCACCCCCACCGTAATGCGCTGGCCGGGCCAGACATGGGCTTCGGCCACAAAAGTATCGCCGTCGATCACACGCAGAACACGGGCTTCCACCGGACCTGAAATCATGTCTCTGCGTGCGGCAAAGGCTGCTGGTTGCGCGCTCAGCGCACAGGCAAACAACAGTGAAAACAGAGGTCTGGAGATGAGGGGGCGCATAAGAGGAATATATTCCTCTAAACTGAAACGCGCAACCTGAAATCAGAAGTCGGTGGCGATGCCCTTCACTTCCCAGTCGCCATAGCGCGCCGGGTCCTGTCCGCCGCGTCCGCCCAGCTCCTTTGGTGCCTTCGCAGCCTCGGCCTCATAGGCCTTGCGCCGTTCCTCGGCTTCCGCCAGTGCGCGCCTTGCCGCAGGCGTCAGTGCCTTCTTCGGCTGCTCTGCCTGTCTGTCCGTCTCGTCTGTCACGGCAAATTCCTCTCGAAAACGGGGAAATATTGAATACACGAACCGTGTTCCCCATCATATAAGCGATTGGTCGCGCCATGGAAAATCGCTGGCGCATTCCATTGCGGAGCTTGAGACGACGATGAACATGATACGCACGGCAATGCTTCTGGCCCTGATGACGGCGCTGTTCATGGTCGTGGGCTATCTGATTGGGGGCACCGGCGGCATGATGATCGCCTTCCTGATCGCAGCGGGCATGAACCTGTTCAGCTATTGGAATGCCGACAAGATGGTGCTCAGGATGCACAATGCCGTCGAGGTGGACGAGCGCAATGCGCCCGAATATTTCGGCATCGTGCGCGATCTGGCCGCGCGCGCCGGCCTTCCCATGCCGCGCGTCTATCTCATCCAGAACGATCAGCCCAACGCGTTTGCCACCGGGCGTAACCCGCAGAACGCAGCCGTGGCCGCCACCACAGGTCTGCTCGAACGCCTGAGCTACGAGGAGGTGGCAGGCGTCATGGCCCATGAGCTTGCTCATGTGCAGAACCGCGACACGCTCACCATGACCATCACCGCGACGCTGGCCGGCGCAATCTCCATGCTCGGCAATTTTGCCCTGTTCTTCGGCGGCAACCGCGACAACAACAACCCGCTCGGCTTCATCGGCATTCTCGTGGCGATGATCGTTGCGCCCTTCGCTGCGATGCTGGTGCAGATGGCCATCAGCCGCACCCGCGAATATTCGGCAGACCGGCGCGGGGCGGAGATCTGCGGCAACCCGCTGTGGCTTGCCTCCGCGCTCGACAAGATCGCAAGGCGCGCAAAGCAGGTGGTCAATCAGAATGCCGAGCGCAATCCAGCCACCGCGCATATGTTCATCATCAACCCGCTCTCGGGCGAGCGCATGGACAATCTGTTCTCCACCCACCCCGACACCGACAATCGCATTGCCGCGCTTCAGGCGATGGCGGGCGAAATGCGCGCCACGCCTGAGCCGCAGGCCCGCGAAGAGCATCAGGGCCCGTGGGGCACCCGGACCGAAGCGCCCGAACCCCGGCCTCAACCCGACCCCCGCTGGGGTCGTGACGCCAAGGGGCGCAAAGGCCCCTGGTCGTGAGCCGCCCCACTGCGCGCCGCGCCACCGGCAGAAACCGCCCCACGCCTGAGACCTTCGACAAGCCCGGCCTTGAAACCCGCCGCGTGGCCACGAAACTGCTCGCCGCCGTGGTGGATGCCCACGCCTCGCTCGACGGTCTAACCGACCCCGCCAACGGCCAGCCCAGTTTCCGCGCGCTCGATGCGCGGGACCGCTCGCTCGTCCGCGCCATCCTGATGAGCGCGCTCCGCCACCGCAGCACAATCGAGGCCCTGCTTTCCCGCCGTCTGGAGCGTCCGTTGCCCGCCAATGCCCGTGCGCTCTCGCACGCATTGCACGTGGCCGCGGCGCAGATCCTGTTTCTCGACGTGCCCGACAGCGCCGCCGTAGATCTCGCCGTCACCCAGGCAAAAAGCGACCCGCGTCTTGCCCGGTTTTCAGGCCTCGTCAACGGCGTGCTGCGCAATCTGATCCGCGTCAAGGCACGCGCGCTCCCCGCCGCCCTTGCCCAGACGCGTGAAGCACCCGATTGGTTTGCCGAGCGGCTGGAAGCGTCCTATGGCGCGGAAAAGACCGCCGCCATCCTCGCCATGCACCGGCTGGAACCGCCGGTGGACTTCACTGTCAGGCAAGACCCGCAGCGCTGGGCCGAAGCGCTTGGCGGCATCGTCCTTCCCACGGGCACCGTCCGCATCGCAAAGCTCGAGGCCGGCGTCGACACCCTGCCAGGCTTTGAGGAAGGCGCATGGTGGGTGCAGGATGCCGCCGCCAGCCTGCCCGCAAAACTGCTCGGCGACATCGCCGGCGCACGTGTGGCCGATCTTTGCGCCGCGCCCGGCGGCAAGACGGCGCAGCTCATTCATGCGGGCGCAGATGTCACCGCTGTCGATCTGTCCAAAAGCCGGCTCAAGCGGCTAGCTGAAAATCTCAAGCGCCTCCGCCTCGAAGCGCAGATCGTCGAATCCGACATCCGCAAGTTCGAGCCTGAAACCCCGTTCGATGCCGTCCTCATCGATGCGCCCTGTTCCTCCACCGGCACGGTGCGGCGGCATCCGGATGTGCCGTGGACAAAGACGCCCGAAGACATCGAGAAGCTCGCCGCCCTCCAGCGCGCGCTGCTCGACCATGCGGTGACGCTGGTCAAGCCCGGTGGCCGGATCGTTTTTTCCAATTGCTCGCTCGACCCCGCCGAAGGCGAGGCGATGCTCAACGCGTTCCTTGCAGACACATCAGAGGTCTCGCTCGATCCGATAAAACCCGACGAAACGCCTGGCATCAGCACCTTCATCACACCGGAAGGTTTTTTACGAACCACGCCTGCGGATGGTTTCGGCGAAACGCCTCTCGCCCGGGGTCTCGACGGCTTCTTCGCCGCCCGTGTGATACGCCAGCCCTGAGCTGGCCCTGCCATCTGTGTGTGCTGATATATTTCAACTTCGCACAAATCCTTGAATCAACTAGACTCTCAGCTGATTTGGGGTCACGGAAAGAAAAGTCGGTCGGTGGATCAAGCACGGGGACACTCCCCCCACGAGCTGTGGGGCCTTGTTGCGCGGCAAGCATGGGCGCGCCTGCGGCGGCGTCTGCGCGCGGGCCCGTCCTATCGCTGGCGCTATTCCGGCCGCACCCCGGAACGCGTTCTCATCGCGCCGCCGGACCTGCGCATCGCAGATCCCCAGGTCGCACGCGATATCTATCACGGCCAGTTTCTCCTCGCCGGCCAGCTTGTTGAAACACGCGGCCAGTCTCCCTTCCGTGTACCGGTCACTGACCTTGCCTGGCAGGACGCGTTGCACGGTTTCCGCTGGCTGCGCCACATGCGGGCCGCCCAGAGCGATCTGGCCTCAGCCAATGCGCGCGCGCTGGTGGAAGAATGGATGGCCCTTCACGGCAAGCGCATTTCGGGGTTGCCATGGGAGCCCGGCACCACATCCCGGCGCGTCATCGCCTGGCTTCAGCATTCTTCCGTCGTGTTGCAGGGCGCCGAGCTTCCGTTTTACCGCCAGTTCCTGAAAATGCTCGCCGTGCAGATGCGCTATCTGCGCACCAACGCCCGTGAGATGCCTGATGGAGAAGATCGCCTGCGCGCGCGCATAGCGCTGGCATTCTGCGCCCTTTCGCTGCCCGCACCCGCCACGGCGGTGAAGGCCGCCAGCCGCAATCTCGCACAGGAGCTCGAGCGACAGATCCTAGCCGATGGCGGCCATGTCTCCCGCAATCCACGCGCAATCATGGAGCTTCTGACCGACCTTCTGCCGCTTCGGCAGACCTATACGAACCAGGCCGAGCAACCCCCGCAGGCCCTCATCGACGCCGTCGAACGCATGCTTCCGGCTTTGCGCTTCTTTCGCCATCGCGATGGTTCCATCGCCCGTTTCAACGGGATGGGCATCACCCAGCACGACAGTGTCGCCGCCATCCTGCGCTACGATGATACCGGAGGCGCACCGCTTCTACATGCGCCGCATTCAGGCTATGAGCGTCTGGCGCTGGGTGCCACCACCATCATCGCCGATACGGCGGCACCGCCTCCTGCCGATCTTTCCCATTTCGCCCATGCGGGCTGCCTGTCGTTTGAAATGTCGTCCGGCCGCCATCAGTTCGTGGTCAACAGTGGCATCGACAATTACGGCGACGACAGCTACCGCCCCCTGGCGCGCACCACGGCCGCGCACTCCACAATCACAATCAACGACACATCACAGGCACGCTTCAGCCTTTCACCGAAATGGAGCGATCTGATCGGCACTCCGCTGATCGGCGGACCACGCAGGGTCGAGTGCCGGCGCGACGACGGGGCCGGTATCCAGCGCTTCACTGCCAGTCACAATGGCTATGTCTCACGTTTCGGGCTCATCCATGAACGCGCCCTCTCCTTGTCGGAGGAAGGGGCCCTGCTCGAAGGCGTGGATCGCGTGGTCAGGCCCGATGGTTCTGCTTCGACGGCAATCGGCAATGATGCGGTGGCCGTGCGTTTTCATATCCACCCTGATATTGACGTTTTCCGGGATCCGGAAGGACGCCACATCCTCGCCGGTGAGGCCACCGACACCTGGCTCTTCACCGTTGAAGGCATTGTTCCGGTGGTTGAAGAATCGATCTTCTTCGCCGGCCTTGGCGGCCCCCGCAGGAGCCGCCAGATCGTGCTCTACACGACGGCTTCCGAACATCCGGAAATCCGTTGGCGGCTCCGCAGGACGCATGCCATAAACGGCAACGGCTAGATCGGCCCAGATTGGGCGTGGTGCGTGGTTCGACAAGCTCACCATGAGGGTGGTGGTGGCTGGCAAACCCGTTCCTCGGATCTTCGACCCAGTCCACAGCACCCTTGAAGCTGCATCCCCGCCCCTCATGGTGAGCTTGTCGAACCACGCACCACGTCAATGCAGCAAAGCCTGCTCAAAACCCCACATGATCAGGCCAGATCAAAGCCCGGCAAACGCCGCGATCTCCTCGACAATCGCCTTGTGAACGGCCGCCCGATCGGTCCCTTCGGGATCGTCGCATACCGGGTCGTCCTTTTCCGCGGCGAGCATCGCTGCCCCTTCCGGCTTGCACTCCGCAAGGAAGGTGAAGTGATGCGCCGGTGCAATCGTCTTCAGCAGCGCCGAGGGCAATCTTGCAGCGAGGTTGCTCCCGCCCGGCCCCACATCGGCCGCCTCGAACAGATGCGTCCGGCCGAGATTGATGAGCAACACCGGCATCTTCATTCTGCCAACACTCTCAGGTGTCGCCGCATAGGTCATGCCGGGGTCGATGGCGATGGCCTGCAGAATCCGCTCATCGCGCATATCGGTGGCGAACCCTTCCGGAAGCGCCGCGAAGTCAACGCCTCCCTTGGCGAAGAACACACAGTCCTGACCATCCTCACCCATTGTCGCGCAATAGTCCGCATAAGCTCCCCGGTCGAAGCGCAGCCCGGCAAGGTTCAGCGCCGTGGCGCCACCGAGCGAAAAGCCAAGCGCGGCAATGCGCGAACGATCCACGTGATCGGCAAACGCAGGCTCATCGAGCAGCGCGTCGAGTGCAGCGCTCAAATCGGCGGCCCGCTCATCGAGCCGCAGTGAACGACGCGGAGAAGAATCGCCCGACGTGCTGCCGGGATGGTTGACCGCCAGCACCATCGCGCCGCGCATCGCCAGCGCCGAGGAAAGCCAGGAGATGGCATCCATGTTGCCGCCAGAGCCATGCGAGAGCACGAAGAGCGGAAAACGCCCCTCCGCCACCGCGGCACCGACATAGGCCGAAGAGCCCTGAAAAACAGCATTGTCGCCCACCAGGCCGCGATAGGTCGCCTTACCTGCTGGATACCACACCGAGGCCGCCAGAACCGATGGGCGGTGATCCGCCTTCACCGTCAACCGGTCATATCCGGCATAGGGACCAGCCATGGCTGCGCCCGTCAGGCCCATGCCGATGAGAAAAGCAGAGAGCAGTTTTTTCATATCCGTCATCCTTTCATCTGGATGACGCCAAACTGCTCAATCCGTCTTCTGCCCGCGACCTGAAACCGGTTTTAGAACCAGGCGATCCACCTCGAACCGGACGCCGCGATATGCGGAACCCAACAGCTTCCCAACCACGGCCCGCTGCACGCTACGACAGGTTCACCATAAGGGAGTGGTCTGGCTGATCACCGAAAGGCTTCTACCGGAGCCCACGCTCCTCATGGTGAGCCTGTCGAACCACGCACTGCGCCGACATCTCGGGATACTCTGCTCCCTGTGCCGATGCATAAGGCTTGATCTGGCGTTCACCCCGCTAGACGCACCAGGGCTTCGGCAAACATTGCCACCGGCCCGGTGCAATGTCACAAGGCGAGCCTTTGCAGCAACGCGCAGGCTCCACCCATGCTGGCTCTGCCCATTCCAATGATCGTCGCCCTCGTGCTCGCAGGGCTACTGATCCGGATCGCCTTCTCCAGCGAGCGCCCACCGTTTCTGATGGCAGTGCTTGCCGCCTGCGCGCTGCAAAGCCTCATCGTTTCGCTGCGCCAATATTATGGCATCAGCGCACTTCTGCCCCTTCAGCCCATCACAGCCACATTCGTGCCGCCACTGTCATGGCTCGCTTTCCAGACGGCCTCGTTCCGCCCATTCTCATTGCCTCGCGATCTCGTGCACCTTGCAGCACCTGCCTTTGCAGCTTTCTGCGTCGTCTTCGCGCCGGGTACGCTCGATACGGTGGTCCCGGCCATCTTCGTTCTCTATGGTCTCGCCATTCTGGTGAAGCTGCACCGCAGCGACGATGATCTGCCTCTGGCACGGCTTGAGGCCGGACGCCTGCCGGCCCGAATCTGGGGTGGCATCGGCCTCGCCCTCATCCTGTCGGCGCTCAGCGACGCACTCATTGCGCTCGCCATCATGACCGGCCAGACCGGGCTGCCGCCAGTCATTGTCAGCGTCTTTTCGTCGGCCGCACTGCTTGCCATCGGATTGCTCAGCATTTCACCCAATGCCATGGGTGAGACAGAGGCGGAGTCTCCCCCACAGAGTCCCCACCCCAGCGAGGAAGATGCCCATCTCGTCCAGCGGCTCGATGCGCTCCTTCAGACCGACAGGCCTTATCTTGATCCGTCCCTAACGCTCGCGCGGCTCGCCCGACGATTGCACGTACCGGTCAAACAACTCTCCTCCGCCATCAATCTGGTCAGTGGCGAAAACGTCTCTCGCTACATCAACCGGCATCGCATTCATCACGCCTGCCGCGCACTGGAAGATGGCGCCAATGTCACCGAAGCCATGCTCTCAAGCGGTTTCAACACCAAATCCAATTTCAACCGCGAGTTCCGACGCATCACCGGAACAACGCCGCGCGAATGGAACGCCAAGATCGCCGCTCACGAATAGCCGTGTAACGCCGAACCGATCGCAAGAGCGGCAAAGGCAAACAGGATCGTTCCCGATATGCGCGATACCCAAAGCGACAGACTTTCAGGCAGCCGCGCGCGCGCCAGCGCCACGCCGCCACTCAGGATAAACCACCACAGAAGCGAGCCGAGAAAAACGCCCGTCACCACGGCCACCGCATCGCTAGAGCGTGGAGAATCCGCCAGCCCGAGACCGGCAAACATCGCCGCAAAGGCGAGAATGGTCATCGGATTGGTGATTGTCAGGAAAAAGGTGGCAACGGCGGTTCCGAAGAGATCGCTTGCCCGGGCCCTGGCAGCGGCCCGCGGCGGTAGTGCCGAAAAACTTTTCCAGCCGAGCCATGCCAGAAACAGGCCTCCGGCAAGCTTGAGCGGCGCATCGACCATCGCTAGCGCTGCCGCAAACGCCGCAAATCCGACCGCCGCCAGCGCCGCATAGAGAGCATCTGCAAGGGCCGTGCCCAGACCGCCGGCAATGCCGGCCCACAGGCCATGCTCAAGCGTTCTGTTCACACACAATGCCCCGATGGGCCCAAGCGGCGCCGCGACAGCCAGCCCAAGCAACACGCTCTTGCCGAACAGCAGCGCATCCACTTTGTCAGCCCTTTTCAACCGGCGCGAAAGATCCCGGCTCCACCGTCGAAAGGGCCACGACAGACTCGCTGCGGGCCAGAAAACCATGCTTCTTCATGTCTTCGAGAACGCTTTCCACATCGGAGAGTGAAGGCACGCGCGCCTTGATGAGATAGGACCACGGGCCAGTCACATGGTGGCATTCCTCTACCGCCTTGTGGGCAGCCGCAAAAACGCGAAACGCCTCTTCATTGACGTTCTGAACCAGTGATACCCAGATGAAAACAAGCACCGGGCAGCCCAGCGCCGCCGGATCGGCATCCACCGTGAAACGCCGGATAACACCGCTTGCCGAAAGCCGGCGAATGCGCTCATTGACCGCCGAAGCTGACAGCCCCACCACACCACCAATATCAGCCAGAGAGCGGCGGGCATCCTCCGCCAACAGGGTCACGATTTTATGGTCGATCTGATCCATGGCAATTCTTCCGCAAATCCAATTTCAGGATAATTTGCAGAAGAATGGTGAATAGTCAATAAAATATGCGGAAAAATGCTAGTATTGCCGCAAAATTTTTATATCGCCCGCCGAAAGCCAGACATTGATTGCCACAGGCGTCCGCCATTGTCGAGTACTCCGCTTCCTGACCTTATTGCATGCCGCATACACCCTTCGGTCTGACTGGTGCCTCTTCAACGCTCGCGGCGAAACCAGAATGCATCATCGATCCGTTCCATCCCGATGCGTTCATAGAAGCCCGCAGCCTCAGGCACAGATGCTAGGATCAGGGCAACCTCCGGCCCAAGCAGTCGCCGCGTCTCATTGATCATACCGAGGCCAATTCCCAGCCCCTGCGCTTTTGAAGACACGGCAAGATCGGAGAGATAGGCACACCACGAAAAATCTGTGACACAACGGGCGACGCCCACGAGCGGCTTTTCATTTATGTTTCGCCGCGCAGTCACGATGAGCCCGGCACCCGCGATCATGCGCTGAAGTCGCGCTTCATCGTCAATGGGTCGGATCGCGCCAAGCCCTGACTCCTGCAGCACCTGTCCGAACGCGCGGGCCTCAAGGTCTGGCTCACTGGCATAGAGGATCTCAGGTTTTTCGCTCATGCCGAGCACCAATGCTCTTTTGCACAGCCGATGCAAGCCGATAATGAGCCAAAATAGCCAATCGCCTGCCGCCAAGCTTGATTTGAGCTCCGCCTGCCGGTACGTCCCCCACATTCTTCCCCGAAGCCGGAGCCGCCTCGTATGTCCGTTGCCGCCAAGAATATTCCCGCACCCGATCTTGTTCCCGTCCGCCGTGCGCTTCTGTCGGTCTCCGACAAGAGCGGCATCGTCGATTTCGCCCGCGCGCTTTCGGACCGCAATGTCGAGATCGTCTCCACCGGCGGCACCTCCAAGACGCTCTCCGGTGAGGGTATCCCCGTGCGCGACGTCTCAGAGCTGACCGGCTTTCCCGAGATCATGGACGGGCGCGTGAAGACGCTGCATCCGGGTGTTCATGGCGGCCTGCTCGGCATTCGTGACGATGCCGACCATGCCGGCGCGATGAAAGAGCACGACATCGCGCCCATCGATCTTCTCGTGATCAATCTCTATCCGTTCGAAGAGGTGCGTTTCGGCGGTGGCGATTATGCAACCACGGTCGAGAACATCGACATTGGCGGTCCGGCCATGCTGCGCGCGGCAGCCAAGAACCACGCCTATGTGGCCGTCGTAACCGAACCCGCCGACTACGCCCGCATTCTCGAGGCGCTTGCCGAGAATGATGGCGCCCTGCCCTACCGCCTGCGTCAGGAACTCGCCGCCAAGGCCTTCGCCCGCACCGCAGCCTATGACGCGGCCATCTCCGGCTGGTTCGCTGAAACGCTCGAGGTCGAGGCGCCGGATTTCCGCGCCGTCGGCGGCAGGCTCAAGGAAGTGATGCGTTACGGCGAGAACCCGCACCAGAAGGCAGGCTTCTACGTCACCGGTGATAGCCGCCCCGGCGTCGCCACCGCGACCCAGCTTCAGGGCAAACAGCTCTCCTACAACAACATCAACGACACGGACGCCGCCTTCGAGCTCGTCTCCGAATTTTCGCCGGAGCGCTCCGCCGCCGTCGCCATCATCAAGCATGCCAATCCGTGTGGCGTGGCCGAGGGCGCGACGCTGCGCGAGGCCTATGAGAAGGCGCTCGCCTGCGACCCCGTCTCCGCCTTCGGCGGCATCGTGGCGCTCAACCGCCCGCTCGACGCGGAAGCGGCCACCGAGATCGTCAAGATCTTCACCGAGGTCATCATCGCGCCCGACGCGAGCGAAGAGGCCCGCGCCATCGTTGCCGCCAAGAAGAACCTGCGCCTGCTCGTCACCGGCGGGCTTGCCGACCCGCGCGCACCCGGCCTTGCCGTCAAGACCGTTGCCGGCGGCCTGCTGGTCCAGTCGCGCGACAATGGCGTGGTCGACGATCTTGACCTCAGGGTCGTGACAAAACGCGCGCCGAGCGAGAAGGAAATGGCCGATCTCGTCTTCGCCTTCCGCGTCGCCAAACACGTGAAATCGAACGCCATCGTCTATGTCCGCGACGGCGCGACCGTGGGAGTCGGTGCCGGCCAGATGAGCCGTGTCGATTCCGCCCGCATCGCCGCCCGCAAAGCCGAGGACGCGGCACAGGCTGCCGGCAATGCCGAGCCGCTGACCAAGGGTTCGGTCGTCGCCTCCGACGCCTTCTTCCCCTTCGCCGACGGGCTTCTCTCCGCCGTGGAAGCCGGCGCCACCGCCGTCATTCAGCCGGGCGGTTCCATGCGCGACGACGAGGTCATCGCCGCCGCCGACGAACACGGCATCGCCATGGTCATGACCGGCATGCGCCACTTCCGTCACTAGAGCACTGACCGCAAAGGATCAGGAGGCGCCCGCCTCCTGATGCCTGCTCTTCACGAAGGGCAGAAGCACCAGCCCGATGAGGAACAGAACGAGGATCGGCGTCACGCCAAGCCGCTGCGCGTCCTCGACCGAGAAACCAAAGGCTTCCGAAGCGAAATACCCGGTAGCAATGGCGATGGCGAACGGCCCGATAAAGGTCGTCGCCTTGCCGGAAAGCGCGTAGAGCCCGAAGGCTTCCGTCACCCGTTCGCGCGAAACCTGATCCACCAGCAGCGTGCGCGAGGCGGCCTGGATCGAACCGCCCGCAGCGCCGATGAAGGCCCCCGCCACGAAGAAGGCGATGTCGGGCAGGCTGCTTGCTCCAGCCCCGCTGATCGGCATGAAAAGAAGCTCCTCACGCGTGGTGGAAATCACCAGAAGCGCGCACATGGTCAGCACCACGATGGACACGCTCACCACCAGCTTCGGCCCGAAGCGCCTGTCCATCCGCCCCCCGAGCCACGCGCCCAGCGCACCGGTGACATTGGCCAGAATCCCGAACAGCCCGATCTGCGTGATCGACCAGGAAAGCACCCCCGCCGCATAGATGCCGCCAAAGGCATAAAGCGCGTTGAGCGCATCGCGGTAGAACATGGACGAGAGCAAAAAACTGAAATAGCTGCGCTCGCCAGGCAGACGTTTCAGCGTAGCGCCCAACCGGCCAAGCCCTTCGCGGATCGCCCCCGTCGCCGCCCTGCGGCGCGGCGCATCGGGCGTGAAGAGGAACATCGGCAACACGAACAGCGCATACCATAAGCCTGTCAGCGGCCCCGCCGCCCGGTCGCCCTCACGCGCCGCCGCATCGAGCCCGAAGATCGGCTCCAGCCCCAGAAGCGTGCGGCCCGTATCGGGCTGTGCCGCCATGAAGCCGAGCACAAGCACCAGCGACAGGAGCCCGCCTACATAACCCAGTCCCCAGGCCGAGCCCGAAAGCCGCCCCAGCTCCGCGCGCGGCACGAGATCAGGCATCATCGCGTTGTTGAAAACGGCAGCGAACTCCATGCCGAACACGGCGAGCGCCACGGCAAGCAGAACCAGCCCCATATGCCCGCCCCCCGGCGCAGCAAACCAAAGCGAGGCGCAGGCCAGAACCCCGATCACCGAGAACACGAAGATCCACGGCTTTCGTGGCCCCGTCGCATCGGCAATCGCCCCCAGAACCGGCGAGGAAAGCGCGATGGCGAGCCCGCCAATGCCCGTGGCGAGCCCCCAGAGTTCCTGCCCCCGCGCCGCATCGGGCGCGACGGCGGAGGCGAAATAGGGCGCGAAGACAAAGGTGATGATGAGCGTGTGAAAGGGCTGTTGCGCCCAGTCGAAGAGCATCCAGCCCCAGATGCCCCGGCGGGGCACGGTTCCGTGCTCCGCCGGCGGCATGTTCATCCCGGCGTCTTCCGGCGCCCCGGCAAGATCAGACACTCAGATCGCTCATCAGACCCGAAGCCACGGTGAGGCGCGAAACGCTGATCTCGCCGCCCTCCACGAGAGACTGCAGCCTGTCGCGCACGCGCACCACGTGCTCCCCACCAGCCTCGACCCATTTTTCCGCCGGATCCTCCTCCTTGCCATAGTCGGAAAGCGCGGCGATCGTCATCCCGCGCCGCGCGGCGCTGATCATGTCGGTCGCGCGGAAAAGCGCCAGCCCGTCATAATAGTCAGAAGGCACGATCGTGTGCGCCGCATCCTCGATACGCCCGATGCGAAACGCATCGGTGATGCCGAAGAACGCCTTGGCGGCCTTCTCCAGCGGCGCACCGGCCTTTTCAGCCACCAGTTCGATATCGGGCACCATCTCCGCGACCGAAAGGAACGCAAGCTTCTTCGCCAGATCCTCCGGCGCGCCAAGCGCCACGAGCTGCCCACGGCGGTTTTCCAGGCGCTCGCGCATGAAAGCCGGCAGCATCGGCATGAGCTTGCCCTCCAGCGCCTTGCGCGCGGCCCGCAGCCGATCGATGCGCGCGCCGACGGTTTCCTTGTCGCTGTCGTTCTTGAGCTGCCAGGACGTCGCCGAATAGATCAGCCGCCAGACGATCTGATAGAGATCAAGCTGCGCCATGCCGTCGATCTTGTTGTCCAGCGCATCGATGGCCCTGTAGATTTTCCGCAGCTCAAACCCTTCGCGCACCACGGCAAAGGCGGCAACGATGTCGGCTGCCGGCCGGCCCGTCAGATCCTGTAGCCGCGTGACAAAGCTCGGTCCGCCGCGGTTGATCACGTCATTGGCCAGTTCCGTGGCGATGATCTCGCGCTTCAATCGATGGGACCGGATCTCGCTCTCGTATTTCTTCGCCATGCGGCTTGGGAAATAGGCAAAAAGATCTTCTTCCAGATGGGGCGCGTCCGGCACCTTGCTGGCGACAATCTCGTCGAAAAGCACGATCTTCGCATAGGCAAGCAGCACGCCCACTTCCGCACGCGTCAGCGGCTCGCCCCGGCTTTCCCGATCCGCCAGCTCCTGCGGCCCCGGCAAAAACTCCACCGACCGGTCGAGCAGACCGCGCTGTTCGAACAGGGTCATCATCCGCGCCTGGTGCGGCATTTCCGGCATGCCACGCTTCTGAACCTGCGAGATCGCCAGCGTCTGCTGATAGTTGTTGGCAAGAACCAGCTCGGCGACTTCGTCCGTCATCTCGGCGAGCAGCTTGTCACGTGCCGGCCGTTCCAGCGCGCCAGAGCGCATCGCCGCCGCCAGCGCGATCTTGATGTTCACCTCAACGTCGGAAGAGTTCACGCCGGCAGAGTTGTCGATGGCGTCGGAGTTGCAGCGTCCGCCATGCAGGCCAAACTCGATGCGTGCAAGTTGCGTCATGCCCAGATTGGCGCCTTCGCCAATCACCTTGGCGCCCACTTCGCGCGCGGTCACGCGGATCGCGTCATTGGCCCGGTCGCCCACCTCCTGATTGCTTTCCGTGTGTGAGCGCACATAGGTGCCGATACCACCGAACCAGAGGAGATCCACCGGTGCCTTAAGGATCGCGGTCATGATCTCGGTCGGCGAGGCGGTCGTCTTGTCGAGCCCGATGGCGTCTGCTGCCGCCTTGCTGAGCGTGATCGACTTCTGGGCCCGCGAGACGATGATGCCGCCCTTGGAAAGCTTGCTCGTGTCGTAATCCTGCCAGCTCGAGCGCCCCATGTCGAAGAGACGCTTGCGCTCGGCATAGGAGACCGCTGGATCGGGATCCGGATCGATGAAGATGTCACGGTGGTCGAAAGCGGCCACCACCTTCGTGCAGGTAGAAAGCAGCATGCCGTTGCCGAAGACGTCACCCGACATGTCTCCCACACCCACAGCCGTGAAACGCTCCGACTGGATATCGCGGTTCATCTCGCGGAAATGCCGCTTCACCGCTTCCCACGCGCCCCGTGCGGTGATGCCCATCTTCTTGTGGTCATAGCCTGCCGAGCCGCCGGAGGCGAAAGCGTCATCCAGCCAGAAATCATGCGCCTGGCTGATCGCGTTGGCGGTGTCGGAGAAGGTCGCCGTTCCCTTGTCGGCAGCCACCACGAAATACGGGTCATTGCCATCGTGGCGCACCACGCCTTCTGGCGGAATGACCTTGTCGCCATCCAGATTGTCGGTCAGCGACAAAAGACTGGAGATGAAGTTGATGTAGGCCGCGCGTCCTGCCTCGAACACCTCCTGGCGGCTGCCATTCTCCGGCAGGCGGCGCGGGTAGAAACCGCCCTTCGCGCCCACCGGCACGATCACCGCATTCTTCACCTGCTGCGCCTTCACCAGGCCCAGCACCTCGGTGCGATAGTCCTGCGCCCGGTCAGACCAGCGCAGGCCGCCGCGCGCGACCGGACCAAATCTGAGGTGAACACCTTCCACCTCTGGCCCGTAGACGAAAATCTCGCGCCACGGCCGCGGCTGGGGCAGGCCCGTGATGGCGCGAGAATCGAATTTCAGCGCCAGTGACCGGACAGTCTCATCGGCTTTTGGCCGATAATGATTGGTGCGCAGCGTCGCCTCGATCAGGTTGAGGAAGCGCCGGATGATCGTGTCATCATCGAGGTTGGGCACCGCATCGAGATCCGCCTCGATCGCGCTCTTCAGCGCCATTGCCTCGTCGCGTGCTTTGGGTTTTCCCGCCTTCGCGGGATCGAAGCGCAGTACGAACAGTTCAAACAGCTTTCGCGCGATATGCGGATAGCGATTCATCGTCGCGGCGATGAAATCCTGGCTCTGCGGAATGCTCGCCTGATGCAGGAAGCGGCTGTAGGCGCGCAGAATAGCGATCTCGTCAACGCGCAGGCGGGCTCTCTGAGCCAATGCGTTAAGCCGGTCGTCGTCATGCTCTTTGCGCCAGACAGAAAGAAACAGTTCTTCGAACAGCGCACCGTTGTCAGAAAGGTCTATCGGTCCATCGAACGCATTTTCCAGCTCCATGTCATGGATGAAAATCTGGGCGCTCTCTTCGTCATCTGCATCGCCGACTTCGAAGGTACGCTCGGAGATGACACGGAAGCCCATGTTCTCGAGCAGCGGAACACGCTCCGTCAACGGAACCGGGGTACCGTAATGGTAGATCTTCAGCGCTGCCTGCGTTTCATCCTGATCGTCATGCCTGTGAAAATCGATGGCGATCCGATTGGACTCGGAGAGCTTGGCCATGCGCGCGGCATCGATGAGTGCCGTTTCGGCGGAAAAACCGTTGCGGTAGCTCTCGGGAAACGCCGCGGCAACGGCTGCGAGCCTGCGGTCTGCACCGGTTTCTTCCAGCGCTTCCTGCAGGGCATCGTCCCAGGTTCGCACGATCTTGCGAATGCCCGCCTCGAGCGTCTCCGTATCGATGCGGGGTGTCTTGCCGCCGGAACGTCCAATGATGAAATGGACACGCGCCAGTGTCCCTTCAGGGAACGCCGGATAATAGGCTGAGACGCGTCCCTTGAAGACGGTCTTGAGGTAGTTGCCGATCTCGATGCGCACCTGGGAATCGTACCGGTCCCGCGGCACGAAGACGATCACCGAAACGAACCGGTCAAACTGATCGATGCGATACAGGGCCCGCACCCGCGGACGCTCGCCAAGAGCCAGTATCGCTTCCGCATGCTTGCGCAGGATCGGCAGACCGATCTGGAAAAGCTCGTCGCGGGGATAGGATTCCAGAACGTTGATCAGCGCCTTGCCCGAATGGTCGGTCGACGCAAATCCGGACTTGGCGATAACAGCCTCCGCCTTCGACCGCAGATACGGGATCTTCATCACTGATCGCGTGTAGGCCGTGGAGGTGAACAGGCCGACAATGCGCAGCTCGCCGGTCAGTTTTCCTTTGTCGTCAAAGGTCTTGACGCCGATATAGTCGAGATAGGCGCGGCGATGGACAACCGATTTGGCATTGGCCTTGGTCACGATGAACGGATCGGGACCATGGAGAAAGGCGCGAATCTCCGGAGTGGTCGAAACCGCCTCCTTGCCGCGGCGCAGAACGAGAACGTCCGGATCGGCCAGAATGCCCAGCCCCTTCTTGTTGGCACGTTCCAGCGTCCCGTTCTCCTCGCCTCCCGAATACCGAAACTCGCGCATGCCGAGGAATGTGAAATTGTGGTCGCGCAACCATTCCAGAAAGGCGATTGCTTCTGAAACAGCATCCTTGTCCAGCGGCACGGGGGCATAGCGCAATTCGGTGATCTGCTGGTCGAGCCGTGCAAGCATCGGCTTCCAGTCGACCACTGCCGCACGGACCTGCGCCAAAGTTGCGTTGAGACGCGTTTCCAACTCCTTGCATTGGTCGTCGGACAATCGGGGAAGATGGACGTGAATGAGGCTGATCTTGTCCTCACCGGCAGCGGGTTTTGTGCCGGCTGCGTCGCCGACAATCTCTTCCACGCCTTTCTTGCCGTAACGCACCACGAGAACCGGATGCGCGACGAGTGTCGCTTCAGCACCGAAATCGCTGAGTTCTCCCAGCACCGAATCGAACAGAAACGGCATGTTGTCATTCACGACCGTCAGCACGCTGACCGGGCGGCCAAGCCGTTCGATCCCCGCAACATTGTCTATCCGCACGACGCTGGTTCCCGGCTTGTGAGCCTTGATGGCGGCGACAGCATCCTCGGCCGTGCGCAGCAGCGCTGCCTCGTCATAGGGGCGAAGATCCTCCGCCGGCGTCCGCGCGCTGATGATCTCATGCAGGACCTTGCCCATCGGTCCGCCCTTTTTCGCGGTCTTGGAGGTCTTTGCTTTGGCTACCATGCCGAAAATCCCTGTTGGTTGACCAAACTGGCCCATCGTATTCAGACAAAAGCGGTTTGACGACCCGTCATTCCACCGTGCAGGCTGAATACAACCTATTCCTATCGAAAGGGTGTCTGCATCATGACGAAACCGGTCACTGCACTGCATTTTCCTCCGCTCGAAGCACTGAGCGAGGAAACCCAAGCCTATTTCGAAAAATGCGAGGAGAAACTTGGCCTGGTGCCCAATGTGCTGCGCGCCTACGCGTTCGATGAGAACAAGCTCAGAGCCTTCACGCAGATGTACAATGATCTGATGCTGGGTGATTCGGGTCTGACGAAGCTTGAGCGCGAAATGATTGCCGTTGCGGTTTCCAGCATCAACCATTGCTTCTACTGCCTCACTGCGCATGGTGCGGCCGTCCGCCAGCTTTCCGGTGATCCGGTACTGGGCGAGCTCATGGTCATGAATTATCGGGCCGCAAAACTTGATCCGCGACAAAAGGCAATGCTCGATTTCGCCGTCAAACTCACAGAAAGCCCTGCAAAGATTGAGGAAACGGATCGGGAGACGCTCCGCGCTGCCGGCTTCTCCGAGCGTGACATCTGGGATATTGCCGCCGTGGCCAGCTTCTTCAACATGACCAACCGCATGGCCGCTGCCGTCGATATGCATCCCAATGAGGAGTATCATGCGATGGCTCGGCAACCATCATCTGACTGACCGCAAAGGGTCATCGCTATTAAGGCTACCGATACACCCTGATTCGCGTAGTTGGGCCGATGAGCGGCAGAATGCGTGCCATGGCGCGAGGCGATACGGCTATGCAGCCCTCGGTGGGCGGGAAACCGGGCTTGGCAATATGAAAGAAAATCGCACTGCCGCGATTGCGGATTGCCGGCCGCATGTTCCAGTCCGACACCATGCAGATATCGTAGAGACGATCTTCGCGCGTCATGCGTTCATGGCTGGCCCGATAGGGCAGTCGGACCGGGCGATTGTAATTGCGATCGCCTGACGCGTCGCACCAGCCATCTCCGTCTTTGATCTGACGCAGCGGAAAACGGCTCCTGGGCGGGCCGGAAGGGGCTCTGTCACCACGAAAATAGCCGGACAGGAGCCGCAAATCTCCGATTGGAGTGGCGCCGTCCCCTTCGCGCTTGAGCATCGTCGTACCTGTACGCCCCAGCGCGCATGGAAAGACGAGTGGCCCCACCACCATCAATCCCTCGGTCGGCCTGCCCGGCCTGCGGCGCACCTCGATCAGATCAATCGATTTGCCGGCTTCACACGTCATCTTGAGGATAACCCACGTCTCAGCTTACGTTAAATTGATTGGAACAAATGTTCGCCATGGTGTTCTCGCACTGTTAAGTTCCGCATAAAGCGGGAACGGTCAACACTGCAATTCCATTTGAATCGGCAGCCTTTTTCCTGGATAGTGGATACAACCATGACGTCACGCACCATCCTAATCGTCGATGATGACGAAGACCTGAGGACGACACTCGTCGAGCAACTGTCGCTCTATGAGGAATTCGACATTCTTCAGGAGGACACGGCGACGAAAGGCATTCAGTCTGCGCGCAACGCGATTGTCGACCTGCTCATCATGGATGTCGGCCTGCCGGATATGGATGGGCGTGAAGCGGTCAAGCTTTTGCGCAAGGGCGGTTATCGCGCGCCGATCATCATGCTGACGGCGCAGGACACCGATTCGGACACGATCCTTGGCCTTGAGGCCGGCGCCAACGACTATGTGACCAAGCCATTCCGATTCGCCGTGCTTCTCGCCCGCATCCGCGCGCAGCTTCGCCAGCACGAGCAGAGCGAGGATGCCACCTTCGCCGTTGGCCCCTACACGTTCAAACCCTCGCAGAAACTCCTCATCGATGAACGCGGCGGCAAGATTCGCCTGACGGAAAAAGAAGCCGCGATCATCAAATACCTCTATCGCGCCGAACAGAAAGTGGTGACACGCGACGTCCTTCTGGAAGAAGTCTGGGGTTACAATTCCGGCGTTACCACCCACACACTCGAGACCCATGTCTACCGTCTTCGGCAAAAGATCGAGCGCGATCCTTCCAAAGCTGAAATTCTTGTGACAGAAAGCGGTGGTTATAAGCTCGTTCCGTGAGACTGCGCCATGAGGGCGTTCGGGGATCGCCGGGAACGGGTCGGGGACAACGTCAATGGCGCTGGACGATGATATTCGCATTCTGTCCGGCGTGGGTCTGTTTGAAGGATTCACGCGCGAACAGTTGCGCCTCATGGCCTTCGGCGCCGAAAGCATGACGCTTTCCGCCGGACGGGAAATCTATGCCGAAGGAGCAACTGCCGACTGCGCCTTTATCGTCGCCTCCGGGAACGTTGTGCTGTTTACCGAACGGGATGGCGAACGCCAGATTATCGAGCGGCTCGGCCCTGGTGACATGATGGGCGAGTTCGCACTGATCGCCGAAGGCCGCCGTATGACAAACGCGATGGCGGAAACCGAAACGCGGCTTGTGAGGATCAGTCGTTCAAGCTTTCATCGGATCCTTGAAGAGTTTCCCGAAACGGCAATCCGTCTGCATGAGAGAATTGCCGATAACCTGCAACTCATGATCGCCCGAATGGAGCAAATCGCGGCCCGGTTCGCCGATTGATTTTTCCGTAGAAACAAACGCGTTTCAGCCCTTTTTCCTCCAAAAAGGGCGTTTTCGCTGAAAATCAGTGAAATTCCTGAAAAACGGTCAGCCGAAGTCAAAGCCTGCAATGACAGGCACATGGTCCGATGGACGGTCCCACCCACGCGCCTCGCGCAACACTTCAATCCGGTTCAACGCCGGAGAAAGATTGGGTGACGACCAGATATGGTCGAGCCTGCGTCCACGATCAGAAAGCGCCCAGTCCTTGGCGCGGTAGCTCCACCATGTGAAGATTTTTTCTTCCGGTGGAATAATCTGCCGCATCAGATCCACCCAACCGCCTTCCTTCCGCAGCCTTTCCAGCCCTTCGGTCTCGACCGGTGTGTGGCTGACGACTTTGAGAAGCTGCTTGTGTGACCAGACATCGGTTTCGAGCGGCGCGATATTGAGGTCGCCGACGAGAATGCTCCCCGAATTGTCGCTTTCTTCAGCGCGCAGCGCATGCATTTCTGCAAGAAAGTCAAGCTTGTGGCGAAACTTCGGATTGATCTCCGGATCCGGCTCGTCGCCACCGGCAGGCACGTAGAAATTATGCAGAAGGACGGAGCGCCCCGCGCCCGTATCAAGGGATACGGAAATGTGTCGGCTATCGCCCATCCCGCAAAATGCGCGCTTTTCGACGAGTTTGAGAGGGCGGCGCGCGATCGTGGCGACACCGTGATAACCCTTCTGACCATGGATCGCCATGTGCTCATATCCAGCCTTCCGGAAAGCGGCGGCGGGGAACTGGTCATCGGCACATTTGGTTTCCTGAAGGCAAAGGACGTCCGGGCTGTACCGTTCCAGAAACTGCTCGACGAGCGGCATGCGCAGCCGCACGGAATTGATGTTCCAGGTGGCGATGGTGAAGGGCATGAAGGCAGTCCGGGCTAGAAAGCTTGCAGGAAGCGCAAACCTGCCCGGAACAGGAAAGAATGACAAGCAAATCGGCCTGCCGGAAAAGAAAAGGCCGGACTGTCCACAGGCCGGCCAGATCTCAATGCGTCGGTATCAACGCTTGTTGCGGCTCATCGCGTCGACCCGACGGTAGTCGATCTTGAACACACTCGGGTCGAAGGTGACGCCCTGCTGAACGTTGAAAATCATCACCGTCGTGTCCTTGCCCTGTGCATCGGTAATGGTCCACTGGCGCAGGTCGTATGAATTCGTATCGAACATCATCGTGATGGTCGAATCTCCGAAAACGGACTTGTCGGACATCTTGATCGTTGTCAGATCATTGTCCTCACGTACGGTCTGAACCTTGTCGCCCGAAAGATCGATGCGTTCGTCAAGAAGCAGCTTCAACGGTGTTTTCGAGAGCGGGTAAAGATCCGCCGTATTGAGCTTCTTGTTCATGATGACGACCGAACTTCCGTCGGACGTTACACGGAAGCCTGACGGCTCTTCATAGTCAAAGCGGATCTTGCCCGGACGTTCGATATAGAACTTGCCGCCGGTCTGCTCACCCCGCGGGCCGAATTGCACAAATTCGCCCATCATGGTGCGAACGCTGGAAAAATGCGCCGCAATCTGGTCGGCACTCTGTGCAGCCTGCGCTGCCAGAGGCACAACGCAGAACGCCGTCAAAGCCATCGCCGCGATCGCGAGTCGCCGGGCCAGAAAGTCGGTTACCCCAAAATTCATCGTGTTCGATCTCCACATTTGCCCTCCCGGATAACCAACCAGTAGGGCCGAAATTTGGCTGCAGGTTAACGGCCGATACCGAAGCCGGTTCCGATGCCCGGCCTCATCAGACCTCATCCTGCTCCGTGGGCACGAGAATCTCGCGCTTGCCGGCGTGATTGGCAGGGCCGACAATGCCCTCTTCCTCCATGCGTTCAATGATTGACGCGGCGCGGTTGTAGCCGATGCCGAGACGGCGCTGGATATAGCTGGTGGACGCCTTTCCGTCGCGCAGAACCACAGCGACCGCCTGATCGTAGGGATCGGCAGAATCGCCCAGATTGCCGCCTCCGGATCCTCCGCCGCCGCCAGCTGAGCCGCCATCCTCCTCATCGTCATCCTCGGTGACAGCGTCGAGATAGTCCGGCACGCCCTGCATCTTCAGATGATTGACGATGCTTTCCACCTCGCCATCGGAAACAAACGGACCGTGGACGCGCTGTATGCGCCCGCCGCCAGCCATGTAAAGCATGTCGCCCATGCCCAGAAGCTGCTCCGCCCCCTGCTCTCCGAGAATGGTGCGGCTGTCGATCTTCGACGTCACCTGGAAGGAGATGCGCGTCGGGAAGTTGGCCTTGATCGTGCCGGTGATGACATCCACCGAAGGACGCTGCGTGGCCATGATCACATGGATGCCGGCAGCACGCGCCATCTGCGCCAGTCGCTGCACCGCGCCTTCGATATCCTTGCCGGCGACCATCATCAGGTCGGCCATCTCATCGATGATGACGACGATGAAGGGCATCGGCTCGAGATCCAGATCCTCGCTCTCGTAGATCGCCTCGCCCGTCTCGCGGTCGAAGCCGGTCTGGACGGTGCGCTTTATCGTCTCGCCCTTCTTCTTGGCGGCAACGACACGCTGGTTGAAGCCCTCGATGTTGCGCACACCGACCTTGGACATCTTGCGGTAGCGGTCTTCCATCTCCCGCACGGTCCATTTGAGCGCGACGACCGCTTTCTTGGGGTCGGTCACAACCGGGGTCAGGAGATGCGGGATGCCGTCATAGATGGACAGTTCCAGCATCTTCGGATCGATCATGATCAGGCGGCACTGCTCGGGCGTCATGCGGTAGAGCAGCGACAGGATCATGGTGTTGATGGCGACCGACTTGCCCGAACCGGTGGTACCGGCCACCAGAAGGTGAGGCATCTTGGCAAGGTCGGCGATTACGGCTTCGCCATTGATGGTCTTGCCCAGCGAAAGCGCCAGTTTGGCCTTGCTCGCCTCGAAGTCGCGGCTTGCCAGAAGCTCGCGCAGATAAACGGTTTCGCGCGTAGAATTCGGCAGTTCGATGCCGATGGCGTTGCGGCCGGGCACCACGGCCACGCGGGCCGCTATGGCACTCATGGACCGGGCAATATCGTCTGCGAGGCCGATGACGCGCGACGATTTGATGCCGGGCGCAGGCTCCAGCTCATAGAGTGTGACCACCGGGCCGGGACGCACATGGATGATCTCGCCCTTGACGCCGAAATCCTCCAGAACGCCTTCGAGAAGGCGGGCATTCTGCTCCAGCGCATCCCGGGAAAGCGAAGGGTCCTTTGTCGAGGTTTTTGGTTCCGCAAGCAGATGGAGTTCTGGAAGTTCAAAAGTTCCACTGTCGAGGAAGGAGGGCTGTGCCTCGCGGCGAACACGCGCACCTTCCGCCGGCCTTGGTGCAGGATTCTCAACCCGTTGCGTCGCAGGTGCGGACACTGCCTGCCGCGATGGTGCGGCAACAGGCTGCGGCACCGGGGCGTCAAACTCGGGTTCCACGCGCGCGCGGGGGGCTGCAGGCGCCTCGTTGAAGTCCGGCTCAACCCGGGCATCCATATCAAAATCGTCGAAGCCCGTCTCTTCATCCTCGTCCAGATCGATCGCTCGCGTCCGATGGCTATCGCGTGGACCGGCACGGACAAGGTTGCGTCGGAAAAATGCGCAGAAGGACAACCACCAATGGGCCATATAGCCAAGGATGACCGAACCTCCGCTTTCATCATCTTCATCCAAAGCATCGAAGGCAGCGTCGTCGTCTTGCTCCTCGGCAAAGTCGTCGGCTGAGGGACGTGAAAGCAAGCCGGCGCCGAAGGCAAGGAGCCAGCCCGCCGGCAGGCCAAGAATTGCAGCGATCACGAAACCCGCAAAGCCGCGCGGATACGCGCCGAGAAATTTCGCAGGAACGGAGAGGATCATGTCACCCAGTACGCCGCCAAGACCCGTGGGCAAAGGCCAGGTGGGTGGCGGCGCGAACGCGCCGACTATGCCTGCAGCCAAAACCGCGCCCAGGAACCATGCACCAGCCCGCTTCACAGCGCGATCAATCGGACGGCCCAGCAGAAGGAGCACGCCCCAGCATACCGCCGGCACGAGCCCGATCAGCGCCGCCAGGCCGTAAAACTGCATGGCAAGATCGGAGAAAACCGCCCCGGGATATCCCATCGCATTGGTGACGGGATTGGCGGTGGCATGGCTGAAGCTTGGATCGGCCACGTTCCAGGTGGCGAGCGCCGCCACGCCGAACGCCACGAAGGCCAGCAGCGCAAGGCCGCCTGCACGCGCTGCCTGACGGCGCAGGAAAGCCTGCAGACCGTAGCTGTTTTCATCCATCGCCAAGAATGCCGAAGACCCGGAACTCATGCGCTCAATTCTCCGCTCGCGCGTTGCTTTCGACGCGAAACGCGCCGTGATGACTCGTTTCAGACCCTAGCGAGCGGATGGTTAAGACGGCATTAACCATGGAGGGGTGCGTTGCAATTTCTCAGATCATTAAAAAAGGGCCCGGCGAACCGGGCCCTTTCAGGAAGGCAACCGGCCCGAGGGCCGATTGTCAGGCAAGTGTTTGCGCGTTCAGCGCCCATGCATGGGCATGAATTCGGGATAGGCTTCGACACCCACCTCGGCCACGTCCAGACCACTCATCTCGTCTTCTGGGCTCACGCGCAGTCCCATGGTGGCCTTGAGGATCATCCAGACCACGAAGGACACGACAAAGGTGAAGACACCATAGGCAACGATGCCGACAATCTGGACACCGAAGCTGGCACCGCTGTTGGTGAGCGGAACGGCGAGCGTTCCCCAGATACCTGCAATCAGGTGAACCGGGATAGCACCGACAACATCGTCGATCTTCAGCTTGTCGAGCAGCGGCACGGTGAGCACCACGATGACACCGCCAATGGCACCAATGACGATGGCCATGAACGGGCTGGGCGTGAGCGGTTCAGCAGTAATCGACACCAGACCGGCCAGCGCGCCATTGAGCACGAAGGTGATATCGACCTTCTTGTAGAGGATCTGCGTGAGGATCAGCGCGGCGACGACACCTGCAGCAGCGGCCAGATTGGTGTTGGCGAAGATGCGGCTGATATCGGATGCATCGGCATTGGTACCCATGGTGAGCTGCGAAGCACCATTGAAGCCGAACCAGCCGAGCCAGAGAATGAAAGTGCCAAGCGTTGCAAGGGCCATGTTAGAGCCGGGAATGGGCGTGACCTTGCCGTCAGATGCGAACTTCCCGTTGCGTGCGCCTAGAAGGAGCGCTCCGGCAAGGGCCGCCCAACCACCCACCGAGTGAACCAGCGTGGAGCCGGCGAAATCCTGGAAGCCCATGGCGTCGAGCCAGCCGGCACCCCATTTCCACGAACCCGCGATCGGATAGATGAATCCGGTCAGAACCACGACGAAGATGAGAAACGGCCACAGCTTGATTCGCTCGGCCAGCGTTCCCGAAACGATGGACGCGGCGGTGGCCACAAAGACCATCTGGAAGAACCAGTCCGAGGCGACGGAATAATCGCCCTCATTGGCCGTGCCGGCAGCAGGCCAGCTATAGGGCGCAAACGTGCCGATATAGCTCGACACATCCACATACATCAGGCTGTACCCCACCACCCAGTACATGATGCCGGCGATGGAATAGAGCGCGACGTTTTTCAAAAGCTGCATGGAGACATTCTTGGTGCGCACCATGCCCGCTTCAAGCATGGCAAAACCCGCTGCCATCCACATGACGAGAAAACCGCCCATGAGAAAGAGCAGCGTGTTGAAAATAAACGCCGTCTCGGAAGCCGAGGCAAATTCCGGGGCCGCCTCAGCGGAATCCTGTGCCAGAGCCGGAAAGGACATGGCCGCCAGCGCGAGCCCGCCCAGCGCCAGCGGACCCGCAGCGCTCTTCAGTGTTCGATACATCATCTGATTCTCCATCGGAATATGCTGCCGCTTAAAGGGCTTCGACGCCGGACTCGCCGGTGCGAATGCGCACCGCCTTGTCGAGCGCGTGAACAAAGACCTTGCCGTCACCGATCTGTCCGGTGCGGGCGGCCTCGACGATGGCTTCAACCACCTGGTCGACCATGTCGGAATCGACCGCCACCTCGATCTTCACCTTGGGCAGGAAGGTCACGGCGTATTCGGCGCCGCGATAGATTTCCGTGTGTCCTTTCTGTCGTCCATAGCCCTTAACCTCCGTGACGGTGAGGCCTTGGATGCCGAGGCCGGTGAGCGCTTCGCGCACCGCCTCCAGCTTGAAGGGCTTGACGATTGCCATCACTATTTTCATGGCAGTTCACCTTTGCTGTTGCGGGATCCCGCGGGTTGCCTGCATCGCGCGAACCGCCATGCGGACCGCGACAGCAAAGGAGAATCAAATGCCGTGCCAGTTCGAATGAACCAGCCTCAAATTATTGAAAAATATAATAAAAAGATCCACCTACTCTGGTGGAAGAAAAACTGACACCTCTATAAATGCTTAATAAATAGGCAAAAGTTGCATTTTGCCTATTTTGTACGCAGGCGCACCAACCCCTCTTGCGCAACCGACGCGACCAACGTGCCATCAAGCGCATAGAGACTGCCACGGGAGAAGCCACGCGCGCCCTGCGCCGATGGGCTGTCCTGCGTGTAGAGCAGCCAGTCATCGAGTTTGTGTTGCCTATGAAACCACATGGCGTGGTCGAGGCTTGCCATCTGGATATCCGGATCGAACCCGTTGCGACCATGAGCGAAGGTGGAGGTGTCGAGCAGCGTCATGTCGGAAAGGTAGGCGAGCACAGCTGCCTGCAGAGCCCGATCGTCGGGCACCGGACCCGTGGTGCGGATCCACACGTCCTGGCGCGGCGGCAGCTTGTCGCGGCTTGTATAGTGCTCGATGATGACGGGGCGCACCTCGATAGGGCGCTCTCGCGCCCAGTAGCGACGGATGTTTTCCGGCACACGCTCGCCGAACTCGGCCAGAAACTCGCGCTGGGTGCGCAGATTTTCCGGAGGCGTGACACCCTCAGGCATGGGAAGCTGATGATCGAGGCCGGGCTCCTCTTTCTGGAAAGAGGCGGAGAGCGAAAAGATGGCGTGGCCATGCTGAATGGCAACCACGCGGCGGGTGGTGAAGCTGCCGCCATCGCGGATGCGATCCACTTCGTAGATGATCGGCACTGCCGGATCACCAGGCCGCATGAAATAGCAATGGAGCGAGTGGACATGACGGGCGGCATCGACGGTGCGCTGGGCGGCAACAAGCGCCTGCCCGATGACCTGTCCCCCAAAAACGCGTTGCCAGGCCGATTGCGGACTGCGACCACGAAACAGATTGTGTTCGAGCGTCTCAAGATCGAGTATGGCAAGCAGGTCTTGCATGGCCGACGACATGAATGGCTTCCCTCCGGCAGCGAATATTATGGCTGATGATGTCCAAGACGAAGGCGGGAACCAAGTCAAGGCCCCCGGATTGGGTCAGAGACGGCAGGATCACTGAAGACGAATGAGGTGGCGCTATGGCCAGGAATACGAAACAGACATCCGGGCGCGAACTGGACATCCTGATCGCCGGCGCCGGCTATGTGGGCCTGGCGACTGCTGTTTCCATCGCCCGCGCACAGCCCGGCCTTAAAGTGGCGCTGGTGGATGCAGCACCAGAGGGCGTGTGGCAGCGCGATGGCCGCGCATCGGCAATCGCGGCTGCGGCCTGTCGGATGCTCAAGCGGCTGGATTGCTGGACGGAGATAGAACCGGAGGCACAGCCCATCACCGAGATGGAGATCACCGATTCGCGCACCGCCGACGTGGTGCGGCCGGTTTTCCTCACCTTCGGCGGTGAGGCTGGAGAGGGCGAACCCTTTGCCCATATGGTGCCGAACCAGGTGATGAACGGCGCACTGCGCGCGCGCGCCGCCGAAAGCGGGATCGAGATCATCGAAGGCGTGGCCGTGGACGGCTTTGCCGACATGGGCGGGCATGTGAGGGTGAGCCTTGCAGACGGCTCCACATGCCGCACGCGTCTTCTCGTCGCTGCCGATGGCGTGCGCTCGCGCCTGCGCGACATGGCCGGCATCAAGACGGTGAAGTGGGACTACGGCCAGTCAGGCATTGTCTGCACCGTGGCGCATGAGCGCCCGCACAATGGCCGCGCCGAAGAGCATTTCCTGCCCGCCGGCCCGTTCGCCACGCTGCCGCTGACAGGCAACCGCTCATCCATTGTATGGACCGAGCGCACGGAAGATGCAGACCGGCTGGTCAAGGAAGATGACCTCGTCTTCGAGCAGGAACTGGAGCTGCGCTTCGGCCTGAAACTGGGCGAAATCCGCGTGGAAGGCCCACGCCGCGCCTGGCCGCTGGGGCTGACGCTGGCGCGCGAATTCGTGAAGCCGCGCTTCGCACTGGCGGGCGATGCGGCGCATGGCATCCACCCCATTGCGGGGCAGGGTTTGAATCTCGGCTTCAAGGACGCGGCAGCGCTGGCCGAGGTGATTGTCGAGGCCGAACGACTGGGCGAGGACATCGGCGCGCTCGACGTGTTGCAGCGCTATGAGCGCTGGCGGCGGTTCGACACGGTGCAGATGGGCGTGACGACCGACGTTCTGAACCGGCTCTTCTCCAACGATATCGGCCCGGTGCGGGCGCTGCGTGATTTTGGTCTTGGCCTGGTTGAACGAATGCCGGCCATGAAGCGTTACTTCATCCAGCAGGCCTCGGGACTGGCCCCCGGCACACCGAGACTGCTGCGCGGAGAGGCAATCTAGCCTTTCGGCTTCAACGCACTATGTCCACAAGGAGAAGATCATGGCTATGAAACGGCATGCGGACGTCACCTGGAAGGGATCGCTGGTCGAGGGTTCAGGCAGCCTCGACACGCAGAGCGGTGCGCTTTCGGGCTTGCCCCTCGGTTTCAAGGCCCGTTTCGAGGACGAGAGCGGCAAGACGGGCACCAATCCCGAAGAGTTGATCGCGGGCGCCCATGCCGGCTGTTTCGCCATGCAGCTTTCGCACATGCTGGCCGAGAGCGGCACACCGGCGGAGAAGCTGGACGTGCGAGCCGACGTCTCCCTGCAGCCGGCCAAAGGCGGCGGTTTCGAGATTACCAAAAGCGCCCTAACGCTTGTGGGCAAGGTGCCGGATCTCGACGAGGCAAAATTCGTGGAGATCGCCGAAAAGGCAAAGGCCTCCTGCCCCGTCTCGAAGGCGCTTGGCGCAATCGAGATCACGCTGGACGCCAAATACGGCTGACGACACTTTCGCGATGAAAACCGTCGGCCGGCGCAATGGAAGGTCGTTCGATGGCAACACTTCGCAACCAAAAATCAGGCGATGCAGCTAAAATTCCCTTACGAAACAAGTCGTTCGGGAGGAATGACATGCTGCAGACCCAGACACCGCGGACATTGAAGACCGCGGCACAGAAATCCTCACTCACCATAACCGACATCACGGCCGAGGCCGCGAAGCTGGACGCGTTCGACAATCACGAACGCGTCTGGCACGGCCGCGACGAGGAGCGTGGCCTGAACGCCATCGTGGCGATCCACAACACCGCAATTGGCCCCGGCCTCGGCGGCACGCGCGTGTGGCCGCACGAAACCTTCGAGGCTGCGCTCACCGACGTATTACGTCTGTCGCGGGGGATGACCTTCAAGTCAGCCGTAGCGGGTATGGATTTCGGCGGCGGCAAAGCGCTCATCATCGCCAATTCCAAAACCGATAAGACGCCCGCGCTGCTTGAAGCCTATGCGGAAATGCTGGCAGCGCTGAACGGCCAATATTTTACGGGAGAGGACGTCGGCTTTACGGTTGCCGATGCGGATTTCCTGCGCGAACGTACCCCCAATGTGACGGGCACCACCGCTGGCGGCAGCGGCAACCCTTCGCCCGTAACCGCCCATGGTGTGTTTCTGGGGATCAAGGCAGCGCTGAAGCATCGTGGTGTTGCCACGCTCGACGGCGTGCATGTGGCCGTACAGGGGCTTGGCTCCGTGGGCTGGACACTTTGTGAAAAGCTTCACGCGGAAGGCGCGGGGCTTTCGGTGACCGACATCGACGTAGCCCGGATGGAACAGGCGAAAGACGCATTCGGCGCAACCCCGGTTGCGCTGGACGATGTCTTGAAGGTAGACGCTGATGTGTTCGCGCCCTGTGCGCTGGGCGGCGTGCTTTCTGCCGAAAACATCCCGCTGCTCGGCGCGAAGATCGTTGCGGGTGCTGCCAACAACCCGCTCGTGCGGCACGAGGATGCCCGGCTCCTGATGGAGCGCGGTGTGCTCTATGCGCCGGACTATGTGATCAATGCCGGCGGGCTTCTGAATGTCGCAGCCGAGCTCGCGCCCGGCGGTTACGACCGCGAAGCCACGATGGCAAAAGTTGCGAAAATTCCCGAGACGCTCACCGATATTTTCGCGCGCGCCGAGGCGCAGAAACGTCCGACCAACGATGTGGCGGCAGAGATCGCATTCGAGCGGATCAATGCAGCGCGGCAGCGTTGAACAACTGGCGGGTTGCACGCTCGACGAGCGCAACCCGCTCCGTTCCAACGCGGATCACTTGATCCCCGTAAAGGCCGCCTCGCCCCAGACCTGGCGAACACGCGCATCACGGCCACAGCCCTTGCGGTAGCCCTTGTAGGCGTCCTTCTTCTTCACCAGCCCAAAGCGGGAAAGAATGCGCTCGTCGCTTTGATAATAGTTCTGGTGGTAATCCTCCGCCGGCCAGAATTTGGCAGACCCCAGAACCGGTGTGGCAACCTTGCCGCCGAGTGCCGCATTTGCTTCCTGTTTGGCTTTTTCCGCTGCAGCCTTCTGCGTATCGTTGAGCGTATAGACCGCCGTTGAATAGCTCTCGCCCCGGTCGCAGAACTGACCGCCGGCATCGGTCGGGTCGACCGAACGGAAGAAGATTTCCAGGAGCCGGTCATAGCTGACCTTCGCATCGTCGAAATCGATCTTCACCACCTCGCGGTGGCCGCCTGAGGAATAGGTGCGGTAGGTCGGGTTTTCCGTGCTGCCGCCCGCATAGCCGGACACCGTGTCGAGCACGCCGGGAACCTTGTCGAAATCGGCCTCGACGCACCAGAAGCAGCCGCCTGCAAAAATCGCCGTCTGCTTTTCAGCCGACGCCGGCTGCGAAACAGCCACCATGGCGGTGAGGGAAAAGGCCGCGGCCAAAAGGGAACGTCGCAACATCAATGTCTCTCCTGTGTTCCCGCACAGAGCTACCGCGCCGGGCGGCAAATTCAAATCAAGCCGCTACACGCTTGCGTGAGGTGATTGAAACTGGAGAGAGGGAGCAGCAATCCTCCCTGCTCAGCGTATCGATGAGCAGGGAGGGAAGAGAGCGTTCCAGAGCAGTTCCGCTTTTCTCCGAAAGCGAAAATGCTCAATCTTGTTGTTTTTACGCAATTCCGGACGGAAAACCGGATCCCACTTTTCCTGGGATTGCTCTAGACGCGGCGCTCGACCATCATCTTCTTGATGTTGGCGATGGCCTTGGCCGGGTTCAGCCCCTTGGGGCAGGCCTGCGTGCAGTTCATGATCGTGTGGCAGCGATAGAGCCGGAAGGGATCTTCCAGATTGTCGAGGCGCTCGCCCGTCTTCTCGTCGCGCGAATCGATCAGCCAGCGATAGGCCTGAAGCAGCACGGCGGGACCGAGATAGCGCTCGCCATTCCACCAGTAGCTCGGGCACGAGGTCTGGCAGCAGAAGCACAGGATGCACTCGTAAAGCCCGTCGAGCTTGGTGCGGTCCTCATGGCTCTGCTTCCACTCGGTCGCAGGCTCCGGCGTGATGGTCTGCAGCCACGGCTCGATGGAGGAAAGCTGTGCGTAGGGCACGGAAAGGTCCGGCACCAGGTCCTTGACCACCGGCATATGCGGCAGCGGATAGATCTTGACCGCGTCCTGCGCCACCTCATCCATGCCCTTGGTGCAGGCCAGCGTGTTGGTGCCGTCGATGTTCATCGCGCAGGAGCCGCAGATGCCCTCGCGGCAGGAGCGGCGGAAGGTCAGCGTCGGGTCGATCTTGTTCTTGATGTAGATCAGCCCATCGAGGACCATCGGTCCGCAATCGTCCATGTCGACATAATAGGTATCGACACGCGGGTTTTCCTCATCATCCGGCGACCAGCGATAGATCTTGTACTCGCGCAGATTGGTCGCGCCCTCGGGCTTCGGCCAGACCTTGCCCTCCTTGACGCGGGAATTCTTGGGAAGGGTGATTTCAACCATTTTTCCACCTAGCTTTCTGCCGCCGAACAGCTCTTAACCGGCACTTCACCACGCAAGCCGTTATCCCGAAACTTGTATAGCCAAGAGTATTTCCAGCAATTGACATCTGAAACCGTGCAATAGCAAACGTCAATTCTCGTCTCCGAAAATCTACGGTCCAATATTTGTATGTCCGTTAGGCCTATATTTTTATCAATCGAAAGTAACGGCACATCCCCGCCGGGGTGAACTACGATCTCTTGCTGATATGCATGACGGATAATATGATCGTGCAAAAAACCAACAGAATTCATATCCAGTATAGCGCCTTTTACGACGCTATTATCTATGTCATCATGCAGATTAAGGCTATATATCTTCGCTGGCATAAGGCCTGAGTTGGCAACAACAATCCCATTACCCAAGCGCGTTTCATACAAAGAAACACGGATGTTTATATGTGGTCGGGATTCCATCTCGGAATCCCTCCAAACATACCAAGAGAACCCCAGAGACCCCACCGCAATTAGCAGAGCCAAAATTGAAAGGCCTAAGTTGACGCGCTCAAGCGATGCCATCGCATATCTCAGCAATCAGTAAACCCGCGCCTTGGGCGCGATTTTCTTGGGATCGATGCCGCCATCTTCCGGCTTGAGCATCGGGTCGGTGTGGACAGGACGATAGTCGAGCGTGACCTTGCCGCTCTCATCGACCCAGGACAGCGTGTGCTTGCGCCATTCCTCGTCGTTACGGCCGCCCATCGGACCGTCCTTGTAGTCCTCGCGGGCGTGGGCGCCGCGGCTCTCCTTGCGCGCTTCGGCGCTGTAAACCGTGGTGATGGCGTTGGCCATCAGGTTTTCCAGCTCCAGCGTCTCCATGAGATCCGAGTTCCAGATCATTGAGCGGTCGGAGACCTTGACGTCGGGAAGCTCTTTCCAGACGGCGCTGATGCGCTCGCAGCCCTGCTCCAGCGATTCCTGCGTGCGGAAAACGGCGGCGTCTTCCTGCATGGCGCGCTGCATCTTCTCGCGCAGTTCCGCCGTGGGCGTGGAGCCGGATGCATGGCGCAGACGGTCGAAACGCTCCATGATCTTTTCGCAGGCTGCCTCGTTGAGCGCCGGAACCGGAGCCTCTCGGTCGACCACCTCGCCGGCGCGAATGGCAGCGGCGCGGCCAAACACGACCAGATCGATCAGCGAGTTGGAACCGAGACGGTTCGCACCATGCACGGAGGCGCAGGCCGCCTCGCCAACGGCCATCAGGCCCGGCGCGATCGCATCCGGGTTATCCTTCGTCGGGTTCAGCACCTCGCCCCAATAGTTCGTCGGGATGCCGCCCATATTGTAGTGGACCGTCGGCAGGACCGGGATCGGCTCGCGGGTCACATCGACGCCGGCGAAGATGCGGGCCGATTCGGCGATGCCGGGCAGGCGCTCGTGGATGACCGCCGGGTCCAGATGATCGAGATGCAGGTAGATGTGATCCTTGTTCTTGCCGACGCCCCGGCCCTCACGGATCTCCATGGTCATGCAGCGCGAAACCACGTCACGCGAGGCAAGGTCCTTGGCCGATGGCGCATAACGCTCCATGAAGCGCTCGCCCTCGGAATTGACCAGGTAGCCGCCCTCGCCGCGCACACCTTCGGTGATGAGGCAGCCCGCCCCATAAATGCCGGTCGGGTGAAACTGCACGAACTCCATATCCTGCAGCGGCAGGCCGGCGCGGGCGATCATGCCGTTGCCGTCGCCCGTGCAGGTGTGGGCGGAGGTGCAGGAGAAATAAGCGCGGCCATAACCGCCCGTCGCCAGCACCACCATCTTGGCGGAGAAGCGATGGATCGTGCCATCCTCAAGGTTCCACGCCACGACACCGGTGCACACACCATCGTCGGACATGATGAGATCGAGCGCGAAATACTCGATGAAGAACTCGGCGTGATTCTTGACGGACTGGCCGTAGAGCGTGTGCAGGATGGCATGGCCGGTGCGGTCTGCCGCCGCACAGGTGCGCTGCACGGGCGGGCCATCGCCGAAATTCTGCATGTGGCCGCCAAAGGGACGCTGGTAGATCTTGCCTTCCTCGGTGCGTGAGAAGGGCACGCCGTAATGCTCGAGCTCGTAGACGGCGGCGGGCGCCTCACGGGCGAGATATTCCATGGCGTCGACATCGCCGAGCCAGTCGGAACCCTTCACTGTGTCGTAAAGGTGCCACTGCCAGTGGTCGGGGCCCATGTTCTTGAGCGAAGCGGCGATGCCACCCTGCGCCGCCACCGTGTGCGAACGGGTCGGGAAAACCTTGGTGATGCAGGCCGTCTTGAGCCCCTGCTCGGCCATGCCGAGCGTAGCGCGCAGACCGGCACCGCCAGCGCCGACGACGACGACGTCGAACTTGTGGTCGACATAGGTGTAGGCGCTTCCCGCCTTCTTTTCTGTTGCCTTTGCCATAACCGGGTTCAGCCTCCGAGGGCGATCTTGACGAGGGCGAAGAGAGAAACGACGCCCAGAATGAGTGTGAAGAAGATGTTGCCGATCAGGAGCGCGACCTTGCCGCCCTCACCGTGGATATAATCCTCGATGATGACCTGCATGCCGAGCTTCATGTGATAGAGCACCGACAGGACGGCAAATGCCAAAAGCACGGTGACGACCGGATTGGCGATGGCCGCGCGGACCTCTTCATAGGATGCGCCATTGTTGGCGATGACAAAGCCGATGAAGAAGATGACAAGCGGAATGTTGGCGATGGCCGTGAGGCGCTGACGCCAGAAATGGTCCGTGCCTTCCTTGGCCGAACCGAGACCGCGAACGCGGTTGAGCGGTGTGCGCATGTCGCTCATGATCAAAACCCTCCACGAACGGCATAGCCGATGATCCAGACCAGAATGGTCAACACGATGGAGACGGCGATGGTGGCCTTGGCCATTTTCGTGGCCGTCGCCTTTTCAAGGCCGCGCCCGGTGTCCCACACGAGGTGGCGAAGCCCGCCGACCAGGTGGTGGATCATGGCCCAGGTGAAACCAAACAGGACGAGACGGCCGAACCATGACCCGTAGATGCCGTTGACGGTGTCGAAGGCTTCCTTCGAGCCGCTAGCGGCGGCAAGCCAGATGACGAACAGGACCATGCCGAAATAAAGCGCGCCACCGGTGATGCGGTGGACGATCGACATAAGCATTGTCGGAATGAGTCGATAGACTTGCAGGTGAGGCGAAAGCGGCCTGGCCTTCACAGTTGCGGTTTTGCTCATGGCTTCCCCAATTCGATACCGGCGCGGCGGGGTGGCTGTTGCGAGAGCGACATCGGGTCCCGAACTCGCGCCCTGCGGCTGAGGCTTTCTAATGCGGTTTTTGCAGTGCGTCAAAGCCGCAAAAGCAATCCTTTGGCCGAATATATTCCGAAGAGTGCTGCGGACGAGCCGGACTGCGGGACTTTAAACGATTGAACGAATTTTTTCCCGTTTTGCGCCCTCAAGCTATCGGCGGCAGGTGATGGGTATCTTGCCACTGACCATCCACAACGCCTCGCTCCCCTCGATCACGACAGCATAGAGAGACTCGCCATAACGGACGCTTTGTCCCGGTGGCGATGCCGGCAAATCCAGCTCCAGCCCCCGAGGACTCACCACGGAGATACCGCCCCGCCTTGGAGAGATCGTCATCTCCATACCGTCATCGCAGGCCAGCTTGACCGGTCCTGAAAAAGGAAGGCCGGCGGCCTTGTTCGCCTCCTGAGAGGATGGCGCGACACAACTGGCCACCCCCAACCCAGATGCGATGAGCAAGAAACCGAGCATGCCGAACTGGCACGTTCGCCATGAAGGCGGTCCTGAAAACGTCATTGGGAAGCCTCTATTTCCGCTCTGAAGCCGGCATACGTTCGGTGGACTGCTCGAAACGGATGACATGTGTGGTCCAGTCGGCAGGGGCAGCCATCACCTCGTAAAGCTTGCGCCCCTCTTCCGGCTGACGCGGCGCATTGAGTGCGAGCCGCGCCCAGCCGCGCTCTTCGGCCTGATCGGCAATAACATCGACCAGTGCCTTGCCAATGCCCTTGCGGCGGTGATCGTGGTGCACAAAGAGATGGTCGACCAGCCCGTGGCGCATGCCGGAAACCGGGTCCGGCAGATCGTAGAACAGCGCAAAGCCAACGAGTTCGCCATCGAGGCTGGCACCAACCACCTCCACGGCGCGATCCTGCAACAGCGTTTCGGCGTAGTATTCGTCGGGGCGACGCGGCGCACCGCGCTTCAGCGACTGCGTGTAGGCCGCCAGAAGGGGCGCCAGAACATGCGCATCCTTGAGACGCAGCGGATTGATGTCGATCTGATGATTCTCGCCCATGGCGCACCCTTCCCCGAAATTAACCACGTCTGTCAATCGGCATGTTTGAGAACCATGCTCCACGTGACAAAGGTTAAGAAAGGATTAATGTGTGGAGAATGAGGAGGCCACGAGGATTCAAGGAGCGATGGCGCATGCCTTTACGACCTCTATTCGTGGCAGCGGCCCTTGCGGCCGCAGCGATCACTGTGCCGGCTATAGCCGGAGGTTTTTATGACGCAGGCGGTGGCCGGGTCTATGCGGATGCCTATGGCAATCTGGTGATCCACAGCCGCGCTGGCTTCAAACGTATTCTGGTCGGCAAGGGACACCTGGCTGACGACTATCGCGCGCTCGAGATCGAATCGCCGCGCCAGACAGCCTATCTGGAACGCAGCGGCGGCAAGCTCTATCTGCGCCGCGCGGCACCCTGCAGCGCCGGTGTCCTGATCAAGGGGCGCGGCTATATGTACGGCCTTTCCGAGGGCGAGCTTCCCGTGCTCGTTTCCCCCTGCGATTGATTGCGATTCATGACCAATCATCTTGCAGCATCCGTCGATCGGACGTTCCCCAAAAGACGGGCACTTGCGCCCCTTGACGGGTCTGTGCTGCGTGCCGCCGTGGTGGGCGCAGCGCTTGGCGCCGCGGTCGTGCTCGGGATGGAACTGCGAGAGCTGACCGATCGGCAGGGAGGCCTGCAGGCAAGCTTGCGCATGGCATTGGATTATGCAGCGCAGCGCGTGCAGCTTGTTGTTGGCGCCGAAAACAGACATCCTCTGTGGCAAAGCCCCGCTGAGGATGTCGCCCCGCCCCGGACGCCGGTTTCTTCTTCAGCTTCCAGCCTCACTTTCACAATCGGTAGAAACGGCGTGCTCTCGCTCCAGGGCGTGATCCAGCCGGGGAGTGCCAGCCGCCTGCGTGATGTGCTGAACGCACCGGCAGCCCCAATCACCACCATCACGCTCGATTCTCCCGGAGGTGCGCTTAACGACGCCATGGCCATGGCGCGGTTGATTCGCCAGCACGGCTTGTCGACAAGCGTCAGGGCAGATGCGACCTGCGCCTCCTCATGCCCGCTGATACTGGCCGGCGGCACAAAGCGCCATGTGAGCCGCGACGCCACCATCGCCGTTCATCAGTTCCACAGCCCTGGCAGCCTTGCCGATCCTCGGCAGGCCCTTTCAGACGCCCAGCTTGTGACTGCAAGGATTTCCCGCCATCTGGATGAAATGGGTGTCGACCCCGCCCTTTGGCTGCATGCGCTCGACACCCCGCCACGCTCGCTTTACGTGCTCTCTCCGGAGCAGATGAGAGCGTATCGGCTTGTCACAGATACCCGGTCGCTGGCGCTGAACTAGGCAGGCATGTGCCGTGACAGATTGGCCGGTAGCCGACGCAGCAAGGGCCCTGTCAGCCCTCCTCCACGTCCGGCTGGTACTCAAGAATGTCGCCGGGCTGACAATCAAGCACACGGCATATCCTTTCGAGCGTCTCGAAGCGGACACCGCGCACCTTGCCGGATTTGAGCAATGAAACATTCTGTTCGGTGATGCCGATCTGCTCGGCCAGTTCCTTGGAACGCATCTTACGGCGTGCAAGCATCACATCGAGATTGACGATTATAGGCATGGCGATCACACAAAGTCGCGCTGTTCAGCACGCACCTCTGCCGCCACCGCCATCAGCCGCCCCGCCATGTACATGACGCAGGCGATGAGAAGAGCTAGAAGCTCGGAACTTCCAAACCCGATCGACAAGGCCTTCTGACCAGGTGGATTGCCGAGGGTCAGAACCAGGATCATCAATGTCTGCAACACGATGCTTCCTCCCGCCACGGCCACGAATGCAAGGCTGGCGCGGCGCAGCCAATGGGCAGATTCAACCGACAGCGGCTCCTCTGCTGCAAAAGCACCAAACATCCGCCAGACACAATAAAGCGCCGCCGCGAGCAACCCGAATTGGACGGCCATCAACACGACCGTGGCACCCACGGCCGCGGGCGTAAAGGTCAGCGGACCGGAAAGGGAGAGCCCGTTTCGAACGAGACCTTCGAAACGAACCTGCTCTCCGATCGAGGTCAGCACCAGCCAGCAAACCGCAAGAGCGATCAGAAGGCCAACACCAAGGACAATGTGCTGCATCAGGCGCCCAAGACGGCGCAATTCGGCTACGTCATGCATCAAATCACCTCTTGCTTGCATTAATTAATGTATTACGATAATTAATTATCCTGTTTCAACCTTTTTCAAAAGGACTATCTCCATGTTTCCCCCAAAATCCATCGGCCGCACCGCCCTCCCCCTCTGTGCGCTGGCAGCTTTTACCTTGAGCCTGGCGGCAGGCCCCGCCAGAGCAGAGAATTTTGATCCATTGAGCGCCGATCCGGCCACGCTCGGGATCGCCGTCAAGATCAATGGGAATTTGCGTCTGCAGAAAGGCGATGCCGTGCTGGTGATGCAGCTTCCCAGCGAGCGCAGGGAATGGGCGATCGATGAAACCTTCATTCTCGACATCGCCAAGGTCCAACAGGACGTGAAAAGTTCGAACGCGTCCGAGACCACGGGTCATTACGAACTGGCGATGATTGCGCCAACCGACCGCAGCCGATTCAAGGACGCGCTGAGAAAGGCGCGGGAAGCGAGAGAAGCGGCCGCCACCGGCGGGAAAGGGTCGATCAGCGTGTCTGTAACGGGAGGCTGCAAGACAGGCCCACTGGATCCTGCCGTCGCGACCCTGCAGGGCTTTCTGCGCGCCGACGCAGACGCCCCGCTGGTCCCTTTGACCGGCACGATGAAACTGTCGGATGTTTTCCGGCAGGCCGGCGTACCTTTCACAGCCATCCCTGACTGTAAGTGAGCGTGGAAGCGGCGGGGCTTAGCCCTGCCGCGGCCACTCCCGAATATCCACGAAATGCCCGGCAATTGCAGCAGCGGCAGCCATTGCCGGTGAAACCAGGTGGGTGCGGCCCTTGAAGCCCTGACGCCCCTCGAAATTGCGGTTCGAGGTGGAGGCGCAGCGCTCGCCTGGCTTCAGGCGGTCGTCGTTCATCGCAAGGCACATGGAACAACCCGGCTCACGCCAGTCGAAACCGGCAGCCTTGAAGATCTTGTCCAGCCCTTCAGCCTCGGCCTGCGCCTTCACGAGACCGGAGCCCGGCACGATCATGGCGTTCAGACCGTCCTTGACCTTCTGGCCCTCGGCAATCTTCGCAGCTTCGCGCAGATCCTCGATGCGGCCATTGGTGCAGGAGCCGATGAAGACACGATCAACGGCAATGTCGGTGATCTTCGTCCCCGGAGTGAGACCCATATATTCGAGCGCGCGCTTCTTGGAGAGGCGCTTGGTCTCCTCCGTAATCTCATCCGGGTTCGGCACGACACCGGTGACAGAAACCACATCCTCAGGCGAGGAACCCCAGGTGACGATGGGCGGCAGATTGGCGGCGTCGAGCTTGACAACACGGTCGAACTCGGCCCCTTCGTCGGTGCGCAAGGAATCCCAGTAGGCGAGCGCCAAGTCCCATGCCTTGCCTTTCGGCGCGCGCGGGCGATCCTTTATATAGGCATAGGTGGTCTCGTCCGGCGCGATGAGGCCGGCGCGGGCGCCACCTTCGATCGACATGTTGCAGACAGTCATGCGGCCTTCCATGGAAAGCGCACGAATCGCTTCACCCGCATACTCCATGACGTGGCCGGTGCCGCCGGCCGTGCCGATCTCGCCGATGATGGCGAGGATGATGTCTTTCGCGGTCACACCTTCCGGCAGCTTGCCATCCACCTCGATCAGCATGTTCTTCGCGCGGCGCTGGATCAGCGTCTGGGTGGCGAGCACGTGCTCGACCTCGGACGTGCCGATGCCGTGCGCCAGCGCGCCGAAGGCACCATGGGTGGAGGTGTGGCTGTCGCCGCAAACGATGGTCATGCCCGGCAGGGTGAAGCCCTGTTCGGGACCGACAATGTGCACGATGCCCTGACGCTCGTCATTGGCGTCATAATACTCGATGCCGAAATCGGCTGCATTCTTCGCGAGAGCTTCGACCTGAATGCGGCTTTCCGGATTCTTGATGCCGAACTTGCGGTCGGGCGAGGTCGGCACATTGTGATCGACCACGGCGAGCGTCTTTTCCGGATGGCGCACATTGCGGCTGGCCATGCGCAGGCCTTCAAAGGCCTGTGGGCTCGTCACTTCATGCACCAGGTGGCGGTCGATATAGAGCAGGCAGGTGCCGTCATCCTGCTGATCGACCAGATGGTCGTCGAAAATCTTGTCGTAGAGCGTGCGTGCTTTGGTCATTTTATTCATCCCTAGCGGAGCGAAATGGAAGGCTGGCCGGCTAATCTTGTGTCTCGTTGCATTCCCGATCGATTGACTGGATGGGAATGGCGAGCCGGTTGGCGTGTCCGCCTAAGGCAGTCGGCTCAGAAGCGAGCCGGAAACCCGCGCAAAAAAGCGGCTCGGCAGGCGCTTGACGTCCTGCAGAACAAAGCCCTTATAGGCCGGGTTTCCAAAAAGTGCTTCCATGAGAGGGCTAATACCAGCCTTTCATGGGATCGGCAATCTATCCGTCCTGCGGGCTGGTCCCGCCTTCGCCATTTGCCTTCGGCTCTTTAAGGTCGAGGCGCGTTTCGAGCCGACGCATAAGCGCCAGAACCAGCGCTCCGAGAAGACATGCAAGTCCCGCGATGAGCCAGAGTCCCAGCCCGGCTGCCAAACCAGTGGCGGCGGCAAGCCACATCCCGGCACCCGTGGTCAGCCCACGAATCTCGCCACGTTTGAAGATGATGAAACCCGCCGCGAGAAAGGCAACTCCCGCCGTGATGGCCTCGACGAGGCGGATCGGATCGGCCTTTACCTGGTCGTCACTGAAAACGGGCATCGCCACGATTTCGAGTGCAATGATCGCGAACACGGCCGAGGCGAGACAGACAAGCATGTGTGTCCGAAGGCCGGCAGGCCGGTCGGCCATTTCGCGCTCGAAACCCAGAACGCCGCCAAGCACGACCGCAATTGCGAGCCGTGCGACGATGACCTGCCAGGGCAACGTGGTTTGAGGCGTGAATTCCGCGACCAGAGCATCCATGCAAAAGGAATGCGCCTGAAGCGCCAAGGTTCCCAGCAGGCGGTTTCAAGGCTGCGCCTGGCTCCGACGCATGCGCTGTTCCAGCGCACGGAGTGCCAGCGAGAGGCCAACAGTCAGAATGAGATAGATATAGGCAACGATGGAATAGGTCTCGAAAAACCGGAACGAGCCAGAGGCGTAGATCTTGCCCATCTGGGTGATGTCGGCAACGCCGAGCACCGAGACAAGCGAAGAGTCCTTGACCATGGCCACAAAGTCATTGCCAAGAGGCGGCAGGATGGTGCGGATCGCCTGAGGAAGGATGACAAGCCGGAAGCGCTGAAAGCGCGAAAGCCCGAGCGCCTTGGCTGCTTCCACCTGACCTTCGTCGACCGACTGGATGCCGGCGCGGAAGACTTCGGCGATGAAGGCGGAATAGCCGATGGTAAGCGCGATGATCGCTCGCCACAGGAGCGAGATGTCCCGCACCTTGAGTTCCCCCAGAAGGCCAGCTTCCTGCAATGAGGCGGTCACCGCATTCCATCCGGTGACCACGAGAGGCACACCGGCAAACGCGATCCAGAAAAGAAGGACAAGAACCGGCACGCCGCGAATGATCTCGACATAGAATCGCGCGATCTGCCGAAGCGCGAGAGACCCGGAAAGGCTCATCAGCGCGATGCCAAGCCCAAGCGCTGTGGCAAGCGCGAAACCCACCACCGTAACGAAGACGGTGATGCCGATGCCCCTTGAGACGATCGTGAAGACCTGCGTGTAGAGATCGCTTGTGGCGATAAGGAGGGCAACGCCGGCAGCGATGATCCCGGCGGCAACGAGCCACCAGGGAAAATCCCGCTTGGCGACGGGTCTGGAACCGGACACCGCCATCGGCTTCAGTCACGCAGGGATGAGCAACCGGAACACCCGGCAAAGCGCGGATCAGCCACGCCCTATTCACCCATCTTGTATTCGAGGAACCATTTCTTGTTGAGCGCGTCCAGCGTGCCATCCGCCTTCATCGAAGCGATGGCCGCATTGAAAGGCGCGACAAGATCGGACCCCTTGGCGAAGATAAAGCCGAAATCTTCCGAGCCGAGCGGCTCGCCGAGAAGTTTCAGCGCACCATTCGACGCGTCCACATAGCCCTGGCCACCCGTGCTGTCGGTCAAAACCACGTCCACATCGCCCGCACGCAGCGCCTGCACGGAAGCACCGAAAGTCTCGAACAGCTTGATGCGCGGATTGGCTTCGTCGCCGTCGAGCACCTCATAAACGGCGGTGTAGAAGGGCGAGGTGCCGGGCTGCGCGCCCATCAGACCATCCTCATAGGCGGCGAAGCTTTCCGCATCGGTGAAGTTCGTCTCGTCGCTGCGCACGAGCATGAACATCTCCGAACGCATATAGGGATCGGAGAAATCCACCTTTTCCTTGCGGTCGTCGCGGATGGTGATGCCGGTCATGCCCATGTCGTACTGGCCGTCGGCGACAGACTGGATCATCGCATCCCAGCTCGTGTTCTGATAGGTCACCCTGGCGTTGAGCCGCTTCGCGATCTCGTTCACCGCATCATATTCCCAGCCGACCTGCTCACCCGAGGTGGGGTCGATGAACTGGAGCGGCGGGTAGGCGTTTTCCGTTACCACGACCACTTCACGGCCCTGAAGATCGGGCAGGTCTTCTGCAGCAGCGGTGGACAATCCTGAGAACATGAAAGCAGTGGCTGCGAAGGACGCAGCCAGAAAGGACGTACGCAACGTCATGACCAATCTCCCTGTGGCGGACCGATGCTCGGCCGGGTGATTGGTTCTCCTTAAAGCAGAGCGTTTTCGAGTAAAAGAGCCAAGACGGCTTCAAAACCGCGGCAGCGGAGCCATCAAATGCAAAAAGGCGCACCGAAGCGCGCCTTTCGAAGAGTTTCGATGCCGAATCTGACTATTCGGCGTTGTTCTCGGCTGCGGCAGCTTCCTGCGCCTTGGCAGCCTCTTCAGCGGCCTTCTCGGCGGCGAGCGCCTCGGCAGCGGCAACCTTCTCGGCCTCGATGCGGGCCTTCTCTTCGGCAGCGGCCTGACGCACGGCGTCGTTCAGACGGCGTGCGCGCACGCTGGTGTTCTCGGTAATGCGGGCCGACTTACCGCGACGATCGCGCAGGTAGTAGAGCTTCGCGCGGCGAACCTTACCGCGGCGGACCACCTCGACGCCCTCGACGAGCGGAGAGTAGACCGGGAACACGCGCTCGACGCCTTCGCCATAGGAAATCTTGCGAACGGTGAAGTTTTCCTGGAAGCCGGAACCGGAACGGGCAATGCAGACGCCTTCATAGGCCTGCACACGGGTGCGCGTGCCTTCGGTGATGCGCACCAGAACGCGAACCGTGTCGCCGGGCTGGAATTCGGGAAGCTGACGCTGTGCAGCGATCTTCTCGGCCTGCTCGGCCTCGAGCTGACGGATAATGTCCATCTCTGTGTCCTCTTGTTCTTCACGAACCGTCAGAGCGCTCATCCCAAGGGCAGTTCAAGACCGCCTGAAGAGTGCCCTCCACGCGGAGGAACAGGAGCGAATTCACGTGTTCTTTGGTTAGATCCAAACCGGCCTTGGCCGTTTACGTGCGGCGCACATACACGACATTCCAACCGGAATCAACATGAGAGAGCGATTCTGGCGTCCGAAATCAGTCTGAACCGATCCGCCCCATATGCGTGTCCCTGAACCCGCTTTCATGCTTCAGCCCGTAGCCAAGCGCCCTGTCTATGCCGATATGGGCGGCAAGAATGAGGGCAAGCTGCTGCACCAGCGGCACATCCAGCCAGAGACCGATAAGATAGAGCACTACCGGCGCAATCCAGCTATGGACGGTATTATAACACCAGGCGCCGATGCGCGGCCCTGCGAGATAGCCGAGCATGGACAGGTCAGGCGCAAGGATCAGGAGCGCAAACAGCCACCAGTCGCCACCCGAGGCCCCGTAGAGCACCATCACGACAAGCGCCAGAAACGCGTTTTCAACCTGCAGAAACCGTTTCACTCTTCTCTGTCCTTGTAGACCGACCAGAGATCCGGCCGGCGCTCGCGCGTCAGCTTTTCCGCCTCGGCCCGTCGCCATGCGGCAATCTTCGCATGATTGCCCGACAGGAGAATGTCGGGAATGGGCCTTTCTTCGAAAAGCTGGGGGCGGGTGTATTGCGGATGTTCCAGAAGCCCGCCTTCAAAGCTCTCCTCCTCGCCCGAGGCATCGTTGCCCATCACGCCGGGCAGAAGACGGATCACCGCATCGAGAAGCACGAGGGCCGCCGGTTCACCGCCGGAAAGCACATAATCACCTACAGAAACCTCTTCCAGAGCGCGCGCCTCGATCACACGCTGATCGACACCTTCGAAACGCCCGCAAAGGATGACCGCACCTGGCCCGGCTGCCAGCTCACGCACACGCTGCTGATCGAGCGGCCGCCCGCGCGGGCTCATCAAGAGGCGCGGACGCGGGTCATCAACGGGGGCGGCATGGTCGATCGCGCGGGCGAGCACGTCGGCCCGCATGACCATACCCGCGCCCCCACCGGCAGGCGTATCATCGACATTGCGGTGTTTCGTTGTGGCGAAGTCACGGATCTGGACCGTCTCCAGGGACCACTTCCCCGCCTCACGCGCCTTTCCCGCCAGCGAAACATCAAGCGGGCCTGGAAACATTTCCGGATAAAGCGTGAGGATCGTCGCGCGGAAACTCACAGGCTCTCTCCCTCGCCCTCGCGCATAATCTCGGGATCTTCATCCTCTACCAGGCCAGCCGCGACACGGTCGATCTCGACCTCGCCCTTGGAAAGGCGGACATGAGGCACAGCCGCGCGGGTGAATGGAACCATCGCCGAGCCACCTTCAGCCAGCAGAACCTCGAGAATGTCACCGCCCCCGAAATTGTGCATCGCTCGCACCTTCCCGACCTGCTCTCCCGCGTCATCGACAACCGCGAGCCCGATCAGGTCGGCGTGATAGAATTCCTCTTCCTCAAGATCATCCGGCAACGCTTCGCGCTCGACATACAGCGCCGTTCCGTTCAGCGCCTCGGCGGAGGTGCGGTCGCCAATCTCTGCAAAGCGCGCCACGACCACGTTCTTTGCCGGCCTCACATTTAGAACGGTCAGTGTGCGCCCATCCGCCGTGGTCAGCGGACCATAATCTCCGATAGCCAGAGGGTCGGCGGTAAACGCCTTGACGCGCACCTCTCCACGCAAGCCCTGCGGGGCGCCGACTACACCGAGCTGAATGCGGCTATCGCTTGTCTTCTGTTTGCTCATTTGCCTGATTTGCCATGACGCCGTTTGGAAAAACAGGCTTATGCGCCGTTTTACGGCTTTCCGGCAAGCTTTCCAGCGAGACTTTCCATGCGCGTGGCGAGATCGTTGAGCGCGCCGGTCACGGCCGCATCGTTCTTGCCGGACTGGTTGAGCGCTTCGTCACGGGTCTTGCGAAGCGTCGCGACCTCTCCCTCCATGGTGCGCATCCGCTTCTGCAACTCCGAAAGCTCGTCCATCACCATGATCCCGGCCATGACTGACAATCGGTGGTCTCCGATCTCACCGAAGGAATCTTTCAGGTGCGTGATGTATCGGTCGAAGCGCTGCGCCAGATTGACAAGGTGCTCTTCCTGCCCCTCATCGCATGCCATGCGATAGGACTTGCCGTCGATCGTGACTGTAACCTGTGCCATCGCCCGCCCTACCGATCCAGCACGGCACGGATGGTCTCCATGGCCGTGACCAAACGCCGCGAGACTTCGCGGTTTACCTCTTCGAGACGCTTGGCGCGTGCCTCGGATTTGTCGATCTCCTGAGCGAGACGCGCGCGGTCCGCATTCATACGCTGCAGTTCGGCATCGGAATCGGCGACGGCGCGATCCCGCTCCATGCGCGCATCGACTGCATCCTCCAGCGAAGACAACGCCTTGCTCAGGCGCTCGATCGCCTCCTTGAGCGTGCTTTCACCACTCATGGCCGCCACCCCCCGTCGAACATTCCCGGGACAAGCCAGCCACCCATGCGGCCAAGGCATGCGGTCTCCGCAAATGTTTTGACACAGGCAATCTTGCTTACTCTCATCCGCCCAGTGACGCACCCGGACCTGTGCCGGCAGACAAATGCACGACAGCTTTTACGAAGCCTCGGCTGCGAATCGCTGGCCTTACTAACCAGTTACGCCGAAAAGATTAGGCGCCGTGTGAAGGTTCCGTCAACAAAACACGACGGCTAATCCCCCAAAATGCTGTAACAAGGTTGATACAAAATTCCCCTTCCCCAGGGGCAACAAAACGCCCGCAAACCGTCCCTTTGTTGACTTCAAGGCCGCAACTGCTATGTGTCGCCTGCTTTTTCAAAAGGGCCGGCACTGCCTGTGCAGTCTGCCCGACAACTGCCGAAAGCGGACCAGCGAGCAATCATGATCTCACGCGACAAACACGACCGGATGGCCAATGCGATCCGCTTCCTTTCGATGGACGCGGTGGAGAAGGCCAATTCGGGCCACCCCGGCCTGCCGATGGGGGCAGCAGACATTGCCACGGTGCTTTTCACCCGCTTCATGAAGCACGATCCCAAAAACCCGGATTGGGCCGACCGCGACCGGTTTGTCCTGTCCGCCGGCCATGGCTCGATGCTGCTTTATTCGCTGCTGTACCTGTTGGGCTATGAAGATATCACGATCGACGAGATCAAGAACTTCCGCCAACTCGGCTCGCGCACGGCCGGCCATCCGGAATTTGGCCATGCGGCTGGCATCGAGACAACGACCGGACCGCTGGGCCAGGGCCTTGCAAACTCCGTCGGCATGGCGATTGCCGAGCGCATTCTGAATGCGCGCTTCGGCGACGATCTGGTCGACCACTACACCTATGTTCTGGCCGGCGACGGCTGCCTGATGGAAGGCATCAGCCAGGAAGCGCTGACGCTTGCCGGACATCTGAAACTCAACAAGCTGATCGTCCTGTTCGACGACAATCAGATCTCCATCGACGGCTCCACCTCACTGACAGACTCCACCGATCAGTGCGAGCGCTTCGAGGCTTCGGGCTGGAACACGATGCGCATCGACGGCCATGACCCGGATGCGATCGCCGGCGCCATTGAAGCCGCAAAGAAGGCGGACAAACCAACCCTGATTGCCTGCCGCACCACCATCGGCTTCGGCGCGCCGACCAAATCCGGCACTGCAAAGGTGCACGGCTCCCCGCTCGGTGCGGAAGAAATCGCCGGCGCGCGCAAGGCGCTGGGCTGGGATGCCGAGCCTTTCGTCGTTCCTTCGGACATTCTTGACGACTGGCGCCTTGCCGGTCTGCACTCGGCCAAGGAGCGCAAGGCCTGGGAAGATCGCCTTGCGGCTGCCGACGCGGAAACGCGGGGCGAATTCGAGCGCCGCATGCGCGGCGACCTGCCGGAAACCTTCTCGGCCGCCATGCTCGAATACAAGGAAAAGCTCGCAGCCGAACCGCCAAAGGTAGCGAGCCGCAAGGCTTCGGAAATGGCGCTTGAGGCCATCAACGCCGTTCTTCCCGAAACCATCGGCGGCTCTGCGGATCTGACTGGTTCCAACAACACCAAGACCAGCCAGACCGGCCCCATCAGTGCCGAAGACTTCTCCGGCCGCTATGTCCACTATGGCATCCGCGAACACGGCATGGCCGCAGCCATGAACGGCATGACGCTGCATGGCGGCATCATCCCCTACGGCGGCACCTTCCTGACCTTCTCGGATTACGCCCGCCCGGCGATGCGCCTCGCCTCGCTGATGCAGATCCGTTCCATCTTCGTGATGACGCATGACTCCATCGGTCTTGGCGAAGACGGCCCGACCCACCAACCGGTGGAACATCTGGCAGCGCTGCGCGCAATCCCGAACCACCTCGTGTTCCGCCCGGCAGATGCAATCGAGACAGCAGAATGCTGGCAGGTGGCGATAGAGAGCCGTAAGGCACCCTCCACGCTCGCCCTCTCGCGTCAGAATCTTGCGCCGGTGCGCACCAGCCACGAAACCGACAATCTCTGCGCGCGCGGCGCCTATGAACTTGCCGGTTCCGAAGACGAAGCCAAGGTGACGCTCTTCGCCACCGGCTCGGAAGTGGAAGTGGCGATGAATGCCAAGGCCCTTCTCGATGCCGCCGGCCACCCGGCCCGCGTCGTTTCCGTGCCGTGCTTTGAATTGTTCGAACAGCAAAGCGACGATTACCGAAAAGCGGTGATCGGCAACGCCCCCGTAAAGGTGGCAATTGAAGCCGGTATCCGACAGGGCTGGGATGCAATTATCGGGTCCGATGGTATCTTCATCGGTATGACAGGGTTCGGCGCCAGTGCGCCCGCTCCGGAACTCTACAAGCATTTCGGCATCACGGCCGAAGCTGCTGCAAATGCCGCCCAGAAGCGGCTGACAGAGCTTGGTTGAAGCCGCTAGCGGGCTTGTTTTGGTTTGGGGCGGACGAATGGCCGCCCCGCCATCTGGATTCTTGACGCTGACGCCGCTATGAAACGGCGTCTCTTTCCGTGCTTGCGCACGGCCACCCACTCTCCGGAGGAAGTTCATGACCGTCAAAGTTGCCATCAACGGATTTGGCCGCATCGGCCGCAATGTCGTACGCGCGATCTATGAATCGGGCCGCAAGGATATCGACATCGTCGCGATCAACGATCTCGGCCCCGTCGAGACCAACGCCCACCTCCTGCGCTATGACAGCGTGCATGGCCGCTTCCCCTCCGAGGTGAAGGTCGACGGCGACACGATCAACATCGGCTCCGATTCCTTCAAGGTGTTCGCAGAGCGCGACCCGTCCAAGCTGCCCTGGGGTGAGCTGGGTGTCGACATCGTGATGGAATGTACGGGCATCTTCACCGCCAAGGAAAAGGCATCGCTGCATCTCGATGCCGGCGCAAAGCGCGTTCTGGTTTCGGCTCCGGCTTCCGGCGCCGACCTGACGGTTGTTTATGGCGTCAACCACGACAAGCTCTCCAGCGAGCACCGCGTGGTCTCCAATGCCTCCTGCACCACCAACTGCCTGGCGCCGGTGGCCAAGGTCCTGAACGACGCCTTCGGCATCGAAAAGGGCTTCATGACCACGGTTCACGCCTATACGGGCGACCAGCCCACGCTCGACACGATGCACAAGGATCTCTATCGCGCCCGCGCCGCTGCGATGTCCATGATCCCGACCTCGACGGGCGCCGCCAAGGCTGTCGGCCTTGTCCTGCCGGAGCTTAACGGCAAGCTGGACGGCGTTTCCATCCGCGTTCCGACTCCCAATGTTTCGGTCATCGACTTCAAGTTCGTTCCGAAGAAGAAGGTCACTGTAGAAGAGGTCAACCAGGCGCTCGTCGCTGCCGCCGATGGCAGCCTGAAGGGCATCCTCGCCTACACCAATGAACCGCTCGTCTCCATCGACCTAAACCACAACCCTGCCTCCTCCACCTTCGCGCTCGACCAGACCAAGGTGATCGAAGGCGATCTGGTTCGCGTCATGTCCTGGTATGACAATGAATGGGGCTTCTCGAACCGCATGGCCGACACGGCTGTCGCCTTCGGCAAGACCATCTGATACGGTTTTCAAGCCATTCAGAACGCCCGGCCACCGCGCCGGGCGTTTTTCTTTTGGCCCGGCTCTTGCATCTCACTTCCGCCGCACCTTTTATGAAAAAAGAACAGCAACTTGCGGCAGGCGGGATGAAGAGAAGCGAATGGATCAGGGCATTTACGTTATAACGCTGGTGGGCACGACCCTCGTGCTGTTCGCAGCGTTTTCCAGCCTGATCGCCTTCCGTTTCGGCGCCCCGCTGCTTCTCATCTTCCTCGGTATCGGACTGGCTGCAGGAACGGACGGTCTGGGACTCGATTTCGACAATGCAGCCATAGCGTATTTCATCGGCTCGCTGGCGCTGGCAGTGATCCTGTTTGATTCAGGCTTCGGCACGCCCATAGCTGCGTTTCGCCAAGCTGCGGCGCCGGCAATCATTCTCGCAACAATCGGTGTTCTGCTTACGGCAGGCCTGGTGGGTGTCGCAGCCTACTACGTGACCGGCTTCGGCTGGCTTGAATCCCTGCTGCTCGGCGCCACCGTGGCATCCACAGACGCAGCGGCTGTATTTTTCCTGCTTCGAGTGGGGAACATCTCCGTGCGCGAGCGCGTGCGCTCCACTCTGGAAGTCGAATCCGGATCGAACGATCCGATTGCAATCTTTCTCACGCTTTCTCTCGTCGGCCTCATCGCAGGTGGCGAGGCCATCAAGGCGGGAGAACTTGCGGCCGACGTGGCGCTCGGTTTTTTGCAGCAAATGGGCATCGGCCTCATCGCCGGCCTTCTCGGTGGCTGGAGCATCGTGCGACTGGTCGTCCGGCTCCGGCTCGAGCAGGGGCTGCTGCCGATCTTCGTTCTGGCTCTGTCCCTGCTCGTCTTCGCGCTGGCTGGTGCCGTTGGCGGCTCGGGCTTTCTTGCCGTGTATGTGGCCGGGCTGATTGCGGGTAATGCCAAGCTCCGCTCGACCGCCATGCTCAAACGCTTTCAGGACGGCGTGACCTGGCTCGCGCAGATCATCATGTTTCTTGTGCTCGGCCTGTTTGCGACGCCGTCGCAATTTGCCGAGATCGTGCTGCCTGCGCTCTTCATCGGCCTTTTCCTGATTTTCATCGCCCGGCCGATAGCGGTGACCCTGTGCCTGATGCCGTTCCGGTTTTCCCCGGCGGAAAGCGCCTTCATATCATGGGTGGGCCTGCGCGGCGCCGTGTCCATCCTGCTTGCGATCACGCCATTGATCGACGAATTGCCAAATGGCAGACCCCTGTTCAACATCGTCTTTATCATCGTGCTGGTTTCGCTGATCGTGCAAGGCTGGACGGTGGGACCGCTGGCGCGCCGGCTGGGGCTGACACTGCCACCGCGGATGGGCCCGCTGAACAAGGTAGAGCTCGAACTGCCAGGCTCGGCCCGCCACGAGCTTCTTGCCTATCGCGTTGTGGCGGGAAGCCCCGTGGAACGTGGCCAACGGATTCCACGCTGGGCGAAACCTTCCCTCGTGGTGCGCGACGGGCGCTCCATGACCTATCAATATGCCGGGCGGCTGGCCGCCGGCGATCACGTTTATATCTTCGTGCCTGATCGCTATCCCCGTCTCCTCGACCGGCTGTTTGCCAGCCCCGTGGAGATGGATCCCGAGGACGCCGAGTTTTTTGGCGCTTTTGCCGTCGACCCAGAGCGGCCAGCATCCGATATTGAGGCGGCTTATGCGACCGGTCTGAGCGAAGAAGACCAGAAGAAAACCATTGCCGAGCTGATACGCGAACGGCTGGGCGGCCGCGCCGAATATGGCGACCGGACGACACTGGGCGAGATCGAACTGATCGTGCGCGATGTGGACGAAAACGGGCGGATCAGCTCGGTGGGACTTTCCGTCGAACCTCAGACGCCGGAAACCCGATTGCCGCTCCTGCTCAGCCCCCGCGACCTCGTGCGGCGCATTTTCCAGAAACCATAGCCAGAAACCATAGTCGATGTCGGCTTAGAATCCCCATCCTCCATCTTGCACCAACCGCAAGGCGTTGTATGGTCCCCGACGAATTCACATCATCCTTCAACCTGCGGTTCCGGGCGTACGGTTTCTCCACCCCGAGCAACCCCTTACAGGAGACTTCAACGCGCCATGCCCGATTTCAAGACCCTCGACGATCTCAACGATATCGCAGGCAAGCGTGTACTCGTGCGGGTTGACCTGAACGTGCCCGTAAAAGAGGGCAAGGTGAGCGACACAACCCGCATTGAGCGCATTGCGCCGACCCTTCAGGAGCTGTCCGGCAAGGGCGCGAAGGTGATCCTGATGGCGCATTTCGGCCGGCCAAAGGGCAAGCCTGATCCGGCAGCCTCACTGGAGCCCATCGCCTATGCGGTGGAAAGCGTGCTCGACCATCGGGTCCATTTCGCCAGGGACTGCATCGGCAATGCTGCTGAAGACGCCATCAACGAGATGGCAGGAGGAGACATTCTGCTTCTCGAAAACACGCGCTTCCATGAAGGCGAAGAGAAGAACGATCCGGATTTTGCAAAGGCGCTGGCCGAAAACGGCGACATCTATGTGAACGATGCATTTTCCGCTGCACACCGTGCCCACGCCTCCACTGAGGGCATCGCACATCTCCTTCCTGCCTACGCAGGCCGCACGATGCAGGCAGAACTGGAAGCCCTGGAAAAGGGGTTGGGCGATCCCGCAAGGCCGGTGCTGGCGATTGTCGGCGGAGCGAAGGTTTCCACCAAGATCGATCTCCTCATGAACCTTGTGAAGAAGGTCGACGCACTGGTGATCGGGGGCGGCATGGCCAACACGTTCCTCTCCGCGCGCGGCACGGAAGTGGGCAAATCTTTGTGCGAACACGATCTGGCGCAAACGGCAAAGCAGATCATGATCGAAGCGGCAGAATCGGGCTGCGCGCTTGTCCTCCCCGTGGATGGCGTGGTCGCGCGCGAGTTCAAGGCGGGTGCGGACAACGAAACGGTTGCGATCGAAAGCGTTCCGTCAGACGCCATGATTCTCGATGTGGGCCCCAAGAGCATCGAGAAGGTGAACGAATGGCTCGACCGCGCCGACACGGTGGTGTGGAACGGCCCGCTGGGCGCCTTCGAGATCGAACCATTCGATGCGGCAACCGTTGCTGCGGCAAAACACGCGGCACACCGCACCTCGGAAGGGTTGCTCGTTTCGGTGGCCGGAGGCGGCGACACAGTGGCGGCGCTGAACCATGCCGGCGTGGCCGAAGAATTCTCCTACGTGTCCACTGCAGGCGGCGCGTTTCTGGAATGGATGGAAGGCAAGAAATTGCCCGGTGTGGAGGCACTTTCGAAGTCCCGTTAAGCAAAATGTGAATAGTCTGTCATTTCAATCGATTAGGGGTCTTGAGGGCGCATTCCGTTTGTCATCGGCATCTGCTATCGCCCGGTCATGAACAGACAGGAGACCTGAAATGAGCGAACGGCTTGAGGATATTGCATCCGCCATGGTGACCCCCGGTCAGGGGATTCTGGCGGCGGATGAAAGCTCCGGCACCATCAAGAAGCGCTTTGACACGATCGGCCTGGAATCGACGGAAGAGAACCGCCGCGACTACCGCGAGATGATGTTCCGCGCCGAGGCGGCGATGAAGGACTGCATCTCCGGCGTTATCCTCTACGATGAAACGATCCGCCAGAAGGCCGCCGACGGCACACCGCTGGTGGATGTCATCAAGGCCTCCGGCGCCGTTCCGGGAATCAAGGTCGATGGCGGCGCGAAGCCGCTGGCCGGTTTCGACGGCGAGACCATCACTGAAGGTCTCGACGGCCTGCGCGAACGTCTTGCGGAATATTACGGTCTTGGCGCGCGCTTTGCCAAATGGCGCGGTGTGATCTCGATTTCGAAAGATCTGCCAAGCTGGGGGGCCGTGAAGCAGAACGCACAGGCCCTTGCCCGCTATGCGGCACTTTGCCAGGAAGCAGGCATTGTGCCGATCGTGGAGCCCGAAGTTCTGATGGACGGCAAGCCGGGCGATCACTCCATCGACCGCTGCTACGAGGTCACCGAGTGGGTTCTGAAAACCGTCTTTGCCGAGCTCTACGATGCGCGTGTTTCGCTTGAGGGCATGGTCTTGAAGCCGAACATGGTGATCGACGGCAAGAACGCCCGCAAGGCAAGCCGCGAGGAAGTGGCGGAGAAGACCGTGCGCTGCCTGAAATCGACCGTGCCGGCCGCGGTGCCCGGCATCGCCTTCCTGTCCGGTGGCCAGTCGGACGAGGAAGCAACCGCGCATCTCTCGCTCATGAATGCCGGCTTCGACATGCCGTGGGCGCTAACCTTCTCTTACGGTCGCGCGCTGCAGGCTGCCGCGCTCAAGACCTGGGCCGGCAAGAAGGAAAACGTGGCAGCAGCGCAGAAAGCCTTCGCGCACCGCGCGAAGATGAACAGTCTCGCCGCCACCGGCCAGTGGAAGCAGGACCTCGAGGCTGCCTGATCAGTCAGGCACATAGAGAACGCATATCGCGGCCCGTCAACGAAACTTGGCGGGCCATTTTCTTTGCAGCGAGCGAGAAGCTCTACTCTCCTCCACGCAGAAGGATGGTGAGCGAGACCGCAGCCAGCGCGATCAGGGCCAGCTTCCAGAAATCGGCGCGACGCCTCAGGCCTGGAAGGCCAAGCGGCTTGATGATGTGCACCACCATCATCGCCAGAATGAGAAGAAGCAGGATCTTGGTCATGAAGGCCCGATTCGCGAAGTCAGACCCTGTTGTGCCTATCCAGCGGGCGGCTGTCAAAAGCACGCCTTCGCCGCAAGTCTGATTTACGCGCAGCCTCCCGATCCGCTAACCTCTTTGGAAAGAGGCTCAAACCGCAGGGAGGAGGCGGGATGACGTCGCGCTATCACGAGGTCTATTCGGGCTGGCAGCAGGATCCCGAAGGATTCTGGGCGAAAGCCGCTGCCGAGATTGACTGGTTCAGTCCCTGGGAAAAGGTGTTCGACGCAAAGGCGGGTGTCTATGGACGCTGGTTTCCCGGCGCGACCTGCAACACGTGTTTCAATGCGGTGGACCGGCATGTAGAGGGCGGGCGCAAGGATCAGCCCGCCCTCGTCCACGACAGCCCCATCAGCGGCCGGAAGAAAAGCTTCACCTATGGCGAGCTGAAAGACGAGGTATCGGCGCTGGCAGCCGTCTTGAAGGATTTCGGTGTCGGCAAGGGCGATCGCGTGGTCATCTACATGCCCATGGTGCCGGAGGCGGTGTTCGCCATGCTGGCCTGCGCGCGCATCGGCGCGGTGCATTCGGTGGTGTTCGGCGGATTCGCCGCCCGCGAACTGGCCGCACGCATCGACGACGCGGCGCCAAAGGCAATCATATCGGCCTCCTGTGGGCTGGAGCCCGGCCGCGTGGTGGCCTACAAGCCGCTGCTCGACGAGGCGATCCGCCTCTGTGCCGCGAAGCCGGAGGCCTGCCTGATCCTGCAGCGGGAGGAACAGCGCTGCGACCTGACGGAAGGCCGCGACCATGATTACGCGGCGCTTGTGGACGCAGCGCGCTCGGCAGGCCGCGCGGTGGACTGCGAACCGGTGCTCGCAACCGACCCGCTCTATATCCTCTACACGTCGGGCACGACGGGACGGCCAAAGGGCGTGGTGCGCGACAATGGCGGCCATATGGTGCGGCTGAAATGGTCGATGTTCAACGAGTTCGGCATAGAACCCGGCGAGACATTCTGGGCGGCCTCTGATGTGGGCTGGGTGGTGGGCCATTCCTACATCGTCTATGCGCCGTTACTTCACGGCTGCACCACGGTGCTTTTCGAAGGAAAGCCGGTCGGTACGCCCGACGCCGGGGTGTTCTGGCGGGTGATCGCGGAGCACAATGTGGCCGCTCTCTTCACCGCGCCGACCGCGTTTCGCGCGATCCGCACGGCCGACCCTGACGCGGAATTGCTGGCCCCACACGACCTCACCGGCTTTCGCACGCTGTTCCTGGCGGGCGAGAGAGCCGATCCCGACACGGTGAAATGGGCGGAGAGGACATTGGGCGTTCCCGTGATCGACCATTGGTGGCAAACGGAAACCGGGGCGCCGATCAGCCAGGACCCCGTCGGACTTGGGATGCTCCCGGTTAAATATGGCTCGCCCGGCGTGCCAATGCCGGGATACGATGTTCAGGTTCTGGACGATGCAGGCGATCCAGTGCCGGCGGGTACGCTGGGCAATGTGGTGGTGAAACTCCCCCTGCCGCCAGGCGCGCTACCGACATTATGGAACGACGACAAACGCTTCCGCGACGCCTATCTCTCCGAGTTCCCCGGCTACTACAAGACGGCAGATGCCGGCATGCTGGACGAGGATGGCTATCTCTTCATCATGGCGCGCACGGACGACATCATCAATGTGGCGGGCCATCGGCTTTCCACCGGCGGCATGGAGGAGGTGGTAGCGGAGCATCCGGCTGTCGCCGAGTGTGCGGTGATCGGCATTGCCGATCCGCTCAAGGGACAGGTGCCCTGCGGCTTCGTGGTGCTGCACGGAAAGGCACAGACCGATATGGGCTCCGTGGAGCAGGAACTGATCGCCATGGTGCGCGAGCGGATCGGACCTGTCGCAGCCTTCAAGAAAGTGGTGTCAGTGAAGCGGCTGCCCAAGACGCGGTCGGGCAAGATCCTGCGCGCCACCATGCAGAAGATCGCCGATCACCGGGAATGGACAATGCCTGCCACCATCGATGACCCTTCCATACTGGACGAAATCAGCGAAGCGCTGGGCAAGTCGGATTCCTGATTGAGCGTTGTCGGGCACTTGACCTTCGCCCCCCCTCGTCGCAGGGTCCAGCCGTGTTCGGCACGGGGATTCACTATGGCACTGGACGGCAAGACGGCAATCGTAACAGGCGGCGCGGGCGGCATAGGCTATGCTATCGCAGAGCGTTTTCTCCGCCATGGCGTCAAGGTCATGATCGCCGATCTGGACAGTGAGAAGGGCAAACAGGCTCTTTCCGATCTCGAAAAGCTGGGCGATGCGCGTTTCGTGAAAGCAGATGTGAGCAAGAGGCTCGACGTCCACAACCTGTTGGCTGAAACGATCGATGCCTTTGGCGACGTGGACATTCTCGTCAACAATGCCGGCATCGTACACGCGGCGGATTTCCTGGATTTGAAGGAAGAGGATTTCAACCGGGTTCTCGACACCAATCTCAAAGGCACGTTCCTCACCGGGCAAGCGGTCGCTCGCTATATGGTGGAAAAGGTCGAAGGCGGCGGTGCAGCGGGCACGATCATCAACATGTCGTCAGTCAACGCCATTCTCGCCATTCCGGAGCAGATCGCCTACACGGTATCCAAAGGCGGCGTCAGTCAGCTTACCCGCGTCATGGCACTAGCACTGGCGCCCTATGGCATCCGCGTTAACGCCATAGGACCGGGCTCGATCGGAACTGACATGCTGGCCAGCGTGAACAGCGATCAGGCCGCACGCAACCGTATGCTGTCGCGCACCCCGCTCGGGCGTGTTGGCGAACCGGGCGAAATCGCATCGATAGCAACCTTTCTGGCCGACGATGACTCCAGCTATGTGACCGGCCAGACCATCTATGCCGACGGCGGCCGGCTGCCGTTGAACTATACGGTCGAGGTCAAGCCGGAAATCTCCTGACAAAACGCTGTCACCACTGCAGAGCGATAATACTCCGGCCAGAATCAGGAGATTTTCGCCATGCCAGACTTCCCCGGAAGCTTCATTCGTGCTGTCCGCCGCTGGGCCGATCAAACCCGTGATCGCCGGCGGCGTCGGTTGACCAGACGGATGCTGAACGACCTGCCCATAACAGTGCAACGCGACATCGACTGGGATCCGACCAGTCGATACCGGCGATAAGCCCTCCAATGATCTCAGGCAGCAGCTTTGCAGCCCTCCTGACGGAATGTTGTCAGGAGGGCTGTGTCATTGTGGCCTTGAGACAATGGAGGGTTGTGAAACATGTCCGATACGTTGCCCCTGAACGCAGTGGTCTGGGCGGAGATACCTGTTGCCGATCTCGATCGGGCGCGGTCTTTTTATGCCGCCGTTGTCCAGAACGAGCTGGTTCTGCGCGAGGATGGTCCCAATCCTTTTGCGATTTTTGACACAAGCGACCCGCAGGATTCCGTAGCCGGACACATTTACCCTGGCAAGCCAGCCCCGGAAGGAACCGGCCCCACGATCCATCTGGCCGTCCCTCCACCACTGGAAGACGCGATGGAGCGTGTCACAACAAATGGTGGCAGACTGGTATCACCCATAATCACTATCCCTGCCGGCCGTTTCGTGTATTGTCTCGACCCCGACGGAAACAGCTTCGGAATTTTTGCGTGAGGAGAATAACGCATGCGCCGTGCTGACCGACTTTTCCAAATCGTCCAGCATTTGCGGGGCGGGCGCCTGGTTACGGCGCGTCTTTTGAGCGAACGCCTCGAGGTTTCCGAGCGAACGATCTATCGCGATATTGCCGATCTTCAATCCACCGGCGTGCCAATCGACGGCGAGGCTGGCGTCGGCTATCTGATGCGGGAGGGGTTCGAACTTCCACCGCTCATGTTCACGCGTGACGAGATCGTGGCGCTGGTGGCTGGCGCGCGCATGGTCCGCGCCTTTGGCGGCGCCGCCATGGCCCGTGCGGCGGAAGAGGCGCTGGTGAAGATAGGAACCGTCCTGCCGGAGCCGGAGCGCGACCGCATTGCACGCACCGAAATTCACACACCCCGCTGGGTCGTCAGCGATATCGAGCGCGAGGCCATCGACACGCTGGAACGCTCCGTTGAAACGCGGGACGTGCTTTCCATCGATTACCGCGACGAAGCCGGGCGCACCTCCAGGCGCGACGTTCGTCCGCTCGGCCTTTGGTTCTGGGGGAAGGTGTGGACACTGGTAGCGTGGTGTGAATTACGCGGAGATTTCCGCACATTCCGCATCGACCGGATCGCCACCATGACCCTCGCCGGGCGAACATTCCGCCCTGAGCGCGGCAAGCAGCTTGCAGATTTCTACAGGCGGATGGAGATGCACGAAGCCATGATGGGCAGGGCTTGTGCGAGCTGAGACGTCGCTCCCCTGACCGGGCAGGGGAGCGTCTCTATCGTCGGTTCAGGACCGCTCGTCCTCGTCTTCTTCGTCTGCATCGCTCGACTTCAGCGACGACAATTTGGCGAAGACGGCATCTGCGTCCAGTTCCTGCTCATCGGAAGACGTGTCGGAGGCGGCCTGCTCACCGAGCGGCAGATCTTCGGTCTCCGAAGCCGGGAGCAGGGTTTCACCGGTGCTCTCCTGCGGCGGGAGGTATTTTGCCGCGCGCTGCACTTCCAGATCCAGATCGATCTGCGAGCAAAGCCCAAGCGTTACCGGATCCATGGGAACAAGGTTCGCAGAGTTCCAGTGAGTACGCTCGCGGATAGCCTCAATGGTGGATTTCGTGGTGCCCACGAGACGCGAAATTTGCGCATCCTTGAGTTCAGGATGATTGCGCACCAGCCACAGAATGGCGTTCGGGCGATCCTGACGCTTGGAGAGCGGCGTGTAACGCGGCCCCTTCCGCTTGGCCTCCGGCACCCGAACCTTCGGCTCCGAAAGGCGCAGTTTGTGGTTCGGATTTTCCTCCCCGAGAGCGATCTCCTCGCGGGTGAGCTGTCCGGTCATCACCGGGTCCATACCCTTAATGCCCTGCGCAGCGTCACCATCCGCGATGGCACCCACTTCGAGAGGATGCAGTTTGCAGAATTCGGCGATCTGATCAAAGGTCAGCGCCGTATTGTCGACCAGCCAAACGGCGGTGGCCTTGGGCATGAGAAGCGTGTTGGCCATGTTTCAAGAATCCTCTTCCTTCGCCCGCGTCCCTGGCGCGGGCGGTGGTCATAACCACCGATGTTGGGAAATATCGTCCGCGTTATAAACTGAAACACCCGGCAGACGCAACAAAATGCGCGTTCCCTCAATTGGGGAGTGTCACCGAACCGTCATTGTTGTGTCATCGGGCTGAAATCAACCCTCTCGATTGTGCCGCTCCTATGGGTCTTGAGGGAGTTTTCAGACATGGGACGCCAAGCAATTGTTCTGGGCCTGCTGGCAAGCACAGCAGCCGTTTTTCCTGCGTATGCGGACATGGCATTCAACCGTATCGCAACGTTTCCGGTGGCAGAGAACCTGCCGGCAGAGACAGACGTGGCCACCGAGACCTCATCGGAGATCATCGCGCGCAGCGCTGACGGAAAGATGTTGATCTACTCTGACAGTCCGCTGGGTGGCGTGGGTTTCGTGGATATCAGCGACGCCAAGGCCCCGAAGGCAGGCGGCATGCTCAAGCTGGAGGGTGAGCCGACCTCAGTGGGTGTGGCAGGCCAGAAAGCCATCGCGGCTGTGAACACCTCTGAGAGCTTCACCAGCCCTTCGGGCAATCTCGTCGTGATCGACCTGACAACGAAAACCGCTCAGAAATCCTGCGACCTGGGTGGCCAGCCGGATTCCGTGGCCATCAGCAATGACGGCCGCTTCCTTGCCGTCGCCATCGAGAACGAGCGGGATGAAGACCTGAACGACGGTGCGATCCCGCAAATGCCCGCCGGGGACCTGAAGGTCTTCAATCTCAGCGACGGCACGCCGGACTGTGGCAGCATGAAATCCGTGGCCCTGACCGGCCTCGCCGAGATCGCACCGCAGGACCCTGAGCCCGAGTTCGTGGATTTCAACGACGCAGGCGACATCGTTGTGACACTCCAGGAGAACAACCACATCATCGTGGTTTCGGCTGAAAGCGGCGACGTGACGAGCCACTTCTCCGCTGGCCAGATCAGCCTGAAGAACATCGACACGCTGGACAATGGCTCAATCGATTTCAATCAGGCAGCGGAGGCTGTGAAGCGCGAACCGGACGCTGTGAAATGGCTGGACGATGATCGCTTCGTCACTGCCAACGAAGGCGATTATCAAGGCGGATCGCGCAGCTTCACCATTTTCAGCAAATCAGGCGAGGTCCTGTTCGACAGCGGAAACGATCTCGAATTGCGCGCCGCCGCTGTCGGCCACTATCCCGACAAGCGCTCCGACGCCAAGGGCACGGAGCCGGAAGGACTGGAGGTCGCGACATTTGGCGATCAGCGATATATTTTCGTGGCGCTGGAGCGTGCTTCACTTGTGGCAGTCTACCGCGACACCGGCTCCGAACCGGAATTCGTCCAGGTCCTGCCCTCCGGCATCGGCCCCGAAGGCCTCGTCGCCATACCCGAACGTAACCTGCTCGTTACGGCAAATGAGGCCGATCTTGTTGAGGACGGCGGCGCCCGCTCTCACGTGATGGTCTACGAACTGACCGAAGGAAAGCCTGTCTATCCGACCATCGAATCGGCGCGTGACGACAATGGCATCCCGTTTGGCTGGGGCGCTCTGTCCGGTCTCGTGGCAGATGGTGAAAAGCCGGGTACGCTCTACGCCGTGTCCGATTCCTTCTACAGCACCCAGCCGGCCATCTTCACAATCGATGCGTCTGAGATGCCGGCCCGCATCGCCGCCAAGACCATCGTCACGCGCGACGGTATGGCCGCCCAGAAGCTCGACCTGGAGGGCATTGCCAACGACGGCAAGGGCGGCTTCTGGCTCGCTTCGGAAGGCCGCACCGACCGTCTGACGCCGCATGCGCTTTTCCGTGTCGATGCAGCCGGCGAGATCCAGGAGGAGATTGCACTTCCTGCCGAGCTTCTGGCAGTCGAAAAGCGCTTCGGGATGGAAGGGGTGACGGTGGTCGGTGAAGGCGACGACCAGATGCTGGTCATCGCCATGCAACGCGAATGGGGCGACGATCCTGCGGGACAGGTGAAGCTGGTAAGCTACAAGCCTGCTTCCGGCGAATGGGCTGCCGTGCGGTATCCGCTTGACGCAGCCGAGAAGGGATGGGTCGGCCTCTCCGAGATCACCGCTCACGATGGAAAACTCTACATCGTCGAGCGTGACAACCAGATCGGCACTTCTGCGAAGATCAAGAAGCTCTACAGCGTCTCCCTTGATGGATTTCAGCCGGCAGCGCTCGACGGAGACTTGCCCCTGGTCGAAAAAACGCTGGTGCGTGACCTCGTGCCCGCCATGAAAGCCGCCACCAATGGCTATGTCGTGGATAAAATCGAGGGTTTCGCTATCGACGTTGAAGGCACAGCCTATTTCGTGACCGACAATGATGGTGTGGACGATTCCTCCGGCGAGACGATCTTCGTCAATCTCGGCAAACTCGACGCCACCAACTGACACCGCCTCCTCCCAAGGCGGGGAAGCTCCGGCGCCAGCGCCGGAGCTTCCTTTTTCATATCAGGCGACATCAAGCACGATCTTGCCTATGTGCGCCCCATCCTCCATGCGCTCATGCGCACGCCACGCCTCTTCCAGCGGAAAACTCATGTCCATGACGGGAGAAATGCGACCCGCCGCCAACAGCGGCCAGACATGCGCTTCAAGCTCGGTGGCAATACGCGCCTTGAAGGCCACCGACCTCGGCCTGAGGGTGGATCCCGTATGGACAAGCCGCTTGCGCATGATCAACGAGAAATCGACCGCAGCGCGGGATCCTTTCAAAAAGGCGATCTGCACGATGCGACCGTCCATGGCGGCCGCCTCATAATTGCGTTCGATATAATCGCCGCCGATCATGTCAAGAATGACATCTGCGCCATGGCCTTCGGTCTCTTCCTTTACCGCCTCAACGAAATCCTCATCGCGATAATTGATCGAGCGCACCGCGCCCAGCGACGTGCATGCAGCGCATTTCTCAGCGGAGCCCGCCGTGGCGATCACCCTGGATCCCAAAGCAGTGGCCATCTGGATTGCCGTCGTGCCGATACCGGAGGAACCGCCGTGAACCAGCAGCGTCTCACCCTCCTTCAGGCCCCCACGTTGAAACACGTTGTGCCACACCGTGAAGAAGGTTTCGGGAATCGCCCCCGCTTCGGAAAAAGTGAGGTCGCGCGGGATCGGCAGGGCATTCGTCTCGTGGGTCAGACAATATTCGGCATAGCCACCGCCAGGCGTCAACGCGGCAACCCGGTCGCCGACCTGCCAGCGCTTGACCCCTTCGCCCACCGCAGCCACCTCGCCGGCAACCTCCAGACCAGGCAGGTCCGAAGCGCCGGGCGGCGCTGGATACAGTCCCTTCCTTTGAAAAACATCGGGCCGATTGATGCCGGCAGAGCGCACTTTGATGAGAATTTCTCCTTCGGCCGGCTTTGGCACATCCCGCCGCTCTGGCTTCAAGACGCTTGGTTCACCCGGTTCGCTGATGGCGATCGCTGTCATCTGCGCTGGAAGTGCTGTGGTGTTCATCATGCCCCTGTTGATTTGAAAAACATCTGACAACACAATCGATGAGCGATGCATTTGGATCAAGGCCAATCCTGGACGCTGCCGACCTATCATGCCTCACAAGCTGCCAGGCTTCACCGGCATTCGAGGACTGCAATCCAGATGACGGAGGAACAAACAATGGGCATTTTCGACGAGGACGAGAGGAAACCGGTTGCCACTCACCAGATTGGGCAGGACCTCGCCTTGCTATCAGTGGATGAGCTCAAGCACCGGGTCACGTTATTACAGGAGGAAATTTTGCGGCTGGAACGAGAGATCGAAAGCAAGGGCGCAACCAAAAATGCGGCAGAGGCGTTGTTTCACCGCAGCTGACACGTTTCAAACTGCGCAATCGCGGCTTTGAGCGACGGTTTTGCGATGCAATCCGCGAACTTATTCGCACATACTGTCATTTGCGTGTCTCGAAGACGCCATCAATCAATCTGCGGCCTTGCTCGCGCCATGTTTCAATGGCGAGGGCATCCGTCGACAGACGCCGGCCTGTTCGAACCCACAGTCTCCTCGGAACCAATCCATGCTGTCACCTCTCGGCTCCATCATCGCTCTTCTTCTAGGCACGGCCTTCCTGTTAACCGGCTCGGGTCTACATGGACTTCTCCTGCCTTTGCGCGGACAGATGGAAGGGTTTCCCACGGCCTCTCTGGGCGCGCTGGGCGCCGCCTGGGCAGCAGGATTTGTAGCCGGCTGTTTTGTTGCGCCTCGCATCGTCCGCCGAGCCGGCCACGTGCGTGCTTTTGGTGCTTTTGCGGCTTCGGGCGCGATTATCGCGTTGCTCACCGGCATGTGGGTGGATCCAACCGGCTGGGTGGTCCTGCGTATATTCACCGGCTTCACCATGGCCGGCGCGTTCATGGTGATCGAGAGCTGGTTGAATGAAAAGTCGACCAATGAAAATCGCGGGACCGTTTTCGGCATCTACATGATGCTGACTTATGCATCGCTGACCGCGGGTCAGATGACGGTTGCGTTCGGTGACGTTTCCAACACGATCCTTTTCATGACGACGGGCATCTTGTTCTGTATGGCACTCATCCCGACAGCGGTCTCCAAGGCTGTGAGCCCTGAGCCGCTGGCGCAGGTTTCGCTTGATCTGAAGGGACTTTACCAAAACTCGCCGGTCTCCTTCCTTGGCTGTGTACTCGTCGGCATTGCCAATGGCGCCTGGGGCACTTTGGGAGCGGTTTATGGCGGCCTGATAGGCATTTCGACGCTGCAGATCGCCACCATGATGAGCATTGCCGTTCTCGCCGGCGCTGCACTGCAGCTTCCCGCCGGACGGCTTTCCGATCGGATCGATCGTCGCCTGGTCATAGCGGGCGCATCCTTCGGCTCGGGTCTGTTAGGCTTGCTCATTCTTCTGAGCGCACCGCGTGATGGCACCTATGTGATCATCATGACCGCGATCTACGGCGCTTTTGCCTACACGCTCTATTCGATCATCGTGGCGCACGCCAACGATCACGCGACCCCGGAAGATTTTGTCAAAGTCGCGAGCGGACTTCTCTTCCTTTATGGCTTCGGCACCATGATTGGGCCGTTGATAGGTGGTGTCCTCATGGAAATCATGCGGCCGGAAAGCTTGTTTCTCATTACCGCCCTCGCGCATTTCGCCTTGGGTGCCTACGCCCTGCTGCGCATCTCGCAACGCGCTCCGGTGCCCGTGGACGAGCGCGAAGCTTTCAAGACGCTGCCATCCGAACGTGCTGTCACGCCGCAGGCAGCTGTTTTGGATCCGCGCAGCGACACCGACGAAAGTTTGGCGGAGACTGTCGAATAAGTTTCACAAAGAAAGTTTATGAGCTTCGTGCGATCGTTGGCTTCAACAGAACCAACGAAAAGGCCCCCGCACCCGGAATCTTTTGAGGCGGAGGCCGAAGGCCCTGAGAAGGACCGCATGACAAAAAGGCAATGACCCGCCGCGATCACATCCGTGACGCTAGGCCGAAGATCATGCCATCAGACGAAATCTCTCTCATCGATTTCGCTTCGCAAAGTACCCCCTGAAACATCGGGCCGGAATGGGACTCCGGCTTTCACATAATCCAACGTTCCATCCATGCGTCAGGTCGCTTCACGCAGATCCAGATGGATGTGCAATGACCTAGTGACGGGTAACCGCCGACTTGAGCTTTTCCATCTCGTCCTTGATGGCCAGCTTGCGTCGCTTGAGTTGAGCCACATCGAGTTCGTCTACGGATGGATGGAGCTTTGCATCGTCGATTTCACGCTCCAGTTCGCCGTGTTTACGCTTCAACTCTGCAAGATGGGATTCAAGAGACATGATTGGGATCTCCTTTGCTTCCTCGAGAACTCACCGGCCCCAATGCCCGCCCGCAGGAACCGACGATCAGGGCAGTGTGCCACCACAAATGTGGCTTGTCGAACATCGTCTGGTAGCATTTCCCGAAACACTGAAATGTGGTATAAGCGCCGCCGCTGCCGGGACGATCCCGACGGCGTTGCTGGGCTGCAGACCTGACAGTGAATGCCTCACTTGTGTGTGCAGCCGAAGTTTTGCGCATGTGGGTCGACTGACTGTGGTGACATCTGAACAGGAACAGGCGGAGATGCGGCTTGAATTCGCCCGCCTAAAGCAGGATCACGCGGATTTCGATGCCGCAATCAACGCGATGATCGCCACGGGTTGCGATCCACTCCGCATCCAGCGCATGAAGAAAAAGAAGCTGGCTCTGAAAGACAGGCTTCAAGAACTGGAAGACAATATTATCCCGGACATTATCGCCTGATCTGCCTTGAATGGACGACGTGCCGCCAGACAAGCTTGCGATGACGGTCGGTTTTGACTACAGCCTCATTTTTGATTGCGAGGGGATCTGATGGCTGAGCGGTCCGCCCGAGTGGCGATTATCATGGGGAGCCAATCCGACTGGGCAACGATGCGGCATGCCGCAGACACGCTCGACCAACTCGGTGTCGAATATGAGGCGCGCATCGTCTCTGCGCACCGTACGCCGGAGCGCCTCTACGACTTCGCCAGAAACGCCCGCGACGAAGGCTTTCAGACGATCATCGCTGGCGCCGGTGGCGCGGCTCACCTGCCAGGCATGACCGCTGCATTGACCCCGCTTCCCGTTTTTGGCGTACCGGTTGAATCCAAAGCGCTGTCCGGGCAGGATTCACTTCTCTCCATCGTCCAGATGCCGGCTGGCATTCCTGTAGGAACACTTGCCATCGGCCGTGCCGGCGCGATCAACGCAGCCCTTCTTTCCGCGGCCGTGCTGGCACTCCACGACGAGGACCTGGCAGACCGGCTTGATGCCTGGCGCACAGAACAAACGGCAAGCGTTGCCGACTATCCGGTCGATTGAGCATGAGTGACCCTCTCCCTCAAGGCGCGACGATCGGCATCCTCGGCGGCGGTCAGCTTGGTCGCATGCTGGCAATGGCCGCGGCAAAACTGGGCTATCGCACCGTGGTGCTGGATCCTGCCGGCGACAGCCCGGCAGCACAGGTTGCCAACACTTTCATTCACGCTGCTTATGACGACACCCCCGCCCTGAAGAGCCTCCTCCGGCACAGCGATGTCATCACCTACGAATTTGAGAATGTTCCCGTAGCAACGGCCTTGTCTCTGTCTGAGGAAGTTTCCGTGTTTCCCCCGCCGGAGGCACTTGAAGCGGCCCAGGACAGGTTGGCGGAAAAGATTTTCCTGAACGCTACAGGCATATCCACAGCACCCTTTCTCTCTGTGGACAACGATGACGACCTTGCGCGGGGGCTCGAACGTTTTTCGGGCGGCGTGCTCAAGACGCGCCGCATGGGATATGATGGCAAGGGCCAGCGTGTCTTTCGCAAAGTCGATCCTGGAGCGCACAAGGGTGTCTTTTCCGAAATGGGGGGCGTACCCCTCATCCTGGAAGCTCTGGTTCCGTTCCGGCGGGAAATTTCCGTGATCGCCGCACGATCAATCGACGGAAGCATCGCCATTTATGACCCGGCAGAGAACGTGCATAGGGATGGCATCCTGCACCGCTCCATCGTGCCGGCACGTGTCGAGCCCGGAACGCTCAGCGCGGCAAAACAGGCTGCGACCGAAATTCTGGATTCGCTTCATTATGTGGGCGTGCTCGGCGTGGAGTTTTTTGTACTCGACAATGGCAAGGTGCTCGTCAACGAAATCGCTCCACGCGTCCACAATTCCGGACACTGGACCGAAGCGGCCTGCACGATCTCCCAGTTCGAACAACATATTCGGGCCGTGGCCGGTCTGCCGCTGGGCGACACACGCCGCCACTCAGACTGCGTGATGGAAAATCTGATCGGCGATGAGGTTCTGCGCGCATCTGAATTGCTCAGAGAGCCGGATCTTATGCTCCATCTTTACGGCAAGAGCGAAATCAGGCCTGGCCGCAAAATGGGCCACTTCACCCGCCTCACACGCAGCTGAGATCGCCTTCCTCGCATTCAGCAAGGACAGCCAGCTCCTTGGTACGCGCTTCCGTGAGCCTTTGAAGGCATTGAGCGCGTATCATGGGTTCTATCGAACCACCGCGCACGGCCAGCGTTTCAAGATCGCATTGTGCGTCACGAAAGCCGATCCATGCCCGCTGCGCATCCCGCAAGAGCTTGCGCGCATCTTCATTGTCAGAATAGCGCTTCCTCACAGCGGCATACTGAGCATTCAACGCCTTGTCGGCGGCCTCATATTCCCTGGCTGCGCACTGCGTCATGTCGAGCTGTGTCTGCGCGTTGTCGCAATTCGGCTCCTGGGCCTGCGCAGCGACAACCAAGGGGGAAAGCATCAGAGCCAGAATGACCGCTGAACAACGACGAGGGGGAAAAAACATATCAAGCTCCTCTGATCTGCATCATCGCTGCAGGTTCGACATTTTCAGCAGCCTGAATCCAATGATTCGTCCCATCGCGACCCGCCGAAAGGTTGACACGGACAAGCATCCTCGTCTATGAGCCCATCGACTTGTGGCGCGCCATGGATGCGCGCCTTCTCATTTCGGGCCGCAAGGCCAACCACGGACAAGAACGATGAAGATCAAAAACTCGCTCAAGGCGCTGAAGACCCGTCACCGGGAAAACCGCATGGTCCGTCGCAAGGGCCGCATCTACATCATCAACAAGTCCAACCCGCGCTTCAAGGCACGGCAGGGCTGATCCGCCGATTCTGGCGGTCTTCACGCGAATTTCAGTTTCTCTTTAACCATGCCGCGCCTATGATTGCGGCATGGTTCGATTCATGATCGCATTCTTTGCTGCTGCTCTCATGGGCCTGCCACTGGCGCAGGCAGCGGAAGAGAGCGAGCCCGTTTCCGGCATCGAATCCCTGGTGTCCGACCGGCAGGCGCGCCTTGATGCGCTTTTCCTTGACCTCAAGAAAGAAACCAACGAACGCGCTGCGCGCCGCATTGCGCTGCGCATTGGGGAAACCTGGGCCAATTCGGGCAGCGATACCGCGAATCTGCTCATCGGCTGGGCCAACGATGCGATCAAGGCTGAGAAGTTTTCCGTGGCGCTCGATTTTCTCGATCAGGTGGTCATGCTGTTCCCCGACTATGCCGAGGGATGGAATCGTCGGGCCACGGTTCATTTCATGATGAACGACTATGCCCGCTCGATGGCAGACATATCACACACGCTCGAACTAGAGCCACGCCATTTCGGCGCGCTTGCCGGGATGGCCCGCATTCTACAGGCCACAGGTCGGCAGGAGCAGGCTTTGACCGCCTATGAGCAGGTATTGAACATCTATCCGATGCTCCGCAGCGCACAGAGCGCTGTCGCTGAGATATCCGACAAACTGGCCGGTCAGGGCATCTGATCAAACGTCCGGGGAAACTGTCTCGTCTCTGAACGCCGGCGGAGTCGCCCGCCGGTCGTAGCAACCTTTTCGAGGCCGTATCAGATACCGCCGAGGCCGTCGGAGCCAATATAGGCAATCCGTAGCATATTGGTCGCACCGGGCGTGCCGAGTGGCACACCGGCTGTGACGATCACGCGGTTGCCCGGCTTGGCAAAGCCCTCTTCATAGGCGATGCGGCAGGCGCGATTGACCATATCGTCCAGATCGGCCGCGTCCTCCGTAACAACACAATGTGTGCCCCAGACAAGCGACAGGCGCCGCGCAGTCTCGACCACCGGCGATAGCGCAATGATCGGCACCTGCGGTCGCTCCCGGGCTGCACGCAGCCCCGTGGTGCCCGACGAGGTATAGGAAATGATCGCCGAGAGATTCAGTGTTTCTGCGATTTGCCGTGCTGCCATGGAAATCGCATCAGCGCCAGTCGGCTCCGGCTCGGTCCGCTGGCCATAGATGATGGTCGGATAAGTGGGATCCTGTTCCACTTTGGTCGCGATCGAGTTCATTGTCGCAACCGCCTCGACCGGGTAGTCCCCGGCTGCGGATTCCGCCGACAGCATAACCGCGTCAGCCCCCTCGAAAACGGCGGTCGCTACGTCAGACACTTCCGCACGGGTCGGCACAGGCGCGGAAATCATGGATTCCAGCATCTGCGTGGCGACTACAACCGGCTTGCCCGCACGCCGGCAGGCACGGGTGATCTGCTTCTGGATGCCCGGGACGGCCTCGAGCGGCATTTCCACGCCAAGATCGCCGCGCGCCACCATCAGCGCGTCGGACAGCTCGATAATCTCGGCCAGGCGCTTCACTGCCTGCGGCTTCTCGATCTTGGCAAGAAGCGCGGCTCGACCGCGCGCCACCTTGCGCACTTCCGCCAGGTCTTCGGGTCGCTGAATGAAGGAAAGCGCGATCCAGTCCACATCCGAAGACAGCACCGCATCGAGATCCTTGCGATCCTTGTCGGTCAGGGCCCCCATGGGAAGATCCGTGTCCGGCAGGCTCACGCCCTTGCGGTCGGAAATCTTGTTGCCGGCCACCACCTCACAGGTAATCGCCTTGCCATCATTCTTGACCGCCTTGAGCTGCAACCGCCCGTCATCAATGAGCAGGCGATGCCCCGGCTCCACCGATTTCAGGATTTCGGGATGCGGCAAATGAACCCGCTTGTCATTGCCCGGCTCGGGATTGTCATCGAGCGTGAAGGTCTGACCGAGGGAAAGCTCGACGCTTTTTTCGGCAAAGGTGCCCACACGGAGCTTGGGGCCCTGCAGATCGGCCAGAATGCCAATGGGATGGCCGACCTTCTTCTCCACTGCCCGGATGCGCCCCACCAGCGTGCGCATCAGATCGTGGCTGGCATGGCTCATATTGATGCGGAACACATCGGCACCGGCCTCAAAGAGGCGCTGGATGCTCTCTTCTTCTGAAGAAGCTGGCCCGAGCGTGGCGAGAATCTTGACCTTGCGATTGCGCCTCATTGGGAGGCATCCGAATTCGTCAGCGTGCTGTTGTCGGTCGGCCCGTCGGTCAAATCCACCATCCAGTTTTCCTGCTCGCGCGTGTCATATTCCTGGAAGCCGGCACGCTGGAAGCCCCGCGCAAAACAATCGTTGGTACCGGCAATCTTGAACTCGGTCAGCGCAACACACATCTGCACTTTACCCTCCCATCGGCCACCGCTGGCAGCGTCCTCCGCGTAGAGATAGTAATAGCGCGATTCCAGCGGCCCTTCGATCAGGGTCTTGCAGCTTGATTTCTCGATCCGCCACCAGCCCTCGCTCACCCAGCCTGAAGCCGTGCGGTAGCCAATGGCAACACCAACAAGATTCTGTGTGGAGTTACAGACACGAAAATCTGCGAAAGCCGGTGTGGGCGCAAAGACAACGCCCCCCAATCCGGTCGCTGCAGCGAGCACAAATGCCCATCGGCTTTTTGCGTGCGGCGCCCGTCGAAGCATTTTTGAGAACCTTGAATTCGACCTGAGCATATTTTCCTTTTCGGCAATGTCCGGGCGCCTGTCAACGCGCCATTGCCTGCCAGCGCGTGTTTTCCATCATAGCCTTGCAGAACAACGCGCATCATGAAAGGACGAGGTTACGCTGTGATAGGCGCACATTTATGACCGCACCAATTTTCCCGGAACCTGTTTGATGAATGCCCTGACCTTCACATCACCGTTCGAATTGATTCCCGGTGATCCTGCCAGGGGCATCGTCCTGGTGGCCGACCACGCGAAGCGAGCGCTGCCAGAAACATACGGAGCGCTGGGCCTGCCGACGTCAGAGTTTGAGCGTCACATCGCCTACGACATTGGCGTGGAGATGGTCACCCGCACCCTCTCAGCAAGGCTGGGGGTGCCGGCGGTCCTGGGCGGTTTCTCAAGATTGCTCATCGATCCAAATCGCGGCATCAATGACCCGACCCTGATCAGGCAACTCTACGACGGAACGATCATTCCCGGAAATTACCCTTTGCCCCCAGAAGAACGGCAAAAGCGGATAGATCACTTTTATCGCCCCTTCCACCATGCAGTGGGTGAGGCGGTGCGGGGAGTGGGAGAAGCCATCGGAGGCGCGCCATTGATAATCGCCATCCACTCCTTCACGCCGTCTCTTCTGGGCCGCAAACGACCCTGGGAGGTGGGTGTGCTGTGGGACATCGACAGCCGGGCCGCCGGCCCTCTGATCGAAATGCTGCGTGCCGATGGCAATCTCACGGTGGGGGACAATGAACCCTATGATGGCGCCTATCCCGGCGACACCATGCATCAACACGCCACGATGAAGGGTTTTCCCTATGCGCTGATTGAGCTTCGCCAGGATTTAATTGCCGGCCAAGACGGCGCCATCGCCTGGTCGGAAACGCTGGCCCCCATGATTGAAGCCATCAATACACGGCCCGATATCCATAAAGTGATGCACTTTGGGTCCCGAACAGATCATATGTGAGGAATGCCATGACAACGCTGAGTGAAGAAAAGAGACGCGACCTCGAAGCTGCTGCGTTTCGCCGCCTGGTCGATCACCTGCGCATCCGGACCGATGTCCAGAACATCGACATGATGAATTTGGCTGGCTTTTGCCGCAATTGCTTGTCCAACTGGTACAAGGACGCCGCCGAGGCTGAAGGGATCGCGCTTTCCAAGGAGGAGTCGCGTGAGATCATCTACGGCATGCCCTATGAGGAATGGCGCGCGAGATACCAGACCGAGGCAAACGAGGCCCAGAAAGCGGCTTTCGTGGCCAACCGGCCGAAAGAGCACTGACCAGTCATTGTTCTGGCAGCAGGGGTTTCGCTGAAAGCAGCAAATCCCTTGACCGACGGGGCTCTCTGGGGCATCGAACCTGCCACGCCTCAACGCCCGACTCGCGGGCTTTCAAAACAATCGACCGGAGTTTTGCATGGCCGACGACATTACGACCGAGACTGCCGACACCGTGGCCGCTGGCCAGCTTCGCGCCTTCATAGAGCGCGTGGAAAGACTTGAGGAAGACAAAAAGACCATTTCGGAGGACATCAAGGAAGTCTACGCCGAAATGAAAGCCAACGGCTTCGACACCAAGGCTGTGCGTACCATCGTGCGGCTGCGCAAGAAGGACCAGGCTGAGCGTCAGGAAGAGGAAGCCATGATCGACCTCTACAAGGCCGCGCTTGGCATGGAGTAATGCAGGGCTGATCGGGCGCTGACCTGATGGCGCCCGGCACTCCGCTCCAATCGCTCCGGGGCAGAGTTTTACCTTTGCAGAAAGGCTTGGTTTTCCTTGCCGCCTTTCTCGCGGATATACCTGGCCGGTGAAACGCCAGTATATCGGGAGAAAGCCGTACTGAATGCGCTGGTCGAACCATAGCCGACCTTTATCGCAGTTTCCGCAATGCTGTGCGCTTTCGAATTCAGCATGCTCTTGGCAAGCGTCATTCTCCAGCTTTGCAGGTACTCCATCGGCGGCATTCCCACCACCCGGTTGAACCGCGTGAAAAAGCTGGAACGAGACAGGCCCGCCCTCCGGGCAAGTTCTGCCACGGACCATGCGCGGGCAGGCTCCGCATGTATCGCGCGCAAGGGACCAGCCAACCGTTCGTCACCAAGCCCCCTCAACAGCCCCGGCATATCTCCCGCATCCGTTGCCGAACGCAGCGCTTCAATGAGCAGCACCTGGAGCAGATGCTCTAGAACAACATCTTTGGCCGGACGCTCCGAACGCGCCTCATCCCTCACCAGCCGCGCCAGCTCGCCCAGACGTGCTTCACCGCGCACCACTGCGATGTCGGGCAGCAGCGATACCAGCAACTCGGCATCAGGGGCATCAAAACTGCAGTAACCGACAAGCGCCTGAACATCGACAGGGGCCTCCTCCGGACCGATTCTCGCCATTCCGTCCGGTCCAATCCGCGGGCTGCTTTCCCGCCCGACCGGGAGTATGGGCTGAATGCTGGACATGAAAAACCCGGGCGCTGCCGGCACCAGGACGAAATCGCCGCGGCGAAGTTCCACCGGCGGTTTCCCGTCCACTTCAAGGCGCGCCTGCCCGTCCAGCATGAGGCAATAATAAGCCTTGTCCAATTCCTCACGCCGGACCCGCCAGGCACCGGAGGCTTGCACCAGCTTGGAAAACGGCGCACGGGGCCGAAGAAGGGAAATCGCTTGTGAGAGCGGATCAGACATTTGGACTTCCGATAAAGAAATAAGGATTATTGATTATAGAAAATACGATCCGCACGGTCGATATCAGAAGGCCCCAACAGGAGAAGCCAAGATGAAGACTGTGATGATCACCGGATGTTCTTCCGGATTCGGACGGGAGACCGCGCACCATTTCATCGCGCAGGGATGGTCTGTTGTCGCCACGATGCGGAAACCGGAGCATGGTGCGCTCCCCGCCTCTGAACGCCTCCGCATCCTGCCGCTGGACGTGACAGATCCTGTCTCGATCCGTCGCGCCGTTGAAGACGCAGGGCCAATCGATGCGCTCGTCAACAATGCGGGGATCGGATGGATGGGCCCTCTGGAAGGCACCCCTGAAGAAATGATCCGGGAAATATTCGACACCAACACGTTTGGAACAATGGAGATGACCCGCGCAGTGCTGCCGCAGTTTCGCCAGCGCAAGGCAGGGGTGATCGTGAATGTTTCCTCCAGCACGACCCTCAAGGCTCTGCCGCTTCTTCCGGTTTACACGGCAAGCAAGGCGGCCGTGAACGCCTTTACCGAATGTCTTGCACTGGAAGTAGCACCACTCGGCATTCGTGCCCGGCTGGTTCTGCCCGGCCGCGCACCGACAACGCGTTTCGGAGCGAATGCGAGGATCCGGATGAGCGCCTCAGGAAGCACTCCCGATGCCTATCAGCCCATCGCAAAGCAGGTCTTCGACGCGATGAATGCAGCAGCGGAAGAGCCGGTCACAGAACCGGCGGATGTCATGGCTGCGATCTGGCGGGCTGTCACCGAACCCGATTGCCCGATAGTGCAGCCAGCCGGCGCGGATGCGTTGGCTCTTGTTGCCTGAGAGCGGGTCTGGAAGCGTATGCAGCATGACATGCTCCAAACACGAAAAAGGGCGGCCCGAAGCCGCCCTTTTGCGATTGTAGCCTGCATATCTACTCGATATCGAAGGAGACGCCCTGTGCGAGCGGCAGCTCCTTCGAGTAATTCACCGTGTTCGTCGCACGGCGCATATAAGCCTTCCATGCGTCGGACCCCGATTCGCGGCCACCGCCCGTTTCCTTTTCACCACCGAACGCACCGCCGATCTCGGCACCGGAGGTGCCAATGTTCACATTGGCAATGCCGCAATCGGACCCACGGGCGCTGAGGAATTCCTCCGCCTCACGCATATCGGTGGTGAAAACGCAGGAAGAAAGTCCTGCACCCACAGCGTTGTGAAGTTCAAGCGCCTCGTCAAAATCGCTGTATTTCATCACATAGAGGATCGGTGCAAAGGTCTCTTCGAGAACAACACCCGCCTGCTCCGGCATTTCGACCAGAGCCGGGTGCGCGTAATAGGCATCTGCATCCCCGCTGTCGAAGCGCGTGCCACCCACCACTTTGCCGCCAAGCTTCTTCGCCTCTTCAAGCGCCTTCTGCATGTTGTCGAATGCACTCTTGTCGATCAGGGGACCCACCAAGGCATCCGTCGTGAGCGGGCTGCCGACGGACACCGATTCATACGCCTTGCGCAGACGCGGCAGCAATGCGTCATAGACCGATTCGTGCACAAAGAGCCGGCGCAGCGTCGTGCAGCGTTGACCTGCCGTGCCCATGGCGCCAAAGGCGATGGCGCGCAGCGCCATATCGAGATCGGCTGAAGGGCAGACAATGCCGGCATTGTTGCCGCCAAGTTCCAGCACCGCCCGGGCAAACCGCTTTGCCAGGCGCGGCCCCACTTCGCGGCCCATCCGCGTGGACCCGGTGGCCGAGACCAGCGGCACCTTCGGATGATCAACCATGGCTTCGCCAACGGCGCGATCACCAATGAGGACGGTGAGAAGATCCGCAGGCGCGTCATCGCCAAAGCGCTTGACCGCACGCTTGAAGATCGCCTCGCAGGCGAGCGCTGTCAGCGGCGTCTTTTCGGAGGGCTTCCACACGACGCTATCGCCACAGACGAAGGCGAGAGCCGCGTTCCACGACCACACAGCCACCGGGAAATTGAAAGCGGAGATGACCCCGACCACACCCAAGGGATGCCAGGTTTCCATCATCCGGTGTCCCGGGCGCTCGGTAGCAATGGTCAATCCATAGAGCTGCCGCGACAAGCCAACGGCAAAGTCGCAAATGTCGATCATTTCCTGGACCTCGCCGAGGCCCTCCGAGCGGATTTTGCCGACCTCGATGGAAACCAGACGCCCAAGATCGTCCTTTGACGCGCGCAGTTCCTCGCCCAGAAGCCGCACCAACTCGCCGCGGCGCGGTGCCGGCACATTGCGCCATGCCTTGAAGGCCTCATGCGCACGCTCGATGGCAGCTCCGGTCTGGTCTGAGGATATGGAGGAGACCGCAGCGATTTCCTCGCCAGTGACCGGCGTGCGCACCGACAGGTCGCCACCGGTAAAAGCCTTCTCGTCAACGCCGAGGCGCTTCAAAAGCTCGCGTGTTTCATTCTTGACGTTCATGGGTGCTTCGCTCCCTGGGTAAGCTTTTCTCGAGACGCGGATGATTGCCGCACGGCCTGACCGGCCCCTGCCGGGAATGTAGGGAGGGCCGCTCAGGAATGGAAATGGAAAAACGGACTGTATTCATGATGTAGGGTAATGCAAAACAGCCAGAACGGGCGCAAAACGACACAGGACCGTGCCGCTAAACCTGGGCGAGGATCCATGAAACGAAGGCATCCGCCGAGGGGTTCTCTACACCCAACGGCCGCACGATGAAGTAGCTGTTCTGCGTCTTGAGAGCGGTATCCCCCACCTGAACCAGCACGCCGGAGCGCAGCTCCTCTTCAATCAGGTAGGCTGGCACCAGACCAGCCCCAAGCCCTGCCGCAGCCCCGGCGATGACCATGGTGAACTGATCAAACTGCTTGCCGGGAAGCGCCGGGACGTCTTGTAGCCCCGCCTCGTGCATCCAGTCTCCCCAGGCACCGGGTCGGCTCTGGAGATGAAGAAGCGGCGCATTGAGAAGATCTGCCGGGCCATGGACTCCGTTTGTCTCCATGAATTGCGGCGATGCTACTGCAATCATCTCCTCATCGCAGAATTTGGTGAGCTGCGCATCCGGCCAGTTATCACGCCCGAAATGAATGGCGACGTCGAAACGTTCGTGAGCCAGGTCGAAGGGATTAATGCGTGCGGTCAGATTGATCCCAATTCCCGGATGCGCCTTTTCAAATCCCGGCAATCGCGGAATGAGCCAACGGCTGGCGAAGGTCGGGAGGCTCGCCACATTGAGTGTGGCCCCCGACATCCCGGCTGCAATGGCTCGATGCAGGGTCTGGGTAATGCGGCTGAGATCGTCTTCCAGTGCATCGGCGAGATTTTTGCCGGCTGGCGTCAGAACCACACGCCGCCCCACGCGCCGAAACAGACTGAACCCGAGCGCCGTTTCCATGTCGCGAATATGGCGACTGACGGCGCTCTGCGTCAGATTGAGTTCCTCCGCAGCCAGGGTAAAGCTCTGATGCCGCGCGGCGGATGCGAAGCTGCGCAGAACCGAGAAGGACGGCAAAAAGCGCCGCGCAAACCTGTCCACCATCGTCGAATAATGCTCCCCTGTGCGACCCGCCGCAGACCTGAACGCTTTTGATCTTATAGCCGCGTGGACAGCGAATTCACACATCCAGCAGGAAATTCATAGACGTGCGCCGATCAGGCATGAGCGAGGATGCTGCGAGCACTCTCCTCGTCCGTGATGAACACTGTCGGCTCAACCAGTTTCATGGCTCCGACGAGCGCCTCGATCTTGTCTTCACCACCTGAGGTCAGGATTCGCATCGGCGCCCGCCGCAGACGATCGACATCGACAGACATCACTCGGTCGTTGATCGGGTGATCCACCAATTGGCCCTCAATGTCATAGAAGTGGTAAAGTATGTCTCCGACCGCGCCCTTCTCCTCCAGGGCTGCCCGAACGGCCTCAGTGAGGTAACCACCTCGATAAAAGGTGGTGGCCGAAGCCAGGCCGCCAATGGAAACGATGACCGCATCGAGCGTATCAGCCAAAGCCAGGATCTCATGCAAACCGCATCGCTCGATCAGGGCCGTCTTGGTTTCAACGCTGTCGACGACTGCAGGTGCTGGAATGAGATAACCGTCCCCCTGAAAGGCGCGCGCAAAACGCCAGGCAAACTCGGCCGGATTGAACCGTCGCGCCACGCCGACGCCACCCAACAGTGAGATCACTCTGAAATCCGCCAGTGGTCGAGCGCGAATGAACGGCAAGGAACCGAACAACGTTCGGCCCCAGCCGACACCAACCGACATGCCCGTTGCCATCACATCCGAGACAAAACTTCCAGTAGCCGCACTGATGGCCGGTATCGGGTCTGCATCAGGATCTGAGAGCGGCGCGACCACTGCACGTTCCAGACCAAAGCGTTTCTCAAGCGCCCGCTCGATACGCGTTATCTCTGCAAGATCACCTTCGATTGTGATCTTCACCTCGTTGCGGGCGCGCGCATCGGCAAGCATGCGCACCACGCTGACCCGACCAATGCCGAGGATCTCCGCGATTTCGTTTTGTGTCTTCTGCTCAACGAAATACATCCATGCGGCGCGCACACGCAGTCGATCCGTCTTGCTGGTCACGCCTCCCCTGCCCGGTACGATCGCAAGCTCTCCAGAACTGGTCGTACCGGCGGGCTGCCCAGCGGACTGTTTGTGCGCTTTGGCCTTGGTCATATAGTCTTCCTGCGTTGTCCCCGGGACGGATACAAGCATCTCGCTTGATTTCCGGGAAGACCAAAACAATGATGTCGCCATCGGGTCAATGCCCGGTAGCGGAAAAGTGCTTACCTGAGGATACTACTTTATGCTTCGTGATGCCTCGCAGGATATGGCGATTCACCTTAAGGACCGCTTGCGGGACATACGCGATTTTCTGCGTTCTCATAGGCATGAGCGGCAGGCGACAGCCCCCACAGGCAGAAATTTCGGCGATATGGAGACGCTTCTGGCACGCGCTGCGAGCATGCTCGATGACACGCTGACACTCGCCGAAACCACGTCTCGGACTGTTCTGCCTGGAGCGCAGCAGCACGAACTGGTCTTATGGCCGCTCGGCGATTATTTCACTGACTCCGGCGCGGGTGAACGTGCTTTCAGACGTCACATGTATCGCACAGCAAAAATCCTGGCGGCCACCCTCGAGCCTGCCGAGCCACCGGTGATTCGCGAAACCGGGTTCACCGCGGCCCATGAGGCGCTACGTCAACGGCAGGGCCACATGGTTCTGGCTCTGAAGAATACCACCGGACATGAAACGAAGCGTGCACTGATCGCGGGCATGCTTGCACACCTCGTTCAGGACATTTGCCGCAGCGCTTTGAACGATCCGGCAGCGTCGCCTTCCACCCGGGATGCGAAAGCAGTCATACTTGTCTTTGCACCGGGGCTCCTCGCCTCGGCGCTGATCGGGTCCGACGAGAGTCTCCCCGCTTCGGATTTGCTCGACATCGCCACAATGGCCATTTCAGCGCGTCGGGACCGGATGGCCCGCAGCCTTGCGGCGGACCAACCGATCACCGACCTGACGGCCGTTTTTGAGAGCCTGCTCACCCATCTTCCATAGACGGTTTGATCAGGCAGCGGTCTCCAGCAGCTCCGAAAGCTGTTTCTTGGTTGCCTGAATGGACGCCGGGCTCATGCTGAGCTCCGTCAGCCCCATGCGAATGAACTCCGGTATGAGATCGGGGCGTGCGGCGGCCTCACCACACATGCCAATCTCGATCCCTGCTTCCTCCGCAGCCTTTGCAGCCTGCTCAACGGCTGCCATCACGGCCGGATGAGCCGCGTCGTTAAGATTGGCGACCGAGGGATTGAGGCGATCCGCAGCCATCACATACTGGGTCAGGTCATTGGTGCCGATCGAGAAGAACGAAACCTCCTTTGCCAGTGCTGCTGCACCGAAGACCGCAGCCGGCGTCTCGATCATGACCCCCAGCGGAAATTCGCCGCAGGCGACCCCCTCGGCTTTCAGCTCGGCTGCGCATTCTTCGATGAGGGCGCGTGTGCGGCGCACTTCCTCAACATCCGAAACCATCGGCAGCATTACGCGCAGATTGCCGTGAACGGCAGCGCGCAGAAGCGCCCGCAGCTGCACCTTGAAGATATCCGGCCGATCAAGGCACATGCGAATGCCACGCCAGCCAAGGAAGGGGTTCTCTTCTTCCGGAAACTCCACGCCGGAGATCGGCTTGTCACCGCCGATATCGAGCGTGCGCACGATCACCGGATGATCCGGAAAGGCCCGGGCGAGTTCCGCATAGGTTTCCGCCTGCATGTCCTCGGAAGGCAGATGCATGTGACGCATGAAAAGCAACTCGGTACGGAACAGGCCAACGCCCATCGCACCGGCCTCCTGGGCGGCTTCGACCTCTTCCAGCGAACCGAGATTGGCGGCAACCTGGATGACCGTTCCATCCGCCCGACGCGGCACCACATCCTTGTAAGCCTTGAGGGCTTCCTTTTCACGCGCGGCGGCTCCGATCATCTCCGCAAAACGGGCACGGGTCTCCGCATCCGGCTCGACCACAACCTGCCCTGTATGACCGTCGATGGCTGCTTCCTTGGCTTCACGCAACTGGTTGACTGCCTCACCAAGACCGAGCACTGCCGGTATGCCATGGGTGCGGGCGATGATCGCCACATGCGAGGTAGCGCCGCCATGTCCGCATACCACACCGCCAAGGCGCTTGAGTGGCGCGCGCGCCAGGTCCCAAGCCCCGATGTCCTCGGCAACCAGAATTGCACCTTCGGGAATGTCATCAAGGCGGGCGTCTTCCTGCCCAAGAAGCGTCAGGCATATCTGCCGCGCGATGGACTCCATGTCCTCTGCACGGGCCGCCATATAGGCATCATCCAGCTTGCGGAACTCGTCCGCGAGATTTGACGAGGCCGCGATAACGGCGGAAACCGCATCAAGCCCACCGTCTATGGCGGCAAGCGTCTCATCGCGCAGCGCATCGTCGGAGGCAATGTCACGCAGGGCCGCGACAATTCCACGGTCACTTTCCTGCATGCCGTCGGATGCAAGCGAGCGGTCGAGCTTTTCCTGGAGCCGCACCACGGCATCCTCAAAGCGTTTTTTCTCCGGGCCGACTTCCTCGGCTGAAAGCGTCTTGTTGGCAGGCACGATCTGTTGCGGGAAATGCGCAAAGACGGGGCCAAGCCCGAGGCCGGCGCTAGCAGCGACACCATGCAATCCTGCCTCAGCTACCGGGCTTTCGGCACTCGTGGCCGCTTTTTGAGGCGCGGCCTCTTTCTGAGGTTCAGACGGCTGCGCCGAAATCTCGTCGGCACCCTCTTCAATCCCCGAAAGCGGGTTTTCCAGATAGGCGATGAGTGCATCGACGGCCTCTATGGCATCGGCACCTTCGGCGCGGATGGAGACTTCGTCATTTTCCTTCACGCCAAGCAGCATCAGCTTGACCGAACTCTTGGCACTAACGGCCTTCTCTCCCTTTACGATCTCCACCTCACTCTCGAACCCCTTGGCGAGGCGTACAAAGCGGGTGGCTGGTCGGGCATGCAGGCCATCCTGCACTCGGACGATGGTCGAGCGTTCCATACCGGTCTCGTGTCTTTTCTTCGATTTCGTAACGGCGTCAGGCGCCGATGGTGATCACGGCATCCGCCTTCAACGCCGCGACAAGCTTGTCAGGCTCTACTACAGACGCGCAAATCTCACCAGGACGCTCCACGGCGGTCGCACCGTTAAAATTCACCACAACATGCCCGATCTCGCGCACCTTGTTCCAGGCTGCATCGCCCATGGCGGTAATCTCTGCAGATACACTGTCGCCAACGCTGACACGCGTGCCGGGCACCGGTGCATCGGTAGACGGTCCATCCTGAACCGCATGAAGAACGGAAACCTCGGCAAGTTCCTCCGGCGCACCATCAGCGAACAGAATCAGGACACCACCTTCCGCCAGATCCGCAACTTCCGGACCGACTGCGGTTATGCGCGTTTTGAGAAACACCGACATTCAAGAAAACTCCATGCAAATGAGAGCATCGGACCGAAAGGTGGAATCCGGTTTTCGGGCTATTCCGATGCTCCATCAATAGTTTAGATCGTCCGTTGTGCGTCCGGATGGACGCACGGCGATCTGGTAATCGAGAGGCAGCGGCCGCCCCAAGGCAGCCGCCGCCTCCGAGGGTTACAGCACCACCAGGCTGACAGCCCAGGCGAGTGCCACGGAAACGGGACCCATGATCTGGCGGCTGATCAGCACCGCCGGGACGCCGATTTCGATCGTCTTCGGCTTCGCTTCACCCAGCGCGAGGCCCACGGGCACGAAGTCACAGCCCACCTGTGTGTTGTAGGCAAACAGGGCCGGCAACGCCATGGCGGGCGAAATCGTGCCATTGGCAATCTGCGGGCCGATGATCGCCACACCGATCACCTGCGCAATAACCGCACCTGGCCCCAGAATGGGTGACAGGAACGGCAGGCCACAGATGGCCGAAATGATGAGCAAGCCGATAATGTTGTTGGCCAGCGGCCCCATGGGCTGGGCAAGCACATCGCCGATGCCCGTGTAGAGGATCAGACCGATCAGCATGGTCACGAAGGCCATGAATGGCAGAACGTTACGAACCACCTGGTCGATGGTGCGACGGCCGGCGTTGAAGAAGATGCCCACCACGCGGCCCATCACGCGGCCAACGCTGCTGATAAGACCGACAAGACCACCTTCGTTGGACGGTGCAGGTGCCGCCGCGGAGGCAGTGGCCTGTTCGCCAGCTTCTGCGCCACTAGCAGCGCCGCCAGCAACAGTCGCCGCTTCGCTACCGTCCGCCATCTCAATGTTCTCCGGCTTCACACCGGACACATAGATGTCCTCGGTGATGAACTGGGCGAGCGGCCCAGCCTGGCCGACGGGTGTGAGATTGACGGTCGGAATGCGCTTGCGCGGATACACACCGCAACGCGCCGTGCCCCCGCAATCGACAACGACCACCGCCATCTCGCTCTCAATCGGCGGGCTCTTGAAGCCGTCGACAACTTCGGCGCCGGTCATGTCCGCAATGCGCTGTGCGACCGGATGAATGCCACCACCGGTAACGGACACAACCTTGTTGCGCTGTGCCGTCGGTTCGATGACCAGCGGGCCACCCCAACCGGAGGAACCCTTCGTGATTTTTACTGCTTTGTATGTTTTCGCCATGTCCTGCCCCTCCCCTAGAGCTCAACGCCCTGGCGGCGCGCCATGATGGCGGTGATCTTCTCGGTCAGCATGCCCTTGAGCAGGATGACGACGAGGCCGACAAGCGCATACCAGATGGCCACGGTGATGTGATAACCACCGGGAACAACGCCCTGGCTCTCAAGCTCGAGCAACGCGACAAGAATGCCGCCCCAGACAAAATATTCGCCTGGATTGATATGCGGGAACAGGCCGAGCGGCGGATGCACATAGGACACCGCTGCATCATAGAATGCCGGCTTGTGCTTCTCTTCCAGGAATGAACCGAACGTGTACGCCATCGGGTTGGTGAGGAAGAAAACCGCAAGCACCGGAAGAACCGTGTAACGCGTGAGCGCAATCCGGCCCGCGCTCTGGGCAAGTCCGTGAACGCGCTTCTCGCCCACCAGTTCGGTGATGGCGTAGAAAGCCGTCATCAGAACAACCAGTGTCGGAATGATTCCGGTGACGAAGCCGGCGAACACTTCGCCGCCTTTCTGGAAGATGCCGATGAAGTATTTTCCGGCAGCTGTGAGCCAGCCGAGTTGCTCTTCCTGGGCGACCGAATCCAGCTTCTGCCGGAACTCTTCGACCGAAATGTCGCTGCCTGCCTGGGCAAGCACGACGAGATCATTTGCTGCCGCCTTGGCGGCCAGCTTGCCGGTAAGTGCGGCATCACCGGCCACAGCACCAGCCATGTGCAGCCCCTGCATAGCCGTATCGGCATGCTGGGCCATTAGTGAAATGACAGACATAGTCCTCCCTCTCTCTTCTGCTCACCCCGGTGATTGAGCCCCGGTGAGCGTGCAGTCCCGTATGTCATGCGTTTGCTGCGGCCAGGGATTCCCGCAGCGGCGGTTCATCGCCCGCGCGCGTACGGTCTATCTGTGCCACCGCCTGAGTAATCGCCGCAGTAAGCCCCGGCTTGTCTTCGCCGAACAGCGCCGGCTCGGCCCGCAGCTGATCGAGGGACATGCCCTCGAACTCTTGATGTCGTTTGAACTTTGCAAAAACGGAGCGACCGCTCATGGTCAGAATGCGACGAACGGAAAGATCCGGAGCAACAACGACGATGGCAATCGCTCCACGCTTCAGAAAGCGCCCGTGAAAGGCGCCCGTCCCGACGAACCCGTCCGTGTATTTGTGGGTAATGCCCTTGAAGACATCGGAGTAGTGTCGCATCTGCAGCCACACGCCGTAGGACTGCAATGCCCATACGACCGCGAGGAGCAAAAGCCCCCATTGCCATATTGCCATCAGGCCGTTCCTCCCGAAACGCTCATCCCAAGCGTACGCACTGCAAACACCTCAATCCTGAAACTAAGAACATTTGTTTTTTGAAATGTCAAATTGTATATTCCTCCCAGCCTGAACGCGCCGCTTATTTGATTGGAACCAGCCTGCGGCGTGCTATTGTTCAGGCCAAGGAGTTCACCGTTGGATCTGGATTTCAAGAACGAACTTGCCGTCATGCCCGATCTGCGCCACCGGCTGCGCCAGTTGCGCTGGTTTCGCGCCACGTTTCGCGGCAATGCGAGAGCCGTAACGCAGCATTACGGTGTCGCGTTTGAGGTGAACGAAGAGAAGCTGACCCGAGTCTTCCTCGATTGGGTGGAAATGGTCGATGCCCACAAAGCCTACGCCCAGCTCGATCGAGCGGATTTCATCATTTATTCCGCAGGCCTCGCTCTCAAGGAGTTGATCCGGAACGCACCGGTCACCGTCGCGGACGGGAGCATTGTGTCTCGCGGTGCCGACAACGCAGACATTGTGAAATTCTGGCCCGAGGGCTTTCTCTATACAAACTATTGTGTCTGCGCCATCGCAGCCATCTTTGAGCAAGAATTCGGCCAGGCGCCAAGGCTTGACCACTGCGCCGACGATCTGCGGACGTGGTGGTCTTACCGTGAAAACACGCGTGAGATGCCCGCCACAGCGGTTGCCTTTCTCGACCGGTTTCTCGGAGCAGAGCCGAACTGGGTCGCCCCTGACCTCGTGGAAGGGAGACACGCCATGCGCTCCGCGGTCGAGGCCGGGCGGAAAAGCATCGCCGCTCCCTCCATCTTCCCCGACCCGGCCAGCTGAAATTCAGCACCGGTCATCTCCCTTTCACACCAGCTCTACGTCAATTCTGGAGTTTCCATGAGCAAGCCCCTGATCATATTCGATTGCGACGGTGTCCTCGTCGACAGCGAACCGCTGGCCGCGATCGCCTATGAACGCGTCTACAACAAACATGGCCTCGCACTGACCCGCGATATCGTTACCCAGTGCATCGGCATGAAGCAGGCCGACATCATTGTTCGCATCGAGGAACTCACCGGTCACGCTTTCCCTGCCCATGCCGAAGGCGACATCTGGCTGGAGACCAGAGCCCTTCTGGAAGAAGAGCTGAAGCCGACAAGGGACATATTGCCGTTTCTTCGTAACCTTGAAGCCGCCCGCTGTGTTGCTTCATCATCATCGATGGAACGCATTGCCCTCAGCCTTGAAGTGACTGGCATTGCAGAGTTCTTTGCCGACAATGTCTTCAGCACCTCAATGGTTCAAAACGGCAAGCCGGCACCTGACATTTTTCTGTTCGCAGCGGAAAAGCTGGGTAGCGAACCTGCTTCTTCGGTGGTGATCGAGGATTCCCCCTTCGGCGTACAGGGTGCCGTTGCAGCCGGTATGACCGCCATCGGCTTCACGGGAGGAAGCCATACTTTCGAGGGTCACGCCGAAAACCTGCTGGCCGCCGGTGCCCATGCAGTATGCACAAGCTGGAACGCTGTGGAAGCCGAGTTGACCCAGCGCGGCTTCATCCGTGAAACCGTGGCGGACATGTAAAGAAAATGGCGCTGCCCGTGATGATCCAGGCAGCGCCAGTTGACGCGGTCAAAGTTCCAGGGCTGTCCCCCGGTTACCCACCCCAATAGCGTCCCTCATCCCACAAGGAATGCCGGACGCTCCCCCTCTGCTTCCCCGGCAACGAGCCCCTCTGCGAACCGGGGATGCATATCAAACGAGCATTGTCATCGGATTTTCGATGACCTGTTTGAAGGCGGCGAGGAGTTCGGCGCCGAGCGCCCCGTCCACCGCGCGGTGATCGGTCGACAGCGTCACCGACATCACCGTCGCCACCTTCACCTCGCCATCCTTCACCACCGCCCGCTGCTCGCCAGCACCAACCGCAAGGATCGTCGCATGCGGCGGGTTGATGACGGCGACGAAGTCCTTGATGCCGAACATGCCGAGATTGGAAACGGCCGTGTTGCCGCCCTGATACTCTTCCGCCTTCAGCTTGCGCGAGCGCGCCCGTGTGGCAAGATCCTTCATCTCGTTGGAAATCGCCGACAGCGTCTTCTCGTCGGCACGACGAATGATCGGCGTGATCAGGCCGCCGGGGATCGACACGGCAACGCCCACATCGGCATGTTTGTGCTTCACCATGGCGCTCTCGGTCCAGGAGACATTCGCCTCCGGCACCATGGCAAGCGCCTTGGCATGCGCCTTGATGACCATGTCGTTGACCGACAGCTTGTAGGCCGGCTTCTCGCCATCCTCGGTCTTCACCTTCGGCGCGGCATCGTTCAACTGCTTGCGCAGCGCCAGAAGCGCGTCGATCTCGCAGTCGAGCGTCAGGTAGAAATGCGGGATGGACGACTTCGCCTCGACCAGACGGCGGGCGATGGTCTTGCGCATGCTGTCATGCGGGATGAGCTCGTAGGAGCCTTCCTCGAACAGTTTCATGACCTGATCGTCGGACATGGCCGGCTGTGCGGACGGAGCGGCAGCTGCCTTCGCTCCGCCATCCTTGCCAGCGGCTTCCACATCGGCCTTGACGATCCGGCCTTTCGGGCCGGAGCCCGAAATCGCCGCAAGATCGAGCCCAGCTTCCTTCGCCAGACGGCGCGCGAGCGGAGAGGCGCGAACGCCTGAAGACGCTTCCACATTTGCTGCCGGTACAGCCGCAACGGGCGCGGCGGCCTCGACGGGGGCCGGCGCTTCGGCCTTTGCGGGCGCCTCGGCTGCCGCTTCGGCAGGCGCAGAAGCCGGTGCATCGGCCACCGCCTCGCCCTCCTCATAAATCCAGGCGACAACCTCACCGACGGCAATATCGACGCCTTCCTTGCCGGTGATGTTTCGAACGATGCCGGCGGCAGGAGAGTCGATCTCCATGGCCGCCTTGTCGGTCTCGATCTCGAACAGGAGATCGCCCTTCTTCACGGTCGCGCCTTCTTCCACATGCCAGGAGGAGATGCGGCCGGTCGCCATGTCCATGTCGACCTTGGGCAGGATGACTTCAACGGCCATGTCAGCGCGCTCCCGTGACAAGATCGCGGGCCGCCGTGACGATGCCGTCGACCTGCGGAACCGTCGCCTTTTCCAGCTCCGGATTGTACGGGATCGGCGTTTCCGCGCCGCCCAGACGGACAACCGGTGCGTCGAGATAATCGAAGGCCTCGCTTTCGGCGATCATGGCGGAGATTTCCGCGCCGACGCCGAGCGTTTTCACGCCTTCATAGACGCACATCAGACGGGACGTCTTGCACACGCTATCGATGATCGTCTGGCGATCCATCGGGCGGATCGTGCGCAGATCGATAACCTCGACGTCGATACCCTCTTCGGCAAGCTGCTTTGCAGCGTCCAGCGCCTTGTGCACCATGATCGACGTGGCGACGATGGTGAGATCAGCGCCCTCGCGCCGCACCTCGGCCTTGCCGATCGGCACGGTGTAATAGCCTTCCGGCACTTCACCCTTCATCTTGTAGAGGAGCTTGTGCTCGTAGATCATCACCGGATCGGGATCCTCGATGGCCGCGAGCAGCATGCCCTTCACATCGTGCGGGGTTGCCGGCTGGATGACCTTCAGACCCGGCACATGGCCGAGCCACGCTTCAAGGCTCTGGCTGTGCTGTGCGGCAGCACCCGTGCCGGAGCCCGCCGGAAAGCGCATGACGACCGGCACCGAAACGGCACCACCCAGCATGTAGCGCATCTTGGCGGCCTGGTTGACGATCTGCTCCATGGCGAGCGTCGCGAAATCGGAGAACTGAAACTCGAAGATCGGGCGCATGCCGGTGACAGCGGCACCGACTGCGACACCTGCGCCGCCCAGTTCCGAAATCGGCGTGTCCATGACACGGTCGGTGCCGAAACGCTCGACCAGATCGCCGGTGACCTGAAAGGCGCCACCGTAAACGCCGATGTCCTCGCCCATGAGGAACACGCGCTCATCACGCTCCATGGCTATAGCCATGGCTTCCTGGATGGCCTGCGCGTAGCTCAGTTCACGCGTGGCTGTCTCGACTTGCGCGTCCATCAGGCCTGCTCCGTGTAGACGTATTTCTCAAGATTGGCGACTTCGGGCATCGGGCTTTCCTTGGCAAACTCGATACCGGCCTCGATCTCTTTGCGGACGGATTCGCGGATGTCCTCGATGCCTTTCTGATCGATGACACCGAATTCCATCAGCTGGGATTCGAAGGCTTCGATCGGATCACGCTCGGTCATCCACTCCTCGATCTCTTCCTTGGTGCGGTAGCGGTTGCGGTCGCTCTTGGAATGGCCGCGGTAGCGATAGGTCTTGCATTCGATGAGCGTCGGACCCTCGCCATTGCGCGCGCGCTCGGTTGCCTCGTGCATGGCCTCGGCGACATCCGACACGACATTGCCGTCGACGATCACACCGGGCATCGCATAGGCGGAAGCGCGGTCGGCAATGTTGGGAACCGCTGTCGCGCGGGCGACGGAGGTCGACATGCCATAGCCGTTGTTTTCGCACACGAAGATCACCGGAAGCTTCCAGATGGCCGCCATGTTCAGCGCCTCGTGGAACGCGCCCTCATTGTTTGCACCGTCGCCGAAGAAGCAGACGACCACATTGCCGGTCTTCATCTTCTTTGCGGTCAGCGCAGCACCAACGGCAATCGGCAGACCGCCGCCGACAATGCCGTTTGCGCCAAGATTGCCCGTCGACACATCGGCGATGTGCATGGAACCGCCGCGGCCGCGGCAATAACCGGTGGTCTTGCCGAAGAACTCGGCGAACATGCGCGAGACATCCGCACCCTTGGCAATGCAGTGACCATGCCCCCGATGCGTGGAGGTGATCTGGTCTTCATCGGTGAGGCCAAGACAGATGCCGACGGCACTTGCTTCCTGCCCGATGGAAAGATGCATCGTGCCGTGGATCAGGCCGCGCATATAGCTTTCTTCCGCGCCTTCCTCGAACTGGCGGATCAGATACATCTTGCGCAGCGCATCGCGCAGCTTTTCCTGATCATAGTGCCTGTAGATGAAAGGCTGGTTGGCGCCGTCTTTTTTTGCGGCGCCCTTCTTGGCCGTGGCCGACATATTCATGCTCCTGTCTAGCCGTAAACGAGCTTGTCCTGACGCGCGCGCAGCTCGGCGATCTTGGAACCGGCCGGCGGTGCAGCATTCTCGGACGTGATGAGTTCACCCTTCTTGATGGGTTTGGTGACCGTGCCACCCTGAAGCAGGCCGCATGGGATCGCCTTGGAAGCGCGGGCTTCGGGAACCGTCATGATCCAGGCGCGGTAGCAGTATTCGCCGATCGCATCGAGCGTGTCGCCCGGCTGCATGTCCTTCTTGGCAACGGCGCAGACTTCCGCCACCGGCTTGTCCAGCGGCACCATGTCGGCCTTGCCATAGAGCACCACTCGGGCGCAGGTGAGTGGCACTTCCAGCGAGGTCAGGTGATAGGGACGGTGGAAGGTGAAGTAAGGCCCCTTGCCCATCTTCAGGTCTTCCATACGCTCGGAAATGCGCGGATGCGACATGTCGGCCACAACGAAGACGCCGGGCGCAACACCCTTGCCGATGGAATAGTCCACCACGCCGACGCGCGACAGCACACCGCCATCCTTTTCCGGCACCAGCACGGAAGAAAGTTCATCGAGCGTCGCCTTGGGGCCATGCATGCCCGGCTTATCCGGCACGAGGCCCGTGGCATTGGCGATTGCCGCCATCTCGACCATGGTCTTGGAACCGTCGACAAACTCGACCAGCATGCGCACATTCATGTTGCGGCGCGCTGCTTCCTCGGCATAGTCGTCCGGGATCGCATCGATGTTGAGCGGGTTGTTCTTGCCCTTGCCGGCAGCGACGATGGGATGCCCCATGGCCGAAACGAACTCGATCAGCTCCATACAGGAAGACGGCTCGTCGCCGGCGCCGAGCGAATAGGTCACGCCCAGACGATCAGCTTCGCTCTTGAGATAAGCGCCGATGGTGACATCCGCCTCGACATTCATCATGACGAGATGCTTGCCATGTTCCATGGCCTTGAGACCGATCTCCGCGCCGACAGCCGGAACGCCGGTTGCATCGATCACAACATCGATCAGATCGTTTTCAAGAAGAAGATCGGCATTGTTGGTGACGGCCACCTTGCCGCCTTCCATGGCCGTGGTCATAGCCGACTGGCTGTCCACTTCCTTGGCATGGCCTTCTTCCTGATAGGCGATATCCACGGCACGGCTGGCCGCAGGCAGGTTCAGCTCCGAAATGGCGCCGATTTCGATACCCGGCATATGAGCCACGCGGGTAACAATATCGGTTCCCATTTCGCCAGAGCCCACAAGGCCGATACGGATCGGCTTGCCGGATTTGGCCCGATCCTCGAGATCCCGGGCAAGACCGGTAAGCGCAACATTGGCAGACATTTCTGACCACTCTCCCAGATGGACGTTTCCTCGACCCGAGGCTTATTGAACATCTGTTTTGGTGTCAATACGAATGTCCACTCATTTGACCCGCTGCGACAGTGCCATGGCCTGCCCCTCATGGCTGCTGGTTCACGAGACAGACAGTCCTGCAAACCAGATCGTAACATTCCAACATTTGTGAACGCTCTGTTTCAAAATTCCGATCTGACAGAACGAACAACCACTCCCTAAATGAGGAACCAGCAGGGGATCACCCCATGCTGATAGTAATATCATGATTTCCCTGACGGGAATGTGAATGGCTTGTTGAAAGCTATTAGGAGTTTTAAAATGAAAACTGTTCTTTCTGCCCTCGTTATTTCATCTTTCGTTGCCGCTCCCGCATTTGCAATTGAGCCAATTAAGGGAAGCATCAATTTTGATGGTCCTTCTCAGGAAACTCTCAGCAAAACCCCGGTTGGCTCAGTTCTTAAGCACCAATTTACTTCGAACGGAAATGATTACGTTGAGATTTATGTGGTTGGCGCGGACGGTCGTCCGGAGCTCGTGAGCCGCACAATCTCGAACAACAGCTAATACTTGCGAAATCAATTTAGAAAAGGCCCGGAGATTATCCCGGGCCTTTTCCTTTGCGTCTCAAATTTACGACGCGACCGAGTAGTTTTTTGGAAAGACTACTTGTTTCGCAAGACCACACAGGGCAGGCCGCCTTTGCGGAACTGATCACACACCTTGACCGCTTCCGCACGGCTGCCCGCACCGATGCGCACGGCATAAATTCCACGCCACCCTCGAGAGGAGCGCACTCTCGTGATGACGGGCTCATGATTTCTCAAAAGTGTTGAATGTCGACGCAACACCATCTGCCACAACCTGATCGCCACATCACGGCGAAAATGTCCTGCCACCTGTACCCCCCAAGGTTGCGTATGGGTGCTGGTCATGGCCATCACGGCACGAGCTGAAACAGGCAGTTCGCGACAAGCCGCCTCAAAAGACTTTTCCGGGTGTAGAGGTTCGACTTCAATGACAACCTGGCGATTGGAAAACGTATCGGCCGGCGCACCCAAAATCGCCATGACGTAGTTCTCGGTTTCCAACGGCAGAAACCCGCCTTTGTCGAGCCAGCGGGACACGCGCCCTTCCCCGGCATTGTATGCTGCAGCGGCCAAGCCCAGATTTCCGAACTTTTCTCTCAACTCCGCCAGATACGCGGCCGAGGCCGGTATCGCCTTCTCAATGTCGAATGCATCGTCCAGCCCGCGCAGCGCCGCAGTGCCCGGCATGAACTGCGCCACGCCTTCAGCCCCCTTCGGGCTGACAGCATTGGGATTGAAGCGGCTCTCCTTCCATAGAAGCCTCGCCAGAAATGCTGGATCCAGCAGATTTTCTCGGGCATTGACCTCTACCAGCCGACAGATCGAGGCAATCAGTCGGTTCTTCTCGGTCTCGCCGGATGCTTCCTCGGCCCCTACGGCAGAGATCCCCAGCAGAAACAGCCCAAAACAGGCAAAAAGCCTGAACTTTCTGCAAGGACGCGGATACCGCATCGCCAACCCCTCTCTTCAAGAAAAGCCTATGCCGCGCAATGCAGTCGGACAAGGTCTCGATTCGCCCCGTCATCTGGCTCTCCAATTTGGGAGAGGCAGAAAATTAGCGGCCCGAGAAATGTCAGGGGACAGCCAAGCCCAATCCGTGCAGACAAAGTCGGGATCCCATGAACATCTCCTCGCCGATGAACAATACCAATGAAGAGTTCGACCGATATTACGCCGATGAAATCAAGCCGGGCCTCGTCCGCGCAAACCAGCGGCGGAAAAACAGGATGCGGGTTGTGATCGGCCTGGCCGCTGTCGGCGCCATCGGGTTCTGTGCCATCGCAGCCCTCGCATCGTTGGGCCTGGCCAATCATCCGGGCGCGTTAGCCGCCTTTGTCGTGGGGTTCGGCGGTCTATTGGGGGCAGGGCTTTTATATCGGGGCCTTACCAACGAGTATAAGCGGGTTCTAACAGGAGGCGTCTGCTCCTATCTGGGTTTTGACTACAAACTTGGTGGCTTCGATTTTCCGCTGGCTCGCTTCCATCCACTTCTCCCGCGTTTTACAGGGGCCAAACTGGAAGACCGGATAAGCGGCCGAGTAGGAGATGTGAACTTCGAGCTATGCGAGGGGAAGCTCTCCAGAAAAGACGCCAAATGGCGCAGCATCATGCTTGCCTACAGCTTCTCAAAACCATTCAAGGGCAAGACCTGCGTGGTCGCAGACACTGATTGGATCGGCAACGCAATCGAGCGATTGCGTCAGACTGGTGAAAAGGTCCGACTTGAAAACCAGGAATTCGAAGAGCGCTTTGAGGTGTTCTCCACCGACCAGCTTGAAGCCAGATATCTTCTCACGCCACGTTTCATGGAGCGGATCCTTGAGCTCACCCGACATTTTAACAACAAGCGCGGTGTGGCACTGGCATTTCAGGAAAGCCAATTACTGATAACCATACGGATCGGGTCGATGGCCCGCCGTTTCGAGATCGGAAACGTGTTCGGTGAAGTCCGGGACGGTAAAGAACGGGCCTATAAAATTCTGGCCGAGCTCAATCTGGTGGCCGACATAGTCAGCATCCTTGGTTTGGCCGGTTCCAGACCAGCAAAGACCGTCCAGGGCAAAAGCGTGGACAGTTGACCGCGCAACCCGCAAAGCCTCTCTTATTGGCTATCGGTGCTGATTGAACGCTCGAGATTTGCCTGCGGCCGCATGCTTTTGCGGAGCGGCCACGCCCAGGCAACAGCATATGCCACAAGCGCAACTCCAAAGCCGAGAAAGGCAGCATAATTCAAATCGATTCCCACCAGGGTAAGGCTGACCGCTACGCCGAGATTCAATGAAAGAACCGCCGATGCAGAGCGAAGATTGCGCAAGAGCAACGCGGCTAGCACAGCAGGCAGGAACACCACGAGTGAGCTGAATGCAGCGATGATGGAGTTGAGAAGAGGTCCCAGCGCGTAGGCGACGACGGCAAGCAGGACAAACAACATCAGCACCATCAACTGGAGCTGGCGCAACGTATAGCGTGTCTGCTTCAGGCTGGTAAGCAACGGCATGACGAATGTGTCCATTGTGGACATGAGCACCGCAATAAGCATGACATCAGCCAGCCAGGCCCAATTAGCCGGCATGGTTTCGCGCAGCACTGTGAGAACCTCTTCACCGGCATGGCCTTTGAGCCCCAACCAGACGATACCCAAATAGCAGAAAAGGCACAGCGGGGCGGCAAGCAGAAAGGCTCTTCGCGCGACGCCCGGGGCTCTGGCCGTGGCCATTCTTTGCCAATTGTCGATCGCAAGGACAGCACTGACCGGAATGAAGAGCCAGACGCCGACAAGCAGCGGAAACTTATAGGGTCCCAGATCGAAGGGGTTTTCGATATGCGGTGCGCCGCCGGCATTTGAAACCGTGAGCACACCGAGCCCTAGAAGAATGACGCCTGCCTGAAAGACATCCGTCTCTGTTGCCACACGATACCCGCCAATGGCGGTATAAATCCCAGTGAACGCGCTCGCCAGAACCAACGCACCCAGGTTCGAAACCGGCATAATCGCGGATAAAATGGCGGCTAGCGCCAGAAGCTGCACCGCCGTGCGCAACAGGAAGACGAAAGCGATTGGGATCCACACCGCCAGCGGATGACGAACCCTGTGCGCTGCAACGATCAGGTCAACCAGCCCGTGAACGCCGTATTCTTGTGACTGCCGGTGAACACGCGGAGCAATGGCGCCACAGATTACGAGTCCGAGTGCATACGCAAACGCAAGGGATACGCCGAGTATCGGGCTTGCGTCCGAAAACAACAGAAGCGCTACAAACGTGCCTGCACCGATATTTCCACACACGATTCCGGCGATGGTCGCAAGCAATCCGGTTCGTCCTGAATTGAAGATGAAGTCATCCCGTGTGGCGTTGCGTGCGCGCATGAGCGCATAGACGAGAGGCGCAAACAGGACAAAGACGATCGGGGCGAGTTCAAACAGGTCGGAAGGCGAATGCATTTGAGATGGGTATCACTCATCAATACGAGCTAGCCAGTTTTACTGCAGTTTAAATGTGGTTCCCACCCATTCTGGCAGATTTGCATGCTCCCTCATTTGGGGGACGCGATCACGCCCGCGCGCGGCTAGGTCTGACTGCACAATACCAGGCACCGTGGCTGGAAAGGCATTCGGAACAGGCATGATCACAACCATTCTTATAATAGCAGCAGCTATACTCTTGTTCATTTACCTGCAGAACCGTCTGGCAGCAGCGAAGAACGCGGTGGCCAACGGTTACTCAGGCATCGATGTTCAGCTCAAGCGCCGTCACGACCTCATTCCTGCTCTGGTTGACGCGGTGCGGGGCGCAATCTCGCAGGAGAATCGAGTATTCGACGCACTGCTGGAAGCCCGGCAAACCGCAATGCATGCGCGTTTGAGCGACATCGAAACAGTCCAAAAAGCAGAAAGCGGCTTATCCGCCGCGCTCCATGCCTTCCTTGCATATTCTGAAGACACGCCGGAGATCAGCTCAACGGAAAATGTGCGGGAACTTCAAAGGCAACTGGAGGAGACGGAAGACCAGATCAGCGCGTCAAGGCGGCTCTACAACGCCAATGTCGAACGCTACAACACGCTTCTCGACGCGATCCCATCGAATTGGGTTGGACGTGCGATGGGGCTTGAACATGCAAAGCCTTTTTCCCTCACCGCCACGGAAAGTGAAGCCGTCCGTGCGATGCCCGAAATCAGTTTGCCAGGCAGCCGTCCATGAGTGCTCGCCGGCACTGGGATCCGTTTGAAGGGGAGATTTTGGTCGAGACGCCAGATGCTTCCAACACCCGGCAGGGCGTAGTGCTTCCGATATGGCTAAAGCGTCTCCCCCTCCCATTCGCGCTTCTTGGTATGGTCTGGACAATGGTGGCGGGCGTCATGAGTGACAGCTTTCCCATTGTTCCCGTCGCCATCACCACGCTCGCCTTTGGCTCGATATTTCTGGTTGAAATCTTGGAGAACGCTGATGGCCGTCGGCTCGTTCGCCGTGTGAGCTTTGCGCGAGAAAAAGGCTGGTCCTACACTGGAAAGTTTCTCGAATGGCAGATGGCGCGAACCCCTGTTCGCGACTCCGAAGGCAATTACGAACGCCGTTCGCAACGTGTGAAACCGCCGAGACTGGAGAAGATCGAGGCGCGCATACCCGAACTGACCAGGTTACAGGCAGGATCCTTTATGGGAGTTCGGCTCGATGGTGAGTTCTGGGGCGAGAGCGAACAGGATCATATGCCTTTGTGGGTTGCGGTGGGCGCCATGCAGATGGAGGCCGGGCTCGGCACGCCTGAAATGCGAAGGGATGCACGCGGCGGCAGAGGCGGCTTTGGCCAGTTCTTCTCGCTGCTGGGTGCCTATCGGATCGATCGGAAAACCGGGATTCGCGCTGTGATCCGCCCGGAGAACATTGTCAACAAGGGACCGCTGGATCGCGACATCAAGACGGAATCGATACAGTTCAACGAGAGATTTCATATCTCGGGCCGACCGCTATCATCCGGCAATGGGCACGACATTGCACAGGATGTCTTGCGCATTCTCACACCGGCAACCCAGGCCACAATGCTTGATCTGGAAACCCGTTTTCACAATGTCGGTTTCATCGTGGACGATGATGTGCTGTTCTTCATGGCGCAGGATACCCTGGTTGGAGAAAATGCTTCCGAGGGTGGCATTGATCGCCTCTTGCCTGGCATGTTGGAAGAATTCGAAGCAGCCAAGCTTTCAATCAAGCGCTATGTCGAGTGATCTCGCCATCGCGCCCTCCCCCATCAGCGAAGCAAGCTCCGACCGCAGTGTTGTGGGGTCGCTTTCCTCCTCAGCGGACCTTTTCTATAGTCCTCCCCAGATGGCATAAGGGCTGACAGCGCCATTCAGGTGCAGTTCACACGAGCACGGGTAAACAACCTCAAAGTTGTTTCAAGTGCTGCGGATGTCTGAGTGGCTTGGGGGATGAAACATGGATGCCGCCTTTCTGGTTGGAGAAGACAACCAGCCCTTGCTTTTGCGCAAGTGGGTGGTCGACCCGGGGCATAGGTCCACGGGGGGCGTCAAAGCGGTTTTTCTTGGCCATAGCCAGCCCACCCACTCAGGCATGCTCTCTGATCTGGGGTCAGCTTTCCAGAAATTGGGATGGAATGCTTATTCAGGAGATGTGCGCGGACATGGCAAGTCCACAGGCCGCCTGAACCCTCTGGGCCACCTGGACTATAAGGACGGGTGGCAGCGCGCCGTGGCCGACATGCGGCTTTTCTATGAAGCAAGTTTCGCCGATATCCCATGGGAGCATCGCCTCGTCGTCGTCCCTAACATCACCGCTCTTCTAACACTCGAAGTGCTCAAAACCTGGCCGGACCTTGCGCGCCACATCGTGCTGATATCTCCGCCACCGAACCAGCGTGCCATCGCCATGTTCGGCAAAACCTTCTCACAGACACGCTGCAAGCTCGGCTCCGCGGATACGCCTGACGAGCAGTCGCTACATCATCTCTACGCCTTTCTTGGCTCACATCTGAAGGAGCGTCGGCATCCCGCAGACGTGATGAGCGCGGATCGCGCCTTGATTGATTCCGTGATCGCCGACCCTTTGGGATGGCCCACGCCTACACCTTCCTATTGGTACAACATCTTCTCGGGCATGCTCTCGGCCTGGAAGTGGCCAAAAGGCGCATCGGTTGTTCCCGGCACACGTGGGCTGATCTTGTTTGGTGGCGAAGACGCCATGTTGCGAGACGGTGGCTTTCTCCCGCCTGTCGAACGCTTCCTGGAACGGGTGGGTTTTGACGATATCGCCTCAGCGCGCATCGAAGGAGCTCGCTCAGCTCTTTTCCTGGAAGAAAAACGCTTCGGGATTGCGGAACGCATCATCCAGTGGGTCGGCGAGGAGTGGCACCCGGAAGAAGGGAGCGACGAGATCGGTGTCGCAGAACTCACATCCGAGTTGCTCGCCATGACCGGGAGCCTCGGATCAGCCGAAGACATGAACCCCGGCGAACTCGTTGAACTTTGCTACAATGCAATAGACGATGAAAGCCGCTGGAATGAGATCATCTATCGCATGATTTACGAGGCCGAACGCTCCGGCGATCTGGCCGAGGCCGCTTTGCACAAGCGTATACTTTCGTTGATGCCCCACTGGGAGCGTTCATTCAATCTCAACCGCCAGGTCATGATGAACGCCACGCTAGGCGTGCTGCTGCAATCGGTCATTGAACGACTTCAGATCGGTGTCGCAATACTCGACAGCGAAGGGGGATTGCTTCATTCCAACCGAACCTATTTCGAGGCACTGTCCCGATTGTTTCCCACCAGCGAACTATTGGACACTGATCAACGCAGCCTGAATCAGCTCACCCGGGAGCTATTGACCGGGGAGTTGATCGATACCGCCAGCCGAAAGGGCAATCGCGAGACGCTTATCGTTCACGATGATGTCCCGGTTGGTTTCCGCTTTCATCCGGACGCCCTGAAGCAAACGAGTCTCCAGCGGCAGGGGCCCGCTTCCGTCCTGGTGCTTCGCACAAGCGAAGAGCGAAAACTCGCTGCGGATTCGCGCCTCGCGCTGGTCGAGCTTGCTTATGGTTTAACAGGCAAGGAAGCCGAAATCGTGCTTCTGATCGCCGGTGGAAAATCCCCCGAAGAAGCCGCCGAAACCCTTGGCATTCTGGTAAGCACCGTGCGTGGACATTTGAAAAAGGCATTTTCGAAAATGAACGTCCACACCCAGTCGGAGCTGACCTCTCGGATATTGTCTGGACCGGTGGGCTGGCTTGGTTAGAGCCGGGTACCAGGCGGCAGCTCGTCATTCACCGGTTGGGGTTGGCCAGATGCGACATGATCCGAAGCGCATCGTTCAGTGAGATCCCCATTTCGTCACAGGCGCCGGGTGCATTGGTGGCGCATGCCGCCAACGGCCATTCATAGGAGTATTCGGGCAGACCCAGACGATGCAGCGCCTCATGCGGCGTGAGGCCCGAGGCAGCCCCCTTGCAACCAAACGCCGCAGCGCATGCCCACAGCTCATCCTGCTCTCGCGTGAAAGAAGCGATTTCCGCATTCGTGAATTTCTCACCGGACAGTCCGCTCTCTTCCTCGGTGAACGACATATCCCCGCCGCTGTCGGTAGCCTCATCCTCGGTAAACGACATGCCTCCGTCTTTCACGTCGACCGAGAGATCCTGTCTTGACCCCTCCTCTTCGGATTCGGGCTCTGGATTTCCGTATACCTCCTGATAGGCTTCACGGGCATCTTCTGCAGTGTTGTGCCCTGTCAGGACAAGCGCTTCATCCTGCGAAACCGCCAATCCCTCGCACCCGAGGCCTGCCGCGCACGCCAGGGCGTCGTGTTCCGCCACAGAAGCCTCGTCGAACTCCACTGCCTTTTTGCCGCTTTCGGAACCCTCCACCCGCTCGAACAGGCTATCTTTACCCTGGGGCTCATCGGCGGCGCTATCAGCCCGCCCTTCGCCTGCCTCATTCGAAGGTTCCGGCTCCAGAGCATCTGCATCTCCGTATTGCTCTATGTAAGCCTCACGTGCGCCTTCGGCGTCATTGTGCCCCGTCAGGACAAGCGCGTCATCTTGCGAAACTGCCAATCCCTCGCACCCGAGGCCCGCCGCACACGCCAGGGCGTCGTGTTCCGCCACAGAAGCCTCGTCGAAATCCATTTTGCCGCTTTCGGAACTCTCCACCCGCTCGAACAGACTGCCTTCCCCTTCAGCAGACGGAGCAACCCCCTGCGCCCGGGCCGGAGACATCGCCACCGCCCAGCAGGTGAGCATCATGCATGCGTGAACGAGGGCAGGACGGCGCCTCATGATTTTGGAACCTCTATGGCGAACCGATCAAACTCAAAATGGCTCTCCCCGGGCACGGCCTTGTGCCCATGGCCACCCAGCACACTGGCTGCTCCCGACAAACGAAGCATGGTGATGGATTCGGTGGTGTAGTCCAGCGATTCCCCAGTGGCAGGGTTGCGCATCTCCAGAGAAGCGGTGATTTCCCGGCCGCGACGTTTCAGGAGCAACCGCGCCCCATCCTGCCCCAGAGCTTCCACGATGACGTCCCCGCGCGCCCGTCCCTCCGCATCGCAAACACCGTCGACCCATGGTCCACCAAAGAGGTTGGTGTCGAAAGACGTTTTTTCGGGGTCTTCCTCAGTTCCCGAAATCCGGAGAAGCGAGAGGTTCAGCAGAATGCCGCAGCCCTTTGGGTCCAGCCACATATGTGCGCCTACCTGATCATGGGCGGCGTTGAACAGCGACAACGTGACCCCCTCACGCATGGTCTGCACATTCAGCTTGAAATCGAGAACAAGATCGAAATCACCCTCAGGCAAAGGATGGTCCAGAACGAAACGGTTGGTTGCCTCGGCCTTCTGGAAATGCGGTGCCTCTCCAATTGCGGCGACGAAAAGGGAGCCAGAAGGCGTAAACGCCGTTAGCTCGGGAATGGGGTTTTCCGCCCGCCATTCCGCCTTCAACGCCGGGCCGTCAAACGTCTCTTCAAATACGGTTTCGACAGATGGCTGCGAAACCGGTGTCGGCGCAGGCGCCGCGGTCTCGGATTCCCGAACCGCCTCCTTGACCGCCGCGACGAAACTCTGGGCGTCATTTGCGGGATAGTAGGTGCCGTTGCCGTTCTCGGCGATGCATTGCAGCGCCGAGTGCTCTTCCTCATTCAGATCGAAGCCCACCACGTGAACCCGCGTATCGATTCCAGATTCTGCCAGCCGGGCAGCCGCGGCACAGGGATCGCCCCCACAGGTTTCCAATCCGTCCGAAATCAAAAGAACACTCGAGGACCGGCCGGATTTCGGCATCACGGATGCCGCCTGCTCCAGTGCGTTGGCGATCGGGGTTTTCCCGAGCGGTGAAATTCCTTCTATGGCGGGAATGAGCCGGCCCGCGGCATAATTGGCGACTGGATAGAGAACCTCCGTATCCGAACAATCCCCTTCACGCCGATGGCCATAGGCCATGAGCCCGACATTTGTCGACGGATCGAGATCACCCACTATGCCAGCCAGGGCCTGGCGGGCTGTCGTGATCTTGGCGACGCCTTCCATCTGACCCCACATCGAACCCGACGCATCGAGAATGAGCAGGAGGTTGCGTCCATCGGGATTAATGCCATTTCCGGGCAGGTCACCTTCTTCCATTCCGGGGACGATGACCGCTTCCTGACCCTCCTCAGCGTCGGCGGCCGTAGGGTTCCCGCATGCGAAAGCGCACGGAATGGGAAACCCCGCATTCTGGAGCGTGACCTCGCTTCCTGTATCGCGCCTGAGGTCTATCCCGAGATCGCTTGCCAAATCGGCCAGCGACCAGTCGTTGTTTTCCGAGTAAATATCGGAAATCTGCCAGGCATTGTCCGGCTGTACCGGGACCAGCGTGTAAAGGAATCTCTGGCGCTGCCCGAAATTCACGAGTTCGACTCGCACCTGGGCCGCACCGCGCAGGATTGGCGCATCGGTGTCTGCAAAGACCTCGATACTGGAAATGTCGTAGTCCTGAGCGTTGTATACAGGATCGAAGCCAAGGCGGCCCTGCAGCCCGTCGACCGCCAGCACATCCACCACATAAGGTGCCGCCGCCCGCGCATCGTTGAGCAGCGGACCTTGCATGCTGTCGAGATGCGTCCTGTGCGCGGTGATGAATTGCTCCACCAGAGCAACGGCAGCGTTGACGTCCTGAGCGTGGGCATTTCCCCCAAGGACAACCGCCAGGGTGGTGGTCAGTCCGCAGAGAGCGATTCTTGATTGTCGAAACATGGCCGGAATTCCCATCATGATGGCCGCGGTCAATTGACTGGCGCCGATATCGAGAAGCTGTCGAATTGTGCGACCGATTCCCCGTTTCGGGCGCGCTGAAGCTGACCCAACATGAATGCGGGGCTGCCGGCGCTCGTTGTGCGGGCGACTTTGCGTGTCTTGAAGCTCACGGGTCCGCCCGGATTGTCACCGAATGCCGGCAGATTGACTTCGGCTGTCGCGAAATAGTGCAACCCCCGCCGGGAAAGGGTCAGGGAGAAACCGCTCTCGTTGAGACGTTGCAGTATGGCGTCGCCGATGTCTCGGTTGCCGGCACTGCAGTAGTCGGAGAGAATGGGCCCCTTGTCGAAAAGATTGTCGTAAAACTCACTCGTCAGGGGCTCTTCGACGCCCGCGACATGCTGCCGATTGACGATCCTCAAGGTCAGGTAGGGACCACACCCACTCGTATAGACGTGGAGAGTACCTGCAAGGAAGCTGGTGGAATCTTCATAGAGGCCCAACCAGACGCCCTCCCTCCCCGTCTTGGCTTCGAGAAGCCCCTTCAAGGTCATATCGAAGTCCCCTTCCGGCACCTTGCCGAGCCGGAAGATGTTTTCGCTCCCCTCGTTGCGGAAACTGTCGTCGCCACCCGTGGCGATCTGGTAGATGACACCGTTTTCCAAGACGAACTTGTCAGCGGCTTCCCCGATCACACTCCATTGTGGCCCCAGCGTTTTTCCGTCGAATTCATCCTGAAACGGAAGCTCCAGCGTTGCGTTGGAACCTGAAGGAGCACCTGCTCCGGTGTCGTTCTCATCTGCCGCCGCAAGCGCTTTCTGTCGTTCTTCGCTCGGAGAGTGTTTGCCCGAGGGCGCGCTCGCGGCGCTCCCGCCGCCCATGCCAAGGGACCAGCCATCTCCCCATATCCGAACGATCAGCGGATGCCCGCTCGTGTTCGCAAGCGCAAACGAAACCAATCGGACCTTCCCACCAGACTCAACCGCTGCCTCCACGACGGATCCTTCTCCTGGCTGATCCGTCGCCATCCGCAACTCATAGTTCTCGACAGTGCCCTCCTGTGCTCCGACCAGAGGACGGAATCCTCCGCTTCCCGTGGCAATCTCCTCAATGAGTTCCGGTGCCAGAAAGGCGCGGAAGGATGTCATGACTTGCTTTCCCACCTCGAGCCCCGCGCCTTGCTGCTCAAGCATGGAATTAATGGTGTAGAGAGACAGGACCACACTTCTGGCGGCAATTTCGTCAGAGGCTTTGCTTTGCGCACTCGCCCCCACCATCGACCCCAAAACAAGCACTGCGCTCACCACCAGTGAGAAAACCAGGCAGGTTGCCCTGCTTACAAACTGCCGGATCATCTAGCGTCATCTCCATCCATCGTATCGGTCGGCAACTGGCAGATACATTGCCTCGTCACGGCTGCCGTCCCTCATTTGGGGGAGGCTGCCTCGAGGGATGGTTTTCAAGAGACCTTGAGAGGCCCCAGGCTGATGGGCCCTGCCGCGATCCCACGATTTCACCACTGGATGAAATACGCGACTTCGTTTGCCGAAGAGGGAAGGTGGATTTTTCTTACACAGGCACCAAGGCGCTGCTTTGCGCGAGGCCTTACAATGCTCACATACGGGCAAACGCACCTCGGCAGGGTCGGCCGTCGGGGGGGGGCTGTCCCGCCTGCGATGGTTACCAGCAATCACGAAGGCTTTGCCGGCCGCACTCGTTCTTGAGACGGACGGCAAAAACTCACTGTTTCAAGGCAGTCACTTCCAATTCAACCTTCATCACTTCCTCGGCGAAACCGCAAATGATGGTTGTATTGGTGGGGCGTGGATCAGAGAACGTCTTTCCAAGCACTTTGGACACCGGAACCACATCCTCGCGGTTGGATAGATAAACTCGGACGCGAACGATGTCCGACATGGCCGCACCAGCCTTTTCAAGCGTCGCTTCGATGGTGCGCAGCGCCTGCCGTGCCTGCTCCGCCGCATCGTCGGAGATCGAGCCATCCTCGAAATTGAAGCCCGCCGTGCCGGAGACGAAAATCCAGTTTCCCTCGATCACCGCACGGGAATAGCCGGCCAACTCCTCAAAGCGGGAGCCGGAGTTGATCGTCCACCTTTTCGTGTCGCTCATAAATTTCAACCTCAAAATGTCTTGACGTGATCACGTGATCACAAATAGGCTCTTGGGTCAAGAAGCAACAAAAAGGGGAACCCATGAGCGAAAGCCTACCCCCAGGGGGCAGCGCAACCGGACCGTCGACCGGCACAGACGGTGCGCGCCGTGGCCGGCTGGAAGCCGCTGGCGTGGTGAAGACATTTGGCGCGAACCGTGCTGTCGACGGTGTGAGCTTTGCGGCCGAAGCCGGAAAGATCACCGGTCTCATCGGTCCGAACGGTGCCGGCAAGACGACACTGTTCAACGCCATTGCCGGCGAATATGCGCTGGATGGTGGCTCGGTGCGGCTCGATGGCACGGAGATTGGCTCGCTTCCGCCCTATCGCGTTTTCTCGCACGGGCTCGCCCGCACCTTTCAGATCCCGCGTCCCTTTGCCGGAATGACGGTGCTCGAGAACGTCATGTTCGTGCCAGAGCGCCAGGCCGGCGAGCGTTTCTGGAACAGCTGGGTCCGCCCCGGCACCGTGGCACGCGAGGAACGGCAGAACCGGGAGCGTGCCCGCGAGATCATCGAGTTTTGCGGTCTCTCCCCGGTGGAGCGGCAATTGGCGGGCTCCATCTCCGGTGGACAGCAAAAGCTGGTGGAGCTTGCACGCGCCCTGATGGCGGACCCGAAAGTGCTCCTGCTCGATGAGCCGGGCGCGGGCGTGAACCCCGCTTTGCTCGACACAATCGTCGATCGCATCGTCGAACTGAACAAGCCCGGTCTCACCTTCCTCATCATCGAGCACAATATGGATTTCATCATGTCGCTCTGCGACCACATCGTGGTCATGGCCACGGGCCGGGTGATCGCCGAAGGCACACCGAAAGAAGTGATCGCGCAGCCGCAGGTGATCGAGGCCTATCTCGGCGGAGCCGTGGCATGAGCGCGCTTCTCGACGTCAGGGACGTGGTCGCCGGCTACAAGCCGGACCTGCCGATCATTCACGGGCTGTCGCTCACCGTCGCACCGCAGGAGATGGTCACCATCATCGGGCCGAATGGCGCGGGCAAATCCACCCTCATCAAGGCGCTGGCGGGTGTGCTGACCATTTCCTCGGGCACGGTACGACTCGATGGCCGCGACATCACCAACCTGCCGACCCACCGCATGGCGGAGGCCTCCATGGCCTATGTGCCGCAGGTGGCCAATGTCTTCACCACGCTCACCATCAACGAAAACCTTCTGGTCGGCGCCTCCGCCCTGCCGAAGGCGGAAGCCAAGACCCGCATCGAGCGCGGCTATGAGGCCTTCCCGGATCTGAAGCGCTATCGCGACAAAAAGGCGGGCGTGTTGTCCGGCGGCCAGAGGCAGATGCTGGCAGTCGCCCGTGCGCTTCTTACAGGACCTCGCCTTCTGATGCTCGATGAGCCAAGCGCTGGCCTTTCACCGCTCATGGTGAGCGAGGTGTTCGAGCGGCTGAAAGTGCTGGTCGAAGATGGTGTGGCGATCCTGATGGTCGAGCAGAACGCCAAGGCAGCACTTGCCATCTCCCACCGCACCTATGTCTTCGCCGAGGGACGCAATCGTATCGACGGACCTTCCGCCGCTCTGGCCGAGGATCCCGAAGTGACTTCCATTTATCTGGGCGCCGGGGGGCGCAAACGCTGATGCTGCAAGCCATTGCCGACGGCATATTGAGCGGGTCCATCATCGCGCTTGGCGCGATCGGGCTCACCTTGACCATGGGGATATTGCGCTTTGCCAATTTCGCCCATGCTGAACTCGTCACCTGGGGCGCTTACATGGCGCTTGGCGTGCTCTCTCTGACTGGCGCCTTCATGGGGCCACTTGCGCCCTTCTCTTTCGGCGTGCCGCTTCTCATGGCAACGCTGGTCGCCATCGTGGCAACGGCGCTTCTGGCGCTCGCCATCGACTGGCTGGTCTATCGCCCCCTGCGCGGCCGCGCCAACCATCTGACGCTGGTGTTCGGCTCCTTTGGCGTCTCGCTTCTGGTGCGCATGGTGATCCTGCTGCTCTTTGGCGGCGCGGCGCAGTATTATTCCAACACGCTGCAGATCGCCATGAAGGTCGCGCCGGGCCTGCGCATCATGCCCGACCAGATCTTCACCCTTGGCCTGACGGCTGTGATCGTCGTGGCGCTGCATCTCTTTCTGCAGAAGACACGGCTGGGCCTGTCCATGCGCGCCCTTGCCGAAAACCCGGAGCTTGCCCGCGTCAATGGCATCGACACGCGCCATGTGGTGCGCTGGACCTGGATCATCGGCGCTTCGCTCGCCGCTATTGCCGGCGTGCTTTACGGCCTCACCGTACAGCTACGGCCCGAGATCGGCTTCCACCTTCTTTTGCCGCTCTTTGCCGCGGCGATCCTTGGCGGTGTTGGCAATGTCTTCGGCGCGGTGATCGGCGGGCTGATCGTCGGCCTTGCCGAATCCATCTCCGTCCTCTTCATCCCCGCAGGATACAAGCTGGCCGTGCCCTTCATGATCCTGCTGCTGGTTCTCTACATCAGGCCCACCGGCATCTTCGCCGGCACAGTCGGGGGAGGCAAATCATGACCGGCTTTGCTGCCTATCTCGTTTTCTTCCTCATCGTCGCACTCACCTATTCCATCGTGGTGATGGGGCTCAACATCCAGTGGGGCTATACGGGCCTGTTCAATGCCGGCGTGGTGGGCTTTTTCGCCATCGGTGCCTATGGCACGGCGATCCTTGTCGGCCCGGACCGCACCCATCTCATCGGCGGGTTCGGCCTGCCCTTCCCGCTTGCCGTTCTTGGCGGTATGGCACTCTGCGCGCTAGCGGCGCTGATCGTCGGGCTCGCCACGCTGCGATTGCGCGAGGAATATCTGGCCATCGCCACTTTCGGCATTGCCATCTCGATCCAGCTCGTTGCCCTCAATTTCGAGAGCCTGACGGGCGGCGCGCAGGGGCTTGTCGGCCTGCCGCGGCCACTGTTTGGTCTCTTCGACAGCCCCGCCAGCTACAACCTCTTTTATCTAGGCGTTGTCGCCGTGATGGCCGGTCTCGTCTACTGGGCGCTGGAAACAGCGGTGCGCTCGCCATGGGGGCGGCTTCTGAAAGCCGTGCGCGAGGATGAGACGGCAGCGCGTTCTCTGGGCCGCAATCCCGCACGGGTGCGGTTGGAAGTCTTCGTCCTCGGCTGCGTTCTGATGGGCCTTGCCGGCGGCCTCTATGTGGGCTTCATCGGCTATGTCAGCCCGCTCGATTTCCTGCCCATCCTCACCTTCCAGATCTGGGCCATGCTCATCGTGGGTGGCAGCGGCAACAATCGCGGGGCGATTGTCGGCGCGGTGGGCGTATGGGCTCTGTGGGCCATGAGTGGCCTTGCCATCAGCCGTCTGCTGCCCGTCGCCTATCAATCGCAGGGAGGAGCGATCCAGGTGATCCTGATCGGCCTCCTGATCGTGCTGACGCTGATTTTCCGCCCGCGCGGCCTGATCGGCGAAGCCGAATCCGTGTCGAAACACGCGGATTGAGCCGATGAAGCGCACCTTCCCCGATACGCTCTGGCGAAAAACAGCAGGCCCAAGACCGGCCCTGCGCGGGGTTACGGGCAGTCAAAAGGCTGAGGTAGCGGTTATCGGCGGCGGGATTGCGGGGCTGACCACAGCCATGACACTTGCAGCGCGCGGGGTCAGTACCATCCTGCTGGAAGCAGAAGAAATCGGCTTCGGTGCCAGCGGGCGCAATGCGGGTTTCGTGGTGCCGAATTTCTCCAAGGCCGATCCCGAAACGGTGGTTCGACGCCTCGGTGACGAGAAAGGCAAGGCCCTGCTGGACCTCGTCGGCAAGGGTGGCGAGCGCGTCTTCTCCCTGGCAAACGCCATGGGGCTTAGCAAACAGGCAGAGCAAACCGGCTGGCTGCAACCGGCACATTCCGAGGCCGCAGCGAGGGATCTGCAGAAGCGCGTTGCCGCTTGGCAAGCGCTTGGCCGCCCGGTCACGTGGCTGGACGTTCCGGAAACGGCAGCGCGCACCGGCATGTCCGCCTATCATGGCGCATTGCATGACGCGTCCGGCGGCATGATCAATCCGTTGGCCTATGTTCATGGTCTTGCCCGTCTGGCAAACACCGCCGGCGCGACCATCGTGGAAAACGCTCCTGTCAGCGGCATAACCGAGCGCGATGGTGGATGGATTGTGCAAACACCCCATCTGGAGATCGCCGCCCGGCGGGTGGTCTTGTGCACGAATGCCTCCGAGGAAGGCATCGCCGCGCGCCTCGGACATGCGGTCCTCCCGCTCACCGTGTTCCAGATGGCGACCGAGCCCTTGCCGGATGATGCCGTCCGACGCATTTCACCGAACCGCGAACCCGTTTCAGACACGCGTGCCAATATCTTCACCTACAGGCTCGATGCCGCCAACCGGCTGATCTCGGGAGGCATGGCGCTCAGCCCCTTTACCGGCGAGCACCGCATGGGTGAGAAGATCCTCGACCGCCTGGTGAGCGAATTGGGGCTCGACCATCGACCCCTGCTCGCCCATGCCTGGCGGGGCACGGCAGCGGTCACCACCGATTTTCTGCCGCATCTCTACCGGCTCGGACCGGGTTTCATCGGAGCGATCGGCTGCAATGGCCGCGGTGTCGCCTTCACCACCATGCTGGGAGATGTGCTCGCCGATGCCGCCACCGGCAAGGATCTCGACACTCTGCCCGTGCCACTCGCGCCCGCACGCGCGCTTCCCTTCCGCCGCCTCGCCGGCCTCGCCCCGCGCTTTTATCTCGCGAAGGGGATGCTGGACGACCGGAGGACAATGAAAAACAGGCCGAATGGCCACGCCACAAACAGCACAATGAAAGGGGAACTGACATGAAATCACTGATCGCTTCCGGCCTGATGGGGGCCGGGCTCATATTGTCCGGAGCAGGAACTGCACAGGCGCAGGATTGCGAGATCGCCGTCGGCTCGGTGCTCTCCATCACTGGCTCCATGGCGGCCATCGGTTCGGCCATCGGCGATGCCGGCAAGCTCGCCATCGACCATTTCAACGAGGCCGGCGGCGTGAATGGCTGCGAGGTCAACTTCATCCTGCGCGATGATCAGGGCTCGCCCAATGTCGGCGTCGATGCCGCAAAGACCCTCGTCGAGATCGAGAAGGTGCCGGTGCTTCTGGGGGCCATCCAGTCCGGCGTCTCGCTGCCGATTCTCACCTCGGTCACGGTGCCGGCAAAAGTCACCCAGATTTCCTGCTGCTCCAGCGCGCCAAGCTTCACCGAACTGGCCAAGGAAGGCGGCACGCAAGGCTATTGGTTCCGCACCCTGCCGACAGACCGCCCGCAGGCGGCGGTGCTGGCCACCATCGCTGCGGAGAAGGGCTACAAGAAGATTGCCGTCATTCATGTCAATTCTGACTATGGCGTCAGCCTCGCCACCCGCTTCAAGGAAGATGCCGAGAAGCTGGGCATCGAGGTGACCGGCGTCACGCCCTACAATCAGGAACAGGCCTCCTACCGCGCCGAGGTGAATGCCGCGCTTCAGGCTGAACCCGATGCCCTCTTCCTTGTCGCCTTCCCTGCGGATGGCGCAACCGTCGCACGCGAATGGATTTCCTTCGGCGGCAGCCAGAACCTAATCCTCAGCAATGCGCTTCGTGCGGATGAATTCGTGGAATCTGTCGGTGCGCAATATCTCGAAAATGCCTATGGGATCGACAATGCGCAGGTTGAGGGCGAGTCGGTGGAAGCCTTCAACACGAGCTGGAAGGACGCCAAGGGCTCCGATCCGAACGGCCCCGGCCTCCACGTTATGTATGACGCTGCCGCCGTCGCTCTGCTGGCGATGGAACAGGCCGGCGAAGCCGATGGCACGGCAATCCGCGACAATATCCGCAAGGTGACCGGCGGCGAGGGCGAAGCCATCTATCCCGGCGTCGAGGGCTTCAAGAAGGCCAAGGCACTGATCGCTGAAGGCAAGCCCATTCGCTATGTCGGCGCGACCGGGCCCATCACCTTCGATGAAAATGGCGATGTGACCGGCCCTTACCTCATCTACGGCGTCAAGGACGGCGAACTGGCCACGCTCGACCGCTGGGACAAGGCCCGCGTCGATGCCGCACTCGAAAAACTGCAATAGCAGACAGGGGCTGGCCGGCGCTCCCCGCACCCCGGCCAGCCCTTTTGTTTCAATGCCTCAATGACAGGACAGAAATTCCATGCCGAGTTTCGCAAAACGCATCACCCACACCTCCAAGAAGAGCTACGGCATGGTTGCCAAGGCGGCCGCGCTCCCCACCGGGAGGCGGGACATCATTCATCTGGAGCTCGGCCAGCCCATTCACGACACCCCGCCGCATGTCAAGGACGCGGCCATTCAGGCGCTCAGAGACGGGCAGGTTCACTACAGCGATCTACAGGGCATTCTGCCTTTGCGCGAGGCCATGGCGGATAAGGTGCGAACCTATAATGGCGTCGATGTTTCGGCCTCCGAGATCATTGTCACCAATGGCCTGACACAGGCCTCGTTTGCTGCCTTCATGGCGCTACTCGACCATGATCAGGAGTGCATTCTTCTCGAACCCTATTACCCGCAGCATGTGGGCAAGATCGAAATGGCCGGCGGCAAACCGGTCATGGCCCCGCTCGACCGGGAGAACGGTTTTGCCATAAGGCGCGATCTGATCGAGAAGCACATCACGCCGAAGACGCGCATGATCGCCATCGTCAATCCATGCAATCCGACAGGCCGCGTTTACACCCATGCGGAATTGCAGGTGGTGGCCGACCTGGCCATCGAGCATGACCTTTGGGTGATCGCAGACGAAGTCTACGAGCAGATTCTTTTCGACAATGCCAGACATATCAGCATCGCGTCCCTGCCGGGCATGAAGGAGCGGACCGTGACCATGTTCGCCTTTACCAAGGCTTACGCCATGGATGGGTGGCGGCTTGGCTATATCGCCGCCGATCAAAGCCTGATTGCAGCCCTGATGAAAATCACCACAACGGAGGTGACCCACGTCAACACCTTCATTCAATACGGCGCCATCGCCGCGCTTAAAGGCCCTGCATCGGCCCTTCAGGACATGGTGGACGACGATTGCCGCAAACGCGATATGGTGGTCAGCCGCCTGAACCAGATGCCGGGCGTGAAGTGTGCCCGCCCCGAAGGCACGATCTATGCCTTTCCCGACATCAGCGGAACAGGGCTAAGCGCACAGGCTGCCGCTGATGCCATTTTGGATAAAGCGGATGTGGTGGTCGAAGCCGGCAGTTTCTACGGTCCGGCCGGAGAACACCATCTGCGCGTGTGCTTTGGGTCGCAAAGCCACGAGCGCCTTGAAGAAGCGATGGACCGTCTCGGACGCTTCTTCAACGATCTGTAGAGCGGGAATCCTAGATATGGACCCTCGCCCTCTGTACGGCTATCAAGGGGCCGTGCGGCAGAAAACGAGGAACCGGCGATGAGTGAATTGCAACTGGGGGAAGGCCTGCAGCCCGTCTCCACTCGGGTCACCATCGGTGATGGTGTCTACCATCAGTTGCGCAATGCGTTGATTGTCGGCCGGTTCGATCCGGGTCAGATCATGACCATCAAGGCTCTTGCAGCCACTTTCGGCACGAGCCCCATGCCGGTGCGTGAGGCGCTGCGGCGTCTTGGCGCGGAAAACGCGCTGGAGATCGCGGCAAATGGCTCTGCCCATGTGCCACCGGTTTCTGCCCACAGGTTGGACGATATCTGCCAGGCGCGGGTGGCGCTCGAAGGTTTGGCGACCGAACAGGCCGCCATGCGCATCACGGACGTGGAAGTTTCCAATCTGGAGCAGCTCGTCGAGGCGCATGAATCCATCCACGACGCCGGTGAAGTCTACGAGATGCTGCTCAAGAACCGCGATTTTCACTTCGCCATCTACGCGGCATCGCGCTCTGATGTGCTGATGCAGCTCATCGATTCCTTATGGCTGCGCTACGGGCCCTATATGCGGATGCTGTCTTCCTATATCGCACCGAAGCTCGGCACCGGCCTGCACGAGCCTTTCTCGAAACATCACCACGCCATTGTTGCTGCGCTCAAAGAGCGCAATGCGGAAGAAGCACGCACCCACATGATCGCCGACATCACCGGCACGCAGTCCCTCTTGCGCAAATTGTGCGAGGGCGAAGCGGCTTAAACGTGCGGCTCAGGCAAAATGCCGTTCGCACTGGCTCTTGATGAGCAGGATCTCGGCCTCGTGGGCCCGGCAAAGCCTCTCCCAGCGCGCTTCGTCCATTCCGGCTGAACGCCATGCATCAAGCGTCAGATAGCAGGTGCCTTTTTCCAGCCCGCACACTTCGGCAGGAATGATCCGCGCTGAAATGCGCGGCTGGCGCTGTTTGAGATCCCCCAGCCGGTAATCCACGATCAGCCGCTTTTCATCCGCATCGATCTCGAAGAAGCCGGTGCCGCCGTCAAACAGCGATGTGCCGGTATACACCCCTTCCACTTCGCTCGGCTTGGTATCCATGCAGCCAAGCGACCAGCGCCCCAGAAGCAGCGGGTCTTTCATGAAGGCAAAGGCCTTGTCTGCAGAAACCTCGATCAAGGCCGTGACGGAATGGCCAAGGGCAGCGCTGGTCATCTCCCAAGCCCCTCCGCATCGCGCAAATGCCGGAACAGCGCCTCGATCCCTTCCGGCCTGGTGACGATGCCCGGTGAAAGCCGCATGATCGGCCCGCGGCAATCGGTGAAGACACCGATTTCGCGCAGCCGGTCGATCAGCCCCGCACCATCGATAGTCTCCGGCAGGCGCACCATCAGGCTGCCGCCGCGCCTCTCGTCTTCGCGCGGGGTCACCAGATCGAGCCCCAGCCTGTCGGCCTCGGCAATGATCATCGCACCCAGTTCGCGGTTCTGGGCAAGCAGTGCCGTCTGGTCTTGCCCGGCATGCCATTCCAGCGCCGGCACGGAGCCGGCGCAGGCAAGAACCGATGGCGTGCCGTGGTCGAACCGCCGCGCATCGCCCGCATATTGGAAGGCGTCGAGATCCCAGGAGAAAATATTCTCCTGACTGAACCAGCCGCGCAGCTCCGGACTGCACGCTGCAATCAGCTCCGGCTTCATGTGCAATATGCCCGCCCCCGGTGTGCCGCACAGCCATTTGAGGGTGGTGGAAACGGTGAAATCCGCGTCCGTCTCCTTCACGGAATAAGGAACAAGCCCCGCACCCTGCGTGATGTCGACGCCCACGAGGCTGCCCATCTTGCGCCCATGGTCGATGAGCCGCGTGACATCGCTGCGATGGGAAGAGGTGGAAGTGACGAAGGTCAAAAGCGCAACGCCGACAGTCACATCCCATGCGGCAAGCATATCCTCATCGCGCACCCAGCTTTCGCCATCGCGCAACGGCACCGTCTTCAGCGTGAAGCCAAGGCGCGGCGCAAGCCCGGCAAGAAGAAAATGCAGGCTCGGAAAACAGTCGCCTGCCACCAACAGCGTTTTACCCTTCAGATGTTTCTCCGGCAGGCTGCCCACAACGCTGTAGAGCGCCGTGGTCACATTCTCCGCCGAAGTCATCGTGCCGGGTTCGGCATCGATCAGGTCGCGCCACAGATCGATGAAGCGCGCGCGCAGGGTGAGCGCCTGCATCCACTGCCCGTCATCCAGCGCCGCCCAGAGATATGAGAAATCGGCAAAGGCTTTTGCCATCGCCGCGCCCTTGCCGGGATACATGCCGATGGAGTGATAGAGCAGATAGCCCGACCCATCCGTGGGAAGCGGTGTCGCAGTCATGAAACCATCCTTCAAAAGCCGAGTGCGCGCGGCAGCCAGAGGCTGAGGCCGGGAAAGGCCACGATGATCGCCAGCGCAATGAGATTGACAAGGAGAAAGGGCAGCGTGGCGCGCAGCAGTGCCGCAAAGCCGCAATTGGCAATGCGTTCGGCTGCAAAGAGACACACGCCGAGCGGCGGGGTCAAAAGCCCGATATTGAGATTGAGAATTGCCACCACGCCGAAATGCAACGGGTCGATGCCCGCATGGACGGCCGCCGCCGAAAGCAGCGGCCCGAACAGGATGATCACCGTGGTCGGATCGATGAACATGCCAAGCACGAGCAGGATCAGGTTGAAGATCAGCATGGTGCCGATCAGGCCCAGATCCCAGGTGGAGATCATCTCGCCCACCATGCGCGGCACGTTCTCCATACCCATGGCCCATGAGAAGGCCGCACCGCAGCCCACAATGATGAGAAGCTGACCGGAGAACAGCGCCGAGCGGTTGAACACCACTGCCAGCGAGGAGAGAGTCACGCTGCGATACAGCACCAGTGAAACAATCAGCGCATAGACCGCCGCTACGCCGCCAGCTTCCGTCGGCGTCATGATGCCGCCCAGCATGCCGGCAAGGATGATCACCGGGATCATCAGCGGCACCAGCGCATGGCCCGTGGCCGAGGCGACAGCGGCCGGGTTGCGGTCCGTCTCGATGCGCGGAAAATCGTTGAGCCGCGCCTGAATAGCGACAAGGATCATCTGCGCCAGACCGATCAGCAGACCGGGAATGAGCGTCGCCGCCATCAGCGCGCCGATGGAGACCCCTGTCATCGACCCATAGATCACCGCCACCAGCGAGGGTGGCACCATGGGTCCGATGATCGACGATGAGGCAGTAACAGCCGCCGCGTAGGCGCTGGAATAGCCCTGTTTCACCATGGCGGGAATGAAGACGCGTCCCAGCGAGGCAATATCGCCCAGCGCCACACCGGTGATTCCGGCAAACAGGATCGACGCGCCGATATTCACCTGCGCCAACCCGCCGCGCATCCAGCCAAAGAGCACATTGGCGAAATGGATCAGCCGGTCGGTGATCTTGCCTTCGTTGACGAGCTCACCGGCGAGGATGAACAACGGGATCGCCATCAGCACGAAGGAATCCATGCCCTGATAAAGCCGCTCAGGCACGATGGGCAGAAAAGCCCATTGGCCGGTAAAGGCCATCCACGCGATCACCGCCGCGATCATGCCCCAGGCGATCGGAAGCCCGGCAATGATCAGCCCCAGAAAGGTGATGAGAAGAACGGAAAGGGACGCGCTCATGACCGGCTGACGCGCTCCTTGAGGCGCAGAAAGGCAAAGAGCGCTGCAAAGACAAAACTCACCGGCACCGCCAGATAGGGATAGGAAAGCGGCAGGCGCAGCCCTTCGCTGGTCTGGCCGGCGGCGAACATCACCATGTCCACGCCATACCAGATGAGCACCAGAAAGACGGTCAGCGATACAAGATCGAGGACCGCCTCAAGCACCAGATTGAGGCGCGGCGCGAGGCTTGAAAGCAGCCCCGGCACGAAGTCGATGCGGATATGGCTTGCCTCGCGCACGCCAACGGCGGCAGCCAGCAGCGCCATCCAGATCATGGCATAGCGCGCCACTTCCTCGGTGAAGATCGGCACCGAGCCGATGCCATAGCGCGCCACCACCTGAAAGGTGACAAGCAGGGTCAGGCCGGCAAGGCAGAGCGCGGCGACGACGCGCAGCGCCGTCTCCACGCCCCTGACCAGCCTTGAGGCAAACCCCATGCTCACTGGTTTGCAGCAGCCTTGACGGCGGCTTCCGCAGCGTCGATCAGGTCGGGATTGTCGACATTCTCTTCGAGCCATGCCCGTGCCGGCGGCTGCATGACACTTTTGAAGGCTGAACGCGCTTCATCGTCGAGCTCGATGATCTCCACGCCCTGCTCCCTGGCAAAGGCTATGGCATTGGCCTCGATCTCGCGTGACTTCTGGCGATTGAAGACTATGGCTTTTTCCGCCGCATCGGTGATCACCTTCTGCTTGTCCTCCGAGAGACCCGAGAAGAAGGCATCGTTTATGCCGAGCGGTCCAAAAGCATAAGTGTGGCCGGTCAGCGCCAGATGGGGCTGAACCTCGTAAAGCTTGACGAGGTTGAAGACCGAGACGGAATTGTCCTGCCCGTCGACAACGCCGGTCTTGAGCGAGGTGTAGAGCTCGCCAAAGGCAATGGGGGCGGCTGATGCGCCAAGCGCTTCCACCGGAATGGTGGCCAGCGGGCCGAGCACCCGCATTTTCAGGCCCTTCATGTCATCGGGGCTGGTGATCGCGCGGCTGGCGCTGAAATGTTTGAAACCACCCGATTCCCACCAGCCAAGAACGCGCACGCCGGTCTTCTCGCGGATGGATTCGGCAAGGTCATCGCCAAAGGGGCCATCGAACACGGCCCACGCCGTTTCCTCATCCGGGAAGAGATAGGGCATGTTGAGGATCTGCACATCGCTGTGAATGGTCGCGAAATTGCCGTCTGCCGCATCGCTCATCTGGATGACGCCGCGGCGCATTTGGGCAAGGCGTTCATTGGGCGCGCCCAGTGCACCGGCATAGACGAGATCGACCGTCATGTCGGAATTGGCTTCCACCTCGGTCTTGAAGGTCTCATACATGCCGTTGACGAAGTCGAAGCCGGGCAGATCCTGCGGCAGCGAAAGGCCGACCTTGATCTCCTGAGCTTCGGCGTTGCTGAAAACGGCAAAGCCCGCCAAGGCCAACGTCGCAATGAGCTTTTTCAAGTTTTTTCTCCCTGATTGTCGCGATCGACACTGCTCTCACCATGCGCAAGGCGTCGAGGCGCTCGAAAAACGCCGGTCGTCCGCCCGACCCATGCCAAAAAACACGCCCCGTCATCGCGGCTAAGAATTCCCCATAGTCTAATGATCATATGATCACAGAACGGGAAGCCGATCAATCATGTCTTTCAAACTTGAAATATCGCCGGCCTGTCCGGCCGGTCCTCGCGCAACCCTTGTTGGCGTACGGAGCGCGAATGTGCGAAGGCAATTCCTCTTTCTTCCTCTAACCTCAGGGATATTGGAGAGAGAGAGAGAGATGTGTTCGTTTTAGCCGCACTGCATCCGGACCCAGCAAGGTCTTGTAAACAAGCCTGATACGAGTGATCTCAGATCAGATCATCGCCCATACGCAGGGCGGGCCTCCTCTGCATAACACAATGCAAGAAGCCGAGGAGGAAAGAGAGCGTCAGAGCAGCTCACAGCTTGGTGGGACACCCAAATGACAGCACCTGCGGGGTCGCGCAGGCGCGACCCCGCCGACACTGCACGCGTCAGGAATTCACGAGAACACGATCCCGCCGTCGACATTGAGCGTCTGTCCGGTAACGAAGCCCGCGTCATCGGATGCGAAGAACGCAACAGGACCGACCACATCTTCGGGGTCGCCTATGCGGGCCATCGCCGTTTTGGATTTCCAGGCGTCGCGCACCAGAGGATCATCCAGATTCACCCGCCCCATATCGGTCAGGATGATCCCGGGACACACACAGTTCACGGTGATCCCCAGCGGCCCGACCTCCTGAGCAAGAACGCGTGAAAATCCCATCACCGCAGCCTTGGAGGCAGAGTAGTGCGCCTGCTCCGGTGCACCATGCTTCCCACCGATGGAGGCGATGTTGACGATACGACCATAGCCGCGGTTCTTCATTGAGGGCAGGAGCGCCTGGATCACCATGAACGCACCTTTCGCATTCACGTCCATCACTGCGTCCCATGTCTCCTCGGGAAGGCCATCGACTTCACCGGCAATGAGGATGCCGGCATTATTGACGATCACGTCAATCTTGCCGAAAGCTTCCAGCGCCTTCTGGGCCATGGTCTCGACTTCAATTTTGCTGCTGACATCCGCATAGAGGGCCTCCGCGCGTTGACCCAGAGCGCGAATGTCTTTTGCCACCCCCTCGAGATCGCTTTCTTGCCGCTCAATATCATTGAGCGCCACATCATACCCGCGCTTTGCCAACCCTCGGGCGATCGCCGCCCCGATGCCACGGCTTGCTCCTGTGACAAGAGCCGTTCTGCCGGCAGAGCCGGGATTTTCATGAGCCGTCATGCCAAAACCTCCTTCAAAGCCGGATAGAGCGCGGCGTATTTCGCGTAAATTTCATCGTATCGAGCGACACTGTCGGCGCGCGGCTCGATCAACCTGCCGGCATGCACCATCGCTTCGACACCCTCATCGATGGTTGCGAAGTGCCCGGCCCCCACGCCGGCAAGAACCGCCGATCCTGTCGACGGCGCATCGGTCGAGGCTGGCACCCGCACCGGAATGCCGGCCGTATCCGCATGGATTTGCAGCCACAAGTCCGACCCGGTAGCGCCACCGCCCACGGTCATCTCCTCCCCGGCATACCCGGCCGAACGGAAAGCATCTAGTATGGAACGGGTCCCGAAGCCGATGCCCTCCATGATGGCGCGGAAGAGGTGGTGAATTTCATGGCCGAGCGTCAGTCCAACAATCGCACCACGTGAAAGCGGGTCGGTATGTGGCGTGCGGTTGCCCTGAAAATGATCCTGAACGATGAGCCCGTCACAACCCGGCTCGAGCGCAGCGGCCCTGCGGTTGAGGTCATCGAAATCGAGTGGGGCGCCCTTCAGGCGCGAAAGCCAGTTGATGATGGAGCCGGTGGAAGTCTGACCGCCCTCCACTATCCAGCGGTCGGGATACACAATGTCGGCGTAGCTGCCCCACACGCCGGGCGCATGTATGGGGCTTTCAGTCACCCCGAACTGAAGATGGGACGAGCCCGTGATCATGGCCAGTTGCCCGGGCTTGTGTACCCCCAGACCAATCATGCCGATGAGCGCATCCGCGCCACCCTGAACCACTTTCACATTCGCCGACAGGCCCAGCTCGTTGGCTGCAGCCGAGGTGAGCGTTCCGATCACCTCGCCCGGCGCCACCACCCGCTCGGGCCATTTCTGTTCAAGCTCCGACAGGTCCAGTGTGGCGAGCAAGCTGGAGGCCCACCCGCCCGAGCGCGACCGGTAGTGCCAGCGCAGTCCGGCATTGTCGAGGCTTGCCGCCCACGTGCCTGTAAGGCGATAGGTAAGAAAGTCCTGATACTCGCAGATCCTGTGGGCATCCGCAAAGGTCTGCGGTTCGTTTCGTTTCAACCACAAGGCTTTCGGGATCATCCACTCTGCGGAGACCGGACCTTGCCCAGCTCCGTTCAAAAGCAGGGCTTCATCGCCCGTGGCCAGCACGTCCTGAGCCTCCTGATGCGCGCGCACATCCATCCACATGATGGCTGGGCGCAAGGCTCGGCCGTTTTCATCGAGAGCGACAACGGTACAGCAGGTGGTGGCGTAGCAAATGGCCTCGATCCCACTTGGGTCGACGCCTGCCTCGCGGATAGCTTCGCGTGCGGCACGAACGAAATTCGCCCACCAATCCTCCGGATTTTGCTCCACCCGTCCGGGCTTGAAATCGGTCTGGTAAGGAACTGCACTGGTTCCAAGGCAGTTTCCCTTCAGATCATAGACACGCGCTCGTATGCTCTCGGTCCCGCCGTCTGCCGTCAGGAAATAAGCCACGCACTCCTCCTCCCAGTTGCCCCGCCTCAATGAACCTTCAGCTCGATCAGGCAGCTAAATCTTGTTCGTTCGGAAACTCCAAAAGCAATCTTCGCTTGGACGAACTGTCCCCCACGCGGCTCTAAAGCTCCCTGAACGCCTCCATCGCCCTGCCGGCATACATGACAGCAGGACCACCGCCCATTTCGACCGCCACCTCCAGCGCCTCGACAAGAGCCGCTTCCTCCGCGCCATGACGCTTCGCAGCATCCACATGATAGAGAATGCAGTCCTCGCAGCCACTCGCCACGGCAATGGCGGTCGCCAGCAATTCACGGTCTGAAGCGGAAAAATGACCTTGTCTGGTCGCCACAGCGGAAATGGAAGCGAAACCTTTCATCAGCTCCGGTGCAGATTTTGCAAATCCCCCCATCCGCGCTCTTGCAGCCTTCAACTTCGAACGAACATCCACCTCAGTCATCGGGCACCCCCTTTTTGATGATCGCCACCGCCTCGGCTGGTGCATCCCAGTGGGGCATGTGACCAGCACCTGGAAAAACATGCAGTGCGATGGCCGGCGAGACATCCAGAGTGTCGCGCCAGTTCAGAATTCGATCCTCCGTACCCACAAGGATACGCACCGGGATTTGATTGGCGAGCGATGCAAGGGCGCTTCGCACATTGACCAACTGTCTGCCCTCGCGGCAAATATCGTCTGCCAAGCGTAGCAAACGGCCACGCGAGAGGGCGGCGTGGATCTGCGTTACCAGAGCCGGAGAAAATGCATCGGCGCGGCTTGAGAGCCTTCGCAGCAAATGACCCACCGCGCCCACACTGTCGGCGCGAGCCATACCGGAAACAAACTCAGCATCGATATGCAATCCGAGACCGGCCGGTGCGATGAGGGTGAGCGAGGAGACACCGCCCTTACGGTGGGCCGCAGCGATTGCGGCGGCCGCCCCGAGTGAATGGCCGACCAATGCGACCGGACGGGACGGGTTCAGCTCACCGCACAATGCGTCGACAAGATCATCGAACGACTGAGCCTCCGCCTCCGTTTCTCCGTGGGAAGGAAGATCAATCGCCCGCACTGAAAGCTGCGCCCGCCCCAGCGCCCTGCCCAGCTGATCGAAGGTCTGGCGATCCCCCGCAAAACCGTGAACGAGGAGCACGGGCGAGCCGGTCTCGGAACCCCAGCTTTCCGCTGCAAGTGCGGAGACAACCGAGCCGGCGATGGAACGCTCGACGTCAGAGAGCTCCACACGCCCTCTGCGCCCTGTTCCGGGAACCGTCTCTATGCTGACCCCCGCACGGTTCGCCGCACGGCGGGCCAGGGGCGTGGCGCGCACGCGCCCCTCCTGGCCGGACGAAGTCATTGGAGGCTTGGCATGCTTGTGTGCATCCGTAGCCTCTTCAATGCCGGCATCTTCCGGCTCATCGCTGGCGGCAGACTGATTCTCCTGCCCACCCGAAACCCAATCCTCGCCTCCCATCAGGTCGATCTCGGCAATCGGGTCACCCACCTGAACAAGATCTCCCTGGGTGACCAGTGTGCGAACCAACCGTCCGGACCCGAGCGCGGGATATTCGACAGCAGTCTTGTCAGTTTCGAACTCCACCAGAGGCGTCCCGCGCTCGAAGGCCTGCCCTTCGGGCACAAGCCATTCAGAGACGGTACCTTCTTCCATCGTCTCGCCCAGGCGAGGCATTTTGAGCATGACGGTGCTCATGCTGCAGTCCTCAAACCCACAAGCTTTTCACCCGCCGTCTGGATAAAGGCTGCAGTGGGCACAGAGTTCTTTTCGAGCTCGACGGAAACCGAAATCGGAATATCTTCACCACAGACGCGGATCACCGGCTCGGCCAGGAAATCGAAACATTCCTCGTGAATACGGGCCGAGAGTTCCGCCCCAACGCCAGCGGTCATCACACCCTCGGAGACAACCATCACCCGGCCCACACGCTCAACATGTGTCCGCACGGTATCGAAATCGAGCGGATTCAGGGAGCGGAGATCGATCACCGTCGCTTGCACGCCTTTCCGGGCCATTGCCTCTGCGGCTGCGAGCGCATGGTGGAGTTGGCGGGAATAGGTCACGATCACCAGATCGTCTCCCGTTCGGTGAACCCGGGCTTTCCCCCACTCCGGCGCAGGCGCGGCCAGATCCACATCTTCCTTCATCGTGTAGAGCGCCTTGTGCTCAATTAAGACGACCGGGTCCGGTTGCTTCAGCGACTGCCGCAGAAGATGATAGGCATCCGAGACGGTTGCTGGCATGACGAGCCGAAGACCGGGCGTATGCATCACATAGGCTTCAAGCGATTGGGAATGCTGGGCACCGGCCGAACGGCCTGTTCCGCCCTGGGTCCGCAGCACCATGGGCACACCCACTTGACCACCGAACATATAGCGGATTTTCGCTGCCTGATTTCCCAGCTGATCCATCGTCATCCCGATGAAGTCCACATACATGAGTTCAGCAACGGGTCTCAGGCCGGACATGGCGGCACCCACTGCAGCGCCAACGATCGCCGGTTCGGAAATCGGCGTGTCGATCAAGCGGTCGGGACCGAATTCCTCGTACAGGCCTTTGGTAACACCGTAGGCGCCACCGTAGCGACCCACCTCTTCACCGATCACCATCACGGTATCGTCCTCGGCCATAGCATCGCGCAGAGCCTGTTTGAGCGCGTCTCTATAGGTCATCTCTGCCATAGTCTCAGTCCCCTGCCAGAATGCGGTCGATGCGGGCAGCCACGGATTCCGGCTCCGGCTCACCAGGCGCATAGACGTCGCGGAACATCGTCTGAAGTGCCGGCTCACGCGCGGCGACCGTGAAGTCGATGGTCGCGTCCATTTCCTGCGCGATCTCGGCGTCGAGGGCATCGAGGTCAGCCTCGCTACTCTCTCCGCTTTCAACCAAAGCTTTGCGGGCAAACCCAACCGGGTCTTTCGCGCGTCCCTGTTCTTCATCCTCGGGCGTACGGTAGGGGCTCTTGTCCATGCGGGCATGACCAAAGAAGCGGTAGCATTCGACCGCAAGAAAACCGGGTGTGCCTCCCCGGGCACCGTCGATAATCCGGCCCGCCGCCGCGCGAACGTCGCGTACATCCAGCCCGTCAACGGTTTCCGAATTCAGCCCAAACGCCAGTCCGCGCTCATGAAGCGCACGGCCTTTTGTTGCCTGCTCGATGCGTGTCCCCATACCGTACTGGTTGTTGATGCAGACGAAAATGACCGGCAGGTCCCACAGCGCAGCCATGTTCATACTCTCGTAGAGAATGCCCTGCTGCATCGCGCCATCACCGAAGAACGCGATGGAAACCGCACCCCTGCCCTCGCGCTTTGATGCTAGACCGGCACCGACAACAGCAGGGATGCCACCGCCCACAATGGCGTTGGCGCCAAGGTGTCCAAGCCCCATGTCGGCAATGTGCATGGAGCCGCCCTTCCCGCGGCAATAGCCCTCTTCCTTGCCGCCGATCTCTGCCATCATGCGGTTGGGATCTGCACCCCGGGCAAGGAATATGCCATGGCCCCGGTGGTGAGTGGTGAATGTGTCTCCATCCCTCATCAGAGAGGCGACGCCCACCGCCGCCGACTCTTCGCCGATGGACAAATGCAGCATGGAGCCTGCCGATTGCCCGCGAACGAAAAGCTCGCCAACCCGCTCCTCGAATGTGCGCACCCGGCGCATCTGCCGGTAGAGCGCAAGAAGCTCGGTGTTCGAGCGCGGCACTTTTTCCGCAACTGCCGTGTCGATGGGTGCAGTCATATTGCCTTCCTTACAGGAGATTGAGTTTGGTGGTGCGCGATACGATGGCGACCGCGACGAGAATGATCACACCCTTCACGATGTTCTGGATGTAAGTGTCCATTCCAATGAGATTCAGGCCATTGTTGATCACGCCGATGAAGAGCGCGCCGCAGAGTGTTCCAAGCACCGTGGCAGTGCCGGGTCGAAACATGGTCATGCCGATGAATACGGTGGCGAGCCCATCAAGCAGATAGCGTTCGCCTGCATTGGGTTGCCCAGACCCCAGTCTCGCGGCCAGCAAAGCGCCGGCAATAACCGCGAAGACGGAGACCAGCACCAGCGCCGCCATCCGGTAGAGCGTGATATGCACACCCGAAAGCTCTGCTGCCTTCTGGTTCCCGCCAACCGCGTAGACATAGCGGCCGAACACCGTTCGCTCCATGACGAACCAGGCAATCGCCACGGCGATGACCATGAAATACGCCAGGTTCGGTATTCCGAAGATCCGCCCCTGGCCAAGCATGAGATAAGCGTCAGGCAGACCGCCATATATTGCGCGCCCCCCGGTCATCAAAAAGTTCACGCCGAAGAGGATGGATCCCACAGCCAGAGTGGCGATGAGCGATGGGATACCGATTTTCGTGACAAGCAGTCCGTTGACGAGACCAACCCCGATGCCCGCTGCCAACCCGGCGCCGAGAGCGACGGCAAGTGGATATCCCATGGTGAGAAGCAGCGGCACCAAGATGCCCGAAAGGCCCACCGTATAGCCCACTGAAAGGTCGATTTCCCTGGCCGCGAAGCCGAAGGTCAGCCCGGAACCGACAATCGTCAGGATGGCGATTTGCTGAAGAATGTTCGTCAGGTTGAACGGCGTCAGAAAGCGATCAACGAAGAGGGAAAACCCGAGGAACATGAGAATCAGAACCCCGAGCGTCGAATAACGCTGGATGAAGTCTGAGCGGACAGATTTGCTTTCGGCGGCAGCAGATGCCTTACCGAGGGAGCCGGCTTGCGGTGTCATGCGGCATCTCCAGTGATGGCTTGGATGAAACGGCTTTCGGAGAATTCGGCGGCCGGTATGTCATCCCCTGGCCTGCCGTGAACAAAGGGGACGGCGCGATGGCACAGTTGCGCAACCTCGCCCAGATCCGACGAGGCGATGAGGATTGCCGCCCCACGCTCTGCAAGCCGGCGCAGATGAGCATAGATTTCCATCTTCGCCCCGATGTCGACGCCTTCGGTCGGTTCAACGAAAATCAGGACGCTGTACTTGTCGTCGGCACCATACAGCCATTTGCCTATGGAGACTTTCTGCTTGTTTCCGCCCGAGAGATTACGGATCAGCTGGCGCTGACTCGGTGTCTTGACGTTCAGAAGGTCGATGATTCGAGCCGCTTCTTGGCTTTCCCTGCGGCGGCTCAACACTCCAACCCGCGCAGCAAACTGCGAGTGAACCATGGTCAGGTTCTCAACGACGCTCCCCTCGCCGGCGAGTGCGTTCTCCATGCGCTGGTCCGGAACCAATGCTACGCCGGCTCTTTGCATGGCGCGGATTCCCCCAGCGCGGACCTCGCTGCCGTTAACGGAAATCGTCCCGCGCAATTTACCCTGACGTGTGTAGAGCGAGCGCGCAAAGCCGAAATGTCCGGCCCCTGTCAGCCCGATCAACCCGACAATTTCGCCCCGCCGCAGCACGAAACGATCTATTTCGACTGCTCCGGTCTTCCAGTCTTCAACGGACAAGACCACTGGTCCTGCCACCGCCGGCGATGGCTGAACATCGCGCGTGCGGGTTTCGGGCATATCCGAACAGGCGTCCTGTTCCCGCCTCAGCATGAGATTTGTGAGATCGGCTTCTGTGGCGTTCCCCTTGTCCAGTGTCCCGACATGCCGGCCGTCGCGCAAGACGGTGATCCGGTCGCAAAGCGCCACGACCTCAGACAGGAAATGGGAGATCAACACGACACCCACGCCCTTTGAAGGCAGGGACTGGATGATGTCCCAGAGCCGCCTCTTCTCCCGCGCCTCCAATGTCGCCGTGGGCTCATCGAGAATGAGGAGCCGAATGTCCCCCCTCAGTGCGCGCACGATCTCGATGACTTTCTGATCGGCCATCGCAAGGTCCTTGACCGGCCGGTGAAGATCCATCTCCAAGCCTGGAAACCATGTCGACATCAGGCGTTCGGCCTCACTTCGCAGCGTGCGCCGGCGCACGATACCGAGAGGGCGGCGCGGTTCTGCTCCGAGCATGATGTTTTCCGCACCGGTCAGCGAGGGTACGAGGCTCCCCTCCTGGCTCACATGCGCAATGCCATGGCCAAGCGCGACGCGCGGGCTGGAAAGGACCACCGCGCTGTCATTCACGGTGATGGATCCCCCCGTGGGCTGGAGTGAACCACCGAGAATGTTGACGAATGTACTTTTCCCGGCACCGTTCTCGCCGACAAGACCGTGCACTTCGTCATAGCGGAATGTCACATCGACGCGATCCAGTGCTCGCGTGCCCGGAAATTCCATGAGGATATCGGCAAGATGCACCGACATGCACGGTCTCCTGTCGAGATTGGTGAAATGGGACAGCGCGGGACGGGCCGCCAGATGCGCCCCGTCCGCAAGCTCGCTTGACTACATAAAGTCCTTGCAGTTCTGCTTCGTCACGAGAGGCGCGTCCATGTAGACGATGTCGCTCGGAATCACCTCGTCGCGCGCCTTGCCGTCCACCACGATGGATTTGATCCACTCGCCGACCTGTGCCCCCATGCCCTCAAAGGGCTGGCTCACAGTTGCAATCATCATGCTGTCCGGCTTGCAGACCTCGGCAACGGCCTGCGGGTGTCCGTCGATGCCGATGACTTTCACATCGGTCAGCCCGGCAGCTTTCATGACGTTGATGGTCGCTTGCGCCGGTTCATCCCAGGGCGCCCAGACAGCGTCAATCTCGTCACCGAAGCGCGCCACATAGTCCTGCATCGAAGACGTCGTGTCCTCGAAGAAGGCCGTGTAATCGATATTGTGCTCGGCCAGCACTTTCACATTGCCGTATTCCTGAAGGACCTTCTCCATGACGTCGCCGCGCTTGCGTGTTCCATGGTGCTCGGCCATGCGGAAGAAGACGAGATTGCCCTCGCCGCCAATCTGATCGAGAAGATACGGAGAGACATCGGCCGACATCGCCCAATTGTTGGTGGTGACATCCACCTGAATGCCTTCAACGAAACCACTATCGACTGAGAAAACCGGAATTCCGGCCTCGATGGCCACGTCAATAGCTGCCTTGGATGCGCGCAAGTCGGACATCGTAATGATGATCGCGTCCACACCGCGCGAAACAGCATCCTGAAGATTCGACGCGGTGGCCTCACCCGAGCCCTGGCTGTCGAGGAAACTGACATTCCAGGAATTTCCGCTCTCACCCAGCCATTCCTCGAACCCCGCCTTGACCCGCTGCTCGGACTGAGCGGCAGCATTTGAATGAACCCACGCGATTTCCAGCGCATCCTGCGTGAAGCCGACAGCAGTGGTGGCTGCGATTACAGCGCCTGCGGCCACGCAGCGTGCCAGGCTCTTTGCAAACTTGTTCATGATTTCCTCCCTGAACTGAAGATGCCCACGGCCCTCCCGATGGCATCCACAAGCCAAACGTGACGCGGCTTGATACATTTGTCAAGCATCGATACATTTGTAATTCGATGCCGATATTCGATTGTCAGTCCAAGCGCCACCGTTTAGGAGATCATCATGATCGAGAGTGACGACCACGAACTGATGAGCCGTGCGGCATGGATCTACTATGTTGGGGGGCTCAATCAGGAAGAGACCGCAAACCGCCTGGGCACCACCAGAGCGCGCGTGAACAAGCTGCTGCAAAGCGCCAAGGATGCCGGCATCGTGTCGATCTCGATCGATTCACGGAGCAACGGTCTCCTGGAGGTGGAGGACGAGCTGCGCCAACGCTTCAATCTCGAACGGTGCATCTGCTCTCCCGCTCTGGGCCTCGGCAGAGACGTTCAATTACCAGGTGCTCTTTCCGAATACCCACGTCGCGCGGTCGGATCGTTGGCGGCGACGCTGGTGAGAGAACTGATCACACGCAAGGGTGACGCCGTGATCGGCACGGGCTGGGGCCGCACCCTTGACCACATCACGCGCAACATGGCCGGCGTCAGCGCACCCGGAGCGCGCTTTGTCAGTCTTATGGGCTCACTCACCGCCAACAGCGCCTTCAATCCATTTGAAGTGGTGCAGGCTCTGGCAAGGGCGACCGGCGCCGAAGGCTATTTCCTGCCGGTGCCGTTCATTGCCAACACTCCGGAGGACCGCGATATACTGTTGTCGCAGACCACCGTGCGCTCCGTTCTCGAAATGGCCAGGCAGCCGGATATGGCCATCATCTCTGTCGGCGAACTCACGGAGCACTCCTTACTTCGTCGTTCAGGCATGATCTCGCAAGTCGAGCTCAACGAGCTTCACGAGGCAGGCGCAATTGGTGACACGAACGGAATTTTCTTTGACGCCCACGGGGCGCCTGTCCAGCATGTGCTTAACCAGCGGACCCTGGCAGTGGGTTTCGAGGCGCTGCGCGCTACCCATACAGTCCTGCTGTCCGGCGGCATCGAAAAAGCGGAAGCCACCTGCGCCTTGCTTGAAAGCGGCATTGTCAAAACACTTGTCGTGGATGGCGATACGGCGCGCGCCATTCACGAGATCGCCGGCTGCAAGAATTAAGAGCCGCAGCACCCCGATTTCCTGTGCCAAGCGGCTCACCGGATGGTCGGAAAAGGCGAAAAGGCCAATGCCTTCTAAAAATCGATGGGCAAGGAAACTCAACCGGCGGGTGGTTGGTGGAGCTGAGGGGAATCGAACCCCTGACCTCGTCATTGCGAACGACGCGCTCTCCCATCTGAGCTACAGCCCCATTCGCCGGTGACCCGCATTTATGTCCGCTAAAGGCAGGCTGTCAAGAATCCAGATCACCTGCTTCAATCTCTCCGTAGACGCAAACATCCGCCCCCAATTTCCCGCCCCGATCCGGCAAATAACCGCGTCAGACTTGCCGCATCCATCGGCAATGGCTACATGTCGCAAAATTCGCGGCTGAGGAAGCGAAGGTCGTTATCGCCGCCGCTTCCCGACCGCCGCGCTTAACACCGCCCAGGAGACCGGCATGCTCGCGCTTATCCAGACCATCATCATGGCGCTCGACATTTATTGGTGGCTGATTATCGGGTCAGCTGTTTTTTCCTGGCTTTACGCGTTCAACGTGGTCAATCCCCGCAACCAGTTTGTGGGTTCGGTCGGCAATTTTCTCTTTCGCGTCACGGAGCCTGCGCTACGACCGATACGGAATCTTTTGCCCGATCTCGGCGGCATCGACATCTCGCCGATCATCCTGCTGCTGATATTGTTCTTCGTTCGACAGTTCATACTGACGACCATTGCTCCCGCTCTTTTGTGAAGCATGGTCGAGGTACCGGCCTTCTGTCGGTTATCTGACCAAGGGCTGACGCTTCTCGTGCGCCTGACGCCCAGATCCGCGCGCGACGCGATCGAAGGCCCTGGCGAGACCGCGGACGGCCGTTGTCATCTGAAAGCGCGCGTGCGCGCCGTTCCAGAGAATGGCAAAGCCAACGCCGCACTGGAGAAGCTGCTCGCCAAAGAGTGCGAGGTTCCCCCAACCTCGGTTTCGGTCACCGGTGGAGCCACGGCGCGGCTCAAGACAGTGGAAATCCAGGGAATGCCCGAGGAGCTCCTCGCGCGCATTGAGGCGGTCGTCACACGCCGATAGGCGTTGTCATGAAATGCGTCTATGCTCACCACCGCTGAAGGAAGGAGCATGGCTTATGCGACTGGCAATAGCGGGAATTCTGGTAACAGCGCTTGGGGGCCTGGCACAAGCCAGCGAGATCGAGAGCGCCTACACCGAAATAAACACACAAGAGAATTGCGCGGCATTTGCCGCCCCTGCAGCCGATGATCCAGGTGAATGGATGAATTTCGTCTGCGAGGGTTGGCGTGGCTACCCGGTGCTCATTTACTATGGTGATGCGCGGGAATCGATCTTTTACGGCTTCCCGCCAGATGGGGATCTCGCGCCAGAATGGGAAAGCTTTGCCGGCTTCAACTCCACGGGATCGACCATAGAATGGCGCATTATGAGCGATGGTGACCGCAAGTGGCCCTTCGCAACGATCCACCGATGGTTCATTGACGATGGCGAGGGTGTAGGCGACAAGATCGAAGTACTTGCCGTAGAAAAGGTCGGGCAGGTTTTCGGGCGGGAAGGCTGCGTCATCGGATATGTTGTCGCCACCGGCAACGAAAATGCCAATGAAAAAGCCCGCCGCATCGCCGATGGGCAGGCTTTCGATTTCGCGTGTGGCGCGGATCAGCCGGTGATCGACGCCGGCGATGTGCCGCTGCCCATGACGACGGGCAGCGATGGCGGCGGTTGAGCGCCGCCCCTCTTACTTGCTCGCCTTGGCCCGCTCGACGGCCTCGACGATCAGCTTTCGAGCCGCCGCTGCATCCATCCAGTCACCGATCTTCACCCACTTGCCGGGCTCCAGATCCTTGTAGTGCTCAAAGAAGTGCTGGATCTGCTGGAGCGTGATTTCCGGCAGGTCTGTGTAGTTCGTCACGTTTTCATAGCGGCGTGTCAGGTGCGGCGATGGTACGGCAATGATCTTCTCGTCCTGGCCGGAATTGTCTTCCATTATGAGCACGCCGATCGGCCGGACGTTGATAACGCAGCCGGGGATGAGCTGGCGTGTGTTGCAGACCAACACATCAATTGGATCGCCATCGTCGGACAGTGTGTGGGGCACGAAGCCGTAATTGCCCGGATAGGTCATCGGCGTGTACAGGAACCGGTCAACGACCAGCGTCCCGGAGTTCTTGTCCATCTCGTATTTGATCGGCTGACCGCCGACCGGCACTTCGATGATGACGTTCACGTCTTCTGGCGGATTGTCACCGGTGGAGATGGCGTCTATGCGCATGGGAAAAGCAACCTCTGTTCTGACAGTTATGGCTGCCGGATACCGGCATGACGACGGTGGAGTCAGCCAGACGGAGCAGCCCGGAAACGGATGGCTGCCGCTTTATCGCGTCATAAGCCGCATGGCAATGCAGCGAATGGTGCAGTGCGAAAGTTTTGCCGCTCAGCTTGGCTATATGAATGCGTTGAAAACGCGAGGCTAGGCCTTAATCCCAGACAAAAGCCAGCTTGCGGAGCGCACGGTGCTCAAACACTTCGACACCCTCTGCGATATCTCGTCCGCCAGCACCCGAATAAAATGCGAGAGCCGGTTCATTGTCCTCCAGCGCCCAGACGACAAGCCCTTTAAGGCCATGGGCTTCCAGCATATCGCGCGCAGCCTGGAAGAGCCGGCGACCAAGCCCGACACCCTGATATTCAGGCCGGAGGTAGAGCTCGTAGATCTCGCCTTCCTGACTGAGTTCTCGAGCACGGTTCCGCCCGAGCGTTGCATAGCCAGCAATCTCGCCGCCTATCTCGATCACCAGAACGGTAGCGGAGCGGCGTATCGCGTTGGCCCACCAGCGCGGCCCGCGACGGCCAATCATCCGTCCAAGGGCCTGATAGGGGATAATGCCGGTGTAAGCGCCGCGCCACGCGCTGTCATGGACCTCGGCGATAGCCTCGGCGTCGTACGGCTCTGCTCGTCTGATATCGATCGTCAGCGTGTTCATGGTTTCTTAACCATAGCTGCGTCGGGTCGACATGCGCAAGCATTAGAGCACGCATCTTTGCAGTCACACACAAATCGCCGAAAAGCTCTCAGATTTCGGTCAAACGGTCCGCGATTTCATTGGAATTACGTCGTCCGGCGGGAAAATGCCGAGAAAGCACTTCGCCTGTATATGCTACCGTTTCCACGAAACCATCGGCCAAGGTCCCGCGCCGCGCGTGCTCCAGCATCAGCGCAACGCCCTCGTTCCAGACTGTCTGCTCAACGCGGGCATCGATCTCGGAATCGGCCACGATTTCCACGTAGCGTTCCGCCAACGAAACGAAAATGAGAACACCGGTCCGGCCTTCGGTAACGTGAATGTTGTGGGCAAGGAACTGGTTTTGCGCATTTGCGTGCGCACGCCTGTATTTCAGCGCTTTTGGCACCAGCGCCACACGCAGTCCCTCGAACGCTGTCACCAATCCTGCAGCGGCGCCGAAAGCAGCAAGCTGAGCCACCGCAAAAATCATCGTATCGATGGATATCCACCAGTAGCTCAGCGCAAAGGCGAGGAACGGCCCCAAAATGAGGATGGCAAGCGCCACAATCAGGCAGGCAGGATAGAGATAGGCATCACTCGAACGCGCGAGCACGCAATATATCTCACCCGATGTCTTCTTCTCGGCTTCGCTGATTGCCCGGGCGATGCGCGCATGTTCGGCCTCGGAAAGCCGTTTGATGTGTCGTGTCATTTCTACCAGCTCCCCGATGCACCGCCGCCGCCCGATGAGCCGCCACCGCCGGAAAAGCCCCCACCGCCACCGCCGGAAGACCAGCCACCCGATGACCGTCCACCGGACGAACCGCCACGCGACTTGGTGTAATCCACCGTCATGCCGAGCCATTTGTAACGTCCAGGACCGATCTTGCGACCGAAAATCGGCGGCAGGAACGCCATCGCGATACCACCAAAAAAGAACGTGGCCCAGACGAGAAAGAACAGTATGACCGGCCAGCCAGACCCCTTGTCACTCTGTTGGCTGCGCTTCGCGCGCGCTTCCAGTTCGGCTGCATTGCCTTCCAGAACCATGATGATGTCATCGACCGCACCACTGATGCCTGTCGAAAAATCGCCGGCACGAAAGGCAGGCACCATGGTGTTTTCGATAATGAGTTTTGAATGCAGGTCTGTGAGCGTTCCCTCAAGACCGTAACCCACCTCTATGCGCATCTTGCGATCATCAAGCGCAACGAGGAGCAGGACGCCATTGTCTTCGCCTGCCTGCCCCAGTCCCCAGGCGCGAAACAGCCGGTTGGCAAACGGTTCCAGCGCCTCTCCATCCAGACTACGAATCGTGGCAACCACGATCTGATCTGAAGATCTGGCCTCGAAAGCTTCGAGCCTCGAATTGAGGGCCGCTTCGCTGGCTGCATCAATGATCCCTGCATTGTCGACCACCCGTCCGGTGAGACGAGGCAATTCGGCAGCAGCGACTGTGGATGCCGCCGCAATCCAGATAAATCCCGCAACCAACGCAAGCCAGATACTGCGGTGACCAAACGTGGTCAGAGCCCGCGAAACAGCCTCCCCCATGGATCAGTCTCCGTCAGCCGCCGCTGCTTGTGCCGAAATTCACAGACGGCACATCCATCTTCTCTTCTGAGATTGTGAAGGTCTCATAAGGTTCATTGCCGGTGAACCAGAACATGGCCCAAAGCATGGAGGGCAGCGTTTTCAAGGAGGTGTTGTAGAGCCGGACCGCCTCGATATAGTCACGCCGCGCCACGGCGATACGGTTTTCCGTACCCTCGAGTTGTGCCTGCAGAGCAAGAAAGTTCTGGCTCGATTTCAGATCCGGATAATTTTCAACCACGGCAAGAAGGCGGGACAGCGCGCCGGAGAGACCGGCCTGGCTTTCCTGAAATGCCTTGAAGGCCTCGGGGTCGGTCAGCATATCCGGCGAAATCTGAACCTGGGTCGCTTTCGCGCGGGCTTCGACAACGCCTTCAAGCACCTCGCGCTCCTGAGCGGCATAACCCTTCACGGTCTCGACGAGATTGGGGATCAGGTCGGCGCGACGCTGATACTGGTTCAGCACTTCGCTCCAGGCCGCTTTCGCCTGCTCCTCGCGAGTCGGGATCGTATTAAAGCCGCAAGCCGACAACAGCGGCAGCATCAGGCAAAGCGCCAGCAGGGAAAAAAGGCCGCGTACGGGCATGGCGGCGAGCGGCTTGGCAATCGGCATGAAGGGACACCTCCGGAAAATTGGCTCTCTCGACATTAGAACATGGTCCACTGATAGGAAACCAATTCCGAACAATGGATGCATGATGTACGGTCAGGCTTGAATAACGGCAACGGGTTTTTCGTACAGTGTCAACACAGAAGCGCAAGGAACAGGCCGAAGCGGAATCGCGGCGGATCCTCGACCGGGTCAGCCGTGAGAGCGAAGGCAGCTCCATGATGACCCGCGCGCGCGATCACATTTCGGCCAGGGACGCGGAGCAGAACGATCCGATTGAACTATGGGGAACACGGATCGGCAGAGCCATCGCGGTGACCACCCTGACCGCCCTCATCCTTTGGATTCTCCTTTACGTTTTCGGCATCATCGGCGGGTGAATGACAACATGACCAGAGAAGAAAACCGGCGCGGAACCCGCGCTGTCATTGTCATATCCAGCCATGTGGCCCGAGGCAGTGTTGGAAACCGCGCCGCCGTTTTCACGTTGGAGGCGCTCGGTTTTCCGGTATGGGCAGTGCCTACGGTAATCCTTCCGTGGCACCCGGGCCATGGCCCTGCCACGCGCATTGTGCCCGAACCCGACCAGTTCGCGCGTTTCGTAAGCGACCTTCAACATGCGCCATGGCTGGGCGAAGTCTCAGCGGTTCTCTCCGGCTATCTGGGCGACCCCGAACAGGCAAATGCGATAGCCGGCCTGGTGGAAGCCCTGAAAAGCCGCAATCCAGAAGCGCTCTATGTCTGCGATCCGGTGCTTGGAGATCGAGGCGGCCTGTATGTGCCTGAGCCGACGGCTGCGGCCATCCGCGACAAGCTGCTGCCTCTGGCCGATATCACAACGCCAAATCGATATGAGCTGGCTTGGCTTACGGGCGTCGATACTGACGGCACCGATTCTGCGATCCGTGCCGCGCGAAAGGCACCCCCTGCCGAGGTGCTGGTAACCTCCGCCCCTGCAAGCAGCCCCGACCGCCTGGCAAATCTGCTGGTGGGCAGAAGGGAAGTGCTGCGCGCGGCTCACGACAGCATTCCCAAAGCTCCGAACGGAACCGGCGATCTCACCGCGGCGCTCTATCTTGCCCGGCTGCTTGCCGGCGAGTCGGAGGAGGAAGCGCTCGCCAAGACCACCGGTTCCGTGGTCGCAATCCTCAACAGGGCGACCGAACGTGGGTCGGATGAGCTGATGCTGGAAACCGACCGGCAGATTCTGACGCGGCCGCAAATGATGATCGAGATCGAGCGTGTCGCTGGCTCCGTTTCCGCTCAAGGTTGAAGCCACCAAAGTTTCCGGGGGCAGGTTGAACAGACTGCACACTGATGAGGCTTTCAGGAACAATGCACAGCGGTGTTGCAGGTGGATCAAACCGGATTGCACGCCACGCATTTTCTCGCTATTCGAAAGCTCATGACGCACCTTCCTGAACGCCTTATCTCCGGCTACCGCAATTTCATGGCGGGCCGATACAGCTCCGAGAGTGAGCGCTACCGCAAACTGGCCAACGAAGGCCAGTCACCGCAAACCATGGTCATTGCATGCTGCGATTCACGCGCGGCACCGGAAACCATCTTCGACTGCGGCCCGGGTGAGCTTTTCGTCGTGCGCAATGTGGCCAATCTTGTGCCGCCTTACGAGCCTGACGATCACCATCACGGCACCTCAGCCGCGCTCGAGTTTGCTGTGCAAAGCCTGAAGGTGAAGCATATTGTCGTGATGGGGCATGGCCGCTGCGGCGGTATCGGAGCCGCACTCAATCCCTCGGCAGAGCCACTTTCTCCGGGCGATTTCATCGGAAAATGGATGGGGCTCGTCGCACCGGCAGCCGAAGCTGTGGCCGGCAACGAGCTGATGACCCAGTCTGAGCGTCAGACCGCACTTGAGCGCATTTCAATCCGCTATCAGCTTCAGAACCTGCGCAGCTTCCCCTGCGTGAAGATACTGGAAGACAAGGGAAAGCTCTCCCTTCACGGCGCCTGGTTCGATATTTCAAGCGGCGAGTTGTGGGTGATGAATCCCCAGACCGGCGATTTTGAGCGGCCGCAGCTTGATTGACGGCTCTTGTTAGACCGGACCCGGCGGGCTTGGCCGTAGCGCCGTTGCCAATGCCGGTTCCGGCAGCCTGTTCCAGATCAGCCACGAAATAATTGCCACGCTTCCGAGCGTCGGGATGATCAGCACCATGGCCAGCACCGGATCGCCAATCAGGGCGGCGATGCTGCCTCCGGCGAGCCCGGTGCCCATCTGCAAAAATCCCGTGAGCGAAGAAGCTGAACCCGCAATGCGCGGAAAAGGCGCGAGCCCGGCCGTCATCATCGCGGGCATCACAAATGCGATGCCGAATGCATAGATTCCAACGGGGCCCATCACCCCGATAAAGCTTGGTTCGAACTGGGTCAGGGTGATGATAAGAAGCAGGCTGCCTGCCCCGATGGCTGCAAGACCGATGGGCACGAGCTTGTAAGCTCCTAGCGACCTCATCAGAAAACGCGCCACGAGCGCGCCGGTGAAATACATACCCGACTGGGCCAGCATGCCGATACCGAACTCGGCAGGAGTGAGACCAACCCGGCTCATCAGAATAAAAGGCAGCACCGTGGCCTGGGTGTAGAGAGCGCCAACCGCGCCTGCGATGACCATACTTGAAAGCATGAAATAGGCGTTGCCAAGCAACAGACCGTAGGAATGGATCAAGGCTTTCGGGCTGATCCGCGACAGATCACGTTCGACCGTTTCCCGCATGCAGAAATGGATCACGAGAGAAATCACAACGCCTGCTACAAGCATCAGCCCAAAGATCGCATGCCACCCCGCAAGCTGCATGGTCAGCCCGCCGAGGGTGGGCGCGAAGGCCGGCCCTATCGCAAGGATGATGCCGATCAGGTTCATGATGCGAGCAGAGCTCTCATGGGTGAAGAGATCGCGTACGACCGCGCGCGATATCGCGACGCCGACGGCCGCGCCAAAACCCTGCAAGAATCGGGCGGCGATAAGCATCTCTATGTTGGGTGACATCAGTGCGGCAAAGCTTGCCACCACGTAAATGCCGATAAAGCCGAAGGTGACTGGTTTGCGCCCCAGCCCGTCCGAAAGCGGGCCGCAAAAGAGTTGCGCCAATGCAAAGCCGGCAAAGTAAAGCGATATGGTCATCTTGACCGCGGCTTCCGTTGTGCCAAACGCTTCGACGATCTGAGGCATGGCGGGCGTAAAAAGCGCCATTGAGACCGGTCCGAGCGCCACGAGCATCGCCCCGATGATGCTGACACGCCGCTCGCTCATCAGTGGCGTTGCGACAACCTCATTCGATGTTTCGGCACGCAGGTTCATAAACCTGCCTCCGCGGGCTTTTCAGAAGCCACCGCCAGGTTGGCGCGAACGAGTTTTAACTGCTCAAGCAGGCTCTCCCACTCGGACTGGCTGAGCGATCCTGCCGCCTTCTTTCGCATTTCCGCAGCCATCGCACCAATCGCTTCCAGCACGCTATCGGCTGCGTCGGTGAGTTCGACCAGTTTGGCGCGTCGGTCCCTCGGGTCATTCAAACGACGAACAAGCGCACGCGCTTCCAGCCGGTCGAGATAACCGCTCAGCGTCATGGCCTCAACACCCATGCGCTCCGCCAGAACATTCTGCCGGACGGCCCCCGCGCGCGCCGCATGGACCAGCGTTCTCGCTTCGCCAGGTGTTACACCGAGACCAGCCTCCGCTATGGCACGGTCCATCGTGCTGCGAAACAATCGATGGATATCTGCGACCAGAAAGCCGAAGGAATCAGGATTGACGGAATGCGTCACAACAGGACCCTTATTATAAGGCAAGCTTAATATAAGCATTACATATAGTCACGATGAATGACCGTCAACGCCCACCATTGCACCCCTGGCGCGCAACGCTTACATCGCTAAGAGTTTTCTCTCCCAACCTCCCGGAACCGCCATGCAGAAATCCGCGCCCATTGACCTTGCAACCCACCCACTGACGAACTGGACGGGCCCGCATGGCCTCCCGGATTTCACCGCTTTTGACGACGCAGCTTTTGCCCCCGTGTTCGAGGCAGCGTTGACCGCGCACGAAACGGAAATTGCCAGGATTGCCGGCAACACCGAGGCGCCCGACATAGAGAACACGCTGACCACATTGGAGCTTGCAGGAGATGCTCTGTCGAAGGTTTCCGCCATATTCTGGTGCCGTGCCGGGGCGCACACGAATGAGACCATCCAGGAACTGGAGCGTGAGATTTCGCCGCGCATGGCTCGGCACGTGTCTGCAATCTTCATGAACGAGATGCTCTTCTCCCGCATCGACCGGCTCTATCAGGATCGAGGGAGGCTGGGTCTCGATGCCGAAACAAGCCGCGTTCTCGAAAAGACCTGGAAGCGCTTCGTGCGTGGCGGCGCACAGCTCGACCAGACCGACAAGGAGCGCCTTGCGGCGATCAACGAGGAGCTCGCTGGCCTTGGTGCTCAATTTGGGCAAAGCGTGCTCGCCGACGAAAGCGGCTGGGCGCTGTTTCTCGAGGAGAGTGATCTTGGGGGGATCTCCGATGCGGTGAAGAGCGCCATGTCAGAAGCTGCAGAGGCCCGTGGCAAAAAAGGCCTGTATGCGGCCACGCTGTCGCGCTCCATTGTCGAACCGTTTCTCGCCTCATCGGAACGGCGTGACCTGCGCGAAAAGGTGTTCAAAGCCTTTGCCAAGCGAGGCGAGAATGGCGGGAAAACAGACAATACGGATGTGATCGCCAAAACCTTGAAGCTGCGCGCCAAGAAAGCGAAGTTGCTTGGATATGCATCCTACGCAGCGTTGAAACTCGATGATACCATGGCCAAGACCCCTGATGCCGTGCAGGATCTGTTGCAGCCTGTCTGGCAGAGAGCGCGCGAGAAGGCCGCAGAAGACGAGAAGGAACTGGCCCGCCTTGCCGCACAGGAAGGGCAAAACCACGCCATTGCCCCCTGGGACTGGCGCTATTACGCCGAAAAGCGGCGCGCAGAGCGGTTTGCATTCGATGAGAGCGCACTAAAACCCTATCTCGCTCTGGAGAATGTCATCGCTGCCGCATTTGACGTGGCACACCGGCTGTTCGGCCTTACCTTCGAAGAGCTGAAAGGGGTGCCTGCATGGCACGAGGATGTGCGCACATTCGCCGTGTGCAACGCTGATGGCACAAGGCGTGGTCTTTTCCTGGCCGATTATTTCAACCGGCCTTCCAAGCGCTCCGGCGCGTGGATGAGCGCTCTCCAATCCGGCTATCGCCTGGGTGAGGGAAAATCGCCGATCATCTACAATGTGATGAATTTCGCGAAGCCGCCAAAGGGCCAGACAGCCCTGCTGTCCGTGGACGAGGCGCGCACCCTGTTCCATGAATTCGGCCATGCGCTGCACGGCCTCCTGAGTGATGTGACCTGGCCGTCAATTTCCGGCACTTCCGTCTCCCGCGACTTCGTCGAGCTGCCCTCGCAGCTCTTCGAGCACTGGTTTACCGTGCCTGACGTGCTGCAGAAATTTGCAAAGCACCATGTGACCGGCGCTTCCATGCCTCAGGAATTGGTGGAGAAAATGCGCGCCGCCCGCACGTTCGATGCCGGCTTTGCCACAGTGGAGTTCACCGCATCAGCGCTGGTCGATATGGCCTTTCACAGCCAGGCTGAAGCGCCGGACGACCCACTGCGCTTTGAAGCGGAAACGCTGGAAAAGCTCGGGATGCCAGATGCCATCGTCATGCGCCACCGCACCCCGCATTTCCTGCATGTATTTGCCGGCGATGGATATTCAGCCGGCTACTACTCCTACATGTGGTCGGAAGTTCTCGATGCCGATGCCTTCCGCGCTTTCGAGGAGAAAGGCGATCCCTTCGATCCAGAAACGGCACAGAAGCTGCGTCAGCACATCTATTCTGCGGGCGGTTCAGCGGATCCTGAAGACCTCTACAAAGCCTTCCGCGGCCGCATGCCCACCCCGGAAGCGATGATGGAGAAGAAGGGGCTTGCCTGAAAGAGCTTTTGACAGTCACGGATGTGTCATGTGAGCGATAACTCACTGCAACATTGAAGCACCAGATTGCCTCCCGAGAATCAACCAGATTGAGGGAGACTGTCATGAAGTCCTTTGCAGTGAGTACCCGCCGTAAATTCCTCCTTGGAACCGGCGCAACCGCACTCGCCACCGCCGTGGGCGGGCTTTCCATGCCCGCCATCTCGCGGGCCTCTACGCGCCCGATGTTCACCCATGGTGTTCAGTCCGGCGATGTCGACACGACGAGCGGCATGATCTGGACGCGGGCCGACCGGCCGGCTCGGATCGAGTTCGAGGTTTCATCTACGGAGAGCTTCTCGAACGCCACCCGACTGCCCACGATGGATGCGCTGCCGGAGAGCGACTTCGCGGTGAAGCGGCTTCTGACGGATCTCACGCCGGACCAGGAGATCTTCTATCGCATGCGCGCTGCCGATCTCAGCGACAGCAACGCCACTTCCGAGTGGATCGTCGGCCGCTTTCGCACGGCGCCCTCGGCCCGGCGCAACATCCGCTTCGCCTGGTCGGGTGACACGGCCGGACAGGGCTGGGGCATCGACGAAGCCGGCATGAAAACCTATGCCACCATGGAGAAGCACCGGCCGGATTTCTTCCTCCATTCCGGTGACACCATCTATGCCGATGGCCCGATGGAGGACGAGGTCACGCTGAAAGACAGCAGCGTCTGGAAAAACACGGTTCTCATCGACGAGAAGCGCAAGGTGGCAGAAACGCTGGACGAGTTCCGTGGCCAGTGGAAGTACAACATGATGGATGATCATGTGCGCGCGCTGAACGCCGTCTGCCCAACATTCTTCCAATGGGACGACCATGAAGTGGTCAACAACTGGTCGGCCTCCAAGGATCTTTCCGAAGACGATCGCTATACCGAAAAATCCGTGCCCCTGCTGCAGGCCCGCGCGGCCCGTGCGTTCCATGAAATGACGCCGATCCGCTATACCCCCGCAGAGCCGGGCCGGGTCTACCGCAAGATCGCCTACGGGCCGATGCTCGACGTCTTCTTCCTCGACATGCGCTCCTACCGCGCCGCCAACTCCGACAGCCTGCAGGAAACTGCGAGCGAGGAAACCCGCTTCCTCGGAGACGAGCAGATCCGCTGGCTGAAGCGCGAGCTTGCCAACTCCCGCGCCACATGGAAGGTCATTGCCGCCGACATGCCGATCGGCCTGGTGGTACCGGATGGCGACAAGATCGAGGCCATCGCCAATGGCGACAATTCCGCCCCGAAAGGCCGTGAATTCGAGATCGCCGATCTCCTGCGCTACATCAAGAATGCCGGCATCGAAAACACTGTCTGGTTCACCGCCGATGTGCACTACACGGCCGCCCATTACTACAATCCCGACAAAGCCGCCTTCCAGGACTTCAAGCCTTTCTGGGAATTCGTTTCCGGCCCGCTTCACGCCGGCACGTTCGGCCCCAACAAGCTTGACGGCACGTTCGGTCCGGAACTCAAATATGTGAAGGCCCCAAGCGAGGAACAGGGGGCAAATCTGCCTCCCTCCGCCGGCTTCCAGTTCTTCGGTCTCGTCGACATCGACGCGGGCACAGAACAGATGACGGTACGACTCATGGATCGCGATGACAACGAGCTCTACAAGGTGACGCTCGACCCCGTGCGCTCTGCCTGAGCGGGTTTGGCAACCATCAACCGGGGTCTCTGGCCCCGGTTTTTTCTTGCGCGTCTTTAAAAGAATAAGCCAACTGTTGGCTCAAACCACCAATTTGTTAGAACGACATGCCCAATTGGTCGCAGTCGGGAAAATTGAATCTTTTTCCCATCGGCACTATCTAGCTTGCATCACGAGCACTCACGGAGAGCACGATGGACCATACGCAGGCGCCTCAGCAAGCCGATTCGGCGGTGAGAACTGCTTCCGCACGGCCGGATGTGACCGTCTTCTTCGACAAGCGCACCTTTTCCGCCCAATATATCGTTGCCGACCCGGCAACCGGAAAATGCGCTATTATCGACCCGGTTCTCGATTTCGACGAAAAATCCGGCAACACCTCCACGGAGCACGCGGACAAGCTTCTGGCATTTATTCATGAGAAAGGCCTGGAGCTTGAGTGGATTCTGGACACGCATCCCCATGCCGACCATTTCTCCGCCGCAGGCTATCTCAAGGAGAAGACGGGTAAACCCACGGCCATTGGCGTGAAGGTTATCGAGGTCCAGAAGCTCTGGAAGACGATCTACAACTGGCCCGACTTCAAGGCAGACGGCTCGCAATGGGACAGGCTGTTTGCCGATGGCGAGACTTTCTCCATTGGGACACTGCCAGCAAAGGTGATGTTCTCGCCCGGTCACACCCTGGCTTCGATTACCTATGTGATCGGCGATGCAGCGTTCGTTCACGACACGCTGTTCATGCCCGATTCCGGGACCGCCCGCTGCGATTTTCCCGGCGGCAGCGCCGAACGGCTCTGGAAGTCCATTCAAGAGATTCTCAGCCTGCCTGACGAGACCCGCATCTTTGTCGGACACGACTATCAGCCGGGTGGGCGCGAGCCGCGTTTTAAAAGCACCGTTGCCGAGCAACGGGCCACCAACAGCCATATTTCCAAGTGCAAGACGGAAGCAGAATTCGTCGCGATGCGTGAGGCGCGCGATAAAACCCTGCCCATGCCCAAGCTCATCCTCCATGCCTTGCAGGTAAACATGAATGCAGGGCAACTGCCGGCGCCGGAAGCCAATGGCAAGCGCTATCTGAAGTTTCCTCTAAACGCGCTGGAAGGCGCAAGCTGGGGCTAAACACGGCCGGCTCTCGCCCGGCATTGGCACTGCGCACTTTCGCAATTGCGAAAAAACCTGTATGAGCGCGGCAACGCAACTGGCCGCGCCATGCCTTTCGCGCGCCTACCGACCCCAAAGAGCACATATGAAACTGCGCAATATTGCGATCATCGCCCACGTTGACCATGGGAAAACGACACTCGTCGACGAGCTTATGAAGCAGTCCGGCGCCTTCCGCGACAACCAGCGCGTCGCCGAGCGGGCCATGGACTCCAACGACCTCGAAAAAGAACGCGGCATCACCATTCTTGCCAAGGCCACTTCGGTGGAGTGGAAGGACACCCGCATCAACATCGTCGACACGCCCGGCCACGCCGATTTCGGCGGCGAGGTGGAGCGCATCCTCTCCATGGTGGATGGCGCCGTGCTTCTGGTGGACGCGGCCGAAGGTCCGATGCCCCAGACCAAGTTCGTTGTCGGCAAGGCGCTCAAGGTCGGTCTGAAGCCGATCGTCGCCATCAACAAGATCGACCGTCCGGACGCCCGTGCCGACGAGGTGATCAACGAGGTGTTCGACCTCTTCGCCGCGCTCGACGCCACTGACGAGCAGCTCGACTTTCCGATCCTCTACGGCTCGGGCCGCGACGGCTGGATGAACTACGAGCCCGAAGGTCCCAAGGATCAGGGTCTCGCCCCGCTGTTCGACCTCGTGCTCAAGCATGTGCCCGAGCCCACCACCGAGCCCGGCCCTTTCCGCATGATCGGCACCATTCTGGAAGCCAACCCCTTCCTCGGCCGCATCATTACCGGCCGTATCGCGGCCGGATCCATCAAGCCGAACCAGGCCGTGAAGGTGCTGCATCACGACGGCACGCTTCTGGAAAACGGACGCATCTCCAAGATCCTCGCCTTCCGCGGGCTCGAGCGCCAGCCCATCGAGGAGGCCCATGCAGGCGACATCGTCGCCATTGCAGGTCTCTCCAAGGGCACCGTCGCCGACACGTTCTGCGATCCGTCGGTCACCCAGCCGATGGAAGCTCAGCCGATCGACCCGCCGACCGTGACCATGAGCTTCATCGTCAACGACTCGCCGCTGGCCGGCACCGAGGGCGACAAGGTGACGAGCCGCGTGATCCGCGACCGGCTTCTGAAGGAAGCCGAGGGCAATGTGGCGCTGAAGATCGAGGAAGCCGACGACAAGGATTCCTTCTACGTGTCCGGCCGTGGCGAACTTCAGCTCGCCGTTCTCATCGAAACCATGCGCCGTGAGGGCTTCGAGCTCGCCGTCTCGCGCCCCCGCGTGGTGATGCAGAAGGACGAAAGCGGCCAGCTTCTGGAGCCCATCGAGGAAGTGGTCATCGATGTGGACGAGGAGCATTCCGGCGTCGTCGTGCAGAAAATGTCGGAGCGCAAGGCCGAGATGATCGAGCTGCGCCCCTCCGGCGGTGACCGCCAGCGCCTCGTCTTTCACGCGCCCACGCGCGGCCTGATCGGCTATCAGTCGGAGCTTTTGACCGACACGCGCGGCACGGCCATCATGAACCGGCTGTTCCACGATTATCAGCCCTACAAGGGCGAGATCGGCGGCCGCGTGAACGGCGTCCTGATCTCCAATGATGACGGCGAGGCAGCGGCCTACGCCCTGTTCAACCTGGAAGATCGCGGCCCGATGGTGATCGACGCCGGCGTGAAAGTCTATCAGGGCATGATCATCGGCATTCACTCCCGCGACAACGATCTGGAAGTGAACGTGCTGAAGGGGAAGAAGCTCACCAACATCCGCGCCGCTGGCAAGGATGAAGCGGTGAAACTGACCCCGCCGATCCGCATGACGCTGGAGCGCGCGCTTTCCTGGATCCAGGAAGACGAGCTGGTGGAAGTGACGCCGAAGTCGATCCGCCTGCGCAAACTCTATCTCGACCCGCACGAGCGGAAACGCTTCGAGAAAAGCCGCGCCGGCGCCGCTTGAGGTTGACTGGCACATGAGCCCGCACTTGCCTTGCGGGCTCTAAACCAGCGAGAATGCGGCGTCATCATCCTCTTTTTGAGTTCTGATACTGTGCGTCTTGAGAGCAACATCGACGTTGTTGCCCAGCACCCTCGCCCTTCGACAAGCTCAGGATGAGGGTTACTGGGACGTGGCAGTGGCTCGAAAGGTGTATCGTCCGCGAGGATCAACCGCCCACCGCTCTGTCACCTCGACATTTCAATGGTGAGCTTACTGGTCGTCCTCAGTAACCCTCACCCTGAGCTCGTCGAAGGGCGAGGGTGCCAGGCTCAGCCGTCAATACATCCCGCCATCCGGGTTGACAGTTTCCATACATGGCGCCCTAATCTCCGTACCTTCGTGGAGGAGCCCCCCAATGGATCCCGCATTCCTGCTCACGGCGCTTGTCGTCGTGCTCATTCCAGGCACTGGTGTGATCTACACACTGGCCATCGCGCTTGGCCGCGGCGGGCTGGCATCCGTTTCGGCCGCGTTCGGTTGCACGCTCGGCATTCTGCCCCATATCGCAGCCGCGATCCTCGGCATCGCCGCCCTGCTGCATGCCAGCGCGATGCTGTTCCAGATCGTGAAATTCGCCGGGGTGCTCTATCTCCTCTGGATGGCATGGGGCGCACTGAAGGAGAACGGCATGCTGAATGCCGAACCCGACCGCAGCGCGATCCCGCATCGGGCGATCATCCGACGCGGCTTCCTGATCAACATTCTGAACCCAAAGCTCTCGATCTTCTTTTTGGCCTTTCTGCCCCAGTTCATTCCCGCCGAAAGCGCAATGCCCGCGCTCGATATGGCATGGCTGGGCTTCATCTTTATGGCGATGACCTTCGTCGTCTTCGTGCTCTATGGTCAGATGGCCTCGCTCGTGCGCGGCCGGGTCCTGTCGAGCCCGACCATCATGAAATGGCTGCGGCGCTCGTTTGCGGCAGCCTTTGCCGCGCTCGGCCTGCGCCTGGCGCTCTCAGCAAGGTAGAACAATGGATATCTCCGCCCTCATCATCTTTGCCGGCGCCCTGCTTGTCGCGGCCGGCTCTCCCGGCCCCAGCATCGCGGCGCTGGTTGCCCGCGTCATCACGCGCGGCTGGCGCGATGTGTTGCCGTTCCTGGCCGCCATGTGGATCGGCGAGGGAATCTGGCTTTCCTTCGCCATTTTAGGCCTCGCCTATGTGGCGGAGACCTTCCACATGGCTTTCGTGGTGATCAAATATGCGGGCGTGGCCTATCTGCTCTATCTCGCATGGAAGATGTGGATTGCGCCCGTGGAAACGGGTAGCGAAGCCCTGCCCAATGCCGGCTCGCGCCTGCGTCTCTTCTTCACCGGCATGGCAGTGACCCTCGGCAATCCGAAAATCATGATGTTCTATCTGGCGCTTTTGCCCACCATCATCGACGTCGCCTCCGTGACGCTGATCGGCTGGGCGGAGCTGACGCTCACCATGGTGGTTGTTCTGGTGGCGGTGGATGCCGTATGGGTGCTTGCCGCCACGCAGGCACGAAGGCTGCTCAAAAGCCCGCGCGCCATGCGGATTGCGAACCGCACCAGCGCCTCGATGATGGCCGGTGCTGCGGCGGCCATCGCAACGCGCTAGAGCATCGGACCGAAAAGTGGAACCCGGTTTTCGGACTATTCCGATGCTCCATCAATAGTCTGGATCGCCGCGCGTCCGGATGGACGCATGGCGATCTACAGCGCCGCGCGTCTTATAAGACGCGCAAAGGACGCTGTAACACTTTCAAATGATGCATGCTCGTTGTCTTTCAAATGAATTCATTTGGAAGCGACATGCATTAGAGCAACCACTCTATCCAGCGGCCATGGAAGTCGCAGCGCGCAAGATCGCGGCGCTCTCCGGTTGGCCACAGCGTGAGCGAAACCAGCGCGAATGGCTCATTCGTGTCCGAGGGTTCCATGCACAGCCAGGCGATGGGCGGGCCGCCTGCCTGGGCAGCCGTTTCAAGCGCGGTCTCTATACGGGTCCGCGTTTCATGGCGAAGGTATTGCCACATGATCGAATGGAACAGCACCGTGACCCGATCGGGCCGGCGGGCGGCAAGTGCGGCATCTACAAAGTCAGCGGCATCCGCCTTTTCCAGTGCGAAAGGCGTCTCGTTTGCCAGCTCGATTGCCGCGCGCAGGCGGGAAAGCCGCGCCTCCTGATCGGCCCACACATAGGAAGTCAATCGCAACCGCTGATCATCACGGGACACGTCGATGGGCGCGATGTCGCTGCCCTGGCGCGTGGCGATATACAGCGCCCCCGACAGGTCCGGGGCTGCCCCCCGCGTCTCGGGCGCCAGCCTCACGGGTGAAGCGGCGTCGCCCCATACGCTATCGCCATAGCGGTAGTGAAAGCGGTCAAACAGAAGGTTGAGCCCTGCACTCGAGCCGATTTCATAAAGATCGAGCGGCAGGCCTGTGTCGCGCGCGATCTGGAGAAAACCCGGCAGGAGCATCGCCGAACGACCGATCTCGTTGGTCTGTGGTGGGCTGTCCAGATTGGCGCAAAGACGCTCATCATGGCGGGCGATGGCAGCACTCACGGCCTTTCGAAGCGCCTCAGGTGGAGCCGCGTTTGGTGGATAGACCCCGGCAAGTGCGGCATCCTCACCGGCAAGCACAAGCGCATGGAGCCCGCCACACAGACGCAGCGCCAGCGCATCCTCCCCGGCCTCGCCCGGCCAGCCGAGCACGCACGCGCCGGTGGCGGTCTCGCGGTCCAGTATGTCAGGCAGAAGACGGCACAGTTGCGCCGTGAAGGGAGAGCCCATGCGATCGCAGGCCTGCGCCTGCTTCTCGAAATGCGCGCTGACATGGGTCGTCATACATCCCTCCTGTTCGTTGGGATGAAAATCCTAGCATGCGTTTCACGGCACTTTTGCTGCAGTGCAGCATTTTATCTGGGCCAGAGAATATGGCATGGCCAATCAGCCCAACGGGCGCTCCGCCAGAGCTTTTTCAATCTCGGGCATCAGACTTTCGCGGATACTCTCGGGCGTGAACGGCCCCACATGCTTGTAGCGAATCGTGCCATCAGGTCCGACGAGAAAGGTTTCAGGAACGCCATAGACACCCCAGTCCATTGCCGCGCGGCCATTCTGGTCGACACCGATGGCATCGTAGGGATTGCCGAGATCGCCCAGAAACCGGCGGGCGTTTTCCGGCTTGTCCTTGTAGTTGAGTCCCGCAATCACGACGCGCTCATCCGTGGCGAGCTGCATCAGCAGCGGGTGCTCCTGACGGCATGGCAGGCACCAGGAACCCCAAACATTAACCAGCGTGACCCGGCCGCTGAAGGCCCCCGATGACAGACCGGGCAGGTTCATCCCCTCGAGCGGTGGAAGATCGGTCTGCGGCGCGGGGCGGCCAATCAGTGCGGATGGCACGAGAGAGCTATCCTTGCCGGAAAAGAGCTGCATCAGAAAGACGGCCGAAAGCGCCAGAAAAAGCAACAGCGGCAGCAGGAACAGAAGCCGCCGCGAACGGGCCGGCTTTTCGCTTGTCACGCTCATTTCTTCGGCGCCTTGCGGTCCGAGCGACGGCGAATGCCACGCTCCTCAAGCTCCTTGAGCTCTCGCTTGCGGCCGGCCTGATCGATCAGGATCCAAAGGCCGAGCCCCGCGATCACCAGCGCCGAGATCCCGTAGGCGGCGAAGACATAGGCTGCGTGGGTCATCGGAGCGCCCTTTCCGCCGCCCGCGCCGAAAGCCGGCGCATGGCGACAACACGACGGCGCCAGATGTCCGCGCGCATCGCCATCAGATGCAGCGTGACGAAAAGCAGAGTAAAGCCCAGCGCACAGATGAGCAGCGGCCACAGCAGCGAGGCGTGGATCGTTGGCCCATCGAGGCGGAACACCGAAGCCGGCTGATGCAGCGTGTTCCACCAGTCCACCGAGAACTTGATGATCGGTATGTTGACGAAACCGACGAGCGTGAGAATTGCCGCAGCCCGCGCCGAACGGCCGGGATCGTCCATGGCCCGCGTCAGGGCAATGATGCCGAGATACATCAGGAACAGGATGAAGACGGAGGTCAGCCGCGCATCCCAGACCCACCACGTGCCCCACATGGGCTTGCCCCAGACGGAGCCGGTGAACAAGGCGAGCGCGGTGAAGGCCGCGCCAATGGGCGCAGCGGCTTTCAGCGCCACATCGGCAAGCGGGTGTTTCCACACCAGTGTTCCAAGAGCGGATATGGCCATCAGCGAATAGCAGAACATGGCAAGCCAGGCGAACGGCACGTGGATGTACATGATCCGCACGGTGATGCCCTGCTGGTAGTCTTCCGGAGCGGAGAACGCCATGTAGAAGCCGGCAGCGAGAACGGCCAGCGAAAGACCGCCGAGCCATGGAACAAGCGTGTCGGCCAGCGCGAGAAAACGCGTGGGATTGGCGAGCGCCGTCAGGCGACCGGAGAGCGTGGAGGCTTGCGGCGTGGCGTTTGTCATGCCTGAACCCATAGCGTTGCGTGTCCTGTTCCGCAATCGAATCGATTGCCGCACATCAGTCGCCGCCCCAGCGCAGTGCAAGGGAAGCGGCCAGCGGCCCGATGACGGCAAAGAACAGCATCAGCGCGGCAAGAATGAGGAAAGGCGGCAGAAATGGATCGGGGTCGGCCACCGCTCCACGCGCCGCCGCCACACCGAAGATCAGAACCGGGATGGTGAGCGGCAGCACGAGCACCGAAACCAGAAGCCCGCCGCGCGGCAGCGCCACGGCGAGGGCCGCCCCGACCGCGCCAATGAAGGTGATGGCCGGCGTGCCGACGGCCAGCGTCGCGGTAGCCGCCAGAATGCCCACCGGCTCGACATTCATGAAAAGGCCGAGCAAGGGCGTCACCACCACCAGCGGCAGGACGTTGACCGTCCAGTGCGCGCAGCATTTCACGAACACGGTCAGCGCCGTCATGTGCCGGCTGTCGGCCAGAAGCATCAGGTCCAGAGAACCGTCCTCACGATCGGCCTGAAACAGGCGTTCAAGCCCGAGAAGGCCGGCAAGCAGCGCGCCGATCCAGAGGATCGCCGGGCCGATGCGCGCCAGAAGGTTCAAATCCGGCCCGACGCCAAAAGGTATGACGGCAACAACCGCAAGGAAGAACAACACCCCGGTCAGCGCCCCGTTGCCGGTGCGCACGCCAATCTGCAATTCGCGTCGGAAAAGCGCTAGCATGGTGCAAACCGGGATGGTTGCTGTTTGAGGTGGCGCACGTCCAGCATCGTCAACCCGCAGCCTCCCCCATCTTCAGCTCCTGCGCGCCCTTCAGGCCGAGCGGCAGATGCGTGGCAGCCACGATCATTCCGCCATCTTCGAGGTGCACGCCCATGAGGTCGGCGAATTGCGCTTCGGATGCCTTGTCGAGGCCGGATGTCGGCTCATCGAGCAGCCAGACGGGCCGATAGCTCACCAGAAGCCGCGCGATGGAAGCGCGCCGTCTCTGCCCCGTGGAGAGATAGCCGAACGGCAAATGGCCGATATCGCCGAGCCCCACCATCTCCAGCGCCTCGAACGGCGGCAGATGGGCCTCGCCCATGAACTCCTGCCAGAAGCGCAAATTCTCCTCGACGCCAAGCTCTGCTTTCATCGCATTGCGGTGACCGAGATAGTGGCAGGCAGACGCCACATCCGGAAACGCCTCCCCTCCACCGAAAAACTGCACCTTGCCCTCCAAGGCTGGCAAAAGGCCGCAGATCACGCGCAACAGCGTCGACTTGCCGGCGCCATTTGGCCCCGTGACCGTCAGCGCCTCGCCTTCACCGAGCGTGAAGGAGATGCCGGAGAACACGGTCTCGCCGCCGCGCTCACCGCCAAGCCCCTCGGCAGCAAGCCGCATCATGTGGTCGTCCTTCGGCAAAGATATGGTCCTGAATTTTTTACGACATGGCAGATTTGCCATTTCTCACTCTAGAACTCTTCTACAAAATTCTCTATATCCGCCTCAACCACGCCAGCGGTCGGCGTGTAACTCTTTGTGCCGATACCCGCGCGCGCGCCGCCTTGAACGGCCGGGACGCTTGGGGGCGGACAGCGGAAATGACCGTACCCGCACCTTTTGCGCGTGATGCCTCGAGGAGTCCGTTCCCGTTTCGGATAGCAGAACAGGATAGGATCGCCCGTGACCAAATCTCTAGACAGTTTCAATTGCCGTCGCACCCTCCAGGTGGGGGATGCGGAGTATGTTTATTTCGACCTCAAGGAGGCCGAGAAAAACGGTCTCGAAGGCATTTCCCGCCTGCCCTTCTCCATGAAGGTGCTGCTTGAAAACCTGCTGCGCAACGAAGACGGACGCTCGGTCACCAAGTCCGACATCGAGGCAGTCGCGGCTTGGCTCGACGACCGCGGCACGGCCGGTCACGAGATCGCCTACCGCCCGGCCCGCGTGCTGATGCAGGATTTCACCGGTGTTCCCGCCGTGGTGGATCTGGCTGCCATGCGCGATGCCATGGTTTCGCTCGGCGGTGACCCGCAGAAGATCAACCCACTTGTTCCGGTTGACCTCGTTATCGACCACTCGGTCATTGTCGATGAGTTCGGCACGCCGAAGGCCTTCGCGCGCAATGTGGAGCTGGAATACCAGCGCAATGGCGAGCGCTATCGCTTCCTCAAATGGGGTCAGAAGGCGTTCAAGAACTTCCGCGTCGTTCCGCCCGGCACCGGCATCTGCCACCAGGTGAACCTCGAATATCTCGGCCAGACCGTCTGGACGAAGGATGAGGACGGCAAGACGATTGCCTATCCTGACACCTGCGTCGGCACCGATTCGCACACGACCATGATCAATGGTCTCGGCGTGCTTGGCTGGGGCGTTGGCGGCATCGAGGCGGAAGCGGCCATGCTCGGCCAGCCGATCTCCATGCTCCTGCCGGAAGTTATCGGCTTCAAGCTCACCGGCAAGCTGAAAGAAGGCGTCACGGCCACCGATTTGGTGCTCACCGTCGTGCAGATGCTGCGCAAGAAGGGCGTGGTCGGCAAGTTCGTCGAGTTCTTCGGCGAGGGCCTCGACCATCTGACACTGGCCGACGCTGCCACCATCGGCAATATGGGCCCGGAATACGGCGCGACCTGCGGCTTCTTCCCGGTTGATTCGGAAACGCTGAACTATCTCAATGTCTCCGGCCGTTCCAAGGAGCGCATCGCGCTGGTGGAAGCCTACTGCAAGGCGCAGGGCATGTTCCGCGAGACGGGCACCGAGCATCCGGTCTTCACCGATACGCTCGAGCTCGACCTCGGCGACGTGGTTCCCTCCATGGCCGGCCCGAAGCGTCCGGAAGGCCGCATTCCGCTCGAGAACATTGCATCCGGCTTCGCCGAATCGCTCGAGAAGGAATACAAAAAGGATCCGTCCACGCTGGAACAGCGCTGGCAGGTTGAGGGCGAGGATTACGATCTTGGCCATGGCGACGTGGCGATTGCCGCCATCACCTCCTGCACCAACACCTCAAACCCAAGCGTGCTCATCGGCGCCGGCCTGCTGGCCCGCAACGCCAACCGCCTCGGCCTCAAGCAGAAGCCATGGGTGAAGACGTCGCTCGCACCCGGTTCCCAGGTGGTTGCGGAATATCTTGAGAATTCCGGCCTCCAGAAGGAGCTCGACCAGATCGGCTTCAACCTCGTCGGCTTCGGCTGCACGACCTGCATCGGCAACTCCGGCCCGCTTCCGGCCCCGGTCTCCAAGACCATCAACGACAAGGGCCTGATCGCTGCCGGCGTTCTCTCCGGCAACCGCAACTTCGAAGGCCGCATCTCGCCGGATGTGCAGGCCAACTACCTGGCCTCACCGCCGCTCGTCGTCGCCTACGCGCTCGCCGGTTCGGTGACCAAGGATCTGACCAAAGAACCGATCGGTCAGGACAAGGACGGCAACGACGTCTATCTGAAGGACATCTGGCCCTCCAATCAGGAGATCCAGGAATTCATCCAGAAGAACGTCACCCGCGATCTCTTCGAGAAGAAATATGCCGAGGTCTTCAAGGGCGACGAAAACTGGCAGGCCGTGCAGGTGCCGGAAGGCGAGACCTATGCATGGGACGACAAGTCGACCTATGTGCAGAACCCGCCCTATTTTGTCGGCATGAAGAAGACGACCGGCGATGTGAGCGACATCAAGAATGCGCGCATTCTCGGCCTGTTCGGCGACAAGATCACCACCGACCACATTTCACCGGCCGGTTCCATCAAGGCACAGTCGCCAGCCGGCAAATACCTGATGGACAATGGCGTGGGCGTTGCCGACTTCAACCAGTACGGCACGCGTCGCGGCAACCATGAGGTGATGATGCGCGGCACCTTCGCCAACATCCGCATCCGCAACCACATGCTGGGCGAAAACGGTACCGAAGGCGGCTACACGATCCACTATCCCTCCAAGGAGGAGATGTCGATCTACGACGCAGCCATGGAATATCGCAAGGAAGGTGTTCCGCTGGTGGTTTTCGCTGGTGGCGAATACGGCAACGGTTCTTCCCGCGACTGGGCTGCTAAGGGCACCAACCTGCTCGGTGTCCGCGCCGTCATCGCAGAAAGCTACGAGCGCATCCACCGCTCCAATCTGGTGGGCATGGGCGTCATTCCTTTCGTCTTTGCCGACGAAGGAACGAGCTGGGCAAAGCTCGGCCTGAAGGGCGACGAGACCGTCACCATCGACGGGCTCGAGACCATCAAGCCGCGTGCAACCGTGAACGCGAAGATCACCTTTGCCGACGGTTCGGTCAAGGAGGTTCCTCTTCTGTGCCGCATCGACACGCTGGATGAGCTTGAGTACTTCAAGAACGGTGGCATCCTGCAATACGTGCTGCGCGACCTGGCCGCCTGATAGGGCCACGCAAACACACTGATCAGACCGCCGGTGGAGACGCCGGCGGTTTTTTTTGAGTTCAAGACGCTCAGTTAATCGGCTCACCTGAACGTGACTTCTTGTTGAGGTACGCTCGCTCCTATAGTTCTGAAACAAAGCAATATTCGCTTCACATTCCAAACGGAGAGCGTATGTTCCGGCTCTGGACACCAGGCCATATCCTTGCCCTGGCTTTAGGCTTTCTCGCCCTTATCGGTCCTGCGGGAGCCGAAAACACGGTTCGCCCAATTGGCGTGGTAGAACTCTTTACGAGTCAGGGCTGCAACTCGTGCCCTCCAGCGGACGCGGTTCTTGACGAGCTCGCCTCCCGAGAAGATGTGGTCGCCCTTGCCTATCATGTCGATTACTGGGATTACCTGGGTTGGCGAGACGCATTGGCGCATCCGGCCAACTCTGAACGGCAGAGGAAATACGCAGGTACTCTTCAGAAGAGTTCGGTTTATACACCTCAGGCTATCGTCAATGGGCGCCAAGACATGAACGGCGCCAACCGAACCAAGGTGGTGTCGACCCTTGAAGCGCTGGCGGGCACCGCGGCGGGGCTTCAGGTGGATCTGTCTTTAGAGGACAGAGGTGACAGCATAATCGTAAGCGTCGGCGCATTGCCCGAAGGCCTTGATGGTGAAGACCTCAGCGCGCATCTCGTCTTTGTCGACTATACACCGAGAACCACAGTGGAGATTCGGGCCGGGGAGAATCGCGGACGCACTATCGAGTATCGAAACGCGGTCAACCGGATCCAGACCATCGGCATGTGGGACGGCGCCGCGAAGAATTTCGAGATGCCCAGATCGGAACTGATCCAGAAGGGCAATGGCTGCGCCTTGTTGCTCCAACGGGTCGATGAGAACGGTTTGCCTGGCGCCATACTTGGAGCCATTGCCCTCAACCCATAACACCCGCTCGACCCCCCTCGAGCCCCAATGTCCGAGGAGCTGGTCCCAAAAGAAAAACCGGTGCTGACTCATTCAGCACCGGCTGTATTCCTTTGGGACCGTTGCCTCGCTCGGGCGTCCGAGAGTTGGTTCGATCCGGTCATGACCCCGAGGGCGGGGGGGCTTGGGGTTTTCGGGATCCGTGTCCGGACCGAACCGTCTCAGGCAACGTTGGGATCGTTGCGGCACAATGGGGCGTGAGCTTGAACAAATTGCGGCAAGAAAAAGGCAAGCCATCACCAATTCCGACAATCGGTCCCGATTTGTGACTACCGGCTAAGAGATGAGGCTTGCAGAGCTCGAACACATACGTCGGCAAAAGATGTGCACGGATGTAACCACTCTGATGCTCATGCCATCAAGAAGGATGACAGCCCTCGCAGTCTCATGCGGGTGGTGAAATATGGATTGAGGCAATGCGGGCTTGCAATTCGGCCTATGGCAGGCGAACCTTCCACTGTCACCAAATCGTCATGAGGTACAGCCGATGACCGATTACGGCAGCGCCGGGGAGGATAGGGACGGGTCCGGAATACTGATCCCGCTGCACGAGGCACGCAGGGCACGTTCGGACCTTCCCGTAACCTTCGAGCGGCGCGAACTGGATCAGATCCTGCGCATTTATGGCCACATGGTTGCCGCGGGCGAATGGCGGGACTATGCCATCGACCATCTGAAGGACCGGGCCGTGTTCTCCGTATTCAGGCGGACCAGCGAAGTGCCGCTTTTTCAGATCGTCAAAGACCCCAAGCTGACACGAAAGCAAGGTGCCTACAGTGTCATTGCGGCGACCGGTGCAATCCTGAAACGCGGACACGAATTGGCGCGCGTCTTGGCGGTGTTCGACAAGAAGCTGAAACTCGTTACCTGACGCGACATCAGGACAATCTCTCTCCCCGGAACAAGCGTTCGGGGACGGAATCGGGATCAGGTGGCCTATCGTCACCTTCATTCAGCGCGCGCTGCATAAACACCGTGTCGAGCCAGCGCTCATGTTTATAGCCACTGCCGCGAAGCATGCCGGCATCGCGAAACCCCATGGAGCGGTGCAATTTCACCGAAGCGCTTTGCGGCGAGCCGTCGCCAATGACGGCGACAATCTGACGGAATCCGCACCGCTCGCACGCATCCACCAAAGCCTGGAGCAAGAGTCGACCCAGCCCACGCCCCTGGGCTTCGGGCGCGAGGTAAACCGAATCCTCGACCATGAAACGATAAGCCCGCCGCGCGCGAAACGGCCCCGCATAAGCATAGCCGAGAATATTGTTTCCCTCCTCGACAACGATATAGGGATAACCATTTCCCACAAGCGCATCCATGCGTTCGCGCATCTCGGCCTCGCCAGGCGGTTCCAGCTCATAGCTGGCTGTCCCTTTTGACACGGCATGGGCATAGATTCGGGTAATCGCGGGAACATCATCCGGATGAACAGGGCGAATGGTGGCTGTCATGGAAACTCGACAAGGCTTGTGGCGGCAAAAGAAAAGGGCGGCTCGGAAGCCGCCCTTACATAACACTGTTTCAGTGTCGGTGTGCACTACTCGCGATTACCGAGGAACTGCAGCAGGAACATGAACAGGTTGATGAAGTCGAGATAGAGACGCAGAGCGCCCATGATCGCCTTGCGACCGGATACGGTGGCGTCGTCGCCCTCGTAATACATCTCCTTGATCTGCTGGGTGTCGTAGGCCGTCAGGCCGGCGAACACCAGCACACCGATCACCGAAATGGCGAACTGCAGCGCCGACGAGCCAAGGAAGATGTTCACGATCGAGGCAATGATGATGCCGATCAGACCCATGAACAGGAACGACCCCATGCCCGAAAGGTCACGCTTAGTCGTGTAACCCCAGAGCGACAGCGCGCCAAACGAAGCGGCGGTGATGAAGAAGGTGCGGACGATGCTCTCCCCCGTGAAGACGAGGAAAATCGTCGACAGAGAAAGACCCACGAGGGCCGAGTAGACCCAGAAGGTCGTCTGCGCCGCTCCCACGCTCATGTTTTGAATGCGGAAGCTCAGGAAAAACACCAGCGCAAGCGGTGCAAGAATGACAACCCAGCGGAAGGCGCTGGCATAGATGAGCTGGCCGAAAGCCGTGAGCTGGCCGTCGGCAATGGCAAGGTTGAACGCGCCAAACGCTGCAAGGCCGGTGATCGCCAGGCCGAGCGCCATAAGGTTGTAGACGCGGATCATATAGGCGCGCAGGCCCTCGTCGATGGCCGCGTCCGCGCGCACGCCGGGCGTTGCGCGGGCCTGATAGTTACGAAGGTCAGCCATAATTACCCCTTTCTGGCTTAAATCCCGTCCGGTGACGGCCTGAAAGACCGTGCGCCGCTGGCGGGATACCAGCATGCGTAGATCAAATATGATGTCAGTTTGTGTTCAGGACAAGACCTCTTCGCACCGGAAACGCGCCTGCGGCAACAGTTCGCGGGCGGAATCGCGCCTGTCCGCGCCGGAGGGTTAACCGTTTTTCACGCTCACAAATTGCGCAGAACCGGTGCGGCCTTGTGTCCGAGAACCCGCCATGTGCCGATCAGGCCGAAGCCAACCGTCATCACCAGCGCCACCACAACGGTGGTGAACGCCACCTCCGGCAGGAAGCTTGAGGGCAGGCCCATGACCTTTGCCACCACAAACCAGGCAGCAACCCCGCCGGCCAGCAGCGCGAACACCGCAGTCGCAAGCCCGATCAGCAGATATTCGAGCGAGAAAGCGGCGATCAGGGTACGCCGCGTGGCGCCAAGGGTCTTCAGAACCACAGCATCATGCACCCGCGCCCGGTTGCCAGCCGCCAGTGCACCGGAAAGCACGAGAACCGAAGCAATCAGCGCGACGGCGGCTGCCGCACGGATCGCCGTGGCCAATTGCTCTACAAGCCGGTTCACCACATCGAGAGCATCCTTCACCCGCACGGTGGTCACCGTCGGGAAGGAGCGGGTGACAGCGTTGAGGATCTTCGATTCGTCGGCCTGCGTGGCGTTTGCATCCGTAAGCGTCGCCAGCCAGGCGTGGGGTGCACCGGCAAAGGTGTTGGGCGAAAACACCATCACGAAGTTGATGGCCAGCGATTCCCACTCTACCGCGCGGAAATTGGCTATCCGGGCCGTGACCTCGCGACCAAGCACATTGACGGTGATCGTGTCGCCAATCTTGAGACCAAGCTCTCCACCTTCTTCCGCCGTGAAGGACACGAGCGGCTCACCCTCATAATCAGCTGGCCACCAATCCCCTTGTGTCAGTGTGGTGTTCTCCGGCGCGTTGCGGGCATAGGTAATGCCACGGTCGCCCCGCAGCACCCAGCCACCCTCCGGCGGGATCTCCATGTCCCGCACATTGACATCGTTGAGCGCGGTGATGCGCCCACGAAGCATCGGCACCTGAATGAGCTTTCCGTCTGGCGCTTCCTGTTTGACCAGATCGGCAAAGGCCTCCACCTCGCCGCTCTGGATGTCGACAAAGAAAAAGTTCGGGGCGACCTCCGGCAGATTACCGGTGATCTGCCGTCGCAGATTGCCGTCGATCAGCGCCAGTGTGGCGAGCAAGGTGAGGCCGAGCCCCAATGACAAGACCACGGACGGTGTCAGCGCACCTGGGCGGTGGATGTTGCCCAGAGCGAGGCGCAGCGGCGTGGACGTGACGCGCGGGCTGCGCCGTGCCAACCACTCGATGCCAAGCGCCACGACCCTCAGAACTATAAACGCGAACACGGTTGCACCAACAAAGATGGCCGCCATGCGCCGATCGTCGGAGAACCAGACAGCGAAACCGGCGAGGCCGGCCGCGATAGCTACCGAAAGCGTGATATAGACTGGTCGCGGCCAGCCACGTCCGTCGACACCCATTTCGCGGAACAGCGCTGTCGCCGGCACATCACGCGCCCGGCCAAGCGGCATCAGCGCAAACACGAGCGTGATCATGACGCCGAACAGCGCGGCCACAAAAAGCGCAGCCGGATAGAACCCACCCGTCGCGGGAACCGGCAGGACACTCGCCAGAACCGCCGACGCGCCGAACGGCATCAGCGCGCCAATCGCGAGGCCGGCGAGAATACCGATGCCGGCGATCATCAATATCTGCACGAGATAGACGGTAAAGACGAACCCACCCGAAGCGCCAAGGCTCTTGAAGGTCGCGATCACGGCACGCTTGCTGTCGAGATAGGCGCGCACCGCATTCGCCACACCGACGCCCCCGACGACAAGAGCTGTCAGCCCCACCAGAGTGAGAAACTGCGAGAACCGCTCGATATTGCGTGAAAGAGATGGGGCCGCATTGCTGCGGGTACGGATGCTCCATCCGGCCTCCGGAAATTCCGCTGCGGCGCGTGCCTGCACGGTTTCCAGGTCGCTCTCTTCGCCATCGAGCCGCACCTTGTAGACGTGCTCGACGAGACTGCCCGGCTGAATGAGCCCGGTCGCCTGAAGCGCATCCAGCGAAATCATCAGCCGTGGGGCAAAACCGAACCCGTCGGACACGGCATCCGGCTCCGTGACAAGAACAGCGCGAAGCTCGATGGTCTCGCTGCCCAGCATGATGCGGTCGCCAATGCCAAGACCCAGACGTTCGAAGAGCAAATCCGGTGCCGCCGCCCCATAGGCGCCATTGATTTTTTCAAAGAGCGCGTCATGCGAGAGCTGCGGCTCCGTCACCCGCGCCCCATAAAGCGGATAGAGCGCATCGACGGCCTTAACCTCCACCAGTGTCTGGTCCGAACCGTCGGCAAGCCGTGCCATGGAACGCATATTCGCGCTCTCGGCCACATCCCCCAGATCCGACAAAAAGGTTTGCTCAGCTTCGCTGGCGCGCCGCTGGTTCAGTTCGAAGCGCAGATCGGCGGCCAGCAACGACTGGCCTTCCGCTTCCACAGCTTCGGTAATGGCGGTGGCGACCGAATTCACACCGCCAATGGCGCCCACACCCAGCGCGATGCAGGCTAGGAAGATGAAGAAGCCGGAAAGTCCACCCCGCATCTCTCGCAGCGAGAAGCGGATCGCCAGACCGATCATGCGGCCAAAACTCATGCCGGTCGAACGTGTGCTGCCCGCATTCATGCCATCGCAGCCTTCTCCAAGGCAGCGTCCTGCTCGATACGGCCGGAGCGCATCGCCACCTGACGCTCACAGCGGGCGGCAAGAGCCGGATCGTGGGTGACAAGCACCAAGGAGGTGCCGCGTTCCTTTGCCTTGGCGAAAAGCATGTCCGAAATCTGCCTGCCGGTTGCCTGGTCGAGATTTCCGGTCGGCTCATCGGCGATCAGAATCGCCGGCCCCGGCGCCAATGCACGAGCAATAGCCACCCGCTGCTGTTCACCGCCCGAGAGTTCGCCCGGATAATGTGTCAGGCGCTGCGAAAGGCCGACAGCCGCCAGTTCCTCCTCGGCTGCGCCAAACGGATCGGCGTGCCCGGCCAGTTCCAGCGGCACGGCGACGTTCTCCAGCGCCGTCATGTTGGGAATGAGGTGAAAGGACTGGAAAACGATGCCGATCGAACGGCCGCGAAAGGCAGCAATCGCATCTTCGCTCAGCCCGTTGATCTGCGTCCCGCCAACGCGCACGATACCCTCATCGACGCGCTCCAGGCCCGCGATCACCATCAGCAGCGTGGACTTGCCCGAACCGGACGGACCGACGATCGCCGTGGAACGCCCCCGCTCGACGGAGAGGCTGACACCTTTGAGAACATGCACCGAGGAGGCACCCTCACCCAGTGTTAGCGACACGTTCTCAAGTTCGATCACGGCTTCTGTCACGGAAAAGACATCCTATATTGGGAGAAAGCGACGCTGGAATCGGACCACTGCACGGTTTTGGCAAATATGGGTTATCCCGCATGGCATTCAAATTCTTTCGTCCTTTCGGTCAGTTCACAAAAATTTCATCGGCTGCTGCAGCACTCATTCTGGCGCTTTCCATATGCGTCGCCGCGCGGGCCGAAACCATCCAGATTGTTGGCTTCGGCGATAGCCTCATGGCGGGCTACAATCTTGGGCCGGACGAGGGTTTCCCTGGACAGCTCGAAAACGCGCTCAAGGCTGAGGGCTATGATGTCTCCATCGCCAATGCAGGCGTATCCGGCGACACGACGAGCGGCGGGCTCTCTCGTCTTGAATGGTCTGTTCCCGAAGAGGCGGACATTGTGCTTCTGGAACTCGGCGCCAACGACATGCTGCGTGGCATTCCACCCGCATCCACCGAACAAAATCTCGACCGGATGATCGCCCTGCTTAAAGAACGCGGACAGCAGGTGATCCTGGCTGGCATGCTGGCAGCACCCAATCTCGGTGAAGATTACGCTGCCGCCTTCAACCCGCTCTATGAGCGGCTGGCGGAGAAACACGAAATCCCCCTGATCCCGTTCTTTCTCGACGGGGTGGCCGCCGAGCCGTCTCTTCTTCTGGAAGACGGCATGCACCCCAATGCCCAGGGCGTAGAACGCATGGTGGAGCGTATTCTGCCCACCTTTCGCAAAGTGCTCGATGAGCGATCCCAAGAAGGCGCGTAAAACTTGATGAAGAAACCGCTTGCTCACGATGGCAATCGGTGATTCGCTGTAATCGACACTGCGATTCGAGGAGGTTGCCATGCCGCGACTTTTCACCGCCCTCGAGATCCCGCGTGACGCGGCCTTGTCGTTGTCACTTCTCCGCGGGGGCCTCCCAGGAGCTCGTTGGATCGATGTCGAAAACTATCATCTGACATTGCGGTTCTTCGGTGACGTTGAAGGTCATACGGCAGACGAGATCGCCAATGCGCTCGATAGGGTTCGACGGCCAGCCTTCACGATGAAACTTTCCGGTGTGGGGGCATTCGGACAGAAAAAACCGCACTCCATCTGGGCCGGTGTGTCTGCCTCGCCCGACCTCTACGCACTACAGGGAGAAATAGACGGCATCTGCCGGCGCTTACGCTTGCCACCGGATCCCAGAAAATTTACGCCGCACGTCACCCTGGCCCGCCTTAAAAATTCCAATCCGCGCGATGTGGCAGGCTATCTTTCCGCCCGCGGCAACTTTGCCTCGGTACCCTTCTCCATAGGCCGTTTTGTACTGATGTCGTCGCGCGCTTCCTTTGGGGGTGGCCCGTACATCATTGAGGAGACCTGGCCATTGGCGGGCGCGGAGTATGATCGTCAGTCGAACTTCGAAAGCAGCGCTTCAGAAGCCTCACGGATCATCTGGTAAACCGACGCAAAGCCGTCCTCGCCTCCATAATAAGGATCGGGGATATCGATGACGCGGTCGTTCGCATAATCGAGAAAAAGGTGAATCTTCCCGAGCGTCCCGCCTGCAGCGCGCTGACGCAGTGTTTGTACATTGTTGCGGTCCATGCCCAGGAGAAGATCGTAGCGGTTGAAATCCGCCGCTTCCACCTGTCGTGCCCGCTGGTGAGAAATATCGACACCGAATCTACGGGCGATGTCGATCGAACGCGGGTCTGGCGGGTTGCCCACGTGCCACGCGCCCGTACCAGCCGAACCGATCATGAAATCCGCCGTTCGCCCATGCTCTGTTACGACACTGCGAAAGACACCCTCTGCGAGTGGAGAGCGGCAGATATTGCCGAGGCAGACGAAGAGTATGGAGATACGAGGCTTTGCGTTCATGGCTGGTGCGCTATCATCCCGATGAAGACACCAACAGGCGATACCATGGAGAGACGCGATGGCAAGGGCAAAGCTCGATCCGGCTGCATTGGAACAAGCGCTCAAAACCCTCGACGGATGGGATCTAGGAGAAGATGGGGACTCCATCCAGCGGCGCTTCGTCTTCGCTGATTTTTCCCAAGCATTCGCTTTCATGACCCGCTCAGCGCTGATGGCCGAAAAACTCAACCACCATCCGGACTGGTCGAATGTCTACAAGATCGTCGATGTCAGTCTTTCCACGCATGATGCAAGTGGGGTGACTGAACTTGATCTCAAGCTCGCCATGGCGATGGATGAATTTGCCAAGAGCTGATTTTGGTTGGATTCCGCGCAAACATTGAATTTCGCCGGCTGATTCCCACATCTTCATCAGCAGGAGCACACTATGGACGATGTGAAAATCGGGGAAATTCTGGAACCGGTCGGTCCCCGTGAAAACCGGGACCGTGAAGAGCGCGTACGTGCGAAATTCTGGCGCACGGTGAAGAAGGCGGCACGTCAGGTGCCCTTCATGGAGGATCTGGTAGCGGGATATTACTGCGCGCTCGATAACGACACCCCACCGAAGGTGCGCGGCCTGCTCCTCGCTGCCTTGGCTTATTTTGTGCTTCCACTCGACGTGGTGCCGGACTTTCTGCTTGGTTTCGGCTTTACGGATGACATCGCCGTACTGGCAGCCGCCTTGAACGCTGTCCGCCGGCACATCACACCGGCGCATCGTCTCGCAGCCAGACGAGCCCTCGCCGAAACGACCCGCGACAGCTAGCCAGTCAAATTCTTGCCTCTTTCATTCGTTTCAACCGCTGGTGAAGGGGTGTTCGGACGTTGGCGCATTTCTTTCGCGACAACGGATATCGGGGTTGATCGCATGAAGAATCCGTCGATTCGCTTCACGCTTTGGTAACCCAGATTAAATAAAAATGAAGTGATCTAGAGGGACCAGCCGGTCTCCAAACACTGGCAAAAAAAGACGGTCAAGACGATGCGCGTACTGATTTCGACACTGATGCTCATTTGCGGAATGGCGGCGGCAAGCCCCGCGCTGGCCCAGGCAACGGCGGTGGGACAGCATCGCGACTGGGGCGTCTACAGCTACCAGTCCGGAAACGGCAAGGTGTGCTACGCCATGAGCGTGCCAAAGGAAAAGCAACCGGCCAGCCTCGATCATGGCGATATATTCTTCTTCGTCAGTCAAAAGCCCGGACAGAACGTGGCCTCCGAACCGCAGTTCATCGCCGCCTACAATTTCCAGACCAATTCCAAGGTGATTGTCACGGTGGGGAACAAGAGCTTCACCATGTTCACGCAGGGCAAGTCCGCATGGCTTGAGAACGCAGCTGAAGAGCCGCAGTTAATCGCGGCGATGAAGGGCGGTTCAGACATGAAGGTTGCAGCGAAATCTGGCCGCGGCAACGACACCAGCTACACATTTTCGCTGAGCGGCGTCACTGCTGCGATCAACGCCACCCAGAACTGCAAATAGCCATCGTAGAAGCGGCTGCCGGCCGCAACAGGTGACGGCAGCCTTCAGGCGTGCTATGAGCGCGGCGAATGAAGGGCATCCGCTGAATTCGAGAGACGAATCCGCAAGGCGCTGCCCGCAACGCACTTCAAGAACGCCATGGCACTGACACTCGATCTATCGACGCCCGAGGGGCGCGCTGACCTGCGCCCCGCCACGAAAACCGAAAAGCAATCGTTGATCGGCCTTTCGCGTGACGAACTGGCAGAAGCGCTGCTTTCACTGGGCGTGCCGGAGCGGCAGACACGCATGCGCGTGCGCCAGCTCTGGCACTGGCTCTATGTTCGCGGCGTTTCCGATTTCTCGCAGATGTTCAACATCTCGAAGGACCTGCGGGCAAAGCTCGACGCGCATTTCACCATTGCCCGTCCGGAAATCATCGAAGAGCAGATTTCGAAGGACGGCACCTGCAAGTGGCTGATGCGCTTTCCAGCACGTGGCGCGGGTCGCCCGGTGGATGTGGAAACCGTCTACATTCCCGAGGAAGGCCGTGGCACGCTGTGCATCTCCAGCCAGGTAGGCTGCACGCTTACCTGCACCTTCTGCCACACCGGCACACAAAAGCTGGTGCGCAACCTGACACCGGGCGAAATTCTCGACCAGCTTCTCGTCGCGCGCGATCGCCTCGGCGATTTTCCCGATGCCGACACACCCGACGGGGCCATCGTGCCGGCGGAAGGCCGCAAGGTCACCAACATCGTCATGATGGGCATGGGCGAGCCGCTCTACAATTTCGAGAATGTGAAGCAGGCGCTTCTCATCGCCTCCGATGGCGAAGGCCTTTCTCTCTCCAAGCGTCGTATCACGCTTTCAACCTCCGGCGTGGTTCCGGAAATCTATCGCACCGGCGAGGAAATCGGCGTCATGCTGGCGATCTCGCTGCACGCCGTGCGCGATGAGCTGCGCAACGAACTGGTGCCGATCAACAAAAAGTATCCGCTGAAGGAGCTGCTCGACGCCTGCCGCGCCTATCCGGGCCTCTCGAACGCGCGGCGTATCACCTTTGAGTATGTGATGCTGAAGGGTGTCAACGACTCGCTCGACGATGCCCGCGAACTGGTGCGGCTTCTGAAGGGCATCCCTGCCAAGATCAACCTGATCCCCTTCAATCCATGGCCGGGCAGCGACTATGAATGCTCCGACTGGGAGCAGATCGAGGAGTTTGCGGATCTCGTCAACAAGGCCGGATACGCCTCGCCCATCCGCACCCCGCGCGGGCGCGACATCCTGGCCGCCTGCGGTCAGCTCAAATCCGCATCGGAGCGGATGAAGAAGGCCGACCGGCTCAAGCTGGAAGCCATGATGATCGCCGGCCACGGCGAATAGGGCAATTCTGGCTCACCGCGCCTGAGCGGTCAGGATCTTCAGCGCGAAGGCCGAGAAAACGCCTGCGAACAGATAGTCGACCACGCGGGTGACACGCGGGCTCTTCTTCAGAAGCTTGGAAAAACTGTCTGCCGCGATCACCATCGGCGCGACGATGGGCAGCGCCAGCGGAATGAACAGAAGCCCAAGAAAGAACAGCTTGCCCGGGGCGTGCGGATCGCTGGCCGACACGAACTGCGGCAGAAATGTCATGAAGAACAGGATGATCTTCGGGTTCAGAAGATTGATGCCGAGCCCCGTGGCCCAGTTCTTCAAGAGCGACCGCCCCGCCCCGCCCTTCTTCTCCGGCGAGAAGGCGGAGCCTTTGCGGATCGCCTGGATGGCCAGCCAGATCAGATAGCCCGCACCGAACACCTTGAGCGCGAGGAATGCCTCGGGCGAAGCGACGATCAGCGCCGAGAGCCCCAGCGCCACAAGCGCCGTGTGGATCATGATCCCGGTCATCGCACCGAACATGCAGGCGAAGCCGGCCGCCCTGCCCTGGCTCAGCGCCCGGCCGACGAACAGCGTCATATCCGGACCCGGCGTGATCGAGATCACGAAGGTGGCGAGGGCAAACTGGAGAATGGTGGCGGAGTCGGGAATGAAGGTCATGGAAGTGCTTCCGGCACGGTGTTGATCTGCCGGAAGCTAACGCAGGATCAAAGCTCACACCAGCGGCACATTTGGCAGACCACTGGTGCAGGCTTCAGATTGTTTCCGTCACCTTCTTGAGCTTGTCCGGTGTATCCGGATTGAGCCCACGCTCCCGCGCGACCCGCTCGATCAGGCGATAGTATCCGACGAGCGAGACCAGCGGGTCCACCTGGCCATGGCCGGTGGACGGCGTTCTGATGGTGCGTTCTCCGAGATCACGCGAAGAGAAGCTCGCAATCTGCGCACCGAAGCCGCGCAGCTTTTCGAGCGACTGCGCGCTTGAAGCAAGCGCTGCGTCTTCCGGCACAAAGGCTAGAATGGGAAAGCCCTTGTCGACCAGCTGCATGGGCCCGTGCATCAGCTCGGCGAGGGAGAAGGCTTCCGCATGAAGCTGGGCCGTCTCTTTTGCCTTCAGGGCCGCTTCCAGCGCGATGGCGAAGCCCGGGCCACGACCGGCAGTGTAGATCGACCCGGCATTTGTCAGGAGTGGCAGCGCCGGCTCCCAGTTCACGTCGCAGGCGGCGGCCAGCGCCCCGGGCAACCGACCGAGCGCCTCCTTGAGCGCTGCATCGCCCGAGGCTGCCTGCGTGACACCGGCAAGTGCTGCTGCAGATGCGATGAAGCTCTTGGTCGCCGCGACGCTCCGCTCCGGTCCGGCATGGATCGGCAAGACGATGTCGGCCGCCTTCGCAAGCGGGCTGTCAGCCACGTTGACCACAGCGAGTGTCACCGCACCGCCCTTCTTGGCCGATGCCTGCGCGGCAACGATGTCAGGACTCCCGCCGGATTGGGAAATCGTGATGTGAAGCGCGCGCTCCAGCTTTAGCGACGCATCATAGACGGAGGCCACCGAAGGGCCGATGGAGGCCACGGGAATGCCCGTGTGGATCTCGAAAAGATATTTGAAGAAGCTCGCGGCATGGTCGGAAGAGCCGCGCGCCGACATGCTCACCACGGCGGGCCCGCGCTCGGCAATCACCCGGCCAAGTTCGGCGAAGGTCTTTGCCTCATGCGCAAAAAGCCGGTCTACCGCCTCGGCGGCCTCAGCGGTTTCCTGAAACATCAGGGAAGGCGTATCTGTCATTTCGGTGTTCCGTGGTTGATAAAAGAGTGTGACGTCATTCAGCCCAGTGCCGCAATTGCACGATGCAAATCATCACCGTTGCGATCGAGCGTGGCGCGCACTTCCTCGGGCGAGAGCCCCCGCACGACGAGAACCGCCGGCTTTACATGAAAGTTCGTTTTCTCGAGCGCGGCGCGCGCCGACGCTTCATCACACCCCTCCACCTGCATGAGCATTTCGACGGCGCGACGCACCAGCTTCTTGTTCGATGGCTTCATATCCACCATGCGGCCGCGATAGACCTTGCCAAGCCGCATCATGACCGCTGTGGAGAAGAGGTTGACTGCGATCTTCTGGCTCGTGCCGGCCGCCATACGCGTAGAGCCGGCAAGCACCTCTGCTCCCGTTTCCAGGAGCACCGCGCAATCAGCACGTTCCAGAAGCGCAGTACCGGGATTGTTGGCGATACCGATGGTCAGCGCCCCGCGCGCCTTCGCGGTCTCGATTGCCGCAAGCGTATAGGGCGTGCTTCCGCTCGCGGCGAGCCCCACCACCACATCGAGAGGCCCGCAAGCCAGCGCGTCAATCTCGTCTCGGCCCGCATTCGTGTCGTCCTCGGCACTTTCGCGCGCTTCAGCCACACTGATGCTGCCGCCGGCGAGCAGAAAAAGACTGCGCTCCTCCGGCCAGCCAAACGTGGGATAAAGCTCGACCGCATCCAGCATGGCCACACGGCCCGATGTGCCGGCACCCACATAGATGAGTCGGCTCTCCGGGTTCGCCAGACGTTTCACCGCCGCCTCGACAGCCTCTTCCAGCGCCGGGAGGGCGGCAGCGACCGCATCCACCGCGGCCCGCTGACCATCAAGCATGGCGCTCAGCATATCCGCGGTCGAAAACCGCTCAATGTCACGATACGCCTGGCTTGCTGTTTCAGTTGAAGTTCTCATCGACGGCTCTCAGATTGCAAAGCGCCTGCGTTCTCTAGACCAATTTAATACCAAATAGCTTATACCGTCATTGCCGAAAAAATCCATTCCCGCACCGAAAAAATCTCGTTAGGCAAATTTTGAAGCTGTTTACGCGGTATGACAGCGCTAAACCCCTCCGAATTTCTTGCAAAGCTTGCTCGTCCCATTCATAATTGGACTTACAAATTATATACCACTTTTCTCAGCGAGCCTGACTGATCGATGACAAACGCTCTTCCGGGACCCAACGAAGACCTTGGCACTTTGCTCGCCCGGGAGATCCAGTCGGGCGCGGCAGACGCGACGCCGCGGTACATCCGGCTCGCCAATGCACTGCGACAGGTGGTTGAGAGCATGGTTCTGGCTACCGGCGCAGCACTGCCCTCAGAGCGTCTCCTGGCTGAAATAACCGGCCTCTCGCGCGTCACGGTGCGGCGCGGCATCGAGCTTCTGGTGCGCGAGGGTGTCCTGGAACAGCGCCGGGGCTCGGGCACCTATGTTCTTGCACCTGTCGAGCGTTTCGAGCAGCCGCTTGCTGCGATCACCAGCTTCACCGAGGATATGCTGTCCTACGGCCGGAAGCCCCAAACACGCTGGCTGGCGCGCGAATATGCAAGCCCTTCGGCGCAGGAGGCCATGACGCTCGGTCTCTCGCCCGGCGATCGCGTTCTGCGCCTGCATCGCTTGCGTCTTGCCGATGCCCTGCCGCTTGCGGTCGAGCTGGCCATCGTGCCGGCAGACCTTCTGCCGGACCTTTCGGCCCTGGGGACCTCGCTCTACGAAGCCATGGCATCAGCCGGGGCGCGGCCGCACAAGGCGTTGCAGCGCATGCATGCTTGTGCCCTGCCGGAGTTTGAAGCGCGCCTTCTCGAAGCCGAGGCCGGAGAGCCCGCACTTTTTCTTGAACGCATCTCCCGCACGGTCGAAGGGTGCGTGGTGGAGTTCACCCGCTCCCACTTCAAAGGCGATCGGTTCGACTTCGTCGCCGAACTCAATCTGCACCGGGAAACTTAAAGCGATTCCAGGAAACGGATCAGATTGTCCCGATCCTGCTTTGCCATCTCGACCACGCGATCACGCGCCGCCTGCGCCTCTCCGCCGTGCCAGAGAATGGCCTCAAGCAGTGTCCGCGCACGGCCGTCATGCAGGAAGGTCGCTTCCGCATTCACCGTCGCGGTAAGGCCGATCCCCCAGAGCGGCGGCGTGCGCCATTCATAGCCATCGGCCAGCCCCTCGCCGCGACCATCGGCCAGCCCCTCGCCCATGTCATGCAGCAGCATGTCGGTATACGGCCAGATCAGCTGGAAGCGCAGGGCCGGATCGTCCACATCGAGCCGGGTCACATATTTCGGCCGATGGCACGAGGCACAGCCGCTCTCGTAAAAGACCTTCTTCCCGGCAAGCACCGCAGCGTCGTCCACATCACGCCGCGCGGGTACGGCGAGGTGGCTCGAATAGAAGGTCACGAGGTTCAACAGGTCTTCCGGCACCTCCTCGGCGCCCAGTCGCTCCTGCGCGCCATGCGGCAGGGTCCGGCATTCGGTCTGCGCCTCGGTGCAGTCACCCCAGTGGTCCGGCGCAAGCGGGGTCGAAAGCCCCATATCGCCGGAAAACGCGCCTGCCGTCTGTTCGGCGATGGTGGGCGCGATGGCCTTCCAGCCGAAGCGGCCCAGCTTCCAACGGCCCTCCGCATCGCGCACTCTTGCCGCGCGTCCGGAAATACCGTCGCCGTCTTCATCGTCGGGGTCGGCCCAGGCGAGAATGTCGGCCTCATGCACGCTTTCCAGAAGACCGAGCCCGATCATAGGCGGCGCGACGCGCGCCGACATCATCAGATCATCGCGCATCGGGCCGAAACCGGGATCGGCAACCTGCAGCGTCGGCTTGCGCAGCGTGACCGTCTCGCCCCCGGAAAGCGCCACAGGCACGTCCTCATAGGTAATCGCGACGCGACCTTCGGGATTGAGCCCGGCCACCGCATGGTCCTGAAGCTGCAACCCGTAAACAGGGTCAGGTGCCGCCGGCAAACGACCGTCTGCAATCGCCGCTTCCTGCTCATCGTTCGCCGGAACGGACAGGCGCACGAGCAGCGACACCGCGGAATCCTCCGGCCGCGCCGGCGCATGACCGCGCCCGTCCTTGATATGGCACGACTGGCAGGCCCGCGCGTTGAACAGCGGTCCAAGCCCGTCCGAGGCCTGCGTTGACGACGGCGAGGAAACCCAGTCCTTGCGGAAAAGACCGTTGCCGAGCAGGAAGCGCTCCAGTTCGGCAAACTCCAGATTGGCGGAAGAGTGCGAGAACGCGTCCGCATTGATCAGCTTCGTCGACGTTGTAGCGCCTGCAGACATGCGCTCGAAACGTTCCGGCTTGTCGAAAGTGGTCGCAGGCCGGGTCACTTTTTCCACCCGCTTGCGATCCTTCTCGCTCAGATCATCACGGACACCTTGTGACAGGTTATCCGCTTGAGCGAACAACGCCACGAGAGAAAACAGGCCGGTCAGAAGCGCGGCGCGGACAGAAATGTTCATGGAAAGGGTCTATACAAACGGACACCGGGCCGACAAGCGGCCCGGTGCAGAATTGGTGTCACTCAAAAACAGCGTCTGGATTGTCGAGACTGTCAGAGCCTTCAAGCTCGATCCCCGAAAGGTCGAGCGCCACAACCACCCGTTCAAGGGAACGGGTCTGGTCTACAAGACCGTCGATAGCCGCCTGCACGACCGCATTGCCTTCCTCGTTCCCCTGACCGATCATCTGGTCATAGGCTTCGCCGCCCTCGGCGCGTTCCTTCATCGCCGTCATCGCTTCCAGGGTCGCGTCGAGTTTCGCCTTCATCTCCTCCGCCAGCGCCGGGTCCTTCTCCGACACCAGGTCCGCAAGGCTCGGACCTTCGACCTTGGATCCATCCACGCGCTCATAGGAACCGAAATAGACATTCCGGATGCCGACGAGATCATAATAATGACTGTTGTGCGTGTTGTCGGAGAAGCAGTCGTGCTCCTCTTCGGGATCGTTCAGAAGCAGGCCCAGCTTCATGCGCTCGCCTGCCAGCTCGCCATAGGAAAGCGATCCGAGCCCCGTCAGCATGGCGGTCAGGCCGGCCTTCGGGTCAGCCGTCACCTCCGCGCGCGCCTCGCCATCGGTCTGCCAGTTGGCCACCATCTCTTCCAGATCGGTAACCAGGAGGTCGGCAGCGGCCTGAAGATATTGTCCACGACGGTCGCAATTGTCGCCGGTGCAGTTGTCCGCATCGAAATCGGTGTGGGAGCGCGCGCCGGCGCCAGCATCCGTTCCGTTAAGATCCTGCCCCCAGAGAAGAAACTCGATGGCGTGATAGCCCGTTGCAACATTCGCCTCAATGCCACCCACCTCGTGAAGCGACTGGATGACCTCTGGCGTAATCTCCGAGACATCGATCTCCGTACCGCCGGCGCTCACCTTGTCATTGGCGACCACGTTGACCGTGTAGAATTCGTTGGCATCGGATTCCGTGCCGTAGCTGGCGTCGACATAGTCGATCAGGCCCTCATCGAGCGGCCAGGCGTTCACCTTGCCTTCCCATTCATCGACAATCGCGTTGCCAAAGCGATAAGCCTCGCTCTGCTGGTAGGGAACACGCGCCGCGAGCCAGGCCTCACGGGCGGCAGTCATGGTCTCTTCTGACGGGCTCTGCACCAGCTCGTTCACCGCTTCGCGCAGAGCTTTCGCGGTCTCAAGGCTGTCTTCATAGGTGGCCAGCGCAATGTCTGCATAGGTGGAAACCACCTCCTGCGGCTCGGCTGCAACAGCCGGCGAGGCCATGACGGCTGCGAGTGCGGTACCGATGAGTAAACGACGCTTCATGTGACTTCCCCTCTCGTCCAATCCAGATCACCGGCAGCGCAAGAAAACGCTGCCGGACAGCGGCCGACAACCGCCACCAAATAATGTGGATTTAGATTATCAGGTTTATGAAGGCAAGCCCGACGCCACTTTTGCGGGCATTACTCCATTGCCTTGACCGCGATCACTGCATTGGTGCCGCCGAATGCAAAGCTGTTGCTCAAAGCGACACGCACGTCTCGCTTGCGCGCCTCGTTGGGCGTCACGTCCAGATCGCAATCGGGGTCGTTTTCCCGATAGCCGGCGGTGGGAGGCACCACCCCGTCCTGGATAGCCATCACACCGGCGATCAATTCAAGGGCACCGGATGCCCCGAGGCAATGCCCATGCATCGACTTGGTGGAAGACACGGAGAGCCTTGGCGCATGCTTTCCAAACACACGCTTGATCGCCTCCGTCTCGATCTTGTCGTTGGCCTTGGTGCCGGTGCCATGCGCGTTGATGTAATCCACATCCTCGACCAAAAGGCCGGCTTCGTGCAGACACGCTTTCAGGGCTGAGACCGGACCCTCCACCGTGGGAGCCACAATGTCGGAGGCATCGGCCGACATGCCGCCACCGGCCAGTTCGGCAAGAATTCTCGCACCCCGCGCCTGAGCATGCTCCAGTGTTTCGAGCACCGCGATGCCGGCGCCCTCCCCTAGCACCAGACCATTGCGGTCGGCTGAAAACGGGCGGCAGGTCTCGGGCGCGAGAACCCGCAGCGCTTCCCACCCTTTCAGAATCCCGTAAATGAGAGGCGCATCAGAACCGCCAGCAAGCATCACGTCCGCACGGCCGAGCCTGATTTGGTCGGCAGCCGCCAATATCGCATGGTTGGACGAGGAACAGGCGGATGTGGCGCCAAAAACAGGACCACGCAGACCAAGTGTCATGCTGACCTGTCCGGCGGCGGCGCCTGGCATTACGCGCGGAACGGTAAAAATGCCGGTACGCGGTTTTCCTTCCAGAAGGATGGCGCGGTAGCTGTCTTCGATGGCTTCCCAGCCGCAAACTCCCGTGCCGACCACAGCGCCCACGCGATGTGTGTTCCCGTCATTCACCGCAAAACCCGACTGCGCGAGAGCCTCCTGCGCGGAAATCGCCGCAAGAAGGCTGAATCGGTCCATTGTCACAAGCCGCTTGCGGTCAATCCCGTGCTCGGGCAATTCCTTGATTTCAGCGCCTATCCGAACTTTCAGTTCATGAAGCGGAGCAGTGGTTATCGGCCCGATAGCCTGTCGCCCGGCCTGCATTGAAGACCAGATGGACGGGACGTCGGTTCCAAGCGCACAGATGCCGCCGATGCCGGTTATGACGATGCGCGGCGCTGTCATTTATTTTTTGGCATCCACCAGTTCGCGAACGGCGGCGACAATATCTTTCACCGTCTCCATGCTCTCCCAGGCCTCAGCCGTGTTCATCTCGACTTCGATGTTGAACTCATCTTCCACATCAAAAATGATCTCGGTGAGCTCGAGAGAGTGAATGCCGAGATCAGCCAGGGGCGTGTCCAGCGTGATGGTCTCGACATCATCCTGTGCATGCGTCTTGATCTTTTCCAGGATTGTCTTGCCGATTTCATCGGTGCTCAAACTGGCTTCAGCATTCATGAACCATCTCCTCGGACCACTTTTGCGCTGGCTGGGATGCCATGGGCAAGGCGTCCGCGCTTTACTCTCAACAATTTGGAGCCATAAGAAACCAAAGCGCGGCGTGCGGCAAGTGTATGTGGTGCATATCCGCCGATGCCGCACAGTCAGTTTCCGTTGGCACCACCCTTCACGAAGATCGTCACCCCACCGCGTTCGGCATATTCCAGGGCAACCACATCCCTCAACGGGATGGAGCGCGAATCGACGGCGTGAAAAAAGAGGGCACTTCCCTCTATGGCTTCCCGCAACATCGCTATCTGCTGTTCGTTTTCGGCAATGGCGGAGGAAATGCGGCTATCCTTTTCTTCCAGATCTGGAAGAAAAACAATGTCAATTTCGTCAAGCGAGAAGGTCTTGCGCACCCGCTCGGCATTCGCGGCAGTGGCGTCTATCGCCGCCAGAATGCGGCTGCTCGCCGACTCCGCTTCCACCTCCTCGGTTTTCACCTCGGAGCCGACGATTGCGTCGATCGCTTCTTCCCGCTGCAAGCCTTGTGCGAAAAGCGGAGTCTGCAGGACAAACGCCGCCACGAGCGCCACAGCGGTAATCAAGTGAATTCTGGCTTCGCCCTTTGTCGGCCGAGCCATGATGCTCAAATTCATGGTTCAATCCCGTCTCGTCGTCGCGCAGAAAACATGTTCTGCCACGGAAGGCAACGGGCACACCGCCGTGCAGGTTCCCTCAGAGCCAGCGTGGGTAATCGGAGACCAGCAGTCGATAGGGGTCTTCGTCTTCCTCAATGTCGGAAAAACGCGAAACCGGATCAGCAAAGATATTGTCCGTAACGTCATCGTTGACGGTGGAAACCTCACCGATCAGCACATCCTTCTTCTCACCCCAGAAGGCATGCCATGTGCCAGGCAACAGCGTTACACTTTCACCGGGCTCCAATCGCAAGACACCGCCAGCATCCAAGCGGCGCATCACTCCATCCGTCGGCACACTGACAGGTGCTGTCCTATCAATGTTTCCCTCGGCATCCGAGGCAAACAGTTCCAGGCAAAGCGTACCGCCGCCGCGATTGATGATGTCTTCAGCCTTGATCGCATGCGTATGCATCGGTGCGAGCTGGTCCCGCCGGGAGATCATGATTTTCTCGGCATAAAGCATGCCTCGCCCGTGCTTCAAATCTTCCTGATTGCCGTTGCGAACCGTGAACAGGAAAAGTCCGCATCGATCAAAATCGCCACGGCCATAATCGGTAATGTCCCAGCCAAGGCTTGCGTCCACGATCCCGCCGATCGAATCGCGCCTCCGCTTCATCTCATCGGGAGTCCAATCCGCGAAGGGCGGCATCACGTAGCCGAACGAGCGGATGAATGCATCGCCCTCACGCAGAATCTCATTGACTTTCGACCGTTTCACCGACGCCTCCCAGATGCGAACCGATTTAGATTGTTGGTTCGTATCGCAAGAGAGACCCCGCGCCAAGGCGTTTGTTTTCTAGAACGCCTTGAAGGTCAACGTGGTGAGCGAGCGGCGAATACCCGGCACGTTGGCAATGTTCTCACTGACGAATTTGCCGATATCCACGCCATCATCGATATAGACCTTCATGAGGAGGTCGTAATCGCCACTGGTGGAGTAAAGTTCGGAGGCGATTTCGCGCTTGTAGAGTTCATCGGCCACCTCATAGGTCTTGCCGGGCTTGCAGCGCAATTGAACGAAAACAGGTCTCATAGGGGCTCCATGGAGCGGATTCTAAACAGGATCTGGCCAGACTTGGCCCACAGACTTACGCTGTCAACAGACAGCGGACGATCTGATGGTCGGAATCCGCGAGGCCGTCAATGACATCGAAATGATGACGGTCTGGTTCTTCCACAGCGGCCGTGTTTGCGCCAAGACCGATCCAGACATTCGCAAGCAACGCATTCTGGCGCAGGAATTCGCTTCGCTCCGAAGCTCCGACCCAGCAAGTCAGCCTGACGCCTGGCAAAGGCGCCAGCAAGGCCGGGCTTTCAGCCCGCGCCTCTTCAGGCGTGATCTTAAGATTCTCGTTCATGGCGGTGTTGATCATCGGACGCAGATCATGCACCCCGGAAATGGACAGAACATGACGAAGGCGTGCCCGCACCTCTGCGGGCAGGGGCGACGTCTCACACGCCATGCGGGATGCGAGATGACCGCCTGCCGAATGTCCGGTCAGGATGAGGGGGCCATCAACGCGCTTTGCCGCGGCACACACGGCATCGCCGATCTCGCGCACGATGCCTGAGATCGAATTTTCGGGGCACAGCGTGTAGGACGGCATGGCAACCGCGTAACCACTATCCACCGCGCCGGCAGCCAGATGCGACCAGTAGCTTTTGTCGAGCTTCAACCAAAAGCCACCATGGATGAAGACCACGAGCCCGGCTGGCTTGCCCTCCGGTAGGAAAAGATCAAACCGATTGCGCGCACCATCGCCATAGGGCAGGTCGAGTTCGGCGCGTCCTGCAGCCGAAAGCCCATCGCGATAGGCCTGCGCGGGTTCTACCCAAACGCCAGGCCATCGGTCTCCTCGTGGGATGTTTGCTCCATTGGCATAAGCATCGTCCCAATCGTTGATCTGATGATAGAACACGCGCCCCTCCATCTGCCGATGCCGAAACACCCTGCTTGGCCTTGCCGGGGTATTCTGTCATCATCACACTGCGTCGTGTAGACTGCGTCCAGACCGGATATATTTCAACCTTAAAATTTCATACTTGAAATATCGTTTCTCCGGTGCAATGCTCCGAGCTTATAAGGCCAGGTGTTAAGCGATCCTGGGAGGAAGGAGCGCGAGCATGAAAGTTGCTGTTCTCGGCGGGGGCCCGGCAGGCCTCTACTTCGCAATCTCGATGAAGCTGCGGAATGCGGCTCACGACATCACGGTTTTTGAACGAAACAAGCCAGACGACACATTCGGCTGGGGCGTGGTTCTTTCCGACGAGACCCTCGACAATCTGGCTGAAAACGATCCGGTAAGCGCCGAACGCATCCGCGAACATTTCGCCTATTGGGACGACATCGCCGTGGTGCACCAGGGCGTGCGCACCCTCTCAACGGGACACGGTTTCTGTGGCATCGGCCGCATGCGCCTCCTCATCCTCCTGCAGGAACGCGCCCGCGAGCTTGGCATCAATCTCCAGTTTCAGACTGAGATCGACGACCCCCGCCCCTTCATGGCCGAATACGACATGGTGCTGGCGGCCGATGGCTTGAACTCCAAGACCCGCACCACATTTGCGGATGTGTTCAAGCCCGACATCGACGTGCGCAAGTGCAAGTTCGTCTGGCTCGGCACGCATCAGAAATTCGACGACGCCTTCACCTTCATCTTCGAAAAGACCGAGCATGGCTGGGTCTGGGCACACGCCTACCAGTTCGACGACGACACCGCGACCTTCATCGTGGAATGCGGCCCGGAGACCTGGGAGAAATTCGGCTTTGGCGAGATGAGCCAGCAGGAATCCATCGCCGTCTGCGAGCGGATCTTCAAGGATCATCTGGGTGGCCACAGCCTGATGACCAATGCCAACCACATTCGCGGGTCAGCGTGGATCAACTTCCCGCGTGTCCTTTGCGAGCGCTGGTCGCACGAAAACATCGCGCTGATGGGCGACGCCGCCGCCAGCGCCCACTTCTCCATCGGCTCAGGCACCAAGCTGGCGCTCGAGAGTGCCATTGCCCTGGCCGAATATCTCCACACCGAGCCGACGCTGAAGGAAGCCTTCGACAAATACGAGGATGCAAGGCGTCTGGAAGTCCTGCGTCTTCAGTCGGCGGCGCGCAACTCGCTGGAATGGTTCGAGGAGGTGGAGCGCTATCTCGATCTCGATCCGGTGCAGTTCAACTATTCGCTGCTCACCCGCTCGCAGCGCATCAGCCATGAGAACCTGCGCCTGCGCGACCCCGAATGGCTCTCAGGCGCCGAAAGCTGGTTCCAGCAGCAGGCCGGTGCCGAAGACAATGCCCCCCGCCCGCCCATGTTCGCGCCCTACAAGCTGCGCGGTCTTACGCTGAAAAACCGCGTCGTGGTCTCACCCATGGCCCAGTACAAGGCTGTCGACGGCTGCCCGACCGACTGGCACATGGTGCATTATTGCGAGCGCGCCAAAGGCGGCGCAGGCCTTGTCTATATTGAGATGACCTGTGTCAGCCCCGAGGGGCGCATCACGCCCGGATGCCCTGGCTTCTACAAGCCCGAGCACGAAGCCGCGTGGACACGCATCGTCGATTTCGTTCATCGGGAAACGGATGCGAAGATCTGCGCGCAGATCGGCCATTCCGGTCCGAAGGGCTCCACCCAGCTTGGCTGGGAGGAAATGGACGCGCCGTTGAAAGAAGGCAACTGGCCGCTTCTGGCTGCCTCCGATGTGTCCTGGTCAGAAAAGAACCAGACACCCAAGGCCATGGATCGCGCCGATATGGACATGGTGCGCGACCAGTTCGTTTCCGCTGCTGAAATGGCCGAGCGTTGCGGGTTCGACATGCTCGAACTGCACTGCGCCCATGGCTATCTCCTGTCGTCCTTCATATCGCCGCTCACCAACCGGCGCGAGGATGAATATGGCGGAAGCCTTGAGAACCGCATGCGCTTTCCACTGGAGATCTTCCATGCGGTGCGGGCTGTCTGGCCCGACGACAAACCCATCTCGGTGCGCATTTCTGCCAATGACTGGGTCGGCGATGAAGGCGTGACGCCGGAGGAGGCCGTCGAGATCGCCCGCATGCTGCAGGAAGCCGGCGTCGACATCTGCGACGTCTCGGCAGGCCAGACCTCGAAGCGCGCCCGCCCCGTCTATGGACGCATGTTCCAGACGCCCTTCTCCGACCGCATCCGCAACGAGACCGGCATGGCGACCATGGCCGTCGGCAATATCTACGAGCCCGACCACGTCAATTCGATCTTGATGGCCGGCCGCGCCGACCTCGTCTGCCTCGCCCGCCCGCATCTGGCCGATCCCTATTGGACGCTCCACGCTGCGGCAACACTCGGTGATCGCGGCGTAACCTGGCCCGATCCCTATCTGCCAGGCCGCGATCAGCTCTACCGGCTCGCCGAGCGGGCCGAACAGATGACGGGGAAGGTGTGACGATGTTTTCCGAATGCCGGCTCTGCCCCTCATCCTCACCTTCTCCCCGCGAACGGGGAGAAGGGGGCATAGACGTCGCCGCTTCGTCCTTTTCCCCGCGTGCGGGGAGAAGGTGCCGGCAGGCGGATGAGGGGCATCGCCAGACTTCAAGGAAAAGGCCAGCACAATGACCAGTTCACGCCACGCACTCGTGACAGGCGGCGGAACGGGCGTCGGCGAAGCGATTGCGCTCTCCCTCGCGGAAGCCGGCATCAACGTTACAATCTGTGGGCGGCGGGCCGAGCCTCTCGAAAAAGTCGCCGCGCGGCATGAACGCATCCACCCCCTGACCGCCGATGTAACCGACGAAGCCTCCATGCAGGCCCTCTATGAAACGGCGGAAGACGCCCGTGGCCCCTTCGACATCGTCATTGCCAATGCAGGCACCGCATCCAGCGCGCCCGCCCATCGCACGAAGCTCGAAGACTGGAACCGCATCCTCGACGTCAACATGACCGGCGCGTTCCTCACAGTGAAGCCCGCCCTTTCTCCCATGGCAAAACGCGGCAGCGGACGCATCATCTTCGTCGCCTCCGTGGCTGGCCTCAAGGGCTATGCCTATGTCGCGCCCTATGTCGCATCGAAGCACGGCGTCATCGGGCTCATGCGGGCGCTTTCCGTGGAGCTGGTCAAGACCGGCGTCACGGTCAATGCCATCTGCCCGGGCTATGTCGAAACCGAGATGCTGGAAGAATCCATCGAGCGCGTGGTCGAGAAGACCGGGCGCAGCCACGAAGAAGCCCGCAAGGGTTTTGTCGAAGCCAATCCCCATGGCCGGCTGATCCAGCCGGATGAAGTGGCGGCGGCGGCATTGTGGCTCGTCAGTCCGGCCGCCTCGTCGGTCACCGGCCAGTCGATTTCCATATCTGGAGGTGAAACATGGTAAGCGCCCCCCTGGCTTCCGTCCGCAGCGGCGCACCGGCAAAGGAACGCCTGCGCCTTTGGATCAGGATTCTGCGCGCCTCGCGCCTCATCGAAGCCGTTCTGCGCGAAAGGCTCAAGACCCGCTTCGACACGACCCTGCCCCGCTTCGATGTGCTGTCCGCGCTTGATCGCGCTCCCGAAGGCATGGCGATGAGCGACATATCGCGCTTCCTTCTGGTCTCGAACGGCAATGTGACGGGCATCGTGGAACGCCTGGTAACGGATGGTCTGGCCAGTCGCACCAAGCGCGATGGCGACCGCCGCACCTCCATCATCAAGCTGACACCGGCCGGCAAGGAAGCCTTCGCGGCGATGGCCGAAGCGCATGAGCGCTGGGTCGACGAGCTTCTCGGCAGTCTGCCGGAGGATGAGGCACGGGCGCTCGCCGGCACACTCAAGACATTCGAAAGCAATTGGGAGGGCGGCGTATGAGCACGATGGCAGGCCTGAAACCGAAACACTTCATCTGGCGTATGGAAGGCAATGTCGCGCTGATCCAGCTCGACCGGCCAGACCGCAAGAATCCGCTCACCTTCGAGTCCTACGCGGAACTTCGCGACACATTCCGCGCCCTGCCCTATGCGGATGATGTGGATGCCGTGGTGTTCCTGCCCAATGGCGGCAATTTCTGCTCGGGTGGAGATGTGCACGACATCATCGGCCCGCTGGTCGATATGGACATGAAGGGCCTGCTCGCCTTCACGCGCATGACCGGCGATCTGGTCAAGGCCATGATCGCCTGCAACAAGCCGATCGTTTCGGCGGTCGACGGCGTGGCGGTGGGGGCCGGGGCGATCATCGCCATGGCTTCGGATATGCGGCTCGCCACACCGGAGGCGAAGACGGCTTTCCTGTTCACCCGCGTCGGGCTCGCCGGCTGCGACATGGGCGCCTGCGCCATGCTGCCCCGCATCATCGGTCAGGGCCGTGCGGCGGAGCTGCTTTACACCGGCCGCTCCATGAGCGCCGAAGAAGGCGAGCGCTGGGGTTTCTATAACCGGCTCGTGGCCACCGACGCACTGGAAGCGGAAGCGTTGTCCACGGCCTCGCGGATCGCTGCCGGGCCGACCTTTGCGCACGGCATCACCAAGACGCAGCTTAATCAGGAATGGTCGATGGGTCTCGAACAGGCCATCGAGGCAGAAGCCCAGGCCCAGGCCATCTGCATGCAGACAAAGGATTTCGAGCGGGCGTACCGGGCGTTCGTCGCCAAGGAAAAACCGGTATTTGAGGGGGATTGATGCCTGACCGCTCCTTCCTCGACTGGCCCTTTTTCGAACAGCGCCACCGCGACTGGGCCGATAAACTCGACGCATGGTGCGCCCAAAACCTCCCCGTCGACCACAGCGATGTGGACGCCGCCTGCCGCGACCTCGTTGCGCGGCTCGGCGAAGCCGGCTTCCTGAAGCCCACCGCGCTCGACACCGCCAATCCCGGCCCGCTCGATGTGCGCACGCTTTGCCTGACGCGCGAAACGCTGGCCCGTCATGACGGGCTGGCCGATTTCGCCTTCGCCATGCAGGGGCTCGGCACCGGCGCGATCAGCCTGTTCGGCACGCCCGAACAGCAGCGATGGCTCGACAGGACCCGCGCCGGCAAGGCTATATCCGCCTTCGCCCTTTCCGAGCCACGCTCCGGTTCGGACGTCGCAAACATGGACATGACCGCCACCCGCGATGGCGATGATTATGTGCTTTCAGGCGAAAAGACCTGGATTTCCAATGGTGGCATCGCCGATCTCTACACGGTCTTTGCCCGCACCGGCGAAGCGCCGGGCGCGAAGGGCATCTCCGCCTTTCTCGTCCCTGCGGACACGCCGGGGCTGGAGGTCGCAGAACGTCTGGACGTGATCGCGCCGCATCCGTTGGCGCGGCTCTCTTTCAACGATGTGCGCGTGCCGGCCTCCGCACTGATCGGCAAGCCGGGCGAAGGCTTCAAGATCGCCATGTCGGTGCTCGATGTGTTCCGCTCAACTGTGGGTGCCGCCGCACTCGGCTTCGCACGCCGCGCGCTGGACGAAACACTGGACCGGGCAGGCAGCCGCGAGCTTTTTGGCGCACCGCTGTTTGACCTGCAGATGGTGCAGGGCCACATCGCGGACATGGCGCTGGATGTGGATGCCGCGGCCCTTCTCATCTACCGCGCCGCATGGACCAAGGACATGGGCGCGCCGCGCGTGACCCGCGAAGCGGCCATGGCAAAACTGTTTGCCACCGACCGCGCGCAACAGGTCATCGACAAGGCGGTGCAAATTCATGGCGGCGATGGTGTGCGCCGCGGGCATATCGTGGAGAGCCTTTACCGGGAGATCAGGGCGCTCCGCATTTATGAGGGCGCATCAGACGTCCAGAAAGTCGTCATTGCACGGCAGATAAAATGAGGGTGAACACATGCTCGGACCGACGGGTCACACAGACACATTTGCGCGGGATAACCTCCCGCCCGTGGATCAATGGCCAAAATTCCAGCTCGATGGTTTTGAATACCCCGACTATCTGAATGCCGGCGTCGAACTGACCGACCGCATGGTCGAGCGCGGTTTCGGCGACCGTGTGGCGCTGATCGGCAATGGCCGCCGCCGCACCTACAAGGAACTGGCGGACTGGACGAGCCGCCTCGCCCACGCGCTGGTCGAGGATTACGGCGTCAAGCCGGGCAACCGCATCCTCATCCGCTCGGCCAACAACCCCGCCATGGTCGCCTGCTGGCTGGCCGCCACAAAAGCCGGCGCAGTGGTGGTCAACACCATGCCGATGCTGCGCGCCGGCGAGCTCGCCAAGATCGTCGACAAGGCCGAGATCGGTCTTGCCCTGTGCGACACGCGCATCAAGGACGAGCTCGTCGCCTGCGCGAAGGAGAGCAAGTTCCTCAAAAAGGTCGTCGGCTTCGACGGCACCGCCAATTTCGACGCCGAACTCGACCGCATCGCCCTCGACAAGCCTGTTCAGTTCGATGCCGTCAAAACCGGTCGTGACGATGTCGCGCTTCTGGGGTTCACCTCCGGCACCACCGGCACGCCCAAGGCGACCATGCATTTCCATCGCGATCTGCTGATCATCGCCGATGCCTATGCAAAGGAAGTCCTTCAGGTCACGCCCGAGGACGTTTTCGTCGGCTCGCCACCGCTCGCCTTCACCTTCGGGCTTGGCGGTCTGGCGATCTTTCCCTTGCGTTTTGGCGCAACGGCGACACTGCTCGAAAGCGCCACCCCGCCCAACATGATCGAGATCATCGAAAAATACCGTGCCACGGTGAGCTTCACTGCTCCCACCGCCTACCGCGCCATGATGGCGGCGATGGACGAGGGCGCGGATCTTTCCTCGCTCCGCGTTGCGGTTTCAGCGGGCGAGACCTTGCCTGGCCCCGTGTTCGAGGCGTGGACGCAAAAGACCGGCAAACCGATCCTCGACGGTATTGGCGCCACCGAGATGCTGCATATCTTCATCTCCAACCGTTTCGATGATCGCCATCCCGCCACCACGGGCCGCCCGGTGACCGGCTATGAAGCGCGCATCGTGGACGAAGACATGAACGAACTGCCGCGCGGCGAGACCGGGCGTCTGGCCGTGCGCGGCCCGACCGGCTGCCGCTATCTGGCCGACGAACGGCAGAAGGAGTATGTCCGTGACGGCTGGAATCTGACGGGCGACAGCTTTTATCAGGATGAAGACGGCCGCTTCCATTTCGCAGCCCGCTCCGACGACATGATCGTCTCTGCCGGCTACAACATCGCCGGTCCCGAGGTGGAAGCGGCATTGCTTGCCCATGCCGACGTCATGGAATGCGCCGTCATCGGCGCACCGAGCGAGGAGCGCGGACAGATTGTCGAAGCCCATGTGGTTCTGGCCGAAGGGGTCGCGCGCGATGAGCTCACTGTGAAACGCCTTCAGGACCACGTGAAGGCAGCAATCGCGCCTTACAAGTATCCACGTTCCATCAAGTTTCTGGACGCTCTGCCGAAGACCGAGACGGGCAAGATCCAGCGTTTCCGCCTGCGGGAGAAAAACTGACCATGGCAAGCCAGCCGGAGCTCGACGACGACAGGGCAGCGGATATCAAGCCGCCCATGTCCTACAGCGACTATCTGCATCTGGAAAAGATCCTCGATGCGCAGGAACCCCTGTCTGAGGCGCGTGATGAGCTGCTGTTCATCATCCAGCACCAGACCTCCGAGCTCTGGATGAAACTCGCCATCACCGAGATCCGCTCCGCACGCGCTGCCATCGCCGAAGACCGCCTGCGCCCGGCCTTCAAGATGCTGACCCGCGTGGCACGCATCTTCGAGCAGTTGAACAGCGCCTGGGACGTGCTGCGCACCATGACGCCCAGCGAGTATTCCACCTTCCGCGATGCGCTTGGCCAGTCCTCGGGCTTCCAGTCGTGGCAATATCGCTCCATCGAGTTTCTGGCCGGCAATAGAAATCTTGCCATGCTCAAGCCGCACTCCGATCTGCCGCAGATTACGGCGCGGCTTGAAGAGATTCTGGCCGAGCCCAGCCTCTATGACGAGGCGCTGCAGCTTCTGGCGCGCAACGGTTTCGACATTGGCCCCGATGCGGAGCGGACGAGCTGGCGTGAGAAGCGCGAGTCCAATGAACAGGTTCAGGCCGCATGGAAGGCGGTCTATGCGCGACCCGATGCACATTGGGCGCTTTACGAGCTGGCCGAAAAACTGATTGATTTCGAAGACTATTTCCGCCGCTGGCGCTTCAACCACGTGACCACCGTCGAACGGATCATCGGGCTGAAACGCGGGACCGGCGGCACATCCGGCGTTTCCTACTTGCGCAAGATGCTGGATGTGGAACTATTCCCCGAGCTCTGGAGAGTTCGAACGGACATGTAGCGGGGCACGGGTAACAAAGCCGCGGATCGTGGCGTCAATGACAAGGGAACGATTGGGAGACCACACATGAGAAAGCTACTTGCAGCAAGCCTGCTTGCCCTTTCGGCAAGCGTCGCCGGAAACGCATTCGCAGAACCGATCAAGATCGGCATGATCACCACGCTTTCGGGCGGCGGCGCAGGCCTTGGCATTGATGCCCGCGACGGTTTCATGCTCGCCATCGAGCAGTCCGGCAACAAGGAAGTCGATGTCGTTATTGAAGACGACGCCCAGAAGCCGGAACTTGCGGTCCAGATCGCCGACAAGATGATCCAGAGCGACAAGGTGGACCTGATGACCGGCATCATCTGGTCGAACCTCGCCATGGCGGTCGTGCCGTCGGCCACGGCGCAGGATGTGATCTATCTGTCGGTCAATGCCGGCCCCTCGGCGCTGGCCGGTGCCGGTTGCAGCCCGAGCTATTTCAACGTCGCCTACCAGAACGACAATTTCCACGAGGCGATGGGCGAGGCCGCCAACAAGGACTACAAGAAGACCTTCATCATGGCGCCCAACTATCCGGCCGGCAAAGATTCGCTGACCGGCTTCAAGCGCTTCTACAAGGGTGAACTGGCGGGTGAGGTCTACACCAAGCTCGGTCAGACGGACTATGCCGCCGAGATCGCCCAGATCCGCGCATCGGGTGCGGATTCGGTGTTCATCTTCCTGCCGGGCGGCATGGGCATTGCCTTCACCAAGCAGTATGCCCAGTCGGGCGTCGGCCTGCCGCTGCTGGGACCTGCTTTCTCCTTCAGCCAGGATGTGCTGCCCGCCATTGGCGATGCGGCGCTTGGGGTGAAAAACACCGCCTCCTGGGCCTATGATCTCGACAATGAGGCCAACAAGGCTTTCGTCGAAGGCTTCAAGGAAGCCTATGGCCGCCTGCCCTCCGTCTATGCCGCGCAGGGGTATGATACGGCAAATCTGATCCTCTCCGCCGCCGAAAAGGCAAGCGTGAAGGATAAGGACGCCTTCCGCGCGGCGTTGAAGGAAGCGGATTTTGATTCCGTTCGCGGAAAATTCTCCTTCAACACCAACAACCACCCAATCCAGGATTTTTATGTCCGCGAGGTGGTAAAGGACGGCGACACGCTGACCAACAAGATCGTGGCCACCGCATTCACCGATCACAAGGACGCCTACGCGGCCGAGTGCAAGATGTAGGACAGCCTCCTTCTCCCCGCTGGCGGGGAGAAGGTGCCGGCAGGCGGATGAGGGGCGGGCGCCCATGTTTGCAGATCATGGCGCAGCCCCTCACCCTCACCCTCTCCCCGTGAACGGGGAGAGGGAGGCGTCCACGCAGCGCTCCTCCCCAAAAACCAGACGGTGAAAATTCCCCGTGTCCCTGACCCTTCTCATAGAGCAAATCCTGAATGGCCTGCAGTTCGGCGTGATGCTGTTCCTGATGGCCGCCGGCCTGACGCTGATCTTCGGCGTCATGGGGCTCATCAACCTTGCGCATGGTTCGCTCTTCATGGTCGGCGCATTTGCCTGCGCGACCGTGGCCGCAGCGACCGGCTCCTTCTGGCTGGGACTTGTCGCCAGCCTTGCCGCCGCAGCCGCCGCCGGCGCGCTCGTCGAAATCCTCGTCATAAGACGGCTCTATGAACGCGACCATCTCGACCAGGTGCTCGCCACCTTCGCGCTGATCCTCATCTTCTCCGAGGGCACGCGCTGGGTTTTCGGCTCCTTCCCGCTCTATCTCGACATTCCGCAGCTTCTTTCCGGCGCGGTGCACCTGCCCGGTGGCGCGCAATACCCCATCTACCGTCTCGCAGTGATCGGCGTCGGCATTGCGGTGGCCGTGGGACTCTATCTCCTGATCGGCAAGACGCGGCTCGGCATGCGCATTCGCGCCGGTGAATCCGACCGCGAAATGATCGGCGCACTCGGCATCGACATCGGCACGCTCTACACGCTGGTTTTCGCGCTGGGTGCCGCCCTTGCCGGTCTGGCCGGCGCCATGGTGGGCGCGCTTCAGTCGGTGCAGGTGGGCATGGGCGAACCGGTGCTGATCCTCGCTTTCGTGGTCATCGTCATTGGCGGCATCGGCTCCATCAAGGGTGCGCTGGTCGGTTCCATTCTGGTGGGGCTGACAGAAACGCTGGGCCGCTTTCTGCTGCCGCATGTCTTCGGCCTGTTCATGCCCAATTCCGAAGCCGCAACCGTCGGCGCAGCGCTCGCCTCCATGCTGATCTACATCGTCATGGCCCTCATCCTCGCTTTCAGGCCCCAGGGCCTGTTCGCGGCGAATGCGTGAGGGGCCGCACATGACACGCGAAACAGTCTTCAGCATCCTCATCGTCGCCGGCCTCCTCGCCGCCGCCTTCATCGCGCAGGCGATGGGCGAGACCTTCTACATCACCCTGGCAACCCGCATGGCGATCCTCGGCCTCGCCGCCACCGGGCTCAACATCGCGCTCGGCCTCGGCGGTCTGGTCTCCTTCGGCCATGCCGCCTTCTTCGGCATTGGCGGCTATGCGGCGGGCATTCTCGCTACCCACGCCTTCAACAGCGAGCCGCTTGCCTTCGGCCTTCCCGGCACCAACCAGATGATCGTGATCTGGATCGCCGGCGCCATCGCCGCCGGGCTCATCGCCGTCCTGATCGGCCTGATTTCTCTCAGGACCTCCGGCGTCTACTTCATCATGATCACCCTAGCCTTCGCGCAGATGATCTACTATTTCGCCATCTCCTGGCCCGCCTATGGAGGCGAGGATGGTCTGTCGATCTATGTCCGCAACACCTTCCCCGGCACGAACACACTCGCCCCGATGAGCTTCTTCCTCATCTGTTTTGGCCTTCTGGTGATCGGCCTCGTCTTTTTCGCGCTGATACGGGATTCCCGCTTCGGTGCTGCACTTCAGGCCGGGCGACAGAACGATACGCGGCTTGCCGCCGTCGGCATCGGCCCGTTCAGGATGCGTTTGGTGGCCTTCGTCATCTCCGCCATGATGACCGCCCTTGCCGGCGCGCTCTTCGCAGACCTCAACCGCTTTGTCAGCCCCTCCATGTTCTCCTGGCACATGTCGGGCGAGCTGATCGTTTTGATTATCATCGGCGGTGTCGGACGTCTGGCCGGACCACTGGCCGGGGCCATCGTCTACGTCCTTTTCGAGTTCGCGCTGGGCGGCATCACCGAGCACTGGCAGTTTTTCCTCGGCCTCATCCTTCTGGCCGTGGTGCTGTTTGCCCGCGGCGGCGTAATGGGCCTCTTGGCCGGGAGGGCGCGGCATGGCTGAACCGATCCTCGACATCCGCGACTTGAAGAAAAGCTTCGGCGCGCTGAAGGCGACTGATGGCGTGAGCCTCGATCTCAGGCCGGGTGAAATCCACGCCCTGATCGGCCCGAACGGTGCCGGCAAATCGACCCTCATTCATCAGATTGCCGGCTCGCTGAAGCCGGACAGCGGCGAAATCCGCTTCGAGGGCCGCGATGTGAAACCGCTCGATGTGGCCGCCCGCGCACGGCTTGGCATGGGGCGCACATTTCAGGTTTCCTCGCTGGCGCCCGAATTTTCCGCCCTGCGCAATGTGATGCTCGCGGTGCAGGCGCGACAGGGTTCCAGCTTCCGTTTCTTCAAACCCGTCATGCACGACACGAGCCTGACTGAGCCCGCTCATGAAGCGCTCGCCCGCGTCGGCCTGTCGGACCGCGCCGACGTGCCCGCCGCCGAGCTTTCCCACGGCGAACGCCGCCAGCTCGAAATCGCCATCGCCCTGGCGCTCGGCGCAAAGGCGTTTCTGCTGGATGAGCCCATGGCCGGCATGGGGCCGGAGGGCTCGCACTCGCTCACCGGTTTCCTTGATGGCCTTCGAGCCGAAGCGCCGATCCTCCTGATCGAGCATGACATGGACGCCGTCTTCGCCCTTGCCGACCGCATCTCGGTCCTCGTCTATGGGCGCATCATCGCCACCGGCACGGTGGACGACATCCGCAATCATCCCGCCGTGCGCGAAGCCTATCTGGGAGACGGCGCATGAAGCTGCTCGACATCCGGGATCTGAAAACCTTCTACGGAAAATCGCAGGCGCTCTTCGGCGTCGATCTTTCGGTCGAGGAAGGCGAGGCAGTGGCGCTGATGGGCCGTAACGGCATGGGTAAGACGACGACGATCCGCTCCGTCTGCCACCTCACGCCCGCACAGTCAGGCAGCATAAACTTTGCCGGCAAAGATATCATGCGCCTCAAGCCGCACCGCATCGCGCGGCTGGGTGTCGGGCTGGTGCCGGAAGGTCGCCGCTGCTTCCCGAACCTGACGGTGGAAGAAAACGTCCTCGCCGCTGCCCGTCCGGGCAAGTGGACGCTCGATGGCGTGAACGCGCTGTTCCCGCGCTTGGCGGAGCGGCGTGATCAATATGCGCGCACACTTTCTGGCGGCGAGCAGCAGATGCTCGCCATTGGCCGGGCGCTGGCCACCAATCCGCGCCTGCTCATTCTCGACGAGGCGACCGAAGGGCTTGCCCCGGTGATCCGTCAGGATATCTGGCGCGCCATCCGCGCCATCCGCGCGGAAGGCCAGTCGATCCTGATCGTCGACAAGACGCTGAGCGAGCTTTTGCCCGTGGCGGATCGCTGCGTCATTCTCGAAAAAGGCCGCACCGCATGGACCGGTGCACCCTCAGCACTCACGGATGAGATCCAGGAGCGCTTTCTCGGCGTGTGACCACGCCTGTTTCTACCAAGTATGAAGGAAATAGCATGACTGTCCCGCTTCACCAGATTCTCCAGCCCGAGAACTGGGTTCCCGCCAAGGGATATTCCAATGGAGTGATCGCAAAGGGCCGCACCATTTTTCTTGGAGGCCAGATTGGCTGGAACAGCGAACAGGTGTTCGAGACGGACGATTTCATCGGTCAGGTCAGGCAAGCGCTGGAAAACATCGTCACGCTTTTGAAAGAAGCTGACGCCGGGCCTGAGCATGTGGTGCGGCTCACCTGGTTCATCACCGACAAGCAGGCCTATTCCACCCGCCTGCGCGAACTGGGCGAGGCTTATCGCTCCGTCATGGGCCGCAACTTCCCGCCCATGAGCGTGGTTCAGGTCACCGCGCTCATCGAGGACGAAGCGAAGGTGGAAATCGAGGCCACGGCGGTCCTGCCCGATTAGCCCAACGACGCTCGGCGCAAGCACATTGCTCCGGAGCCAAGCGCCCTCGCCCTTCGACAAGCTCAGGATGAGGGCTCTTTAACCCGCTCAGAAAAGCGGTAGCGCTACGTAGGGTGTATATTTCTGCGTGCTCGTTTCACGTTTGAAGAAGGCACGGAGCTTCCAGCAAACCTCATCCTGAGCTCGTCGAAGGGCGAGGGTGCCTGGCGCCGTACCGACAAGCTTCATCGCCCCACGCCCAGTTCGTTGCCGTCCACCTCCCGCGCCGCATCTTCACGCGCATTGCGGCGCAGCGTGTAGACGAACGCAACCAGGAACAGCCCCGTCATCAAAAGCACGATTGTCGGCGCCGGCGCGCTATCGAAGAAGAAGCTCAGATAAACGCCGAAGAACGACGAGAACAGCGCCACCGCCAGGCTGACCAGCAGCATCCTGTCAAACCGCCTGACCAGCAGAAAGGCCACGGCCCCAGGCCCGATCAGAAGCGCGATCGCCAAAATGATCCCCACCGCCGTGAGCGCCGCCACGATGGTCAGCGAGAGGATGGCCAGAAGCCCGTAATGCAGCACCCGCACCGGCAGGCCGATTGCCTTGGCGTGCTGTCCGTCGAACGCATTCAGAAGCAGATCCCGGCGAAAGAGCACGATCGCCACGCAGACGAAAAGCGCGATAATCCCCGTCTGCGCGATGTCTCCCCACGTCACGCCCAGCATGTCGCCGAACAGGATATGGTCGAGATGCACCTCGGTCTGAATTTTGGTGTAGAGCAGCAGGCCGAGCCCGAACATGCCGGAGAAGACCACCCCCATGATCGTGTCTTCCTTCACCCGGCTGTTTTCCTTCAGATAGCCGATGCCCACCACGCAGGTCATGCCGGCCACGAAAGCGCCGAGCGCCAACGGTATGCCGATAATATAGGCAACCACCACGCCTGGCAGAACCGCATGGCTGACCGCATCGCCCATCAGCGACCAACCCTTGAGCACCAGAAAGCACGAGAGCAGCGCCATGGGCGCGGCAATCAACACCGAGATAATGAAGGCCTGCTGCATGAAGGGAAACGCGAAGGGCAGCATCAGCGCATCGATGAACCCGCTCATGCGCCCATCTCCCGCATGTCGCCTTCCAGCGCTTCACGCGCCCGCCTGCGCGAAGCGAGAAGCCCGTGCTTCGGCGCAAGGACAAAGGCCGTCAAGAATGCAAATGTCTGCAGCACGACAATGATCCCGCCCGTGGCCCCGTCGAGGAAATAACTCGCATAGGCGCCGATAAAGCTTGAGAGCGCGCCTATCGCCACGGCAATCGCCACGAGCCGCGGAAAGCGGTCCGTCAGCAGATACGCCGTCGCCCCCGGTGTCACCACCATGGCGATGACGAGAAAGGCGCCCACCGTCTGCATGGCGGCCACCGTGCAGGCACTCAGAAGCGTAAAGAAGATGAGCCGCAGAAAGCCCGGGTTGAGGCCGATGGAGCGCGCATGGTTTTCGTCGAAAAACGCGACCATCAGGTCCTTCCACTTGAACGCAAGCACCAGCAGTGTGACGCTGGAAATGATGACAAGCTGCAACGTGTCTGATGGCGTGATCGCCAGAACATTGCCCAGAACAATCGTCTGTATGTTCACCGCCGCTGGCGAAAGCGAGACCATGAAGAGCCCAAGGCCGAAAAAGGACGTGAAAATCAGGCCGATGATCGCATCCTCGCGCAGCTTGGTGCGCTGATTGAGAAAGAACATCGCACCGGCCGCAAGCCCGCCGGCAAAGAACGCGCCGATGGAAAACGGCAGACCCAGCATATAGGCCCCGGCTACGCCTGGCACGATGGAATGCGAGAGCGCATCGCCGATCAGCGACCAGCCCTTGAGCATCAGATAAGCCGAGAGAAACGCGCAGACACCTCCCACCAGCGCGCTCACCCACATGGCGTTGACCATATAGCCATAGGAGAAGGGTTCGAGCAGAGAAGCGCTCATTTCCTGTCACCCGCTTCCGAGGAACCGTCCTCATCGCCATAAATGACGAAGGGACGCTCATCATCGGTCAGAACCGTAAGCTTGCGGGAATCCTCTTCTGCGTCTTCATGCAGATCCGCCCCGCCAAGCGTGAACTGGCGCAGCACACCGCCAAATGCCTTTTCCAGATTGGCGCGGGTGAAGACTTCCGGTGTGAGCCCGGAAGCCAGCACCGTGCGGTTGATCAGAACGGTCCGATCACAAAAGCGTGGCACACTGCCCAGATTGTGCGTCGAGACCAGCATGACATGCCCTTCCTCGCGCAAGGCCTTCAGAAGCGCGATGATGGATTCTTCCGTGCGCACATCGACACCGGTGAACGGCTCATCGAGCAGGATGACCCGCCCTTCCTGCGCCAGCGCACGTGCCAGAAAGACGCGCTTCTTCTGGCCGCCGGAAAGTTCACCGATCTGGCGCTTTCGATAATCGGACATGCCGACCCGCTCGAGCGCGGAGGCCACCATTTCATGATCATGCCGGCGCGGCCAGCGCATGAAATTCATGTGGCCGTAGCGCCCCATCATCACAACGTCCTCGACAAGAACGGGAAAGTTCCAGTCCACTTCTTCGGCTTGCGGCACATAGGCAACGACATTGCGCTTGAGCGCACGGCCTGCCGGCTGGCCGAGAATGGACACCTCTCCTCTGGCGAGGGGCACAAAACCCATGATCGCCTTGAACAGTGTGGATTTGCCGCTGCCATTAACGCCGACGAGCGCGGCGATCGTCCCCGCCGGGATGGAAAAACTGGCGTCACGCAATGCCGTATGACCATTGCGATAAGTGACGGTCACATCCTGCACATCGATACCGGCGGATTCAGCCGCCGGTTTTTTGTCTTTGGTGATGACAGGTGCGTTCATTGCCCACTCAGCCCTTCGGCGATCGTCTCGCTCGTGACACGCAGTAGGTCCAGATAGGTGGGCACCTCACCGCTCGCGTCGCTCAGCGAGTCGACATAGAGAACCCCGCCATATTTCGCACCGGTTTCACGCGCCACCTGCTGCGCCGGGTCGGGAGAAACCGTGCTCTCGCTGAAAACGGCCGGAGCCTTGGTTTCACGGATCTGATCGATCACGTGACGCACCTGCTGCGGCGTGCCCTGCTGGTCGGCATTGATGGGCCAGATATAGAGCTCCTTCAGCCCGAAGTCGCGGGCAAGATAGCTGAACGCGCCTTCACTGGTGACCAGAACCCGGTGCTCCTCGGGAATGGCTTCAAGCCTTTTGCGGATGGGGTCCACAACCGCTTTGAACTGCGCTTTGTATACTTCCGCATTCCTCGCGTAAATCTCGGCATTCTCCGGATCATATTTCGAAAACGCATCACGGATGTTGTCCACATAGGTCAGCGCATCACTGGGCGACATCCAGGCATGGGGATTGGGCTTGCCCGTATAGGGACCTTCAGCAATGCCCATCGGCTCAACGCCCTCCGACACCACCACGCTTGGCACGTCCCTGAGATTGCGAAAGAAGCGCTCGAACCAGAGCTCGAGATTAAGCCCGTTCCACAGAATGAGGTCGGCATCCTGCGCCCGCAGAATGTCACCCGGAGTCGGCTGGTAGTTGTGGATCTCGGCATTGGGTTTCGTGATGGACTCGACCACTGCTGCATCGCCCGCAACGTTGCGTGCCATATCCGCAATTACGGTGAAGGTGGTGACCGCCTTGAAGCGCTCATCCTGAGCGAAGGCGGAGGTAGCGGTGAGTGTTGCGACGATGAAAGTGGCCAATCCCTTGGCTAAACGCATGAATATCCCCTGAGGCACATCGAACTACTGTGTCCGTATGAAGCTAGGACGTATTTCTTGGCTCGTCAATGCAATTGCAAATCGTTTGCAATAAAAACCGCCACACTCAGAGATGGCATGGATTCCTTGGGAGCGAACTTGAGTGAGAACAGATGGAATCTTTGCAACTGGTTGTCATCTGGCGCATAGTTGCTCCATGAATCAGCACGCCAGTCACAAGCCGGATTACGAGAAGGAATTGCGCCGCGCCGGTGTTCGCATTACCCGGCCACGCAAGGTTATTCTGCGCATTTTGACGGAGACGGACGATCATCCCGACGCAATGGAAATATTCCAGCGCGCCTCCGCGGTGGATTCGAGCATCTCGCTGTCCACTGTCTACCGCACCATGAAGCTTCTCGAAGAGATGGGCGCCATCCATCGCCATGCCTTCGAAGGTGGACGCGCCCGCTTCGAACAGGCCGATGGCGATCATCATGACCATCTGATCGACATCGACACAGGTGATGTCATCGAATTCCATTCAAACAGGATTGAGGAACTGCAGGAGGAGATTGCCCGCGCGCTGGGCTATGACATCGTGCATCATCGATTGGAACTGTACGGCAGAAAGCGCAGGAGAACCTAGCCCCCTGAAATCAAGAGCCGCCGTGGTGGAGGGGAAACCACGGCGGCCATGCTTGAAACACCGCGGCAGCCCGGAGAGGGGGGATAAGGCTGCCGCTATTTCGTCCGGAAAAGGCGGGGGACGAGCCTAGGCCGGACAACGGCGGAAATTGCCGCTTCCTGATATTTCGTATCTGAACGTGGCTATTCAAGGGCACGGACATTACATCTTCGTAACAAACGCGTGATAGAAAGCGGTAGGTCGCGTCCGACCATGTCAGCACGCTTCTCCAAAAGGCGCTGAACACCCCCTTTTCCATGGACAGGCTCCCCCCGCCGCGCTACCCGTACAGCCATGAAAAAAGGCGATCATCTCTTTCTCGTAGACGGCTCGGGGTATATTTTCCGCGCCTATCATGCGCTGCCCCCGCTGACCCGAAAATCCGACGGACTTCCCGTCGGCGCCGTGGCCGGCTTCTGCAACATGCTCTGGAAACTGCTGCAAAACGCGCGTGACACGGATGTCGGCGTCACACCGACGCATTTCGCGGTGATTTTCGACCATTCCTCGAAAACCTTCCGCAACGACCTCTACCCGGAATACAAGGCCAACCGCTCTGAGCCGCCCGAAGACCTGGTGCCGCAGTTCGGCCTGATCCGCGAAGCGACACAGGCCTTCGATCTTCCCTGTATCGAGATGGCGGGTTTCGAGGCCGACGACCTCATCGCCACCTATGCCAGGCTGGCGAGTGAAGCAGGTGCTGAAACGACCATCATCTCCTCCGACAAGGACCTGATGCAGCTCGTCACCGATCAGGTCTCGATGTATGACCCGATGAAGGATCGTGAGATCCGGGTTCCGGAAGTGATCGAGAAATGGGGCGTCCCGCCTGAAAAGATGATCGATCTTCAGGCGCTGACCGGCGATTCGGTGGACAACGTCCCCGGCGTCCCCGGGATCGGTCCGAAAACGGCCGCACAACTGCTCGAAGAATATGGTGATCTCGACACGCTGCTTTCTCGCGCAAATGAGATAAAACAGAACAAAAGGCGCGAAAACCTGATCGAATTCGCCGAAAAGGCACGCATTTCCCGTGAATTGGTGAAGCTCAGGATCGACGTACCGGTCGAGCACGGGATCGACACGTTCGAGCTGGCTCCACCCGATGGACCGAAGCTGATCGGCTTTCTGAAGGCGATGGAGTTCTCCACACTGACCCGCCGCGTTGCCGAGGCCACCGGAGCCGAAGTGGCGGAGATCGAGGCCGCGCATGTGGAGGTCGAAGCGGGCGAGAGCGCCCATGGTCCGGATCTGGATCCCGCTTCGGAGGCCGGCGCAGATGATACGGCAACACCTGCAAAACTGGCAGCCAGTATCGCTGAAGCAGGTGCAGCCCAGTCCTTCGATCACGCCGGCTACGAATGCATCCGAGATCTGGACACACTGAAAACCTGGATGGAAGAGGCCTATGAAACCGGTATCCTCGCCTTCGACACCGAGACCACATCTCTCGACCCAATGCAGGCGGAGCTGTGCGGTTTCTCGCTAGCCACCAGGCCGGGTCGCGCCGCCTATGTGCCCCTTAACCACAAGAGCGGAGACGGCGATCTCCTGGGTGGCGGGCTGATTGAGAACCAGATTGCACAGAAGGATGCGCTGGAGGCGATCCGCGCCATCATGGCTGACCCGGCCGTGCTCAAGATCGGCCAGAACCTCAAATACGACTGGCTGTTGATGTATAGGCTGGGCGTGGAGATCGTCGGTGTCGACGACACCATGCTCATCTCCTATGTGCTCGATGCCGGAACCGGCAGCCATGGCACGGTGAGCCACGGCATGGATGCGCTTTCCGAACGCTGGCTCGGCCACACACCCATTCCCTACAAGGAACTGACGGGAACGGGCCGAAAGCAGGTGACATTCGACATGGTCGAACTGGAGCGGGCCACCGCCTACGCCGCCGAGGATGCCGACATCACCTTGCGGCTTTGGCAGGTGCTGAAACCGCGACTTGCCGCTGAAGGCCTCGTTTCCGTTTATGAACGGCTTGAACGGCCCATGATCCCGGTAATTAGCCGCATGGAACATCGCGGCATTGCCGTCGACCGGCAAATTCTCTCGCGGCTTTCCGGCGATTTCGCCCAGACGGCCGCAGGCATAGAGGATGAAATCTACGAGCTGGCCGGGGAGCGATTCACCATCGGCTCACCCAAGCAGCTTGGCGAGATCCTGTTCGGCAAGATGGGCCTGCCGGGCGGCAGCAAGACCAAGACCGGCCAATGGTCGACTTCGGCGCAGGTGCTCGAAGACCTCGCAGCCGCGGGCCATGAGCTCCCGCGCAAGATCGTCGACTGGCGTCAGGTGACCAAGCTCAAATCCACCTACACGGATGCTTTGCCAGGCTACATCAACCCTGAAAGCAAGCGGGTGCACACCTCTTACGCACTTGCTTCCACCACGACTGGACGCCTCTCATCGTCCGAACCGAACCTGCAGAACATCCCGATCCGCACCACGGAAGGCCGCAAAATCCGCACCGCCTTCGTGGCACCTGAGGGCGCCAGGCTGATCTCGGCCGACTACAGCCAGATCGAACTGCGTGTGCTTGCCCATGTCGCCGATATCCCAGAACTGAAGAAGGCTTTTGCCGACGGGCTGGACATTCACGCCATGACGGCTTCCGAAATGTTCGATGTACCGATTGAGGGCATGCCGCCGGAGGTGCGCCGCCGCGCCAAGGCGATCAACTTCGGTATCATCTACGGTATTTCGGCGTTCGGGTTGGCCAATCAGCTCGGCATTCCGCGTGAAGAGGCCAGCGCCTATATCAAACGCTATTTCGAACGTTTCCCCGGCATCAAGGATTACATGGATTCCACCAAGGCCAAGGCAAAGGAACGCGGCTATGTGGAGACGATCTTCGGGCGGCGCGCGCATTATCCTGAAATTCGCTCATCCAATCCGCAATTGCGCGCTTTCAACGAACGTGCGGCGATCAACGCTCCCATCCAGGGCTCGGCAGCCGACATTATCCGCCGCGCCATGGCCCGTATGGAAGACGCACTTGCTGATGCAGGCCTCGAAGACGTTCAGATGCTGCTCCAGGTCCATGATGAGCTGATCTTCGAAGCGCCGGAGAGCAAGGTGGAAAAGGCCATCCCCGTCATCTGCGAGGTGATGGAGAACGCGGCTCTGCCAGCGCGCGCGCTTTCCGTTCCTCTTCAGGTGGAAGCGCGCGCCGCGAACAACTGGGATGAAGCCCACTGATGTCATGACCTTCTGGGAACTCGATCTGACCGTCATCGCCTCATTCGCTCTGGCATCGACGCTGATCGAGCTCACCCCGGGTCCCAACATGGCCTATCTGGCGCTAATATCCGCGTCGGAGGGCCGCCGAGCAGGTTTTGCCACCGTCGCCGGTGTCGCGCTAGGGCTCGGCATCGTCGGTATTGTCGCAGCGCTTGGTGTCGCACAGATCATCCAGGCATCCATGCTGCTCTATGAGGCTCTGCGTTGGGCCGGGGTTGTGTTCCTGCTCTACCTCGCATGGGATGGGTGGCGGCAGGGCAGCGACGTGGTCTCGGCGGGCGACCGGCCGGACGAACAGCATTTTCTCCGCGGACTGGTCACCAATCTGCTCAATCCGAAAGCGGCCGTTTTCTACATTGCGGTGCTGCCCACTTTCGTCAATCCGTCACTATCGCTCACCCCGCAGACCCTGGTTCTGACGCTGATTTATGTGGGCATCGCAACACTGATTCACGGTCTGATTGTCGTATTGGCCAGCCGGCTACAACCGTTTTTGACCGATCCGCGTCGGGAACGCATCGCGCGGCGTACGCTTTCCGCGCTGCTCGCACTCGTCGCTCTTTGGTTCGGCTGGTCGACAGCTCGCTGAATGGACGAAACCCCGCTGTGGCAGCGGGGTCTCGTTATCATTCAGCCGGTTGTCTGGCTGTGCTCACCAGAGCTCGTAGCGCAGGCCAACCTTGATCTCATGCATGGAAAGGCCGCTGTCAGTCCCCTGGATGCCGGTTGCTCCTGCTCCTGCCGTGGCTGCATCCCAACCAAACATGTCACCACCATCGATATTGCGATAGCGATAGCCCAGATCGACTTTCATATTGTTGGAGAAGTCATAGGAAACGCCAGCCATCAGAGCATAGGTGAAGCGCCAGTCAGACTCACCGGAGTGCGTGGCTGTTCCCACCAGCGCTGGCGACGCACAGGCGCCACCCACACAGTATGAGCTGTTGGTCAGATCGTCCCAGCGGAGATAGGTGTAGCCAACACCAGCACCCACATAAGGCGTGAAGCCGACAAAGGTGCCGAGATCAACATAGCCATTCAGAAGCATCGAATAGCCGGTTACCTCGGACGAATCTTCAGAACGACAGGTGGTACCGACCGGGCTTCCGGGACATGGAGTGGCGCTCGAGGTAGAACCGCTGAAATCGGCTGAGAATCGATCCAGTGTCACATCGGCACGAAGCCAGTCTGTAAAGGAGTAGCCGGCGCCGATACCAAAGGTGAAATTATCGGACAGCGAAACATTGTCGAATGAAGCTGACCCATAGCTGGCGCCGTCAAAGGTCCGATAGGTGAAGGGGTCCTTCGCTTCTGTCTTCAGCGAATAGCCGATATCGCCGCGCAGATACCAGCCGCTACCAATCTCCACCGGCACCACATCAGGCGCCTGATCGATGATGATGGGTGGATCGTAGTCAGCGGCAGCAACCGTGCCGATCGAAATCAGCGTCAGGCATACCGAGGAAGCAAACAGACGGGTGATGGTGCGCATAATCCGAACTCCGCAAAATGCGACGGATAAACGCTGCCCCCGCCGCTGTTGGAGATCATTGTTAACCATCCGGGTTAAGCCGAGGTTAAGGCTAACATCGGGTTACCGCGCAAACAAAAACCGCCCGGCGCAAAGCCGGGCGGTGCGAAAAGCCAAATCGCTGATTCTATTTGTAAACCGGCGGTTCAAACGGCGGCGGGTCGTAGCTGACCACCTGCGGCTGCGCGCAGTTGGAGCTGCCGCCGAACTGATACCGCAAACCGGCACGTGCTTCGTGCACGTTGAAGCCGTCGTCAAAACCGGGTGCAACGCCAGACGCATATTCGAACATGCGGCCGCCTGCGACGCGCGTGAAGCGATAGCCCATATCGAGATTGAGGTTTTCGGTGAGGCAGTAAGAGGTACCGGCCATCAACGAGTAGGCGAAACGCCAGTTGCTGGAGCCCTCATGCACGGTGGTGCTGCCGCCCGATATCGAGTTCGTCAGATCATCCCACATGATGTAGGCGCCACCAATACCTGCACCCACATAGGGGGTGAAGCCGTAATAGGTGCCGAGATCGACATAAGCATTGGCCATCAGGAGCCAAGCGCTGTAAGCCGACGTGTCCGTGGACACGCAGGGACTACCGCCGCAGTCGCCGGAGGTGGAGCCGGTGAAGTCGGACTTGAACCAATAGTCGGCCGTCAAGTCCGTCCGGAGGTACTTGTTGATCTGGTAGCCGATACCGGCACCGAGCGACATGGCGCCCTTGAGATCGGTCGTGTCGAACGAGGCTGTTCCGCCGCGAAGACCACCCGGTGCGGGACCATAGGTGATGTATTCGGTACCACGCAGCTTCGACCAGTGGTAGTCGATGTCGCCGCGAATATACCAGCCGCCAAAGGACGGGGCCGGCTGGACCACCGGCGGCAGAGGTTCGGGAGCTTCGATGATCGGTGGCTCATACAGATCCGCAGCATAGCCGGCGGTCGGAGCACTTAGCAGCAAGGCCGCCCCGAAGACCTTCATAGACTTCAACATAACATCCCATCCTTGGCGTTGCCGCGCCCCCCTGGGCACAGTGGCAAATTGCAACTCGACGGGAGTATTTGAGCAAAAAAGTTAAATACGGCTTAACCTTAAGCCTTAACCACGTTCACCATGCACGTTTTGCGGGAAGTGGCCGGATCGGGAATGAGCCATCCGGTGTCCGGGCGGCTAGAGTTCGGTCCTGTGTCAGCTTGGCCAACCGCGCGAAACGCAAAAAAAAGCCGGCGCTCAGCGCCGGCGTCTCTGCTGTCTCTCTTCTGTCGCGTCAGGCCGCGTTCTTGGAGTCTGCAATCGCGTTGATGACGTCATCGACCACGCTCTCAACCAGTGCCGGATCGTCCGCCTCCGCCATCACGCGGATGAGCGGCTCGGTGCCGGACGGCCGGATGACAAGCCGCCCCTTGCCACCCAACCGGGCTTCCGCTTCGGCGATGGCCGACTTCACCGGAGCCGATTCGAGTGGCTTCCCGCCGGAGATGCGCACATTCTTCAGGAGCTGTGGGACAGGCTCGAACTTTTTGCAGACTTCGCTGGCAGGGCGGTTCTCCCGCTTAATGCAGGCAAGCACCTGCAGTGCCGCAACCAGCCCGTCGCCCGTGGTCGAGAAATCCGAGAGAACAACGTGACCTGACTGCTCACCGCCAACGTTCAGCCCGTTGGCACGCATGCGTTCAACCACATAGCGGTCACCAACCTTTACGCGGTGCAGATCGAGCTTCAGATCCCCCATGAAACGCTCCAGCCCGAGATTGGACATGACTGTCGCGACAACGCCGCCGCCCTGGAGCTTTCCCGCCTTGTGCCAGGATTGCGCGATGAGCGCCATGATCTGGTCGCCATCGATCACCGTGCCATTTTCATCGACGATCACGACGCGGTCCGCGTCGCCATCGAGTGCGATGCCGATGTCAGCCCGCACCTCATGCACCTTCTTGGCGAGGCCGAGAGGATGTGTGGATCCGCAATCTTCATTGATGTTGACACCGTTGGGCTCAACATTGATGGCAACGACCTCGGCCCCGAGTTCCCAGAGAACGGCAGGTGCAACCTTATAGGCGGCACCATTGGCACAATCGACCACAATGCGCAGCCCGGAAAGGGACATGGAGCGTGGCAAGGTACGCTTGGCGAATTCGATGTAACGATCGTGAACCCCGTCGACGCGCTTGGCCCGGCCAAGTCCGCCATTGTCGGCAAGCGCCAACTCGACTTCCTTGTCGAGCATCGCCTCGATACGGCCCTCGATCTTGTCCGACAGCTTGTAGCCATCGGGTCCAAAGAGTTTGATACCGTTGTCGTAATAGGGATTGTGGGAAGCTGAAATCATCACGCCGATATCGGCGCGCAGCGAACGCACAAGCATGGCCACTGCGGGCGTGGGTATCGGCCCCAACAGAAACACATCCATGCCGGCGGCACAGAAACCGGAAACCAAGGCGTTTTCGATCATATAGCCGGAAAGCCGGGTATCCTTGCCGAGCACCACGCGGTGGCGATGGCTCCCGTTCTGAAACGAAAGGCCTGCTGCCATGCCGACCTTCATCGCGATCTCGCCCGTCATCGGGAACCGGTTCGCACGCCCGCGAATCCCGTCGGTACCAAAGTATTTTTTTGTCATTTTTCCCTTGCTGCCCGTCTGGCGCACTTTGTCTGGTTTTCTCGTCAAAGCGGCATCCCCCAGTCACTCTTTGCCATAAGAGCAGCACTCGTTTGCATCAAATTCTGTGAGGCAGTGTAACGCTTTTCGACTAAACGTCTGCTTGCGAATTATACTTAAAGGCAAATTAACAAGACAGGATGCCAGAGCCCGCCATCTGGCCTGTCTCACATGGCTGCGCACGAAAAAAGCCGCGAAACGACGTTCACGGCTTTTCTCAACAATGGCTATATGGTCCACAGAGCAGGCTCAGCCCTGCGGCTGCGGCTCCATACCACCCTCAGGCTCGTCGCCACCCTTCTTCTGCCCCTGGGATCGGGTGCCGGTCTTTGGCACAGCCGAACCGCGAGACGGGGGCGTATCGTCGCCGGAATCGCGCGAAGGCTTCTCACCCTTGAGCAGCGCCTGAATTTCGTCGCCCGAAAGCGTCTCATACTCCAGCAGCCCTTCGGCGATGGCGATCCAACCCTTCTTCTTCTTGGTCAGGATATCGCGCGCTGTCGCATAGGCTTCGTCGATCAGGCGGCGCACTTCGCTGTCGATCTTCTGCTGCGTCTCCTGCGACATGTTCTGCTGACGCGCCACGGAATGGCCAAGGAAGACCTCTTCCTGGTTCTCGCCATAGGCCACCTGGCCGAGTTCGTCGGAAAAGCCCCACTGCGTAACCATGGCGCGGGCGAGCTTCGTCGCCTGCTCGATGTCCGAGGAAGCGCCTGAAGTGATGTTCTCCTTGCCGAATTTGAGTTCTTCGGCCACACGTCCGCCCATCATGATGGCCAGACGCGATATCATCCACTTGTAGCTCATCGAATAGCGGTCGCCTTCGGGGAGCTGCATGACCATGCCGAGAGCTCGACCGCGCGGAATGATCGTCGCCTTGTGGACAGGATCAGCCTTCGGCACATTGAGTGCGACAATGGCGTGGCCGGCCTCGTGATAGGCGGTGAGTTCCTTTTCTTCCTGGGTCATGGCGTGTGAGCGGCGCTCGGCACCCATCATCACCTTGTCCTTGGCGTCTTCGAACTCCTGCATGGTGACCAGACGCTTGTTGCGCCGCGCTGCCATCAGAGCAGCCTCGTTGACGAGATTGGCGAGGTCGGCACCGGAAAAGCCCGGCGTTCCACGCGCAACGACCTTCAAGTCGACATTCGGCGCCATCGGCACATTGCGCACATGCACTTTGAGAATCTTCTCGCGGCCGGCCACATCCGGGTTCGGCACCACGACCTGACGGTCAAAACGGCCCGGACGCAGAAGCGCGGGGTCGAGCACGTCCGGACGGTTGGTGGCGGCAATCAGGATGATGCCTTCATTGGCCTCGAAGCCATCCATCTCGACGAGAAGCTGGTTCAGCGTCTGCTCGCGTTCGTCGTTACCGCCGCCGAGACCGGCACCACGATGACGACCGACCGCATCGATTTCGTCGATGAAGATGATGCAGGGCGCGTTCTTCTTGGCCTGTTCGAACATGTCGCGTACGCGGGACGCGCCGACACCGACGAACATTTCCACGAAATCCGAACCAGAAATGGTGAAGAACGGCACATTGGCCTCACCCGCCACCGAGCGGGCAAGAAGCGTCTTGCCGGTTCCGGGCGGGCCGACAAGCAGCACGCCACGCGGGATCTTGCCGCCGAGACGCTGGAATTTCTGCGGATCGCGTAGGAACTCGACGATTTCCTCAAGGTCTTCCTTGGCTTCATCGACGCCAGCCACATCCTGGAAGGTGACGCGGCCATGGGCTTCCGTCAGCAACTTGGCCTTGGATTTGCCGAAGCCCATCGCCCGGCCCGAGCCCGACTGCATCTGGCGCATGAAGAAGATCCACACGCCCAGGATCAGGATCATCGGCAGCCACGACACGAGATAGCCGAGGAAAGAATTGGAACCGTCGGTTTCAGGACGCGCATTGATCGTCACGCCGCGTTCTTCCAGGCGCTGCACAAGCGAGGGATCGCCCGGCGAGTAGGTCTGGAAGGGTGTGCGATTGCCCGTATAGGTGCCGGTGATGCGATCACCGGTGATCGTCACCGATTCAATGCTTCCCGAGGAAAGCTCTTCCAGAAACTGCGAATACGCAATATCGCGCGTCGCACCGCGCTGCTGGGGAGCCTGGAACAGGTTGAAGAGCGCAATCAGCAGGACGGCGATAATCGCCCAGAGCGCAAAGTTTCTGTAATTCGGATTCATATAAGTCCCGCATACTCGCCGTAGCCCGGCGATCGTCCGTTTTTCATGGTCTGAATTAACATAGGGAGCCGGCGCTTTCTTGCCAAGCCGAAGCACTGCACCAGCTCGCCTTTAGGTTAAGCTTCGTCACTGAATGTGGTGCGCTCAAGGCAAGGCGAGAACAGTTTTCCCGCCCAACAGACGGATAAGGGCCTTCGCCACATCAACGTCGAAGGAGGGAAGCAGCGTCGCCCAGGGCGCAGGTACACCGACCTTGACCCCTCCATCCGCATCCAGGGCCGCCCCGATCAATGCATCGCCGCGCCACAGGGCCGGCTCGGCAAATTGTGCTGCAAATTGAAGATCCTGGGGCAGATCAGGGTCTGCCTCGGCTGGATGATCGCGTGCGACGCCCCCGAATGGAGCCACATGCAGACCGTCGCCATCGGTGATCCGATAGCGCCCATCCCAGAGCATCCCCTGCCTAACACGCATTCTGACGGGCAGGTTGCGCCGTTCACGGTGAAGATAGACGCCGCTGGAACGATAGTCGATCACGGACCGCGACAATGTGGCGCAAACGCCGTCCCGCAGCGCGGCAAAGACGCGCTCCGATGCGTTCTCGGCCGGCAAGTGGGACGCGCCTCCGACCATCGCTGCCAGGACCCTCAAGGCATAGAGCGCCCCCGCACTGTCCGTGTCTTCCACAAGAGCCGGATCAACCCGATAGAGCCCCGGCGCCATCCGGCGTACATGATCGTCGATTATCCGCGCCGCACGCATTCCAAGCAAACGACGCTCGCTAGCGACATCGTCAGCTTCTGCAACGCATTCTGCTACCCGTTCAGGAGTCAGTGAGCGGCGCACACGCACGCGCTCATAATCTGGATCATCATTGGTCGGATCATCGATCCAGCGAATGTTCTGCTTCGCCAGATAATTGCGGAGCTCCGCCCGTCCGCAGGCAAGCAATGGCCGCACAAACCAGATTCCGCTGTTGTGGAGTGAAGCCGGGGCAATGCCGGCACCACCACGTCCGGTGCCGCGCGCAGTACGCATGGATACCGTCTCGGCCTGGTCATCCCGGGTATGGCCCGTAAAGACAAGCCCTGCCCCGACTGACTGCGCCGCCTGCGCAAGAAGCTCCAGCCGAGCCGCGCGCGCAGCGGCCGAGAGGCCCGTCGCCGGCTTTTCGCCGCGCCAGACCATCGTGCGGTGTGCGATGCCGCGGGAGGCGCAAAGCCCGGCAACAAAGCGCGCCTCATCTGCGGCTTCCGCCCTTAGCGCGTGATCGACCGTCACGGCTGTAAGAGCCGGAGCATCTGCCTGTGAATCGAGGAATTCCTGAAGAAGAAGAAGTAGAGCGAGGGAATCGCCACCGCCGGAGACCGCTGCAACCACACCATGATGCCGGGAGAATGCGATACCGTCGAAAAGCTGTCGCGGATCTGGCTGCATCACCGGGTTCAACAACCCGCGAGCGCCTGTTCCTGCTTCACGCGCTCGCGCAGCGCCGTGGAGATATCAGGGTATTTCTGGCCAATTTCGTTATAGGTGACACAGGCCACGTCGCGCTGGTTCATCGCAGCAAGCGAGATGCCGAGCTTGAGAAGCATATCAGGCGCCTTGTCGGCATTTGGATACTCCCGGCTTGCGCGCAGAAAGATCTCCGCTGCATCGCGATAACGGTCCTGCCCAAGAAGCGACTCTCCGAGCCAGAAATGCGCGTCCGGTGTACGGGTATCGCTTGGAAAGCGGTCAATATGCTGACGGAAGCCGGCTTCCGCCGTCTTGTAATCGCCCGAAAGAATGAATTCGTAGGAGTTCCTGTAGAGCTCTTCCGGGTCATCCGCAGAGGGAAGCGAGGCCATCTGGTCACCTTGTCCGATCGGACCAATCTCACCCGAGCGGGTGAGATCGATGGGCTCGCCGACTTCTCCGCCGACAATATTACCATTTGCATCGAAACGAACGCTGCCGAGCGTTCGTGGTGGTTCACCAACGGTCGGCGCGTCCCGTGATGCACTTTGGGTTCCACCGTTCAGATTGCCCTCCGGGCTATTCGAAGGCGGCAGCCGCTCGGTACGCTGGTCGGAAAGCCCCCCTGCCGGCGCTGCTCCCGATCCGCCGTTTTTTTCCAACTCCTGAAAACGGAACTCGTTATCCTCCTGCATGCGACGCAATTGATCCTGCATCTGCAGAATCTGGAAGTTCAGCTCTTCCACACGTCCATTGAGTTCACGGACCTGCTCTTCCAGGCCGCTGACCCGTGGATCGCCCGCCTGGACAAGAACAACGTGACCACCATTCTGTTTGGCAAAGCCGGCTGTTGGCGCTGTCGCGGGACCAAACGCAAAAGCGTGCCCCGCCATGAGAAACGGCAACGCTAGAACGCCGCCGAGAATAGTTCGCAAAAACATTCCAATCTCGCTTTCGCAATAGACAACAGGGCTGTTCTTCGCCCCATTTGCTCTTTATCAGGGCGCGAGACTTCGGCCAAATTTTGAATTTTGGCATCTGACGCCGAACGCAAAGGCGCATTTCACTCTCGAAACCGGTCACATAAACCGCTATATGGCGCTTCAAAGGACTAGGAATGGCACGCATCTATCAGACACGGGCCTGGGAAAACCAGCTTTCGCCTTCGCTTCAGGAGATGGAGCTTTTAGCGCTCGAAGCTTATGCAAATTTTCCCGAGGAGTTTCGTCAGCTAACGGGCGAGATCATCATTCAGGTGGCGGAGTTCCCCACCGAGGAAATCATGGACGATCTCGCCCTGGAGACGCCTTTCGACCTCCTCGGTCTGTTTGAGGGGCGCGGCATCGCTGAACGCTGGAACCCCGCCACCGGCGAAGGGCCGAACCGCATCACGATTTACCGGCGCGCCATTCTTGATTACTGGGCCGAAAATGAGGAGACGCTGGGCGACATCATCAACCACGTTCTCATTCATGAAGTCGGCCACCATTTCGGCCTGACCGATGATGATATGGCGCGTATCGAAGAGGCTGTGGCCTGACTCAATATTCCCCGAGCTTCATCTCGGGTGTGTACTCCACCCCTTCGACCTCCTTGTAGACCGCCTGTCCGCACCGCATGGATTTGGCCTCGGCATCATAGGCATAGCTGGGGGAACCGTGGAGCAGCCAGCCCTTGTTGAGAGCAGCCGTCACCTTGTGACAGAAGCTTGCATCGTCCGGGCCGGTCAAAAAACGATAGAGTCTCATCGGGCCGTCTCCCCACTCTCTTTCAGTCTGATTGCACTTTCAATCTGATTGCACTGGCGCGCTCGAGCAATGTCTGAGCCATCTCCAGATGCAGACGTTCCACCATGCGCCCGTTGAGCGAAATCACGCCGCGCCCGGCGTTTTCGGGATCTGCGAAGGCGGCAACGATGGCCTCGGCCTCGGCAATGGCTTCGGAGGAAGGTGCAAAAACCGCATTGGCCGGCGCGATCTGTGCCGGGTGGATGAGCGTCTTGCCGTCGAACCCCATCGAGCGCGCTTCCCGGCAGCTATCCTCAAATGTATCGAGATCGCGAAAGTCGTTGGACACACCATCAAGCACTGAAATACCTCCGGCGCGCGCCGCCATGACCAGTTGAAACAGAAACGGCGCCATATAGCGGCGGTCTTCGGTCAGGGCGACCCCGGTTTCCTTGGCAAGGTCATTCGTCCCGGCAACGAGACAGGCGAGGCGCGCAGCCGGATCGCGCCCGAGCTCCGCGATCGGCCCCAGATTGAGCACGGCGCGCGGTGTCTCGATCATGGCCCAGAGTTTCAGGCTGCGTGGGGCATCGGTTTCATCAAGGGCGGCATCCGCGTCGAGAATGTCGCGGGGGCCATTCACCTTGGGCAGGAGAATGGCATCGGGCTTTACCGCGCGCGCAGCGAGAAGATCCTCCGTCCCCCAGATACTCTTCAGCGCATTGATGCGCACCACGACCTCGCAATGCGGGCGGTCTCCGCCGTTCAGGAAATCGCGCAGGCGCTCCCGCGCGTCGAGCTTTTCCTCCGGTCCGACGGCGTCCTCCAGATCATAGATCACCGCGTCGCAGCCAAGCGTTGCGCTTTTGACCAGCGCTTTTTCATTGCTGGCGGGCACGTAGAGAACGGATCGGCGAAGCTGTGCTGGGTGATGGTGCATATGCGTTTCATGGCCCAGCCGCGCTTTCGGCGCAAGAGAGCTTTGCTTTGCGGGGGCGGCTTGTGTATGGAGAGGCGGCAGATAAAATGGCCGCGCAGACAACGGACCAGGATTCATGGACAAGTTTATCAAGCTGACGGGCGTTGCCGCGCCCATGCCGATCGTCAATGTCGACACCGACATGATCATCCCGAAAGATTATCTCAAGACGATCAAGCGCACCGGCCTCGGCGCCGGGCTTTTCGCCGAAATGCGTTTCAACGAGGACGGTTCCGAGAACCCCGACTTCGTGCTCAACAAGCCTGCTTACCGCAATGCCAGCATTCTCGTTGCCGGCGACAATTTCGGCTGCGGCTCAAGCCGCGAGCATGCCCCATGGGCTCTGCTCGACTTCGGCATTCGCTGTGTCATTTCCACCAGCTTCGCGGATATTTTCTACAACAACTGCTTCAAGAACGGCATTCTGCCCATCAAGGTCAGCCAGGAAGAACTGGACATGCTGATGGACGACGCGCAGCGCGGCGCCAATGCGACCCTGACCGTCGATCTGGAAGAGCAGGAAATCCGCGGCCCAGATGGCGGCGTGGTGAAGTTCGAGATCGACGCCTTCAAGCGGCACTGCCTGCTGAACGGCCTCGACGACATCGGCCTCACCATGGAGAAGGCCCCGGCCATCGAGACCTTCGAGAACAAGTACACGGAAAGCCATCCGTGGGCGTAGACCGGGATGATAGAGGCGGCCAGCGCCGCCTCATCTCCACGGGGTCTCCCTTCGAGAAGACCGCAGGCTACAGCCGCGCGGTCGTAGATGGAGAATGGTGCTTCGTCTCCGGCACCACGGGCTATGACTATACCACCATGGCCATGCCCGACAGTGTGGAAGAGCAGACACGCAACTGCCTTTCCACCATTCGCGCAGCGCTGACCGAGGGCGGCTTCGAGCTCGCCGATGTGGTGCGCGCGCATTACTACGTAACCAGCCGCTCTTATGTGTCCCGTGTCTTTCCGATCCTGGGCGAAGCCTTCGGCGATGTCCGGCCAGCAGCGACGATGATCGTCTGCGAGCTGAACGAACCGGAGATGAAGATCGAGATCGAGGTGACCGCGCTGAAGCGCAACCGTACCGCTTCGTACGGCAACAGCCTTGCGCAATCGGGCGCGGCGGATTAGCAAGACCCTCGAATTACCAGTTCGAGAGGCTTTTCATGGCAACGCGCAAACTTCTTCTCCTCCCCGGCGATGGCATCGGCCCCGAGGCAATGGCCGAGGTCAAGAAACTCATCGACATGATGAACACCGACTTCAATGCCGGGTTCGAGACCGAGGAAGGGCTGGTGGGCGGCTGCGCCTATGATGCGCACGGCCAGTCGATTTCCGATGCCGATATGGACAAGGCCATGGCGGCGGATGCCGTTCTGTTCGGCGCGGTCGGCGGCCCCAAATGGGATGGCGTGCCCTATGAGGTTCGGCCCGAAGCCGGCCTTCTACGCCTGCGCAAGGAGATGGAGCTGTTCGCCAACCTGCGCCCCGCGATCTGCTACCCGGCGCTGGCTGCCTCCTCTTCTCTCAAACCGGAAGTCGTCGAAGGGCTCGACATCCTGATCCTGCGCGAGCTGACCGGCGGCGTGTATTTCGGCGAGCCCAAGGAGATCATCGACCTCGGCAATGGCCAGAAGCGCGGCATCGACACCCAAATCTACGACACCTACGAGATCGAGCGCATTTCCGGCGTCGCCTTCGAGCTGGCGCGCACGCGGAGCAACAAGGTCTGCTCCATGGAAAAACACAACGTCATGAAGTCGGGCGTACTCTGGAAAGAGGTCGTCGCCAACACGCACAAGGCGAAGTATTCCGACGTCGAGCTGACGCATATGCTGGCTGATGCCGGCGGCATGCAGCTCGTGCGCTGGCCCAAGCAGTTCGACGTCATCGTCACCGACAATCTGTTCGGCGACATGCTGTCTGACGTTGCCGCCATGCTCACCGGCTCGCTCGGCATGCTGCCTTCGGCTTCGCTCGGCGCACCGGACGAGAAAACAGGCTCGCGCAAGGCGCTCTACGAGCCGGTACATGGTTCCGCACCGGACATCGCCGGCCAGGGCATCGCAAACCCGATCGCCATGATTGCCTCATTCGCCATGTGCCTGCGCTACTCGTTCAACATGGTCGAGGAAGCGGATCGGCTGGAGAAGGCCATCGCTTCGGTTCTGGACGACGGCCTCCGCACGAAGGACCTGATGTCCGAGGGCATGACCGAAGTCGGAACCACCGCCATGGGTGACGCCATTGTCGCCAAATACAAGGCGCTCGCCTAAGGCCTCTTTGCGGCCGGCAATGCCGGCCGCTCGTGCTATTTCGTTGACTTGCGCCCGATTCAGCGTAAAACAACGCCCGGAAACGGAGACCCCTTTGCCATGTGCGCGCACCATGAAGCGCCATCAGCACAAAGTTTTTTGAACGCGGCCGGGAACGGCAGCGTCGGTTTCCGCTTTACCAAAACGACAGCCAAAACGACGACCAAAACGGTCTGACGCCTCGGCTGCTCGTTCTCTCCCCGGGCCCAGCCGGGGAGAAGGTGCCTGCCAGATGCAGGCCTTCAAATAAAAGCCAAGCGGAGAGAGACAGGAGTAACAAACCAGATGGGTTTCAAGATAGCTGTCGCCGGCGCCACGGGGAATGTCGGCCGCGAAATGCTCAATATCCTCGAAGAGCGCGGCTTCCCGGCAGACGAGATCGTCCCGCTTGCTTCCCGCCGTTCAGTCGGCACCGAGGTTTCCTACGGCGACAAGACGCTGAAGGTGAAAGCGCTCGAATCCTATGACTTTTCCGACACCGACATCTGCCTGATGTCGGCAGGCGGCTCGGTCTCCAAGGAGTATTCGCCGAAAATCGGAAAGCAGGGCTGCGTCGTGATCGACAATTCGTCGGCCTGGCGTTACGATCAGGACGTGCCGCTGATCGTTCCCGAAGTGAACCCTGACGCGGTCGAGGGCTTTACCAAAAAGAACATCATCGCCAATCCGAACTGCTCCACCGCTCAGCTCGTGGTCGCGCTCAAGCCGCTGCATGAGGCAGCGACCATCAAGCGCGTGGTCGTGTCCACCTATCAGTCGGTTTCCGGCGCGGGCAAGGAAGGCATGGACGAGCTGTTCGAGCAGACGCGCGCCGTTTTCGTCGCCGATCCGATCTCGACCAACAAATTCACCAAACGCATCGCCTTCAACTGCATTCCCCATATCGACGTCTTCATGGAAGACGGCTTTACGAAGGAAGAGTGGAAGATGGTCGCCGAGACCAAGAAGATGCTCGACCCGAAGATCAAGCTCACGGCAACCTGTGTGCGCGTGCCGGTGTTCATCGGCCATGCGGAAGCGGTGAACCTTGAATTCGAGAAGCCGATCACGGCTGACGAGGCACGCGAGATCCTGCGCGAAGCGCCGGGCTGCCAGGTGATCGACAAGCGCGAGGACGGCGGCTACGTGACGCCTTACGAGAGCGCCGGCGAAGACGCCACCTATATCAGCCGCTTGCGTGAAGACCCCACGGTCGACAACGGGCTGGCGCTTTGGGTTGTCTCCGACAATCTGCGCAAGGGTGCTGCTCTCAACACGGTGCAGATCGCCGAACTTCTGGTCGCCAAGGGCCTGATCCAGCCGAAGAAGAAAGCTGCCCGAGACAAGGCGAGTTCTTCGATTGAAGAATGAGAAAAGCGGGCCTTCGGGCCCGCTTTTTCTTTTGCGCGGTGTTTGTGTGACGAGGCCGGCGCTGGCCCCTCATCCGCCTGCCGGCACCTTCTCCCCGCATACGGGGAGAAGGAGGATGGCCGCAACGTGGATGCCTCCCTCTCCCCGCGAGCGGGGAGAGGGTAAGGGTGAGGGGCGAGCGCCATCTCGGATAGCGTCACACCACATCTCAAAACAAAAAATGGCGGGCCTTTCGACCCGCCATCTTCAATAGCCATGTCTGCAAAGCTTACTCGCTTGCAGCGGCCTCTTCAGCCGGTGCCTCGGCGGCGGCTTCAGCCTCGGCTGCAGCTGCCTTTGCGTCTTCCTCGGCCTGCTTGGCGGCGTCAAGACGCTCCTGTGCCTTCTTGCCGGGCTTCGCCTTGTTCGGGTTGCTGCGCTCCGGACGCTTGGCGATGCCAGCCTGATCGAGGAAGCGAAGAACACGGTCGGTGGGCAGGGCTCCGTTTGCGAGCCAATGCTTGATGCGCTCTTCGTTGAGAACGACGCGCTCACCATCCTTGGGGAGCATCGGGTTCCAGGAGCCGACTTTCTCGATGAAGCGGCCGTCACGCGGGCTGCGCACATCGGCGATAACCACATGATAGTAAGGACGCTTCTTGGAGCCCGCACGGGCCAGACGAATTTTCAGTGCCATGGTTTCTTCCTTTCGATAATGGCTTTCAAGCCGGCAACACGTGCCGGAATCTCAGGCGCGGCTCGCCGCGCAGTTCAGTGGGAGACATGGGCTCGGCACCCAGCCTCTTGGCAACGGCCTGTGAGGCCAGATTGTCCGGATGGACGAAGCTCATAAGCGGCGGCAGTTTCAGGTCTTCAGCCGCCCAGACCTGCACACGGCGGGCCGCCTCAACCGCGTAACCCTTGCCCTCGAAACCGGCATAAAGGCTCCATGCCAGCTCAGGCTCATCAAGCAGTGGTGGGTGCCACAAACCCACACAGCCGGCCACCGCATCCGTGTCTTTCACCTGAACAGCGAACATGCCATAGCCGTTCAGCGCCCAAGCACCGGCCATGGATGAAAAGCTTGTCCACGACTCAAACCCGTTTTTCGGCCCCCCAATATGGCGTGTACGCTCAGGATCCGCGCAAAAGGCCGCATACGCAGGGAAATCGTCCCGCTGCCAGCCGCGCAGGATCAAGCGCTCGCTTTCAAGGACCGGTGTCATGCTCAAGCGTTCCCATCGCCCTTTGAACCGTTGCCATGCTCCTCGGCAATCGCCTCGTGATGGCGGATCACCTCGCGGATGATGAAGTTGAGAAACTTTTCCGCAAAATCCGGATCGAGATTGGCGTCATCGGCAAGACGGCGCAGGCGCGCGATCTGACGCTCCTCACGCGCTGGATCCGCCGGCGGCAGATCGTGAACGGCCTTAAGATGCCCGACAGCCTGGGTGCAGCGAAAGCGCTCCGCCAGCATGTGAACGAGTGCGGCATCGATGTTGTCGATGGAAGCGCGCAGCTCGAGAAGCTTTGCCATGGCCTGATCCGTGTTGTCGCTCATCGGATTCCCTTACTTCTTCTTCGGCAGTCCGGGCAGACCGCCAGGCAGACCCGGCAAGCCGCCACCCGGCATTCCCGGAAGGCCCTTCGGCAAACCGCCCTTGGGCAGACCGCCGCCAAGGCCCGCGGCTTCTGCCTGCTTCTGCAGAGCCTCAAGCTGCTTCGGATCCATCTTGGACAGATCGGGCATACCTCCCCCAAGACCACCCGGCATGCCACCGAGCCCCATCTTCTGCGCCATGCCGCCCATGAGGCCACGCATCATGCCGCCCTTGCGGCCCTTGCCACCCATGGCCTTCATCATGTCGGCCATCTGGCGGTGCATCTTCAAAAGCTTGTTGATCTGCGCCGAATCCGTGCCGGAGCCGGCGGCAATGCGCTTCTTGCGGCTGTGCTTGAGCAGCTCAGGATTGGCGCGCTCCTTCGGCGTCATCGACTGGATGATGGCGATCTGACGGCCGAACATCTTGTCGTCGAGACCGGCGGCGGCCATCTGGTCCTTCATCTTCCCCATGCCCGGCATCATGCCCATGATGCCGCCCATGCCACCCATGTTCTGCATCTGGCGCAGCTGCTCGGCGAGATCGTTCAGGTCGAACTTGCCGGCCTGCATCTTCTTGGCCATCGCCGCGGCCTTTTCCGCATCGATGGTCTCGGAGGCCTTCTCGACCAGCGAAACGATATCGCCCATGCCCAGAATGCGGTCGGCGATGCGCTTGGGATAGAACTCCTCGAGCGCATCCATCTTTTCACCAACACCGATCAGCTTGATGGGCTTGCCGGTGACAGCGCGCATGGAGAGCGCCGCACCACCGCGCCCGTCACCGTCCATACGGGTCAGGACGAGGCCGGTGATGCCGACACGGTCGTTAAAGTTGTTGGCGAGATTGACGGCATCCTGACCGGTGAGCGAGTCGGCCACCAGAAGGATCTCGTGCGGGTTCGACGCGCTCTTGATGTCCGACATCTCGACCATCAGCGGCTCGTCGATATGCGTACGACCGGCCGTATCGAGGATAACCACATCATGGCCGCCGAGGCGGGCCGCCTGCGTGGCGCGTTTGGCGATTTCCACCGGCGTCTGGCCGGCAACGATCGGCAGCGTCGCGACACCGGTCTGCTCGCCGATCTGCTTGAGCTGTTCCTGGGCGGCGGGGCGGCGCGTGTCGAGCGACGCCATCAACACCTTCTTGCCCTGCTTCTCGGTCAGGCGTTTGGCAATCTTGCCGGTGGTGGTGGTTTTACCGGAGCCCTGCAGACCGACCATCATGATGACAACCGGTGCCGGTGCGTTGAGGTCGATGGTCTCGCCCTCGGTGCCCAGCATCTCGACCAGTTCGTCATGAACGATCTTGACGACCATCTGGCCGGGTTTGATCGATTTCAGAACCTCGGCGCCGACAGCCTTCTCGCGCACCCGGTCGGTGAAGGAACGCACAACATCGAGCGCCACATCCGCCTCGATCAGCGCACGGCGCACCTCGCGCAGGGCCGCAGAGACATCCGCCTCCGACAGCGCACCGCGGCCCGTCAGGCCATTCAGGATGGAACCAAGGCGTTCCTGAAGCGATTCAAACATCCGCGTTCCTCATGTCTCGCATCTTTCGTGGTCATGCGAGAGGTAATGCATCCGCGCCTGAGCTTCAAATATCGCGCAAAGCCGAAAAGCACCCGGGGGCGCATCGCGCTGCCGGGTGTTGACCTCCAGGATCGCTACTTTCTATCGAAAGGTGCCCTGGTCGGCTGCTCGGAGTTGTCACTCGTCGCGGAATTTCGCGCTTGTAGACAGGAAATCGTCTCCGGAGTCAAGAAAAAGCGTTGTTTGCCTCTCGTTGCGGTCGGCAGACCAAGGCTCTCAGTGTCTTGCTTCCAAGGGATGGCGTCTCTCCAGTTCTGCTTTTCGTTTCTCTTCCCCACACATCTCCAGGAGATGAGTGGGAAGGTCCTCGCAGAAGCCAGGATAGTATCGCGCAGCCAGCCAGACAATGAACCAGCTGGATGCAACCTGACGCTCGATCGGCTCAGCGGTGGTAAGGAGAGGATGTTGCGCGGGCAGAGGCGCGCTGCTCGCAGTACCAGGTGCAGTCACCACCCATGCGCCGTGAGGGTCAGCGGACAATGGAGGTGACAGAAGGCTGTAGCTATCCTGATGGGCCGCCTCAGCCGGGCGGGAGAACGAATAAACGATGATGGCAGCCATGATGATCGTCAATAGAGAGGCGCCTGCCGGTCTAACTCCGTCTTGAGCTTTCATAGAAATTCCTGTTCTTGAAATAATCCCGCATGAACGCAGCACCCTCACACGCAGACCCCGCCGGAAAACAGACATTCATGGCGAAAAGCCAACGAGTGGTGCCAGATCGGGAGAAGGTTATAAATTAGCTGGCTAATAATAAGTGTTAAATTGCCGCTTTTGGTGCCTTGCGTCAAGTGTCCGCAAAAGATCAATCAAGAAAGCGCTGCGGCGAGAATATCGCCGCAGCGCGTTACAATTAGCCGATTAATCAATTAGGTGCCGAATCTACCGGTTACCGCACGACATAGACGATGCGACGCGTCTCCGGCTCGATCAGGACCGGCTGCTGGTTCACATAGACATAGCGGTATTCGTAGTCGGGGATCTCACGCACCTCCACCGTTTCCGGAACAACGGCTCCGACCACTGCCTCGCCTTCCAGATAGACAGGTTCAACCTGGTTGCTTTGAATGTAAGTTGCGACTTCTGCTGGAGGTGGGGCGATAGGTTCCACGGTGCCGATAGCCGTTTTACGGCCAATCAGTTCTCCACGAACAGGTTCGACTTCCACACTCGAGGTCGCTTCAAAGGAGACCGAGGGCAACGCCTCGGCTGGACGTTCGGTCACCACCACATAGTCCTCACCGCCCTCGAATGGCGCTGTCAGATAGTCCGAGTAAGCCCAGCCATCCACACCGGCATGGTTGACTGCGCACCATTTGCTGCCTTCCCGACAACCTTCGATTTCGGCTTCCTCATTCACGCCAATAACGCCAACGATGGGATATTGCGGGCCCGGTCCTGAGCGAATGTTGAGGTCGGCCGTTGCTCTGGCAAGCACCTCGGCACCGGCAACACCGGTCAAGGCCAGAAGAGCTGCACCAGCAGCTGTACTTTTGAGAAGCATCGTATTCATGACTCATCTCCAGTCGGTTTCAACTGGGGCTCAAAACGGACCGGACCGCGATCAGTTCCGCAAAGGACAACCACAAATGAGACGATTTTTGTCGCGAAAGGGTTCGGTAATGACCGCTATGCTAGGAAACTCAACGCTTGCGACCGCCGACATGTTGTGTAATCGCTGGCAGCATCACATTATATAGCCATCATTTATCTTAAGGAGAGCAACATGGCTTTCGGGGGAAGAGCGGTGGTCCTGGCCGCTGCGGTTAGCGCCTCACTTCTCATGGCGGGGCATGCCTCCGCCGCACAGTGTGGCAACAACGCTGGGGGCTTTGAGGCCTGGAAGGCGCAGTTCAGCCAGGAAGCGGCGTCACGCGGTATCGGCCAGCGCGGCCTCAATGCGCTGGCGAAGACCCGGTATGCCAGCAAGACCATCGCTGCGGATCGCGGACAGAAGAGCTTCAAGCTATCGCTGAATTCGTTCATGCAGAAGCGGGGTTCGAACGCAATCATATCGCGCGGCAAGGGGATGAAGAAGAAATATGCTCGTCTCTTCGCCAATATCGAGAAGCGCTACGGTGTTCCTGCCGGCCCGCTGATCGCGATATGGGGCATGGAAACGGGCTTTGGTGGCTTTCTCGGAAATCAGAATATCGTTTCAGCGGTTGCCACGCTCGCCTATGACTGCCGTCGTTCCGACTTCTTTACAGGCCATCTCTATGGCGCATTGACCATGGTAGACCGTGGAATGCTACACCCTGACGCACGGGGCGCCGCCCATGGCGAGATCGGCCAGACCCAGTTCCTGCCGGGCAACGCTTTGAAATATGGCGTCGATGGTGACGGCAATGGCCGAGTTGACATGATCCGTTCCAGCGCTGACGCGCTCGCCTCCACCGCAAACTTTCTGCGGGCTCATGGCTGGCAGCGCGGTGCCGGCTATCAGCCGGGACAGCCGAACTTCCGCGCCATTCAGGGCTGGAACGCGGCGAGCGTCTACCAGCAGGCCATCGCCATCATGGCCAAGGAAATCGATGGGTGAGGAGCGTCCCGCGTAGCGGGCAAAAAATCTAGCGATTTGGCTTTTTGAGCGACGAACGCCCGGAGCAATAGCGAAGGGCCGGCAGATGCCAAACCCTGCCGCCTGCTGCTAAACACACAAAAAAGCCGGCCTCACAGCCGGCTTTTTCATTATCCAAATGCTGGAACGATCAACGGCCCCGCTTCCTTGCGGCCAGCGTACGCAGGCGCAAGGCATTCAGCTTGATGAAGCCGGCAGCATCCTTCTGGTCGTAAGCGCCCTGATCGTCCTCAAAGGTGACGAGAGCGTCGGAATAGAGCGACTTGTCGGACTTGCGTCCGGTCACGATCACATTGCCCTTGTAGAGTTTCAGGCGCACTTCGCCTTCCACGTCCTCCTGGCTCTTGTCGATGGCGGCCTGCAGCATCTCGCGCTCGGGCGAGAACCAGAAGCCATTGTAGATCAGCTCCGCATAACGCGGCATCAGCTCATCCTTCAGATGCGCTGCACCACGGTCGAGCGTGACGGACTCCATGGCCCGGTGCGCAGCCAGAAGAATGGTGCCGCCGGGCGTCTCATAGACACCGCGAGACTTCATGCCCACAAAGCGGTTTTCAACGAGGTCGAGGCGGCCAATGCCATTGTCGCGGCCAAGATCGTTCAGCGCCTTGAGCAGCGTTGCCGGCGAAAGCGCCTCGCCATTGATGGCAACAGCGTCACCCGCCTTGAAGGAGATGGTGATTTCCGTCGGCTCGTCGGGCGCATCCATCGGCGAAACGCTGCGCTGGTGAACATACTCCGGTGGCTCGATCCACGGATCTTCAAGCACCTTGCCTTCCGAGGAGGAGTGCAGAAGATTTGCATCGACGGAGAACGGTGCCTCGCCCTGCTTGTCCTTCGGCACCGGAATCTGATGCGCCTCGGCAAAGTTGATGAGATCGGTGCGGGACTTGAATTCCCAGTCGCGCCACGGCGCGATCACCTTGATGTCTGGATTTAGCGCGTAGGCGGAAAGCTCAAAGCGCACCTGGTCGTTGCCCTTGCCGGTCGCACCGTGGGCAATGGCGTCAGCCCCGGTTTCGGCCGCGATTTCCACCAGACGCTTGGAGATCAGCGGGCGTGCAATCGACGTGCCCAGCAGATAGACGCCCTCATAGACTGCATTGGCGCGGAACATGGGGAACACGAAATCGCGCACGAATTCCTCGCGCACATCCTCGATGTAGATTTCCTTGATGCCGAGCATCTCCGCCTTCTTGCGCGCCGGCTCCAGCTCATCCCCTTGGCCAAGATCGGCGGTGAAGGTCACCACTTCCGCGCCTAGCTCCGTCTGCAGCCATTTGAGGATGATCGAGGTATCGAGGCCGCCCGAATAGGCAAGCACCACCTTTTTCACGTCTTTGAGTTTCGTCATGGTCTTTCCCGGTATGAGAGGTACGGCATGGCCGGCCGGCTCCGCACACCGGAGCCTTGGAAGTCGAGGCGACTAATATCAGGAATGGCGGCGCGGGCAAGACCAGTCCCCGCAAATGCCAGTGCCAGCACATGAAAGAGGCCACGCCGTTTCCGGCATGGCCCCGCCCCCCCACGCAGAATGTGCTCAGGCCGCTTCCAGCGTCGCCACCGTCTTGAGCGCCCCGTCGAGCATCTCGCCTTTTTCGTCCTTGAGCGCAGCTTCGCGCAGCCGCCGCAGCCAGTCTGCCGCGTCCTCACGGCCCTCCAGCAAGGGCAGACCTGAGAGCACGCGGTCGAACTTGGAATGCGCGCGCACATGGGTGTCGCTGTAACCCTTGATGAGCCGTCGGCAGTTGAGAATTTCCACCGCAAGCGCATAGTCGCGCTGCGCCGTGTCGAGCGCCAGCGCATACCAGCGCTCCAGATGCGCTTTCTCCACCTGATGACGCAGCAGCGAGCGGCGCCATGGCCGCAGTGTGCCGATCAGCCAGAGAGAGCCGAAGCCGAACAGGCTGTCGGTCCGGATCCGCCTTCCGCGATTGATGCGCCGGTCGACCCAGCGGGCAAGTCCCGGCCTGTTTTCGATGAAGCGGCCAAGCCCCGCCGGCAGCGTGCCACAGAATTCTTCCACGCGCGGGTGAAAGAACTCCGTCACCTGCAGAACATGCGCCTCGCCGACTTTCATCTCCTTGCGAATGCGCTCAGCGCGCGCAGTTCGCGTTTTGAGATCGGCCACGCGCAGAATGTCGTCATAGCACATGGCGTTTGCCACATGCTTTGCCGCAGCCTCTCCCAACGCAAAACCCTTTTCCGCGCTGTCCAGCGCCAAGGCCTCATCGAGCCGATCGAGATATTCCGCGCCATAGGCAAGATCCTGGTAATCAACGACCTTGCGCAGCCCGGCGAGCGCCATGGCCCTCACTGGTTCGGGATACGCCCCCGCACGGGCAGCAAGCGCTTTCCACCGCGCCACAAGCTTCTGCGGTCCATCCACGGCGATTTGCTTCGAAGCGGGTGCGGCATCCGGGGGGCCTTCTTCCACACCGGCACCGGATACCGTGAGGTCGAACGCCTTGCCGAATGCGGCAAGGCTGGCTTTCACACCACGCCCTGACGCTGCGATGGTCTCTTCATAACTGTCGCGCGGAAATGGCAGCGCGCCCGAGCCCGCGAGTGCGCCAAACAGGCTCGATGAGATCACTGAGCCGGCTTCGACAGCCACCTTCTCCATGTCGAAACAGATATAGCGGTTCGCCGCTTCGCGCGCATTCCGGTGAACGGTGGGCGAATCCGCGCGCCCGTCACCGGGTTCGATCTTCTCTGAAACGGCTGCGATGCGGTGCGCTGAGGCAATCAGCGTGGTGCGGTCGGGCGTCACGAAGCCGCGCATCACCGCACGCCCCGCCTCCATCAGCTCGGCAGCAATCAGAATGTCGATGTCGCCCTGCGCCGGCGCCAGCGAGAAAACCGGCCGGCGACCGGTATCCTGACACATCTCCACATAATAGATCGTCGCCCCGGTGCGCTGAGCCACGCCGGCAACGGATGTTGCCTGTGCGAGGTAGCCGTTGCGCTCGGCCACATCGGTGATCCAGTTGGTGAGAACACCGCCGCCCTGCCCGCCCACGGCAAGGATGGCGAGCTTGATGATTTTCTGCTCTTCTTTTGCTTTCATACGCTTGGCCATGGTCGTTCCCTCAAGCGTCTGCGAATGTCAGGCGCCGCTTTTCGCGGCGGGTTTGCAGAAAGCCGGTCACCGTGCTGCGCACCCTGTTGGCGAAACGATCCCACCAGCCGGGATTGTGCACCACATCCGCACGATAGAAGGACGGACAGAGAACGGCCGCATCGGCCACCTCACCGCAATTGCCGCAGCCCACGCAGGTGTGATCGATCGAGGCCACCGGGTCGTCACGCAACGGATCATCCAGCTTCTTGACCGAAAGCGACGGACAGCCCGAAAGCCGCATACAGGCGTGATCGCCGGTGCAGACATCCTCGTCGACGCCGAAACGCGGCTTCACCACCCGCTCGCCGCCGGAGATCGCCTTTGCGGTGAGGGGCTTTTCCCGGCGCTGGCGGTTGAGCATGCATTCGGAGGAGGCCACGATCACCTTTGGCCCCTTCTCCTTTGTCGTCAGCGCCTCGCGCAGCGCCGCTCGCACCTTGGTCACATCATAGGTGCGGTCGATATGCCGAACCCATTTCACGCCCATCCCCTTCACCGCATCGGTGATCGGATGTTTCGTCGACTTGGTGGGGTTGTTGGCACGGGAAGAGAGAATGTCCTGCCCGCCAGTCGCCGCCGAATAGAAGTTGTCGACCACGACGATGACACCGTCATTCTCGTTGAAGACCGCATTGCCGATGGATGACGTCAACCCGTTGTGCCAGAAACCCCCATCGCCGACGAAGGAGATCGAGCGCCGTTTCGCGTCCGGCGAATTGAACGCAGATGCAGAAGCCGGCCCGAGTCCATAGCCCATCGTTGTCGCGCCAAGCTCAAAGGGCGGCATGATCGAGAACAGATGGCAGCCGATATCCGAAGAGATGTGGTGCGGTCCGAGCTCCTGTTCGATCAGCTTGGTGGCGGCGAAGATCGGGCGCTCGGGACAGCCCGTGCAAAACCCCGGCGGCCGGCCCGGAACCACCTTGGCGAGATCCGCTGCCAGGGTGTTTTCGCCCGGCGCATTGGGGGCCAGAACCTGCGCGGTCAGCAATTCCGGTGCATTGGCACGCAGATAGGCGCTGATGCCATCCAGCATCACCTGGCCGGTATATTCACCCGCCATGGGGAGAATGTCCTTGCCAAGAATGCGGGTATCGACGCCCTTCTTGTGCATCATTGAGGCGATGGCCTGCTCAAGATAGTTGGGCTGCCCCTCCTCCACGATCAGGACGGAGTCCTTGTCCTCGCAGAAGTCGATCACCTCGTCATCGATGAGCGGATAAACGGCGTTGAGCACATAGAGCGGCACATCCGTCTCGCCATAGACATCGGCAAGGCCGATGCGCTGCAGCGCCCGGATGACGCTGTTGTACATGCCGCCCTGCAGGATGATGCCGGCCTTGCCCCGCTCTGGCCCGAAAAATTCGTTGATCTTGCGCGAGCGGATGAAATCGACTGCCGCAGGCATGCGCTTCTCCACCTTCTCCTTCTCATGCAGGAAGGAGGCGGGCGGCAGGACGATGCGGTTGGTGTCGCGCCGCGGATTTTCCAGCGCATCCGCCACCGTCATCTCTGGGCGCTTGTTGTCTTTCGTCTCGAAACTGCCGGTCACATGGCAGCTGCGAATGCGCACCATCAGCATGACCGGCGTGTTTGACACCTCTGACAGCTCGAAGCCGTCCTCCACGGCCTTGACGATGGAGGGCAGGTTGGGTCGCGGGTCGAGCAGCCAGACCTGGCTCTTCATGGCGAAGGGATGGCTACGCTCCTGCATGATGGAAGAGCCTTCACCATAATCCTCGCCAACGATGATGAGCGCACCGCCGGTCACACCGCCTGAAGCAAGATTGGCAAGGGCGTCCGACGCTACATTGAGACCAACAGCCGATTTGAACGTGCAAGCGCCGCGAATGGGATAATGCACCGAAGCCGCCAGCATGGCGGTTGCCGTCGCCTCCGAGGCGCTGGCCTCGAAATGGACGCCGAGCTCGCCCAGAATGTCCTGTGCATCGGCCAGAACGTCCATCAAATGACTGATCGGCGCGCCCTGATAGCCGCCCACATAGCCCACACCGCATTGCAAAAGCGCCTTGGTGATGGCGAGAATGCCTTCGCCGTGAAAGGTCTCGCCGGCCCCAAGCCTAAGCTTCTGGACCTCCTTCACAAACGAACGTTCAGCCATAATCCAGTCTCCCGTCGCTAGCGGCGCAGCTCAGTGCCGCGTTCAAGCTTGCTAAAAATTGTGCTTTCTGATGTTGCCCAGGATTTTCTGAAGCGTTGCAACGAAGGCTGCATATTCCGCGTCATCAATGTCCCTGAACATCTCGGAGAACGCGTTGTGCATGGCCGGCCAAGCCCGATTGAACTCTTCCCGCCCTTTGTCTGTGAGGAAGATATTTCGTGTACGGCTATCGTCCTGGCAGGCCTCGCGGCGGACCAAACCCTGCGCCTCCAACGCATCAAGCGTACGGCTCATGGTCGATTGTTCAATCACTGTGTAGACAGAGAGCTCGTTGATCGACATGCCATCGCCGACCGCAAGAACTGCGAGCGCCCGGACTTGCGGCACCGTCAATCCCTGTCGGCGCAAATCCTGCCGCAGGGTCGCATTGTAGCGACCCATAATGCGGTTCATCAGATAGGGCGCGAATTGCTGGAGCCCCATTTGGCCCAGCGTTTCAATTCTCGAATTCCTGCTATCCAAGCGTTCGTCCATCAAAGTCTCTCCGCCGACAGGAAGGCTGAAATGCCGACCTAAACTCCATGACATCGGAATAGGATAGTCCGACCAGCCTGAAGGCTCCCTCGCAGAGGCGGGCAGCGCGTAATACCGCTGCCCGTGATCATGTTGTGAAGACTCAGCACGAAAGCGCGAACCTAGCTGCGCGCCACGAGCGCCAGCACCCGACAGGGACTTCCCGTGCCATGCTCGATTTTAAGTGGTGCTGCTATGAGAATCGCTCCTTTCGGCGGCAATTTGTCCAGATTGGCGAGACTGGCAAGACCATAGCGATTGGCCATGTGTAGAAGGTTGTGCGCGGGGAATGGAGGCTCCATTCCACCGGCCTGGCCGGCATCGGTGCCGATCGTCTCGCTGCCCCAGCCGATGATCCCCTTGTCAAGCAGGTAGGTGATCGCTTCGGGTGTTGGTCCCGGTGAATGCGGGCCTGTTTCATCCGCGTTCAAAAAGCTTTCTTCCGAGCCATTGCGCTTGTACCAGTCACTGCGCAACACCACCCATTCACCCTTCTGAATTTCACCATGTTCGGCCTCCCAGGCCTTGATGTGATCCGCTGTCAGAAGAAAATCGGGATTCTCCGCCGTTTCCTTGGAACAATCGATGACATTAACCGGCGCTACAAAATTCTTGGGGTCAATCGTGTCCGTGGAGCCATCCGGATGATCGCGTCCGGTAATCCAATGGATCGGGGCATCGAAATGCGTGCCCGAATGTTCGCCAAGCTTGAGCCAGTTCCAGGCCCACCAGGGACCATTATCGTCGTAAGCAGAGATCTTGTGGATCTCGATCTTGGGCGTATCAACAGCAAGCTCCGGTGGAAGCTTTAGAAGGGGTGTGTTGGGGCCCAACACCGCCGAAAGGTCGACAACCTCGACTTTGCCTGACAGCAACTGGTCCGCAAATTCGCTCATAATGGACTGGCTCATAGGTCTCCTCCCAAAAACGTTTGGGACCGCTGCAGAACATCACACGCGGCCCAGTATGGTCTAACTGAAAAAGAATGCATATGCAAATATCTTCGAGGGGATTGACCACCTCCGCAAAGAACGGACAGCCACACCAGGCGAGCTGTATCCCTGTAAGTTAAACAATGAGACCCCATCAATCCGACACCTGTCGCGCGATCCGATGTATGTGGTAAAGGTTTCAAATGCATACGAAATGAATGGGCTTCCAGCGTTTCAGTAGCCCCCTCGAGAGGAAGAAGCTCGGCGCGGAACCACGCACAACGCGACGACAATCGCTCCCTTTTCGCTGATGCTCTTGGCGGTCTGCTGTGGTATTCAGCCGAGATGGGACAGAAGAAAGCGCATGAAGTCGATCGCTGGCTGGCAAGGCCCGAGCAGGTCTACCGGATCGTTTTGATATACGGGCCGGATCGCGGGCTCGTCAGTGAGCGTGCAAAACGCTTCGCCACAGGGTCGGGTCTGCCGCTGGATGACCCTTTCACTGTCGTGCGTATGGAGGCAAGTGAGGTAGAGCAACAGCCCGGCCGGCTTGCCGATGAAGCCCAAACGGTGCCGATGTTTTCCGACCAGCGTCTGATTTGGGTAAAAGGCGCAGGAAACCAGAAGGCTTTGGTGAGCGACGTCACCACACTCATCTCGGAACCCCCAACCGATTGTACTATTCTCATTGAGGCCGGCGATCTTCGCAAAGGTTCCTCTCTGCGTTCGGCAGTGGAGCGGGGCGCAAGCGCCATGGCATTGCCCTGCTACGCAGACGATGGCCGCGGTATCGACACCGTGATCGATGAAACTCTTGGTGCTGCAGGACTCACGATTTCGCTGGAAGCGCGCCAGCTGTTGAAAGCCAACCTCGGCGGCGACCGTCTCGCGACCCGTGGTGAGCTGGAAAAGCTGACCCTCTATTGTGCTGCCGCCAAAGAGGTAAACCCCGAGGATATTCGGCTTCTCATTGGGGATGTGGCCGGTCTAAGTGCGGATGAGGCCGTTGACGCGGTTATTTCCGGCCGCTTCCAGGCGTTTGACATCGCCTTTCAGCGCTTTCTCGCCGCCGGCAACCCACCTTTTCTTGTACTTTCTGCCACGCTCCGACAGATACATGCCCTGCAGATCATGCGCCAAGCGATGGACACCAAGGGCGTGACTGCCAGTGCTGCGGTGGCCGGAGCTCGCCCTCCAATCTTCTTCTCACGACGAAAGACCGTCGAGAATGCGCTTGCTCGCTGGAGCGGCATCGCATTGCAGAATGCGGCTGAGCGGCTGCAGGCGACGATCTTGCGCACGCGTCAAAAACCCTCACTTGCCGGGTCAATCACCCGCCAAGCACTGCTTGCCCTCACGGTGGAGGGCGCCCGAGCCCGTCGTTAACGCATTGATAACCATGTAAAATACTGAACGATAACGAAAGTTTATTCCCGAGATGCTTTCCGGCGTGTTCGGAAGGCAGCGTCAAGGGGACGGACCAGGTTCCCTTCTCCGCACATGCGGAACTGCTCAGCGTTTCATGGAAACGCCCTGAACTCGGCCTCTTCTCGTTTTCGCATTTATTCGGGCGCTAAGCGTATCTACCCGACGGAGGATGCCCCGAAGTTCATTGCTGAAGAAGCCGACACAACTCGTCTAATTGCTCGAGAGAACGATAGGCAATCCGCATTTCGCCTCCTCGCTCGTTATGATTGATCACGACTTTGAGCCCGGTCCGATCGCTCAGAAGTTTCTGCAGCGCCAGCGTATCGGCATCCTTGTCCTTCTTGGGGGACCGAGGCGTCTTCTCCTCGCCATGTGGGGCGGCCGCCAACGCTTCCGCCTGTCGGACGGAAAGTCCGTCCTCAACAATGCGCTGCGCTAGAGCGACAGGGTCTTCCGCCGTGACCAATGTGCGTGCATGGCCGGCCGACAGGGATCCGTCCACAATCAGGTCACCAATCGCGTCCGGCAGCTTCAAAAGGCGCAATGTGTTGGCGACGTGGCTGCGGCTCTTGCCGATCACCTGACCAAGATCAGCCTGCGTGTAGTTATGCTCATCGATAAGCTGCTGATAGCCCCGGGCCTCTTCCAAAGGGTTGAGATCCGCACGCTGAACATTCTCGATGATGGCAAGTTCCAGCGCTGCCTTGTCGTCCACCTCACGCAAAATCACCGGCACTTCCGTGAGGCCGGCGCGCTGCGCAGCCCGCCAGCGACGCTCACCAGCGATGATCTCGAAACGGCCTGGGGCATCCCCGGAACGGACAACCACCGGCTGCACGATGCCATGTTCGCGGATCGACTGCGCAAGATCACTCAGATCACTCTCCGCAAACTGCCGGCGCGGGTTACGCGGGTTGGGAGAAATGAATTCGATCGGAACAGAGCGATCGGCCCGTACAGCCTCCTTCTGCTCGGTTTCCGGCTTGTCCATCTCGCCAATCAACGCGGCCAAACCGCGCCCCAGGCGCTTGCGTGAGGGATCTTCGTTCATGTCACAACACCATCAACCAATAACTCAGTTTTCCTGCGAACGTCTCCGCATCCGACCTACGCAGCGCGCAGACGGCGCTCCCGTCGGATCACTTCAGACGCAAGCTGCAGATAAGCCTGACTACCTGAGCACTTCAGATCATAAAGAATTGCCGGTTTTCCATAGGACGGCGCCTCAGAAACCCGGACGTTGCGCGGGATGATCGTGTCATAGACCGTGTCGCCCATATGCGCGCGCACATCCTCCACCACCTGATTGGCAAGGTTGTTGCGCCGATCGAACATGGTAAGAACGATCCCCTGAATGCCAAGATGCGGGTTGATCGATCCGCGCACCTGTTCGACTGTCTCAAGCAACTGGCTCAACCCTTCCAGCGCAAAGAATTCACACTGCAGCGGCACCAGGATGGAATCTGCCGCCGCCATGGCGTTCAACGTGAGGAGATTGAGCGATGGCGGGCAGTCGATCAGAACGTAGGAATAAGGAATGCCATCGGCATTCAGCGCGTTGCGCAATTTGAGGACGCGATCCGGGGCACTGGATATCTCCATCTCGATACCGAGAAGATCAAGAGTGGATGCCACAATAGAAAGACCAGGAACTGCGGTTTCCATGGCAGCTTCGAGAACGCCCGCATTGCCCGTCAGGACATCGTAGGAAGACATCAGCCTCTGTTGACGGTCAATACCCAATCCCGTGCTGGCATTACCCTGAGGATCAAGATCAACCACGAGAACATTCTCGCCGATCGCGGCCAGCGCCGTAGCGAGATTGATGGCCGTTGTCGTTTTGCCGACCCCACCCTTCTGGTTTGCGACTGTGATGATTCGCGTACCGCTGTTCATCGCTGCTGCTACCCCGATCTGATCCTACTGAAAGGCCCTACGGCAAAGCCGGCTATCGCCGAACCGGGTTGCTCACCTCGAGAATGATGGCTGCCGCATCAACCTTATCCTCATGTTCTATCAGATCGAATCGCCACGTGTTACCGCTTTCTTCGACTTCTCGCTGGTAATCCCGGCCTTTGTGAAAGAGAGCTCTTGCTCCAGTTCTTAGCCAGGGCTCCGTCAGCTCGATCAGCAGCGGCAACGACGCCAGGGCCCGTGCTGTAACTATTTGCGGCGTCGGAACAACGTCGTAGCAGTCTTCGATTCGTTTTGCATGAACACGGGGGAAAACACCCACTTCATTAAGGGCTGCGATCAGGAACGCAGCTTTTTTTCTGTTGCTTTCAACCAGATGCACCTCCGCACCCGGCTTGTCCGCCAGCAGAATGGCCATCACCGCCCCCGGAAAGCCGCCGCCCGAGCCCACATCCAGCCAACGCAGTGCCTCAGGTGCGAGGCGAAGCAACTGCGCGCTATCGAGGATATGCCGCTCCCAAAGATCGTTCAACGTCGACGGCGCAGCCAGATTGATTCGCCTTGACCAACGTCGGAAAACGCTTTCAAACGCGACCAGCCGTTCATATGTTTCACGTGAAACCGGCCCTGCCACCTCCGATAGTCGCGAAAATTGCGCTGATTCCATCAGGCTGCGCCCCGGCGGTTCTCAAACTGACGCAAACTGGCAAGTATCAGCGCCAATGCAGCCGGAGTCATGCCATCGATCCGCTGAGCATCAGCGATGCTCCTGGGTCGTCGCTCCCTGAGCTTCTGTTTGAGCTCATTCGAAAGCCCTGCGATGGAATCAAACATCAACTCTGGCGGAATCAAGCGTGCCTCCTCGCGGCGCAACATGGCCGCGTCGGCGCCCTGCCGGTCAAGATAGACCGCATACCGTGCTTCCGTTTCAATTCTTTCCACGAGATCCGAGGAGATACTTGAGAAGTCCGGCCATATTTTTATAAGCCGGCTTATGCTCATATCCGGATAGGATAAGAGCTCGTAGGCCGAGCGACGCACCCCGTCCTTATTGAGATTGATGCTGTGTCGCGCCGCTTCATTGGGGCTGATATCCCGGCTTTGAAGAAGTTCACGTGTCATAGACAAAGCCCCTTCCAGCGCTTCGAATTTCTTCGTCCGCTCCTGAGAGGCAATACCGAGGCGAATTGCCAGCGGCGTCAGGCGTGTATCTGCATTGTCAGCGCGCAGGGACAGGCGAAACTCTGCTCGCGACGTGAACATGCGATAGGGTTCGCTCACCCCGCGAGTCACCAGATCATCGACCAGAACCCCGATATAAGCATCGGCCCGCCCGAGTGTGATCATCTGCCCATCTGATGCAAAACGCGCGGCGTTGAGGCCTGCGAGTATCCCTTGCGCCGCGGCCTCCTCATAACCTGTTGTACCGTTGATCTGGCCCGCCAGGAAAAGGCCACGAACCCGTCGCGTCTCGAGCGTGGGCTCCAGATCGCGTGGATCCACATGATCATACTCGATGGCGTAACCGGGCTGCAGCATGACCGCATGTTCCAGCCCCGGGATCGTTTTCAGTAGAGCGAGCTGCGCATCCTCCGGCAGAGATGTGGAGATACCGTTGGGATACACGACATGGTCACCGAGCCCCTCCGGCTCGAGAAATATCTGATGCCCCTCCCGATCACCAAATTTGACGATCTTGTCTTCAATTGAGGGGCAATAACGCGGCCCTATGCCATCAATGGCACCAGAGTACATAGCAGAGCGATGAAGATGCGCGCGGATAACCGCGTGAGTCTCGTTGGTCGTACGCGTGATGCCGCATTCGATTTGACGATTGGAGATCCGTTCCGTCAGCAAGGAGAAAGGTGTGGGCTCGTCATCCGCCGGCTGCATATCAAGCGACGCCCAATCGATGGTCCGTCCATCGAGTCTCGGAGGTGTCCCGGTTTTCAGGCGGCCCAGACGAAAGCCTGCTGCTTCCATGGAAATCGAAAGACGCTGAGCTGCCTGTTCATTCATACGCCCCGCAGGGAAAGTCTTCTCCCCGATGTGGATAAGACCGCGCAGGAAAGTTCCTGTCGTCAGAACCACAGCGCCACAGATCAAATGGCGTTCACCGGACACCACAAGCCCGGTAATCCGGCCCGCGCTGATCTGAAGCTCCAACGCTTCCCCTTCAATGACGTCGAGATTGGGGGTTGCCTTGATCGCTTTCTGGACGGCGTTTCGATAGAGTTTTCGGTCCGCCTGCGTCCGCGGTCCGCGCACAGCGGGGCCCTTGCGGCGATTGAGCAGTCGAAACTGAATTCCTGCTTCATCTGCCGCGCGGCCCATAATACCGTCAAGTGCATCCACCTCCCGCACGAGATGGCCTTTACCCAACCCTCCGATAGCCGGGTTGCAGGACATCGCCCCGATCGTATCGAAATGCAGCGTGACCAACGCGGTCCTGGCACCGGATCGCGCTGCAGCAGACGCCGCTTCGGTACCAGCGTGTCCACCTCCGATAACAATTACATCATATTTGCTGTTCGTCATTGTGCGGTTCCAAACGGCCGTCCAGGGCATTGTGAAAGGCCCGCAAGGCCCCGGACTCTCCCACCGGACTCTTCAGGAATGAGGAGGGCAGACATGTCTCTTTCTGCCCACGCAGTCAAGCCACTTGCGAAATGCGCTCGTTTCACGTGAAACATTGTTTCGCAGAACTGAAGATGGGTGGCGAATGTTTCACGTGAGTCACACCGTGGCTGCTCTCTATTGTTTCACGTGAGTCATCCGAAGATCAGAACCTGACTTGTTTCACGTGAATCACTTGCCGATGCAAAACTGCGAGAAGATCGTATCGAGTAGATCTTCCACATCAATCGCACCGGTAATACGTCCAAGCGAGTCGGCGGCCAGTCTCAACTCCTCAGCGCGAAGCTCGAGTGGCAGATCCTGCCCTTCCGCCGCGCGTTCAACGTGCGTTGCCGCATCCAGGATCAGCTGCACGTGCCGCTCGCGGAAGGGAAGTGTCTCCCCCGCCCGTTCGGTTGCCGATGTCGCGAGAGAACGCACCTTGTCCAGAAGTTTATCAATCCCCTCGCCTGTGCGTGCCGAGATAACGAAATCATACCGGCCTTTGAGCGGGACATCGGAAGCCAGATCGATCTTGTTTCCTACTCTCAAGCTTGAAGTCACATGAGGGATCTCCACCGGAACGGGCTCATTGCAATCTTCCAGCAGCAAGAGAAGGTCGGCTTCGCGTGCGCGATCAATCGCGCGATCGATACCCATGGCTTCTACCCTGCCGGGATTCGCGCGAATCCCGGCTGTGTCCGTGACGATGACTTTGATGCCGTTAATGTCCAGACTGGCCTCGAGAACATCACGCGTGGTGCCTGGTTCCTCTGTGACAATGGCTATGTCACGGCGCGCGAGGGTATTCAGCAGACTCGATTTTCCGGCATTCGGAGCGCCGAGAATAACCACACGAAACCCCTCTCTGATGATCTCAGCGGTGCGATAACCGGCTGCATGTCGCTTCAGCGAATTTCGCAGAGTGTCGACCTCTTTCCACACTTGATCGGCAACGGAGCCCGGAACATCTTCCTCGTCCGAAAAATCCAGCTCCGCTTCGATCATCGCCCGGGTCTGAATGAGCGTTCTCCGCCATCCATCATAGAGAGCCCTATGGCGATTCTCCGAGTTAGACAGGGCGAAGCGGCGCTGTGTTTCTGTCTCCGCGGCGATCAGATCCGAAAGTGCTTCGGCCTCCGTGAGATTGAACTTCCCGTTCAGAAAAGCGCGCCGCGTAAATTCACCGGCGTCTGCCATTCGGAAGTTTTTTCGGCGAGAGAGCGTCTCCAGCACAGCTCTCACGACTGCGCGCCCGCCATGAAGATGCAGCTCAACACAATCCTCACCGGTAAAACTGTGTGGCCCCGGAAAGAACAGAATAAGAGACTTGTCCAGAACAACGCCGTCCTGATCTCGCAAGGTTTTTAGCGTAGCACGACGCGGGTGAGGCCTCTCACCTGCCAACGATACGAGCGCATCGGCTGCACCTGGGCCCGACAATCGCACGACGGCGACGCCTGATGGCAAAACACCGCTCGAGAGTGCGAATATGGTTTCTCTCATGTCGTTTGCTCTCGCGTGGAAAGCGCCTTACCGTGGCGCTGAAGTCAGGGCTAGATATTTTCCATAACCGTTCGATGTGCAAGGAGCCGCCATGCCGCTGCCCGCAAAAAATCTTCTGGCGGACGAGACAAGTCCGTATCTGCTCCAGCACAAGGATAATCCCGTTCACTGGAGGCCCTGGACCGCAAATGCCCTACGGGAGGCACGGGAAACAGGCAAGCCAATTCTGCTTTCCGTTGGCTACGCGGCCTGTCACTGGTGCCACGTGATGGCACATGAGTCTTTTGAAGATCCCCAAGTCGCAGAGGTGATGAACCGCTATTTCGTCAACATCAAGGTTGATAGGGAAGAGCGGCCGGAGATCGACCAGATCTACATGGCTTCGCTTTCCGCGATGGGAGAGCAAGGCGGCTGGCCGTTGACGATGTTCCTCGATTTCGACGCACAGCCTTTTTGGGGCGGCACATATTTCCCTCCAAGGCAGCAGTATGGACGGCCAGGTTTCCAGCAAGTTCTGCACGCGGTGAATGAAGCCTGGCAGAACAAGCAAAGCGAGCTTTTGAAAAGTGCCAGCGTACTCAGCGCTCACGTGAAAGCGCAACTTGCATCCGATGCACGAGGTCCCGTTTCGCCGCGCACAGCACTTGAGTCGCTTGCCGCCAAGATCCATTCGATGATCGATAAGGATCTGGGCGGCTTGCGTGGTGCTCCCAAGTTTCCCAACGCCCCGTTCATGCGCACGCTGTGGCTGAGCCGGGCTGATGACCATAGATCCGCCGTGATCGAAAGTCTCACAGCGATGCTGGCTGGCGGGATTTACGATCATGTCGGCGGTGGGCTGGCACGCTACTCGACTGACGAGCGCTGGCTTGTTCCCCATTTCGAGAAGATGCTGTACGACAATGCTCAGCTCCTGCGCCTGCTTTGCTGGGCTTATAGCGAAACAGCGAACGAGTTGTTCCGCATCCGAATCGAAGAGACTGTTGCCTGGCTGCTGCGCGAGATGCGTTTGGAGAGTGGCGCCTTCGCCTCCAGTCTTGATGCCGATACTCGTGGTGTTGAAGGAAAAACCTATCTTTGGACGAAAGCGCAGATTGCGGACGTCCTGGGCAATCAGGCGCACGTCTTCTTCGAAACCTTCTCTTTGGCCAGTCCAGAGCATTGGGAGGGAGATCCGATCCTTCACCGCCGCCATCAACCTCAATATCTCGGCGCGGTACGGGAAACGCAGCTGCGATCCATGCTGGATAAGCTTCTCACTGCAAGACAGAAGCGTGACCAACCCGGCCGCGACGATAAAGTCCTTGTTGATTGGAATGGTCTCACGATCAGTGCACTTGCAGAGGCAGCACGTCTGCTCCAACGCCCAGATTGGTTGAACGCCGCGCGACAGGCTTTTCGTTTCGTAAGCGAATCGATGCGAGATGGGCGTCTTCCGCACAGCCTACGCGGGGGAAAAGCGGTTTTTCCTGGTCTCTCGAGCGATTACGCCTGCGTGATTTCCGCCGCGGCATCGCTTTTTCAATCAACCGGAGAGCAAGATTTTCTCGAACAGGCAAATGATTGGGCTGACAAACTTCGCTCTTGGTACCTCGATGAGAGCGGAACAGGCTATTATCTTACGGCGAGCGATGCAGCGGACCTGCCTATGCGGATACGCGGAGACGTGGATGAAGCCATACCATCCGCTACCAGCCAGATCATTGAGGCCCTCCTGGCCCTCTCAATGCTTTCCCACGAAACGCTTAACAACCATGTTTCAGACGTGGCAGAGTCTGCTCTGGGCCGAACAGTCAGACAAGCCTATGGCCAGGCGGGCGTCGTCTACGCCTCGGCACTGGTTGAGATGTCCAAAAAGCTTCTTATGGTTGAGCCTGACAATCAGCGCGTTTTCGTTCCGGTAGCGAATCGATACCTGGATCCATCCCGGTTCGACATTGTCATCACCGATGACCGTCCTCAAAGCCTACCAGACGGCATGAGCATCAACGCTGAAAAGAGAGCGGCCTATCTCTGCATCGGGAAAGTCTGCCTGCCGCCCTTTGAGACGCCTGAGGCGTTAGACGCCGCCCTGCGCCAAGCCAGCCAGGCACCGACTTCTTGGTGAACAAACAGTAAAGGCGGCACAGCAGCGCCGCCTTACACTTCTCAAAACGATCTGCGAAAAGCGCAAACCGATCAAGTGTTCATGGAATCGAAGAACTCAGAATTCGTCTTGGTTTGCTTCAATTTGTCGTTCAAAAATTCAATGGCATCCGTGGTGCCCATCGGCGCCAGAATGCGGCGCAGAACGAAAATTTTCTGCAGGTCCTGCCGCGGAATGAGCAGGTCTTCCTTTCGGGTACCAGACTTGAGAATGTCGATAGCCGGGAAGATGCGCTTGTCTGCAACCTTGCGATCGAGAACGATTTCGGAATTGCCCGTTCCCTTGAACTCTTCGAAGATCACTTCGTCCATGCGGCTGCCCGTATCGATCAGCGCGGTTGCGATGATCGTCAGCGAACCGCCCTCTTCGATGTTGCGCGCTGCACCGAAGAAGCGCTTCGGTCGCTGTAGCGCGTTGGCATCAACACCACCCGTCAGCACCTTGCCTGAGGACGGCACCACCGTGTTGTAGGCACGGCCGAGGCGGGTGATCGAATCGAGCAGGATAACCACGTCGCGGCCATGCTCGACCAGACGCTTCGCCTTCTCGATGACCATTTCGGCAACCTGCACATGGCGCGAGGCCGGCTCGTCAAAGGTGGAGGAAATCACTTCACCGTTCACCGAGCGCTGCATGTCGGTCACTTCTTCCGGACGCTCGTCGATCAGAAGCACGATCAGGAAGCATTCCGGGTGATTGGACGTGATCGAATGGGCGATGTTCTGCAGAAGAACCGTCTTACCCGTGCGCGGCGGCGCGACGATCAGGCCACGCTGCCCCTTGCCGAGCGGCGCCACCAGATCGATCACACGCGCCGACAGGTCTTTCTTTGTCGGATCTTCGATTTCCATGTTCAGCCGCTCATCGGGATAGAGCGGAGTGAGGTTATCGAAATGGATCTTGTGGCGGATCTTTTCCGGATCCTCGAAATTGATCGTGTTGACCTTGAGAAGGGCGAAGTAGCGCTCGCCTTCCTTGGGGCTGCGGATCGGACCCTCGACCGTATCGCCGGTTTTCAGCGAGAAACGGCGGATCTGCGAGGGGGAGATGTAGATATCGTCGGGACCGGGCAGGTAGTTGGCTGTTGCCGAGCGGAGAAAGCCGAAGCCATCCTGCAGCACTTCGACAACACCCTCACCGATAATCTCGATATCCTGGGTGGAGAGCTTCTTTAAGATCGCGAACATCAGCTCCTGCTTGCGCATGATGCTGGCGTTTTCGACCTCGAGCGATTCTGCGAACGCAATGAGATCGGTTGGCGATTTGCTTTTCAGCTCTTGGAGTTTCATTTCCTGCATGTGCGGACTCTGGAAAGGCAACGGAAAAGGTGGAGGTAGGCGTATTTGGTGCCGGCCGGCTTCACTCGAAACGGAAGATATTCGTGGAACCGGACAAAAAGGAAGGAACCATCTCTTACCGCCGTCTATGCCAAAGGGCAAGACGGCTTTCCCGGTTTCATCTCACGGGCGGTCTTTCAAAAACCCGTATCAGAAGGGTTTGACGATAACAAGGATAACGATGACGATCATCAGAACCGTCGGCACTTCGTTCATTATACGCCAATGACGCGCCGGCTTCGTGTTCTGGTCGGCGGCAAACCGGCGAACAGATGCCGAGAAATAACCGTGCACACCGGACATAGCGACCACCAGCCCGATCTTGGCATGCAGCCACCCACCGGATAAGCCGAAGCCGTTCCAGGCAAGCCACAGACCCAGTACCCAGGTGACCATCATCGCCGGGTTGATGATCAGCCGTAAGAGGCGCCCCTCCATGATCTTGAAAGTTTCTGATGTCTCCGATCCCGGCGCGGCATCCGCGTGATAAACGAAGAGACGCGGCAGGTAGAGCATACCCGCCATCCAGGCGATCACCGCGATCACATGAATGGCCTTGGCCCAGGGATAGAAACCGGACGGATTATAGAAAAACAGAAGCGCTGTCAGACCGATGAAGATCGCCAGCGCCGCGAAAGCCCGGCCTGCAGCCTTCTTGCCGCTTGTATCGCTCGCAGCCATCAATCGGCCTCCCGAATCTGTTTCAGCATTGCTTCCACATGCTCAATGGGCGTCTTCGGCGTGATGCCGTGCCCAAGGTTGAAGATGAACGGGCCATGCCGCAGCGCCTCCACAATCGCGTCCACGCCCTCGTGGAGCGCCTCTCCGCCGGCAATCAGCCTCAGAGGGTCCAGATTGCCCTGAACCGCCCCCTCGGCCTGCAGGCGGCGCGCTGTGCCCAGAGGAACCGTCCAGTCGAGCCCGAGTGCCGTCACGCCCGTCTCCCGGCGATAGCCTGCGTAAAGCGTGCCTGCTCCCTTAGGAAAGCCGATGATCGGTGTGTCTGGATGCTTTTCCCGCACCTTGGCCACCATCCGTGCCACCGGCTTCACGCACCACCGCTCGAAAGACAGTTCATCGAGAACGCCCGCCCAGGAATCGAAAATCTGTACCGCATCAGCGCCGGCGTCGATCTGGCGGATCAGATATTCGGCGGAACAGTCTGCAAGGCAGTCGATCAGCGTGGAAAAGGCCTCCGGCTGCTCAAGCGCGAACATGCGGGCCGGTGCCTGGTCCGGTGTGCCATGCCCGGCAATCATGTAGGTCGCCACCGTCCAGGGCGCTCCGCAGAATCCGAGCAGTGTCGTTTCATCGGGAAGCTCCCTGCGAAGCCGCCGCACCGTTTCGTAGACCGGCGCCAGATGATCGTGAAAACCCGATGTCTCAAGTTTTGCGATACCGCTAGCATCGATTGGCGTCAGAAGCGGACCTCTGCCCTCCTCGAAGCGCAGGTCGCGGCCGAGCGCATGCGGCACGACGAGAATGTCGGAAAAGAGGATCGATGCATCAAACCCGAAACGACGGATCGGCTGCAATGTCACTTCCACTGCCAGATCGGGGTTGTAACAGAGATCGAGAAAGCTCCCTGCCTGCTTCCGGACTTCCCGGTATTCCGGCAAATATCGTCCGGCCTGGCGCATCATCCAGACGGGAGGCGGAAACACCGTCTCGCCTCTAAGCACATCGAGGATTTTCCGCTGCCCCATCAGGCTGCTCCACAGTCAGGATTCAAAAGATAATTACAGATCTGAAGATTCTTCTGATTCTTAGACTCTGTTTGTAATGTGGATTCAAATCTGTCCACGGTTTTGCGCATCGCGAGCCCGGTCTTATTGCCGCGCCTCACAGAAACGCACATCTTCAGAAGAACGGGGATAATGCGGATTCAGCACACAGATTCAATAGGCTGCAGCAATTTGGGTTGACCTCGCCCGGTGGACAGTGAAGGAAGGTTCAGGAATTGTCGATTGTTCTCCACATGGGACGATCTCAATTCACACGAGGCCTGTCTGTGGAAGAACAGGTGGAGTTATCAAAGGGTGTGGCCTCGCCATTTTTTCGGGCCCGCGTTATCAACAGGCATCCACATGGCGGGGCAAAAATCCGTGCAACAGCCACAGCGCTTCTTCCATCTTCACATGATTTCTGATGCGACCGGTGAGACTCTGCTGGCCGCAGGACGCGCCGCAGCCGCGCAATACAAGGACGCGCGGGCGATCGAGCACATCTACCCGCTGATTCGAAATGAGAAGCAGCTCGCTCGTGTGCTTGACGAGGTGGAGCGCGAGCCCGGCATCGTGCTGTATACGGTGGTGGACCAGAAGCTTGCCCGCCAGGTGGATGAAGGTTGCGCTGCGCTCGGCCTGCCCTGTGTATCCGTGCTCGAGCCGGTTCTGATGGTCTTTCAGTCTTATCTCGGCACGCCGGCGGGAAGGCGCATGGGAGCTCAGCACGTGCTCGACGCCCAATATTTTCATCGCATCGATGCGCTGAACTTCACAATGGATCATGATGATGGACAACTGCCACTCGATGTGGAGGAAGCCGACGTCATCCTGGTGGGCATCTCCCGTACATCAAAGACGCCAACCAGCATCTATCTGGCTAACAGGGGCGTAAAGACCGCAAATGTGCCCATCGTTCTGGACATGAAGCTGCCGGAGCAGCTTTCCAATGCGAAGCGGCCTTTGATCGTGGGGCTGGTCGCATCTGCGGAACGCATTTCGCAAATCCGTCAGAACCGGATTCTGGGATCGGTGGATGAAAACGCGTTTAATCCCTATACCGACCGGGTGACCATTTCCCGGGAGATCGCCTATGCGCGCCAGCTCTGCGCACGCCATGGCTGGCCGGTGATAGATGTAACCCGCCGCTCGATCGAGGAAACCGCTGCTGCCATTCTCGCATTATATGCGAAGTCGAAGGAGAACAGAGGGTGACGACATGACCGACAACACCGACATCATTCTGGCGTCCGGCAGTGTCTTTCGCCAGAAAATGCTGCGCGATGCCGGTGTGGCCTTCCGTGTTGAACGCGCGGAAATCGATGAGCGCGCCGTGGAAAATACTCTTGAGGGCAGCGGTGCCGATCCCGAGACAGTGGCTCAGATCCTCGCGGAAGCCAAGGCCGTCGATGTCTCCGAACGTGAGCCGGGCGCGCTGGTGATTGGCGCGGATCAGACACTTTCGCTGGGTGATGAAGTCTTTCACAAGCCGGCTGATATGGAGGGCGCGCGCCGCCATCTTCTAAAACTATCCGGCCGAACGCATCAGCTTAACAGCGCTGTGGTCATCGCGCGGGACGGTGAGGTGATCTGGCGGCATGTGGGTGTTGCGCGTCTCACCATGCGTGATCTCGATCCCGGCTTCATTGGTCGCCACCTTTCCAGTGTGGGAGAAAAGGCACTTTCGAGTGTGGGTGCTTACCAGATCGAAGGAGAAGGCATTCAGCTGTTTGAGAAGATCGAAGGCGACACGTTCACCATAGTTGGCCTTCCGCTGTTGCCGCTGCTGGCCGAGCTTCGCAGCCTGGGTGCCATTGATGGCTGAGATCCGCGCATTCGTCTGTGGGCACCCGATCGCCCATTCCCGTTCGCCGCTCATTCACGGGTTCTGGCTTGCCGAGCATGGCATCGACGGCAGCTATGAAAAGCTGGACGTCGCTCCGCTTGATTTCGCTACCTTTCTCAGGAATTTGCCGGCTTCTGGGTATGCCGGCGGCAACGTCACGCTGCCCCACAAGGAAGCGGCTTTTGCCGCGGTTCACCGGCGCGATGAAGCGGCGGAGATGATTGGAGCGGTCAACACGCTTTGGTTTGAATCCGGCAAATTGATTGGTGGAAACACGGATGCCTACGGCTTTGCCGCACATTTGAGCGCCGGCGCCCCGGGCTGGAAAGATGGTGAAGCAGCAATTGTGCTTGGTGCTGGCGGCGCGGCCCGAGCCATCGTTCATGCCATACAAAAAGCCGGCTACAAGAGAATCTGCATCGTGAATCGCACACTTGCCCGTGCGCAGGAACTCTCGACCCGCTTCGGCACAGGCGTCAGCGCTCACGGCTGGGCGGAAATACCTGCGCTCCTTCGCAATGCAGATCTTCTGGTCAACACGAGCGCGCTCGGCATGACCGGCCAGCCTGTGCTGGATATTTCGCTCGAGCCTTTGCCGGGCAGCGCAATAATCAGCGATATTGTATATGCCCCGCTGAAGACCGATCTTCTCGCTGCAGCTGAACAGCGTGGGCTGAAAGCGATCGACGGGCTCGGCATGTTGTTGCATCAAGCCGTGCCCGGATTCGAGCGCTGGTTCGGTGTTAGACCGAGCGTGACGGAGGCACTGCGTACGCACGTGCTAGCGGGCGGAGAGACATCATGACCGTTGTTCTCGGCCTGACCGGCTCCATCGGTATGGGAAAGTCGACCACGGGCAAGATGTTCATGGACGAAGGTATCCCGGTTCACGATGCCGATGCGGCGGTGCATCGTCTATACACTGGCGTCGCCGCGCCGCTGATCGAGGCGCGCTTTCCCGGAACCGTGATCGAGGGCACGGTCGACCGGGCCCGCCTTGCCGAAGCGGTGATGGGCAAGCCGGAAGCCTTCAAAGCGCTGGAAGAGATCGTCCATCCCCTTGTGCGTCAGGATGCCGATGATTTCGTCGCCGGCCACCGGGAGAATGCCACACCAATCGTCGTGCTCGATATACCGCTTCTTTTCGAGACCGGCGGGGAAGATCGTGTCGACCGCATCGTCGTGGTAACTGCCTCTGCGGAAGAGCAACGCAGACGTGTCCTCGCCCGGCCCGGGATGACGGAGGAAAAGTTTGCGGCAATCCTCGCACGACAGGTGCCCGATGCGGAAAAGCGCAGGCGCGCGGATTTCATTATCGACACGGGCGAGGGTATGGAACCGGCGCGACAGGCTGTGAGGGCCGTGATACGCGAACTTTCCCCAGCGGATGAGGTTCCAACCTGACCGCCGCCTTGCGTCTTTCGTGGCGGATGCGCATGTTGATCTAGTCCGACCTTCGGAGTGTAGGAATGCGCGAAATCGTTTTTGATACAGAAACCACAGGCCTTGATCCCAATGAGGACCGGGTGATTGAGCTTGGCTGTGTCGAACTGGACAACCGGTTTCCGACGGGCCGCTCACTTCATCATTTCATCAATGCACAGGGGCGCTCCGTTCACCCCGAAGCCCAGGCGGTTCACGGCATTTCCGATGCGGATCTGGCTGATAAACCGGTGTTCGGGGCAATTCTCGATGAATTTCTGGAATTTATCGATGGTGCAAAGCTCGTCGCGCACAACGCCAATTTCGACATCGGCTTTATCAATGCCGAATTTGACCGCCTCGGCGTGCCACCTGTGGATCCGGGGCTGGTCGTTGATACATTGGCAATAGCACGGCGCAAACATCCGATGGGCCCGAATTCGCTCGATGCGCTCTGCCGCCGCTATGGGATCGACAACAGCCACCGCACCAAGCACGGCGCTTTGCTCGACGCCGAGCTTCTTGCCGAGGTCTACATCGAGCTTATCGGTGGAAAGCAGGCTGCGCTGGGGCTTGAGGTTTCATCCGGTGGCCATGATGCGGGACGGGATGCGAACCATAGCTCGATCAGAGTTTCAGCAAGACCTGTACCCCTACCCCCCAGGATCAGCGAAGCCGAGCGGGCAGCGCATGAGGCACTGGTCGAGAAGCTCGGTGAAAAGTCCCTCTGGCACACTTTGCGCAGCTGAACACCGCCGCCTCAATATGCAAGGTGGTGGGTACTGCCCAGAGTAATCTTCTCAAAACAAAACGGGGCGGCACTCGAAAGCACCGCCCCGTCTGAAACCATGGATTTTTCTGCTTCAGGAAACCTGAACCTGCCCCTTCGCCTGTTCCTCGGCAACGCGCTGCTGGAACATGCGGGCAAAATCGATCGGATCGATCATCAGCGGAGGGAAGCCGCCGGCACGCGTCGTATCGGCAATGACCTGGCGGGCAAACGGGAACAGCAGACGCGGGCACTCGATGAAGAGAACCGGGAGCATGTGCTCTTGAGGGAATCCGGCCACCCGGAAGACACCGCCGTAGATCAACTCGACATTGAACAGGACTTTGCCTTCTGCCTCGGCCTTGGCATTGAGCGTCAGCACCACATCATAGTCCGTGTCGCCAAGCGGGTTGGCGTTGACATTGACGTTGATGTTGATCGCTGGAGCCTCGGAACGACCGCGGAGGGAGTGGGGGGCACCTGGACTCTCAAAGGACAGATCCTTCACATACTGCGTCAGTACATTGAGAGAGGGCTGAGCACCATTGCCTGCCTTGGCAGCTTCGGTCTTTTCTTCTGGTTTTTTCGCCATGCGTTTATTCCTCAAGCGTGGTTCGGCAGCCGCCACGGCTCCCCTTTTTTGAATTTGCCTGCTCGCTAGCATGGGCATTGGCGCATGACAAGGCGGCGCCGGGTCCGGAAACTAGTCCTGATCGGGTTTACGCCATGGTGACCGGTCGTTTCCAGTATCGCTGTAATCGTCCGCTGTGAGATCGATTGTCTGGGGATCGGGGTCGCGCCGACGGCCCGAGGCGCGATCCGTGCGGGGAGATGCTGGACCACCCAAAATCACGATGCGGTTGCGCAGGAATGACCAACCCGCGTCCCGGATAGCCGGAACGAAGAGCAGGAAACCCAGCGTGTCCGTGACAAAGCCCGGGGTCAGCAGCAACACGCCGGCAACCATGATCATCATGCCGTGAACAAGATCGCGGCCAGGCACCCCGCCGTCATTCATCGTTTCCTGAATCCGACGAACAACGCCAAACCCTTGAACCCGGAGCAGGATGGAGCCGGCAATAGCCGTAACAACGACCAGGCCGAGCGTGGGGAAGACGCCAATCTGGCTGCCGACGACGACGAAAGTCGCGATTTCAGCGAGCGGAATGGCGAGAAGCAGGAAGGGGACGATGGAAAAGCGCACGAACCTGTTAGCCTTGTTGCGTGTTTCAGCCGATTCTGACCGTTCCATGCTGGCCAGTTGAGAAAACATAGGTATTCTGACCGGAAATTTGAATGATGGCTCTCTGCGTTCTATATGATTTCCGTTAGGGACGGGATGCCGTCGCCTCTGCGCCTGCCCCGAGCCGGCAGGTGCTGTGGAACACAGTGGCTCGTTTGGCTGGACGTTATGGAATTCTTCGATTTCGGCACGATTTTCTTCCTGATTGCCGCTGTGGTGATCTTTTTCCAGTTGCGCAATGTGCTGGGCCGGCGCACGGGCAATGAGCGTCCACCGTTCGATCCCTACACGGCCGGTCGCAACGGATCCCGGAAAGAACAGGGCGCCAACGGGGAGAATGTGGTGTCGTTGCCCCGTCGCAAGGGTGCCGCGGAACCCGATCAGATCTACGCCGATATCGACAAGGTTGCAAAACCTGGCACCGAATTGAACAAAGGAATGCGCGCCATCCGGGATGCGGATCCCTCCTTTGCGCCCAAGAGCTTCGTTGACGGCGCAAAAATGGCCTACGAAATGATCGTTATGGCTTTCGCCGATGGTGATCGTCGTACGCTGAAAAACCTGCTCTCCCGTGAGGTATACGAGGGTTTTGTCTCTGCCATCGACGAACGCGAGAAGCGCAAGGAGAAGATCGAATCCTCGTTTGTCGGCATTGACGACATGACGATCATCGCAGCCGAGATGAAGGGTTCCGAAGCACATGTCACTTTGCGCATTGTCAGCGAACTCATCTCTGCCACGCGCGACAGCGCCGGCGAGGTGATCGACGGTGATCCGGAGACCGTGGCTGAGGTCAAGGACGTCTGGACTTTCGCGCGTGATACGCGTTCCCGCGACCCTAACTGGAAGCTTGTCGCCACCGAAGCCGAGGATTGATCCTTGTCGGGCGAAGCGTCGTGCACGGCCGCATCTTTTGCGGCGCTTTCGCCAGGCATTGAGCGCTGCTCCTTCGACGATGTGCCCGGATGGCGGCAGGATACCCTTCTCGAGGCTTTTCGTGCCTTTGCCCGTTCGGCGACCCAAGTCGAGACAAAGCCATATCGCTCGGGCTCTCTCGGTATTGTCCTTTCTGCCTTTGCCCCTGCGTACACGGCAGCGCGCGCCATGCCGGATATCGATGAGCGGTCAGCGCGCGCCTTTTTTGAAAGTCATTTCATTCCCTGCCGTATCAAGTCGGAGGATGGCGGCCCAGGCTTTGTGACGGGTTATTATGAACCTGAAGTCGAAGCTTCACGCGTCAAAACCGAGCGTTTCCATGTCCCGCTTTACCGGCGCCCGGACGATCTGGTTGATGTCGACGACAGCAACAGGCCGCCGGATCTGGACCCCTATTTCGCGTTTGCCAGGGAGACGGACCGCGGACTTGTCGCCTTTCACGATCGCGGCGAAATCGATCGCGGTGCCTTGACGGGCCGCGGGTTGGAGCTTGTCTGGTTGGATGACAGGGTCGATGCCTATTTCATCCATGTCCAGGGTGCTGCTCGCCTGCGTCTCCAGGACGGATCGGCGATGCGTGTCACTTACGCCGCCAAATCCGGTCATCATTTCACGGGTGCAGGCAGGGTGCTCATCGAACGCGGCGAACTTTCTCCAGATGCGGTCACAATGCAGAGTATTCGCGCGTGGTTTTCGGAGAATCCGAACCGGATCGACGAGATTCTATGGCAGAATCGCTCGTTCATCTTTTTTCGGGAAACAGAAATGGGTGATCGCGAATTGGGCCCGGTCGCTGCCGCGAAGGTTCAGCTGGCACCCGGTCGCTCGATCGCGGTTGATCGCCTCCTTCACACATTTGGCACCCCCTTTTTCATTGACGCGCCGGATCTTCATGCAGTGGATAATGGCCCGTTTCGCCGCTTGATGATCGCACAGGACACAGGTTCGGCAATTACAGGTCAGGCACGCGCCGATCTTTTCATCGGTAGCGGAACTGCGGCCGGAGAGATCGCTGGCGGCATCCGCCACAAAGCGGATTTCTATGCACTGGTTCCACGCACGCTCCTGGGAGGCTGATCCATGAGCAGCCACACGCCCAAGCGCCTGAGCATGGAAGACCGCATCCTTTGGAACCGGGTGGCGCGGTCAACCGAGCCGCTGAAGGGAAAGATGCTGGAAGAGGCGCCGGAGCCGACCGACGAAACCATGGCAGAGCTTTCCCGCCTGGTGGCAAAGAACACCGGCAGTAAGAATTCTCTCAAGCCAGTTCTCAAGGAGGCCCCTGCGCCGAAAGCCCATCCGACACGGCGAATAGACAAGCCTACCCATACAAAGCTTGCACGGGGCCGGCTTGCCTTGGAAGGCCGCGTCGATCTCCACGGGCTCACGCAACCCGAAGCACATAGCCTTCTTCTTTCATTCCTCAGCCGCGCCCATGCGGATGGTGTGCGCCATGTGTTGGTCATCACCGGAAAGGGAGCTTCTTTCGGAAGTGATGGCGTGTTGCGGCGTGCCGTTCCGCAGTGGCTTGCAACGCCGCCGTTTTCCTCGCTTGTGAGCGGCATTGATGAGGCCAGTCGCCGGCATGGTGGAGGCGGTGCGTTTTATGTTCGCCTGAAGCGGAAACACGGGAGCGGGATGTGACACCGCTTGGTGAGAAAATCCGCCAGCTTCGCAGGGAGCGCGGGGTTAGTCAGAAGGAAATGGCAGCAGCCATTGGCGTAAGCGCTGCCTATCTCTCGTCTTTGGAACATGGCCGCGCCAGCCCGCCCAATTGGGCGATGGTTCAAAAGATCATAGGCTATTTTAATGTGATATGGGACGACGCAGACGAGATGCAGCGCATCGCGGAGCTTTCCCACCCGCGTGTTGTGGTAGACACGGCAAGACTTTCACCCAACGCCACCGAACTCGCCAACCTTCTGGCGGCTCATATCGGTTCTTTGAAGAACGCCGAGATAGATCTGTTGCTGAAGCAGTTGCGTGATATCACCGGGGACCGCGCGGTCGGCAAAAAATAGAAGCCGTCAGGAATCTTGGAAGAGCGCCTTCAGCTCGTCCAGTTTGTCGTTCACCAGCCAGCCATAATAGTTTTCTTCAGGAAATTTTATCTTCTGGCCTTTTGCCCTGCGCACGCGATTTTCGGCAGCAAGCCGCGCGGCGCGCGCCTCGGGATTGCCGAGATTGTAGAGCGTCGCCGTAATGCCGGGATTTCCGGAAATGTCGAAATCGGCAATACGCTTATAGGCGGAGATAGACTTTTTCACGGTCGCTGCGACATAGGCGAGCGACTTATCCGGATCCATGATGGTCTGGTAAACTTCCTGCGGGTTGTCATGGCTGATCCGTCTGAACCCGGATACCTTGTGCACCATGTCAGTCATTTTGAGTGCGGTCAGTGGGTTGAGCTGGCCGATACCAAAGGTCTGCCCGGCATAAAAGGGCTGGAAGAACACCGCACCGAAACGATCGTTGGGCCATTTTTTCCCGTCCACGCTCTTTCCGCGGAACGTTTTGTCCCAAACCGCCTCGCGGCAGCTCCATAGCTCGTAGCTGCCTTTTTCCTTCTCGCATTCGGCGAATTCGGGTCGGTTGATGAACTGCCCAACGGTTTCGCCGCCATGGGAGAAGGAGAAATCACTCTTCAGGTAGGAAATGGCTTTTACATAGTAGGTCTGCAGGCGGTCATACGCATCCACATTGTAGGTGTGTTCGCCGACGATAGCGCCCACCATGTGAACGGGGTCGATCTGATATCGGGCGGAAATGGAGCGGATCTTCGAAACCAGTCCGCTATCGTTCTTCAGTAGCTGATAGACCTTGCCATATTTGGCATCATAAGTGGTTTGCGCGGATTTGGTGCGTTTTGCCGAAACGCCGGGTATGGGGGGCTGCTCGGTATTGCGATTGCCCTCCGGCACCAGGTTTGCCGCTGCGATGGGCAAAACGCCAGCACCCATCAAGCCGGCGCAAATGCCGATAACCAATCGAGCCCGTGATGCCATGTCGCGCCGCTTGCGCCCCCGGTGCATTCTTTTTTTGGATGGGGCGCAAGTTAGGCAAAGCCTGTCAGCAAGTCGAGAGACATTCGTGGGCCGCGCGCGATGACATCGTGACCGCGGCAGAGATGTCACACTTGAGAAGCCGGCTTCATGGCCCTGCCAGGCAAGGCCATGATTTCGATTGACCCTAAAGTATGAAGCGGGACAGATCCGTATTTCTGGCCAGATCCCCGACATTTTCATCGACATAATCCGCATCGATCTTCAGCGCGCTGCCTGACCGGTCGGGAGCATCGAAAGATATCTCGTCGAGCACACGTTCCATCACTGTCTGCAACCGGCGAGCCCCGATGTTCTCCACGGTGGCGTTGAGGTCCACAGCGATGGCCGCCAGCCGGTCGATAGCATCGTCGGTGAACTCCAGCGTCACGCCTTCCGTCTCCATCAGCGCCACATACTGCTTTATGAGGCTCGCTTCGGTTTCCGTGAGAATGCGGCGGAAATCGTCCTTCTCCAGCGCTCGCAATTCCACGCGGATCGGGAGCCGACCCTGCAGCTCGGGCAGCAGGTCCGAGGGTTTTGAGACATGGAACGCACCGGAGGCGATGAAGAGAATATGGTCGGTCTTCACCGGCCCGTATTTCGTTGCGACGGTCGTGCCCTCCACCAGTGGAAGCAGGTCGCGCTGCACGCCTTCGCGCGAGACGCCGGCTCCGACGCCACCTTCCCTTGTGGCGATCTTGTCGATCTCGTCGAGAAAGACGATGCCATCGTTCTGCGCCGATTCCAGCGCCCGCTGGGTCACCTCGTCCTGGTCGAGAAGCTTGTCGGATTCATCGGCGATCAGGAGTTCGTAGGATTCCTTGACCGTCGTCTTGCGCTTTTTGGTCTGCTGGCCGCCCATGGCTTTCTGCAGCATGTCGTTGATGTTCAGAACCCCAATATTGGCCCCGGGCATTCCAGGCAGTTCAAAACCGGGCATGCCGCCGCCGGAATCGGAGACCTCCACCTCGATTTCCTTGTCGTCCAGTTCGCCGTTGCGCAGCTTCTTGCGGAAACTGTCTTTCGTGGCGGGGCTTGCCGTTTTGCCAACCAGCGCTTCAAGAACCCGCTCTTCGGCGTTCATATGAGCCCGCGCCTTGACGTTCTCGCGCATTTTTTCGCGCGTCAGCCCGATGGACACTTCGACCAGATCGCGGATGATCTGTTCCACATCGCGCCCCACATAGCCGACCTCGGTGAACTTGGTGGCCTCCACCTTCACAAAGGGCGCACCGGCGAGCTTGGCCAGACGTCTGGAAATTTCGGTCTTGCCGACACCTGTCGGGCCGATCATCAGGATGTTCTTGGGCATCACCTCTTCGCGCAGCTTGGGTTCGAGCTGCTGCCGGCGCCAGCGATTGCGCAGTGCAATAGCCACGGCGCGCTTGGCATCCTTCTGGCCGATGATGTAGCGATCGAGTTCGGAAACGATCTCGCGCGGGGAAAATGTGGTCATGTGTCCGTCTCGTTCTTCTTGTCGTATTGCATGATGAGAGCGCTTCCGGAGCGTCCTTCGAGATGAGGAATCGGGCGAAAGCCCGCTTTCTCATAGGCACGCACGGCACGGCTATTTTCACGCTCCGGGTCGATCACGATGTTGGTGTATCCCTCGTCCAGAAGCCGTTGGACCATCTGGTTCACCGAGCGGCTGCCGATGCCTCGTGAAAGAAGCGCTTCTTCGCCGATTGACAAATCGACGCCCACGGCATCGTGCGGCAACTCGGCCACCCAGGGCTCATCCGCGAGGATTTCCGGGTCCCTGTTGTCGGCTACAAACCAGTACTGGATGTAGCCAATCGGGTCCCCATCCAGAAGGATCAGAAATGGTCGGGAGCTATCACGCCCTTCCACCATATCGCGGATATATCCCAGCTCCGTCTCAGGTTCTCCCCACCATCGCCGCACATGCGGCCGGTGGAGCCAGTCAAGCAGGAGCGGATAATGCTCGGCCGTGACCGGGGTGAAGTCGATCTGCCCCGGATCACCCGGCATCGAGTGTTTCCACCACGACATTGTCATTGGTGTAGATGCAGATGGACGCCGCAATCTCCATTGCCTTGCGGGCGATTTCTTCGGCGTCCTTGTCGGTGTCGGAGAGCGCCCGCGCCGCCGCAAGCGCATAGTTGCCGCCCGAACCGATAGCCATGATGCCCTGTTCCGGCTCCAGCACATCGCCATTGCCTGTCAGCGCCAGGGTGATGTTTTTATCGGCCACAAGCATCATCGCCTCAAGGCGACGCAGATAGCGGTCCGTACGCCAGTCCTTGGCCAGTTCGACACAGGCGCGCATCAGCTGCTCGGGATATTGTTCCAGCTTGGCCTCCAGCCGCTCGAGAAGGGTGAAGGCATCGGCCGTCGCCCCGGCAAAGCCGGCAATCACATTGCCCTTGCCGATGCGGCGCACCTTGCGCGCATTGCCCTTCATCACGGTGTTGCCCAGGCTGACCTGCCCGTCTCCGGCGATCACCACCTTGCCGCCTTTGCGCACAGTGACGATCGTCGTGGCGTGCATGGAATTCTCGTTGCTCATCGCACACTCCTTTTCGTGCCGCCCGAAAAGGCACGGCACCGTCAGAGCGAATATGTAAGTTGAACATCGTGGAATGCAAACGCGAGAGCCGAGATTGGCGAGAGTGCTTGGCGCTGCCCGAACATGCTGCTAGAAGGCTGGCCTTCACGCAGCGCAAAGGGACAGAGCATGGCTTCCAGCAACAAACGCACCGCCGAAGTCAGCCGCAAGACCAACGAGACAGCCATCTCAGTCAAGGTAAGTATCGATGGCGAGGGCCGCTTTGATGTGGCCACCGGCGTAGGCTTTTTCGACCATATGCTGGAGCAGCTTTCCCGCCATTCCCTGATCGATATGGCGGTCAAGGCTGAGGGCGATCTGCACATCGACGATCACCACACGGTCGAGGATTGCGGCATCGCGCTGGGCAAGGCGATCTCCGATGCGCTTGGCGAGCGGCGTGGCATCACCCGCTATGCTTCGCTCGACCTTGCCATGGATGAATGCCTGACACGCGCTGCAATCGATGTTTCGGGGCGTCCTTTCCTTGTCTGGGAGGTGGCGTTTCCGACCCAGAAGATCGGCACGTTTGACACCGAGCTGGTGCGTGAGTTCTTTCAGGCGCTGGCGCAAAACGCCGGCATCACCCTGCACGTGACCAACCATTACGGCGCCAACAGTCACCATATTGCCGAGACCTGTTTCAAGGCGGTGGCGCGTGTGCTGCGCACCGCCTGTGAGGCAGATCCACGCCAGGGCAACGCCGTACCCTCCACCAAGGGCAGCCTGAAGGGATAGGCCGATGGCAAGCTATGTGGTGATGGAGCCGCCCGAGGGGGGACCGGAACAAGCAATTCTGGTGCGCGATGGTTTTGCCCTGCTGGCTTTCATCATGCCCTTTCTCTGGTTTCTCTGGCACCGCATGTGGCTGGAGGCACTGGCAGCCCTTGCCGCTACACTTCTGATCGGCGCTATGGGGACGTTCGAAGGCTGGTCTGCGCCTGCCACGGTCGCTTCGCTGTGCCTCTCGCTTTTTCTTGCCCTCGAGGCGCGCAATTTGCGTGTTGCCATGTTGTCCCGGCGCGGTTGGCGTGAATGGGGAGTGGTTGATGCGGCAAACCGTGACGAGGCCGAGACCCGCTATATGGCCGGGCTCTTGTCCGACGAGCCGGAAGCCCGCAGGGAAACACCACTTCCCGCTCTCCGTGAAACGCCGGGACCGGCAAGGATTGCAGGCCGTGCCAGCGAACCGGCGCTTGGTCTCTTCACCTATCCTGGAGCGCGTTGACCATGAAGGTTGCGATCATCGATTACGGTTCGGGCAATCTGCGCTCGGCCGCAAAGGCCTTCGAGCGTGCTGCGCGTGAGAACGGCATCGCAGCCGAAATCAACGTGACGGCAGACGCCGATGCCGTCCGCACCGCCGACAGGGTTGTTCTGCCGGGTGTCGGTGCCTATGCCGACTGCCGGCGGGGGCTTGATGCCGTGCCGGGCATGGTCGAGGCGATCACGGATGTTGCCATTCAACAGGCGCGGCCCTTTCTCGGCATCTGCGTCGGTATGCAGCTCATGAGCGAACGCGGGCTGGAAAAGTCGGTCACGGAAGGGCTCGGCTGGATTGCCGGAGATGTGGTCGAGATGACACCGTCCGACCCGGAGCTGAAGATCCCGCAGATCGGCTGGAACACGATTCACGTGAAACATTCGCACCCGATCTTTGACGGCATCCCCACCGGAGCCGACGGTCTGCACGCCTATTTCGTGCATTCCTATCACTTCGCGGCCCGCAATGAGGCGGAGGTCCTCGCCACCGCTGACTATGGCGGGCCGATCACTGCCGCGGTCGCGCGGGACAATCTGGTGGGCACGCAGTTCCACCCGGAAAAGAGCCAGGCGCTTGGCCTGGCCCTGATCGCCAATTTCCTTCGCTGGAGGCCGTGATGAGTGGAGCGGACAAAAAAGGCTACTGGATCGCGCAGGTCGAGATCATCGATTTCGAGGGCTACAGGAAATATATCGAAGCCAACGCTGCGGCCTTTGAGAAATATGGCGCAAAATTTCTGGTGCGGGGCGGACAGTCGGTCGCGCCGGAGGAACCGGCCGGCGACCGTCAGGTGGTCATCGAGTTTTCATCCTATGAGCAGGCGCTCGCCTGCTACCACTCGCCGGAATACCAGCATGCCATCACGTTCCGGCAACCCGTTTCCAAAGCCAGACTCAGCATTATCGAGGGCGTCTGACATATGATCCTTTTTCCCGCCATCGACCTGAAAGACGGCCAGTGCGTTCGGCTCAAGCTGGGCGATATGGACGAGGCAACGGTCTACAACGCGGATCCCGCCGCGCAGGCCCGCAGCTTTGAAGAGCAGGGCTTCGAATGGCTTCATGTGGTTGACCTGAACGGAGCCTTCGCCGGCGCGAGTGTCAATGGCGATGCCGTCGAAGCGATCCTGAAAGCGACGAAAAACCCGGTGCAGCTTGGCGGCGGCATCCGCACGCTTGCTCATATCGAGGCCTGGCTCGAGAAGGGCCTCTCGCGCGTGATCCTCGGTACCGTGGCGGTGCGCGATCCCGATCTGGTGAAGGAAGCCTGCAGGGCCTTTCCGGGTAAGATCGCCGTTGGCATCGATGCGCGCGGCGGCAAGGTGGCAGTGGAAGGCTGGGCGGAAACCTCCGATCTTTCAGCCATCGATCTGGCTCGCCGGTTCGAAGGCGCGGGCGTGGCCGCCATCATCTACACGGATATCGACCGGGACGGTGTTCTGACCGGCATCAATTGGGAATCGACCATAGAGCTCGCCGATGCGGTCTCCATCCCCGTGATCGCCTCGGGCGGCCTCGCCTCCATTGCCGATATCGTGCGCATGACCATGCCCGAAGCGGCGAAGCTCGAAGGCGCCATTTCCGGCCGCGCCCTTTATGACGGGCGGATCGATCCGGCGGAGGCGCTGAAACTGTTGCGGGGGGAGACCACATGACCCTCAAAGCCCGCGTCATCCCCTGTCTCGATGTGAAAGACGGTCGCGTCGTCAAAGGCATCAATTTCGTCGATCTGATCGATGCCGGCGATCCGGTGGAAGCGGCGAAGGCCTATGATGCCGCCGGGGCAGACGAGCTCTGCTTTCTCGACATCACCGCCTCCAGCGACAACCGCGAGACGATCTTCGATGTCGTGGCGCGCACTGCCGAACAGTGCTTCATGCCGCTGACGGTGGGCGGTGGCGTGCGCGAGGTTTCCGACATCCGCAAACTTCTGCTCGCCGGAGCCGACAAGGTGTCGATCAACACGGCAGCTGTGAAGGACCCGGAACTGGTGGCGCGCGCGGCCGACAAATTCGGCGATCAGTGCATCGTCGTGGCGATAGACGCCAAGCAGGTGTCGGGCGAAGGCGAACCGCTGCGCTGGGAAATCTTCACCCATGGCGGGCGCACGCCAACCGGCATCGATGCGGTGGAGTTCGCCCGCAAGGTGGTCGATCTCGGCGCCGGCGAAATCCTGCTGACCTCGATGGACCGCGATGGCACCAAGGCGGGATACAACATTCCTCTGACCCGCGCCGTAGCCGATGCGGTGCGTGCGCCGGTGATCGCTTCCGGCGGCGTCGGTACACTCGATCACCTCGTCGAAGGCGTGCGCGAGGGCCATGCCAGTGCCGTGTTGGCCGCCTCGATCTTTCACTTCGGCACTCATACGATCGGCGAGGCCAAGGCATATATGGCCTCGACGGGCATTCCCATGCGGCTCGACCCCGCGCAGACCCCGGAGCAGGCATGAGCCAGTTCGACCTCACCCGACTGGAAGCCATCATCGCCGAGCGCGCGCGCTCGGGGGACGAAAACTCATGGACGGCCAGGCTGTTTGCAAAGGGCACGCCCAAGGCCGCGCAGAAGCTGGGCGAAGAAGCCGTTGAAACGGTGATCGCCGCTGTCTCGCGCGACAGGCAGGAGCTGATTTCCGAAAGCGCCGATCTTCTTTATCATTGGTTGGTGGTCCTGGCTCTTGAGGGCGTCACGCTTGATGAGGTGATGTCCGAGCTCGAGCGACGCACCACGCGCTCGGGGATGGAAGAAAAGGCATCGCGAAAGGGATAGATCGTTTCTGCGCGGGATGGCATCATCTGGCGCATGAGCGATAGCCAGAGATCCCGGAAGGCGACGACAGCCATGGCGGCGAGGAAGGGGGCCGCGAACTTCATGGACCAGCTTGTCTCAGGGGAGAAGTACTCCCCCTATCGCATTTTTACGGCGGAGAAATGGGCGAAGTTTCGCGCCGACACGCCACTCACCCTGACCGAGGATGAGGTTCGGCGACTGCGTTCGCTGAACGACCCCGTCGATCTTGAAGAAGTGCGCCGGATATATCTGTCCATGTCGCGGCTTCTTTCGGCTCATGTGGAGGCCACGCAGCTTCTGTTTCGCCAAAGACAGGCGTTTTTCGACAGCCAGGATGTTGTGAAATCACCCTTCATCATCGGCATCGCCGGTTCGGTGGCGGTCGGCAAGTCCACAACTGCGCGCGTGCTCAAGGAGCTGCTCGCCCGCTGGCCTTCCAGCCCGAAAGTGGATCTGGTGACAACGGATGGCTTTCTCTATCCCAACGAGATTCTGCGGCGTGACAATCTTATGGAGCGCAAGGGGTTCCCCGAAAGCTACGACCTCGGCGCGGTGCTGCGGTTTCTGTCTGCCATCAAGGCCGGCCTGCCAAATGTTCAGGCGCCGCTCTATTCGCACCTTACCTATGATGTCCTGCCGGGTGAATATCGCACCATCGACCGGCCGGATATTCTGATTTTCGAAGGCATCAATGTGCTGCAGACACGTGATCTGCCGCAGGATGGAACAGCGGTTCCGGTTGTTTCGGACTTTTTTGATTTCTCGATTTACATCGATGCGCCGGAAGATCTCATCCATCAATGGTATGTCGACCGATTCATGCGGCTGCGTGAGACCGCGTTCCAGAACCCAGAGTCCTTTTTCCATCGTTATGCGACACTGAAACCAAGTGCCGCCCTCGCGATCGCCGAGCAACTCTGGGAAAATATTAATCTCAAGAATCTGCGTGAAAACATTCTTCCGACGAGGCCGCGCGCCGACCTGATCCTGCGCAAAGGCGCCAACCACCTGACCGAAGAGGTCGCGCTCAGGAAGCTGTGACGCGCCGCAGGGTCAGATTGATGCGGCCGGGAGCGGAGAGCAGCGTCGACGTGCCCGGATAGATGCGGTCGACCCCGTGAAAGGCAAGTCGCCCTGCCCCGCCGAGCACCACCACATCGCCGGACTGGAGCCTGACAGACAAGGTTTTGTCGCTGCGTTTCGTGCCGCCGACACGAAAGAGGCAGGCATCGCCGAGCGATACTGAGACCACAGGCGCGGCAAAGGCCTCTTCATCGCGATCCTGATGCAGGCCCATCTTTGCCCCATCGGTATAGTGGTTGACGAGGCAGGCTTGAGGTGGAGCGGGGAAATCCGCCACCTCATTCCAAAGGGCTAGAAGGCTTTCAGGGATGGCAGGCCAGGGCTTCCCGGTGACGGGGTGCGTCTCCTGATACCGGTATCCGCGTTCCTTGTCCGTAACCCAGCCGAGAGCGCCGCAATTGGTCATGCGGACACTCATTTCCTTGCCGGTCCGCGGCATGGCAGGCACGAACAGCGGCGCCTCGCGCACCACGGCGCGTATCTCGCCGAGCAGCGCCTCCTGCGCCGGGCGGTCGAGATATTCGGGCAGGTGGATCACGCCTTCGGTCAGGGTGGGCAATCAAATCTCCTTAAACCGAGTAAGGTGCATGATGCACCGTTGCATTGATGGAGTGCGTGGTTCGACAAGCTCACCTTGAGGAAGGTGGTGTCGGGCAAGCCTGTTCATGAACATGATGGAGGGGTTTGCAGCCAATCCCGCTCCTCATGGTGAGCTTGTCGAACCACGCATCACACAGACAGCCTCACTCAGGAAGCTTACGCCTGCAAACAAAAAACGGCGACCCGAAAGCCGCCGTCTCATGCCAGATCATGACAGTTGCGATCACGCCTCGGCGAGATCGGGAATACGCAGCACCTGGCCGGGATAGATTTTGTCCGGATCGTCAAGCATGGGCTTGTTGGCCTCGAAGATGACGGTGTATTTCGCACCTTTGCCCTTGCCGTAATTGGCCTCGGCAATCTTCCAGAGATTGTCGCCTTTTTTCACGGTGTAGAAGACCGGTGCCTTGGCTTCGGCTGAAGCGACCTTGAGCTCGCCGGCCTCCACCTTGGAAATGCCGAGCGTGTTGCCGACCGCAACGACAGCCTTTTCAAACGCCGACTGGTCAGCCACCTCGCCTTTGAGAACAACCTTGTCACCTTCTACGACCACATCGACCTTGTCGGTGCCGAGCTTGTGGGAATCGAGTTCCTGCTTCAGTTGGTCTGCTGCCGGCGGCTCTTCGTCCACCATGCCGAGCTTTTTGCCGACTGATTTGACAAAATCGAAAATGCCCATGGAAATGTCTCCAGTTAGAATTCGCTGATATTTGACGTGTATCAGCTCAAAATTTCAACTGCAAAACAGTTGCTGGGCAAAAGTTACGGTAGCGAATTCGACGGTGGGACTATGTCGATTTCAATCGAAACTGATTTTCCCACGTAGTTTCTTCACCGATGAACGACCGGCTTTGGCCTTCAACCGGCGTTCTATCGCGGAACGAGAGGGTTTGGTTTTCTTGCGGGGTCTGGGCGGCGGTTCGGCGGCGCGGGTCAGGAGTTGGGCGAGCCGGTCGCGTGCGTCGGCGCGATTCAGTTCCTGGGTGCGGTAGCGGCCTGCCTCAATGACGATCTCGCCCTCTTTCGTGGCACGGCTTCCTGCAAGCTCCAGAACCCTTTCACGCACGCGCTGCGGCAGGCCGCGTGCTGTCCTTGCGTTGAACCTCAGTTGCACCGCGGTCGCTACCTTGTTGACATTTTGACCGCCGGGACCGGAGGACCGGATGAATTGCTCCTGCAACTCGTCCTCGAAAACGGTCACGCCATCCCTGATGTTGAGGTCGTCCTCGGCCATAGCTCCTGTCCGCTATAATGAAAAGGCCCGGTCTCAACGACCGGGCCTGAACATGCGCATTCAGCAAGCGGGATGCAAGTGGGCCGGGTTATTCGGCAGCTTGCGCCATCTGTGGCGCAGCTTCGCGCACGGTGGCATCCACATGCGTTTCGAACTTCTCAAAATTGTCGATAAACATGCCGACGAGCCGGCGAGCCTGCGCATCATAGGCTGCTTTGTCAGACCAGGTGGAGCGCGGATCCAGAACGCTGCTCTCGATCCCAGGTACCGCCACCGGCACGGCGAAGCCAAAATGCGGGTCGGTGCGGAACTCCGCGTCGTTCAACTCACCGCTCAAGGCCGCGTTGAGCAGGCCCCGCGTCACCTTGATGGGCATGCGGCTGCCGACACCATAGGCCCCGCCGGTCCAGCCGGTGTTGACCAGCCAGCAGTCGACACCGTGACGGGCGATCAGGTCGCGCAGCAGATTTCCGTATTCCGAGGGATGGCGCGGCATGAAGGGCGCGCCGAAGCAGGTGGAGAAGGTGGCCTCGGGTTCCGTCACGCCCTTTTCGGTTCCGGCCACTTTGGCTGTGTATCCCGAGAGGAAGTGATACATGGCCTGAGCCGGTGTGAGCTTTGCGATGGGCGGCAGAACACCGAAAGCATCCGCGGTTAGCATGATAATGTTGTTCGGATGACCGCTGCGACCGGTTTCGCTTGCGTTCGGGATGAAATGCAGGGGATAGGCGCAGCGCGTGTTCTCGGTCAGACTGCCATCGTCAAAATCCGGGCGGCGCTCTGCATCAAGAACCACATTCTCCAAAACTGTGCCGAAACGGCGCGTGGTGGCAAAGATTTCCGGTTCGGCCTCTTCAGAAAGGCGTATCGTCTTTGCGTAGCAGCCACCCTCGAAATTGAAGAGACCGGTCTCGCCCCAGCCATGCTCGTCGTCGCCGATCAGCGTCCGGGACGGATCCGCCGAAAGCGTGGTCTTGCCGGTGCCCGACAGGCCGAAGAACACAGCTGCATCGCCATCTGGCCCGACATTGGCCGAGCAGTGCATCGGCATCACGCCCTTAGCCGGCAGAATGTAGTTGAGGGCGGTGAAGACCGACTTTTTCATTTCGCCGGCATAGGAGGTGCCGCCGATCAGAACGATATTGCGCGTCAGATCCACAGCGATGACGGTTTCGGTGCGGCAGCCGTGGCGCGCGGGATCGGCGCGGAAGGATGGCAGGTCGATGATCGTCATCTCCGGCACGAAGGAGGCAAGCGCCTCCACCTCGGGCCGCAGGAGCAGATTGCGGATGAACAGCGAATGCCAGGCATATTCCGTGATGACGCGCACGGGCAGGCTGTTTTCGGGATCGGCTCCGCCGACAAGATCCTGCACAAACAGATCCCGGTCAGCTGCATGGGCGATGAAATCGGCGTGAAGTGTCTCGAAATGCTCGGAGGAGATGGGCTTGTTGTTGTCCCACCAGACCGCATCCTCCGTTTCGGCGGTACGCACGACGAACTTGTCCTTGGCGGAGCGGCCCGTGTGCTGGCCGGTTTCGGCCACCAGTGCACCATCTGCGGTGAGTTTCGCCTCCCCGCGACGGATCGCCTCCTCATAAAGCGCAGCCGGCTGAAAATTATAATGGACGGCGCCCGTCGTTTTCAGACCATTGCTGTCGATCCCGCAAGCCGGGTTGCGCATGCCGGTTTCGTTCATCGTAACCACCAGATTTCCCTTGAGATGCCTGTCCGCGCAGGCGATCCAAGCTGAAAACACAAATAAGCGAGGGATATCAAACCATTAATCGATTTAAATTTTTTAAAATCGTTTAAATCGTTTAAATCGGGTTGGATTCGACCAGTATTTGCACAGCTTCGCAGCGCCGGGAGGTGTCATGAGAAGCACCCGTGTGACACGGGGGGCTTTATATGCCACATTTTGTACCCAATTTGTCCTGCATCTGCACAGCCGATCGATGCAGATAGGGACGACATGCCCATGAGGGAGCCGCTGGATATGGCAACAATCGCGCTTGTCGATGACGACCGCAACATTCTCACCTCCGTTTCCATAGCACTGGAATCGGAAGGCTATCGGGTCGAAACCTATACGGACGGCGTTTCGGCGTTGGAGGGACTTGGAGCCCGACCGCCCAATCTTGCAATCCTCGACATCAAGATGCCGCGGATGGATGGCATGGAGCTGTTGCGCCGACTGCGCCAGAAAAGCGATGTCCCGGTCATCTTCCTGACCTCCAAGGACGACGAGATCGACGAACTCTTCGGTCTGAAGATGGGCGCTGACGATTTCGTCCGCAAACCGTTCTCGCAGCGCCTTCTGGTCGAGCGTGTCCGGGCCGTTCTGCGCCGCGCGAGCAATCGAGAAACCGCTGCAAAGACCCCGGGCAAGCAGTCGCAATCGCTGGAACGCGGGCAGCTCGTCATGGACCAGGAACGCCATACCTGCACCTGGAAGGGGCAGCCTGTCACGCTGACTGTCACCGAATTCCTGATCCTGCATTCGCTGGCGCAGCGTCCCGGCGTGGTGAAGAGCCGCGATGCCCTGATGGATTCGGCCTACGACGAGCAGGTGTATGTGGACGACCGCACCATCGACAGCCACATCAAGCGCCTGCGCAAGAAGTTCAAGGCGGTTGACGGCGAGTTCGACATGATCGAAACGCTCTATGGCGTAGGCTATCGCTTCCGCGAGATCTAGACCTTGGGGTCATCCCGGAGATGCGGTTGCCCGGCGCGCGCGTCGGCAAGACAGTAGCGATGAGTGCAGAAACTGAAAAGACGGAGCGGCGGTCCTCGAAGACCGCACGTCCAGCAGGTCAGCCCTTTCTGGGTCGGCTTGCCGTGCCGCTGCGCCGTCTTTTTGGCCACTATGTATTTTCGAGCCTCACACGGCGTATCCTGTTTCTCAACCTTGCTGGTCTCGGCGTTCTGGTTGTCGGGGTTCTCTATCTGAACGAGTTTCGCGAAGAGCTGATCAGCGCCCGCGTTGAGAGCCTGATGACTCAGGGCGAAATTATTGCTGGCGCCATAGCGAGTTCCGCCGAGGTGGAAACCGACTCCATCCTTGTTGATCCGGACAAGCTGCTCGAGCTGCAGGCGGGGCAAAGCCTTCCGCCGCGAGGCGACCAGTTGGAGAGCCTTGATTTCCCGATCAATCCGGAGCGTGTAGCCCCTCTTCTGCGAAGGCTCATACCGCAAACCCGCACCCGCGCCCGCATCTATGATCCGGACGCCAACCTGCTGCTGGATTCTCAGTATCTCGGACAGGTTCTTCGCTACGAATTGCCGTCCATTGAAGATGACGATGCGAGCATTTTCGATCAGGTCTGGCAGCGGATGAAAGAGATTTTCCGACGCAGGGATCTGCCGGTTTATAAAGAGCAGCCGGGAGGCAGCGGCGTGGCCTATCCCGAGGTGATGCGGGCACTCACCGGCACCACCAACCACGTGGTGCGCGTCAGCGAACAGGGCGAGCAGATTGTCTCCGTTGCAGTACCGATTCAGCGCTTCCGGGCTGTCCTCGGCGTATTGCTTCTGTCGACGCAGGGTGGCGACATCGACAAGATCGTGGCTGCCGAGCGCAAAGCCATTCTGCGCGTTTTCTTTGTCGCTGCTCTGGTGACGGCCATCCTCTCTCTGCTTCTTGCCTCCACCATTGCGAACCCGCTGCGGCGGCTCTCTGCGGCAGCGGTGCGGGTGCGTCGTGGTGCACGGTCACGAGAGGAAATTCCCGATTTTTCCCATCGCCAGGATGAGATCGGCAATTTGTCCTCGGCTCTGCGCGATATGACCAAGGCGCTCTATGCGCGCATTGATGCCATCGAAAGCTTCGCTGCCGACGTGGCCCATGAGCTGAAAAATCCGTTGACCTCATTGGGCAGCGCCGTTGAAACGCTTCCGCTTGCCAAAGACGAGCGCTCACGCGAACGGCTTCTGGAAATCATCCAGCACGATGTGCGGCGGCTGGATCGACTGATCACTGACATTTCCGACGCCTCCCGGCTCGATGCGGAGCTTTCCCGCGAGGATGCAGACCGTGTGGAACTGAAGCGGTTCGTTGGCGATCTGGTCGGAGCGATCCGGGAGGCAGGTTCGACGAAGAAGCCCGTGGAGATCACCTTCACCGCCGAACCGAAGGGTGAAAGCGAAGCGGCGGCCTATTTCATCCAGGGACACGATTTGCGTTTGGGGCAGGTGATCACGAATCTCATCGAGAATGCCCGTTCTTTCGTTCCGGAAAAAACGGGACGGATCGATGTACGCCTGTCGCGCGCCGGCAAGCGCATCATCCTCACCGTGGAAGACAACGGGCCGGGGATTCGCGTGGAGAATATCGATCGGATTTTTGAGCGGTTTTACACGGATCGACCCGCTGGCGAAGCGTTCGGCCAAAACTCCGGCCTTGGCCTTTCAATCAGTCGCCAGATTATCGAGGCCCACGGCGGCACGTTGACGGCGGAGAACATCGCCGGGGCGAAGCCTGGTGACATCAAGGGCGCCCGCTTCATTGTGGCTCTGCCCGCCGAGGCCTGACCGAAATGCCCAACTGCCACGCCACCGCCATTGTTGTCGCCGGATCCGGAATATTGGTCGAGGGTCACTCAGGCAGCGGCAAGACGATGCTCGCTCTGGAGGCCCTCGCTTTTTTCCAGGCGGCAGGCATCTTTGCAGCCTTTGTTTCAGACGATCAGGTCTGCCTCTCGACAAGAGAGGGGCGCTTGATTGCAAGAGCCCCTTCTTCCATCGCCGGTTTGGCCGAAGCGCGCGGCCTGGGACCGGCAAAGCTGGACCATGTCCCTGCCACGGTGATCGACCTTGCCATTATTCTGGTCGACGAGCGAAAGGCGCCTCGCATCTCCGAGGAAACGGAGATTGTCCGCGAGGACATTGCGATTCCGTGCGTGGTATTGCCGCAACGACAGGCACGAAGGGCGGTCCACGCCATCGCCGCAACCCTGCAATTGCCGCCTTTTGGTCCGGGTCGCGCCGCCGTTTGAACTTTATTTAGGCGAATCGCCGCAGTTTTGGGCTTGTCAACGGCCTGTGCGTTGACAAGATAGCGCTCTTGCTTTGGGGCAGGACGGGACTGGGGCGTCTCCGGACCTGCTTCCAACAAGGGTGGACCGACAAGGTCTGAACACTAAGTGAAGAAAAACCGGATAAACGGGCAGACCCGTGAAGCCAGTGGATGGAGTAAACGCGTGACAGGCTCGAGCGCAAAACCAAGCATTCGGATGATGTGCCGATGATCGGGCTCGTCTTGGTGACGCATGGCCAGTTGGCCGAGGAATTCCGCCACGCAGTGGAACACGTGGTGGGCCATCAGGAAAACCTGGAAACGGTTTCCATTGGTGCTGAGGACGACATGGAGCAACGCCGTCGCGATATTGTTGACGCGGTTGCGCGTGCCGACACCGGTTCAGGCGTGATCATCCTCACGGACATGTTCGGTGGCACCCCGTCCAATCTCGCGATTTCGGTGATGGACGCTGGCCGTGTCGAGGTGATCGCGGGTGTAAATCTGCCCATGCTCATCAAGCTTTCTTCCGCACGCGCCAATGACGACATGGCGCAGGCACTCGAGGAGGCGCAGGCCGCTGGTCGCAAATACATCAATGTTGCAAGCCAGGTGCTGAGCGGAAAATGACCGAGGCCCAGACAAACGATATCTCTGCGCGGGCGCGGTCTTCGGAAGTGTTGACGCGTGAGTTCAGCATCGTCAACCAGCGCGGCCTTCATGCGCGAGCCTCGGCCAAGTTCGTGCAGATGGTCGAAAGCCACGATGCTGACGTCGAGGTCGAGAAGGATGGCATTACTGTCGGCGGAACCTCCATCATGGGGCTGATGATGCTCGCCGCGAGTCCGGGCTGCAAGATCCGCGTGAGCGCCAGCGGCCCGGAGGCGGAAGCATTGCTCGACGCCCTGCAGACCCTCATTGCAGAGCGCTTCGGTGAAGAGTGCTGAGCCCTATTTAGGTTCACACATGCACGAATAAAGATTTCTTTATATCCATTGTGAGCGGCGTCATGATCTGGTAGTCAGACACCAGCATTCGCGCCCGGCCTGCTGTTCGTGGCGCCCGGATTCATGAAAATCGGAGAGTACGCCAATGAGCGCTGACAAGGATTATGTGGTCGCTGACATTTCTCTGGCCGACTGGGGCCGCAAGGAGATCGAGATCGCCGAGACGGAAATGCCGGGCCTGATGGCCTGCCGTGAGGAATTCGGCAAGGAGCAGCCGCTGAAGGGCGCGCGCATCTCCGGTTCTTTGCACATGACCATCCAGACCGCTGTTCTTATTGAGACGCTGAAGGCGCTGGGTGCGGATGTGCGCTGGGCCTCCTGCAACATCTTCTCCACGCAGGACCATGCCGCTGCAGCCATTGCAGAGAGCGGCACACCTGTGTTCGCCGTGAAAGGCGAGACGCTTGAGGAGTACTGGACCTATACGGACCAGATCTTCCAGTGGAGCGATGGTGAACCCTCCAACATGATCCTCGATGATGGCGGCGACGCCACCATGTACATCCTCATCGGCGCCCGCGCCGAGGCCGGTGAGGACGTTCTGTCCAACCCGGGCAGCGAGGAAGAAGAAGTCCTGTTCGCGCAGATCAGGAAGCGCATGGCTGAGACCCCGGGCTTCTTCGCGCGCCAGAAGGCAGCCATCAAGGGCGTGACGGAAGAGACCACGACCGGTGTGAACCGCCTCTATCAGCTCCAGAAGAAGGGCCTCCTCCCCTTCCCGGCGATCAACGTCAACGATTCCGTGACCAAGTCGAAATTCGACAACAAATATGGCTGTAAGGAATCGCTGGTGGATGGCATTCGCCGTGCAACTGACGTGATGATGGCCGGCAAGGTGGCCGTGGTTTGTGGCTATGGCGATGTCGGCAAGGGCTCGGCCCAATCGCTCGCCGGCGCTGGTGCCCGCGTGAAGGTCACGGAAGTCGATCCGATCTGCGCGCTTCAGGCCGCCATGGATGGTTTCGAAGTGGTCACGCTTGATGACGCCGCTCCCACCGCCGACATCGTTATCACGACGACCGGCAACAAGGATGTCATCACCATCGATCACATGCGCAAGATGAAGGACATGGCGATCGTCGGCAATATCGGCCATTTCGACAACGAGATTCAGGTTGCAGCCCTGCGCAATCTCAAATGGACGAACATCAAGCCGCAGGTGGACATGATCACCTTCCCGGACAACAAGCGGATGATCCTCCTGTCCGAAGGCCGCCTCCTCAATCTTGGCAACGCCACGGGCCATCCGAGCTTCGTCATGTCCGCATCTTTCACCAATCAGGTGCTGGCGCAGATTGAGCTTTTTGTCCGTGGCGACCAGTACAAGAACGAGGTCTACGTTCTGCCGAAGCATCTCGACGAGAAGGTCGCGCGCCTGCATCTCGACAAGCTGGGCGCTCAACTGACCACGCTTTCGGAAGAACAGGCCTCCTATATCGGTGTTACGCCGCAGGGGCCGTTCAAGCCGGAACACTACCGCTATTAAGTAAAATTAACTAAGGCACAATATATTGATACCGGGCCATTGACTTTTGGCCCGGTATTATTTTTGTCGCGCGCCCTTCTTCACGGCGATTCGCTCACGCGGTACAGTGCTGTGATTCGCGAGGCGGCTGACCTTCCGGGCTGTGGGCCTGGCGAAAGGAAGGGGCGGTCTTGCCAGATCATGCGGCGGAGAAGGAACAAGACATGCCGGGGCTGGACCCGCTGAACGGCGGATCTACGGGCCCTAAGGGCCGACAGCGCAAAGTGGGCATCGTGCGGGGACTGATGCGGTTGCTGACGCTGACGACGGGCGTGGCCGTGCCAACCGTGGCCGCCGCGCAGGCGGCTGCGCAGCTTGCGCCAGGCGTTTCGGTCACCGCTCTCGAAGTCATTCAGATCGCCGTCTTTGCCGGTGTCATGGGCGCAGCATTTCTCTCTGCCATCTGGTTGATCCGTCAGCGCGCCCGCATTGCTTCTGAAAATCTTGAACTCCGTGCACGGATCGCAGAGCTGAGCGGGGCACTCGGCCGCTCCGAGGCTCTTCTCAATCTGAAGGATCAACGCGCGGTCGTCTGGGGCGGCGGCTCGGACAAGCCGGCGATTGTGGGCGATCTTGCGCCTGGGTGCGGTGCGCCGGATGAGCGCTCCGCGTTCCTGGCATTTGGACGTTGGATGATGCCGCGGTCCGCCTCCGCTCTCGACCGCGCACTCGCCACCCTGCGCGAGACCGGAGAGAATTTCGACCTGACCATCGAAACAAGATCCGGCACGATGCTGGAGGCTCAGGGGCGGAAATCTGCCCAGCACACGGTTCTACGGTTCGTCTCGCTTGCCGGCGTGCGTGAAGAACATGCACGTCTTCAGCTTGAGCAGGACAATCTCTTGTCTGAGCGTGCCACGCTTCTGGGCCTGCTCGACGCGCTCGACATGCCGTTCTGGCTCCGCGACAAGGCCGGACAACTGGCCTGGGTCAACCGTGCGTTCACCGGTGCGGTGGATGCCTCCACGAGCGATGCCGTTCTGCGCGAACAGGTCGAGTTCCTGCCCATGTCGGCGCGGGAGGAAATCATCAGCCGTCATCGCGAAGCCAATGAGGTGTTCCGGCAATCCCTGTCCGCCGTTGTTCATGGCGAGCGGCGCGTTTTTGCGGTTACCGATTATGCTGGCGGTCATGGCTCGGCAGGCATCGCGGCGGACATCAGCGAAGTGGAAACGATCCGCCGGGAATTTGAAAGCACGGTCCAGAGTCATTCCGACACACTCGACCAGCTCACAACGGCGGTGGCGATCTTCGACGAGAACCAGAAGCTGCGCTTCTTCAACCAGTCGTTCCAGAAGCTTTGGGATCTCGATACCCCTTTCCTCGAAAGCAGACCCGACAATGCTCTGCTGCTCGACCGGCTACGCAGCGAAGGTACGCTGGCCGAACAGCCCGAATGGCGGCGCTGGAAGGAAGGGCTCCTGTCCGCCTATCGCAGCATGAAGCCGCAGGAACACTGGTGGCACCTGCCCGACGGACGCACGATCCGCGTAATCGCCAATCCGCAGCCCAAGGGTGGCGTGACCTGGGTTTTCGAGAATTTGACGGAGAAGTTCGATCTCGAGAGCCGCTACAATGCGGCGATGCGCGTTCAAGGCGAAACGTTGGACAATCTCACCGAGGGCGTCGCGGTGTTTGGCCCGGATGGACGCCTGCGCTTGTCCAATCCGGCTTTCCAGCGCATCTGGAACCTGCCTGACCAGCTTGTCACGCCCGAGGCACATATTGCCGACATCCGTGCGGTGTGCGACCCACTGGCCAAGGACAGCCCGTGGCACAATTTTGTTGCCTCTGTCACTGGCTTCGATGACGAGCGGCGCAGCCAGCATGGTCAGGTGGAGCTCTCTAACGGGTCGGTATTGAGCCATGCCACGATTCCGCTGCCCAACGGCCAGGTGATGATCACCTTTGTCGACATGACCGACAGCGTGAACGTGGAACGCGCATTGAAAGAGAAGAACGATGCGCTGCAGAAGGCAGACAAGCTCAAGAACGATTTCGTGCAGCATGTCTCCTATGAGCTGCGTTCACCGCTGACGAACATTATTGGCTTTACCGAGCTCCTGAACCTTCCGGAAACGGGTCCGCTCAATCACAAGCAGCGTGAGTACCTGGATCACATAGGGTCCTCCTCCTCCGTGCTTCTCACTGTCGTGAATGACATTCTCGACCTTGCGACGGTTGACGCCGGCATCATGGAACTGGAAATCGGCGAGGTAAGGGTCGGCGACATGGTCGAGGCTGCGGCCGGGCTCATATCGGAGCGCCTGCGCGAACACCAGATCCGGCTCGACGTGCAAATGGACGATGCCGCGCTCGTTTTCCATGCAGACGAAAACCGCGTGCGTCAGGTGCTCTTCAATCTGCTTTCCAATGCGGCCAATTATGCGCCCGAGCACAGCACGATCCGGCTTTCTGCGCGGCAATATGACGATGCGGTGGAATTCAGCGTGCATGATGATGGGCCGGGCATGGCACCCGATGTGCTGGAAACCATCTTCAAACGTTTCGAGCCGCATGTTAATGGCGGGCGCAGGCGTGGTGCGGGGCTTGGCCTCTCCATCGTCAAGAGCTTCGTTGAGCTGCATGGCGGCTCGGTCCACATCGACACGGGCGAAGGGCGCGGAACCACGGTAACCTGCCGGTTCCCCTCCGCGCCGACACAGGCGCGGGTCGCCGCAGAGTAGCCAAACCGTATGACAGCACGCGTTCTGGAACGCTTCCTGCCGGATGAAGACGCAACCACGCTTTTCGGCGAGGATATCGCCGTGGCCTTGCGCGCCGGCGATATTCTGGCCCTGAAGGGCGATCTCGGTGCCGGCAAGACGACACTTGCCCGCTCCATCATCCGCGCCTTGGCCGACAATCCGGAGCTGGAGGTGCCAAGCCCCACCTTCACGCTGGTGCAAAGCTATGAAGCGCGCATCCCCGTGCATCATTTCGATCTCTATCGGCTGGCCGACCCCGACGAGCTGGAAGAGCTCGGCCTGTTCGAGATGGCGGACGATGGCGTTGCGCTTGTCGAATGGCCGGAGCGCGCGGGCGGGCGTTTTGCCGATGCGATCCGCATTGAGCTGCACGACAGCGGTGAAGGGCGGCTTGCGGTGGTGGCGGGGCCCGAGGAAGCGATGCTTCGGCTGGAGCGCAGCTTCGCCATCCGTGATTTCCTCAACAATGCCGGCGAGCCGCGCGCCCATCGTGCATTCCTTCTGGGCGATGCCTCCCTGCGTGCCTACGAGACGGTGACGACACGCACCGGCGCTCGCCGTATCCTGATGAATGCGCCGGAGCGCCGTGATGAGCCGCTGCTTGAGTGCGGGCGGCCCTATAGCCAGGTCGCGCACCTGGCGCAGTCGGTCGCCGCTTCCGTGGCCACGGCAAATGCCATTCGTGCGCGCGGTTTCTCGGCCTATCAGGTCTATGCGCAGGATCTGGAAACCGGGCTTCTCCTGACCGAACATCTCGGCGAGACACCGTTTCTTTCGCCCGAAGGCGAGCCGGTCACTGAGCGCTATGTGGAGGCTGCGCGCCTCCTCGCCGCTCTTCACCGCGACGCATGGCCAAAAGAGATGCCGGTCAACGATCAGCTTGTCCATGAACTGCCGCCCTATGACCGCGAGGCGCTTGGCATCGAGGTGAGCCTCCTGACCGACTGGTACATGCCCTTCATGGCCGGGCGCCCCGCAAACGATGCGGAGCGCGCGGGCTATATGGAGCACTGGAACCGGCTCTTCGCGCGCCTTGAGCATTTCGAAAAAAATCTCGTCCTGCGCGATTTTCATTCGCCAAACCTGATCTGGCGGGCGGAGCGCGAAGGCTTCGACCGGCTGGGGCTGATCGATTTGCAGGATGCGGTGTGCGGGCCGGCAGCCTATGACGTCGCCTCATTGGCGCTCGATGCCCGCGTGACCATGCCCGAGGCGCTGGAACGCGCTGTGGTGGAGGCTTATTGCGCTGCCCGCGCCGAGCAGGGGCCGTTCGATCGCGAAGCTTTCGACGAGGCCTATGCGATCTGCGCCACCCAGCGCAACTCCAAGCTGCTCGGCACCTTCGTGCGGCTGGAGCAGCGCGACCACAAGCCTTTCTACATCAAGCACCTGCCGCGCATCCGCGCCTATCTTCGCCGTGCAATGCGCCATCCCGTGCTGGACGAGCTGCGCACATTCTATGAAGAAGCCGGTTTCCTGAGCGGAGACGAGGCATGAGCGGAACAGTCCCGAAGAAGGCGATGGTTCTGGCCGCCGGGCTCGGCAAGCGCATGCGCCCCATCACCGACACCATGCCCAAACCGCTGGTGAAGGTCGCCGGACGCACGCTGATCGACCGGGCGCTCGACATGCTGGAGCGTGTCGGGGTCGAGACGGCCGTGGTGAACGTGCACTACCTCGCTGACCATATGGAAGCGCATCTGGCAGGCCGCACCGCGCCGAAGATCGTCATTTCCGATGAGCGCACACAGCTTCTGGATTCGGCCGGTGGCGTCATCCGCGCCCTCCCGCATCTTGGTGATGCGCCCTTCTTCATTCTCAATGCCGATACGTTCTGGCTTGAATCTGGCACGTCCAATCTCGAGCGCATGGCCCTTGCCTGGGAGCCTGAGACCATGGATATTCTCCTCATGGTTGCAGACACCGATCAGGCGACGGGTCATTCCGGCTCGACCGATTACAGCATGGATGCACAAGGCCGCCTCACCCGTGATCGCGGCGTGGAAGGCGGCGTCATCTATGCCGGCGCGATCGTGCTTCACCCGCGCATCTTTGCCGGTGCTGGCAACGAGCCGCAGTCTCTCAATGCCTATTTCGATGCCGCCGAAGCCAAGGGCCGGCTTTTCGGCATGAGAATGGACGGCGCGTGGATCACCGTCGGCACGCCGGACGCTATCGCGCCCGCCGAGGCTGTGGTGGCGATGCACACCGAGAAGAGCGATGTTGGCTGAAGATAGAAGCCGCGTCTTTTCCATTCCCCCCGGCGTCGGCTTTCTGGAGACGCTTGTCGAAGCTCTGTTCGGTGGAAAGCTCGTGCCGGGCTTTCGCCACACGGGCGATCCGCTGGCGCTGGCCGATGTCACCATCTATCTGCCAACCCGCCGTGCCGCCCGCGCCCTGCGCGATGTCCTGCTGCGAAAGCTCGATGGTCAATCCGCCATCCTTCCCGTCATTCGCCCGCTGGGCGAGTTCGACGAGGAGGCCGCGCTGTTCGATACGGAGGGTGCCACCGCGCTCGATCTCGCCCCGCCGATAGAGGCGCTGGATCGCATCTTGCTGCTCGCACCGCTGGTGCAGGCGTGGAAGGCGCGGCTGCCCGGCCACGTGGCCGCCCTTTTCGAGGAAGGTGTTGTGGTGCCGGCTTCGGCGTCGGATTCCATCTGGCTCGCGCGTGATCTCGCCGGTTTGATGGACGAGATCGAAACCGAGGAAGCCGACTGGACGAAGCTTGCCAGCCTCGCGCCCGATGCGCTGGCGCATTGGTGGCAGGTGACGCTCGAATTCCTTCAGATCGTCACCGCCCATTGGCCAAAACTGCTTGAAGAGCTCGACCGCTCCAACCCCGCCGCACACCGCAATGCCATGCTGGCAGCAGAAGCCGCACGCCTCAAGGCCCATGCGCACAAAGGCCCGGTCATCGCTGCCGGTTCCACCGGTTCCATTCCCGCCACGGCCCGGTTGCTGGCGACAATCGCCGGGTTGGAAAACGGTGCCGTGGTCCTGCCTGGTCTGGACACGCGGCTCGACGCACGGGCCTGGGAGGCGGTGGGCGATGCGGACGAGCCATCCGCCTTTGGCCATCCGCAGGCCGGCTTGAAGAAGCTGCTTTCCGCCATCGGCATCACCCGTGATGAGGTGGTCGAGCTTGGCGAGCCTGCCCCACCGCTTGCCCTGCGCCGCGCACTGGTCAGCGAAACCCTGCGCCCGGCCGAAACCACGGATGCCTGGCTCGAAAATCAGGCGCTTGCAGCCGATGCAACGGAAGGGAATGCGCTTTCCGGCGTGACTTTGGTGGAGACCGCAAACGAGCGTGAGGAAGCGCTGTCGATTGCCGTTGCGCTGCGTCTGGCGCTGACCGACGAGAACGCAACGGCGGCACTCGTCACACCCGATCGCGGTCTGGCGCGGCGTGTCGCGGTGGAGTTGCGTCGCTTCGGCATCGAGGCGGATGATTCCGGCGGCACGCCGCTCGCCGATACCCCGCCGGCAACGCTTGCGCGGCTGCTGCTCGAAACCGCATTCCGCCCCGGCGAGCCTATCGCCATGGTGGCCCTGCTCAAACATCCCTTGCTGCGGCTTGGGCTGAAGCGGGCCAGCGTGCGCCGCGCCGCCGAGACCATCGAGCTCGTGGCGCTGCGCGGTGGCACGGGCCGGCCTGACATCGCCACGCTCGATGCGCTCTTTGAAGCCCGCTGGGAAGCGATGGAACGTGACACGCGCAAACCCTTCTGGTTCCCGCGTGTCAACGACGCCGCACTGGCAGAAGCGCGCGCCGTGCTCGGTGCTCTGGTCGAAGCGCTGCGCCCACTGGTTGCGCTTCGCGGGCAATCGGGCATCGGCGTGCCCGAGATGGCGCGCGAGACAGTCGAGGCTCTCGAAGCGCTGGGCCGGTCCGAAGATGGCAGCCTCACCAACTACTATGACGGCGAGCGCGGACAGGCCATGGCCGCCTTCCTGCGCGGTCTGGTGGGTTCGCAAACCACCCTGCCCTTCGACGCCGCCGAGTGGCCGGCGGTCTTTGCCGCGCTGATCGCCACCGAGGTGGTCAAACCCACCATGGGCGCAGACAGGCGCGTGGCCATCTGGGGCACGCTCGAAGCGCGGCTTCTGCATGTCGACACGATGGTTCTGGGCGGCATGAATGAAGGCACCTGGCCTGCCATTCCCTCCTCCGACCGCTTCATGTCGCGCCTGATGAAGGCCGAGCTTTCGCTGGAGCCGCCGGAGCGCCGCATCGGCCAGGCCGCGCATGATTTCATGATGGCGATGGGCACGAAGAATGTGGTGCTGACACGCGCCGCCCGCGCCGGCGATGCGCCGGCTGTCGCTTCGCGCTGGCTGCAGCGCCTCACGGCTTTTGCTGGCAAAGAAGTCGCCGAAACCATGCGTGCCCGCGGCCGGGAGCTGGTCGCATGGGCGCGCCTTCTGGACGACAGGCCGGACGAGGATTTCGCCCCCCGGCCCGAGCCAGCGCCACCTGTCGAGGCGCGTCCCACGCGCTTCTCCATCACCGAGATCGAGACGCTGCGGCGTGACCCCTATGCCGTCTATGCAAAACGCATATTGGCGCTTGTCGCGCTTGACCCGCTGATCCGCGATCCGGGTGCCGCAGAACGCGGCAATCTCTTTCACGATGTTCTGGAGCGCTTCATCAAGGAGGTGGAGGATCCGACGGCCCCCGACGCGCTCGACAGGTTGATCGCCATTGGCCGCGAGCTTTTTGCCGAAGCCGGTCTCCCGCAGGATGTGGCAACGGTCTGGTGGCCGCGCTTCGAGCGCACGGCAGCCTCCGTCATCGAGTGGGAGCGCGGTCGCGCCGAAGGCATCGCAAAGCGCCATGCAGAAATCCGCGCCTCGGCCATCGAGGTGGCAAAGCTCGGCCTCACCCTTTCAGGCCGCGCCGACCGCATCGACATCCGCGCCGATGGCAGCGCCGAAATCCTCGATTACAAGACCGGCGCCTCGCCGTCGCGCCGGCAGGCGCACACGCTTCTTTCCCCGCAGCTTGCGCTGGAAGCGGCGCTGCTTCAGCGCGGCGCGTTCGCCGATATCGGTCCCGCCGAGCCTGGCGACCTCGCCTATGTGCGGCTCAAGGCCAATGGCGAGGTGGTGCCTGAATCAATCCTTCGCGTGAAGGACAGCGACAAGACTGCACCCGGCATGGCCGAAGAGGCATGGGAGCGGCTGGGGCAGCTTCTCGCCCATTATCACAAGCCTGAAACGGGCTATCGCTCGCGCGTCCTGCCCTTCCGCGAGGGCGATGTGGATGGCGATTACGATCATCTGGCGCGCGTGCTCGAATGGTCTGCCGGTGGCGATGCGGGCGATAGCGGAGGGGACGAATGAAAAAGTTTCCCTTGATCCCCGAGGACACGATAAAGGCGCAGTCGCTTGCAGCCGATCCCGCCACATCGGCCTGGGTCTCGGCCAATGCCGGCTCCGGCAAGACCCATGTGCTTGCCCAGCGCGTGATCCGGCTTCTCTTGCAGGGGGCGGACCCTTCCAAGATCCTCTGCCTCACCTACACGCGCGCTGCCGCCGCCAACATGGCCAACCGCGTCTTCCGCGATCTTGCCGGCTGGAGCCTCCTGCCCGACGAAGCGCTGTCCGATGTGATCGCAAAGATGGAGGGCAAGGCGCCCAACCGTGAAAAGCTTGCCCGCGCGCGGCGGCTTTTCGCCCGCGCGCTGGAAACGCCGGGCGGTCTGAAAATCCAGACGATCCACGCCTTCTGCGAGGCGATCCTGCACCAGTTCCCGCTGGAGGCAAACATTGCCGGTCATTTCGAACTGCTCGACACGCAGATGGAGGAGGCGCTTCTCGCCGAGGCGCGGCGCGATCTTCTGTCCGGTGCGGCCGGCGAGGATGGCGCGCTGGCCGAAGCCTTTGCCGAGGTGCTGGAGCGCGGCGGCGAGAGCGGCTTGCAGGAGCTCTTGTCGGAGATCATCGCCCGCCGCGATGGCTTGCGCGCCTTCATTGATGAAATCGGCAACGACCCGGTGCCCTACAGCGCCCTGTTCGAGGAATTCGATTTCGCACCCGATGACACGGCAGCATCGATTGCCGCCTCCATCTGGCCGCTTCCGGGCTTCGATGCCGGTGCGTTTCGTGCCTTCGTGGCCGAGGCTGAGGCCGTCGACGCCAAAACGGTTTTAAAGAGCATCGTGCCCGATGCCAGCCGCGCCTTCGAGGAGGCGGACCCGCTGCGCCGGCTCGACCATCTGCGCAAGGGCTTTTTGAAGGCCGATGGCGGCGTCTATGGCGAGAGCACGTTCAAAAAGGCGCTGCGCACTGCCCTGCCGGGCATTGTGGAGCGCTATGGCGAGGCGGCGGAGGCAATCCGCAATGCCGCCGACCGCGTGGCGCTCTTCCGCATGCTGGAGGCAACGCGTGCGGCCCTCGTCATCGCTGATAGCATGATCGCCCGCTATGAGCGTCTGAAACGCGCGCGCGGCTTTCTCGATTTCAACGATCTCATCATGCGCACCATCCGCCTTCTGGCCCGTGCCGATGCCGGGCCATGGGTTCAGTACAAGCTCGACAAGGGCATCGACCATGTGCTGATAGACGAAGCGCAGGACACGAGCCCCGAGCAGTGGCAGATCGTGCGCCTTTTGGCGGAAGAGTTTTTTGCCGGCGAAAGTGCGCGCGAAGGCCTCCTGCGCACCATCTTCGCCGTGGGCGATGAAAAACAGTCCATCTATTCATTTCAGGGTGCGGAGCCGGCTGCCTTCGGCGAGAGCGGCCGCGCTTTCGAGAAAAAGGTGCGCGAGGTCGAGCGCCGCTTCGAGCGCCTGCGCCTGCGCTATTCCTTCCGCTCCACGGAGGATGTGCTGCGCGCCGCCGATCTCGTGTTCTCGAAAGCCGATGTGGCCCAGGGGCTGACGCACGATCCCGAGCCGATCGAGCATCTGGCGGTTCGCGCGGGCCAGCCCGGCTATGTGGAAGTCTGGTCGCCCATCGCGCCGGTCGCGGTGGACGAGCCGGAAGACTGGACGGAAGCCATCGACCACGCCTCCGCACCCGCCGTGCGGCTGGCCGAAACCATCGCACAGACCGTCGAGGACTGGATCCGCAATGGCGAGATCATCGAAGGCACGGGCAAGCGCCTCACGGCGGGCGATGTGCTGGTGCTCGTGCGCAAGCGCGACCGTTTCGTGCATGCGCTCTCGCGCAGCCTGAAAAACCGTCACATAGATGTCGCCGGCGCGGACCGCCTGCGGCTCACCGCACACATCGCCGTGCAGGACCTGATTGCCCTTGGCCGTTTCCTGCTCCAGCCGCATGACGACCTCTCGCTGGCAGCGGTGCTGAAAAGCCCGCTCTTCGGCATGGATGAGGAACGCCTCTTCCGCCTGGCCTGGAACCGCGGGCGCGCCGTACCGCTGTTCGATGCCATGCGCGCGCAAGCGCTGGAAGATCCGGTCGTGGCCGGCATGGTCGAGACCCTGCAAAACTGGCAGAACGAGGCGGCGTTCAAGCCGGCTTTCGAGTTTTATGCGAGCCTTCTAACGGGCACACGCGAGCGGGAGGGCGCGCGCCGGCTTTTCGTTGCCCGGCTCGGCCATGAGGCAAACGACATTCTCGACGAGTTCCTCTCCTTCGCACTCGCCGGAGAGCGGGCGGGGCTGAACGGGCTCGAAGCGCTGCTTTCGGCACTTGAAGGGCAGGCGCCGGAAATCAAGCGCGAGATGGACCAGACGCGAGACGAGCTGCGCATCATGACGGTCCATGCCGCCAAGGGTCTTGAGGCTCCGGTGGTTTTCCTGGTCGATCCGGGCAGCGCGCCCTTCGTCTCCCAGCATCTGCCCAAGCTCATGCCCTTCGCGCCGCGCGGCGAAGGCTGGCAGGGCAAGGGTTTCCTCTGGCGCGCCGGCAAGGATGTTTCCAACACGGTGGCCGCCACCTTTGAAGCCGACGCGAAGATCAAGGCGGAGGAGGAATACCGCCGCCTTCTCTATGTGGGCATGACGCGCGCCGAGGACCGGCTGATCGTCTGCGGCTATCACGGCCAGCGCGAGCCCCAGGAATTGACCTGGCTCAATGTCGTGCGCGCCGCGCTTTCCGGGGCCGACCAGGTGGAGGAACGGGCGAGCCCCGCCATCTGCGCACCGGTCTATCGCTATCGTGTGAGCGATGCCCCGGCGGTAAAGCCCGAAGCGGAGAAACCCGCTGAGACCGCGCCCAAAACCGCGCTTCCCGAAGCCCTGCTCACGCCGCCGCCCATGCCGGCCGACCTGCCGCGCCCGCTCTCGCCGTCGCGTGCTGGCGCTCTGATCGAAGCAGATTACGAGCCGGTTTCTTCACCTCTTTCTCCCGTTCTCGATGAGGCGCGCAAGCCGGGCTTTGCCATCCAGCGCGGTCTGGCGGTTCACAAGCTTTTGCAATTGTTGCCCGAATGCCCGCAGGAAGAGCGTGAGGCCGCAACGGGCCGCTATCTCGATCGCGTCGGCAGCTTATGGAGTGATACCCAGCGGGAGGCCGTCCGGCACTCGGTGCGCGCGATCCTCGAGGATACGCGCTTCGCGCCCATCTTTGCGCCCGGGTCCCGCGCCGAAGTTTCCGTCATGGGCGAGCTCGCGCTTGGCAAACGCCGCCACGCCGTTTCCGGCAAGATCGATCGTCTGGCCGTGACCGATGATGCGGTCCTCATCGTCGATTACAAGACCAACCGGCCCGCGCCAACATCGCTGGAAGAAGCCCCCGCAGCCTATGTCGCGCAGCTTGCGCTCTATGCGGAGCTCCTGAAACCGCTTTATCCCGGTCGCAGGGTCGAGGCCGCGCTTCTGTTCACGGAAACGCCGGCCCTGCTGCCGGTGCCCGAGGATCGTCTGGCAGACGCGCTTGAACGACTCACGCGGGCGTGACACAACAGAGCTTGACGCGTGCCCGCGCGACCCCCACATCTAGTGGAACAGATTTGCCGATAAGGAGAATTCCCATGGCCACCGTGAAGGCGGACAAGAACAATTTCCAGTCCGACGTGCTGCAGGCGTCCGAGCCCGTGGTTGTCGACTTCTGGGCCGAGTGGTGCGGCCCGTGCAAGATGATCGCGCCCGCGCTGGACGAGATCGCTGCCGAGCTTGGTGGCAAGGTCAAGATCGCCAAGGTGAACATTGACGAGAACCCGGAACTCGCCGCGCAGTATGGCGTTCGCTCGATCCCGACGCTCATGATGTTCAAGGGCGGCGAAGTGGCAGACATGAAGGTAGGCGCCGCACCGAAGACGGCGCTTTCGGCCTGGATCAACGGTGCCGTTGCTTAATACGCCGTCTGCACAGACATGAAAAACCCGGCCTCGCGCCGGGTTTTTTTTGTTGGATGGGTGATCTGTGTTCATGTGGATGCGCCGCCATGGCATTGATGGGGTGCGTGGTTCGACAAGCTCACCATGAGGGAGGTAGATGATTGCAGTTCCCGTCCGTAACCTCACCGAAGCAGGCTTTTCCGCGATGCTCCACTTCCCTCATGGTGAGCTTGTCGAACCACGCACCACACCGCTGCCATAAAATCGAGGCGGAACAATCTGAAAACCGGATTCCACACTTCGATTTCGGCAGGCTCAACCCCACACAAGCAGTGCGATCAGCCCGACACTGCCCACGAGCAGCCGCCACCAGCCAAACAGCGCATAGCCGCGCCGCGATACGTAGCCAAGCAGCCAGCGCACCACCATAAGCGCGGCAAAGAAGGCGGCGATGAAGCCGATGGCGATGATCTTCACATCGGCTGCCGAGAGAAGATCGTAATTCTTGTAAAGATCATAGGCGAAAGCGCCGGTCATGGTCGGCATGGCGAGGAAGAAGGAAAACTCCGCCGCCGACCGCTTGTCCGCTCCCATAAGCAGCCCGCCGACGATCGTCGCACCCGAGCGCGAGGTGCCCGGGATCATTGAAAGGCACTGGAACAGACCGATGCCAAGATACATGGAGAGCGGGAATTTCGTGATGTCGTGATAGCGCGGTTTCGTTGCCCGGCGATCCACCCAAAGCAACACAAAGCCGCCCAGAATCAGCATCACGCAGATCAGAAGCGGTGTTTCAAAGAACACGGTCTTGATGATCTTGTAGGCCAGAACGCCAATCACTGCAGCCGGCAGAAAGGCGATCAGAATGCCGATGACGAAGCGCCGCGTGGCCGGATCGCGCGGCAGGTCGATCAGCATCTGCCAGAGCCGCGCCGCATAGACGCTGAGGATCGCCAGAATGGCGCCGAGCTGGATCAGAACCTCGAAGGCCTTGCCGGTGGATTCAAAACCGAGGAAATGGCCGGCGAGAAGGATGTGCCCGGTCGAGGAGACGGGAATGAACTCCGTCAGTCCTTCGAGGACGCCAAGAAGGAGGGCCCCCACGATGGTCTGATCCGTCATGTTAGCTCCTCAATCATGGCTTGCTTGTCAGCAGATACGTCTCCCCCTATAGCAGAAGGGAGTACTTGCAGAATCAGGTAATCGAAGAATTACCGCCAAGGCCATGAAATGGCCAGAGCCTTCCGTTAGAAGCGACCGCATGCTGACCCTGTTTCATCATCCCCTCTACGCTTCCTGCCGTTTCATCCGGCTTTCCTTTGGCGAATATGGCGAGGAACTCGCCCTCATCGAGGAACGCCCATGGACGCGGCGCGAGGAGTTTCTCACGCTCAATCCGGCCGGAACCATTCCTGTACTTCTGGCGGAGGGCGATCATCCCATCGTTGGCGCCACGGTCATCGCCGAGTATCTCGACGAGACACGTGGGGCGCTGAAGCGCGAAAAGCGGTTGATGGCGGAAGATTCTGTCGACCGCGCGGAAATTCGCCGTCTGGTTGACTGGTATCTCGTCAAGGCCGACGCTGATGTGACCCGGCATCTGGTGCGCGAGCGCGCCCTCAAGCCGCAGATGGCTGGCTCGGAAGGTGGCGGTTCGCCGGATTCGGCAGCCATCCGAGCCGCCCGCACCAATGTGCGCCAGCACATGAAATACACCAACTGGCTGGCCGGTACACGCGACTGGATGGCCGGCAAACGTCTCTCCTATGCTGACCTCGCGGCAGGCGCCACGATCTCGGTTCTGGATTATCTGGGTGAGATCGAATGGAATGATTATCCGGCAGCGCGCGACTGGTACACCCGCATGAAATCGCGCCCCTCTTTCCGCTCCATTCTGGCTGACCGCGTGCGCGGGCTTTCCCCCGTCTCTCACTACGCGGATCTGGATTTCTGATGAAACCCGCGCAGGCCGACAGGCTTCGCGCGTTCGTCGAAAGGGAGGCGCGCGCGCTGGGCTTCGATGCCGTCGCCGTGGCCTCGGCGGAGCGTGCCCCCTCGCGGGCGGCCGAGCTTGGCCATTTCCTCAAGGAAGGCCGGCACGGCAGCATGCAATGGATGGAGGAAACGGCGGACCGCCGCGCCCATCCGCGCGATCTGTGGCCGCAGGCGCGCTCTGTCATCATGCTGGGCATGAACTACGGCCCGGACGAAAACCCGCTTGAGATCCTGGAGCGTCGGGACCGGGCGGCGATCTCCGTTTATGCACGCAACCGCGATTACCACGATGTCATCAAGGGCCGGCTGAAACAGCTTGCCGGCAAACTCGCTGCCCGCACTGGCGAGGATGTGAAGGTTTTCGTCGACACCGCGCCGGTGATGGAGAAGCCGCTGGCTCGCGAGGCCGGCCTTGGTTGGCAGGGCAAGCACACCAATCTGGTGAGCCGTGAATTCGGTTCGTGGCTGTTTCTCGGTTCCGTCTTCACCACCGCAGAGCTTGCCCCGGATGCGCCGGAGCGCGACCATTGCGGCTCCTGCCGTGCCTGCCTCGACATCTGCCCGACCAGCGCGTTTCCCGCGCCCTACCAGATCGATGCGCGGCGCTGCATCTCCTATCTCACCATCGAGAACAAGGGGCCGATCCCGCGCGAATTCCGCATCCCCATGGGCAACCGCATCTATGGCTGCGACGATTGTCTGGCCGCCTGCCCGTGGAACAAGTTTGCTCAAGGCGCCGCCGAGGCGAAGCTTCAGGCCCGCGAGGATCTGAAGGAGCCGCCGCTGTCCACGCTTCTCGAGCTGGACGATGCCGGCTTTCGCGCCTTCTTCTCCGGCTCGCCGGTCAAGCGCATCGGCCGCGACCGCTTTATCCGAAACGTGTTGATTGCGGCAGGCAATTCCGGCGAAGCCAGTCTTGTTGACCAGTGCAGGCGCCTCGCAGAAGATGGCTCACCGCTGGTGCGCGGAGCGGCCGTCTGGGCGCTGTCTCGACTGCTTGATGAAGAGGCATTCACGGCGATTGAAACGCGTTTGCGCCCGCAGGAGAGCGACACGCAGGTACAGGCTGAATGGGACGGGCGATCATGACCAAGCGATTCTTCATCTTCGGCGCAGGCTATTCCGGTCGGGCCATCGCCCGCGAGGTGTCTGGTGAAGCGGCCTTCGTGGCCGGTACCACGCGAAGTGCCGATAAAGCCGAGAGCCTGAAGCGCGCGGGCATCGTGCCCTACTTGTTTCAGGGCACCATTCCTGCCGAAGCGAAAGATGCGCTGGCCTCCACCACGCATCTCATCGTCAGCATAGCACCGGACGCTGAAGGCGATCCCGTACTGGCTGCCGGGCGCGAGTTGATCTCCAACGCGATGCCTTCGCTCAAATGGATCGGCTATCTCTCCACAGTCGGCGTATATGGAGATCATGGCGGAGCATGGGTGGATGAAACCGCAGCCTGCGACCCGGTCTCCGACCGTTCGAAGCAGAGGCTGGTCGCAGAGAAAGACTGGATGAGACTTGGCGCAGAGCTCAATCTGCCCGTCGCCATCATCCGCCTGTCCGGGATTTACGGGCCGGGGCGCAATGCGTTCTGCAGTCTCGAGGCGGGAAAGGCACACCGCATCGTCAAACCGGGCCAGGTGTTCAATCGCATTCACGTGGACGACATCGCCGGCGCAACGGCGCATCTTGCACGCCGTTTCGAAACGGGCATCTTCAATGTGACCGATGATGCGCCATCGCCTCCACAGGATGTGGTGGCCCATGCTGCCGCTCTGGCAGGCCGCGAGCCGCCGCCGGAAGTATCATTCGAAGACGCGGACCTCTCTCCCATGGGGCGGTCATTCTATGGCGAGTGCAAACGTGTCTCCAATGCACGGCTCAAAGGCACGGGCTACCGGATGCGGCATCCCGAGTATCGCGCCGCGCTCGAAACCATGTGGGCAGACGGAAGCTGGCGTGAAGCGGATTCGTAAACGAATGCGGTAAGCGAATGGCAAGCATGTTATGATTCGATGATCGCGCGGGTGGGCTGACAACGAGGAAGCGATGCGATTCCAACGGACTTTCAAATTGGTGGCCCTGGCCATGCTTGGCCTTTGCACCACAATTGCCTCCGTTCAGGCCGAACCTCTCGCCAAGGAGCTTTTTGGAGCCAAGAAACTCCCGGCCGCCACACGGCCGGCAGCCTATGGTTTTTACTCCAAGGGCTGTTTTTCGGGCGGCGTTGCAATTGCACCTGATGGGCCGCACTGGCAGGCCATGCGCCTCTCGCGCAACCGTCGTTGGGGGCATCCTGCCTTGATCTCACTGCTGGAGCGTTTGTCGAGAGAAGCCGCGCAGGACGGCTGGCGCGGGCTTCTCGTCGGGGACATTTCGCAGCCGCGCGGCGGTCCCATGCTTTCCGGTCATGCGTCGCATCAGATCGGGCTGGATGCCGATATCTGGTTCACCCCGATGCCAGCCCAGCGCATGAGTGTGACGGATCGCGAACGCATCAGCGCCGTCTCGATGCTGAAGAACGATTCCCTCTACGTCGACGACAAAAAATGGTCTCCCGCCCACGAAGCGGTTTTGCGTCGCGCGGCAAGTTATTCCGAAGTCGAGCGAATTCTCGTTCATCCGGGTATCAAGAAGAAGCTTTGCGATACCGTGCGCGGTGATCGCTCCTGGCTGAGCAAGATCAGGCCATTCTGGGGGCATCACTACCATTTTCATGTCCGCATCGGTTGCCCGGCTGGCTCTACCGGCTGCAAACCGCAAAGCCCGCCCCCTCGCAGCGAAGGGTGCGATGATTCACTTGCATGGTGGTTCACAGATGAACCATGGAGGCCGGCGAAGGGCCCCGCCAAGCCCAAAGCCCGGGACGTGATGACCATGGCGGCTCTGCCCTCCGCCTGTCGGGCTGTTCTCGATGCGCCCAGTCCGGATTCCGAAGCTGCGGTGACGGTGGCCGGTCAGGGGGGAGTTCCGCAGGCTGCAGCGGCTGATCTGCCTGTACTCGGCTACCAGCCCGCCAGCCCTGCCAGTGTCCTCTCGGCGATGCCGCCCGCACGGGTTCCCCGACCGACCAATAGGCCCGGGTTTCAGTAAAACCAATCGGCACGGATGCGGCAGGCGCGCAGACTTTTTGCTGTCGGCGCGCTTGCGTTCCGTCTTTAACCGATTTAATTCCGCTTTAACCCCTATCTTTGAAGCGGCAAATCGTCAGAGTCTGTGCCATGCATTTCAAGAATGAGAACGATACAGCCCTGCGATTTCCCGTCCTGATCGGCGACATCGGCGGCACCAATGCGCGCTTCGCCATTCTGGTGGACTCCAACGCCGAGCCGAAAACATTTCCGGTGGTGCAAACCGCGGACTTTGCGACCATCGACGAAGCCATCCAGAGCGCCATCCTTGATCGTACTTCGATCATCCCGCAATCGGCGGTGCTGGCGGTGGCTGGTCCGGTCGAGGGCGATGAGATCGACCTGACCAACTGCGACTGGGTCGTGCGTCCGCGGAAGATGATGGAGACGATGGGTTTTAGCGACATCATCGTCATCAATGATTTCGAAGCCCAGGCGCTGGCTGTCGTTGCGCTCGACGACGACAATCTGGAAATGGTCTGTCCCGGGAGGTCGGAAGCCACCGGCAGTCGCGTGGTCCTTGGACCCGGAACAGGGCTTGGCATGGCCGGCCTGGTTCACGCGCAGCACACCTGGTTTCCGGTGCCGGGCGAAGGCGGGCACGTCGATATGGGTCCGCGCTCCGAGCGCGATCTCGAGATTTTTCCGCATCTGGAGCGTATTGAGGGTCGCGTTGCCGCTGAGCAGATCCTGTGCGGGCGCGGCATGGTGAATCTCTACCGTGCAATCAATGCTGCCGACGGCAAGAAGCCGGTTCACGAGACGCCTGCGGAGATCAGCAGCGCCGGTCTCGACGGGTCCGATCCCGTGGCGGTCGAGACGCTTGATCTCTTTGTCACCTATCTGGGGCGGCTTGCCGGCGACATGGCGCTCATCTTCATGGCGCGGGGCGGCGTGTATCTGAGCGGCGGCATCGCGCAGAAAATCGTTCCGACGCTCAAGAACGGCCATTTCCGAGCGGCTTTCGAAGACAAGGCACCACACGGAGCTCTGGTAAAGGACATTCCTGTCTACGTCATCACGCACCCAAAAGCTGCTCTTGTTGGCCTCGCCGCCTATGCCCGCACACCCGTTCGTTTCGGAATCGAAACCCAGGGGCGGCGCTGGAAGACCGCATGAAAGCGGCTACCGGGGCAGGATTCACCGTTGCATGAGTGCGGTCGAACGGGCATAGCCTGTTGCTGAAAAAGTGCGGCCGCTCACGCCCGGCCGCTTGGCTGAACAGGAACGGATGTTTTGAAGCTTGGAAAGAACAAGGCGGATGTGGGAGACGTTCTTCCTGTCATTCGCCGCATCTTCGCGGAAAACGGTCGCGACTATATCGGCCATTATGCGATCGCGATTGCCTGCATGTTGGCCATCGCCGCGACCACCGCTTTCAGCGCGTGGATCATGCGCGACATCATCGACGAGGTGTTCTATCGCCAGCGCTGGGAACTGGTCGGCTGGATTTGCGGCGCCATCGTGGCTGCCTTCGCCATCCGCGGTTTCGCCACCTATGGCCAGTCGGTCATGCTGGCAAAGATCGGCAACAACATCGTCGCCCGCTACCAGCAGCGCATGTTCGATCATCTCATGCGGCTTGGCATCGACTATTTCACCACCACGCGTTCCGGCCAGCTTGCCGCTCAGATCAGCCAGAACGTGACGGGCATCCGCGACCTGCTCAACATGACCGTCGCTTCCATTGCCCGAGATCTGGTCACGCTCATCGGCCTCGTGGCTGTCATGGTGATGCAGGACCCCCTGCTCTCGGTCATCGCTTTGGTCATTGGCCCGCCGCTCATCTATTCGGTCAATTATCTGATGCGCCGTCTGCGCCGCGTCACGCGTGAGGCCGTCGATGTGAACTCCCGCTTGCTGGGAGCCATGCAGGAATCGGTTCAGGGCATCGCCATCATCAAGGCCTTCACCATGGAGAAGCAGCTTTCGGACAAAATGTCAGGGCTGATTTCCTATGCCGAGGACCGCTCCAACAAGATCGCCCGCGTCTCCGAGCGGCTTGGCCCCATCACCGAGCTTCTGGCCGGCCTCGCGATTGCTGGCGTGATAGGCTACGCGGCTTGGCGTGCATCCGTCAGCGCGCAGCCGCCGGGCTCCGTTTTCGCCTTCATCACCGCTCTGCTTCTGGCCTATGACCCCGTGCGCAAGCTTGCCCGCGTGCAGGTCAATCTCGAGCGCGCGCTGGTCAATGCGCGCATGATATACGAGATTCTCGACACCGAGCCGCAGCAACGCGATGCGCCGGGGGCAGGCACGCTTTCGGTCAGTGAGGGCACGGTCACCTTCGATAAGGTCGCCTTTTCCTACGGTGACGATCTGCCCGTTCTGCACGGCGTCAGCTTTGTTGCAAAGGCGGGTGAAACCACGGCCATCGTGGGCCCGTCGGGTGCCGGCAAGTCCACGCTCTTTGCGCTTCTCCAGCGCTTCTACGATCTCGATGGCGGCAAGATCGAGATTGACGGGCAGGATATTTCGGCCGTCACCAAGAGCTCGCTGCGCAATGCCATCGCCTATGTGTCGCAGCAGCCCTATCTGTTCGAGGGCACAATCCGCGACAACATCCGTTATGGCCGCCCGGACGCAACCGACGCGGAGGTGGAGGAAGCAGCAAGACTTGCCTTTGCCGACGAGTTCATCCGCCAGCAGGCAAAGGGCTATGACACGCTCGTGGGCGAGAATGGCGCCAATCTTTCCGGCGGCCAGCGCCAGCGCATCTCCATTGCCCGGGCCATCGTGCGCGACGCGCCGATCCTTCTCCTCGACGAGGCGACCTCCGCACTCGACAACGAGTCCGAGGCACGTGTCCAGCAGGCGCTGGAAGGCATCATGGAAAGCCGCACCACGCTGGTCATCGCTCACCGCCTTTCCACTGTCGTTAACTCGGACCGCATCATCGTGCTTGAAGAAGGGCATCTGGTTGAGGAAGGCACCCATGAGAGCCTTCTCGCCAAGCCACATGGCATCTATGCACGCTTCCACCGGATGCAGAGCCAGAAGGGCGAGAATCTGCTCGCCAACACCACCGCATCAGAGCCGCAGGAGCAGAACACATGAGCGATATGGGGCTTGTCATCGTCGGCGCGGCCGGTCGCATGGGGCAGACGCTCATCCGCACCGTGCATGCCATGGACGGATTGCGTGTGGCAGCCGCCGTGGAGCGTCCGGGCTCTTCCTTTCTTGGCCGCGATGCGGGCGAGCTTGCGGGCATCGGCACAATCAATGTCGCCATTACCGATGACCCGCTGGCAGCCTTCGCGAAGGCCGATGGCGTGCTGGATTTCACCGCGCCGGACTCCAGCGTGGAGTTTGCCGGCTATGCCGCCCAGGCGCAGATTGTTCACGTGATCGGCACCACCGGCTTTGCACCGGAACACGAAGCGAAGATCAAGGCCGCCGCGCATCACGCCACCATCGTGAAATCAGGCAATATGAGCCTCGGCGTGAACCTTCTCGCCGTTCTGGTTGAAAAAGCCGCCCGCGCGCTGGAGGCCTCCGATTTCGACATCGAGGTGCTGGAAATGCACCACCGTCACAAGGTCGATGCCCCCTCCGGCACGGCGCTGCTTCTTGGCGAGGCCGCTGCAAAGGGCCGCGAGATCGCGCTTGCGGAAAAGAGTGTGCGCGTGCGCGACGGGCAGACCGGCCCGCGCGAGGAAGGCACGATCGGCTTTGCCACGCTGCGCGGCGGTTCCGTTGTCGGCGAACACTCGGTCATTCTGGCTGGTGCCGGTGAGCGCATCACGCTTTCGCATCAGGCTGAGGATCGTGGCATCTTCGCCCATGGGGCGGCAAAGGCTGCCCTTTGGGCCCATGGCCGCAAGCCCGGCCTCTATTCCATGCTCGATGTGCTCGGGCTCAACTGAACCTCCACCACGAAGAAACAAGGAACGCACCATGTCCGGTACCCTCATTCTCGTTCGTCACGGTCAGAGCGAATGGAACCTGAAGAACCTGTTCACCGGCTGGCGCGATCCGGGCCTCACCGAGAAAGGCCACGAGGAAGCAAAGGATGCCGGACGCCGGCTGAAGGCCCGTGGCTTCAAGCCGGACATCGCCTACACCTCGGTTCTCTCCCGCGCGCAGGTCACCAACGACCACATCCTCAAAGAGCTCGGGATGGAGGATCTGGAGACCATCCGGGATCAGGCGCTCAATGAGCGCGACTATGGCGATCTTTCGGGCCTCAACAAGGACGATGCCCGCGAGAAATGGGGTGAGGAGCAGGTGCATATCTGGCGCCGTTCCTACGACACGCCTCCCCCCGGTGGCGAGAGCCTGAAGGACACGGGCGCACGCGTTTGGCCCTATTTCCTGCACGAGATCCTGCCGCATGTGCTGCGCGGCGAGACGGTTCTGGTGGCCGCCCATGGCAATTCGCTGCGCGCCCTCGTCATGGCGCTCGACGGTCTTTCAGGTGAGGAGATTGTGAAGATGGAAATCGCCACCGGCGTTCCCATTGTCTACAAGCTCAATGCCGATTCGACCGTGGCGTCGAAAGAGGTTCTGGAAGATTGATCCATGACGGCAGGGCGGCTCCACGGCACCCCTGCCCGCTTTAGTGAAAGGCCACGGTGTCGGGCTTTGTCATTTTCCTGACAAACAACAAGAATCCGCGTTGACACGGACGGGCTTGGCCCTTACATCGGCATCGCACACCTGCCCAGGTGGCGGAATTGGTAGACGCGCACGGTTCAGGTCCGTGTGCCGCGAGGCGTGGAGGTTCGAGTCCTCTCCTGGGCACCATTCTTTCATATCGAATGTGTATTTTCCGGCGCTGCGTGATCGTTTCCGCAGCGCTTTTCATTTGGGTGAGGCTGGGCCTTCACGAAGCCGTGCGCAGCTGTACGGTCACCGTCTCCGGGTCTGGCGCGCACACCTGGTTGCGGCCTCGCCCCTTCGCTGCGTAAAGCTGTTCGTCGGCGATTGCCATCAGCGTGGAAAAGTCCGCACCCGCCTCCACGAATGACACCCCGATGCTGACACTGAGCCGGGCAGTCCCGCCTTGTACCGTCCGGACCTCGATCCGCTCGACACTTCTCCGCAAACGTTCGGCAACTGCTCTGCCGCGGGAAAGGGACGCGCCTTTCAAAAACACGCCGAACTCTTCGCCGCCGATCCGCCCGGCAATGCCTTCCGCGCCAAACAAGCCCTGAATGACAGTCGCGATTGCCGCGAGCGCACGGTCCCCGGTCAGATGTCCGTGCGTGTCGTTGATGCCCTTGAAGTCGTCAGCATCGATGATGAGCAAGACGCCGCCTGCGCCCTGCCGTCCTGCCTGGTTCAGCTCCTCGATGAAGGTGTTCCGATTGAGCAGTCCGGTCATGTCATCGATGCGTGCGGACGCGGCAAGCCTGCGATAGAGGCCTGCGAGTTCGCGGTGGGTAGCCTCGAGTTCCTGATGCGCCAGCGCAATCCTGTGATTCTGGTAGAACGTGAAGGCGCTGGCCGGGAATGCGATCAGCAGCGGGCACAGCGTGCTCATGAAGGCGCCAAACCAATTCATGGAACCGCCGGTCAGGCGGATCGCCACCCAGGAGATCGCCAGTGAGGCGATGATGGAAAGAAGCGTCGCGATCGCAGCTTTGAGCAGAACCGGTTTCATGGTTCGGCGGATATCAGCCGCCCGTTACCCCAACGTTAAGGGCGAGGGTTCCACCGGCTGGGACAACGCCCCTTCATCGCCTCATTTGGCGGGTAAGGCGCTTCCCGGAAACATTGTTTTCCGGTTTTTCATCCGGAATTGGGTGAAATCCATCCTGTGGATCGCCTTAACCATTCCGCGAAACGCTTGAAGGGGCCTTTTGCCCCGCAACGCAATCCAGGACGATTATATGCATAAGCGACTTTCCCGCAGCGTGGTGATCACGCCGGCAGCCGCCCTGCTCTTGGCTGTGGTGACCGTGCCAGCCTTTGCGCAGTGCGGTGGCGCCTCTTGGTACGCCCTCACCTCAAAGACAGCCTCTGGCGAGCGGATGAACCCGGCGGCGATGACCGCGGCGCATCGCACCCTGCCCTTCGGCACGAAACTGCGGGTGACCAATAAGAGAAATGGACGCAGCGTCGTCGTGCGGATCAACGATCGCGGGCCGTTTGTTCGCGGCCGGATCCTTGATCTGTCAAAGGCTGCGGCTGCCAAGCTTGGCTTCATCCGGGCCGGCCATACGAGGGTCTGCCTGCAAAGAAGCTGAACCGGTTGCTCCGGCTTGCTCAGATGATGCGTTTGCGTTGCGCGGGGAACCAACTGTTCTGGCGAAGATAGCCCAGCGTCTCGTCGGCGTTGCAGGGACGGCCGAAGAGAAAGCCCTGCCCGCCTGCGCAGCCGAATTGCACCAGGCGGTCGGCCTGGGCCTCCGCCTCAATGCCTTCTGCCACCACATCCATACCCAGCCCTTCGCACATGGCGAGAATAGCGCGGATGATGTGTTCGGACGGCCGATCTTCCAGAATGGAAGAAACGAAGGCGCGGTCGATCTTCAGCTTGTCGAAGTGAAACTCGCGAAGCCGCCCCAGGCTCGACTGGCCGGTCCCGAAATCATCGAGCGAAACGCGGATCCCGACACGGCGCAGATCTTCCACGATGCGGCGGGCTGAAGCAGGGTCGTTCATCAGGCCGGTTTCAGTGATTTCGATTTCCAGCCGCCGTGGGTCGAAGCCCGTCCGCTCCAGTATGGAGAGGATCTGCAAGCCCGTATTGTGGTCCACGAGCTGTGATGGCGAGAGATTGAAGGACAGAAACAGGTCTTTCGGCCAGTCGCGCGCGGCCTCGGTGGCCTTGCGAAGAACGAGCTGAGAAAGCTGGCCGATAATGCCGCGCTCTTCGGCGATGGGGATGAAAATACCGGGGGAGACGGGTCCCAGATCCCGGTCTGTCCATCGCGCCAGCGTCTCGAAGCCGACAGTGCGGCGCGTTTCAAGATCGACGATCGGCTGGAAGTGCGGCTCCACCTCTCCCGCAGCAACGGCGCGTCGCAATGCCTGTTCGATATGGGTCACCCGCTTGGCGGCTTCTTCCATCTCGCGGGTGTAGACCACCACAGCCCCGCGCCCGGTGCGTTTTGCCTGATAGAGCGCGGTTTCGGCCTTGTTGAGCAGAACCTCGCTTGTTTCCTCTTCGGAATAGTAGAGCGAGCAGCCGGCTGAAGCCGAGAGCCGCGCCGTGCGCTGACCCACGTCATAGGGGGCGGAGAGAATTTCAATCAGCAGCCTTGTTTTCTCGCGGGCCGTTTCTTCGCTGAAGACGAGGGGAAACAGAAACGCGAATTCATCGGCGCCGATCCGCGTCACGGTGGAATTGCCATCCATCGCCGCCCGAAGCCGCATCGCGACCTGTTGCAGGATTTCATCGCCGGCCGCGCGGCCGAAGAGGTCATTGATTGGTTTGAAGCCGTCAAGGTCGAGAACGCCGATGGCGAAGGGTGCGGGATCGTCGGCGCGCTCCTCGATCAGTCGATCAATCTTGTCGAAGAACCGGCGCATGTTTCCAAGGCCCGTCAACGCATCGGTGAAGGCAAAATCGGACTGGTCTGCCGTTATCGTCCGTTCAGGTGCGGGCGCCGGCTGCATCGAAACTCCGTTGCTTTGGCGATTTTTTGATCACATGGGCCGAACCATGGACCTAAATTGTTTAGGAATCGTATCCAATACACCCACAATGCGCACTTGGTTTTGCTCGGTCTGAGAGCGGCGTCGCACATGGGTCGACGCACTGTCTTGACACGCGGGTGTCCGCGCCGTCATCTGCTGACATTGGTGGATGGAGTTTGACGTCGCGGGCTGTTTGCCAGCACCTTGAGATCGGATGTCAAATACATAAATTCCACTCGGGTCCCATCCCAGGAAACATAAAGCTGCCAGTGGCATCGTGTTTCCAATATTTGCTCTAGCGGCCTGGGCGGCCAAAGTGCGAATGTTGAATGCGTGCTGCCTGAGTCCCGCCGGAGTTTATTTCATGCCCCTCAAAATCGCGGTCCAGATGGACCATATTTCCACCGTTTCGATTGCCGGCGACACGAGCTTCGCGCTCGCGCTGGAAGCGCAGGCTAGGGGCCATGTGCTCTGGCACTACACGCCGGACAAGCTTTCCATGGTCGATGGCAAGGTCATCGCCTGGGCGGAAGCGCTGGAAGTGCGCGATATCAAGGGCGATCATTTCACACTGGGCGAGCCGCAGCGGCTCGATCTGTCGGAGATGGACGTGGTTCTTTTGCGTCAGGACCCGCCCTTCGACATGAACTATATCACCACCACCCACATCCTTGACCGGATTCACCCCGAGACATTGGTCGTCAACGATCCTTCCTGGGTGCGCAACAGTCCCGAAAAGATCTTTGTCACCGAGTTCGCGGATCTGATGCCCGAAACGCTCATCACCCGGGATACGCGCGAGGTCGACGATTTCCGCAAGAAGCACGGCGACATCATCGTCAAGCCGCTCTATGGCAATGGTGGTGCCGGCATCTTTCATCTCAAGGAGGGCGACCGAAATCTCGCCTCGCTGTTGGAAATGTTCATGGGAGCGTTTCGCGAACCCTTCATCGTGCAGCGTTATCTGAAAGAGGTAAGAGGGGGCGACAAGCGGATCATCCTTATCGAGGGCGAGCCCGTGGGCGCCATCAACCGGGTTCCCGCCGAGCATGATTCCCGTTCAAACATGCATGTGGGCGGGCGCGCCGAGCATGCGGAGCTGACAGATCGCGAACGTGAGATTTGCGCGCGCATCGGCCCGTCCCTGCGTGAACGCGGCTTCACCCTTGTCGGCATCGACGTGATCGGCGACTGGTTGACGGAAATCAATGTCACGTCACCGACAGGCGTAAGGGAAGTGAAGCGTTTTGGCGGCGCCGATATCGCAGCCTTGTTCTGGGACGCGGTCGAGGCCCGTCGGGCCCGTGGATAATCCCGCAAGACGAATGGTGCGTTCCTCAAACACAACCATTTGCAATCGGAAGACAACCATAGCGATTTCTCGTTCCTGAAATGTTCTTGATCTGGTCGCCGCAAGCTGCTTCAATGTGGTTGTGGGGCGATCGTATTTCTTGTTCTGGCTGTATTCCGGAACTGCGCATGTGATCGCTCAATTCTATTTTGGGCGTCTTGCAGGTGCGTGGCCATTTGCCCTGAGAGCGCTCCAGGGAGTGGGGGAAGCGCATGGTTTCGCATGTCTGCACCGTCGCCTTTCAAGGGGTGGAGGCCGTTCCTGTCGACGTTCAGGTCATGATCGCGCCGGGCAAGATGGGAACGCAGATCGTCGGGCTTGCCGACAAGGCGGTCGCGGAAAGCCGGGAGCGCGTGCAGGCAGCACTGCATGCGTCCGGTCTGTCGATGCCGCCCAAGAAAGTGACGATCAATCTCGCACCCGCTGATTTGCCGAAGGAAGGGAGCCATTATGATCTCCCCATCGCCCTCGGCCTGATGGCGGCGCTTGGCGCTGTCCCGTCGGATGCGCTGTCAGGCTATGTCGTTCTCGGTGAGTTGTCGCTCGACGGCACCATCGCCGCGGTCAATGGTGTGTTGCCGGCGGCCATTGGCGCAAACGCCATGGAGCGCGGCCTGATCTGTCCCCATGCCTGTGGGGCCGAGGCGGCCTGGGCCGGTGCAGACATTGATATTCTCGCGCCGCGCAGCCTGATCGCGCTCGCTAATCATTTCCGTGGCACCCAGGTGATGAATCGGCCCGAACCTGCGCTCTATCCTCCGCCGGCTTCGGTGCCTGACCTTGCTGATATCCGTGGGCAGGAAGCGGCCAAGCGGACACTCGAAGTGGCGGCTGCCGGAGGGCACAACCTCCTGATGATCGGGCCGCCCGGAGCGGGCAAATCCATGCTGGCGCAGCGCTTGCCGTCCATTCTCCCTCCGCTGTCGCCGCGCGAGCTCCTGGAGGTGTCGATGATCGCTTCCATCGCGGGGGAACTGGCGGATGGGAAGTTGTCGGACCGGCGCCCCTTCCGCGCGCCTCATCATTCAGCCTCCATGGCTGCCATCGTGGGCGGTGGGCTGAAGGCAAGACCCGGAGAAGCATCGCTGTCTCATCACGGCGTTCTGTTTCTCGATGAATTGCCGGAATTCTCGCCCCAGGTGCTGGATTCTCTGCGCCAACCCCTGGAGACAGCGGAATGCGTGATTGCTCGTGCAAACCATCGTGTTAGCTATCCGGCCCGCATCCAGCTTGTCGCCGCCATGAATCCGTGTCGATGCGGTATGGCAGGCGAGCCCGGTCATCGCTGCCGGCGTGGGCCGCGCTGCGTCTCGGATTATCAAGCGCGCATTTCGGGCCCGCTGCTCGATCGTATTGATCTGCGCATCGAGGTGCCCGCCGTATCAGCCGGCGATCTGATCGGCGGAGCAGAGCGGGCCGAAACGAGCGCCGTTGTCGCAGAGCGGGTGGGTTTCGCCCGGCAGAAACAGCAAGCCCGCTATGTCGCGCTCGGCCTTCCCGCGTGGACGACCAATGCATCCTGCTCCGCAGCTCTCATGGAAGATGTCGTTGCGTTGGATGCCGATTGCACCAGCTTGATCCGTGATGCGAGTGAAAAGCTCGGCTTCTCTGCCCGTGCTTATCACCGGGTGCTCAAGGTCGCCCGCACTCTCGCCGATCTTGATGGTGCCGAAGATGTTGCGCGACCGCACATTGCCGAAGCGATCTCCTATCGCATGACGGGGCAGGCAAGGGAGCATGCAGCTTGAACCGGAGCCTGACATTGCGCCCACGCAAGGGACGTGCACGGGGCAGGATTGCGCGAGTTCCAAAACGCTCGCATAGTCGATTTCATCGCTGGATGGCGTCGGGACGCGCACAACCGGATGATGGCATCTTTGTCACGCTCGGTGGTCGGAAGGCAAACAGGTGAGGCGTCTTTCGCATTTGCTGTAAGGCGCACAACGTTGTTGGGAGCGAAAACATGGTCGAAACCGGAACCCTGCTGACTTACGCTTTGGTTGTACTGGGGTTGTTTCTGATCCCCGGACCAGCGGTCCTGATGACACTGGCCCGCGCCGCCGTCGGTGGCCGTCGTATCGGCATCGCCACCGGGCTCGGTATTGCAGCAGGTGACCTGGTGCACACACTCATGGCAACGGTTGGTTTGTCGGCTATTCTCATGACCTCTGCACTGGCTTTTGCCGTTGTGAAATATGCTGGTGTCGCGTACCTGATTTATCTCGGCATCAGCGCCTTTCTCGAAAAAACAGACCGCTTCGATCTGCCAGCCGTGCGGCCTCTGACCGCCCCACTGGCCTTTCGGCAGGCGCTCTACGCTGAGGTGCTAAACCCGAAGACGGCCCTGTTTTTCCTCGCTTTTCTGCCCCAGTTTGTTCAGCCAACGGGATCGGCCGTCGTCCAGCTTGCAACACTCGGATCCGTGTTCGTCCTGATGAGTGCGGCTTACACTTCACTCATCGCGATTGCCGCTGGTTGGGTTGGTTCATGGCTGCAACGCAATCCAGCGATCGCCCGTTGGCAGGGGCGTGTCGTAGGCACAATCTATCTGGCGCTCGGCGCGCGGCTTGCTTTTCAGGAACGTTGAACTTCTCGTATAAAATAAGCCGGCTACTGAACTTGTAGAGACCAGGATGATAGCAATCTAGGGCTTCCAGCCGGGCAGGGCGGATGCCTGCCCTATCCATGATGAGAATTGCGCCTCGTCGAGCGCTTCATCCTCGTGAAGGTGAAGATAGCGTGAGTTGGCGTCCTTGGATGCCACGGGCGGGAGGGGCTTGAGTGAAGCGCCTTGAAAGAAGGCGATTTTGACGTATCGCGTAAAACAGTGAAGGCCGAGGAACCAGCCTTGGCCCTCGATCCCGTAGAGTGGTGAATTCCACTTTACCGCCTTGCGCACTTCGGGAAGCTCGCGAACGATCAAGCTGTCGATCACACGGCCCGCCTCACGTTTCCAGCCCGGCATCGCCGCAATATAGGCCTGGACGGGGCCGTCCCCGTCACCCTTGGGGATTTGCGGGTTTCCGCCGCTGAGAAGGCGTGGCACCTCTTCGCGCCCGGCGGTCTTGTCTGAAGCGCTTTTTACCATTTGCTTGGTTCCTGCTTGAGACTCAGATGGCGCAGTTATGGCTGCAGACAGGCGAAGCTAGACGCTGGCTCGACCTTTGGCGCGGTGCTTGGCTGTGTAGGGCAAGACAAACAGATAAAGCCCGGTGATCAAAAGAAGAAGGAGCGGACCGCCCGCCAGAAAGTAAACCCAAGCCGCTGGTTCCGCCCCGCGCATGGCGACGACTGTGTTGATGATCACGCCAACCGTGAATGCAATCGAGATCCAGCGATGTATCTGCCGAAGCCGGAGATTCCATGTGATTTGCCATCTCATTCGCAGATCCTCCTATTTGCGCTTTGATGCGTTGAGACGGGCTGCGCTTTGAATGAGTGCCGTCAGCGCGCTTTCGTCGATGGTGTCTCCTTCATGAAAATCGATGGCACGTCGTGTGTTGCCTTCAAGGCTGGCGTTGAAGAGACCGGAAGGATCTTCAAGCGAAGCGCCCTTGGCAAAAGTCATCTTCACGGCCTTCTTGTAGGTCTCGCCGGTGCAGATCATCCCGTCGTGATACCAGACCGGCACGCCGCGCCATTTCCACTCCTCCACCACATCGGGAAGCGCTTGTTTGATCAGGCCTCGAAGCCGTGACAACATTTCACCGCGCCAGTCGCCCAGCGCTTGAATCTTCTCATCGATCAGCTCAGGCGGTGATTTTCCGGTGTCGGCCACGCTCGTGTGTCCTCCTCACGCTTTCCGGATTGCGTTTCTTGAGCTCATATCGGGCCGTCAGCCGAGCTGATCGACCACTCGTTCGAGCGCTGCAATGAAGCGCGGCCACGCAGCCGTGGCGCCCTGGAAGTAGGGCTTCTGACCGGGTTGAAACCCTTCCTGCTCCATGCGCAGCAGGGTGCCGGTTTCGGTTGGGGTAAGTGTCCATCTCACGACACTGCGCAGGTCTTTCGTGTTCCAGGCATAGGTGAGAGCGCGATGCGGCTCTATCGTTTGCACCTCGCAGTCTACCTTGCCCCAGCTGGCGGTTAGGCTGAACCGGTGCCCCTCCCGCGCCTCAAAATTGTTCTTCATCAGCCATTCCGCAATCAGGTGTGGCTGCGTCAGCGCGCGCCAGATTTTCTCGGGCGGATGCGGAACCTCGCGCTCCACCACCACGCAGCGTGTTTCGGTCGCGGAAGTTGTCATTGATCCATCCTGTTGAGCAGGTCTTCCAGATCGTCGAACCGGCTTTGCCAGAAACCGCTCATCTGCTTCGTCCAGTCGACGAGCGGGGCCAGCGCCTCAATGCGGGCGCTGTAGCGGGTCTGCCGGCCTTCCTGCCGGTCATGCACAAGTCCCGCACGCTTGAGCACGCCAAGATGCTTGGAAACCGCTGGCTGCGAGACGCCGGCCCCGGCCGTCAGCACCCCGACCGTCAGGTCGCCATCGCGGCAGAGACGCTCGAATATGGCACGGCGTGTCGGGTCGGCCAGTGTGCGAAAGAGGATGTCGGGGGCTTGTTGCATTTCAACTCATAACTGGGTGGCTATAAGTCAAATTCATAGCCATCCAGTTATGGGTTGTCAAGAATGACAGGGAAGGGTGCGACCGTCAGGTTTTGCTGGGCCCGGATTATGTGTGCGCGGGTCTAGCGCGCGCCAGCGGCTTCGAGTATCGCAACGATCTCCGCATAGCCGCTGCGCTTTGCATGCTGCAGTGCGGTTACGCCCGTGCGGTCGGGGATGTCGGTGTCTGCGCCGGCATCGACCAGCAGTTGGGCCACAGCGACATGATCCGGTCCCCCGTCGCCGAGGATCACGGTTTCGAGCAACGCCGTCCACCCCAGCTTGTTTACGTGATCCAGATCCACACCCGCTGCGATCAGCGTTCGCACGGTCTCCACATGGCCACGCTCGGCAGCGGGGATCAGTGCAGTGCCACCGAACCGGTTGGTGCTTTCCAGGTTGGCTCCGTTTTCGAGAGTCAGACGAAGAATTTCCAGATAGCCTCGTGCGCCCGCCAGAAGATAAGGACTGTCTTGAATGCTGTCGCGGGCATTGACGTCTGCTCCTGCTTCGATGAGCAGGCGGGCCGCATCTGTCTGGTTGGCCTGGACGGCCGCCATCAGCGCGGTTCTTTGCTGGGCGTCGCGCTCCTCCAGGGGTGCTCCGGCGTGAAGCGCGCGTTGCAGCGCCGGCAGATCGCCGCTTTCGGCAGCCGCGACGAGAGGTGTTTGCGCGAAAGCGCCGTTGTGAGGGGCAGCCGCCATCAGAAGCGCCACCAGGAAGCACCACATCCGACTGCCAGACAAAGGCAAGAATCCATACATCCAGAACTTCCTCCTGCGAAAGTCTGGGAACTATAGGCCATCAACTGTGACAAAGATGGGAGCAGCGTTAATCCGCTTATTCGCTGACCGCACCGACAACCGGGTTGTTGCCTTCGCGCAGGCTCACCCAGCGGCCCGTGTGATTGCTGGCTTGCCGCTTCAGGTAGCGGTAATTGGTGGCATTCCACAACTTCACGCTGTCATTCAAATTGTCGAGCACAAAATCGCCCCGGTCCGTGCGAACGGTGAGAACAGCATGGCCCTCGCCATTGGGTTTGCGGACAACCGTGATCAACAGATTTGTGAGCGATAACCCCGCGCGCTTCAACTCACGGCGCTTCTCGAGCACATAGTCCTCGCAGTCGCCCACCCCGGTTGAGGGATAGGTCCAGACCTCTTCCGCGCCGTAAATGTCGATGTCGTTCATCGGCTGAACCGTCCGGTTCACCGCTTCGTTGACGGCGCTGATGGTTTTCCAGAGCGTTTTCGTCATGTGCTCCGGCCCCCGATCACGCAGGCGAATGGAGCATTCAACAGGATTGGCTTTGCAGAATTCGTAGTGGCCGATCGGCTGGGACGTGAAGCCGCCGGTTTCCATTGTGTTCATTGCTCCGGCCGGTGCCGTCATGGCGCCCGCCAGAATCAGGCCCGCAAAAAACCCGTTGCGGATTACCCCCCGCAAAGCAGCCATCATGCCGCTCCCCGCTTGTTTCTATCGTTAACGAAACGTTAAGAAACGTGAGGGCCTGATGTCAATCGGCGGGCGGGCAATCTTCCCAGCTATGGTTACCAGCGCCGGCTAGCAGCGCCAGTTTCTTCCGCTCTGTTGCTGAAATGCACGATGGATCGAACGGGTCGACGCTGCTGTTGTGCAAAGGGCTTCGACGCGACAGGAAATTCCGGAAAACGCACCCGTTTTCCAGAATTTCAGGGCTGTTTCGCTCGAATTTGTCGTTTCTGAACCTTTTTCCGGGAAACGCCGGTGGGCGCTTTCGCCGTGGTTTTCAGCCCGCCGGCAGGATTGCTGCGCATGAAGTCAAGAATGCGCGGCGCAATTTCCGAGCGGAAGCGCGAACCGTTGAAAACGCCATAATGGCCAACCGCCGGCTGCATATAGTGATGGCGCATGTCTTCGGGGATGTTGACGCATAGATCATGCGCGGCCTTCGTCTGCCCAACGCCGGATATATCGTCGTTCTCGCCTTCCACGGTGAGAAGAGCCACGCGGCGGATTGCGGCGGGATCCACCAATTCACCGCGATGCCGCATTTGTCCGCGTGGCAGGTCGTGGCGAATGAAAACGGTTTCGACCGTCTGCAGGTAAAACTCGGCCGTCAGGTCCATGACGGCAAGATACTCGTCATAGAAGTCGCGGTGCTTTTCGGCGGAGTCACCGTCGTTTTTCACCAGGTGCATGAAGAAGTCCTTGTGCGCCGTGATGTGGCGATCGAGGTTCATGCTCATGAAGCCGGAAAGCTGCAGAAAGCCTGGGTAAACATGTCGCATGAAGCCGGGATTGGGCCACGGCACCGGCATGATCACATTGTCGCGAAACCAGGAAATGTCTTTCTGCTCGGCCAGTTCATTGACAGCCGTAGGGTTCTTGCGCGTGTCAATCGGCCCTCCCATCAGCGTCATGCTGGCCGGCACGTTCTTCTCCCCGCGCGCTTCCATCAGAGCGATGGCTGCAAGCACGGGAACAGAAGGCTGGCAGACCGCCATCACATGCGTGTCTGGGCCCAGATGGTCGAAAATATCGATCAGGTAATCGATGTAGTCATCGAGATCGAACGGCCCGTCGGAAACCGGCACCATGCGCGCGTCCGCCCAGTCCGTGATGTAGACATCCGCATAGGGAAGCATCGTTTCCACCGTGCCGCGGAGCAGCGTGGCATAGTGGCCCGACATCGGCGCGACCATCAATATTTTCGGGCCCGGATGTGCGCCCTTGGGGAGGTCGCGCTTGAACCGTATGACATCGCAGAAAGGCTGCGACCACACGGTCTGCTCGCGCACACTCACCTTCACGCCGTTGACGTTTGTTTCCTTCAGGCCGAACTCGGGCTTCGTGTAGCGGCGTGTGCTGCGCTCGAAGACTTCGGCTGCGGCAGCGACAGTTCGTCCGAAATAGGTCTTGGCAACCGGGTTCAAAGGATTGCTGTAAAAGAGCCGAACCGCATCGGCGTAGGCCCGTGCTGGCTGGAGCGCGGCGTGGTTGAATTCATAGAGCTGATAATACATTGCTAGGTTTCCTGAGAGGACCTTCGCTATGGCCAGACTGCCGTGAAAAAGGAGAAGGGAACGCAGCGGCCTTGCTTGTTTGCTTTCCGATCAGAGTAAACAACTTTTGCTGCGTTGCAATAGAAGGGCTTGTTCCCGGCCACTGGTCAATCAGAGGCCGCTCTAATTCGTTGAATTAAAAAAGGTAATCCGATCTCCTGGTCATAAGGTCTTGCTGCGGCGCACCATCAAAAGGCGGTCGTCTGCCGCAACTCCTGGGGGAGTTTCTGCAATGAAGCGCTCTTTCAATGCTTCGTTCGCGGTAGTGAAAGGCTCTTCAACAAACCCGTGGCGCTTGTAGAACGGTGCATTGAAGGGCACCGATCGAAAGGTGCTGAGCGACACGCCGTCCAGCTTGAGAGCAACGCTTTCGGCGATCACCGCATCAAGCAATGCGCTCCCCAACCCCCGCCGTCCGTGCTCTGGCGCCACGGAAAGCTCTTTCAGATGGAGAAACGACCCGATCTGGCCGCACATGGCGAACCCTATTGCACCATCGTCCTCATGCGCCGCAACGAATGTCCTGTTCTCCGACGCGATAGCGTTGAAGGCATCTTCCGGGAGAGCCGGAATGGCGCCAAGGCTTGCATAACCATACGCGACAAAAAGTTCAGCCGCCCGCGCCTCCACCTTTGGAAGAAGCGCGGCATCGGCCCTGCGATAGGGCCGAATTGCATATTTTCCGGGCAGATCGAGCGTGGTTCTATCTCCTCTGCGCAGCCTACTCTGCACCTTCAACGAGGATCATGTCCGCGTCCGCTACGGTCGTGCGGATCGCCTTTGCTGCCTGATATTCGGGCGAGTTGTAGCAATCGCGCGCTGCCTGCAGTGAGGGAAATTCGATCACGACATTGCGCCCGCGCCCCGTGCCTTCCAGCCCTTCCCATGCGCCGCCACGCGCCAGGAAGCGGGCACCGAACTTCTCGAAGGCCGGTTTGGCCGTGGCCACATAGTCCTTGTAGCGCTCCGGGTCGCGTACATCGACATGGGCAATCCAGTATCCTTTGGGCATGGTTTCCTCCTCCGTGGTCGGCGTCCGGCCCACTCTGTCAGGCTGCGGCCATCTCGTCGAGAATGGACTGAGCGGCAGCCTTCGGATCCGGGGATGCCACGATCGGGCGGGCCACCACCAGATGGGAACCTCCCGCGCGGATCGCATCGCCGGGCGTCATCACGCGCTTCTGATCGCCATGATCGCTGCCTGCCGGGCGGATGCCGGGCGTCACCAGCGCCATGCCGGGCCCTGCCACATCGCGCATTTCGTTCACCTCGGTGGGTGCACAGACGATCCCGCCCATGCCCGCGTCACGCGCCTGCGCGACGCGCTTCTTTACCAGCTCACGCGCCGTTAGCGCATAGCCGGCCTCTTTGAGGTCTGCATCGTCCATGGATGTGAGGACCGTCACACCGAGCAGGGTCAGACCTGAACCCTCGGCCGCCTGGACCGCCGCGCGCATTGCTTTCGGATAGGCGTGGATCGTCAGCATCGTCATGCCCATTCGGGCGATGTTCTCGACGCCCTTGGCGACTGTGTTGTCGATGTCGAGCAGTTTCATGTCGAGGAAGATTTTCTTGCCCGAGCCTGCCAGCTCCCGCGCAAAGCTCAATCCACCGGCAAAGGCGAGCTGATGGCCAATCTTGTAGAAGGAGACGGTATCGCCTAGCGCGGCGACCACTTTGTCGGCTTCGGTCAGGGTTGGCACATCCAGGCCAACAATCAGACGGTCTCGCATTGCTTCGCTCATAAGGTCAGGCTCCCACTCTCGTCGATGTCAATCTCGCGCGTTCGATCAGGTTGCTGCACACGGCTTCCATCATTCCGCGCGTGCGGTCATCCTTGAAGTTGCCATTCTCGTCGAAGGCATCCTGTGCCCGGGCGACCGAGCATTGTTGGGTGATGATGTCAGCCTTGCAGTTCATCAGCACTGCGCGCAGGTGATAGAGCCCGCGAATGCCGGCGAAATTTCCATCCGAAGAAGAGCAGAGCCCGACCGGCTTTCCAGTCCAGGGGCGCAACGGTTTTCCACCGTCCTTCGAGATTCGGCTTATCCAGTCGACTGTATTCTTGAGCAGAGGAGGGATAGAGGCGTTGTATTCCGGGCTGGCGATCAGCACACCATCATGGGCGGCGATCAAGCGGCCGAGCCTGTAGGCATTCTCAGGAATGCCTTTTTCCTTCTCCAGATCCTGGTCCATGATGGGAAGCGGATAATCCGCCAGCGAGATACGTGTCACCTCGGCGCCCTGCTGCGCCAGTTCCTTCATGGCAGCGTCGGCAGTTTTGCCGCTAAAGGCGCCGGTTCGGATTGAGCCCGCGAACACCAGAATCGTTGGGGTCATTGGTCACAGCTCCCTTTTGAGAGAGCCGTATAACCAATGTCATCGAGGATTGATAGGTGTTGACCTTAATGCCTGCCGCGGCGGTACACCCACAGCTGTGTCGGTGGAATATTGCGCAGCACGAAATCGAAATGCTCGACCGTATAGTTGCCCTGCCCGGGCGGGATCGGCGATTTCGGACCATAGGTGAGCTGGATCACGGGACGCCCTTCAGGAATGCGGTCCAAAAGGCTATCGAGATAGGCGATGCGCGCTTCAACAGGGAAATTGAGCAGCGGCACGCCGGAAATGACACTGTCGAAGATGCGCGGCGCCTCGTCGCCCAGAGCCTCCGTCAAGGTCTGATCGAGGTTGAAGGCATCGCCCTGAATGACGTGCACTCCGGGATAGGCTTCGCGCAAATGCTTGACGAAATCCGGAGAGTATTCGACTGCGTAGAGTTGGTCGGGTTTTACCCCATGGGCCAGGATGGCCTTGGTGATGACGCCCGTACCGGGCCCCACCTCGAGAACCGGGAGACCGGAATCGGTGTTGATGACAGATGCCATACGTCGGGCTGTCACGCCGCTGGTTGGAATGATGGAGCCGACGGCCTTGGGCTGGTCGATCCAGCCACGAAAAAAACGCAGCTCTTCTCCAAAGCGATCCGCGATGGCCTTGCGCATATCCAAGCCCTTGCTCATCTTTCCGGCGTCCTCCTTCATGTTCCCGATCTCCGTGCAGCCTCCGCTATGCGTGACCGCACAGGAGTAACCGGGCAACCGACCCGGTGGTTCCTCTTAGCACGCTTTGGCTACTCACCGAAGGATTCGAAAAAGTCTTTCATCCGCGAAAAGAAACCGGCCGATTGAGGGCTGTTTTCCTTGGAAGATATATTCTCGAACTCCTCCAGAAGCTCCCGCTGCTTCTTGGTCAGGTTTTGCGGCGTTTCTACGGCCACCTGAATGTAAAGATCGCCAACCTTGGGCTGGCGCAGAATAGGCATGCCTTTCCCGCTGAGGCGGAACTGTCGCCCATTCTGCGTACCTTCAGGCACTTTGACGCGGGTTTGTGTCCCATCGAGCGTGGTGACCTCGAACGCGCCGCCAAGCGCAGCCGTGGTCATTGAAATTGGTACCTTGCAGTAGAGGTCGGCACCGTCGCGCTGGAAGAACTCGTGCGGTTTGACGGAAAGGAAAATGTAGAGGTCGCCAGCTGGCCCACCACGCAGCCCGGCTTCGCCTTCACCTGCGAGGCGGATGCGCGTGCCGTCCTCAATGCCCGCGGGAATGTTGACGGAGAGAGACCGTTCTTCGGCCACGCGTCCCTGGCCGGAACATTTGGGGCAGGGGTCTGAAATCGTTTCGCCGCGCCCCTGACAGGTCGGACAAGTGCGTTCAATGGAAAAGAATCCCTGGGCGGCGCGCACACGGCCGGAACCATGGCACATCTGACACTGCGTCGGCGAAGTGCCGGGCTTGGCACCACTACCGGCACAATCATCGCAGGCCACAGCCGTCGGCACTCGGATTTGCCCGGTTTTGCCGGTAAAGGCTTCCTCAAGCGTGATTTCCATATTGAAGCGCAAATCCGCGCCGTGTTGGCGGCCACCGCGGCGGCGGCCACCACCACCCATCATGTCGCCGAAGATGTCTTCGAAAATATCGGCGAATCCGCCACCACCGCCAAACCCGCCCCGCGCGCCCATGCCACCATTCTCGAAAGCGGCGTGGCCGAACTGGTCGTAGGCCGCCCGTTTCTGAGGATCGCGCAGCGTCTCGTAGGCTTCGTTGACTTCCTTGAACTTCTGTTCGGCCTCTTCGTCGCCCGGATTGCGGTCAGGATGATACCGCATGGCGAGCTTGCGAAAAGCGCTCTTGAGTTCCTTCTCGTCGGCGTTTCTCGACACGCTGAGCGTCTCGTAAAAATCTGCCTTCATGAATGAGAGTCCCGCATAGTCTGTTTGGAGCGAACACTGTTCCCCCGATCAGTGTCCGTTATTTAGGTATTTGCGACAGCGAATGCCATAGTTTTCATGAGATTGCCAGCCATGGGAACGAGACAGAGGTTCCATTTGGCTGCATGGAGCCGTTTTCAGTTTGTCTCGGCTGCGGGCCTGGCCGGGGCGGGGCCGGTCCGTGCAAGGCCGGCGGCGCGCAAGAGGTATCCGGACAGCGTGTTTTCGAAGAAGCGGAAAGACGCCATGGCCACGATCACCGTCACCAGCATCACAAAGCCCGTATAGCCAAAGAAAAGCGCAATGGAATGCGACTGAATGTGATGGCTCCAAAGATAGGAATAAAAGAGGCTCTCGGTAACCGGGTGCCAGAGATAAACACCGAACGAGACCGCAGCCGCCGGGCGCAGGAAGGCCGGATAGCTGTACCGTTCAGGATCGTTGCGTTCCACAAGACCTGCCAGGAAGACCGCGACCGCCAGCAGAAGCAGCGTCACATAGATGTTCAGCTGCAGCACCATGGAGGCGCAGGCAAGCAGGATGGCTGCCCAGGCGGGCCATCGCGCTGAAGCCGTCAGGGCAGAGCGGCGCACGAGAACCGCGAGCAGGGCGCCCAGAACAAAATCGGCGAAGGTGCGGTACGCTCCCCAGGTATCGGCCATGACCCAGCTTTCGAACGGCATCACGCCGGTGTGCACCATCAGCTCAAGCACCGCATAGCAGGCAACAAGCAGGACGAAGAGGCCGGCAAGCCCTGAGCGGCGATAGGCAAAAAGGATCACGGGCAGCAGAAGATAGGCAAACCACTCGGCAGAAAGCGACCAGGACACAAAATTGAAAGTCAGCCTGTCTTCAACACCCCAGGCCTGGATGAGCAGGAGGTTCGAAGGTAGTGCGCTCCAGTCGTAGAGCTGCGGTTCTCCACCGGTGCGCAAGACGCCCACGGAGACAAGAAGCCCGATCATTACGAAATAGGCAAGCGTGGCCAGATGAAGCGGGTAAAGGCGGATCAGCCGCTTGTAGAGATAGATGCCGTAACTCTTCGCATCCCTGACCTGGTCTCCATACCGCGCAAAGATCAGGAAGCCCGATATGATGAAGAACATGTCGAGCAACGGCCTGAGGGGCGCCAGTTCGTTTTTCACTGCAAGCCCGTCACCGGGCGCGAAATGCCCGAAGTGGTACAGCATGATAAGCAGCGCAGCGACGAAGCGCCAGATCTCGAACAGCCGGTACCGGATCATCAGCCTCCCCAATGGCCAATCCGCGAATTTTACTTTGCCGGCAAGTCTATTGGGGGGAAGTTTAAGAAGATATGAAAAAGCCCGGGACGCAAACCCCGGGCTTTCTTAGACGTTTTATAAGGGCATTCAGGCCGACTTCTTGTCGTCCTCATCGATTTCCTCGAAATCCGCATCGACAACATCATCGCCTGCAGCCTTTGCGTCGGCAGCCGCATCGGATTCGGCCGCTTCTGCCTGGCTTGCCTCATACATGGCCTGGCCAAGCTTCATGGATGCCTCGGCGAGCGCGTTGGTCTTCGCCTTGATGTCTTCGGCATCGTCGCCTTCGGCAGCGGTTTTCAGCGCGGCGAGCGCGTCCTCGATGGCCTTCTTCTCCTCTTCGGAGACCTTGTCGCCATACTCGCTGAGGGACTTCTCGGTCGAGTGGATCAGGGCTTCCGCCTGGTTCTTCGCTTCCACAGCCTCGCGACGCTTCTTGTCGGCCTCGGCGTTGGACTCGGCGTCCTTCACCATCTTCTCGATTTCTTCGTCGCTAAGACCGCCGGATGCCTGGATGCGGATCGCCTGCTCCTTGCCGGTGCCCTTGTCCTTGGCCGAGACATTCACGATGCCGTTGGCGTCGATGTCGAACGTGACTTCGATCTGCGGTACGCCGCGCGGTGCTGGCGGAAGACCGGTCAGGTCGAAGCGGCCGAGGCTCTTGTTGTCCGCAGCCATTTCGCGCTCACCTTGGAATACGTTGATGGTCACGGCGCTTTGATTGTCTTCTGCGGTCGAGAAAACCTGGCTCTTCTTGGTCGGGATCGTCGTGTTGCGATCGATCAGGCGGGTGAAGACACCGCCCAGCGTCTCGATGCCCAGCGAAAGCGGGGTCACGTCGAGCAGCAGAACGTCTTTCACGTCACCCTGCAGAACGCCGGCCTGAATGGCAGCACCCATGGCGACCACTTCGTCCGGGTTCACGCCCTTGTGCGGCTCTTTGCCGAAGAAGCTCTTCACGGTCTCCTGGACCTTGGGCATGCGCGTCATGCCGCCGACCAGAACCACTTCGTCGATCTCGCCGGCGTTCAGACCGGCATCCTTGAGGGCGGCCTTGCAGGGCTCGACGGTGCGCTTGACGAGATCTTCGACAAGGCTCTCGAACTTGGCACGCGTCAGCTTCATCGTCAGGTGCTTGGGACCCGACTGGTCAGCGGTGATGAACGGCAGGTTGATCTCGGTCTGCGAGGCGGAGGACAGCTCGATCTTGGCTTTCTCGGCAGCCTCTTTGAGGCGCTGCAGGGCGAGCTTGTCCTGCTGCAGGTCGATGCCCTGCTCCTTCTTGAACTCGGAGGCCAGATACTCGACCAGACGCATGTCGAAGTCTTCACCGCCGAGGAAGGTGTCGCCATTGGTGGACTTCACCTCGAACACACCGTCGCCGATCTCGAGGATCGAGATGTCGAACGTGCCGCCGCCAAGATCGTAGACGGCGATGGTTTTACCGTCTTTCTTGTCGAGGCCGTAGGCGAGCGCGGCAGCGGTCGGCTCGTTGATGATGCGCAGCACTTCGAGACCGGCGATCTTGCCGGCGTCCTTGGTGGCCTGGCGCTGGGCGTCGTTGAAGTATGCAGGAACGGTGATGACCGCTTTCTCGACCTTCTCGCCGAGATAGGATTCAGCCGTTTCCTTCATCTTCTGCAGCGTCATCGCAGAGATCTGCGAGGGCGAGTAGGTCTTGCCGTGCGCCTCGACCCAGGCATCGCCATTGTCGGCCTTGACGATCTTGTAGGGGACCAGCTTCTTGTCCTTCTCGACCGTGGGGTCGGAGAAGCGACGGCCGATCAGGCGCTTGATTGCAAAGAGGGTGTTTTCCGGGTTGGTCACCGCCTGACGCTTCGCCGGCTGACCAACCAGACGCTCATCCGAATCCGTGAAGGCCACGATGGACGGCGTGGTGCGTGCACCTTCCGCGTTCTCAATAACCTTGGCGTCCTTGCCGTCCATGACAGCAACGCAGGAATTGGTTGTTCCGAGGTCGATACCGATTACTTTAGCCATGTCTTCTCTCCGCTAAGCAGACTGTCAGGACCCATTCCGGCGTTCCAGATGACAGCCCCTGTTCACACGAATTTGCTGCGGCAGCATCCCTGGACGAAACGCGCCGAACAGCTTCGGGGCGTATATAAGAACGCTATTTTTGCAACGCAAGGCGGGATTTGCCTCGATTTTGGTCGAACCCATCCCGTTTTCCGCAGAAGTGCTTCCCGGGGGCGTCTCCCTGACGAAAGGTAAACCTTCCTATCCGGATTTGAAGCAAAGCCAATTTGTCTTCACGCATAGGTTGTGAGAGTGGTCTGCAACAGGGGCCTGAGGGGCGGTGGTACCGAATTGGTATTCACAGGAGTCTCAATGTTTGCAGAAAGTCTTTTGTTCGGGGGATTGTACGCTTCATCTCTACTTCAATCGATCCCGGCTTGGGAGCCTGACACTATTTTCCCCTCTACTTTCAGAACGATAACCGAGCTGATCGGTGAGGAGTCCCATTCGCATCAGCGCTCCACATTCAATCCGGTGCTACCGTCCTTTATCAGGGAGGCTGAGATGACCTGCCTTTCAGCAGCGGTTTATCACGAGGCGCGTGGCGAACCCGTAGACGGTCAGAAGGCGGTTGCCATGGTCATTGTGAACCGGGTTCGTTCGAAATCCTTTCCAAACACCATATGTGGAGTGGTGTTTCAGAACGCACACAGGCCCTATCGCTGCCAGTTCTCCTTCACATGCACCGGCGTGGCGCTTCTTCCGAGGGAGGAGAAGCCCTGGAGACGCGCCCGGGAGATTGCTGCGGCCATTCAAAGATGCGTTGCCGACTGCGCTCGGGAAGCGGCCCTGGCCGATGCCGATCTGCACGCCTTGGGCACGGCTACGCATTACCATGCCAGCTATGTACGCCCGGGATGGGCGCGGCGTCTTCAAAAGCTTGGGCGCATAGGCCGCCACATCTTTTTTGCAAGAAAGCGCAGCGGACCCGTTTGAACGGATGCTGGTCCCTAAACGATTTCCCAGCCGTCATGCGCGCCGGCACGGAAGATCGCATCGATCAGCTTCTGGTTCTTGACCGAATCTTCAAGTGTGAAGACCGTTGCTTCCGCGTCGCCCTGTGCCGCCCGTACGATGGCCTCCGCCTGCAAGCGATATTGGCGTGCGCGCGGAAAACGGTAGACGTTGGCACTGTTGTGGTCGGCGCTGAAGACCGTCAGGCGCGTGTCGCCATAGTCCGGGGTGTTGAAGGGCGCATTGACCTCGATTAAGCCCTTGTCGCCGTGGAACACCATGCTCTGGCGCAGCGCCATCTGCGTCGACACGTAGAAGCTGAGTTCGAACGTGCCGAAATCGGCCTTGACGCTTGAATAGATGTCGGTGCCGAAGGTGGGATCGCGCTCTACCACGGCCTGCACACGCTCGGGCTCCAGACCGGTGGCGAAGCGCGTGGTCACTGTCGGATAAACGCCGATGTCCGGCAGGCCGCCGCCGCCAAGCTCCGGCTTGTTGCGCATGTTTTCGGGATCGACATTGTGATAGCAGAACACGCCCTGCACATGCCGCAGCCGCCCGATGGCGCCTTCAGCAATCAGGTCGCGCACCTTGTGCCATTGCGGGTGATAGGTGACCATGAAGGCTTCCGACACGACGACATTGTTGCGGTCGCGCGCCTCGATCACGCGGGCAATATCCTTGGCGTCCAGCGCCAGCGGCTTTTCCACCAGAACATGCTTGCCGGCATCCGCCGCCTTGATCGCCCAGGCGACATGATCGGAGGTCGGCAAGGGAATATAGACGCCATCCACATCGGGCGAGGCAAGCAGCGCGTCATAGGAAGAAAACACGTTGGGGATACCGAAGCGGTTCGCCACGGCCTGCGCCTTCGACGAATCACGGCTGGCGATCGCCGTCACGACGCCGTTTTCCGAATCCTGAATCTGCGGAATAACCTGCTCGCGGCCAATCCTGGCCGTCGAAAGAACGCCCCAACGGAACATGCACTTTCCTCCTGTTTTGCGCAGGCAAACACATAAAGCATTTTGCCGTCAGGTGGAATCACCTGACGTTCGCACAAATGCGGGAAGAGAGGGAAGGATTGAGCGGAGCAGCGTTTCTATGAAACGGTGATCCGCTCTATGCCGGGGATTGAGAACCGGCAAGGTTTCGCGCGCCAATTTGTTCTGCTAATGTTCCGGAAACCCCTTGGAGAGGCGCATGACAGCGGATGAACCCGTCCATCTCGTGGAAGATGCAGAAACCGGAGACCGGTTTCTGATCTACGATGGTGAAAAGGGGCTCCGGCTCGATATTCGCTACGAGGGCGAAACGCTCTGGATGACGCAGGATCAGATCGCCCGACTTTTCGGGCGCGAGCGAAGCGTCATCACCAAACATATTGCAAACATTTTGGAGGAAGGAGAACTCGACGAAGAGACTTCTGTGCAAAAAATGCACACAACTACAGGTCGGCCGCCACTCCTCTACAGCCTCGACATGATCATCTCAGTCGGCTACCGCGTCTCCTCCGCGCAGGCGACCCTTTTCCGGCGCTGGGCAACCGGGATTCTCGTTCAGTTTGCGCGCAGCGGCTTTGTGGTGGATTCAGCACGCCTCAAGCAGGAGCGCGACCGCATCGCCGAATTGCGGGAGATCATCCGCGACATTCGCTCTGATGAGGCCAATGTCTATCGTGAACTGCAAGCCATCTGCGCTCTCTGCCAGGACTATGATGGCAGCACCGCCAGGGCGCAGAGCTTCTTCCAGAAAACGCAGGCCAAGCTGATCAATGCAGTTGTTTCGCAGACACCCTCGGAAGTGGTGATGGCACGCGCTGATCATCGCCTCGAGAATATGGGGCTGCAAAGCTGGCCCGGCGACACGATCCGCAAGCGGGACGTGACCGTCTCCAAGAATTATCTTGCCGAGGCCGAAATCAGTGAGCTCAACCGCCTGACCACGATCCTTCTGGATATTTTCGATGATCAGGCCAAGCTGGGCCGATTGGTTGTCATGGAGGATGCAACGCGGCTTCTCGACCAGCAGCTCGAAAACCTTGGCCGGGCCGTCCTGCGATCGGGCGGCAGTGTGAGCGCGGAAGGCGCAAAGGATCATGCGCGCGCGGAATTCGAGCGGTTTTCCAAACAACAAAAGATCGAGCGCCACAAAAAAGCGGACGAGCACATTGCTGCACTCGTCCGCGAAGCTAAGCAGTTGCCGAAAGGGCGCCGCTGAACGAACCTACCCCCGCAGCGTGCCGCCGGTCTGTTTGCCGACATTGGCGACGATGCGGCCGGCGATGGCTTCGAGCTCTTCGTCGGTCAGCGTCTTGTCGCGCGGCTGGATCGAGACTTCGATGGCAACGGACTTCTTGTCCTCGCCAAGCGAAGCGCCCTCGAAAATGTCGAAGACGCGTACGCCGGTGACAAGCTTCTTGTCGGCCGCCAGTGCTGCGCGCTCGATGGTTGCAGCTTCCACAGCCTTATCGACAACGAACGCAAAGTCGCGGCGCACGAGCTGGAAGGGCGAAAGCTCCAAACGTGGCTTGGTGCGTGTGGCCTTTGCCTTCGGCTCGGGGATCGCGTCGAGAAACACCTCGAAACCGCAGATCGGCCCTTCGGCATCCAGTGCCTCCAGCGTGCGTGGGTGGATTTCGCCGAATGCGGCGAGCACGATTTTCGGCCCAAGACGGATCGTTCCCGAGCGACCGGGATGATACCAGTCGGGGCCGCCCGCCACGATTTGCAGCTTGTCCACCGGCGCGCCGGCCGCCTCAAGGGCCGCCAGCGCATCGGCCTTGGCATCGAACACGCTGACGGAGGCGCTGTTGCCCGACCAGTGCCGTCCCGCGCCGTCCATCACCGCTGTGCCGCGACGAATGCCGCCCGCAACACGGCGCTGGCCTTCATAGCTGTCGTTCTCATAGGTGCTCGACACTTCGAACAACGCCACATCGGCATAGCCACGCGCGGCGTTGCGCTGGGCGGCTGCGATGAGGCCCGGGAGAAGCGAGGGGCGCATGTCCGACATGGAGGCGGCAATGGGGTTGGAGAGCTTGAGCGACGCATCGCCACCGCCGAAGAGCTTTGCCTGCGTCTCGTCGATGAAGGTCCAGGTGACCGCCTCCAACATGCCGCGCACGGCAAGAGCGCGCCGTGCCTGGCGGGTGCGGTTCTGCAACACGGTGAGGATCTGGCCGTTGACCGCGCGATGGGAGGGCAGGGGCTGCGGCGCGATTTCGTTCACGCCGTGAATGCGCATCACCTCTTCCACCAGATCGGCCTTGCCGTCGATGTCCGGACGCCAGGACGGCACGGACACGTCCAGCACCTCGCCATCGCCGATGGAGGTAAAGCCGAGGCGGTTGAGAATGTCTTTGCTCTCAGTGCTTGAAACCTCAAGGCCGGTCAGGCGCTTCACCTCGCTCACCGGGAAGGTGATGCTGCGTGGCTCATAGCCTTTGTATCCAACCACGCGGCTTTCTGTCGGCTCGCCGCCGCACAGGTCGAGAACGAGCTGGGTGGCAAGTTCAAGGCCGGGTTCCATCATCTCCGGGTCGACGCCACGTTCGAAGCGATAGCGCGCATCGGTGATGATGCCGAGGTCGCGGCCCGTGCGGGCAATGTTCATCGCATCCCACAGGGCGGATTCGATCAGCACATCCGTGGTGTTCTCATCGCAGCCCGAATGCTCGCCGCCCATGATGCCGGCAATGGATTCAACGCCGTTTTCGTCGGCAATGACGCACATTTCCGGCGTCAGCCTGTATTCGCGCTCGTCGAGCGCCAGCACCGTCTCGCCATCCCTGGCGCGGCGTACGGTGAGATTGCCTCTCACCTTGGCGGCATCGAAGACGTGGAGCGGGCGGCCCCGGTCGAAGGTCACATAGTTGGTGATGTCGACCAGCGCGTTGATGGGACGCAGGCCGATGGCCGTCAGGCGCTGCTGCATCCATTTTGGCGAGGCGCCGTTCTTCACGCCGCGAACGAGCCGCAGCGCAAAACCGGGGCAAAGCTCCGGCGCTTCGATGGTCAGCTCGACAGGGCAGGCCCCCTTGCCCGCCACCGCGGCGATGGGTGCCTCCTTCAGAGTGCCAAGGCCCGCCGCCGCAAGATCGCGCGCGATGCCGTGAACGCCGGTACAATCTGGCCGGTTCGGCGTCAGGCCGATCTCGATCACCGGATCGTCGAGCTTTGCCCAGCTTGCGAAGGAGGTGCCGACGGGCGCGTCCTCGGGCAGGTCGATGATGCCGTCATGCTCGTCCGACATCTGCAATTCGCGCTCCGAGCACATCATGCCGTGGCTTTCCACGCCGCGGATCTTGCCGACCGAGAGCGTGACGTCGATGCCGGGCACATAGGTGCCGGGCGCGGCAAAGGCGCCGACGAGACCGGCACGCGCATTGGGCGCACCGCACACCACCTGAACCGGCTTGCCGTCGCCCGTGTCGACGGAAAGCACGCGCAACCGGTCGGCATCGGGGTGCTGCTCGGCGGTCAGAACCTTGGCGATCACGAAGGGCTTCAGCGATGCCTTGTCATCCACCTCCTCGACCTCGAGGCCGATCATGGTGAGCTTTTCGACAATCTCGTCGAGCGTGGCGTCAGTCTCAAGGTGCTCCTTGAGCCAGGAGAGCGTGAATTTCATTGATCTATCTCCTTAGGCGCTCAATCCGCCGAACAGTGTCGGCAGGTCCAGCGGGCGGAAGCCATAATGCTCAATCCAGCGCACATCGGCGTCGAAATAGTCGCGCAGGTCCGGCATGCCGTATTTCAGCGTGGCGATGCGGTCGATGCCCATGCCCCAGGCAAAGCCCTGATACTCATCGGGATCGAGATTGCAGGCGCGTAGCACATTGGGGTGCACCATGCCGCAGCCGAGAATCTCCATCCAGTCATTGCCCTCGCCGAAGCGCACTTCGCCCGGCTGCGAGCGGTCGCATTGGATGTCCACCTCCAGGCTCGGCTCAGTGAAGGGAAAGAAGGAGGGGCGGAAGCGCATGTTGAGCTGCGGCACCTCGAAGAACGTCTTGCAGAACTCCTGCAACACCCATTTCATGTTGGCGACATTGGCAGTCTTGTCGATCACCAGTCCTTCGAGCTGATGGAACATGGGTGAGTGGGTCGCGTCCGAATCCTGCCGGTAGGTCTTGCCGGGAATGACGATGCGGATCGGCGGTTCCTGCGTCTCCATCGTGTGGATCTGCACCGGCGAGGTGTGCGTGCGCAGAAGCTTGCGCGCGCCCTTCTCATCCGGCGGGAAGAAGAAGGTGTCGTGCATCTCGCGGGCCGGGTGGCCTTCAGGGAAGTTCAGCGCCGTGAAATTGTAATAGTCGGTTTCGATGTCCGGCCCTTCGGCAATGGAAAAACCCATATCGGCGAAGATGGCGGTGATCTCGTCAATCACCTGGCTGATCGGATGAATGCGGCCGCGCTCGGCGGGTGGCCGCCGCACGGGCAGGGTGACATCCACTTTTTCGCGCTCGAGCCTTGCGTCGATGGCGGCGTTGCGCAATGCGTCGCGCCGTGCCGTGAGGGCTTCGGTAACGCGGGCCTTCAGCCCGTTGATTGCGGGGCCCATCACCTGCCGCTCTTCCGGAGACATGGAGCCAAGCGTCTTCAGCATCTGCGAGACCGAGCCCTTCTTGCCGAGCGTGGCGACGCGCACGGCCTCGATTTCCTGCTCGTCGGCGGCAGCTTCGATCTGCCCGGCAATGGTCTTTTCCAGTTCCTCGAGTTCGCTCATGCCTCGTAGCCCCTTTTGGGTTTGATGTCTTTCTGGCTCTTGTCAGTGGGAATCTCCACCGTGTTGCCGAGAGCCGATTTCAAGAACCGTGTTGCTTTCAACACGCGCTTGCCGTCGCTGCCAAGCCCCCGGTGCTCGATTGCACCAAGAAGGGGGATGAGCGGCGCAAAAAAACGAATGATACGTCGCAACTCGTCCGCCACGATTCGGGGAGGCTCGGCGAAATAGGCGTCGAACGCTCTTTGCGGCGTATCGATCAGTTTTGCCTGCATGCAGATTTGCAGGAACAGAAGCCACACGTCGCGCGCCTGCGCCGTGGCCAGCGGCATAGCGGCTTCGGGCTCTTCTTCGAAGTCGACAAAGCCCCAGCGGCCATCGCCGGTGATGAACATGTCGCGCGGATGTGGTCTGCCATGGCACAGGCCGAGGTGATGTGCTTTGCATAGCGCTTCGGCCGCCTGCACCAGAAGCCCGTCATGGGCGCCGTCCTCGCCATGGCGCGCGAGCATGTCGAGCTCGCTCTGGGCGATTGGCGCGACATTCGACAGCACCAGAACCCGGTCGTTGCGGAAAAGCAGTTTCGCCGTCGGCAGCCCTGCCTTGCGGAAGGCATCGAGCTTGCGTACTTCACGCTCGATGGCGGAGGCGGTGTTCGTGCTTGGGGAGGCGCGCAGGAAGGCGGCAGGCATCAGCGGTGTCAGTGCCCCATGCAGCCATTGGGCGATCGGCTGCCGCTCCACGTCATAGCGTTTTATCCAGACGGTATGTCCATCCAGCACGGTTGACGAAACGCGCTGATGCTCACCGGTGATGAGCAGGCGCAGCAGCGCCGCCGTCGCTTCCGGCGAAAGGACGTCCTGCTCGTGTCTCGTCTGGTTGTCCATGGTCATCATCGCAAAGAAAAACCCGCGCCAGCCCTGCCAGCGCGGGTTTCCCGAATTAAACCTGTTTGCTTCGGGAAGCGCCAGCCTTAAGCGACAGCGCTTTCAAAAGCATTCGGGGTGGTGTCCTTGAGGTACACGAGCGCTTCCTTGGACTTCATCACCAGAGCGGCGAAGGCCTGCGGCTCATGCACGGCCATGTCGGCCAGCACCTTGCGGTCGATCTCGATGCCGGCCTTGTTGAGGCCGTCGATGAAGCGGCCATAGGTCAGGCCGTGTTCGCGTGCGCCGGCGTTGATGCGCTGGATCCACAGAGCGCGGAAATTGCGCTTGCGGGCCTTGCGATCGCGGTAGGCGTATTGCATCGACTTTTCGACCGCCTGCTTGGCGATGCGAATGGTGTTCTTGCGACGGCCGTAGAAACCCTTGGCGGCTTTCATGACCTTCTTGTGCTTGGCGTGGGCGGTAACGCCCCTCTTTACGCGTGCCATGACATGATCTCCTTAAATCTGTTCCGGGTTCCTGCGATCACAGGCCGTAGGGCATGAACTTCTTCACGATCTTCGTATCGGGATCGGAAAGAACCATCGTGCCGCGGGCGTCGCGGATGAACTTGTTGGAACGCTTGATCATGCCGTGGCGCTTGCCAGCGGCGGCGACCTTCACCTTGCCGGTCGCGGTTACCTTGAACCGCTTCTTGACAGAAGACTTCGTCTTCATCTTGGGCATTTTGCTTCTCCGTTCTTTCGCCTGCGCCGGTCTGCGGAAAAGCGCGCCAGTTGGCATCGGCTTCCCACAGTGTCGCGCATGCGCATTTCAGCATTAAGGACCGCCACGGCATGCCCTGCCGGCCGGTCCAGGAACGCGGCCTTATAGCGGCGGCGGGCCGTTTGCGCAACTCCTGTTTTGACCGCGTGGCGGCGCCGGCTCAGTAGAGACGGAACAGAATGGGCAGCAGTCCGAGATCCTGGACATACTCCACCAGCTCGAAGGCCGGCATGGCCAGGAAGAAGATCAGCCCGTCCCGCAGCGTGCCGTAAAGCCGCTCGGGCAGAATGGTCAGTGTCTTTGGATCGTGGAAAAGCTTCGGGTTCGGGATGAAGGCCGGCACGCGCGCCAGGTAGGCGTCATACGCCTCGCCGAATGTTTCGCGCAGGTGGTGTTCTTCCCGGCGCGTGGTGATGCTGAGGATAAAGGCCGCCAGAACGCCGCAGATCACTGCAACCACCATGCTCCCGGTTTGCGCACCTACCCCCATCGCGCCTATCGTAGAAAAGAGGTAGAGCGGGTTTCGGGTTATGGAATAGGGGCCGTCCTCGACGAGTTCCGCAGCCTTGCGCCCGCCAATATAAAGTGTGCACCAGAGCCGGCCCGCGATGGCGATCCCGATCAGGCCGAGCCCCGTGATTTCGATGATTTCCTCGATATCGATGCCGAGTGGTTGATAGTGCGCCCAGCCCGAGTGAAAGAAGAGAACGAAGCCGCAAAGCAGTGCAGCGATGAGCCAGAAGCTCGCGATACGCAGACGCTGGAATTGCCCCAGCGCGATTTGGTGGATCGACATTCTCGCATCCCGGATGATGTTGCGCCCCAGTATCAGGCTTTTTCAAAACTGACAGGGAATGACGCTTAGGGACAGAATGCGGCGCATTTGCGAAAGAAAAAGCCGGAGCGAGCCCCGGCTTGTTGTCGTGTTGGTGTGCGTCTTTACCGGCGCAGTGCCAATCAGGTCGTGCGCGGCGCCAGAACCATCATCATCTGGCGGCCTTCGAGCTTCGGCTCGGCTTCCACCTTGGCAATTGGCTCGACCTCTTCCTTGACCCGGTTGAGGAGCTGCATGCCGAGTTCCATATGCGCCATCTCGCGGCCGCGGAAACGCAGCGTCAGCTTGACCTTGTCGCCAGCCTCGAAGAAGCGGCGCACGGCCTTCATCTTCACCTCATAGTCATGGGTGTCGATGTTTGGACGCATCTTGATCTCCTTGATCTCGATGGTCTTCTGCTTCTTGCGCGCCTCGGCAGCCTTCTTCTGGCTCTGATATTTCATCTTGCCAAGATCGGTGATCTTGCAAACGGGCGGCTTGGCGTTGGAAGCCACCTCTACCAGGTCCAGACCCGCTTCCTCGGCAAGACGCAGGGCTTCTTCCGTGTCGAGAACGCCGCGGTTGTTGCCTTCGTCGTCGATCAGCTGAATCTGGGGAACCCGGATGTCGCGGTTTGCGCGCGGGCCTTCTACTTTCTGAGGCGGCGCTTTGAATGGTCTGCGAATGGTCGTGATCTCCTGATTGTTGAACCACTAGTTTCGGCTTTGCCTTTGAGACGAGGCGTATGTCGTCTCGGCAGGCGAAGTGTCAATAGCATATAAGGGCAAAAGAATCACGTTTCTCGTTCTGCCTGAATGGGAAAGCGCGTGATCGACCATTGGTTCCGGCATGGGAGACAGTTGATGAGTGAGGCGAAGGCGAGCTTTCTGACGATCGGCGATACGCAGATCGCATACCGGCAACGCGAGGGCCGCGCACCGGGCGCCGTCTGGCTGGGCGGCTACAAATCCGACATGCTCGGCACCAAGGCCGAGGCACTGGATGGATGGGCCGCCGAAAAGGGCCACGCCTTCTTGCGGCATGATTATTCCGGTCATGGCGAATCCGGCGGCGCATTCAAGGATGGCACGATTTCGCTTTGGCTGGAGCAGAGCCTCGGTGTCTTCCGGGCTTTTACCGAAGGGCCGCAGATCCTTGTCGGATCTTCCATGGGGGCGTGGATCGCGCTCCGCATGGCGCAGGAACTGAACCGGGCCGGCGAGAGCGCAAGACTGGCTGGCCTGCTGCTTCTGGCGCCCGCTCCCGATTTTACCAGCGAATTGGTGGAGCCGAAACTGACGGAAGCCAATCGCCGGCAGCTCGAAGAGATGGGCTATATGGAAGAGCCTTCCGACTATTCCGACGAGCCCTACATCTATACGCGCGCACTATTCGAGGACGGAGAGCGCAACCGGGTGCTGGATGGCATTCTCGATACCCACTGCCCGGTTCACATCCTCCAGGGCAAGGCCGATCCCGATGTGCCCTTCACTCATGCCATGAGGCTGACCGAGCATCTGCCGGCAGATGACGTCACCCTGTCTTTGATCGGCGATGGCGATCACCGGCTTTCCAGGCCGCAGGACATTGCCCTGATCTTGCGGTCACTGGAAGGTTTGATCGAGCGTTCCGTTTAGGCGGAATGCCGGAATGGCGCACAAACGTGCAAATAAATGCTGCAAAATCATGGGTTTGCGCGAATCTCGTTTATCGTTTCCTTGAATCTCGAAAATTGAGCCCCCATCTCGAAACCATGCAGCTTCCCGGGGGTTGCATGCTCAAGGAAAGGAACGGGTGACCATGACAAATTCTGCGCTTATCCGTCCTGCCTGGACGCCTGCGACGATTGCTCTGATGGTGGTGGGTTTCATGGTGTTCTGGCCGCTCGGCCTCGCCATGCTCGCCTACATTCTGTGGGGTGACCGGCTCGGGGAGTTCAAGAAGGACGTGAACCGAAAAACCGATGAAGTCTTCGCCGGCTGCCGGCGTGCATCAAAACGCCATGCGTTTACAGGCAACGTCGCCTTTGACGACTGGCGCACGAAAGAGCTGGAGCGCCTCGCCGAGGAACGCCGCAAGCTCGACGAGATGCGTGACGAGTTCGACGATTACATGCGCGAGCTGCGCCGGGCCAAGGATCAGGAAGAGTTCGATCGTTTCATGAACGAACGCAACAAGGGTCGCAAATCGGGCCGCGGCAAGTCCGTCCCGGATGTGACCGACGAGGCCTGATCCGGTGGGCAATAGGTAAACGGTTGAAACGGCATCTCATCGAGATGCCGTTTTCTTTGCGCGTATTTTTCCACGAATCGCTTATCCTTCCCCCATGGCGCTTGGTTTCCTCAACAAGATGATCGGCCTCAAGGTTGCGGCTCCTCCGGCAGAGCGCATGCATCGCGTGGCCGGGCGGGAGCTGCCATTGCGCATCGTCGAGAACGCAAGGGCGCGTCGCCTGACCCTGCGCATCGAGCCGGGTGGGCGCGGCCTGCGGGTTACAGTGCCGCCGGGCCTTTCCCGCTCACGCGAGGTGGAAGAGTTTCTCGACCGCCACACCGGCTGGCTTGAGCAGAAGCTGAAAAAACTGCCCGAGCGGCCTCAGGTCAGGCCGGGTATCAAGATCCCGGTGCGCGGCGTGCCGCATTTGATCGTGCACGATCCCGAGCGCCGTGGCGCTGCCAGGCTTGCCATGCGGGAGGGCGCGCCCGTGATTGTCGTGCCGGGCGACGCGGAGCGGCTGCCTCGACGGATTGCCGATCTGTTGAAGCGTGAAGCCAAGCGCGACATCGAGGCACTGGTGGCAAAACACTCCGCCACCATCGGCAAGCGCGCCTGCGCGATCCGCTTTCGCGACACCAAGAGCCGCTGGGGTTCCTGCACCTCGGATGGCACGCTCTCCTTCTCCTGGCGCATCATGATGGCCCCGCCGCTGGTAATCGACTATCTGGTCGCCCACGAAGTCGCGCATCTGAAAGAGATGAACCACAGCGCCCGCTTCTGGAAACTCTGCCGGGAGCTCTGCCCCGAAACGGACCGTTGTAAGGATTGGCTTAAGCGCAACGGCACCGCCCTGCAGGCCATCGGGTTTGAGTGACGGGCAGGCTGTGCCGGGCCTGACTCTGAGGGCTGGTTTGCCTGATTGCTATTGAGATGCCGGTGCCAAGCGCCCTCGCCCTTCGACAGGCTCAGGATGAGGGCTGTTGAGATGCTGGCGTGTTTCTTCAGTCGTTTTGTGCGGCTACGCTGAAGTAGCCCTCATCCTGAGCTTGTCGAAGGGCGAGGGCGCCTGGCGCGACCGCCTCCAGCCTCGACTCCGCCACCATTTCGTGGCACTTCCCTGTTATGACACTCGACGTGAAAATCTGCGGGCTGAAGACCGAAGACGCCATGGCAGCTGCACTCGATGGCGGGGCGAGCCATATCGGCTTTATTTTCTTTGAGAAAAGCCCTCGTCATGTGGAGGCCGATACGGCTGCAAACCTGCGAAAAGCAGCGCTTGGCCGCGCACAGGCTGTTGCCGTCACGGTCAATGCCGATGATGCGGGACTGGATGCCATCGTGAAGACGGTCAGACCAGACATGCTGCAGCTTCATGGCGGGGAAAGCCCGGAGCGGGTCGCGCAGGTGAAGGCACGCTACGGATTGCCGGTGATGAAGGCTTTCGCCATCCGCGAGGCGGGCGATCTGGAGCGCATCGCACCCTATCGCGGCATAGCCGACCGATTCCTTTTCGATGCCAAGCCGCCGAAAGGATCCGAGCTTCCCGGCGGCAATGGGGTCTCCTTCGATTGGCAGCTTCTGGCGGGCCTTGACGATAACGTGGATTACATGCTTTCCGGTGGCCTGAACGCGGCCAATATCGGCGCGGCCCTGAATGCCGTGTCGCCGCGCGGAATAGACATTTCGTCTGGCGTTGAAAGCGCGCCCGGCGAGAAAGATCCGGAACTGATACGCGCGTTCTTCGCCGCCGTCCGGCTGGCGCTTGAAACCGACACGGTTCCGGCATGAGGAGAACGCCTTGAACAAACCGGCAGAACCCAATTCCTTCCGGATCGGCCCTGACGATGAGGGCATGTATGGGATCTTCGGCGGCCGGTTTGTGGCCGAGACGCTGATGCCGCTGATCCTCGATCTGGAAAAACACTGGAACGAGGCGAAGGACGATCCGGCGTTTCGCGCCGAGCTCGAGCATCTGGGCCGCCACTATACGGGCCGGCCCTCGCCGCTCTATTTCGCAGAACGCCTGACCGAGCATCTGGGCGGGGCGAAGATCTACTTCAAGCGCGAGGATCTGAATCACACCGGCTCGCACAAGATCAACAATTGTCTCGGCCAGATCCTGCTCGCCAAGCGCATGGGCAAGACCCGCATCATCGCCGAGACCGGCGCCGGCCAGCATGGCGTGGCGTCTGCCACCGTGGCCGCCCGCTTCGGCCTGCCCTGCGTGGTCTATATGGGCGCGACCGATGTGGAGCGGCAGAAGCCGAACGTCTTCCGCATGCATCTTCTGGGCGCCGAGGTGAAGCCGGTCTCTTCCGGCCATGGCACGCTGAAGGATGCCATGAACGAGGCGCTGCGCGACTGGGTGACCAATGTCGAGGACACCTATTACCTGATCGGCACGGCGGCAGGCCCGCATCCCTATCCCGAACTGGTGCGCGACCTGCAATCGGTGATCGGCACGGAAGCGCGTGAACAGATACAGGAGCTCGAAGGCCGGCTGCCCGACGCCATCGTGGCGGCGGTGGGCGGCGGCTCGAACGCCATTGGCCTGTTCCACCCCTTCCTCGATGATCGCCAGGTGGAAATCCACGGCGTCGAGGCCGGCGGGCATGGGCTTGAAGGCGAGGAGCACTGCGCCTCCATGACGGCGGGCCGCCCCGGCGTGCTGCATGGTAACCGCACCTATCTTCTGCAGAATGATGACGGGCAGATCCTTGACGGGCATTCGGTGTCTGCGGGGCTCGACTATCCCGGCGTCGGGCCGGAGCACAGCTGGCTGAAGGATTCCGGCCGTGTGATCTATTCGCCCATTCTGGACGATGAGGCGATCGAGGCGTTTCAGATGACGACGCGGCTTGAGGGCATCATCCCGGCGCTGGAATCGGCCCATGCGATTGCCCATGCGATCAAGCTGGCACCGACCATGGGCAGGGACCAGATCATGATCGTCAATTTCTCCGGGCGCGGGGACAAGGACGTCCACACCGTCGGAAAGATGCTCGGCATGGAGATGTGAACATGTTCGAAATCTATCGCTCCAAGCAAAACCAGCACCACTACGTGGCCATTCGCCAGGACGACGATAGGGAAAACCCGAAGGGGATAAGGGCAAGCCAGAACCTTGCCTTCCTGACCCGTGTGGCCGATGACGGCGAACCGCGTATCGCCTTCGACCCCGAAGAAGCGAAAAGCCGGATCGAGCGCGATGGCTTCTACGCCTTCACTGTCACCATTGAAATCCGCGAGCACGCCGAGGGATAGGCTGATCGCATTGCATTGCCGCGTTCGTGATCGAGCGATAAGGCCGCTGCAACCGCAAGGACTGCAAGACGGCGTGGGGGCGCCGCGCTGGATGTACGAGGACCCAGGACCATCATGACCACCCGCATTGACCGCCGCTTCGCGCGGCTGAAGGAAGAAAACCGCCCGGCACTCGTGACCTATTTCATGGGTGGCGACCCGGACTATGAGACGTCGCTCTCGATCATGAAGGCGCTGCCTGCGGCAGGCAGCGACGTGATCGAACTGGGCATGCCCTTCTCCGACCCCATGGCCGATGGCCCGGCCATCCAGGCCGCCGGCCTGCGCGCGCTCAAAAGTGGGCAGACGCTTGCGAAGACGCTCCAGATGGCGCGTGACTTTCGTGAAGGTGACGACGACACGCCCATCGTGATGATGGGCTATTACAACCCCATCTACATCTATGGGGTGGACCGCTTCCTCTCCGATGCCAAGGAAGCGGGCATTGACGGGCTGATCATCGTCGACCTGCCGCCGGAGATGGATGAGGAACTCTGCGTTCCGGCGATCAAGGCGGGGCTGAACTTCATTCGCCTTGCAACACCGACGACAGACGAGGAACGTCTCCCAAAGGTTCTGGAGAACACGTCGGGCTTTGTCTATTACGTGTCGATGACGGGTGTGACAGGCTCGGCCCTGCCGGACACGAACAATGTGTCCGAAGCGGTTTCGCGCATCAAGGAACACACGGATCTGCCGATCTGCGTGGGCTTCGGGGTGAAGACGGCGCGTCAGGCCAAGGCGATTGGCGAGGCGGCGGACGGTGTTGTCGTTGGCAGCGCCATCGTTGCGGCCATCGCCCGGTGCTACGACGACAACGGCAAGCGGATCGAAGACCCCGCCGAGGCCGTGGCAACCCTTGTGAAGGGGCTGGCAGACGGGGTGCGCGAAGCGCGCCTTGTTGCCGCCCGATAATTGGCGCATCTTCGGATTGCGGAAAAACGAAAAGGCATATGGAATGAACTGGATCACCAGCTATGTGAGGCCGAAGATCAACTCGATGCTCGGTCGCCGGGACATGCCGGAGAACCTCTGGATCAAGGATCCCGAGACCGGCGAGATGGTCTTTCACAAGGATCTGGAAGACAATCTCTGGGTCATTCCCTCCTCCGGCCATCACATGAAGATTTCAGCTCGTGAGCGGCTGAAAAGTTTCTTCGACGATGGCGAGTATGAAACGCTGGAAAACCCGAAGGTCGTCACCGACCCGCTGAAATTCCGCGATGAACGCCGCTATACCGAGCGCCTGCGTGATGCCAAGGCCAAGACCAACATGGAAGATGCCGTGCTGAGCGGCGTTGGCCGGGTTCAGGGGCTTGAGCTATTGGCCACGGTTCAGGATTTCGCCTTCATGGGCGGTTCCCTTGGCATGGCAGCCGGCGAAGCGATTGTCCGTGCGTTTGAGACTGCCGTCGAGCGCAGGCTACCGCTGGTGCTCTATGCCGCCTCGGGTGGCGCACGAATGCAGGAAGGCATCCTCTCGCTGATGCAGCTGCCGCGCACCACGGTTGCGCTGGACCGGCTGAAGGAAGCGGGGCTTCCCTACATCGTCGTGCTCACCAACCCGACCACCGGCGGCGTGACGGCCTCCTACGCCATGCTGGGCGATGTGCATATTGCAGAGCCTGGTGCGCTGATCGGCTTTGCCGGCCCGCGCGTGATCGAACAGACCATCCGCGAGAAGCTGCCGGAAGGTTTCCAGCGCGCCGAATATCTGCGCGATCATGGCATGGTCGACATGGTTGTTTCGCGGCTGGAGATGAAGGGGACCATTGCCAGGCTTTTGAAGATTCTCCTGAAGGAGAAGGCCGAAGCTGCACCCGAGGTCGTGGAAGAAGAGTCTCCGACAGAAGCCGAAACAGCTCCGGTTCCCGTCGAGGCTGCCGAAGCGCCAGCCGAACAGCCGAAGGCATGAGCCGCAAGGCTTTGCCGGCTGAATGATCATCCTTCGGGCAGGACCCTGATGACCACTCTCTCCGCCGAGCGGGAAATCGAGCGTCTTCTGTCGCTCCATCCCAAGGGCTTCGACCTGTCGCTTGAGCGTGTCACGCGCCTGCTCGACCGGCTGGGCAATCCGCATCTGAACATGCCGCCGGTCATCCATGTGGCCGGAACGAACGGCAAGGGCTCGGCCACGGCCTTCGCGCGTGCAGTGCTGGAGGCGTCGGGACGGATCGTTCATGTCCACACCTCGCCGCATCTGGTGAACTGGCACGAGCGCTACCGGCTGGGTGCGGAAGGCGGCGGAAAGCTGGTGGAGGATGCGGTTCTGGCCGAGGCGGTGGTGCGGGTTGCCGAGGCGAATGCCGGCGAAAAGATCACCGTGTTCGAGATTCTCACGGCAGTGATGTTCGTGCTCTTTTCGGAGCATCCGGCGGATGTGGCGATTGTGGAGGTTGGGCTTGGTGGAAGGTTTGACGCGACCAATGTCATTCCCGCTCCGGCGGCCAGCCTCATCATGCCGATCTCGCTCGATCACGAGGCCTATCTGGGCGACCGGGTGGAGCTGATTGCCGCCGAGAAGGCCGGCATCATCAAGCGCGGCGCGCCGGTGGTTGTCGGTCAGCAACCGTTTGATGCGGCGCGCGAGGTGCTTGTCGACACGGCGGAGCGGCTTTCCTGTCCGCTCACGGTCTATGGCGAGGATTTCCTGGCGTTCGAGGAAAACGGGCGCATGATCTATCAGGACAATGACGGCCTGTTCGACATGTCGCTCCCACAGCTTGCGGGCCGGCATCAGATCGCCAATGCGGCGGCGGCCATCGCCGCGGTCAAGGCGGCGGGATTTCCCGTTGGCCTGCGGGCGGCCGAGGCGGCGATGGAACGCGTCGTCTGGCCGGGCCGTCTGCAGCGTCTGCCACAGGGCGCGCTGTCGGAGCTTGGGCCGGAAGGGGCCGAGATCTGGATCGATGGCGGGCACAATCCCGGTGCCGGCGAGGCGATTGCCGAGGCGCTGGCTTCGGAGGAAGACCGCTCGCCCCGGCCGCTCTTCCTGATTGCCGGCATGATCAACACCAAGGATCAGACCGGCTATTTCCGTGCCTTCGAGGGCATGGCCCGCCATGTCTATACGGTTCCGGTGGAATCGAGCGATGCCGGTGTCCCCAACGCCGAACTGGCGGCGCGCGCCATGGAGGCGGGGCTTTCCGCCGAGCCGGTTCATTCGGTCGCCAATGCGCTCAGACTGTTGCGGGATACGCTCGATGCGGGCCGCGACGGCACCGAGCCACCCCCGCGCATCCTGATCTGCGGTTCGCTCTATCTGATCGGCGCGGTCCTGGCCGAAAACGGCACCCCGCCGCGGTGATTCCGGCCCTTCCCGTCTCGTCGTCCTCGGGCCTGACCCGAGGATCCACGCCGGAACGGTAGGGATAAAACGCAGCCTCTCAAAGAAGGCGCATCGACTTCCACGCCGGTGACGCCGCCACCGCACTGGCATCGATCCTATGGTCAAGCCATAGGATGACGAAGGAGGGGCAGGAAGTTCTGCTACACCATCCCCATCACGCCCCGGCGGATGAGATCGAGCGCCAGCAGCGTGAGGCCGATCTTGAACCAGCGGCGGAAGGTTTTTTCGGGCAACTTTTCCAGTAGGCGCGTTCCATAGATCGTGCCCAGATAACCCGAAGCGATCATCAGCGCGATGAAGGGTAGCCAGCGCCAGAAGGCGAAACCGGCAAGGGCGAAGGTGATCACCTTGAGCGCGTGCTGCACCGTCATGCCGGCGGCATGGGTGGCGATCAGCGCCTTGCGATCGTCGGGAATGATCTGCGCGAAAAAGGCCGAGAGCAGCGGGCCGGTGGCGCCGACAAACATGGTGGCAAGCGCGAGAACGGCACTGCCGGCGGCGAGGCCTGCATGGCTGAGCTGCGCGGCACCTGGAATTTTCGCCCACGTGACAGCGATGACGAAGACGCCCAGAATGAGTTTCAGGAGCGCGTCCGGCAATTGCACCACGAAATAGGCACCCACGGCAGCGCCGATCAGGCTGCCTAGAATGAACGGCGTGGCGATGGAAAAGCGGATATGCGCCCGCTGATGCCAGGCACGACCGGTATTGGAGCCAAGCTGTACAGCCCCATGGACGGGGATGAGCGCAGCGACCGGGACAAACAGACCGAGCAGCGCCAGCATGGCCACCCCGCCGCCCACGCCAAAGGCGGCGGTGAGCGCGGAGGTGAAAAAGCTGGCGATGCCGAGAAGAAGCGCCGGGATTGCGCCCAACGTCTCCGGCAGAAGCGTCTCGTAGCCGCCCAAGGATCCGCCTTACAGGAACTGTTTGCGGGTGAACTGGCCTGCAGGGCGATAGCGCCACAGATATGTGGGCAGGATGGCTGCCAGCGAGTGTTTCTGAATGCCAAGGCCGTCCAAAGTGCGGCCAGCCGCTTTCGCCTTTTCGGAGACGACATTGTCGGTCTTCAGAAGCTTCACCTGATCGAGGGTAAGCAGCGGCTTCGGCAGAAGGCCAAGAATGCGGGCCTGAATGCGTGCGACGAACCAGGGCAGAGAAACGAACCAGCGCTTGCGGTAGGTCGCTTCGAGCATCTCCTCAAGGCATTCACGGAAGGTGAGCACTTCCGGTCCACCCAGCTCGTAGATCTGGCCGCCTTGGAGATCGCCGTCGACAGAGCGCGCATAGGCCTCGGCCACATCGCCCACATAGACGGGCTGGAACTTCGTTTCGCCACCACCAATGAGCGGCAGGAATGGCGAGAACCGCGCCATGTTGGCAAAGCGGTTAAAAAAGTCGTCTTCCGGACCGAAAACGATGGAGGGGCGGATGATCACTGCATCCTTGACCGTTTCCAGCACGGCCTTCTCACCCAGCGCCTTGGTGCGGGCATATTCGGATTCGGACTCCGGATCTGCGCCGATGGCTGAGCCATGGGTCAGCTTCGCACCTGCGGCACGAGCAGCTTCCGCCACGGCACGGGCGCCAAAATGCTGAACTGCGTCAAAAGACTGGCGGCCGGATTCATAGAGGATCCCGACCAGATTGATCACGTGGTCTGCCCCTTCAACGGCCCGGTCAATCGAAGCGCGGTTGCGCAGGTTTGCCTGCACGGCCTGCACCTGACCCACATTGCCGAGCGGCTGCAGATGTATCGCTGTGTGGGGGTTGCGGCATGCAACGCGCACCCGGTGGCCGCGCTTTGTGAGGGCCTGCACCAGATGGCGGCCGACAAAGCCGTTGCCGCCGAAAATGGTGATGAGCTTAGGTTTCTGGCTGATGGTGGCCATTTGCCTCTGTCTCCGATTTCTCAAGGGCTACATAATCGGTTTCGTGCCAAAGGCAAAGGGTGCCAGTCATAGTTTTCGTCCCCAGGCCGAAATCGCTGCAAAACTTGGAAAAAAGCCCTGAAACGCCTATATCTTGGGGGACAGGCGCCGCATGATTCGCGGCGCGGATTTCCCATGCCCAAAAGGGGGTTCCCTCAGGGCTCCTGAGCGAAAGAATTTGATGAGCGACACGCCCGACACTCTCCCAGGCGAACCGGCCGAATACGGCGCTGAATCCATCAAGGTTTTGAAGGGTCTGGACGCCGTTCGAAAACGCCCCGGCATGTATATCGGTGATACGGATGATGGCTCCGGCCTGCACCACATGGTCTACGAGGTGGTCGACAACGCGATCGACGAGGCGCTGGCCGGTCATGCGACGCTGGTGACGGTAACGCTCAATCCCGATGGCTCCTGCACGGTGACCGACAATGGCCGCGGCATACCGACCGACATGCATGCCGAAGAGGGCGTTTCGGCTGCCGAGGTCATTATGACGCAGCTTCATGCTGGCGGTAAGTTCGACCAGAATTCCTACAAGGTGTCGGGCGGTCTGCATGGCGTGGGCGTTTCCGTGGTGAACGCGCTGTCCATCTGGCTCAAGCTCAAGATCCGCCGCAAGGGCAAGGTGCATGAAATGAGCTTCACGCACGGCGTGGCGGATGCGCCGCTTGCCGTGACGGGGGATGCCGGTGACGAGACGGGCACGGAAGTGAGCTTTCTGCCTTCGCCCGACACGTTCACCATGACGGAATTCAATTACGACACGCTGGAGCATCGCCTGCGCGAGCTTGCCTTCCTCAATTCGGGCGTGCGCATTCTTTTGACCGACAAGCGCCATGCCGACGAGAGGAAGCAGGAATTCCTCTTCGATGGCGGCATTGTCGAGTTCGTCAAATATCTGGACCGCGCCAAGAAGCCGCTGATCGACGCGCCGATTTCCATCGGTGGCGAGAAGGACGGCATCACGGTGGAAGTCGCCATGTGGTGGAACGATTCCTACCACGAGAATGTGCTGGCCTTCACGAATAACATTCCGCAGCGCGATGGCGGCACGCATATGGCCGGTTTCCGCGGCGCGCTGACACGTCAGGTGACGGGGTATGCCGAGAGCTCGGGCCTGACCAAGAAGGAAAAGGTTTCGCTCACCGGTGACGATTGCCGTGAAGGCCTGACAGCGGTTCTCTCGGTGAAGGTGCCGGACCCGAAATTCTCCTCCCAGACCAAGGACAAGCTGGTGTCCTCCGAAGTGCGCCCGGTGGTGGAGAGCCTCGTCAACGAGGCGCTCGGCACCTGGTTCGAGGAACATCCTGCAGAAGCCAAGGCGTTGATCGGCAAGGTCGTGGAAGCCGCAGCCGCGCGCGAGGCTGCCCGCAAGGCGCGTGAGCTGACGCGGCGCAAGGGTGTGCTCGACATCACGTCTCTTCCAGGCAAGCTTGCGGATTGCCAGGAGCGTGATCCGGCCAAGTCCGAACTCTTCATCGTCGAGGGTGACTCCGCTGGCGGCTCGGCCAAATCCGGTCGTTCGCGCAAAAACCAGGCGATCCTGCCGCTGCGTGGCAAGATCCTGAATGTGGAGCGTGCGCGCTTCGACCGCATGCTGTCTTCCGACATGATCGGCACGCTGATCACGGCACTCGGCACGGGCATCGGCAAGGATGAATTCAACGCCGAGAAGCTGCGCTACCACAAGATCATCATCATGACCGACGCCGACGTCGACGGCGCCCACATTCGCACGCTGCTTCTCACCTTCTTCTTCCGGCAGATGCCGGAGCTGATCGAGCGCGGGCACCTCTATATTGCCCAGCCACCGCTCTACAAGGTGACGCGCGGCAAATCGGTCCAGTACATCAAGGATGAGGCTGCGTTCGAGGAATTCCTGATCGATTCCGGCCTTGAAGAAGCGACGCTGGAGCTTTCCAACGGTGAAGTTCGCGGCGGACAGGATCTGAAACAGGTGATCGAAGATGCGCGCGGAGTACGCGCGCTCATCAATGGTCTTCACACCCGCTATAATCGTTCTGTGGTGGAGCAGGCGGCGATTGCCGGTGCGCTCAGCGCGGCAGTGCTGGCTGACCCGGGCCGGGCAGCCGAAGCTGTCAAGCACGTCGCCGAGCGGCTCGACATGATTGCGGAGGATACGGAACGTGGCTGGGAAGGGCGTGTAAACCCTTCCAACGAGGGCGCGGGCGGTTATCTCTTCGAGCGTACGGTGCGCGGTGTGCGTGAGGTGGTGGTTCTCGATTCTGCGTTGGTGGCCTCGGCCGATGCGCGCGCAATCGACCGCTATGCAACGCGCCTGCAGGAAATCTATACCAAATCACCTGTGCTGCGCCGCAAGGACAAGTCGGAAGTGATTTCCGGGCCGATGGCGCTGCTCGATCAGGTCTTCGCCACGGGCCGTAAGGGCCTCACCATGCAGCGCTATAAAGGTCTTGGCGAGATGAATGCCGAGCAGCTTTGGGAGACGACGCTGGATCCCGATGCGCGCTCGCTGCTTCAGGTGAAGGTGACCGATGCGACGGACGCGGATTCGCTCTTCTCACGCTTGATGGGTGACGAAGTGGAGCCGCGCCGGGAGTTCATCCAAGACAACGCGCTGTCGGTGGCAAATCTCGATATTTGATGCTGTCCCGCAGTCGGTTTCATGCAAGCGGCGCCGGGCAACCGGCGCCGTTTTCGTTTGGCGCTCCCCCATCGCCGTGATCCATTCTTGACCAACCAGCAAAATACGTTTAGCTGGTTATGACGATGGGAGATTGGATCCTTGGCTGAGAACGCAGCGTGGCCAGTGCCGTTCTTTTTTGGCGGCAGGCTTTGCCTGGACTTCGTCAACACGGTGAATTGCCGGTCGAAGCCGGCAACGAAGGACTACATTCCCGATATGGCGGCACTGCTCGGCTGGTGCAGCCAGTTGACTGTGTTCGACGCGGAAACTCTGACCCGCCTGCAGACGATGGCGGAAAAGAACGCTCCTGTGGCGAAGGCCGCACATGTCAGAGCCACGCGATTTCGCGAAACGCTCTTTGCGATCTTCCAGAATACGATCATCGGGGAAGATCCGCCGAAGGACGCGCTCGGCGCGCTTGGTGAACTCGTGAGCGCGGGCCGGCAGCGTCAATGCTTGAAGAAGGATGCGGAGCGCTTTGTCTGGAGCTGGGACAAGAACCGCCTCGATCTGGATGCCCCTCTTCTGGCTGTTGCTCTCAGTGCTGAAGCGATGCTCATCGACGGTGATCTGCAGCGACTGAAAGCCTGTCCGGGGCCGGAAGGCTGCGGTTGGCTATTCTACGATGAAACGAAAAATGCCTCCCGCCGCTGGTGCAGCATGGAGCATTGTGGGGGCGCGGCAAAAGCACGGCGCCATGCTGCCCGGTTGAGGGAAAAAAGATTATGAGATTCATATCTTTACGCAGCATCGCCATGACCGCATTGATCCTCTGTGGGGTGCTCTTTGCCATTGGCTGGTTCACGCGAAACGACCCGTCGAACGAGCCCTATGTCAAGATTCTCGGGGGCGGCTTCATGTTCAATTACCGCCAGGGCGAGGTGTTCTATGGATTTACCGCTCAGGTGGTGCGGCCGTTGGCCAGCGGCTCAATCATCGAGGCGACATTCGAAGACCCGGCAGGAGGCGCGTCGCTCGTCGTGTCGGAGCGTGTGAGCACGATGACCGACCGCTACGCACTCAGAACACCGCCGGTCCGCGGGGTCGAAGCGAAGAAACCGTACAAGGTATCGATCCGTGTCTACGACCGTGAGAAAACCAGCACAATCTGGGAGGTGGACACGACCTTTGCGAGCCAGATCAGCGACAAGGTCGTACCTGACCGACCGCTTACCGTTGGTCCGGGCTACCATCTCAACCCGAATTGAGATTTTTTCGGCCCAGTTTTTTCCATGAACCTTTCTCCAGACCGCGGCGACTGATGGATGCCGGGGCGCGATTGCCCCATCCTGAAACCCGTACTGGAGATGACAATGCCCTACTCTTTCAAGACAAACCGGATCGCCATGGCCGCAGCCTCGCTCGTGATGCTTTCGGCGACGGCCATACCGACCGCCGGCGTCGCCGGCCAGTTCGCGCTCGCCCCGCAGATGGCGGGCCCCTCGATGAACTGCTCGGTGCCCAACCATGTGGTCTGCACCATCAGCAGCACAAAGGGTCTGAAGCTGGTGAAGATCACCGCCAACACGCCGCAGGGAAGCGTGAACCTCGTCAACAAGACGTATCGCAGCTGTCCCAAGTCGGTGAAGGTCTCGTGGGACTCAGCCTACCAGATGGCCGGCAAGCAGATCGTCGAATGTAGCGGCGGCGGCTTCAAGCTGAAAGCGCGCTGAACCGCCGATCCTTGGCCACAACACCCGCCAGAGCGCACGCGCTGCGCCAGAAGCCAGATCCGGCAATAACGGAAACCTGACGCTGATCTGGCAGACGAGACGATGTCGCCGGGCCCGGGTGGCGGGGCAGCCCGTATCAGCGGCATCGAGGGTGGGTTTGTCTGCCGTGGCAGCAAGCCCACCCGTTTTTATGCCTGAGTGCTAGTCGCTCATCTTCAGCGCCTGGATGAAGGCTTCCTGCGGAATTTCCACCTTGCCGAACTGGCGCATGCGCTTCTTGCCCTCTTTCTGCTTCTCGAGCAGCTTGCGCTTGCGGGTCACGTCGCCGCCGTAACACTTCGCCGTCACGTCCTTGCGCATGGCCGAAATGGTCTCGCGGGCGATGACCTTGCCGCCAATGGCCGCCTGGATCGGGATCTTGAACATGTGGCGGGGGATGAGCTCTTTCAGCTTCTCGCACATGACGCGGCCGCGCTTTTCCGCCGCCTGCCGGTGGACCAGCATGGAGAGCGCATCAACCGGCTCTTCGTTGACGAGGATCGACATCTTCACCAGATCGCCTTCACGATAGCCGGTGAGCTGATAGTCGAAGCTGGCATAGCCCTTGGTGATGGACTTCAGCCGGTCGTAGAAATCGAACACCACCTCGTTGAGCGGCAGCTCATAGGTGACCATGGCGCGTTTGCCGACATAGGAAAGATCCGTCTGGATGCCGCGTCGCTCCTGGCAAAGCTTGAGGATCGGGCCGAGATAATCGTCGGGCGTGAGGATCGTGGCCTTGATCCAAGGCTCCTCGATGGAGGCGATCTTCACCACGTCCGGCATGTCGGCCGGATTGTGCAGCTCGACCTGATCGCCCGAGGTCAGGTTCATGCGGTAGACCACCGAGGGCGCGGTGGCGATGAGGTCGAGATTGAACTCGCGCTCCAGCCGCTCCTGGATGATCTCCAGATGCAGAAGGCCGAGGAAGCCGCAGCGGAAGCCGAAGCCGAGGGCCGCCGAGGTCTCCATCTCGAATGAAAACGAGGCATCGTTGAGACGCAATTTGCCCATGGCGGCGCGCAGATCCTCAAAGTCTGCGGCATCGACCGGGAAGAGGCCGCAGAAGACAACCGGCTGTGCCGGCTTGAAGCCCGGCAGCGGTTTATCCGTTTGGCGCTTGTCCTCGGTGATCGTGTCGCCGACACGGGTGTCGGCCACTTCCTTGATCGAGGCGGTGATGAAGCCGATCTCGCCGGGGCCGAGCTCATCGACCATCACCATCTTCGGGGTCATGACGCCAACCCGGTCTACCGGATATTTGGCGTCCGTGCCCATCATGCGAATGGTCTGGCCCTTCTTCAGTTTGCCATCAATCACCCGCACCAGCACGATCACACCGAGATAAGCATCGTACCAGCTGTCGACCAGCAAGGCTTTGAGCGGAGCTTCGCGGTCACCGCCCTGCGGTGCGGGCAGGCGTGTCACGATGGCTTCCAGAACCTCGTCGATGCCGACGCCGGTCTTTGCGGAAATCGGGATCGCGTCGGAAGCATCCAGCCCGATCACTTCCTCGATCTGCTCCTTGACGCGGTCAGTGTCGGCAGCCGGCAGGTCCACCTTGTTCAAGACGGTCACGATCTCATGATCGTTGTCGATGGCCTGGTAGACATTGGCGAGCGTCTGGGCTTCCACACCCTGACTGGCATCGACCACCAGAAGCGAGCCCTCGCAGGCCGAAAGCGAGCGCGAGACCTCATAGGCAAAGTCTACGTGGCCGGGCGTGTCGATCAGGTTCAGCACATAGTGCTCGCCATTGCGCGCATCATACTCGAGGCGCACGGTCTGCGCCTTGATGGTGATGCCGCGCTCGCGCTCGATGTCCATCGAGTCGAGAATCTGATCCTTCATCTCGCGGTCTTCCAGGGATCCGGTCATCTGGATCAGCCGGTCGGCGAGCGTCGACTTGCCATGGTCGATATGCGCGACGATGGAAAAGTTGCGAATATGGGAAAGTGGCGTGTTCGTCATGCCGCTGGCCTTAGCAGGCAGTCCGTTCTTCGACAAGCAGATTGCTGCAGCAGAGCGACGGCGTGACGTGTCAGGAGCAGAAATTTGTGACATTGCGCATGGGAATGGGCGACCATATATCCCGCCCATGAACGATCCCGATCAAATCAAACTGGGTTTCCTGATCCATGACGTCGCGCGTTTGATGCGCAAGCGTTTCCAGGAAATTGACAATGAATTCGGCCTTTCGTCTGCTCAGTGGCGGTTGCTGTTTGGCCTTCTGAAGGCAGACGGCATGCCGCAGGTCCGGTTGGCCGAGCTTTTGGAAGTAGAGCCAATCAGCGTTTCGCGTATGGTCGACCGTTTGGCGGAGAGCGGTTGGGTGGAGCGCCGTCTTGCCAGAACGGATCGGCGCGTCCGCATGATCTATGCCACACGCAAGGCTCGCGAGGCATGCTCCGGCATTCGGGCGATCACCGAGACTGTGCACGATGAGGCGCTTTCCGGTCTCGCCGATGATGAACGGCGCATCCTGATCGATGCCTTGGGCAAGATCGCGCACAATCTTTATGACGCTGCGGCAGAAGAACCGGCAGTGATCGTTCCCTGTGCCTCACCGGCACCTGGAAATGGGGCTTCCGCCTAGTCGGCCACCAGCTTTCGGTAGAGATGCCATGTGGCATGACCGAGGACTGGCATCACCACAGCAAGGCCGGCAAAGAGCGGAAGCGACCCGACAATAAGCGCACCCGCCACCAACACACCCCAAAGAGCAATGGGCAGGGGGTTGGCGCTGGCCGCTCGCACGGAGGTGACAATCGCTGCCACTGCCCCGCAATCGCGGTCAAGCAGCATGGGAAAAGCGATGACTGTGGTGATCAGAACAACGAGCGCGAAAATGAAGCCGATCGCATTGCCGAGTGTCAGGAGCATCAAGCCGGCGTCGGTCGTGAACAGCAATTCAAGGAATTGCGTGAAAGATGCAGGCGGTTCGGGGCCGAGCAGACGCACGTAAAGCCCCTGCGCCACCAGAAGCCAGGTCACGAAGACGGCAAAGAGCATTGCGCCCACAGCCATGATGGACGGGATCGCCGGTGACTTGCGCACTGCCAGAGCGTGCCACCAGGATGTATCGAGCCCGGCTTCGCGTCTCCGGCTGATTTCGTAAAGGCCGATGGCTGCAAATGGCCCGAGCAGCGCAAAGCCGGAAGCAAGCGGGAAAAGAAGCGGCAGCGCATTCGCACCCGAAGCTGAATAGATCAGCACCACGCCGACAAGCGGGTAGATGAGGCACAGGAACGCATAGTGCGAAGGTTTCTGCCAGAAATCATCCAGCCCACGTCCAAGCGCGTCGATCACATCCGACGTGCTGATCTTGCGAACAGCCGGCAAAGACAAAGCCTTCTCGGTTCCGGCCATGACATGAAAATCCGTCATTTCAGACCTCCCGGATCTGCCGGGACGCAGGCCGCACCCCGACGGCAAAGTGTAGCCGGATTATAGGGCCTGAGCGGCATCGCGGCGAGACAGGCGCCGGTCACATCTTCTGGAGCAGGTGGTGAGCGGCGTCAGGACCGCATGGGGAAGAATGTTTTCTGGGCAAAGGGAGCCGTCGCTCCGTGAAGGATCACCGACAAAAGGATCGTGAAAACGGCAATATTGGTGATTTCCTGCGCCGCATCGAAGCCGGACTGGTCCACCACAAGGATCAGATAAAGGACCGAGGCAAGGCCGCGCGGGCCGAACCAGCCAACGAATAGCCTGGCTCCCATGCTGGTTCGCGTACCCAGCATAGCGATGAAAACGGGGGCAATACGGATAACGGTAAGGCTAAGGACCGCGTAGAGCAACGCGGACAAAGCGGGTGCTTCCAGAGCTTGCGGAAGCATCGCGACGCCGAAAAGGAGAAAGGTGAGATTGGTGAGGATCGACCCCTCGGTCATGGCAAAATTGCTCGCCTTCTCCACCGTTTCGGCAGGCAGCCGCCAGCCAAAGGCCAGCCCCGCTGCAAAGGCAGCAAGAAAGCCGTTTCCGCTGGCCAGCTCCGCTCCGAGAAAGGAGAGGCCTGCCAGCCCGACCATGATGGGTGTACGCCCGGCGGGGTTTGAGAGCGCATGCGCAAACGCAAATCTGGCACCCGCGGCTCCAACGTAGCCGACGACGAGTCCGACCAGTGGTCCGAAAATCACCTGTTTTAAGAAGAACGTGGCGTGACCGGCCATGCCTTCGCCGGAGCCGGTATCGGCTGCAAGTGCCAGGGTGATCAACAGGAGAGGCAGGCAGAGGCCGTCGTTCAGACCACTTTCGACATCCAATGCTTCACGCTCGACCTCGGGCAGACCGTCATTCCCAAAGACCGGCTGCGCCAGCGCCGCGTCGGTGGGGGTCAGAACAATGGCGAGTACCAGTGCCCCGAAAATGCCGAGCGCCGGAAACAGAACCATTCCCGCGGCAGTCCCGACGAGGATGGTGAGCGGAATTCCGATGAAGAGAAGGCGTGCGGAGAGGAGGGCCGTGGCGCGTTCTGCCATCACGCTTGAAATGCGGATGTTGGCGGCGTCTCGGAAAAGGATGATCGCAAGCGTTGCCGTTGCGAGAAACTCTACAACTGAATTGTCTAGCGGGGAGGCGAGCGTGGCATCGGCCATGTAGAAGCCGTATCCCAGCGCGGTAAAGAGCATCGGCCCTGAAAGAACAGAAGCCTCAAGCTTGCGCGAGATGAGCGAATAAGCGGTGAACGCAACAAAAAGCAGAAATAGCGCTACATGCATGTCCATCAATGCGTCCCTCTGTCTTCCGTAGCAGCGCCAGTGCTCTGCGGCTCGCCCCATTTCAGTGTTTTGTAGTCGAAGCCGAAGGCGAGTGTAGGTTTGACGATCGCGAAATAGGGAGAAAGGTCAAAATCACGCGGCGTGAAAAGGCTATGATGACGGATGTGAAGTATCTCCTGCCGCGAATAGGAGGACTCGGCTGAAGCATGTCCCTTGGCTTTGGTAATCTCGGGCAGGATCGGATAGCCAACGTTTTGAAACGCCTGGGCAATGAGGGATGAACAGATCGCGCGCGTCGGATCGCCCGAGCCGATGGCGATCATGCGCCGGCGCCAGCGTACTGGCACGGGGGGCGTCGGAAGAAAGTAACGCATCAGATCGAAAATGTTGCGCATATCGTAACGCAAGCCGAGCTTCTCGATCATGAACGCCACGATCGAATCCCGGTCATCGGGTGTGAGGCCGTTCGCCCGGCAGATGCGCGTGTTGTAGGTCTTGTACTTGGAAAGCGGCACGGCAATGCAGCCATCGCCCAGGATGACTTCCACGAGACGCGGGCGTTCCGAGCCGTCTTCGGGCTCGGGCAGAGCATCGCCGACATAAAGTGCCGCGTGGCTCCAGGTGGACTGGGTCAGATATTTGATCGCCGCCGAAATGCGCTGATTGCCTTCGATCAGCAGAATATCGCCGGGCTGCAGGGTGCGATGCAGGGTTTCGGGGTCGGACGGCGTGTAGGGTTGATACCCAGAGGATTCGCTTTGCAGCCGCCTTGCCAGAAAGCGGCCGAACCGGTCGAGCAGGGTGCTTGGTTGTTCGCTCATTGGCTCTCGTCCGCGATTCTTCAATCCATGGCAGGTGGAACTTAGAGGTTTTATCGCGTCGGGCAAACGGCCTGAAGCGGATCGGAGCAAACAGAGATCGGCTTGACTTAATTCAAACGTTTGATTAAATCGAGGACATGATGCATGACAATGGCAATACACAGAATGTCGAAACGCGGCTTTCATCGGCGGATCACACGCGGCTTTCGCTCATCCGGGCGGGGTTGAAGCTTTTCGGCGAAAAGGGATTCGACGGCACGACAACGCGCGAGATCGCGCGCGCGGCTCGAGCGAATATTGGCTCGATCTCCTATCATTTCGGCGGCAAGGAAGGCCTGCGCGCGGCTTGTGCCGATTACATCGTCGAACTGATCGGCAGGATTGCCGGCAGTGCCCTCAACCTCAAGCCGGATCACGGCGCAACCCTGACGCCTTCCGAGGCCCGCGCTGTCTTGATGCAGGTTGTCGACACGATGACCGGCTTCATCGCAGCACGGCCCGAAGCCGGGCTCATCGTCAAATTCGTGCTGCGGGAACTCTCTCATCCCACGGTGGCGCTCGACCGCATTTATGAAGGCATATTCGCCCCGGTTCACAAGCGCCTCTGCGCGGTCTGGGAGGCGGCGACCGGCGAACCGGCGGAGAGCGACGAGACGCGGCTGACCGTGTTCACGCTGATCGGCCAGCTCGTCTATTTCCGCATCGCCAGCGAAGCGGTGCAGCGGCGCATGGGCTGGAGCGAAATCGGCGCACGCGAAGCAGCGGCCATCACGGCCATAGCCGGGGGCAACCTCGACGCCATACTCGCCGCGCGGACGCGCGGAAAGGAAACATCATGAGCGTTCTTTGTGCGATTCCGGTCGTGGCAGGTTTGATTGCCAGTTGCGGGTCAGCTGAGCCCCTCGCAGTGGGCTATGTGGAAGGCGACTATGTGCTGCTCGCGCCCACGGAAGTGGGGCAACTGAGTGCCGTTCCGGTGCGGCGCGGTGCGATCGTGGAGGCTGGCGCAACGATTGCTGTGATGGATGACACGGACGCGCGCATCGCCGTGCGGCAGGCCGAAGCGGGACTGGCGGAAGCGGAAGCCCAGCTTGCCGACCTCAAGGAGCCGAAGCGGCCAGAAGAGATCGCCGTGCTGGAGGCCGCGTTGGCTTCCGCGAAGGCGGAGGCGGCGGAAGCGGGCCGCGTGCTCGCGCGGACGGAAGACCTCTCCCGCCGGGGCATTGCCACGCAGGCCGAGCTCGACAAGGCGCGGACGGCAAAGGAGCTTGCGGACACGCGGGTCGGCCAGGCCGAGGCCAATCTGGCGGTCGCAAGGCTGCCGGCACGGGCCGAGGCGATCCGGGCCGCAGCCAGGCGCCGCGACCAGATGGAAGCCGCGCTGGAACAGGCGCGCTGGCGCCTTTCCGAACGCGCCATCACAGCCCCATCCGCCGGTCGCATCGACGATGTGATCCGCAATGCGGGCGATGTGGCAGGACCCTCGGCACCGGTGGTCTCGCTGCTGCCCGATGGCGGGGTGAAGCTCAAGGTCTATGTGCCGGAGGCGGCGTTTTCCAGCCTTGAACCCGATGCGCTTCTGGCTGTGAACTGCGATGGCTGCGAGGCGGGTTTGACCGCTCGCATCACCTATATTTCTCCCGATCCGGAATTCACCCCGCCGGTGATCTATTCGCTGGAGACGCGCCAGAAGCTTGTCTATCTGGTCGAGGCGCGGCCGGAGGGCGACGCGCGCAGCCTGCAGCCGGGGCAGATCGTGGATGTGCGCCTGAAAGCCGACGCGCCATGAACGCGATTGACGTCCACGGTCTGGTAAAGCGTTTCGGCGACAAGACGGTCGTCAACAATGTGACAATGCAGGTGGCCAGGGGGGAGATTGTCGGCTTTCTCGGCCCGAACGGGTCTGGCAAGACGACAACGATCCGCATCATGTGCGGGCTTTTGACGCCGGACGAGGGCGATGGCACGGTTCTGGGCTTCAACCTGCGAACCGAGGGGCTGAAGATCAAGCGCGAAGTCGGCTACATGACGCAGCGTTTCTCCTTTTACGAAGACCTGACCATCGCGGAGAATCTGGCCTTCGTCGCAAGGCTATACGATTTGAAGCCGGTGGGTGCGCATGTGGACCGCACACTTGAGGATCTCGGCCTCTCTTCGCGCCGCAACCAGCTGGCCGGCACACTTTCCGGCGGCTGGAAACAGCGGCTGGCGCTGGCGGCCTGCATCATGCATCAGCCGAAACTTCTCCTTCTCGATGAGCCGACGGCGGGTGTCGACCCGAAGGCACGGCGCGATTTCTGGGACGAGATCCATCGTCTTGCTGCCGACGGGCTGACGGTTCTGGTTTCCACCCACTACATGGATGAGGCCGAGCGCTGCCACCGCATCTCCTACATCTCCTACGGCACCATGCTGGCCACGGGATCCGTGGCCGATGTGGTACGCGACGCCGGGCTCGTCACCTATCTCGTTGACGGACCGAAGCTGGAGAAGCTGGCAGCCGAATTGCGGGAGCGGCCTGGCGTGGAGCAGGTGGCACCCTTCGGCGCAAGCCTTCATGTGGTGGGATCGGATGAAGAAGCGCTCAAGGCGGCGCTGCAGGATCTCGACGGGCGGGAGGGCGTGCGCGTATCACGCGGCGAAACGAGCCTCGAGGATGTGTTCATCCAGTTCATGGCCAATTCCACGGACAACATGCAATGAACGGCTTCTTTTCATTTAGTCGGCTCATTGCCCTGCTGATCAAGGAGTTCATCCAGATGCGGCGCGACCGCATCACCTTCGGCATGATGCTCGGCGTTCCGCTCATGCAACTCGTGCTGTTCGGCTACGCGATCAATTCCGACCCCAAGGCGCTGCCGGCGGCCCTCGTTTCGCTGAGCCAGGATCACTACAGCCGGGCGATGGTCTCTGCGTTGGAGAACACGGACTATTACCGCTTCGACCATGTGGTGGAGAGCGCCGAAGAGGCCGAGCAGCTGATGGCGAGCGGTGCGGTGGTCTTTGTCGTCACCATCCCGTCGGACTTCGCCCGCCGTGTCGACCGGGGGCAGCGACCCCAGATCCTGATCGAGGCGGATGCGACCGATCCCTCCGTCGCATCAGGAGCGATCTCCACGCTCGGAACGGTTGCTTCGGAGGCGCTCTTGCGCGAGCGCGGCGTGCCGGCTTCGGAGGCAAAACCAGCTGACCGGCTCGAAGTGATCGTCCACCGCCGTTACAATCCCGAGGGCATCTCGCAATACAACATCGTGCCGGGGCTGCTTGGCGTCATCCTGCAGATGACCATGGTGATGATGACATCCATCGCGCTCACCCGCGAACGCGAGCGCGGCACCATGGAAAACCTGCTCGCCATGCCGGCGAGCCCGCTGGAGATCATGCTGGGCAAGGTGCTGCCCTATCTGGTGGTCGGTGCGGTGCAGGTGGCGGTGATCCTGGGGGCCGCGAAACTGCTGTTCGGCGTGCCCTTTATCGGCAGCCTGTGGCTGCTTCTGACGGCGGTTCTGGTTTTTGTACTGGCGCTCGTTCTGCTCGGCTACACGATCTCAACCGTCGCCCGCACGCAGATGCAGGCCATGCAGCTCACCTTCTTCTTTTTCCTGCCGTCGATCCTGCTCTCCGGCTTCATGTTTCCGTTTCGCGGCATGCCCGACTGGGCGCAATGGCTGGGCGAAACCTTCCCGCTCACCCATTTCCTGCGCGTCATCCGCGCCATCATGCTGAAGGGGGCAGACCTGCCGGCAGTGGCCTTCGAGACGGGTATTCTAGTCCTCTTTATCCTGATTTATGCCGGCCTGGCGCTGATGCGGTTTCGCCGGACGCTGGATTGAGAAGGGCGTGGTTTTTAGAATGGTTCTAATCCATTGACGAAGAGTGTGCCGCCTCCTATCTTAGAATCATTCTAAACAATGGATTGCCCCACACATGTTCTCACGCTTCTTCGGATCATCCCGCCGCGCATTCTCCTCGCTCAACGAGCAGGAGATTCTCGCACTCGCGATTTCATCGGAAGAGGATGACGCGCGCATCTATCGCGCCTATGCCGATGGCCTGCGCGACGAATACCCGCATTCGGCGGCCGTGTTCGACGACATGGCGGAGGAAGAGGACGGACACCGTGCGGCGCTGATCGACGCGCACAGGGAGCGCTTCGGCGAGCGCATTCCCCTGATCCGCCGCGAGCATGTGCGCGGCTATTACGACCGCAAGCCCGACTGGCTGGTGCGCCCGCTGGGGCTCGACACGGTGCGTGCGCAGGCCGAGCAGATGGAGGAGCAGGCGCATCGCTTCTACGTGGAAGCGGCCAAGCGGACGGAGGACGCCGGCATCCGCAAACTGCTTGGCGATCTGGCCATCGCCGAAAAGACACATGAATCTCTGGCACACCGGCTTTCCGAGAAGCATCTGGGCGAAGACGAGCGCGCCGAGGAAGAGCAGACCGAGCGCAAGCAATTCATCCTCACCTATGTGCAGCCTGGCCTTGCCGGCCTGATGGACGGCTCGGTCTCGACGCTTGCGCCCATCTTCGCTGCCGCATTTGCCACGGGCGACACATGGCAGACCTTCCTCGTCGGTCTTGCCGCGTCCATCGGTGCCGGCATCTCCATGGGTTTCACGGAAGTGGCCTCCGACGATGGTGTCATCTCGGGGCGTGGCTCGCCGATCAAGCGCGGTCTTGCCACGGGCCTCATGACGACTGTCGGCGGCCTCGGCCACGCGCTCCCCTATCTGATCCCACATTTCTGGACGGCGACCATCATCGCTTTCATCATCGTTTTCATCGAGCTGTGGGCGATCGCCTGGATCCAGAACCGCTACATGGAAACGCCATGGAGCCGCGCCACCTTCCAGGTGGTGCTTGGCGGCGCTCTTGTGTTTGCCACGGGCATGCTCATCGGCAATGCCTGACGCCGCTCATGCGTCGTGCAGCGCGCGGCTGTCTTCCGGGGCTTCCGCGCGCTCGGTCATGCCATAATCGCGCAGGACATGGGCGATGCGCAGACGATAGAAGGCAAATATCCCGCCGCGACCCGCGCGCTGGGCCTGCCTGTGTTCCTCCGTGTTGCGCCAGGCTCTGACCGCTTGCTCGTCGCGCCAGAACGACAGTGAGAGAATCCGGCTTTCATCGTTGAGGCTCTGGAAGCGCTCGATGGAAATGAATCCGTCGATCCCGTCGAGCAGCGGGCGCAGGTCGGTGGCGATGCCAAGATAGGCATCACGCCTGCCCTGTGCAGGCTGAACTTCAAAAATGACAGCGATCATGGCCGCACCCGTTCGGCATGGGGCGCAGAAGCGCGTTTCAGGAACATGCGATCCTCCTTGAGAATAAAGCGCTCACGCTTTGCAAACGCGTAATTTGCGCGACCCTCGGGGCTCGCCGCAAGCCGTGTCCGATAAGCCTCATAGGCTGCGAGACTGTCGACATCATAGACGCCATAGGCGGTCGTCGCCGACCCCTCATGTGGCGCGAAATAGCCGATGAGATCGACACCGGCGCGTGGGATCGCCTGCCCCCAGTTGCGGGAATACTCTTCAAAGGCATCCCGTTTGAACGGGTCGATCTCGTAGCGGATGAAGCATGTGATGGTCACGGGTATGATCCCTTTCTGCTGGCATGCTTCGATGAGCATGGAAGCGTTTTCCTGTTTTCTGTGTCAGACGTCCCAGAAGGGCTTTGCGCATTCGCGTTCCACGTCACGGCGGGTGAGGCCGACATCGCGGAGTTGCTCGTCGGTGAGATCGGCGAGGTCGCGCCGCTGGCGGTATCGCTCCGAAGCAAGCGCGAGCCGGTAGAACCACGACAGGATCCACGTTCGGCGGTTTCTGGCCTGTTCCACGGGGGGAATGATCGATCTCTCATATGCCCGCATCGCTTCTCTCCCTGTTCGATGGTCCGAGAATAGCGCTTGTCGAACATGCATACTTTGGCTAGCATCGAACTATGAAAGCAGGAACGGACCTCGCCCAGATCGCAAGCCTCGTCGGCGACCCGGCGCGCGCCAATATGCTGGCGGCCTTGATGGGAGGCACGGCGCTCACGGCCAGTGAACTGGCGATGGAGGCCGGTGTCACTTTGCCCACAGCCAGTGCGCATCTTGCCAGGCTGTCAGATGGCGGGTTGCTGCGCATGACGCGGCAGGGCCGCCACCGCTATTACGCACTGGCGGATCATCAGGTGGCCGCCATGCTTGAATCCATCATGGGCGTGGCGGCGGCGCTGGGGCCGCGAAAGGTGTTGCCCGGCCCGCGCGATACGGCCATGCGCGAAGCCAGAATCTGCTACGACCATCTGGCGGGCGAGGCAGGTGTCGCCATGTTCGACGCCTTTGCCGAACGCGGTTTCATCGCCATCGATGGAGACGACGTAAACCTCACGGACAAAGGTGCCGGATTCTTCAGCGATTTCGGTCTCGACATTGAGGCGATGCGCGGGAAGCGCCGCCCGGTATGCCGCTCCTGCCTTGACTGGAGCGTGCGGCGCTCGCATCTGGCGGGCAGTCTGGGCGCTGGCGTGCTCGACCGATTCATCGCGCTGAAATGGGCACGGCGGGAAAAGAACAGCCGCGTCATCCGCTTTACGCCGCCCGGGCGCGCCGCCTTCGAGAAGATGCTGCGGGCCGATGAAGGCCCGGTTGGAGCGTGAGCCAGTCTGAAGCGGCGGCGTGGCCATTTCTTTCCGCGCTGCTTTGCGCCATGGTCGCGCTTCACGAATGATTCCAACTAAGCTCTGCCGGGGACAATGATGAACACCGAACTGTTGCGCAGGCTCTGCGAGACGCCGGGTGCGCCGGGCCACGAAACGCGCGTCCGCGCACTGATCGAAAAGGAGATCGAGGGTCTTTTCGATGAGGTGCGGACCGATCCGATGGGCTCGCTCCTGTGCGTGCGCAGGCCACGCAAGAAGGTGAAGGGTGACCCGCTCAAAATCATGCTTCTGTGCCACATGGATGAGATTGCCTTTCTCGTCACCCATGTGACGGAGAAGGGTTTCCTCCATCTCGACCCGGTGGGCGGCTTCGACCCGCGCAACCTGTTCTCCCGGCGCGTGCTCGTCTGCACCGAGAGCGGCGACTACAAGGGCGTGATGAACCCCGCCGGCAAGCCCATTCACATTCAAAGCGCGGAAGAGCGCAAGAAAGTGCCCGAGCCCGGGGAATTCATCGTCGATATGGGGCTTGGAGAGAAAGCGCGCGATCTGGTGCAGGTGGGCGACTTCGTGGTCATGGACGAACCGTTCCTGGAAATGGGAGAGAAATTCGTCTCCAAGGCGCTCGACAATCGCGTCGCCTGCTGGCTCGGCATCGAGGCGATCCGCGCGCTGGAAGAAGCGGGCGAAAAGCATGCGTGCGAGATCCATGTTGCGTTCACGGCGCAGGAAGAGGTGGGGCTGCGCGGCGCGCGCACGGCAGCTTATGCGGTCAAGCCCGACATCGGTCTTGGCATCGACACCACGCTCTCCTGCGACACGCCGGGCATCGGCGAGCACGAGGCGGTGACGAAGCAGGGAGAAGGCTTCGGTCTCCATGTGAAGGACTCTTCCTTCATCGCCGATCAGGCGCTGGTGCGCGAAGTCGAGCAACTGGCGAAGAAAAAGGCGATTCCCTATCAGCGCACCATCCTGGCGCGTGGCGGGCAGGATGGCGCGGCAGCCCAGCAGGCGGCCGCCGGCGCGCGCGCTGTGGGCATCGTGGTGGGCACCCGCTACATCCACACCGTGACCGAAATGATCGACCGCAACGACCTTCAGGCCGCGCTTGACATCATCGTCGCCTACCTAAGCGAAAACTGAGCTCCCGGCCTTGCCGCGCCCAGCTGAGCTGTGGCGCGGCGGCCACACTGCGCGCTCTTCCGCAACAAGACCCGATTTGCGCCATCAAAGCGGCGCAAATTCCGGCGAAATCCGACCGGCATTCACGGAGCGTTCACTTCGTGTGTGTACTTTTGGCCCGATACTTCACACAGGCGGTTTTGGAGGAGCCGCCACCGGTTGGACATGACCTATGGCTCTTATCATTCGCCTCTTCGCCGTTCTTCGCGATTTCTTCGCCCCGCGCTATCACCCCGAGCGTCATTACATGCGTGGCCCCGGCCCTGCCTGCCAGAAGCGTGGTGCCGGCACTCCCACGGCTGCCTGACGGCAACGCTCACTCACAATATCTGACGATCACCGGCTTTCCGGCTGACGCGCCCAGCTCGTGGCATTTTTCTGATGCGCACAATTTCCAGCCGGAGCCCGTTGCGCCAGATGCCGCCAGTGCGAGCTCGGCCTGCGCTGGCAGGGAAGGGCGATAGCGCCACCAGCCATCTTCAAAGTGCGCGTCAGGCGGCGGCTCCATGCCCGCTCCTGACCCCTGAACGCGCGCCTCGACAATCTCCAGCCCGGCAGGTGTTGCCCGCCAGTCTTCCTCCCAGCGGATTTTCTCCACCGAGTGCGTCCATGACAGGGTGAAAAGCGCTGCCCCGAGGGTCAGCGCTTTTCCGCCCGCCAGAACGCATATGCTCATGCGTCGGCCTTCGTTTCTTCCGAGGCGTGCGCCGTGCGCGTGCGATACCAGTGCTGGCCGAGGAACAGGGCGGCAAGCGCGAAGCCGAGTTCATCGGTAATGGGAAGCGCGGCAATCAGCGTAAAGGCCGCTGCGGCTGCAAGAATGCGCTCCCAGACGGCAAGCTTTGAGCGCAGGAAGCCGATCACCGCCGCGCCCCAGAGCGCAATGGCGAGTAGCGCCTTGAAGACGATATAGACGACCGCCGGATAATAGCCCCAGGCCTCCGCCAGCGGCCCGCCATCCTGCAGCATCAGCGCCGGCGTGTAGACCGCCATGAAGGGGATCACGAAGCCGGCGGCAGCCACCTTGATCGCTTCCATGGAAATCTTGAGGCCGTTCTCCTTGGCGATGGGACCGGCTGCGAAGCATGCAAGCGCAACGGGCGGCGTCAGGTCCGCCAGAATGCCGAAATAGAACACGAACATGTGGCTGACGATCAGCGGCACACCAAGCGCCAGGAGCGCCGGTCCGGCAATCGAGGATGTGATGATGTAGTTCGGAATGGTTGGGATGCCCATGCCGAGTACGATGCAGGTGATCATGGTCAGCACGAGCGAAAGGAATAGGCTCGTCTCGCCGACAGACACGATGAACTGACCAAACGTGTTGGCAACGCCGGTCAGGGTCATGGTACCGATAATGATGCCGACCACGGCGCAGGCCACGCCCACGGGGAGCGCGGTCTTGGCTCCCTCGGCGAGCGAATCCCTGCAGACCACCAGCGTCCTGCGGCCGCCATCGACGAAGAGGTTGGCGACGATCAGCACCAGCGCGGCGATCAGGATTGCCGTGATGCCGTAGCTGAAGAAGCTTGCCGCAACGAGGCCGAGGCCGACCCAGAAGATCACCCTCAGCACCTGCCCGGGAAGGCCCAGCGCGACCGAGCCGCCAAGGATCAGCAGCACCGTCAGCGACAGGCCGATCGTGCCGGCGAAGAGCGGCGTGTAGCCGGAGAAGAGGAGATAGACGAGCACGGCCAGCGGCAGGATGAGATACCAGCCCTTGCGCAGCGCATTGCGTGCGGAAGGGAGCTCGGAGCGCGGCAGGCCGTGCAGACCGTATTTGCCGGCTTCCAGATGCACCATCCAGAAGGCGGAGGCGAAGTAGAGCACGGCGGGAATGATCGCCGCCTTGACCACCTCGTAATATTCGATGCCCAGCGTCTCGGCCATGATGAAGGCCACCGCGCCCATCACGGGCGGCATGATCTGCCCGCCCATGGAAGCAGTCGATTCCACACCGCCTGCAAAGGCTGCGCGATAGCCGAAGCGCTTCATTAGCGGGATGGTGAACTGTCCGGTGGTCACCACATTGGCGACGCCCGAACCGGAGATCGTACCCATCAGGCCGGAGGAGATGACCGACACCTTGGCCGCACCGCCGCGCGCATGGCCGACAAGGCCGAGCGACACGTCGGTGAAGAGCTTGATCATGCCGGCGCGTTCGAGGAACGAGCCGAACAGGATGAACAGGAAGATGTAGGTGGCCGAAACGTAGATCGGAATGCCGTAGATGCCTTCCGTGCCATAGGCCATGTGGTCGATGACCTGGCTGAAATCATAGCCGCGATGGTTGAGAGGCGCGGGCAGATACTGGCCGAACAGGCAATAGGCGAGGAACGCGCCCGAGATGATCGGCAGTGCCGGTCCCATGAGCACATAAGCGGCAGCAAAGACGGTGACGAGCGCGATCACGCCGAACACGATATCGAGCGGCAATGGGTCGCCGGCGCGCAGAAGCAACGGCTTGTACTCGATGTATTGATAGAGCGCGACGGCAACGCCGGCGAGCGCGAGCGCCCAGGCCAGCGCCTTGATGGCCGGAGCGCTGTCGCGCGCCTGGGCCACCAGCGGAAAGACGAGCAGGGTCAGAAAGCCCACATGGAAAGCACGGACCACCTGGCTCGGCAGGCTTATCACATGCGCGGCGGTGGCGATCTGGTAGAGCGAGAAAATGACCGCGATCCAGAACAATAGCCGGCCGATGCCGTCGGTTCCGAACTCTCCGTGTGTATGGTCGTGCATCTCAGCCTCAGCCGGAATCGCCGGCTGACCGGATTGGGTATTGCTCATCGGGCGCTCCGCTTCCCATGCTACGCGTCGGGGCCTTGCCGATTGTCCGCTCCCGCGCATTGCAGGCGAGAGGGCTCGACATCTCGGGCCTTCCTGTCACGCCCCCACAAAGGAGAGTGACAGGAAGGCCCCGTCGATGGACGGGGCCTCAGCGTATTGGATTAGAGCAGGCCTTTTTCTTTGTAATAGCGCTCGGCGCCGGGGTGCAGCGGCAGCGGCAGGCCCTTGGGGCCATTCTCTGCAGAAATGGCCTTGGCAGCAGCGTGTGCGGCCACCATGTCGTCGAGGTTCTCGAAGAGCTGCTTGGTCATCTCGTAGGCAACCTCGTCGGAGACATCCGAATGGGTGACGAGAATGTTGGTGATGGCCAGCGTCGGCACATCCTCGCTCTGCCCCTCATAGGTTCCGGCGGGGATGGTGGCGGCGATGAACGGCGCACCGAGCGTTTCCGCCACGCTGTTGGGCACCGACACGATGGTCACCGGAAGCGAAAGCGCGAGGTCCTTGATGGAGGCAACGCCAAGACCGGCCGACTGGAGGGTCGCATCGAGCTGGCGGTTCTTGATCAGCTCGACGGATTCGCCGAATGGCAGATACTCGGTCTTGCCGAGATCGTCATAGCTCATGTCCATGGCGCCGAAGATGCGCTGGGCGTTGAGCTCGGTGCCGGATTTCGGCGCGCCGACGGAAAGACCCTTGCCCTTCAGGTCGGCAAATTCCTTGATGCCGGATTCCTGCGAAGCGACGATCTGGATGTAGTTGGGATAGATCGCGGCAATGGCGCGTAGCTTGTCGAGCTTCTGGTCGAAGCCGGCTTCGGCATCACCTTCCCAGGCCGACTTGACGGAATCACCAAGTGCAAATGCGATCTCGCCACGGCCCTGTTGCAGCAGGTTGAGGTTCTCGACCGATGCCTTGGTCGACTGCACCTGCGTGCGCACACCGTCGATGTTTTCGCCATAGATCTTGGAAAGCTGTGAGCCGAGCGGGTAATAGACGCCCGAAGTGCCGCCGGTCAGCACGTTGATGAAGTCCTGCGCCATGGCGCTGGCAGGCGCGAGGCCGAGCGACAACGCCACGACACCGGCTGCGAGATACTTCTTGCTTGCATGTAACATTACGTCTCCTCCGCAATATAGCTGCTCCGCAGGCAACACCGCCTGCGCTGACTCTGACTGTAGACAACCGCGCCCTTTTGCCAACCGGAAAGCGACAGGCAAGGGGATGATTGACCTCGCAAAGCCGATAATCGGACAGGATTTTGCGTGCAACCCCCTGGATGCCGGCAATCAACCGGCGTCCCTTAGACCAAAGTATAGGGCGCGTTGTGGTTACGCGTGGAGAGGAACCGAATTTCAGGCAATCCCGGTCGAACCAAACCCGCCGGTGCCGCGCAGCGTCTCGCCGGCATGGCTTCGCTCTTCCAGCCGGACCTGAACCACCGGAGCAATGACAAGCTGTGCGATCCTGAGGCCGCGCGTGATGGCGAAGTCGTCTTCGCCATGGTTGATGAGCAGAACCTGAACCTCGCCGCGATAGTCGGCGTCGATCGTGCCGGGTGCGTTGAGGCAGGTGATGCCATGCTTGAGCGCAAGGCCGGATCGCGGACGAACCTGCCCTTCAAACCCTTCGGGCAGCTCGAGGATGAAGCCGGACGGAACCAGCACCCGCTTGCCCGGCAGAAGCACGATACGGCGGTCTTCCGACACGGCCGCGCGCAGGTCCATACCGGCAGCGGCGGCACTCTCATAGGCGGGCAGCGGCAATCCCTCGCCATGGGGCAAACGGACAATGCCGACATTGGGGCCGATGACGGGCATGGAGGAAAAGGTGTTCGACATGGCTTGATCCTGTGCGCTGCAATCCGGGGGCGATGATCACGACCTTTTCCGTCTGGCGCGTTTTGCCGATGAATTCAACCGTGGCGTGACGGCCAGACGGGTCTCTGCACCATTATGTGAGCAAGGAAGCGGCCACTTTCTGTTCGACACGCGCCCTGCCGCTTGTTACAAGCGCCCGGCCTCAGGAAAACCATATCAAGATGACCGACAAAATCGCCGATGCGGTGGCCCGCCGCCGCACCTTTGCAATCATTTCGCACCCGGATGCGGGTAAGACCACGCTGACCGAGAAACTGCTTCTTTTCGGTGGCGCCATTCAGCTTGCCGGTGAGGTCAAGGCGAAGAAGAACCGCGTCCAGACGCGTTCGGACTGGATGAACATCGAGCGCGAGCGCGGCATCTCCGTCGTCACATCGGTGATGACGTTCGAATATGGCGACCACGTTTTCAACCTGCTCGACACGCCGGGCCACGAAGACTTCGCCGACGACACCTATCGCACGCTGACAGCGGTCGACAGCGCGATCATGGTGATCGACGCGGCTAAGGGCATCGAGCCGCGCACGCTGAAGCTGTTCGAGGTGTGCCGCCTGCGCGACATCCCGATCGTCACCTTCGTCAACAAGCTCGACAGGGAAAGCCGTGACCCGTTCGAGATCCTGGACGAGATCGAGCAGAAGCTGGCGCTGGACACCGCACCCATCACCTGGCCCATCGGCCGGGGCAAGAGCTTCGTCGGTACCTACAATCTCGCCAACAACACGATGCGCCGCTCGGATGACGACGTGGAGCCCATCGCCGTCAACGGGCCGGAATCCGATGCGGTTGCCGGGCTCTTGCCCGAGCACGAGCGCGAGATGCTGGTCGAGGAAATGCTGCTCGGCAAGGAGGCCTGTCGCCCGTTCGACATTCAGGCATTCCGCGAGGGGCATCTGACGCCGGTCTATTTCGGCTCGGCGCTGCGCAATTTCGGCGTGCGCGACCTGATCGAAGCGCTGGGCACTTTCGGTCCAGCGCCGCGCGCTCAGGATGCGGATTCGCGCAGGGTGGAAGCGACGGAGGAGAAGATGACCTCCTTCGTTTTCAAGATCCAGGCCAATATGGACCCCAATCACCGCGACCGCATTGCTTTCGTGCGCGTGTGCTCCGGCAAGCTCCAGCGCGGCATGAAGGCCAAGCTGGTGCGCACCGGAAAGCCGATCAGCCTTTCCGCGCCGCAGTTCTTCTTCGCCAAGAGCCGCATTACCGCCGACGAGGCCTTTGCCGGCGATGTGGTGGGCATTCCGAACCACGGCACACTGCGCATCGGCGACACGCTGACCGAGGGCGAGGAACTGCTGTTCCGGGGCGTGCCCAATTTTGCGCCTGAAATCCTGCGCCGCGTGCGTCTGGGCGATGCCATGAAGGCCAAGAAGCTGAAGGAAGCCTTGCAGCAAATGGCCGAGGAAGGCGTGGTTCAGCTCTTCACGCCGGAAGACGGCTCGCCCGCCATTGTCGGAGTGGTCGGAGCACTGCAGCTTGATGTGCTCAAGGAGCGGCTGAAGGTTGAATATTCGCTTCCGGTGGATTTCGAGATGGCGCGTTTCAGTGTGTGCCGCTGGATTTCGTCCGACGAACCTGGTGAAGTGGACCGCTTCATCACCAGCCACCGCGGCGACATCGCCCGCGATCTCGACGATGATCCGGTTTTCCTGGCACCGCATGAGTTCGGTCTGAACTACGAGGCCGACCGTTGGAAGGCCGTGCGTTTCGCCACGGTGAAGGATTACCAGACGCGCAAGGCTGCCTGAGCGAACGGATTCGCCGATCACTTGCCGACTGGGATGGATTTTTCTCCATGCGTAGGCTTTACGGAATTTAATTCCAAGCGAATGGTTCAAATAGCGCCTAGATGAGGTTCATCTAGGCGTGCGCGGGTTGCTATCCTGCAGCGTCAGGAACACCAATCGCGTTTCATCTCACCCAGGAGGAGAGAACGATGAGCCTTCGCATCAACGACACTGCGCCGGATTTCAGCGCCGAGACAACTCACGGGACCATCAATTTTCACGACTGGATTGGCGACGGATGGGCCGTGCTCTTCAGTCATCCGAAGGATTTCACGCCGGTCTGCACGACCGAGCTCGGAACGATGGCTGGGCTCGAGGACGAGTTCAAGAAGCGCAACACGAAGATTATCGGCATTTCGGTGGATCCCGTCGAGGACCACGTCCGCTGGAAGGACGACATCAAGAAGGCCACGGGTCATGCCGTAGATTATCCGATGATCGGCGACAAGGATCTGAAAGTCGCCAAGCTTTACGACATGCTGCCGTCTGATGCAGGCGAAAGCTCCGATGGTCGTACCGCAGCCGACAACGCCACGGTGCGCTCGGTTTATGTCGTGGGTCCGGACAAGAAGATTAAGCTTGTGCTGACCTACCCCATGACGACGGGCCGGAATTTTGCGGAAATCCTCCGCGCAATTGATTCCATTCAGCTCACAGCCAAGCATCAGGTGGCGACGCCTGCCAATTGGCAGCAGGGCGAGGATGTGATCATCACACCCGCCGTTTCCAATGAGGATGCGGTCAAGCGCTTCGGGTCGTTCGAGACGATCCTGCCCTATCTGCGCAAGACCAAACAGCCTGCGGGCTGATCCATTCGCAGGACAGGTATCAGGAATATCGGCCCCGGAAGCTCGCTGCTTCCGGGGCTCTTCATGTGCGGGCTAGGCCCGGCCTTGTCTTCAAATCGACACGCTGTCACGGTCTCATGATTCTGTATGAAACCGTTTCAGGAGTCCGCTATGCGCCACCCCGCTCTGTCACTGATCGCCCTCCTCGCAATCGGTTCCCCGAGCCATGCGGCAACGCTTGAGATCGATCTGCCCGATGCGGAAAGCGTGGAGACCGTCACGGTAACCTATGCGTGCCCGGACGGCGATATCGACGCGACTTATTATAATGCTGAAGACAATTCGCTTGCGGTGGTCACGATCGACGGCAGCCCCGTGGTGATGACCAGCGTTCTTGCCGCCTCGGGTGTCAAATATGCCGGTGGCCCCTATGTCTGGTGGACCAAGGGTGACGATGCCGATCTCTACGATCTGATGAAGGGTGAGGACGCGGAGCCGGTGTCCTGCACCGCAAAGAACTGACCTGACCGGCGTTAAAAAGTAAACCATTAGGTTGACTATCTGCTTTGCCGCTGATAGGTAAACCAAATGGTTGAATATCAGTCACCCCATCTCGATGCCGTTTTCCACGCCCTGTCGGACCCGACCAGACGGGCCATGCTGCACCGTCTTTCCGGCGGTGAGCAAAGTGTCTCGCAACTGGCACAGCCCTTCGACATGTCGCTGGCCGGCGCCTCCAAACATGTGAAGGTTCTTGAAGGGGCGGGCCTCGTCAGCCGGCGCGTGGACGGCCGCACCCATTATTGCCGGCTGGAGGCAGCGCGGCTTGCCGAAGCACAGGCGTGGTTCCGCTACTACGAACGCTTCTGGTCCAACCGGCTCGACACGCTGCAGGCGATCCTGGAAGCGGAGGATCGGGAGAGTTCCGCCGGAAGAGACTGACGTCCCGCCCCCTCAGCCACCTCAACCTTTGAGAGGAAGATGATGAGACAGATCGAGGAAAGTGATTATGGCGTCGCTACGGCACCCAATGAGGTTCGCTTCGAGAGATCTCTCCCGGGCCCTGTCGAACGCGTTTGGGCCTATCTGACCGAGGCGGACAAGCGCCGGCAATGGCTGGCGGGCGGAGAGATGGAGCCGCGTGCAGGCGGTTCTGCAAAACTCCTGTTCCGCCATTCCGAATTCACCGACGAGGACCCACCTGAGGTCTACAGGGAAATGAACGAGAAGGGATTTCTCTCCGAGGGGCGGATCATTGCCTGGGATCCACCGCGACATCTGGCCATGACCTGGCCGGGAGACGGTGCCGATAGCCAGGTGGAGTTCGAGCTCTTTCCCGAGGGCGACAGGGTTCTCCTTGTCGTGACCCACAAACGCCTCGCCGACCGGGACGAGATGATCAATGTCTCCGGTGGCTGGCACGCGCATCTCGCAGTTCTGGAAGCGGTGCTTTCGGGCGAGAAGACGCCGCCATTCTGGTCGCAGATCACGGCGCTGGAAGCCGCTTACACCGCACGCTTCAACGAACGGTGAGACCCCTTTCGCTATTGGCACCAAGGAGCATGACATGAACGTTTCCGCTACGCCGCCCAAGGCTGGCGCCCAGCCCGATACCGCACCGAAACTCGCAGGTGGGCGCAACATCGCGATGAAGGTGCCGCCGCATCAGTATGACGAGACGGTACGCTTCTACCGGGACGTACTCGGCATGGAGCAGATCGAGGAGCTTCTGCCCGCTGTCGGCTTCCGCTTCGGAGCCAACCAGCTCTGGATCGACAAGACGCCGGGCATGAGCCAGTCGGAACTCTGGCTCGAAATCGTGACCGATGACACGAAGGCTGCCGCCGCGCGGCTCGAAGCGGCGGGCATCGTGCGCTGCGACGAGATCGAACCGCTGGGCGAGAGTTTCGACGGGTTCTGGATATCGAGCCCCGCGCAGATCATCCATCTTGTCGACCATAAATCCGGCGCCTGGTGAGGAGGAAACATGCTCAGGATCGCACTGACGAGCATCCTTGTGGATGATCAGGACAAGGCTGAGGCATTTTACACGGATGTGCTCGGCTTTCGGAAGAAGCAGGACTTTCCGGCCGGCGGTGCCCGCTGGCTGACGGTCGTGACACCGGGAGCCGAGAACGGCACCGAGCTGCTGCTGGAACCCATGGGATACGACTTCGCGCGCACCTACCAGAAGGCGCTCTATGATGCCGGGATTCCCTGCACGACGTTTGCCAGCGAGGACGTGCAGGCAGAGTATGATCGGCTGAGAGCGCGCGGCGTGGTGTTTCGCGCAGAGCCGACCCGGATGGAAGGGATGCCGACCATCGCCGTGTTTGAGGATACGTGCGGCAACCTCGTTCAGATGTTCGAGTCACCGTAGCGCGAAGGGCGGGCACGGGGCGCCCGCCTTCCATGCAGTCTGACGTCAGAACTTCGCGCTTTCGCGGATGAAGGTGCCGGCATTCAGTTCGTTGAACGCCTGCATCAGTTCCTGCCGCGTGTTCATCACGATGGGGCCGTGCCAGGCGACAGGCTCCTGGATCGGCTTGCCCGAAACGAGCAGAAAGCGGATGCCCCGCTCGCCGGCCTGCACCACCACCTCGTCGCCCGTGTCGAAAACGACAAGCGTGCGGTCGCCGCTCATGTCACGCAGATGCAGTTCCTCGCCTGCCACCTCTTTCTCGACCAGCACGCCAAACGGTCGCGAGGCATCGCGGAACGTGCCGGAACCTTCGAAAATATAGGCGAAAGCGCTGCGATAGGTATCGACCGGAAGCACCTTGCGCTTGCCGGGCGGCACCCAGACATCGAGATATTGCGGATCGGCGGCAATGCCGTCGACGGGACCGCGCTTGCCCCAGAACTCGCCGACCACGACACGCACGCGCGTTCCGTCATCGTCGATCACCTCGGGAATCTCGCCGGCCTTCACATCCTGGTAGCGCGGCGTCGTCATCTTCTCGCTGGAGGGCAGGTTGGCCCAGAGCTGAAAGCCGTGCATGCGGCCAAGCTTGTCGCCTTGCGGCATCTCCTGATGGAGGATGCCGCTTCCAGCCGTCATCCACTGAACGTCGCCCGCGCCCAGCGAGCCCGTATTGCCGAGACTGTCGGCATGGTCGACGCTGCCTGCCAGAACATAGGTGATCGTTTCGATGCCGCGATGCGGATGCCAGGGGAAGCCGGCCTGATAGTCTTCCGGCCGATCATTGCGGAAATCATCGAGTAGCAGGAACGGATCGGCCAGCTTCGGATCGCCAAAGCCGAACGCTCGGTCAAGTCGAACACCTGCGCCTTCCATCGTGGGCTGGGCCTGCGAAATCTGCTTTACGGGACGAATGGACATGATCGTCTCTCCATCTGTTGCTTGGAGCAAAGATAGTCCGTGCCTGCGGTTATGACATCCGCAACAGCGAAGACGCGCTGTTTACATATTGGAGACAATCGGCGGCGTTGACGCTGCGGGTGATCCAATGCTCTCGTCACGCCAGAACACGATTGTCGGGCGGTCCTTGTACTTGGTGCGCGCTTTTTCAACAAAGCCGAGGCGCCCCGCAAGTTTAAGAGAGGGGGCATTTTCCTCATCAATGATGCAGGTGATCGCTTTGCCATCATGCGCCTGCGAGCACCAGAAGAACACCGCGTCCATGGCTTCCTTGGCATAGCCCCTGCCATGGGCTTCCGGCAGAAAAACCCACCCCGCCTCCAGCGTGCCTTCAACAGAAGGGGCAATAGTGCGCCGCGCTTCCTGAACGCCGGCATCGCCCAGAAAAGAACCCGTCGCCTTGTCCGTCACAGCAAAATAGCCGAATCCCATCAGGTCCCACATGCCGCGATGCATGGCGAGACGGCGCCAGGCATCTTCGCCGATGAGCGGTTTGCCCGAGGTAAAGCGCGTGGCTTCAGGCAGCGACCAGAGTCGGGCGAAGGCCTCGAAATCGGCGATGGAGTGCGCACGCAGCACGAGGCGCTCTGTTTCGAGAACCGGGGTTTGCAGGGTCATTCTTTTGGTCCGAGCCGATCCGCGATCAGTTGTGCCAGACGTTCTGCAACATCGTCCTTGCCCATCTCCGGCCATTCGTCGTGTCCGTCCCGGCTGACGATCACCACGCTGTTGCGGTCGCCACCCATCACGCCACCGGGGCCGACGCCGCTGTCATGCGAGACGTCGTTGGCGACGATGATGTCGGCACCTTTCTTGTTCAGCTTTGCGCGCGCATTCTTGAACAGGTCCTGCGTTTCGGCAGCGAAGCCGATGACGAGCGCAGGGCGCTTCTCATGATGGCCGACACCGGCAAGAATGTCCGGGTTCTCGGTGAGTTCGAGCGTGGGCGCACCTTCGCCCTGCTTCTTCTTTATCTTTTCGGCAGTCTCGACAGCCGGACGCCAGTCGGCGACAGCAGCGACGAAGACACCGGCATCTGCAGGAAGTGCGGCTTCCACCGCTTCGCGCATCTGGCGTGCCGTCTCCACATGGGTGGTCGTGACACCCTGCGGGTCCGGAATGGAGACGGGGCCCGAAACGAGGTGAACTGATGCCCCGAGGCGGGCAAGTGCCGCAGCGATGGCGTGACCCTGTTTGCCCGAAGACCGGTTGGCAATGTAGCGAACCGGGTCGATCACCTCATGGGTCGGTCCCGAGGTAACGATCACCTTGCGCCCCGCAAGCGGCTTTTCGCCGGTGTCGAGCAGGGCCTCTATGGCTGCGACGATCTCCAGCGGTTCGGCCATGCGGCCTTCGCCTGCTTCGCCGCTTTCGGCCATCTCCCCCCGGTTGGGACCGACGAAATGCACCCCGTCTTCCCGGAGCGTTCTGGCATTGCGCTGTGTGGCCGGGTGCTCCCACATATGGGGGTTCATGGCAGGCGCCATGAGAACGGGCTTGTCGGTGGCCAGCAGCACCGTCGATGCGAGGTCGTTGGCCTGGCCGGTGGCGAGCTTTGCCATCAGGTCGGCTGTCGCGGGCGCGACGACGAGAAGATCGGCCTCTCGCGAAAGACGGATATGGCCGACATCGTGTTCGTCCTGGCGGTCGAACAGATCGGTGAAGACATGGTCCGCCGAGAGTGCGCCCACGAAAAGCGGTGTGATGAACTCCTGTGCGGCCTTTGTCATCACACAGCGCACGCTTGCCCCACGCTCGCGCAGGCGGCGGATCAGGTCGAGGCATTTATAGGCTGCGATACCACCCCCGATCAAAAGCAGGATGCGCGATTTGCGAAGGGTCTGCTGCGGGGCTGTCATGGTTGCAAGCTCTCTTAAGACGGCTTCAAGGCTGGCTCGATATCGGTATGAACGAAATCGTTGCCCTTGAAAAGAAGTGGCAGGTTAGTGCTGCGGGCGAGCGCGTAAGCGAAGCAGTCTCCGATGTTGAGCGCGGCTTTATGACCGGTCCCCATCCCGTAGATTGCATAGGCCCTGCGGGCAATGCTCAATTGCCAGTCGTCGAAGTCGACAGTTTCCGGCTCCACTGCCTTGAGGAGAGTGTTTAGCCGCGCGGTTCCATCGATCAGCGCAATGTGTCGTGCAACACAGTGAGCCTCAAACGTCGTTGTGGTGCTGATGAGGACCCGTTCAGCCTGAAGGAGGGCGTTCTGAAAGAGGGACGCATCTTCTTCGCCGTTCAGGATGGCAATCAAAGCCGACGTGTCGATGACGAATTTCGCTTCAAAGTGTACGGCCATTCCAGATCTCGTCAGTGATGGCCTTCAGGTCAAACGGGCCAATGGGTCTCATCGAGACTGATTCGATCAGCTCAATGCGATGATGGATTTTGTCTTTGCGTGTATTCTTTTGAGGCTGAACACTTTTTGCGAGTATGCGGCGCACCTCTTCTTCCATCGAGACGTCGTTTTCAGCCGCGCGTTTTTTCAAAGCGCGCCGGACCTTTTCATCCACATTTCGGATGGTCAGTGTGGCCATCGTTACTCCATTACAAAAAGACTCTGACCTTAACGTTGCGACGGGAGCGCTGCACGCTACCCAGCCAGCCGCGTTCACGTCTGGACATAACGCACTGACAGCATGACTGTCAGTGCTGGCGTTGCCTTATGCACACTTCTTGTGCTCAGAATAAGCGAGGTGAATCCGTATCTTAGGTATGGTTTGCTAGCACTGCTTGCATCGCATTCATCGCGGCTATACCCGGACAAGGGGCGGTGCATCACAGAGTGAACACAAGGAGATTTGGATCAGGACATCTGCCAGGCGATCGCGGCAAGGGCGATGGCGATCACCCATAGCGCCAGGCGTCCGCCGCGCGAATGGCGCGCTTCAGCCTCGCCGATTGCTTCGGCGGTTTCGGGATCGAAACGCAATCCCTTCTGGGCCATGGCGTCGATCTCGCGGGAAAGACGCTCCGTGCGTGCGGCCAGTTCAGGCGCCTGGCGGATGAGAGAGGCAAGCGCCCCCACGCCTTCGCCTGCATCTCTTATGATACCGCGTGGCCCGAGATTTGCAGCAATCCAGTCGGACACGACAGGCTCGGCCGTCTTCCACATATTGAAATGCGGATCGAGCGTGCGGGCCACGCCCTCGACCACGACCATGGTCTTTTGCAGCAGCAGAAGCTCGGGCCGGGTCTGCATGTCGAAAAGCTCGGTGACTTCGAAGAGCAGTGTCAGGAGCCGCGCCATGGAAATGGTCTCGGCCGACTGGCCATGGATCGGCTCACCGATGGCCCGCAGCGCCTGCGCAAAGGCGGCGACATCGTGGTGCGCGGGCACATAACCTGCCTCGAAATGCACTTCAGCGACCCGGCGAAAATCGCGTGTAATGAAACCGTAGAGGATTTCGGCAAGAAAATGCCGCTCCTTGCGCCCGATCCGCCCGGTGATGCCGAAATCGACGGCAACGATGGTGCCGTCATCCTCGACAAACAGGTTGCCGGGATGCATGTCGGCGTGAAAGAAGCCGTCGCGCAATGTATGGCGCAGGAAGGACTGGATCAGCGTCCTGGCGAGGGCTTCGAGGTCGTGGCCGGCCTCACGCAGGGCATCGATGTTCGACATCTTCGTGCCGTTGACCCATTCGAGGGTCATCACGTCGCGGCCGGTGCGCTGCCAGTCGACAGCAGGCACGCGGAAGCCCGGATCGTCCTTCGTGTTTTCCTGTATCTCTGAAATGGCTGCAGCTTCCAGTCGCAGATCCATCTCGATTTTCGTCACCTGTGCCAGTGTCTCCGCCACCTTTACCGGCTTGAGACGCCGGGTGGACGGCATGAACCGCTCTTGCAGATGCGCGGCCAGAAAGTAGCTTTCGAGATCGTTCTGAAACCGGCGCCTTACCCCGGGTCGAATGACCTTCACGGCCACCTTTCGTGGTTCTGCCCCACCGGTATCCACAAACGCCTCGTGCACCTGAGCAATGGACGCTGCGGCGACCGGACCATCGAACTGCACAAAGAGCTCATCGACGGGCAGGCCAAGGGAATTTTCTATGCTGGCGCGAGCCTGGGCCTCGGGAAACGTGTCCATCCGGTCTTGAAGGCTGGAGAGGTCCCGCGCCATGTCATGGCCGACAACATCCGGGCGCGTTGCCAGGAACTGGCCAAGCTTCACATAGGAAGGGCCAAGCCGGTTGACGGCTTGCGCCAGCCGTTCGGGACGGTCGCGTCGTGCTGAACGGCGCCGCGACATCACCTTTGCGACACGCCAGCCAAAACGAGGCATGCCTTCGAGCTGGTCGCCCGGCATGGCTGCGACCACGCCTTCGCGAACGAGAATCCAGCCCGCACGTGCAAGCCTCAGATATGCGCCGACCGTGCTCATATATACGCCGTCAAATCTTCCAGCCGGAGTGCAGGGCGGCGATCCCGCCAGTATAATTGCGCCATGTCACGCGCGAGAATCCTGCATTGGTGATCATGGCGGCAAAATTCTGCTGATTGGGGAATTTGCGTATGGATTCAATCAGATACCGATACGGCTCACCATCGCCCGTCACCGCTTGCCCGATGCGCGGAATGGCATGGAAGGACCAGTTTTCGTAGATCTTGTCGAGCAACGGCATTTCGACTTCCGAAAACTCAAGGCACAGAAAGCGCCCGCCGGGTTTCAGGACGCGAAAGGCTTCGTCCAGTGCCCGGTCGATATGCGGGACATTGCGAATGCCAAACGCAATCGTATAGGCATCAAAGCTGCTGTTCTCGAAAGGCAGGTCTTCCGCGTTGGCCTCGACGAAAGTCAGGTTTTCGGCAATGCCTCTCTTTTCGGCGCGTTCACGTCCGACTTCCAGCATGGAGCCATTGATGTCGAGCACTGTCACGTCAGCGTTGCGGCGGGACGCCTCAACGATGCGGAAGGCAATGTCTCCTGTACCACCCGCCACATCCAGCGCGCGATAGCCCGGCTTTTTCGAAGGTGCGAGCCACGAAATCATGGCGTCCTTCCAGGCGCGATGCAGCCCGGCGGACATCAGGTCGTTCATCACGTCGTAGCGTTTTGCAACGCGGTGGAACACCGTGTTGACCAGACCCTGCTTCTCGTTCTCGTCCACCTGACGAAAACCGTAGGCCGTCTCCATGCCGCCCTGGGCGGTGGTACGTTGATCTGACATCATCACCCTTTCGAAATCGCCGGGACCATAGCTCATTGCCGCTTCTGGCGCTATTGTCAAAAGCGCGATGAACAGCCGCGCCCGCGGCCTGGTTAACACGGAGCGCATATGGTCCTCAAAGCCGAGCTTCACTGTCATATCGAGGGCGCTGCCTCGCCTGAACTCGTTCTTTCCCAGGCCCGCAAATATGGCGTCGATACATCCGATTTTCTTCGAGATGGGGCTTATCACTGGCACGATTTTACAAGCTTTTTGTCAGCCTACGATGCCGCGGCGAGCCTGTTCCGCAGTGAGGAGGATTATGCGCTTCTGGCTGAGGATTATCTGACAGGCCTGGCAGGCGAGGAGGCGATTTACTCGGAGATATTCACTTCGCCCGATCACGCCGAACGCGCAGGCTTGTCCCGCATGGCTTATACAAATGCCCTCGGCGAGGGGATTGAGCGGGCGCGGACGAAAACCGGTATCGAAGGCCGGATTATCGTAACGGGCGTGCGCCATTTCGGAGCGAGTGCGGTCGAGGATGCGGCCAGGTTTGCTGCCGCTTGCGGACATCCGCTGGTGACCGGCTTCGGGATGGCCGGTGATGAGCGCTTCGGCAATGTGCGTGACTACGAAAAGGCCTTCGAGATCGCCCGCGAGGCGGGGCTCGGGCTGACCGTCCATGCCGGGGAATTCGGAGTCTGGGAGAGCGTGGAAGCAGCGTTGAACCACATACGTCCCACGCGCATCGGCCATGGTGTTCGCGCGATCGAAAATCCCGATCTGGTACGCCGGCTCGTAGAGGAAAATGTGGTGCTGGAAGTGTGCCCGGTCTCAAACATCGTGTTGAACGTCTATCCGGATTATGCCAGCCATCCGCTCCCAGATTTGCTTCAGGCGGGATGCCGTGTGACGCTCAACTCGGATGATCCGCCGCATTTCCACACGTCTCTCGGTCACGAGTATCACGTGGCACGAGCGCATTTCGGCCTCGATGATGCGATCCTGCATAGCCTGACGCGAACAGCCATCGAGGCGGCTTTTGTCGATGACACCACCCGCAGACGCCTGCGTGACACTCTCGACGCTAAAACTGTGGCTCAATGAGGCTCGCGGTATGCAGAAACGTGTGAGGCGGTTGGATCGCCGTGCGTCCATGCGGGCGCACAATGGACGATCTAAACTATTGATGGAGCATCGGAATAGCCGAAATCCGGATTCCACTTTTCAGTTCGATGCTCTAGTATCGCCAACAAGAAACCAGCATCCGGGGAACATCACATGCAGGGCGTGACTGTCGTTGACCACCCGCTTGTCCAGCACAAGCTCACAATCATGCGTGACAAGGAAACATCGACAGCCGGTTTTCGCCGCCTCCTGCGCGAGATCTCTCTCTTGCTCTGCTACGAGGTCACGCGCGATCTGGAGCTCACAACGAAGCGAATAGAGACGCCTCTTCAGCCTATCGACTCACCAACGCTGGAAGGAAAGAAGCTCGTTTTTGCCTCGGTTCTGCGAGCCGGAAACGGGCTCCTCGACGGCATGCTTGATCTTGTTCCGGCTGCGCGTGTCGCGCATGTGGGCATGTATCGCGATCATGAAACGCTGGAAGCGATCGAGTATTTCTTCAAGGCGCCGAGCGACCTGGGCGACCGGTTGGTGATCGTTGTGGATCCAATGCTGGCGACAGCCAATTCTGCAATCGCCGCGGTTGACAAGCTCAAGGAGCGTGGCGCCACCAATCTGCGCTTCCTGTGCCTCCTGGCAGCGCCGGAAGGTGTCGAGAATTTCCGAAAATCCCATCCGGATGTACCGATTTTCACAGCGTCGATTGACGAGCGGCTGAACGAAAAGGGCTATATTGTCCCTGGCTTGGGTGATGCCGGCGATCGCATGTATGGCACCAAGTAACCTGCACTTAACCAATCGGAATGGTTGTCGCCCTTGTTAAGCGAATGATTGTCGGCAGCTCCTATGGTTCTTCCAGCTGCAAACTGGAAGGAACAGATGTTTCGCAAGATGATCATGCTGGGGGTCGTGGCGGGCGCTGCAGGGGGCGTTCCGGCCCTCTATCAAAGCAACCCCGAATTCTATCGGGAGCTGCTGCACGCGGCACTGACTTTGGGTGCCGATGAGGCTCCGCACCAGGTCGCAGTTGCAGGTCCTGCGAAAACGACGTCATCAGTGAGCAGCGAAACGTCGGTTCTTCTGGGCAGGAAAGTCAGCATCACCGCGGATGAGACAGGTCACTATGTGGGGCGGTTCAAGTTGAACGGCCGTGAGCTCGGGGCGATGATTGATACCGGCGCGACCTATGTGGCGATCAACCGCGACACCGCGCGCCGGATCGGGGTTTCTTTGAGCCCGTCTGACTTCAAGTATGAAGTGAATACGGCCAACGGCAAGGTGCGTGCTGCAGCGGCCACAATCGACAGTCTTGAGATCGGCCGCATCTATGTGGAAAACGTCGATGCTGTTGTTCTCGACGATCGCGCGTTGAACAAGATCCTGATCGGCATGAGCTTTCTGGATCGTCTATCACGTTTTCAGGTAGAGAATCGGGCTCTGATCCTTGAGCAATAAAGGGATTTTCGAGAGCAGCCCGAAATGTTCTCAAATTTCTGCGGTGACACGCCGCAGGATTGTTTTGCGGGGCCTCGGTTTCGCGTCGGTGATGCTATAGGCGCTGCAGACAAGGCGCGCTGCGCGCCGAGCGCTGTCTTCCGACGATGCATGCACCATGCAGATTGGCTGTCCGCGCTGTGTTGATGCGCCGAGCGGCAGGAGATCGGTGAATCCCACCGAGTGATCGATCACGTCTTCGGAAGAGCGTCTGCCGCCTCCGAGCTCGATCACACCAATGCCAACAGCGCGCGTGTCAATCGCGCTGACGAATCCATCCTGCTCGCAAGGAACGGGAAGGGTGAAAGACGCACGAGGCAGATGTCGCGCGGGATTTTCGACGAAATTGGCCGGGCCGCCAAGGGCGGAGACCATCTGGCCAAACCGCTCTGCAGCGTTCCCACTCTCGAGGGCATCATGGGCGCGGTCATAGGCTTCGCGCGTGGTTGCCGCGATGCCGGAGGAGAGGAGCATTTCGCCGGCCAGCGCCAGCGTCACATCCAGAAGCCGCCGGTCGCGTTTTTTGCCCGTGAGGAAATCGACCGCATTCACAACTTCGACCGCATTGCCCGCGGCGGAGGCGAGTGGTTGGCTCATGTCGGTCATGAGTGCGGAGGCTGAAAGCCCGGCTTCGCCCGCAACACGAACCAGATTTTCGGCAAGTTTCCGGGCCGCACGGGCATCGCCCATGAAGGCGCCATTGCCGGATTTCACATCGAGCACAAGCGACGAGAGGCCGGCGGCCAGTTTTTTCGACAGGATGGAGGCGGTGATGAGCGGGATGGATTCCACTGTCCCGGTGACATCGCGCACGGCATAAAAACGCTTGTCGGCGGGTGCGAGATCGCCTGTCTGACTGATGATCGCACAGCCCACCTTGCGCACCGTTTCGGCAAAGCGTTTCTGGTCTGGCTGGCTCGTGTAGCCGGGAATGGAATCCATCTTGTCGAGCGTGCCGCCAGTGTGGCCAAGGCCCCGCCCGGAGATCATAGGAACAAACGCCCCGCAGGCTGCCACGATGGGGGCGAGCATGAGGGAGACATTGTCGCCAACACCGCCGGTGGAGTGCTTGTCCGTCACGGGGCCGGGCAGATCCGACCAGTCGAGCACGGTGCCTGAATCGCGCATGGCGAGCGTGAGGGCTGCGCCCTCGGCCGGATCCATGCCGTTAAGGAAAATGGCCATGGCAAGGGCGGCAATCTGCCCCTCGCTCCATGCGTCATCTGCAAGCCCGGTGGCGAACGCGGCGATCTCCTCGTCCGTCAGCGCCTTGCCATCACGTTTCCTGCGGATGATCTCCTGCGGCAGCATCGCGCGCTCAACCGGCCGGCAGGCCATCGGCGCATAGCTGGCCGAGAATGGTGGCGAGGCGCTGCCCGCCGATGGGCGCCATGTCCTTGGTCTCCTGATGAGAGAGTTCGCCCGCACTCATGCCGGCACCGAGATTGGTGATGACAGAGCAGGCGGCGACACGAAGCCCGAAATAGCGCGCGAGAATGACTTCGGGCACGGTCGACATGCCGACCGCATCGGCACCCAGCGTGCGCGCCATGCGGATTTCCGCCGGGGTTTCGAAGGTGGGCCCGGAGAACCACATATAGACGCCCTTGTGCAATTGTGTGCCTGTTTCCTGGGCCGCCTGCTCAAGGCTCTTGCGCAGGCCCGCATCATAGGCCTCGCTCATGCCGACAAAACGACGGTCGCTGCCTTCGCCGATCAGCGGGTTGGCGCCCGAGAAATTGATGTGATCCTCGATCAGCATGACAGAGCCGGGCGGCATGTCCTCGCGCAGGGAGCCGGCGGCATTGGTGAGGATGAGCTGCGTGATGCCTATGCCCCATAAGGTCTCAAGCGCCGGGCGCATGGCGGCGGGATCGCCGTGCTCATAGTAGTGCGCGCGGCCTGCGAGCATCAGGACCGGCGTGCCGGCAAGCCGCCCCGCAACAATCTCGCCCGCATGGCCGGTGACGCCGCTTTGCGGAAAGCCCGGTAATTCGGAATAGGGGATACGCACGGTATCCTCGACATCGTTGACGAGCCCGCCAAGCCCCGAGCCCAGCACCAGCGCAAGCTGCGGGGCAAGCCCGTTGAGCCGCTCCGTCAGACGATCGACCGCCTGTTTCATTTGCCATCCTCAAAACTGAATCCGCGCGGAAAGACCGCAGAAAACGGCACCGTTTCCAGAACGCCGTTGGTGTCGCACAGATGCAGCACCGCATCTTCCGTGGCAAATTCCGCCAGCCGCTGCCGGCAGCCGCCGCAAGGCATGATCTTCGGCATCTTCTCCGCCACCACGGCGATCTCCGTCACGCGGCCGCCGCCCGCCATGACGAGATGGCCGAGCGCGGTGGTCTCCGCACACCAGCCTTCGGGATAGGAGGCGTTCTCGATGTTGCAGCCGGCATGGATGGTGCCCGCCTCGGTCCTGACCGCGGCCCCCACGGGAAAGCGCGAATAGGGGGCATAGGCGTTTTTCATGGCCGCACTGGCGGCGGAAAAGAGGTCTCTGGCGCTCATCACCGCTCCTTCACATAGGGCACGCCACCGGCGCGCGGCGGCACCGCCTTGCCGATAAAGCCGGCCAGAAGCACCACGGTGAGGATATAGGGCAGGGCCTGCATGAATTGCACCGGCACCTGGCCGACAAGCGGCAGGGGCGTGCCCTGAATGCGGATTGCGAACGCATCGAGAAAGCCGAACAGAAGGCAGGCAAACATCACCGGCACGGGCTTCCATTTGGCAAAGATGAGGGCTGCCAGCGCGATGAAGCCCCGGCCTGCCGTCATGTCCTTCACGAAGCCGGCATTCTGCGCCAGCGACAGGTAGGTGCCGGCCATGCCGGTGAGGATGCCGGTGCAGATGACTGCGCGATAGCGCAGCCATGAGACGGAGATGCCCGCCGTGTCGACCGCTGCCGGGTTTTCACCCACCGCCCGCAGCCTGAGGCCGAAACGCGTGCGGAAGAGCACCCACCACGTGAAGGGCACGAGCAGGAAGGCCGCGTAAGTGAGCAGCGAATGGCCGGAGATGAGCTCGGAATAGATCTCGCCCAGGATGGGCACATCGCGCACCGTCTCGGCAAAGGGCAGCTCGATGGCGCCAAACCGGGCATCGCCCGGCAGCGAGGGGGTGCGTCCGCCCTGCCGGAACCATGCCTGCCCGAGAATGATCGTGGAGCCTGCGGCAATGAAATTGATCGCGACGCCCGAGACGATCTGGTTGCCGCGATGGGTGATGGAGGCAAAGCCATGCACAAGCGCCAGGAAGACCGAGATCAGCATCGCCGCGCCAAGGCCGGCCCAGGCGGAGCCGGTTACGGCCGCCGCCGCGCCGGCAGCAAATGCGCCGGCCAGCATCTTGCCTTCGAGGCCGATGTCGAACACGCCCGACCGCTCCGAATAGAGCCCGGCGAGTGCCGCCAGAAGCAGCGGTATGGATAACCGTACCGTCGAATCCAGAACGAGGATCAGGGAATGAAAGAAATCCATCTCAGCCACCCTCTCCCTGCTGCGCTTCTATGCCTGCCGAGCGCGGGCTTAGGCTGGCGAAAAGCGCCTGTATCGAAGGCCGGAACATGTGCTCCAGTGCGCCGGCGAACAGGATGACGAGACCCTGAATGATGACGATCATGTCGCGCGAGATGTTGGGCATCTCGAAGGCGAGCTCGGCACCGCCCTGATAGAGCATGCCGAAGAGGATCGCCGCCGGCACGATGCCCGCCGGATGGGAGCGCCCCATCAGCGCCACGGCGATGCCGACGAAGCCGGCCCCGGTGACGAAATCAATCTGCAAACGGTTCTGGTCGCCCATCACCGGGTTGAGCGCCATCATGCCGGCAAGCGCGCCGGAGATGAGCATGGTGATGATGATGATCTTCGTTTCGCTGACGCCGGCATAGCGCGCGGCCTTGGGGCTGAAACCGCGCATACGGATCTCATAGCCGAGCCGCGTGCGCCAGATCAGCACCCAGACGAGAAACGCCGCCAGAAGCGCCAGCAGGAAGGAGAGGTTGAACGGTGCGGAGCGGATGGAAAAGCCCATCGCCTCCAGCACCCAGTTGAGCTTGGGCAGTTGTCCGCCTTCAAGGAAATTGCGCGTCTGGGGTGCCTGCGCGCCCGCGGGCTTCAGCACATTCACCAGCAGATAGACCATCAGGCTTGCGGCGATGAAATTGAACATGATCGTCGTGATGACGATATGCGAGCCGCGCTTTGCCTGGAAATAGGCCGGGATGAAGGCCCATGCCGCGCCAAACAGAGCCGCGCCCAGAATGGCCAGCGGAAACACCACCCACCAGGGCAGAATGCTGTCGAAGGCGAGGCACACCACCGCCACGCCCAGCCCGCCCACATAGGCCTGCCCCTCGCCGCCAATGTTGAACAGGCTGCAATGGAAGGCGACGGCCACGGCGAGCCCTGTGAAGATGAAGCTCGTCGCGTAATAGAGCGTGTAGGCGATGTTCTGCCCGCGGCCCAGCGCCCCTTCCACCAGAATGGCGGCAGCGCGAAAGGGGTTTTCCCCCACAAGCATCACCACCAGCCCGGCCACCAGAAAAGCGACGGCGAGATTGATGAGCGGGATCAGCCCGTAATCGGCCCAAGCGGGCAGTTTCGCATAAGGCGCGCTCATTCCGCCGCCTCCTTTTCCTCGACGCCGGCCATGAGCAGGCCGAGTTCGCCTTCGCTGGCTTCGGGCCCGCGTTCGCCCACCACGCGGCCGGCGAACATGACCAGGATGCGGTCGGAGAGCGAGCGGATTTCATCGAGCTCGACCGACACCAGAAGCACCGCCTTGCCCTGATCGCGCATGTCGATCAACCGCTTGTGAATGAACTCGATGGCGCCCACATCCACGCCGCGCGTCGGCTGGCCGACGATCAGCACCTTCGGGTCCTGCTCCATCTCGCGCGCCAGCACGATCTTCTGCTGATTGCCGCCGGAGAAGTTCGCCGTCTTCAGTCGGCAGTCGGGCGGGCGGATGTCGTATTTCTCGATCTTCTCGCGCGCATCGGCGCGGATCGCCTCGATGTTGAGGAACGGGCCATGGAGATATTTTGCCTGCCGGTGATAGCCGAGCATGGCGTTTTCGTTTTCCTCGAAAGGCAGGACAAGCCCCACATGATGCCGGTCTTCGGGCACATGGGCCATGCCGCGCGCGCGCAGGTCGGCGGGATCGGCCGCGCCTGTCAGGTCCACCGGCTCGCCATCCAGCGTCACTGTGCCGGAGACGGCCTTGCGCACACCGGTGATGGCATCGAGAAGCTGCGACTGGCCATTGCCCGCCACGCCGGCAATGCCGACGATCTCGCCCGCGCGCACATCGAGCGACACATTGTCGACCATGGTGACGCCGCGCGAATCCTTCACGGTCAGATTGCGCACCGAAAGCAGCACCTCGCCGGGGCTTGCCTCGCCCTTTTCCACCTGAAGCAGAACGCGCCTGCCCACCATCAGCTCGGCCAGCTCCTCCACGCTTGTCTCGGCGGTCTTGCGGGTTGCCACCATCGTGCCCTGCCGCATGACCGAGACATTGTCGGTGATCGCCATGATCTCGCGCAGCTTGTGGGTGATGAGGATGATGGTTTTTCCCTCTTCCTTGAGCTGTTCGAGAATGCGGAACAAATGGTCCGCCTCCGCCGGCGTCAAGACGCCGGTCGGCTCGTCGAGGATGAGGATATCCGCGCCGCGATAGAGCGCCTTGAGGATTTCCACCCGCTGCTGCAGGCCCACCGGCAGATCCTCGATGATGGCGTCGGGGTTCACCTCCAGCCCGTAGTCGCGCTCCAGCCGCTCCAGCTCCGAGCGCGCCTTGGCGATCGAGGTGTTGAGCAGCGCCTCGCCTTCGGCCCCCAGGATCACGTTTTCCAGCACGGAAAAATTCTGCACCAGCATGAAGTGCTGATGCACCATGCCGATGCCCAGCGCGATGGCGTCGCTCGGCGTGTTGATCGCGGCCTTCTTGCCGCCCACGTCGATCCGCCCGCGATCGGCCTGGTAAAAGCCATAGAGGATCGACATCAGGGTCGATTTTCCGGCCCCGTTCTCGCCGATAATCCCGTGGATCGTCCCGGCTTCGATTTTGAGATCGATGTTGCGGTTTGCATGAACCGCGCCAAAGCTCTTGCTGATGCCCTTGAGCTCGATTGCCGTTTCAGCCATCGGCGGCCCGCTTCCCCGTTTTTATCGTTTGGTCAAATTCCTATCACGCGGGCCCGCCACCTGCCAACCGACGCGGGAAGGGCACGGCGAAAGGAACCGTCATTCACTCTCGACAAATCAGGCCTTGCTTGTCAATTTCCGCGGGCGAGAATGCACCGAAACCGCAGAAAGAAGCGCGCCATGAGCGAAGACCGCATCACGAAGCTGGAAATCCTGGCCGCCGAGCAGGAAAAGACCATCGAAGAGCTTTCCGCCGAGTTGACGCGCCAGTGGCGCGAGACGGAAGCGCTGAAGAAAAAGCTCGAACGGCTTTCGGAGCGTTTCATGGAGCTGGAAGAGCAGACAGCAGGCGATGTGCCCGTGACCAAGCCGCCGCATTGGTGAGAGGGGGTGAAGGTAAGGTGCGTCGCGTGCCAGCGTGCCCGCTTTCGAGCTTATAGCGCCCACTCAAACCTTATAGCAGTGAACGTCTGCTCTGAGCCCGAAATGATCATGTTTGGATATGCAGCTAATGGCTGCTTGCCAGCCCCCTGATGAACGTCAAAGGCGATCTTAGTGCTTGAGGCTGCCCGCAATCTGCTCAGCAATGGCCTCAACCCTGCACAGAGGCAGTTCATGCGCGACGCCATCCATGACGATCAGCTTGGATCCTGCGATACCCGCAGCGAGCGCTTCACCATTTTCAACGGGCAGGATAGGATCCTCCGCACCGTGAATGATCAGAACCGGAACGCTGATGTCACGAAAACGGCCAGTCCAGTCATGCCGCGTGGTGAGCGTGGCATGATTGAACATACTGGCAGGGCTGGAAGTGCGCGCAAGTATCTGTGCGATGCGACGGCGCATATAGGGTTCGTTAAAATTCTGACCCGAACCGGCGCTTAGCCGTTCGCTGCCTAGCAAGAACTCCGTCGTCTCAGCCGTGTTCGCCCAGTTCAAGGAAGCCAATTTGCCAAAATGATCGAGAAATTCCTGGGATATGCCAGGCAAGGCGGGTCCGTCCCAGCCAAGTGGCTCCGAAGCAAGAAGCGTCAACGAGCGGACGCGATCAGGAACTGTCAGGGCAACGATCTGCGAGATGTAGCCGCCCAAGGACATTCCCAAGAGGTGGGCGCTGTCCAGACCGTAGCTGTCCATAACCCCGACTACATCCGCTGCCATGTCTTCCACCGCATAGCGCGCCTCGCCGGGCTGCACGGTTGTCGATTGTCCGGTATCGCGATGATCAAACCGGATGACTAAAACCCGCGGTTCGCAAGGGCATCGCAAAGTTCATCCGGCCACCCCAGCATGGAAGCCGTCGCGCCCATCACCATAATCAGAGCAGGGTCGTCAGGTGAGCCGAAGGCTTGTGTGGCAATTCGGATGCCCTGTGTCTCGATCATCTTCATATTTTGCTGCCCATTCATTTTGGCGAAGGTGGCCTGCGGCACTGCCACCAAAGCAGCTAGCCCACCAAGAAACTCTCGGCGATGCATGTCGGGGTTCCGATATATATAACCTACATGTCGGTTATATATTGGTGTGACCAAGGCTATGTCAAGTCTTGTTGCCTGAGGTTGTCGACCGCCCACCAAAGCCTGCGAAGGACGAATTCGGACAAACCTTGGGCTCCGTCAGTGACAACCCATTGCATTGTGGCTCCTGCAATGATGGCATGAAGGTGCTTTGCTATTTCGAGCGGTTCCGCACTGTTTGGAAGCCGGGCAGCAATGGCCTCCTGGACAAGGGCATATCTTTGGTGAGCCAGCGATCGCAAGCTGGGGTCACGCGACTCGAAAGCTGCGATTTGGACACGGGCAAAAAAACCATCTCCTTTTCCCATGCTGCAGACGATCGTTTCGAGAAATTGCCAAAGTGCGTCAGGGCCTTCGACTACCGAAAGTCCGTCGAGCCATGAACGGGTCGCCTCGAGCTCTTGCTCGGCAATTTTTCGCAGGATCGAATCTCGATCACCGAATCTCTGGATTAAAGTCGCACGGGAGAGGCCCACATGCCGTGCTATGTCCGACAAGGTGAAGACCATGCCGCGGCTTACCAAGACATCCAGAGCGGCCCCGAGAACTTCCTCATCAGATACGGTCTTGGGGCGGGGCATGTTTTCTCCGGACGTCCTGCTTCTCGTTGATGTTGGCGGGCAAATTTGGCTCTGAATAGCACAAGGAAACTATCTGAGTTTTGCGTGAGATACCACATTCTACGGAAGCCTTCCTTTGTGCGAGTCAGGCCAAAACAGAGATTGGCGGCTCGCGGTTGCAGGAGGCAACGTTCGCGGTGCCGCCTTCCGCTGTTGCTGCTTGATCGTCCCCCTCAAGCTTTAGACAAACCTGACCGCGCGCGCCGATAGAAGCCTTTTCCTGAAAGCGAGTTACTGTGGCTTGTTGGTAAGGTGGGATGGCCACTTAGAGCCCGCTTTGACCCTCAGAAAATCGGTCGTATGTTGAGAATGAACCAAGCAGGGAGGCGACGTTGATCCAAGTGCAAGGCAGCAAGGACTGTGGCAATTCACCGAAGAACAAGTTCGCTCAGGATATGGCGGTCGCTATGGAATGCGGTGACGCTGAGCCGAGCGCGTTCAGCGAAGACGTGATCTGGGAGAATCCCTCAACCGAGCCAATCTCGGGAAAGAGTGCGGTTCTTAAGCATCTTGGAAATCGGCCGAGACCAAGCTCTGTCACTGTCCAGCACGCGATTTCGCATGGCAAGGTCGGTGCTGCGAGCGGAGAGGTGATATTCGCGAACGGGCAGACTCGACGCTTCTGCCATGTGTTCGACTTCACAAGTGCCAAGGCCAACTGCGTCGCCGTCGTCAGAAGCTACAGCTGAACGCGCCAGTGTCCGCTCTGTCCGCATAGCTGCCAGATATTTTCTATCATCCGGTTGACCGGTTTTCATCCCTAATCAGACATATTGTCTGACACAGCAAACGGTAGCCGCTAGAATCGTCAAAGCTGAATACGCCTCCTGATCTAAGGCCGCGCACAACCCTCCCCCCAATCAAAAAACCCCACCGGATCGCTCCGGCGGGGTTTTCATTTCTCATCCGATAAAGCCGTAAGGCTTATTCGTCGTCGCCGCCCTTGTTCTTCAGGGCTGCGCCGAGGATGTCGCCGAGGGAGGCGCCGGAGTCGGTGGAACCGAACTGTGCCACGGCTTCCTTCTCTTCCGCAATCTCCAGAGCCTTGATCGAGACGCTGATGCGGCGGGTCTTCTTGTCGAAGACGGTGACGCGGGCGTCCACCTTCTGGCCGACGGAGAAGCGCTCGGGGCGCTGCTCGGCGCGGTCACGCGACAGGTCGGAGCGCTTGATGAAGCTTTCGACATCGTGATCGACCAGGCGAACCTCAAGGCCGCCGTCTTTCACGTCGGTCACTTCACAGGTCACCACGGCACCCTTGCGCAGCTCGCCGGAAGCGGCGGCCTCGCCAATGGCGTCATGGCCAAGCTGCTTGATGCCGAGGGAGATGCGCTCTTTCTCGACGTCCACGTCGAGAACCTGCGCCTTCACCATGTCGCCACGGTTGTACTCCTCGATCACCTGCTCGCCCGGACGGTTCCAGTCGAGATCGGAGAGGTGAACCATGCCGTCCACATCGCCATCGAGACCGATGAACAGGCCGAACTCGGTCTTGTTCTTGACCTCGCCCTCGACAACGGAGCCGACGGTGTGGTTGCGGGCGAATGCCTCCCACGGGTTCTCGAGCGTCTGCTTGAGACCGAGCGAGATGCGGCGCTTGACCGGATCCACTTCCAGCACCACCACTTCGACTTCCTGCGTGGTGGAGAGGATCTTGCCCGGATGAACGTTCTTCTTCGTCCAGGACATTTCCGAAACGTGGATCAGGCCTTCGATGCCCGGCTCCAGCTCCACAAACGCCCCGTAGTCGGTGATGTTGGTGACGCGGCCCATGACCTTCTTGCCAAGCGGGTACTTGCCGCCGATGCCGTCCCACGGATCGGCCTCGAGCTGCTTCATGCCCAGCGAGATGCGGTGGGTTTCCTGGTTGATGCGGATGATCTGCACCTTGACCGTCTGACCGATGTTGAGGATCTCGGTCGGATGGTTGACACGGCGCCATGCCATGTCGGTGACGTGCAGCAGGCCGTCGATGCCGCCCAGATCCACGAACGCACCGTAATCGGTGATGTTCTTGACCACGCCTTCGACCACCTGACCCTCTTCGAGGTTCTGGACGATCTCGGAGCGCTGCTCGGCGCGGCTCTCTTCGAGAACCGTGCGGCGGGACACGACGATGTTGCCGCGGCGCTTGTCCATCTTGAGGATTTCAAAGGGCTGCGGGGTGTGCATGAGCGGGGTGACGTCGCGGATCGGACGGATGTCCACCTGCGAACGCGGCAGGAAGGCCACGGCGCCGTCCAGATCGACGGTGAAGCCGCCCTTGACCTGGTTGAAGATAAAGCCCTCGACGCGCTCGCCGGCGTTGAACTTCGCTTCCAGCTTGACCCAGCTTTCCTCGCGGCGTGCCTTCTCGCGGCTCAGCATGGCTTCGCCAAGCGCGTTTTCGATGCGCTCGACATAGACTTCGACTTCGTCGCCGACCTTGAGATCGGTTTCCTTGCCCTTCGCGCCGAATTCCTTGAGCGGCACGCGGCCCTCGACCTTGAGGCCGACATCAACGATCGCCATGTCTTTTTCGATGGCGGTGACGAGGCCCTTTACGACGGAGCCTTCGGCGGCGTCGCGTTCGGTGAAGGATTCTGCGAGAAGGCTCGCGAAATCATCGCGAGACGGATTGAGTTCTGACATTGATGCTCCTGAAAAGCCCCTGTCATTGAAGCGGGGCAAAAGCGCCGGTGGTTCGTGTTGCGTTTGTCCGTTCATGCATCCGAGCGGATCGCTCTCAAGGCCGCGTGAAGCGGCAGATCCGGCGCAAAGAATGCGTGGCAGACGGTTCTTTCAGTTCAGACTTTCAGTTCTCGTTCCGGGCTGCCAGTCTGGCATCCACCAGTTTGCAGGCCGCCTGGAACGCCGTCTCTATATCCATTTCGCTCGTATCGAGCAAGTGCGCATCGTCTGCCGGCCTTAACGGACTGTCCTTTCGGCCCATGTCGCGGGCGTCGCGCCGCTCGATATCGGCGAGGATCTGCGCATAGTCGGCGCTGCCGCCACCGGCCTCGATCTCGCGCCATCGGCGCGTGGCGCGCACCTCGGCGCTTGCGATCACATAGAGCTTCACATCGGCATCGGGGCACACCACCGTGCCGATGTCGCGCCCGTCCAGCACGGCGCCCGGCGGGGCGCTCGCAAAGGCACGCTGCTTGTCCACCAGTGCCCTGCGCACTTCGGGCATGACCGCCACTTTCGAGGCGGCCTCGCCGATGCCGTGTTGGGAAAGCACGGTACGGTCGAGCGCGCCGAGATCGAGCGCGCGCGCGGCCCTTTCGGCAATCGCCTCGTCGTCGAGCGGCTGGCCGGCCTCGATCAGCGCCTTTGCAACACCGCGATAGGTGAGCCCGGTGTCGAGATGGCGCAGGCCGTAATGCGCCGCCAGCCGGCGCGCGAGCGTGCCCTTGCCGGAGGCGGCCGGCCCGTCGATGGCGATGGTCAATCTTCCGTCCATGTCGTCAGACCGAGCGCGTGATGCCACCATCGATGCGGATGTTCTGGCCGGTGATGTAGCTGGATTTCTCGTCGGCAAGAAAGGCGATGAGCTCGGCCACCTCTTCCACCGTGCCATAGCGGCCCATGGGAATGCGCGCGCGGCGGTCTTCCTTTTCCGGCAGGGAATCGATGAAGCCCGGCAGCACATTGTTCATGCGCAGGCCCTCGGCCGCATATTTGTCGCAGAAGAGCTTGGTGAAGGCGGCAAGCCCCGCGCGGAACACGCCGGAGGTCGGAAAGGCCGCTTCCGGCTCGAAGGTGGCATAGGTGGAGATGTTGACGATGGCGCCCGATTTCTGCGCCTGCATGATGGGCGTGACGAGCCGTGTGGCGCGCACCACGTTAAGCAGGTAGACCTCCATGCCCTGATGCCAGTCTTCGTCGGAGATATCGAGCACATCGCCCTTCGGCCCGTGGCCGGCACCGTTCACCAGCGCGTCGATGCGGCCGAAACGCTCCATCGTCGCGTTGGTGAAGCGCTTGAGATCGTCCGGGGAAAGGTTGGAGCCGGTGAAACCCAGCCCGCCGAGCTCCCTCCCGAGCGCCTCGCCCTTTCCGGACGATGACATGACAGCGACTTCAAAACCGCTTTTTGCCAGCTTGCGGACCGCCGCGGCGCCCATGCCGCTACCGCCGCCAATGATCATGGCTACCTTCAGTCCGGTCATTTGCTCTCTCCCATTCCGATCCGGGTGTCAGTCCAGCGTTGCGCCGAGCCGCGTCATGAGCGCGGTAAAATCGGGAAAACTGGTGGCGATCATCGTCTGGTCGTCAATGGTGACCGGCTTTTCGGTCGCCAGCCCCATGACGAGGAAGCTCATGGCGATGCGATGGTCGAGATGCGTCTTGACCGTGCCGCCGCCAAGCCCCTTGCCGCCAGGGCGGCCCGTGACCCTGAGCGAGGCCTCGCCTTCTTCGCACTCGACGCCATTGGCCTTGAGCCCGTCGGCCACGGCGGAAAGCCGGTCGGATTCCTTCACGCGCAGCTCTTCCAGCCCCTGCATCACCGTGTCTCCCTCGGCAAAGGAGGCCGCCACGGCAAGCACGGGATATTCGTCGATCATGGAGGGTGCGCGGCCTTCCGGCACGGTCACGCCCTTGAGTTCGGAACCGCGCACACGCAGATCCGCCACGTCCTCGCCGCCCTCGTTGCGGCGCTCCAGGATTTCGATGTCCGCGCCCATCTCCATGAGTGTGGTGACGAGCCCGGTGCGGGTCGGGTTCATGAGCATGCTCTCGATCACCACATCCGAGCCCGGCACGATCAGCGCGGCCACCAGCGGGAAGGCGGCCGAAGACGGGTCGGCGGGAACGGCAATGGTCTGGCCGATGAGTTTCGGCTGACCCTCGATGCGGATGTGACGCACACCGTCGGCATCGGTTTCCACCTCAAGCGAGGCACCGAAGCCTGCCAGCATTTTCTCCGTATGGTCGCGGGTGGCCACGGGCTCGATCACTGTGGTCACACCGGCCGTGTTGAGCGCGGCGAGCAGCACTGCCGACTTCACCTGCGCAGACGGCATCGGCACGCGGTAGGAGATGGGGGTTGCGTGTTTCGGTCCGCGCAGCGTGATCGGCAGACGGTCCTCCGGCTCGGCGGAAAGCACCTGCAGCCCCATTTCCTTCAAGGGATCCAGCACCCGGCCCATGGGCCGTTTGGAAAGGGACGCGTCGCCGATGAAGCGTGTCGTCATGTCATAGGAGCCCACAAGACCCATGGTCAGCCGTACGCCGGTGCCGGCATTGCCGAAATCGAGCGGTGCCTCGGGTTCCAGCAGGGCGCCATTGCCGGTCCCGTGCGCGATCCATTCATCGCCGCGCTTTTCGATGGTCGCACCCATGGCCTTCATGGCTTCGCCGGTGCGCAGCACGTCTTCGCCTTCCAGGAGGCCGGTAATGCGGGTCTCGCCAGCGGCCAGCCCGCCAAACATCAGCGCCCGGTGCGAAATCGACTTGTCACCGGGCACGCGGGCCCGGCCCGAAAGGGCGTCTGATTTTCTGGCGCTCATGGGGCGCGGCTCGGTCGTATGCATTCTGTGGTCCCTGATGGTAGGCATTCTGCCAATGGCAGATTATTCGAGGATTTTATCCGTTCGCTCTAGCATGATGAGGATAGTCGGTCATCCCCCGGTTGACGGATGGCCCCTGACGGGGTTGTAAAGAGAGTGAGCCTTGGGAGGAGAGCCCTTTCCGGGGTGCGTATTAGGCTTTGACAGGTGCGCGACTTGCCGTTATGGGGACCGAAATTTTCAGTAAGGCAGGAAGCGCTTCCGGTGCCGGCCGCGATGGAGCCGTCGCAGGCTGGGCCGACCGCAAGACGATGAGGCAGCAAGGTGGCTAAACCGGAACTTGGAACAAAACGCGTCTGCCCGGAAACGGGGCGCAAATTCTACGACCTGAACAAGGACCCGATCGTCTCTCCCTACACGGGCCAGACCTACCCGCGCAGTTTCTTCGAGGCTGGCGGCGACACCTCCATGGATGAAGAAGACGAAGTGGAGGAAAAGGAGCTGGACGGCGAGGAAGATGCGCCGGAGGTGGTTTCTCTCGAGGATGCGGACGATGAAGCATCTTCCAGCGATAAAACTGAAATCCCGGATCTCGACGACGATGACGATGATGTCGACCTCGGCGACGACGACGACGATACCTTCCTTGATGACGACGAAGACGACGATGATGACGACGTAAAGGACTTCATCGGCGTCGGCGACGACGACGACGAAAGCTGATTTTTCAGCTTACCCGGGAAGAACGGCTCCACCCTCGCACCAAAAGTGACGCGGGGGTGCAAATCGGGGCTTGATCTTCCCGCCGGGCGGGTTTAGAAGCCGCCCACACGGTTGGCCCGGCGGGCCATCCGGACCTCTTCGCCGGAGACGGCGACCGGCCATATCGCCGGAGTGTGGGGCCATAGCTCAGTTGGGAGAGCGCTTGAATGGCATTCAAGAGGTCAGGGGTTCGACTCCCCTTGGCTCCACCAGTTTTCCTCTGAAATTCCGACAGATCGACCGCTCCTTCGGGGGCGCTGCTCCACGCACCTTGATCCGCAGGGAAAGTCAGGCAATCGTGCCGGCGGCATCATGTCGCTTGGGGAGCGCCGGTTGAGCTGGATTGGATGTCATGAGTGATCTGATTGTCTGGACATATGACTGGGTTCCGGAAGGTCCCCGCGGTTTTGTGCGCGATTTAAGGCTGAGATGGGCATGCGAGGAGGCCGGGCTTGCCTACACCGTTTGCACGGTTCCCTTCAAAGACCGCGGACCCGAACATTTTGCGCACCAGCCCTTCGGCCAGATTCCGTTTCTGAGCGACGGTGATCTCGAACTGTTCGAGAGCGGCGCATGCCTGCTGCATCTGGCCCGGAAAAGCGAAAAGCTGATGCCGCGAGACCCCGCCGGGGAAGCGCAGACCCTGCAATGGCTGGTTGCCGCGCTCAATTCGGTCGAAATGGTTTCCGTCCCCTGGTGGTTTCTGGAAGTGAGGGGCGCAGAGAAAAACCAATTGACCGGCTGGCTGGAAAGCCGGCTTAGCCATCTGGAAAACGTATTGGCTGAACGGGAATGGCTTGCGGCTGATCGTTTCACCGTAGCAGATCTGCTCATGGCTGATGCTCTGCGAGTGCCAAAAATCCGGTCTTTCGGGGAGCGGCCGGCGAGCGACGCCTATGTCAAACGGATCGTTGAGCGCCCCGCGTTCAAGAAGGCCCAGGCGGACCAGATTGCTCATTTCGCAAAAGCCGATTGAGCAGGAGACTGATCCATGCGACCTGCCGGCGGGCCGTGGGGGATGCGTATTCCCTCTGTTGACGAACAACTCCACAGCCACTCCGCTTTGAGGTGCTCAAGTCCGGCAAACAGGTCTCGCTGTACCCTTGACGATGACACCCTTTCATTCCTAACAGTATTTTTCTTGTACACATGAGGATCAGACATGTCCGAAGCCGCCACGCGCAAACCCGCCGAACGCAAGCGCGGTTCCGGCGTTCAGTTCGTTTATAACGTGCTGCGTGACGAAATACTGGACCTCGCCCTGGCGCCTGGCACGCCGATTGACGAAATCCAGCTTGCACAACGTCTTTCCATGTCGCGCACGCCCATTCGGGAAGCGTTGGTGCGTCTGGCTGGCGAGGGGCTGGTCACGACCCTGCCCAACCGCTCCACCGTGGTCGCCAATATCGACTTCCTGAACCTGCACACCTTCTTCGATGCGCTGACCTTGATGTATCGCGTGACGACGCGGCTCGCCGCGCTCAATCATCAGGCGGACGATCTCGTCACGATCCGCGCACGCCAGGCCGAATTTGCCAAAGCCGTCGAGGAACAGGACGCGCTGGCGATGATCGCCACCAATCGCGAATTCCATGCGGCCATCGCCGCAGCGGCCCGCAACCCCTATTATGAAAGCCTGTTTTTGCGCCTCCTCGATGAGGGGCGCCGGCTCCTTCGGCTTTATTATTCCTCGTTCAACGATCAATTGCCAAAACGCTATGTCGTCGAGCACGAGGACATGATCGCGGCCATCGAAGTGCGCGATGTGGAAAAGGCCGATGCGCTGGCCAATGAGCACGCCGACCAGATCGTTGAGCAGATTCGCAACATGATCGCCCGCGACCACCGCCAGAAGATCGCGCTTTAGGGGCAGCACCCAGGAAAGCGCTCCGCCCCTGAAATGCAGCAGTGCCACTTCGCGAAAATTTGTGTCGACAAAAAAAATACAAGTGATATTTTGCAGGCGATCCAAACTGTGAGCGGCCGGCTGCGGATGCATTGCGGCGCATGAGATCAGGCATTTGAAGGAGATCGGCATGACCAACCATATTTTCTCGGGATGCATTCCCGCTCTGATGACCCCCTGCAAGGCGGATCGCAGCCCCGACTTCGACGCGCTGGTGCGCAAGGGCAAGGAATTGATCGATACCGGCATGCGCGCCGTGGTCTATTGCGGATCCATGGGCGACTGGCCGCTGTTGACCGACGCGCAGCGCATGGAAGGCGTTGCCCGGCTGGTTGAGGCTGGCGTGCCGGTCATCGTCGGCACGGGAGCGGTGAACACGGCAAGCGCCGTGGCCCATGCGGCGCATGCGGCCGAGGTTGGTGCCGAGGGTCTCATGGTCATCCCGCGTGTCCTGTCGCGCGGCAGCTCGCCGGCCGCGCAGAGGAACCACTTCAAGGCCATTCTTTCGGCTGCGCCCGATCTGCCGGCGGTGATCTACAACAGCCCCTATTACGGGTTTGCCACCCGGGCGGACCTCTTCTTCGCCCTGCGTGCCGAGCATCCCAACCTGGTCGGCTTCAAGGAATTCGGCGGCGCAGCCGATCTGCGCTATGCGGCGGAGAACATCACCAGCGGCGACCCTGACATCAAGCTGATGATCGGTGTCGACACCACGGTCTATCACGGCTTTGTCAACTGCGGCGCCGATGGTGCCATCACCGGCATCGGCAATGTGCTTCCCCGCGAAGTCCTGCATCTCGTCGCGCTGAGCCAGGCTGCTGCGGCCGGCGATGCGGATGCGCGGCAGCGGGCTTCCGAGCTCGATGCAGCGCTTGCAGTGCTCTCCTCCTTCGATGAGGGTGCGGATCTCGTTCTCTACTACAAATACCTGATGGTGCTGAACGGAGACGAGGAATACCGCCTGCACTTCAATGAGACGGATGAACTCTCGGAGAGCCAGCGTGGCTATGCCGAGGCGCAGTACAAATTGTTCCGCGACTGGTACGCGAATTGGAGCAAGCTGCCGGGCGCTGTGGCAAAATACGCAGCCTGATCTTATTGAAGAGCCCTCCCGGATCGGGAGGGCTCCTGTGTTTAAACGGCGTCGAGGCCCTTCTTGCGCAGATGCTCGAGCAGCGCCATTTCTTCGGCAGTGAGGCGGATGCCTTCGGCAAGCGCCTTCTCCCGTGCGGCAAACCGGCGCTGCGAGGGGAGCCGTGCTCCCTGGCCGACCATCGCTTCAAACAGGGTCTCGGCGCGCGCCATCGGGTCGCCCGCCCGTCCCTGTGCGAAACGGGCCGGGTCGAAGGCCAGGATCAACTCGCCATGGGCCGGCGCCAGAGCGGTGGTGCCAAGCGCTTCCAGCGCTTCCGGGCTCGTCAGATCGCCGATCATCACCCCGGCCAGCAGCTCGATCATGGTCGAGATGGCCGATCCTTTGTGCCCGCCAAAGGGCAGCATCGCACCATTGAGCGCGGCTTCCGGGTCCGTCGTGGGTTTTCCATCCGTGTCGATCGCCCAGCCTTCCGGCAGGGGCTTGCCGGCACGGCGATAAAGCTCGATCTCGCCGCGTGCCGCAACGCTGGTGGCGAAGTCGAACACATAGGGGGTCCTCCCGGGCCGTGGCCACCCAAAGGCGAACGGGTTGGTGCCCAGAAGCGGGCCGCTGCCGCCGGAAGGGGCGACGCTGGCATAGCTCGGGCACATGGCCATGGCGGCAAGCCCATGCGCGGTCAGCGCCTCGATCTCGGGCCAGAGAGCCGAAAAATGCGTGCAGTCGTTGATCACCAGGGCCGCGAGCCCGAACTGCCGGGCCTTTTCGGCCAGCACCGGGGCGCCGAGCTCGAAAGCGGCATTGGCGAAGCCGCCCTTTGCCGCAACGCGTACGATGGCGCTGTCATCGCTGGTCAGTTCAGGCTCGGCATCCGGCACGACCTTGCCGGCCTTGATGGTGCGCAGGCAGCCCTCGACACGGTAGACGCCGTGGGATTTGCAGGCGTCGCGCTCTCCCGCCACGATTGCCCGTGTGAGCGCGCCCGCATGGAGCGGCGACAAGCCTCCCTTGCGCATGATCGCCTCGACAATGTGCTCGAGGTCGCCGATGGCCAGCGTGGTCTCGGTCATAAAATATCCTTTCCTCCGGTTGCCGGGTTGCAATCTTGCATACATTTTGTATGCAGATAACAGCCTATGCAAGATGCACAAGTCATAACCCAGCGCTTCCTGCCTGCGCCAGATGATCCGAAACTCAAAATTGAAGGAGGGGACCGATGCCCTTCACCCCACACGGAAAGCACCTGATAGCCGGCGAATGGACCGCTGGCGGCGACACATTCGCATCGTCCCCGGCGCATGGTCCGGCGCATCGCTTTGCGATTGGCACCCCTGACCTCGTGGATCGTGCGGTTCAGGCGGCGGAAGCTGCTTTCGAGGCCTATTCGCGTTGCACGCGTCAGGAACGGGCTGCGTTTCTTGAAGCCATTGCCGATGAGATTGAAGCCCGAGGCGCCGACATTACCGAGATCGGCACACAGGAAACCGGGCTCCCCGCCGCGCGTCTCGAAGGAGAGCGTGGCCGCACCTCCGGCCAGCTTCGCCTCTTCGCAGCCCACATCCGCAAGGGGGATTATCTCGACCGCCGCCACGACGAGGCTCTGCCGGATCGCCAGCCCGCGCCGAGGCCCGAACTGGTGATGGTACAGCGTCCCATCGGTCCGGTTGCCGTCTTCGGCGCATCCAATTTCCCGCTCGCATTTTCGACGGCGGGCGGCGATACGGCCGCCGCTCTGGCGGCTGGCTGCCCGGTCGTGGTGAAAGGGCATGAGGCGCATCCGGGAACCGGTGAGATCGTCGCCGAAGCGATCAGGGCGGCTGTCGAGAAATGCGACATGCCGGCCGGCGTGTTCTCGCTCATCCAGGGTGGCGACCGCAGCGTCGGCCAGGCGCTGGTGCAGCACCCGCTGATCAAGGCCGTTGGCTTCACGGGCAGCCTGGCGGGCGGCCGGGCGCTGTTCGACCTTTGTGCGGCACGACCGGAGCCCATCCCCTTTTTCGGAGAGCTGGGATCGATCAATCCGATGTTCGTTCTTCCGCACGCTCTCGAAGCGCGGAGCGAGGAGATCGGGCGTGGCTGGGCTGCTTCCCTGACAATGGGCGCGGGACAGTTCTGCACCAACCCCGGCATTGCGATTGTGATGGACGGCAAGGCAGCCGACCGTTTCGCGGACGCTGCGGCGGACGGGCTGAAGCAGGTGGATGCACAGGTGATGCTGACCGACGGCATCGCGAAGGCGTTCAATGCGGGACGTGATCAGGTTGCGCAAAGCGGTGCGGCGCGCCCGGTGATGGTGGCCGAAGCGGAGGGGCGCAAGGCTTCGCCGGCGCTCTTTGAGACCACGGCAGCGGAGTTCCTTGCAAACCCGCAGCTTCATCACGAGGTCTTTGGCCCGCTCGGACTGGTGGTGCGCGCTGGCACTGCCGAAGAGGTGGAGGCTATCGCCCGCGCTCTGGAAGGGCAGCTGACCGTGACGCTGCACCTCGACGAAGGCGACGTCGTTGCGGCCCAGGCGCTTCGCCCCGTTCTTGAGCGCAAGGCGGGACGGCTGCTCGTCAACGGGTTCCCGACCGGGGTCGAGGTGGTGGACTCCATGGTTCATGGCGGCCCCTATCCGGCCAGCACCAATTTCGGCGCCACCAGCGTCGGGACGCTGTCCATCAGGCGCTTCCTGCGCCCGGTCTGCTACCAGAACATGCCAGCGGCTCTTTTGCCGGAGGATGCGCTGGCCTGACCCTGAGGACCTGCCGTTGCAATGATGGCGAGGCGCGTCACACGGCGATGTGTGCCGCGCCTCTCTTGTTTCTGGCAGGGCGGCCCGACCGGTGGGAACGGCGCAAAGCCGCTTAAAAAATTTAATTATTTTTTTTGTCGACATAGAGAATTGGAGATGTATAAATTTTGAGTGCATCCGGACGGGTTCACCGGGTCTTAAAAAATAACAATGGAGGAGTTGAGATGTTTCTCAGCCTTAAGCGATTGGCCCTGGCCGGGGCCATGGCGTTTGCGACGTTTGGTGCGCAGGCGCAGGAAGTGACCTGGCGCGTACCGACGTCGGTCCCCGAGGGGTCGCCTTTCTACGTGAATTTTCTCGAGCGTTTTGCCGACAATGTGGAACTCCTGACCGACGGTGCTGTCGAGATCCAGCCCTTTGGGGCAGGCATTCTGGTGCCGGCGCTGCAGGTCTATGACGGCGTCAAGGATGGGATTGTCGAAGCCGGTCACTCGACTCCGAGCTATCTGGTCAATCAGGATCCGGTGAACGCGATTTTTGCCGGTTTCCCCGGCGGCATGGGTCCCGAAGCCTATTCGACGTGGATCTTTGAAGAAGGCGGCAAGGAAAAGCTCGCCGAAATCCGTGCGGAAGAAGGCCTGAAGTCGCTCGTCGTGGGCATCGGCTCCTCCGAGATCATGGCGCATGCCAACAAGCCGATCAAAAGCGCGGCCGATCTCAAGGGCCTGAAGTACCGCACGTCCGGCCCCTGGGCCGAGGTGATGCGCGACTATTTCGACGCGGTGCCGACCGTTGTGCCCCCGGGTGAAATCTACACCCTGTTGGAGCGCAAGGGCGTCGATGCCATCGAATGGGGCCCGCCATCGGGCAATCTGCCGGAGGGCTTCCACGAGGCTGCCCCCTATATCGTCGTGCCGGGCGTCCATCAGCCCACCTTCCTCTGGGAAGTTGTGGTCAAGCAGGAAACCTGGGATGCGCTTGACGAGGCGCTCAGGGCGAAGATCGAAGCAGCCGCCGAGCTGACCACGCTTCAGTCTCTGGTCCACTTCTACGATCAGGACATGAAGGCGATGGAGACGCTTCGCGCCAGCAAGGCCGAGGTGATCGAGCTCGATGCGGCCTTCCAGAAAGAGCTGTCCGATGCGGGCCGCGACTGGATCAAGAAAACGGCTGAGGCCCAGAAGGCCGAGGGCAAGCCTCGCATGGCCGAAATCCTTGAAGGCTACTTCGCCTATGAGGATCGCTGGGCCGAACAGAGCGGCTATCTGATCCGCAACGAAAAGTAAGCCGGCGGGAGGCGATCTTGAAACGTGCTGTCCTCGCGGTCGCGGATCGAATTTCGGCAAGTCTGAACATCGTCGCGCAGGCGATGGTGCTGATCCTGATCGCCTCCATGCTCTACGAAGTGGTGGCGCGCTATGTCTTCGGCGCGCCCACACTCTGGGCCTTCGACATCGCCTATATGAGCACCGGTGTGCTCTTCGTTCTGGGCGCGGCGCAGGCCCTGCGCGAAGACGCTCATGTGCGGATCGACTTCCTTTCGTCGCGGATGCCCAAACGGGTGCGTGGCGCGATCGATGGCCTGGCCTTTCTCGTCGTTCTTTTTCCGGTCTTTGTGTGGCTTGCATCCATCGCCGGCCAGCGCGCCTGGCGCGCCTGGATGACCGGCGAGGTGGAGCATGTCAGCCCTTGGGCGCCCTTGATGTGGCCCTTCTACAGTGCGCTGGCAATCGGGCTTTGTGCGCTGGCGCTCCAGCTCTTCGCCGAAGGGCTGCGGTCTCTCACCGACCCGCGCGACGACGACAGCTTCAAGATCGAGACCTGACATGCTCATTGCAGGATTGATGTTTCCGGCGCTGTTCGCGCTGATCCTTCTGGGATTGCCGATCGCGTTTTCGCTCACCATCGTAGCGGTTGGCGCAGGGCTGGCGGCCTTCGGCTCCGTCGCGTTCAACCAGCTCTATGGCTCGTTCTACTCGGCCTCGACGAATTTCATTCTCTCGGCAATCCCGATGTTCATCCTGATGGGGGCGCTGCTCGAACGTTCCGGCATTGCCGAGCGTCTGTTCCGGGTGATGAATCTCTGGCTCTCGCGCCTGCCCGGCGGGCTTGCGCTGGCCACCATCGCCATGGGCGCGATCTTCGCCGCCGCCGCCGGTGTGGTCGGCGCCGTCGAGGTGATGATCGGCATGATGGCCATCCCGGCGATGCAGAAGGCGCGCTATGGCAACACGCTGATTGCCGGCACGATCTGCGCCGGCGGGTCGCTGGGCACAATGATCCCGCCCTCCGTCATTGCCGTCATGTATGCCTCGCTTGCGCAGATGTCGGTGGGCGAGCTGCTCGCAGGCATGATGCTGCCCGGCCTGCTGATGGTTGTGCTTTTTCTCGCCTATATCTTCATCCACGGTCTGCTCTACCCGGCAAAACCCGATGAGGACGATCCGGTCGAGGAGCCCGTGGAACTTGCCGAAAAACTGCGGCTGACGGCCACGGTCCTTCTGCCGGTGGTGCTACTGATCGTCGCTGTCCTCGGCTCGATCCTGGCCGGCATCGCCTCGCCGACGGAAGCAGCCGCCGTGGGTGCCGCCGGTGCGCTCGCCCTCTGCATCGTCAACCAGCGCTTTTCAATAGCAATGCTGCGGGAATCGCTGGCGATTACCGTGCGGATTTCCGCGATGATCCTCTTGATCGTCGCCGCCGGCACCATGTTCATGGGCGCCTTCGCCGCCAATGGCGGGGCGCGGCTGATCCGCGAGGTGATCGACGGTGCCGGGCTCGGCCCCACGGGCATGATCGTGTTCTTCCTGGCGGTGGTCTTCATCCTCGGCTTCGTGCTCGACTGGACGGCCAATGTGCTCATCTGCGTGCCGCTGTTCACACCGTTCATCCGCGCTGTCGGCATTGATCCGGTGTGGTTTGCAACACTGGTGCTCATTGTCATCCAGACAGGCTATCTGACGCCGCCCATGGCCTCGTCGATTTTCTATCTGAAATCGATCGCCCCGCCGAACATGACCTATGGCCAGATGTGCCGCGGCGTTTTGCCGTTCATCCTGCTACAGGTCCTTACACTCCTGCTCGTTGTGGCTTTTCCGGCGCTGGCAACCTGGCTGCCTGACAGGATCGTTGGTTTTTGAGGGCGGCGGCCGGTCTTCGGTCGCCCTCTCGGTGGATTTTATCCGCACTTGCGGCTATGACCTGTGTCATGCGTATGGTTCTGACCCTGTTGCTGCTGCTTGCCATCAGCCTCGCGGGATTCATCCCCGGGGGCAATGCGGCTGCATCCGAAACTGTGCCCATGTCGATGGCGCAGGCCGAAAGCGCAGGGTTCATGAAATGTTGCGCGCAGTCCGATGAAAGCAATTTCGACAGGGTCTCAAGCTGCATCACCGATTGCCACTATCTGGCATCGGATCATCCTCTGCGTCTTCATTCCTCCGTGCCACCGTTCGCACAGTCTTCAGCCTGCTCGCCCCATCAACCCGTGATTGCGGGATTTTTTCGACCACCCATCGTTTCCTGATCGATACTCCGATTCATTCCGAACGAAGCGGTTTCACGCGCTTTGCTGTCCTCGGGACACCGAGCCGTGGGGCGAACAATCGAAAGTGAAAGACGATGAACAAACGACCATCCACTGTGGCCGCCGGCGCTGCCCTGGCGATTTTGATCGCAACGGGTGTTGCTCACGCCACATCCATCAGCAATGGCAAAACCATCACGGTTTTCAAGACGCCCTGGTGTGGCTGTTGCGAGGTCTGGGTTGAGGCTTTGCAGAAGGCTGGCTACGAGATGAAGACGACTGACCTGGAAGATCTTGACGGTGTCAAGAAACAGGCCGGTGTGCCTGCTGATCTCGAAGCCTGTCATACGGCTGTTATAGACGGGGAACGCAAATACGTTCTGGAAGGGCATGTACCCACCGAAGCCGTGGAAAAGCTCCTGTCGGAGAGGCCGGATGTCAAGGGCATCGCTGTGCCGGGCATGCCTTCCGGCTCACTGGGCATGGGATACGATCCGAACGCGCGTTATACGGCCTATTCCTTCGATGGCAGTGCGGACCGAACGCCGGACGTGTTTCTTGAAACGGGTGTGAAATAGCGAATTTCACACTCTTTTCACATGGGCGGCTTTATGGCCGCCCAACCTGTAGCGGCGGTTGGCCAAGGCTTGTCACCGTTGCAACAGATCGCCGCCGTTGCTGGAGAACAGATTGGACACCTTGTAAGCGGCTTCGGTCCGATTGGTCGCCTTCAATTTCTGCATGATGTTCCGAATGTGAACCTTCACGGTGCTCTCGCACATGTTGAGCTCGTAGGCGATGATCTTGTTGGGTTTGCCCTGCCAGATCGCTTCTGCCACCTGGATCTGGCGTGGCGTAAACATCTCGGTCAGGCGCTGGTCATGCGCGGCGTCGCCATTGATAACCTCACGCATCGCGAAGACCGTGCTGGCGGGAACGAATACCCCGCCGGCAAGCGCGAGGTTTATGGCTTCGACACAAACCTCGACACTCACCGACGAAGGTATATAGCCCCGCACGCCATAATCGAGAGCATTGACGATCTGCACCACATCATCTCGGTCGGCGAGGATGATCAGCGGGGCCGATCCGGACAGTTTGATGGTTTGTCTGATCAGCTCCTCCATGTGGGATTCCGTGATGTTGGCGGATCCCACATGGAGGAGCACAGCGGCCAGTGGAGGATGCCGGTCCGCTTCATTCTGCCATTCTTCCATCGTGCTGCAGGCGACCACATCCCAGGGAGCCGGATGGGCCGCCAAGCTGCTGCGAAGGCATTCACGCGCCAGAATGCGCTCGTCTATGAGAACGACCGACCCCTTTTGAGTGAGCGCGCGGCTGGAAGTTGTCCTGATCGTGTCGCGGCGAGCTCGTTCTGCCGGCACACCCGGTCCGTGGGAGGATGCGGTACAAGCTGAAAAGGCCGTCATGTCGAAAACCCGCCGTTTCTCGTCGAGATTGCTCTGCTAACGGACGCCAGATTACGCATCTCATCATGTGGCTTCTGTGAAATTGGCTACACTTTCTGTCGGAGAGTTTTCTCAGCCGGCAACAACTGAAGCTGTGCCGGCAAATAGACAGATGCTCTTCATGGTTGCCCGAACCTCTGTGCAGGGCTACGCTGCATATTCTTGAGGGGCACCAACTGAAAACAATGTCCGAGGGGCAATACACCCGACAGGTCACGACGATCGCGTCCATTGATGCGGTTGGGTTTTCGCGCCTGATGGGGATCGATGACGAATTCGCTGTGGCTGCATTCGAGGAGCGGCGGTCGATCATCGCCGACAGTTGTGATGCTGCGGGTGGGCGAACGTTTGGCGCCGCCGGCGACAGCATAATGGCGGAGTTCGGAACGCCTATTGATGCGCTGCGTGCAGCTTTCGATTTTCAGCAACGGATTGTCGAGCTCAATGATCGTGTGCCTGGCGACCGCCGCATGCCGTTCCGGGTCGGTATCAACACGGGCAACGTGATCGTTCGCGGTCCGAGCCTTTATGGCGATGACGTCAACATTGCCGCGCGTATCCAGGAACTGGCGCCGACAGATGGGCTGGCGATTTCGGAAACCACCTGGAATCATGTGCGGGAAAAGGTGGCCGCCAGCTTCACCGATCTCGGGGAGCAACGACTGAAGAATATCGCCCTTCCGGTACGGATCTTCGTTGCGAGCCGGCGGGAAGGGGAAGAGACAGAAATTGCGGCTCGTCGTGCGGTTGATCCGGCCGCTCCACCCGCAATTGCAGTCTTGCCATTTCAGAACGAAGCCGGTGCGCGGGAGTTCGACTATGTAGCCGATGGTGTCGCAGAAGACATCATTCAAGGTCTGTGCAGCACACGCTGGCTGCCGGTGATCGCGCGGGAGTCGAGCTTTCAATTCAGAGACAAGACACTGGGTGCGCGCAAGACCGGAAGTGCGCTTGGCGCGCGCTATCTTGTCGATGGCAGGCTCGCACGCGCGAGCGGCTATTTCGATCTCGTCATAACGTTAACCGACGCAGCGAACGAAAGACTGGTCTGGTCGCGCGGCTTCCGCCGACCGCTCGACGAGGTTTCACTGATCAACGATGAGATCGGCGGCCAAATCGTTTCGATGTTGGAAAAGGAGGTTGAGAGGGTGGAGCAGGCGCGCACCTTTCAGGTTCCTTGGGAAAGCCTCGAAACTTGGCAGCTTGTGCGGCGCGCGCGCTGGCACATGCAGCGTCGCACACGCGAAGACACAGCGCGGGCCCTTGACTGTCTTGGCGAAGCGAGTCGAAAGGCTCCCAACTCCAGCGCCGTACTCAACGAACTGGCATGGTGGTATTTCTGGCGGGGCTGGTTACGCTCTGGAGCCGGCGATGATCTCGATAAGGTGACGGATTTCTCCCGCAGATCGCTCTTGATGGACAGCCAGGACGCACGCCCTCACGCGCATCTTGGCGCGGTCGCGATCATGCGTGGACAGCCGAAAGCGGCAATCGAGCACCTGCATGAAGCACTGCAGATCAACCCCAGTTTCGCCTTTGCGCATTCGGCGATGGGCAGCGCCTATCTGCTTTTGGGGGAGGCACGTAAGGCTATCCCCCTCTTCAAAACGGCACGACAGCTCAGTCCGTTCGACATTTACGGTTTCCATAATCTCGGAGAACTCGCCGCCGCCTGTTGTTTTGAGGAGCAATGGGATGACGCCATTGCGGCGGCCGAGGCCTCACTTGGTCTCTCGCCGCGCTATTTTTACGCGCGGTTTCTGAAGATAGGGGCGCTGATGCGCAGCAATCGGGTGGAAGAGGCGCGACGCGAGAAAGCGCTCTTCCACGCCTATCATCCCGATTTCTCACTTGATCGCGTCGCATGGATCCCCTTCGCGGAAAAATCTGCGACCGCTTTTCTCATCAGCAACTTCAGTATGGCGGATCAGAACGGAGGCGCGATCGAAGCTGGCCCTGCGTGAACTGCTTCACACACGGCCCACCCTTTCACGCGTAGGCTTTTGCTGTCCGAGGGGAGCGCAATGGCGACGACTAAGTATTTCGATGGTGTGCGCGAGGCGCAACGCGCTCAGGGGCCTGTAGCCGACATGCCGCCATTCGACATCGAGCGGATCCGTGCGAAGGGTTGGCGCGCCAGGCTCACCAGCCGCCTTCTTGAGAACCCCCGCTGGGCGCTCGGTCTGTTACGACGGCTTCATCCGATTCTGAAGTTTGGGAGTCTCGTTCTCGTTACGCGCAGCGAGGATGTGCGCGAAATTCTCGAGCGTCAGGACGTGTTCCAGACTCCCTATGGTCTCGAAATGGCGGAAATCGCGGGGGGAACCAACTTCATTCTCGGCATGCAGGACGGTCCGGAATACCGGCGCATGAAATCGGCCGTGCTGTCGGCCTTTCCGGTGGGCGAGGTCGAAGAGGTCGTACGCCCTATGGCGGCACGGCACGCTTCGGCCCTCATGCAACGCGCAGCCCCGCGTTTTGATGCGGTCGCCGGGCTGCTGCGTGTGGTTCCCGTCCGCATCTGCCGCGATTATTTTGGCATTCTCGTTGACGATGAAGAGGCCTTTTCCAATTGGGCCAACGCTTTGAGCGGATTGTTTTTCGCCGATCCCGGCGCTGATCCGGTGACAAGGGAACTGGCCGTTGTGGCCGCTGACCGCGTACGACAGGCCATCGATCTGTCGATCATGGCGGTGCGTGAGGGCGCCGTGGCAGGCGCCACACCGCTTGGGCGGTTGGTGGCGATGCTCGATGCTGAAGACCCGCAAATCAGCCTCGGCGAGGTCCACGCGATCATGCTGGGCATGATTGCCGGCTTTACGCCCACCAATCTCCTGGCGAGTGGCAATTGCCTGGATGTCGTGCTTTCCAAGCCCGAGGCGCGCCGGGCAGTGGAAGAGGCAATTGCAGCCGGCGACAATGCGCGTCTCGAACGCGCCCTCCTCGAGGCGATGCGCTTCAAGCCTATCTGGGTCGGCCCGTTCCGCTACACGGCGCGCGATGCGGTGATCGCCAAAGGGACACGGCGGGAACGGAAAATAAAGGCGGGCACAACCGTGATGCCGGCGACACTCTCGGCCATGTTCGATCCTGCGGTGGTGCGTGAACCGGAGCGCTTCGACATGGAGCGGCCCGCGCGGGACTATATGGTCTTCGGTCACGGAATTCACCAATGCATCGGTGCGGCGATAGCCCGGATTCAGATTGCCGAGTGCTTTCGTGCATTGTTCTCAAAGCCCGGATTGCATCGCGCCGACGGCAAAGATGGGCGCTTGAGACGCCTCGGCGCCTATCCGGAAAGTCTGACGGTCTGCTTTGATCCCGCCCCGCTTTCAAGGACGGTCGAACACGCCATGGTAACGGCGGTGATCCCCTGCGCCAGGGATACCCCGATGGATGCCTTGCGCGCGAAGGTCGACGCGCTCGGCAATCCGGCGGGAGAGGCGATGAAGCGCGCGCTGGACGAAAGCGGCGTAATTCACTTCGCCAGCATCGCCGTTATCGACGGGCAGGGCGATGAGGCGGCGAGCAGCGCCGGCCATCTGGTGATTGAACTGTCGGGCGACGGCACGAAAGGCGATGTCGTGGATGCCTTTGTGAGCGCCACCGAACCCGTGTTGCGCGATCTCCTTGCCATGGCATGCGGAACGACCGGGCACCGGCCTGCCGGCGCGCTGATCCGTGAGAGCGCACTGGATATCTCTCCGACTTTCGGCAGCGATGCCGGCCTCGTATTCTCGGGCACCCCCGGCCACTCTGTCCGTCGCATTCGGGCGGAAGCGGAACTTGAAGAGGCCGCGCGTGCGGAAATCGCAGCGGCCCCCAAGGGGGCTGAGGCCGGTGCAATTCTTGATCGGGTAAGGCAGAAGCTCACGAGCGAAGGGCGCTTCGACTGGGCTTTCGAGCCCGCCGAAACGCTTCTGGAAAAGCCGGCAGGCAGTGTTGCCAGCGCGGCAAAGCGCACATTGCGCGCGCCGAAGGTTCTGGTGACGGTCACCGTCACGCTCCTCATCTGTCTCGCAATCACCTATTCTCTGGTGTTCGGATACGCACCCGGCTTCTTTCGCAATCTGCTGATCGTCGGCACCTCCATCGTGCTCACCCTGATCGGTGTCACAATGCTGCTTGCTTTCATCGGCGGGCTTCTGACCCTCTATCTGCGGCACCTTGAAAAACGTGATGTTCCGAGCGACAGGAACGCGGACCTGGCGCTACTGGAAGAGATCGCAAAGCGCGAGAACCACCTGGCGCAAAATCACCTGACGGCCGTGTCGACGCTGAAGGGAGGCTGGCTGAGGCGTCTTTCGCTCCGGCTCTCCTTCTACCTGATCTCGATCATGGCGCGGCAGGTGTTTCGGCCCGGATACCTCGCCGACATCAACACGATCCACTTCGCCCGCTGGGTGCTCCTGCCCGGGACGAAACAGCTTGTCTTCCTGAGCAATTATGGCGGCAGCTGGGAAAGCTATCTGGAGGATTTCATCACCAAGGCCCATGCCGGCCTGACCGGGGTCTGGAGCAACACGGCAGGCTTTCCAAAAACACGCATGCTTTTCCGTGACGGGGCGACCGATGGCGACCGGTTCAAGCGCTGGGCACGGGCACAGCAGGTGCCGACGCTCTTTTGGTATGCGGCCTATCCCGGCCTCACCACCAGCCGTATCCGCATCAATTCGCTGATCCGCAGTGGGATAGCGAAAGCGGAAACCGAAAGTGAAGCGCGCGACTGGCTCCGTCTCTTCGGCTCGCAGCCGCGCCCGCGCGATATGCTTGAAACGGAGGAGATCCAGTCGATCTTCTTCGGCCCCCTTGGCCCGCTCGCAAAGGCGGAAATGATCGCTTTCCATATCCCGGCGGACCTGTCGCGCGCTGCGCGGCGGGAGTGGTTGGCGTTTTTGCTGGAACGCACCAGTTTCGGCAATCAGCTTCCGCCCGAGCGGGCCATGATCACCCTTCTTGGGCCGGATGGGCTGAGACGGCTGGGCCTGGGGGAGCGTCTGGGCGATGATCGTCTGGACGGATTTCCGGCGGCCTTTCGGCAAGGCATGGCGACTGAGGCGCGCAGCCGCGTTCTCGACGATATCGGCAAGAGCGCGCCGGAGCGCTGGGCCTGGGGCTCGCAGGAGAAGCCGGTCGATGTGGCTGTCATCTGCTATGCGCGCAGCTATGAAACACTGGACGCGGACATCCAGTCACTGATGCACGCAGCAGACAAGGCGGCTGTAAGGCGCGTCGCCCAGCTCCCCCTCGAAATCAGGAGAGAGGGCAGGCATGCCGTCGAGCACTTCGGTTTCGCCGACGGCATATCCCAGCCCATTGTGCGGGGCACGCCGCGTGCAAATGGGAACACCTCATCCATGCACCTCATCGCCCCCGGCGAATTCGTGCTTGGCTATCCGGATGAAAACAATTTCTATCCGTCCTCCCCAACCATAACCGAGGCCGAAGACAGCAAAGGCATACTTCCGGTGCTGGAAACGGGAGCAGAAGCGCCACTCTTTGGCAAGAAGGCAACCCTGCGTGACTTCGGGCGCAATGGCAGTTTCATGGTGATCCGTCAGCTCGAGCAGCATGTCTCGACCTTCAACACCTATTGCCGGCATGCTGCCGAGATGGTGCGCACCGAGACAGGCAATGCCACGATCGAATCGAAATGGATTGCAGCCAAGATGGTCGGGCGCTGGCAGGATGGAACCTCGCTGGTGCGCAATCCAAATGGCCGCTCGGATCGCGAGCCGGACAATGATTTCACCTTCGCCGCAGAGGACCCGCAGGGGCTCTATTGTCCGCTGGGCTCTCATGTGCGCCGTTCGAACCCGAGAGACTCGCTGGGTGACGATCCCGAAACCCAGCTCAGGATCAACAACCGACATCGCATCCTGCGTTGCGGCCGAACCTATAAAGACGGTCAGGAAGCGGGCCTGCTTTTCATGTGCCTCAATGCCGATATCGAGCGGCAATACGAATTCATGCAGCAAAGCTGGGTGTCGTCATCCTTCTTTCAGGGGCTGACGGACGAGAAGGATCCGACCATCGGCGCCAATGAGGGGAAGGGCAGTTTCTCCATCCCGACAGATGAAGGGCGGCTGATTCTGCGTGATTTGCCAAGCTTCGTGACAACGCGCGGCGGCGGCTATTTCTTCATGCCCAGCCGCTCGAGCCTGCGCTACCTTCTGTCTCGCTTGTGATCAGTCGTCCTCCAGGTGGACGATTTCCTGCAGACCCGTCCTGGAGATCAGTCTTATGGCACCACGCCTGATCGCGATCAGGTTCTCGCTGCGCCATGTGTTGAGCATCTTGTTGACAGATTCGCGGGTTGCGCCGAGGAAGGCGGCAAGCTCGGATTGGGAAATCCCGATCCAGCCGCCAACTCCGGCAATCCTGTCATCGAGAAGCAGGAGGCGCTTGGCAAGCCGCGCCTCCACCTTCAGCAGCGCCTGGTCATTGCGCTCATTGCTGATCCATCGCAATCGCGCGCACAGGAGCTCGATCATCGCCAGCGACAAGGAGGCATCTTCCGCCAGCTTCCGCATCAGTTGCGCGCGGCTCAGCGACACCAGCGCGCAGTCGGTCAGGCAGATGGCGCTTGCGGTTCTGACACCTCCGTCAAGGGCCCCGATTTCGCCGATGAGACTGCGTGAAAGCTCAATATTGGCAACCAGTTTCCGACCGCTGATGGAATAGCTGGAGATCTCCACCGTGCCCGAAAGAACGCCGTAGATCCGATCGGCCGGATCCTCATGCATGAAGAGATAGTCGCCCGCCTTGTAGCGTTCGGGCCGGCACTGGCTGAACAGGGCATCGAAATGAGCAGGGCACAGGCTGACCGTCTCCCTCGTCGAGGGGCGCGCTTCTGCATTCTGCGGCGTGTCCGTGCTGTCCAAGAGATTTCACGCAGGCTGGCCAATGTTGGTCTTGATAATGATTTGCGCTGCCATTTCCGTCAACGGAACAGGGAGGAAACCGGCAGGCGATCTGCATTCCTTCGCATGGGTGAGACCCAACGGCAGAAAAAGTAAGGGGCGCATTTATGCAGAGACACCGAGACCATTTCGAGCAAGGGAATCCGGGGGTATTCGGTGTCGTTTGCATTGGAGTTTAGGTAATTTTGTTTCTATGGACAGTGCATCCTCGCGGGGATTCTTGCGCATTTCTTGCAACCTGAGGGAAAGGTGCCCAAAAGCGTTTGACGTATACGGAATTTCGTTGCCAAATGCCGCCTCTTTCATCCTTTGGTTGGATGACAAGCAAGCAAGAAAATGGGAGTGCGGGAAAATGTTGAAATCCCTGATGCGACCGCTGCTCGCGGGTACGATTCTGCTTTCTTCTGCAATGGCGGCATCCGCCGTCACTTATGTGCGCGGCAATGACGGCGATCCGGAAACGCTGGATCAGCACAAAACGTCGACGGTTGTCGAGGCACATCTTCTGCGTGACCTCTATGAAGGGCTCGTCGTTTATGACGCAAGCGCCAAGATCATTCCCGGGGTGGCCGAGGAATGGACGGTTTCGGATGACGGCAGTGTCTACACATTCAAGCTGCGCGACGATGCCAAATGGTCAAATGGTGACCCGGTCGTGGCCGGGGATTTCGTCTTCTCGCTCCGCCGCATCATGATGCCGGACACCGGCGCGAAATATGCCAACATTCTCTACCCGATCAAGAATGCAGAGGCGATCAACAAGGGCGAGATGGAGCCCGATCAGTTGGGCGTCAAGGCAGTGGACGAGCGGACGCTCGAGATCACGCTGGAGCAGCCAACTCCCTATTTCCTCGAGCTCCTGACCCACCAGACGGGCTTGCCGGTCAACCCCAAGGCAGTTGAAGCGCACGGAACCGATTTCGTGGCGCCCGAAAACATCGTGACCAACGGCGCTTACAAGCTTGTCTCCTTCCAGCCGGGTGACAAGATCGTCATGGAGAAGAACGAGAACTTCCATGACGCCGACAGTGTGCAGATCGACCGGATCGAGTATTTGCCGATCGAAGACCGCGCCACTTGTGTGCGTCGTTTCGAGGCGGGTGAAGTCCACAGCTGTTCCGACCTGCCGACCGAGCAGATCAAGTCGCTCAAGGAGCGTCTTGGCGATCAGGTCCGGATCACACCCTATCTCGGCACCTATTACTACGCGCTCAACATGAAGCGCGAGGCCATGGCCGATTCGAAGGTGCGCCAGGCGCTTGCCATGGCCATCGATCGCGAGTTCCTTGGCGATGAAATCTGGGCTGGCTCCATGCTGCCTGCCTATTCGCTGGTTCCGCCCGGCATCGGCAATTATGAAGGCGGTGGTGCGCAGGCAGAGTGGGCCGACATGTCGCCGCTCGACCGCGAAGACAAGGCCATCGAGCTGATGAAGGAGGCTGGTTACGGCCCTGACAATCCGCTGACGATCGAACTAGCCTACAACAACTCCGAAAACCACAAGAACACGGCGACCGCGATCGCCGACATGTGGAAGCCACTTGGCGTCAATGTCGAATTCAACGTCCGCGACTTGTCCGCACATTACGCAAACTTGCGTGATCAGAAAGACTTCGACGTGGCGCGCGCCGGCTGGATCGGCGACTATTCCGACCCGCAGAACTTCCTGTTCCTGGTCGAGAGCGACAACACCGGCTTCAACTACGCCCAGTATGAGAACCCGGACTATGACGCACTGATGGACAAGGCTGCAGCCGAGACCGATCTGGTCAAGCGTGCCGAGATCCTGCGTGAAGCCGAAGCGACGTTCATGGCAGACATGCCCTATATCCCGCTTCTCTTCTATTCGTCCCTTTCTCTGGTGTCGCCCAAGCTCAAGGGCTGGGAAGACAACATCCAGAATGTTCATGGGACACGCTTCATGAGCATCAGCGAGTAACAACAGCGTTCGATTTTTCCGCCCGTCCCTTTCAGGGTCGGGCGGCATCGAACCAGCATGAGAGTTGGTAACGATGCTCGGATATGCCGTGCGCCGTCTCCTCGGCGCAATTCCAACCCTGTTCCTGATCATAACCTTCGCCTTCTTCCTGATGCGGGTGGCGCCGGGTGGTCCCTTCGACCGCGAGCGCACGCTGGAAGCGAAGGTGCTGGAAAACCTGAACCGTGTTTTCCATCTCGATAAGCCTGTCTGGGAACAGTACCTTTACTATCTCGGCAACCTTGCCCGTGGCGATCTGGGGCCGAGTTTCATCTATCGCGATTTCTCCGTTCAGCAATTGCTTGGCAATGGCCTGCCCGTGTCCATCCAGCTCGGTGGTATGGCACTGCTTGTCGCGCTGCTGATCGGCAGCGTGCTCGGCACCATCGCCGCGCTGCGCCAGAACTCCTGGGTCGATTATTCGGTGATTGCGGTTGCCACTTTCGGCATTACCGTGCCGAACTTCGTGGTCGCACCACTTCTGTCGCTGATCTTCGGTGTGTGGCTGAGCCTGCTGCCGGCCGGCGGCTGGAACAGCCCTGAATCCATGGTGCTGCCCGTCATCACGCTGGCCCTGCCGCAGGTGGCGATCATCGCCCGCCTGATAAGAGGCTCCATGATCGAGGCGCTGCGTTCCGACCATGTGCGCACCGCGCGCGCCTACGGCCTGCCGCAGCGCATGATCGTCATTGTGCATGCGTTACGGGCGGCCTGCCTGCCGGTGATCTCCTATCTGGGGCCTGCAGCGGCAGCACTGCTGACAGGTTCCGTGGTGGTGGAAACCATTTTCGGCCTGCCGGGCATCGGCCGCTATTTCGTTCAAGGTGCGCTTAACCGCGATTACACGCTGGTTATGGGCACTGTCATCATCATCGCCGTCTTCGTGGTGGTCTTCAATCTGATCGTCGACCTTCTCTATGCGGCGCTGGATCCGAGAGTGCGTTATGACTGACATCGCCACCGGCCAAATGCCGCCCGAGGGCGAGCTGCCGACGACCAAGAGCCGCTCGGCCTGGGAAACGGCTTTCATGCGGTTGCGCAGAAATCGCGCCGCCATGGCCAGCCTGTTCATTTTGATCCTGTTCATCTTCGCCGGCATTTTTGGTCCGATGCTGGCGCCGCATCCCTATGCGCGCGTTTATTCGGACTTCGTGAAAGTCCCGGCCAGCCTGGAAGCATACCCGCGTCAGTCGGAGATCGTGCCCCTGGCCGAAGCCGCGCTGTCGCGGGCGCGGCTGGAGACAGGCGCCATCGAGCTCGATGGAAATACGGTGCGCATCGAGGCGACATCGCGCCGGGAGATCGACCCGCGCGTAACGCGTTATCTTGACCGCTCTGACCTGTTCTCCAACGCGAGGATTGTCGAGCAGGCAGATGACAAGAAATCGATCGTGATGGAGGCTGATGTTCAGCGTCTGCGATTCATATTCGGGACGGATGCCAACGGGCGCGACCTGTTCGCACGCGTGCTGATCTCGATCCGCATATCGCTAATGATCGGGGCTCTCGCCACGGGCGTGGCGTTGCTGATCGGCGTGATCTATGGCGCTACGGCCGGGTTCCTTGGCGGACGCATCGACAACATCATGATGCGCATCGTCGACATCCTGTACTCGCTTCCCTTCACCTTTTTTGCCATTCTGCTCGTGGTGTTCTTCGGGCGAAACGTGGTCCTGATGTTTATCGCGGTTGGTGCCGTGGAATGGCTGGACATGGCGCGCATCGTGCGGGGGCAGACAATAGCGCTGAGACGGCGTGAATTCGTTCAGGCGGCGGAGGCGCTTGGCGTCAGCTCAGGCGGTATACTCAAGCGCCACATCATCCCCAATACGCTCGGGCCCGTGATCATCTACATGACGCTGCTCGTGCCCAAGGTGATCCTTTTGGAGAGTTTCCTCTCCTTCCTCGGCCTTGGTGTGCAGGAGCCGCTCACCAGCCTGGGTGTGCTGATCTCGGAGGGCGCACGCAACATGCGCGGCGCGGCCTATATGCTGCTCTACCCGTCGCTGGCGCTCACCGCGCTTCTCTTCGCGCTCAACTTCCTCGGCGATGGCCTGCGCGACGCGCTCGATCCGAAGGACCGCTGACATGATGAAGCAGAACGAAGAACGCATCTTCGATATCCGCGACATTCGCGTCACCTTCGACACGCCGGACGGTGCGGTCGAGGCGGTGCGTGGCGTGGACATGCATGTGAACGCCGGCGAAACGGTCGCCGTGGTGGGTGAATCGGGATCCGGCAAGAGCCAGATCATGATGGCCGCCATGGGGCTTCTGGCCACCAATGGCTCCGTCTCCGGTTCCGTGACTTATCGCGGACAGGAGCTCATCGGTCTGCCGCGCGCGAAACTCAACAAGATCCGCGGCGCCAAGGTCACGATGATTTTCCAGGAGCCGATGACCTCGCTCGATCCGCTCTACACGATCGAACGGCAGATCTGTGAGCCGATCCGCGTGCATGGCGGGCTTTCCGCCTCGCAGGCGCGCAAGCGCGCGCTGGAGCTCTTGAAACTCGTTCACATTCCCGAACCCGAACGGCGGCTGAAATCCTATCCGCACGAGCTTTCGGGTGGTCAGCGCCAGCGTGTCATGATCGCCATGGCGCTCGCCAACGATCCGGACCTGCTGATCGCCGATGAGCCAACGACGGCGTTGGATGTGACGATCCAGGCCGAGATCCTCGGTCTTTTGGCGGAGCTTCAAAAGAAGCTCGGCATGGCCATCCTTTTCATCACCCATGATCTTGGCATCGTCGAAGCCTTCGCCGACCGGGTCTATGTGATGCAGAAAGGGCTGGTGGTCGAAACGGGTTCTACGGAGGACATCTTCCAGCGCCCGGAAAAAGACTACACGAAAATGCTCCTGGCGGCCGAGCCGGAGGGCCACAAGCCACCGGTGGGCAATGATCAGCCTGTCCTGCTCGATGCCAGGGATATGTGCGTGACCTTCACCATCAAGGGCGGGTTCCTTTCAGGGCCGGGCTACGAGCTCAAGGCAGTTCAAAATGTAGGGCTGACACTGCGTGCCGGGCAGACAATCGGCATTGTGGGCGAATCCGGATCCGGCAAATCAACGCTGGGTCGCGCGCTGTTGCAATTGCTGCCTTCCGAGGGGCGGGTTGTCTACCAGGGCACCCCCATTCAAGGCTTCGACCGAGCGGCCATGCGCCCATATCGACGCAATCTGCAGATGGTCTTTCAGGATCCCTACGGATCGCTCAGTCCACGCATGACAGTCGGAGAGATCATCACTGAGGGGCTTTTGGTGCATGAGCCGGGCCTGTCAGCACGCGAGCGCGATAGGCGGGCCACTCAGGCACTCGAGGAGGTCGGGCTCGATCCATCCATGCGCAACCGCTTTCCGCACGAATTTTCGGGCGGACAGCGCCAGCGCATCGCCATTGCCCGCGCGGTGATCCTGAAGCCCACCATCATCGTGCTCGACGAGCCCACCTCGGCTCTCGATCGTTCGGTGCAGAAGCAGATCATCACACTGCTCAGGCGCATTCAGGAAAGCCACGACCTCTCCTTCATCTTCATCAGCCACGATCTGGCAGTGGTAAAGGCGCTGTCCGACTATGCGATCGTGATGCGGTCGGGACAGGTCGTGGAAGAGGGTCTCACCAGCGAAGTCTTCGACAATCCACAGAGCGAATACACCAAAGATTTGATGGAAGCAGCTTTCAATCTCCGGGAAGTTTTGAACAGGCAGGCCGCAGCCCGCGTCTAGTATTTGAAGTGGACCGCCCTGGGGAAAAAGGGGGGCCACTCGCCCTGTCGTTCACGTGTGTTTGCCTCAGAAAACAAAAGGTTTCACATTTTGTGGAACTTTGTTGGGCGCTGCTCGTTCTCACCAAGGAAACAATCGATTTAACAATCGATTGACTCTGCTGCGCGTCTGTTTCACGCTGGCCGGGTCGTAAGACGAATGGGAGCAAGGAGGGGCGTTTGAACGCACTCCAAATGATTGGCCTGAACGATGGGGCCACACCGGCGCGGTGTGGTCGTTTGCGTTCGTTGTGCCGGCTGAGGGCGGTGATCGCCCCGGATCTGGCCAGTGCCCTTTCATTCCCTTTGCTTCTCGGACGCAGCAAGAAGCGGCGTCGCAAGTTCCCGGCAAAAGCACGCTTACGCGGTATCGCGACTGTGCCTGGCTGGTTCCCGGCCAGCTGACGACGCTCATTTGAGACCGTCTGCCCGAGCCGCATGGGCGGCGCGGGGCTTGATTATATTTTTGCCTGACCAGTTTGTTAAATGACCAGAGGAGAACAGAATGCGTTCCATCAAAACCCGCTTAATGGCAGGCCTTGCCAGCACCGCGATCGTGCTTGCAGGCGCCGTTGCAGCTCAGGCGGAAACCTGGAAATACGCTTTCGAAGAAGCGATGACGGACGTTCAGGGCGTTTACGCTCAGAAGTTCAAGGAAGAAGTTGAGGCCAATTCGGATCACGAAATCCAGCTCTTCCCGTTCGGTACGCTGGGCGAATCCGCCGACATCATGGAGCAGGCCCAGGCCGGCATCCTCCAGTTCGTCGACCAGTCTCCGGGCTTCACCGGTGCGCTGATCCCCGAGGCGCAGGTTTTCTTCGTTCCTTACCTGCTTCCGGCGAAGTCGGAAGATCTCGGAGACTTCTTCCGCAATTCGAAGGCCATCAACGAGATGTTCCCGGAGCTTTATGCGGAACAGGGCCTCGAACTTCTGAAGATGTTCCCCGAGGGCGAAGTGGTGATGAACACCAAGGAGCCGGTGGAATCACCTGAAGACCTCAACGAGGTGAAATTCCGCGTCATGACCAACCCGCTTCTGGTGGAAAGCTACAAGGCATTCGGCGCGACGCCGACGCCGCTTCCCTGGGGTGAGGTCTATGGCGGTCTCCAGACCAACATCATCCAGGGCCAGGAAAACCCGCTGTTCTGGGTCGAGTCCACGAAGATGTATGAGGTGACCGGCGCCATCACGCTCACCGGCCACAACAACTTCACCACCGCTGTGATGGCCAACAAGGAATTTTATGACGGCCTGAGCGACGAGGACAAGAAGGTGATCCAGGATGCCGCCGATGCGGCATTCGAGCATATTCTCGAATACCAGAAGGGACTGAGCGAAGAGTCGCTTGCCAAGATCAAGGAAGCCAAGCCCGAGATGACGATCAGCGATCTCACTGAAGAGCAGCGCGCTCCCTTCAAGGAAGCCGCAGCTCAGGTGGAGGCCAAGTTCATCGAGATGACGGGTGACAGCGGCAAGAAGATCCTTGACCAGATGAAGGAAGACCTGAAGGCGGCCACGCAATAAGCCGCTGCCTTGAGCAACAATAAGCAGGACCCTGCGGCCATTCCCGGTCGCGGGGTTCCGTCATCTCATTGAGGGGAATGAAGATGGGCAGTGAAGACGACAAATCTGACCCGCACAGCGAACACTACGAATCCACACTGCCCGGCGTCATAGGCATATTCGACAATGCCATCAGCCGCATAGAATCCGTGATGCTCGCGCTCGGCGTTATGCTCATGGCGGTCAACACGATCGCCAATGTGGTCAGCCGCGCGATCGGCAGCACGATCTTCTTTTCCGAGGAGCTCAACCGCATCCTCATCATTCTCATCACCTTTGCCGGCATCGGCTATGCCGCGCGTCATGGCCGTCACATCCGCATGTCGGCGCTCTACGATGCGCTGCCCGGCAAGACCCGCAAGGTCTTGATGATCATCATCACGGTGATCACCGCGCTCACCATGTTTGCGCTGTGCTATTTCGCCATCGGCTATATCGGCAAGGTGGCCAAGTCCGGCCGCGTGCTTCCGGCCATGCAGATCCCCGTCTACTGGATCTATCTCTGGGTCCCGGTCGGCTTCTTCATCACCGGTGTGCAATATGCGCTCACCGCGCTGAAGAATGTCGTCCAGAAGGACATCTATCTCTCCACCCATGTGCTGGAGGGATATGAAGAAGACGAAATCGAGATCTGAGCGGGGCCACGACCATGACACTCAAAATCTCCACCATCATGATCGTGTTGCTCTTGTTCGGCTTCCCGATGATGATCCCGCTCATTCTGGGCGCGACCTATGGCTTTTACGGTCTTTTCGGCGGCTTCGACCGTATGGACTTTATGGTGCAGCAGATGCTGGCGGGCATTCGCCCGGCCTCACTCATCGCGGTGCCGATGTTCATCCTCGCCGCCGACATCATGACGCGCGGCCAGTCGGCAGACCGGCTGATCGACATGGTCATGAAGTTCATCGGCCACATCAAGGGCGGCCTGGCAGTCTCGACTGCCACGGCGTGCACACTTTTTGGTGCCGTCTCCGGCTCGACGCAGGCAACGGTGGTTGCCGTCGGCTCGCCGCTGCGCCCGCGCATGTTGAAGGCCGGCTATAACGATTCCTTCGTGCTGGCGCTCATTATCAATGCGAGCGACATCGCCTTTCTGATCCCCCCCTCCATCGGCATGATCATCTATGGCGTCGTCTCCAAGACTTCGATTGCAGAGCTCTTCATTGCCGGCATCGGCCCCGGGCTTTTGCTGCTGGTGCTGTTCTCGGCCTATTGCATTGTCTACGCCATCGTGAAGGGCGTGCCGACCGAGCCCAAGGCACCTTGGTCGGAGCGTGTGGCTGCGGTGCGCGCCGCCATTTGGCCCCTGTTCTTCCCGGTGATCATCGTCGGCGGCATTTATGGCGGTTTTGTCAGCCCTACCGAGGCTGCGGCCATCTGCGTAGCTTACGCCTTGTTCCTGGAATTGGTGATTTTCCGTTCGCTCAGTCTGTCCGACATCTACAAGATCTCCAAATCCACCGGCCTCATCACCGCCGTGGTGTTCATCCTTGTCGCTGCCGGCACGGCCTTCTCCTGGGTGATCTCCTTTGCGCAGATCCCGCAGCAGATTCTCGGCGCCATCGGTATTGATGAAATGGGCCCGAAAATGGTGCTCGCCGTCATCTCGATCGCCTTCTTCGTCGGGTGCATGTTTGTCGATCCGATCGTGGTCATTCTCGTTCTGGTGCCGATCTTCGCGCCGGTGGTGGATTCGGTCGGCCTCGACAAGGTTCTCGTTGGCACGATCATCACGCTGCAGGTGGCCATCGGCTCAGCCACGCCACCCTTCGGGTGTGACATCTTCACGGCGATCGCCATCTTCAAGCGACCCTATATGGATGTGATACGGGGAATTCCGCCCTTCACTCTCATTCTGCTGGGTGTGTCGGCTGCGCTGATCTTCATTCCGCAGATCGCCCTGTTCCTGCCCAGCCTGGCATTCGATTAGGAGAGACCTGATGTTCAAGCGGATTCTTGTCCCGGTCGATGGTTCGGAAAACTCGGTGAAGGCGCTGAAGATGGGCGTCGATATGCAGAAGGCCACTGGCGCAGAATTGATGACGCTCACGGTCTTTCGTCATCACAGCCTGCTGGAGGCATCCATGTCCATGGTGCGCCCAGATGAACCGCAGAACATTGATGATGTCATGCGTGAGCATGCCAAGGAGATTGCTGACGCCGCCAAGAAAGCGGCGTTGGAGATGGGAGCTGAAAGCCCGCGCGCCTTCGTGAAAAGCGGCCAACCGGCACGCACCATCGTGAAGTTTGGCAAAGAGCGGGAGGTGGACCTGATTGTGCTTGGCAGCCGCGGGCTGGGCGACCTGGAGGGCTATCTTCTGGGGAGCGTGTCCCACAAGGTCACGAGCCTCGCCAATTGCCCTGTGATGGTGGTGTGATCGAAACAAGACTGCAGATGCAAAAAGGGCCGGATCCGCTGTCGGGTCCGGCCCTTAATCTTTGGGTTCCTGAAGCGTAAAGGCGCTCTTTCCAGGCGGTCTCAAACCGGGTCAGCTCCACCGATTGGCGGCGTACCTGTCGGCCTGCGCCAGATATGCCCGAGTCGTGTGCCGAGAGCGGACATAGCGTACTTCAGCGCCGTGGAACGGGCCTTGTTCGCCTGCCGCGCATAGCGCTGCAATTCAGGGCTGGAACCAACGCCCACTGTGTAGTGTGACATCAGAACCTCCTTGAGAGGGTTGGCAATGTAGAGAGTCTGAAGCGCTGTGCCGCCAGCCTCGGCTGGTCAACCCATCGCTACGATTCCTATTTGGTCTCTTTGGCTGGTTTACACAATAGAAATTATTCTTCCCGTTGTGTGCGTTTATGTTACGCTAAAGCGATGAGACACCGCCTGCCCAATCTCAATGCAGTCAGAGCCTTCGATGCGGCGGCGCGCCACCAGAGTTTTTCGCGCGCTGCGAAGGAGCTGGGCGTGACGCATGCATCTGTCAGTCGATACATCAAGAACCTGGAAGCCGAGCTTGGGATGCCGCTTTTTGAGCGGCGGCACCGGCAGGTGGCGCTCACCCCGGGGGGCGCGCGCTATGCGGAGATCGTCGCCGATGCATTGATGCTGATCTCGCTGGACACGGGCACGCGCGCCACGCGCAACGCCAAAGGGCGGGTGGTGCTGGAGTCGGATTCTGATCTGGCTGCGCTTTGGCTCATGCCGCTTCTGACCGATCAGGTGCTGGAGGATCTGGGCATCGAGCTTGAACTGCGCTCCTATCCCGAGCCGCCCCGCACCATTGCGCCCGACACGGATCTGGCGATTACCTGGGGGCGGCTGGATGTGCCGGGGTATACGCGCGAACCCTTTTTGGACTTCACCATTTTTCCCGTCTGCGCGCCCGATCGCGCCGACCATGTGCGCACGCACGGGCTCATCGCCAACAAGCTGATCTATGATCGCGGGGTGAACACATGGGACGAGCTTTTGCGGCGGCAGGGCACGAGCCTCAGCGCCGCATCGGGGCATCTCATTTTTCACCGCACGCAGCTTTGTCTGGAGGCGGCTGCGCGCGGGCTTGGCGTGGCGCTGGGCGACGATGTATCCGCGGCTGCCATGTTGCGCGATGGTCGGCTGGTGCGCCCCTGTGGTCCCGCGGTGGCGGGGCGCAACAGCTATTACCTATCGTCCGTGTCGCGCGGACCCGTCAGCCCTTCGGCGATGGCCATGCGCGCATGGCTTCTGGAAAAGGCCGCCGAGCATGTGCGCTGGGCAGAAGAGACAGGCTACGCGCTGCCGAAAGAGGGGTGAATGAACGCGGGGTTGGGAGGCTACACACTCGTCATCCCGGCCGAGCGCAGCGAGAGCCGGGACCCATTGAGGGGCGCGGCCGGTCTCCACAGAAGGAGCCAATGGCCCAACCCGCGCCCGAATCAAAACCGGGCGCCGCTCCATGACAATCTTCCAATGGGTCCCGGACAGCCTGCGGCTTCCGGGATGACGGGTTGGCGCGATCTATCCGCCTTCGTCATCCCGGCCAAGCGTAGCGCGAGCCGGGACCCATTGAGAGGCACGGCCGATCTCCACAGAAGGAGCCAATGGCCCAACACGCGCCCGAAGCGCATCCGGGCTGCGCTCCATGACAGTCTTCCAATGGGTCCCGGATAGCCCTTCGGGCTTCCGGAATGACGCTGTCGCGTGGCTTTCAGCGCGGCGCGTTCACACTGCCAGGTGTCAGGCTTACGCTGCCTTCTCCGCCAGCCTCTTCCGGATGCTCTCCACATCGGCGCGCGGCGTGGCAGCAAAGAGCGTGCGCGTATATTCGTGCTGCGGATCGGAGAACACCGCATCGCGGGTGCCGTACTCCACCGCCTCACCGAAATACATCACCATCACTTCGTCGGCGATATAGCGCACCACCGAAAGGTCGTGGCTGATGAAGACATAGGTGAGGCCGAACTCTTCCTGCAGATCCGCCAGAAGGTTCAGCACCTGCGCCTGCACCGAAAGGTCGAGCGCCGAGACCGGCTCGTCCAGCACCAGCAGGCGCGGTCTTAGCATCAGCGCACGCGCGATGGCGATGCGCTGGCGCTGGCCGCCCGAGAACATATGCGGATAGCGATTGAAGTGCTCGGCCTGCAGCCCGACCTTCAAAAGCATTTCCATGGCGCGTTCGCGCCGCTCCTTCACGGGAACCTTTTCATTGATGATGAGCGGTTCCATCAGCACATCGCCGATCTTCTGGCGCGGGTTCAGCGAGCCATAGGGATTCTGGAAGACGATTTGCACCTTGCGGCGCATTTCCGAATCCACACCCTTCTTGCCGATCTCCACCGGCTTGCCGTCGATCAGCAGCTCGCCGGAGGTGGGTGCATCGATCATTGTCATGATTCGGGCAAGCGTGGATTTCCCGCAGCCCGATTCGCCGACAATGGCGAGCGTCTTGCCCTTCTCGACCTTCAGGTCGATGCCTTTCAGAGCATTGATGATGCGGCCCTTGCCGAAAAGGCCGCCGCCGATGTGATAGTCGCGGGTGATGCCGCGCGTTTCCAGGACGATCTCGCTCATGGGCGGGCTCCCGTCTGTGGCGCTTCATCGAACACGAAGTCGGAGACGGTCGGCAGGCGGTCGCCCGTCGCATTCTCCGGCAGGGCCGAAAGCAGCGCCTTGGTATAGGGGTGCTGGGGCTTTTCAAAGAGCGAAAGCACGTCGGCCTCCTCCATCTTCTTGCCCTTGTACTGCACGATCACGCGGTCAGCCGTTTCCGCCACCACGCCCATGTCATGGGTGATCATGATCATGCCCATGTTCTTCTCGGCCTGGATCGACACCAGAAGATCGAGAATCTGCTTCTGGATCGTCACGTCGAGCGCGGTGGTCGGTTCGTCGGCGATCAGGAGCTTGGGATTGCAGGCAATCGCCATGGCGATCATCACACGCTGGCATTGGCCACCCGACATCTGATGCGGATAGGCATTCACCCGGTCCGCCGCATTGGGCAGGCCCACTGCCTCGAAGAGCTCCACCGTCCGGTCACGCCGCTGGCGGGCCGAAAGATCGGTGTGCATCTTCAGTGTTTCGTCGATCTGGAAGCCGACCGTGAAGCACGGGTTGAGGCTGGCAATCGGCTCCTGGAAGATCATGGCAATGTCCTTGCCGACGATCTTGCGCCGTTCGGATGGCGACAGGTTGAGGATGTCGCGGCCCTGGAAGGTCATGGCGTCCGCCGTGACCTTGGCGGTCCAGGGCAGAAGCCCCATCACCGCCAGCATGGAAACCGATTTTCCGGAGCCCGATTCGCCGACAATGGCGAGCACCTCGCGCGCCTCGACGGACAGCGAAACGCCATCCACCGCGCGCAGGGTGCCGCCCGCCGTCTCGAATTCGACGCTCAGATTGCGGATGTCGAGAAGAGCATCACTCATGTCACGACCTCTTCAGCTTGGGATCGAGCGCATCTCGAAGACCGTCGCCCATCAGGTTGATGGCGAGAACGGTTATCAGGATGGCAAGACCGGGGAAGGTGACGACCCACCACGCACGCAGGATGAACTCGCGCGCTTCGGCCAGCATCGTGCCCCATTCGGGTGTGGGCGGTTGTGCACCCATGCCGAGGAAGCCCAGCGCGGCGGCATCGAGGATCGCGGTCGAGAAGGAGAGCGCCGCCTGCACGATCAACGGTGCGGTGCAGTTCGGCAGGATGGTCTTGAACATCAGCCTTATATTGCTCGCGCCGGCAACGCGTGCCGCCGTCACATAGTCGCGCCCCTTCTCCGACATCACTGCCGCGCGCGTCAGGCGCACATAGTGCGGCTGCTGCACGAGCGCGATGGCGATCATCGCGTTGACGAGGCCCGGCCCCAGAATGGCGACCAGAACCAGCGCCAGAAGCAGTGACGGGAAGGCGAGGATGATGTCCATCACGCGCATGATGACCGTGTCGACCGCGCCGCGGAAATAGCCGGCTATCAAGCCGATCAGAATGCCCACGGAGACGGCGACCGAGACCACCACCACGCCGATGAACAGCGAGAAGCGCGCGCCATAGATCAGGCGTGAGAGCACGTCGCGGCCCACAGCATCGGTGCCGAGGACGAACGACCAGTTCCCGCCTTCCTGCCATGCCGGAGGCAGAAGGAAGAAGCCGCGATTCTGCAAACTGGGGCTGTGCGGTGCAATCACGGGCGCCAGAAGCGCGATGACCACGATTGTGAGGAAAACGTAGAGGCCGATCACGGCGCCGCGGTTCTGGCTGAAATAGTACCAGAACTCCGCGAGGCGGGCGCGCCGCGTGACCGCGATGACCGTGCCGCCTTCGAGACCGACGGCGGCATTCGGATCTTTTGTTTTTGTCGAGCTCATGGTCAGTGCCTGATTCTCGGATTGATCAGACCGTAGAGAACGTCCACGATCAGGTTCACGATCATGATGATGGCGGCAATGAGCAGAAGCCCACCCTGCACCACGGCATAATCGCGCTTGAAAACGCTATCGACCATCCACTTGCCGATGCCCGGCCACGAGAAGATCGTCTCGGTGAGGATCGCACCGGCAAGCAGCACGCCCACCTGGAGACCGATCGTGGTCACCACGGGGATCAGCGCGTTGCGCAGCGCATGGAGGCCGATCACCCGGCGCGGCGGCAGGCCCTTGGAGCGCGCCGTGCGCACATAATCCTCGCCCAGCACCTCAAGCATGGCCGAGCGCGTCTGGCGGGCGATCACCGCAAGCGGGATTGTAGCCAGCACGATGGTCGGCAGGATGAGATGCGACAGCGCCGATTTGAACGCGCCCGCCTGTCCCGACAGAAGGCTGTCAATCAGCATGAAACCGGTGACGGGCGGGAAGAAATAAAGCAGCGAAATGCGGCCTGAAACCGGTGTCCAGCCCAGAATGCCGGAGAAGAAGATGATCAGAAGCAGGCCCCACCAGAAAATCGGCATGGAATAGCCTACAAGGGCAGCACCCATCACCGTCTGATCAAGCCACGAACCGCGCCGGACAGCGGCGATGACGCCAAGCGGAACACCAATGGCAACCGCCACGATGATCGCGCAGAGCGAGAGCTCGATCGTTGCCGGGAACAGCGTCAGGAATTCCTGAAGCACCGGCCGTTTGGTGACGATGGATGTGCCGAAATCACCCTGCAGCAGATCCGTCATGTAGTTGAAATACTGGACGAACAGCGGCTGGTCGAAGCCATAGAGCGCCTGGAGCTGCTGGTAGCGCTCCTCGGTCATGCCGCGCTCGCCGGCCAGAAGCATGATCGGATCGCCGGGCAGGAGGCGAATGAAGGAAAAGGCGACGATGGACACCCCGATGAAGGTGGGGATCAGCAGCGCCAGCCTGGAGAGAAAGAAACGGAGCATCTAATACACGACCGGCGACAGCTCGCGCTGCCGCCGGTTCCTGTTTCTGGTGAAGGGGCCTATTCGGCGATGTCGACGCCTTCAAAGGCGTGGCCGCCGAGCGGGTCCATCTTGTAGCCGGTCACTTCCTTGCGCATCGGCATGTGGACGACCGAGTGAGCGATGGTTGCCCAAGGGGCTTCACGCTTGAAGACGACCTGAGCCTCTTCATAGAGCTTGGCGCGCTCTTCCTGCGAGGAAAGCGTCTTGGCCTTCTGGATCAGGCCGTCGAACTCTTCGTTGCACCACTGGGCGCGGTTGGAGCCGCCGACACCGTCGCAGCCGAGCAGAACGGCGAGGAAGTTGTCCGGATCGCCATTGTCGCCTGTCCAGCCGAGCAGCACCGCGCCATCGCGGTCTTCCGCCTTGGAGCGCTCGAGATACTCACCCCATTCATAGGAGACGATCTCGACATTGACGCCGACCTTGGAGAAATCCTCCTGGATCAGCTCGGCCATGCGGCGCGCATTCGGGTTGTAGGGACGCTGCACGGGCATCGCCCAGACCTTCATGGAAAGGTCCGAAACGCCCTCTTCCTCGAGCATCTTCTTGGCTGCTTCCGGATCGTAGGCATCGTCTTCCACCGCGTCGTTATACGACCACATTGTCGGCGGGATCGGGTTCTTGGCGGCCTGACCGGCACCCTGGAACACGGCGTCGAGAATGGCTTCCTTGTTGATCGCCATGTTCAGCGCCTTGCGGACCTTCGCATTGTCGAAGGGCGCAACCTTGGTGTTGTAAGCGAGATAACCGACATTCAGGCCTTCCTGCTCGTCAACCTTCAGCGCATCGTTCGCCTTCAGGCTCTCGATGTCGGCGGGGTTCGGGTAAGGCGTGATGTGGCACTCGCCGGCGATCAGCTTCTGCTGGCGCACGGATGCCTCGGTGGTGATGGCGAACACCAGATCGTCGATCGGCTGTTTGCCGTTCCAGTAGTCGGGATGCGCCTTGTAGCGGATCACGGCGTCAGGCTGGTAGGCCACGAACTGGAAGGGGCCGGTGCCGACCGGCTTCTGGTTGAGGTCCGAAAGATTGCCGGATTCAGCGAGCTTGTCGGCATATTCCTTCGAGAAGATGGAGGCAAAATCCATGGCCAGGTTGGCGATGAACGGCGCTTCCGGACGGTTCAGCACGAACTTCACAGTGTAATCATCAACCTTCTCGATGGACTTCACGAGGTCCGGCATGGACATGCCGTTGAAATACTCCCACGAAGCGCCTTCCACATAGGCGTGGTAGGGATGGTCTTCCTGAAGCTGACGGTTGAAGGAGAACAGCACGTCATCAGCGTTGAAGTCGCGGCTCGGCGTGAAGAAGTCGGTCGTGTGGAACTTGACACCCTGACGCAGCTTGAAGGTGACCTCGAGACCGTCGTCGGAAATCTCCCAGCTCTCCGCCAGGCCCGGCACGGTCTTGGTGGTGCCCGGCTCGAACTGGACGAGGCGGTTGTAGACCGGTTTCGACGATGCGTCGAACGTGGTGCCAGCGGTGTAGAGCGCCGGGTCAAAGCCTTCTGGGCTTCCTTCCGAGCAGTAGACAAGCGTCTTCGCGCCCGCCGCGCCGCTCAGCACCGTAGCGGCCAGCAGAGCAGCCGCAAAGGTCAATTTGCTTTTCATTGAGGTCTCCCTGATTCTCGCATGGGCTTACTCCCGAAGCCCTGGAAGCTGGCATATAAGCAAAGATCGAATTGAGAGGGAACACCCTCGATCACTTTGCCGCCGCAAATGCAATTATTTGTCGAATTTGATCCGATTAATGCAATAAAGCACCACGCGCGCTCTTGTACTGTCATTGATAGGGGAACCATATCAGCATCAAAGGTCATAGTTTCGAGGAGAAAAGCGTATGAGCGGCACATGGCATAGCGAGGTTCTGGAGTTCTGGTTTGAAACCCTGACCCCGAAGGACTGGTTCACCGTGAGCGAGAAAACGGACACGCTGATCCGCGACCGTTTCGGGGCGTTGCACGAGCGTTTGGTGCGTGAGCTCCCGCCGGAAGTGTTTAGTGAGCCGAAAGCGGCTCTAGCCGCGGTCATCGTGCTCGATCAGTTTCCGCGCAACATCTATCGTCGGCAGCCAGGCGCGTTCGCTTCTGATGAGCTTGCGCTGAGTGTGGCAGGCCAGGCGATTGAGAAGGGGCTGGATGAAGGGATGAGCGTTCCCGAACGGCAGTTCCTTTATATGCCCTATATGCACTCGGAAGTGCTTGCCGACCAGGAACGTGCTGTCATGCTGTTCAAATCGCTGGGGCAGGAAGAATCTCTGAAATACGCGATCGAACACCGGGATATCATTGCCCGCTTTGGCCGTTTTCCGCATCGCAACCGTGTGCTTGGCCGGGAGAGCGGGCCGGAGGAACGTGCCTTTCTGGAAGAACACGAAGGCTACGGCCAGTAGATCCTGCAACGCTGCCTGCCTGAAATGATACGGTCCCGGTGCGTAAACACACTTGTGAAGGTTGGGGATCAAGCCCTACACTCACCTTTTGAAGGGGGAGATTGTCATGATGCCGTGCGCCTGCTCAAACGTCGAATGACGGTTTGTGTTGCGTCTGGTATTACGTGAACGTAAACGTTATAACTGGTTTTTCTTTCTGGGAGGAGCAGTTGGCAAAAAGCGCAAAGACGCCCGCCAAGGGTGAAGAGAAAGCGGCGCGCACCGTGAAGGGCGGATCGGGCAGCAAGACGTCAGCCAAGAAGGCGGCATCTACGGCAAAAAAAACGGCCCCGAAATCGGCAGCCGGTTCATCAAAGAAATCAGCACCCAAAGCAGCGGCGAAGCCGGCGGCGTCCCCCCGCAAGACTGCGCCGAAAAAGGCGTCGGGATCCCGCAAATCCGAGATCGCCCGGCCCTGGGTGGAGCATTACCCCAAGGGCATTCCCGCCGAGATGGGGGATTTTCCCAACAATTCGCTTGGCGAATTGCTGGTGGATGCTTGCAAGAGCTTCGGTGATCGCCCTGCCTTCACATGCATGGGCAAGTCACTGAGCTACAGCGACCTTGAGGAGATGTCGCGGCACTTCGCAGGCTATCTGCAGTCGCTCGGGCTTGAACGCGGCGCACGTGTCGCACTGATGATGCCCAATGTCCTGCAGTATCCCGTCGCCATGATGGCGGTTTTGCGGGCCGGCTATGTGGTGGTCAATGTCAATCCGCTCTACACGCCGCGCGAGCTGGAACACCAGCTCAATGATGCGGGCGCGGAAGCCATCGTCATACTGGAAAATTTCGCCCACACACTGGAAGCCATCATTTCGAAGACCTCGGTCAAACACGTGGTCGTTGCCTCGATGGGTGAACTTCTGGGGCTCAAGGGCCACATCGTCAATTTCGTCGTACGGCGCGTGAAGAAAATGGTGCCAGCCTGGTCTTTGCCGGGGCATGTGTCCTTCAGGGAGGCGGTCAAGAAAGGCGCTTCCACGGGCTACAGGCCGGTTGAGATCGCGCTATCCGACAATGCCTTTCTGCAATATACGGGCGGCACGACAGGTGTCTCCAAGGGAGCGACGCTCACGCACAGCAATGTTCTGGCCAATGTAATCCAGAACGAACTCTGGTTCCGCAGCGCCTATATCGGAAAGCCGAAGCCGGAAGCGCCGGTGTTGATCTGCGCCCTGCCGCTCTATCATATCTACGCGCTCACGGTGAACGCGCTGATGGGCATGAAGCTCGGTGGCAACAATGTGCTGATCCCCAATCCGCGCGACATTCCTGCCTTCGTGAAGGAGCTGCAGAAATACGACTTCCACATTTTCCCGGGGCTCAACACGCTGTTCAACGCGCTCCTGAACAATGAGGATTTCTGCAAGCTTCCCTTCAAAAGCCTGCTTGTCACCTTCGGCGGCGGCATGGCGGTGCAGCGTGCGGTCGCCGAGCGCTGGCAAAAGCTCACTGGCTGCGTGATCTCGCAGGGCTATGGTCTCTCGGAAACCTCACCCGTGGCCACGGTGAACAGCTTTGCGGCGAAGGAGTTCACCGGCACGATCGGCTATCCGATTTCGTCCACCGACGTCGTCATCCGTGACGACAAGGGCAAGAACCTGCCCTTTGGCAAGGTCGGCGAGATCTGCATTCGTGGCCCGCAGGTGATGGCGGGCTACTGGAACCGGCCGGACGAAACCGCCAAGGTCATGACAGAGGACGGCTTTTTCCGCTCCGGCGACATGGGCACGATGGATGAGACCGGCCAGGTCACGATCGTCGACCGCAAGAAGGACATGATCGTTGTGTCGGGCTTCAAGGTCTTCCCCAACGAGGTGGAAGACGTGATCGCCAATCACCCGGGTGTTCTGGAAGCAGCGATTGTCGGCGTCGAGGACGAGCATTCCGGCGAGGTGCCGAAGCTCTTTGTGGTCCGCAAGGACGCGAACCTGACGGAAGAGGACCTCAAGAAGTTCTGCAAGGAGAACCTCACCGGCTACAAGCGCCCGAAATATGTCGAGTTCCGCGACGAACTGCCGAAATCCAATGTCGGCAAGATCCTGCGCAAGGAACTACGCTGAAACGGAAAGGCCCGCGCCCGGTTTGAATTGACCCTTAAGGTTGCGCGGGCCATTGTTTTCCAGCCTCTGGCGCTGTGCGTGGTTCGACAAGCTCACCATGAAGGAGGGATTAGATTACACACCCCGCCGTGCCAGCCATTCCATTCCTCATGGTGAGCTTCCTGAGCTTGTCGAAGGGCGAACCACGCACAGCGTTGATGCAACGCGGTTGTCCCGTTCATTTAAAGCCCCACCCGCCCCTCCGCCGCCCGGCGCGCAAGGATGATTGCGCCGTCCACCGCATCGCCGTCGGCGGGCTTCAGGCGCCGGCGCACATCGGGCGAGAGCCAGGGCTCCAGAGGGCCTGAAAGTCCGCCAAGCAGTGTCACGCGCGGCGCGTTCTGGTCGAAAAGCGTGCGCACCAGCATGTCGATCTGCGCAGCCGCGTCCTGCACGATGCGCCGCGCGGCGGCGTCGCCCTGGTCGGCGTGGCGCAGCACCATGGGCGCGAAGGTGGCATAGTCCGTGGCACTTGCCCGGTCCATCCAGGCCACCACCTCTGCCGGGTCATCGTCGAAGCGGCGCATGACTTCGGTCAGAAGCGCGCTTTGCGGAATGCGTCCGTCATGGCCCTGCAGTGCGGCACGCACGGCATTGAGGCCGATATCCGCGCCGCTTCCCTCATCGGAAATCGGAAAACCGTAGCCGCCAATGCGCAGATGCTTTCCATCCACGATGCCAAGCCCCACCGAACCTGTTCCGGCAATGGCGATAGCGCCATCGAGACCCGAATGCGCGCCGAGACACGCCGTGTCGCTGTCGCTGGCAAAGACGATGCTGGCGAAGGGGTGCGATAGCGCCTGAAACGCCTCGACGGCACCCTTGCGGCGCATGCCGGCAAGGCCGATCCCGGCATGAATGCGGGCGATCTCTGCCTCGCCAAAGCCCGCTTCCTCGATTGCAGCGTCCACTGCGCGCCGGACCGACCCCCATGCGGCCTCAACGCCGAGCCTCGTGGTGGCCGGGCCGGAAAGGCCCTGACCGAGCACGGCACCTGCTGCATCCTCGATGCGGGCCCGGCAGCCCGTGCCACCACCATCGACGCCGAGATAAAAATGGCTCTCCCCGTCGCTCATTTCTGCAACCGTTCGATTGCCGCGCCGCATTGCGCCAGTTTTCGGTCGAGCTGCTCATAACCGCGGTCGATGTGGTAGACGCGGTTGATAATGGTTTCGCCTTTCGCGGCAAGCGCTGCAAGCACAAGGCAGACCGAGGCGCGCAGATCGGTTGCCATCACCTGCGCCCCTTTGAGCGGCTTACCACCCCGGACCACGGCAGTCGTGCCCTGTAGGGTGATGTCGGCGCCGAGTCGCGCCAGTTCCGGCACATGCATGAACCGGTTCTCGAAAATCGTCTCGCGGATGAGCGATGTTCCGTCGGCGCAGCAGGCGAGCGCCATGAACTGCGCCTGAAGGTCTGTCGGAAAGCCCGGATAGGGTTCTGTGGTGAGGTCGGTCGTGCGCAGGGTGCCGCTTCTCGAAACCACCAGGCCCCGGTCGCTCGGCCACACATTCACGCCCATCACCTCCAGCGCCTGGATCACGGCGGCGAGGTTTTCCATCCGCGCATTCACCAGTTCCAGCGCGCCACCGGTGATGGCCGCAGCCACCGCATAGGTGCCTGCCTCGATGCGGTCGGGGATGACGTGATGCGCAGCAGCCTTCCAGTCGGTGCCGCCCTCGATGATGATGCGATGCGTTCCAGCTCCCTCGATCTTCGCGCCCATGGCGTTGAGACAGGCGGCGAGGTCCGCCACTTCGGGTTCGCGCGCGGCATTCAGGATTTCGGTCTCGCCGCGTGCGGTAGTGGCCGCCATCATGGCCGTCTCCGTCGCGCCCACCGAAGGCGAACTCAGGATCACCCGTGTACCTTTGAGCACATCGGTTGCGCGGGCGACGATCAGCCCGCCTTCAATGCCGATGTCCGCGCCCAGCATTTCGAGCGCTTTCAGGTGCATGTCTACCGGCCGTGCCCCGATGGCGCAGCCACCCGGCAGCGAAACCCGCGCCTCGCCAAACCGCGCAAGCAATGGCCCGAGAAACAGGACCGTGGCCCGCATCCGCCGCACCGTTTCATAGGAGACTTCGCATGAAACCATCGCGCTGGCGTCGATCACCGCCGTGTGGGCGTTGCGCGTCACCGACGCCCCGTAAAGCTCGGCGACCTGGAGCATGTTCTCCACATCGGAGACCAGTGGCAGGTTCGACAGTTCAAGCGGATGCGGGCTCAAAAGCGCGGCGGCAATCTGCGGCAGCGCAGCATTCTTTGCCCCGGCAATGGTGACGGCGCCCTGAAGCGGCTGGCCCCCTGTTATTCTCAGTCTGTCCATGATGGTGGTTCCGGAAACACCGATTGTCGGAGCGCAGTCTCTATTGGTGAATTCCTTTGATCAAGCCCTCTTGGGAATATATTATTCCAGCCTTTAATTCCTGCGGGATTCCCCTGGCGGCGAAACTCATTTAGTTTCGCTATCCCGTTCCCCGAAAGGAAGCCATGTCTGTCCTGAAGATCATCGACGCGCAGCTTGAGACCATGGCTCCGGCCGACCGGCAGATCGGCCAGTTCATCGTCGACAATCCCGACCGCGTGCTCAGGCTCTCCTCCGCGGCCTTGGCGGAAGAGACCGGCCGCAGCCAGTCGAGCGTGGTGAAGTTCAGCCAGAAACTCGGCTTCTCCGGTTATCAGGATCTGAAGCTGGCGGTCAGCAAGGCCAAGGCGCAGGAATGGCAGGTGCCGCCGGGCATGATCCACTCCACCATCGAGATTGGCGACAGCCACGCCACCATTTCGCAAAAGCTGATCTCAAGCAAACTTCTCTCCATGCAGCAGACCATCGCCGCCAATCACGAGCCGGAGATAGCGCGAGCGCTTGAGTCATTGGATGCCGCGCGCCGCATTCACATCGCAGGTGTCGGTGCGTCTTCACTGGTCGCGCGCGACTTTTCCTACAAGCTGCAAAAGCTTGGCCGCAATGCCCTGCATGACAGCGACAGTCACGTGCAGATGGCCAATGTTTCCTCTCTGGGCGAAGAGGATGTGCTTTTTGCACTGTCTTACTCCGGCACCAGCATCGAGACGGTGCGCATTGCCGAGCTTGCAAAGGCGCGCGGAGCGACTGTCATCTCCGTCACCGGCTTGCAGCAGAATCCGCTGATGCGCGTTGCCGACATTCGCCTGCACACGGTCGCAGACGAGGAACGCGTGCGCTCCTCCGCCATCACGTCGCGCGATGCGCAGCTCACTTTGATGGACTTCCTGTTCATCCTCATCCTGCAGCGCCAGCCGGATGCGAACGACTATGTCCACGACAGCGAAGCGTCGGTGTCCGCACTGAAGATGCCGGCGGCAAAATAGAAGATCAGTAGGTGGCTTTGCGGGCGGTTTCGCTGGGGCGCTCACCGAAGGTCTTGCGGTAGTCGGCGGCAAAGCGCCCGAGATGGCTGAACCCCCAGCGCAACGCTGTTTCCGTTATCGAAATCTCGCCTTGAGCATTTTCCAGATCGAACCGCACGCGGCGCAGACGCTCAAGCGTCAGCGCGTGCATGGGTGAAAGACCGTGCGTGCGCTTGTAGGCAAGCTGCAGCGCCCGCGCGCCGACACCCGATGCCGCCGCGATGTCGGTCAGGGTGATCGGGCGGTGCGCATTCTCCCTGATGAACGCGTCGGCACGCTTCACCTGCCGTGGTGCGGCCTCCTGCCTTGTGCCAAAGAAAGCGGAGAGATTGTGCGGCTGGAGTCTCAGAAGCGCCTCGAGAATGCGCTGCTCGTGGAACGCGGCGCAAAGGTTCAGCACCTGCTTTTCGGGTTTGTTGGCGGCGCGGAACATCGCATTGACCAGATTGCGCCATGAAGCAAGTTCCGGCCGGGTGAAATCGATCACCGGATCGAACACCACAGGTCCCGGCAGCGGGCGCTCGCAGAGCTGCTCGGCGAAACCCATGAACGAGGCTTTGGGGATCTGCACCAGAACCTGCTCGCACCCGGCCCACCAGCGCATGGAGGTTTCGCGGTCGGCATTGAGCAGCGCCGCCCTGTCGCCATCACTCAGGAATTCCTTCCGGTTGTGTTTGATCGTCGCGCAGCCGGAAATGGGAATCTGTATGAGATAGAAGGTTTCGAGCGCGCCGGGGTCGATCAGAACATCGGCACCGTAACTGATATAGTTGAGGGAAACGAGGAGGCCCGGCTGGTGGTTTTGCACCGCGCGAAACCGTCCGCCACCGACCACTTCCAGCCGGTGGTTGCAGAATTTTCGGGCAACCTTCTCCCGTGCACAGTCCAGATCGTCCGTTTGAAAAAGAGCGTGGCTGGACAACGGGCGGTCGCCCCACTCCTCCCGGGCGATCACCATTCCCCGAGTTTAGCAGCTGTTTTGGTTTCTCCAAGATTTGTCCTGGTTTCTCGCCAAAACCGGTCTGTTTTTTTCGCTTTTCGGATATTTGGTTCAGTTTCCGGATATTTTCCCGGAGCGCTTCCAGGCACCATGAAACTCCGTGAAAAAGGGAGGAAACTCATGGAAAAAGAACTCGAAAAAGGCGTCACCGCAAACGGTGAGGGCTATGCCGGCAAGGAATGGAACATTCTCGGCCAGGTCTATTTTCCCAAGGCCACATGCGATTCCACCTTCGCCTTTGAGACCAACAGCGACCCGGGCCAGTTCGTGCCGGTTCATGTTCATCCCACGCAGGAAGAGTTCATTCTGGTGCAGGAAGGCGAGCTGGATCTGAAGCTCGACGGCAAGTGGATGAAGGCGAAGGCGGGCGATCTGGTACGCATGCCGCGCGGCGTTCCGCATGGCTATTTCAACAAGTCCGACAAGCCGGCCCGCGCGCTCTTCTGGGTTTCGCCGGCGCGCAAGCTCGAAGCGCTGTTCGAGACGCTGCACAACATGACCGACCCGGAAGAGGTGGTGAAGGTCTCGGCCCTTCACGAAGTGGATTTCCTGCCACCGGAAGCAAACGACTAGCGCCAGGCGCTTTGGCCGGGTCCTGAAGGGAGCCGGCCGAACCCGATAACAATCAAGGCCGGCAAGGGACCTTTGGCGACGTGGCGACACGCGGCGCGGGGAGGCGCGCGTCCAGAATTTGCCGGACGGGAGGAACAACGTCATGACAAAACGAAAGCATGTCTGCGTGATCGGCGCCGGCGTCAGCGGTCTTGCCGCCGCCCGCTCCTTCAAGAAGCGCGGGCACCGGGTGACCGTTCTTGAACGCAGCCACGAACTGGGCGGCGTCTGGGAGCCCTCACGCTCCTATCCGGATGTCCAGACGCAGAGCCCAAAGGATCTCTATCGGTACACCGACAAGGCGATGCCGAAGGATTTTCCCGAATGGCCGAAGGGCCCGCAGGTTTTTTCCTACCTGTCGGACTATGCAGACGACCACGGTCTGCGCCCTCTGATCCGCTTCAACACCTCCGTTTCTGCCATGCGTCGGCGCGACGATGGCAAACCCGGCTGGGAGCTCGATCTCGAAACGGCGAATGGCGAGAAAGCCAGCGAAACCTTCGATTTTGTCGCTGTCTGCACCGGCCAGTTCAGTGAGAAGAACATTCTCACCCATCCGGGTCAGGAAGAGTTCGAGGCAGAAGGCGGCACGCTAATCCACTCTTCCGAATACACCGATCCGGCCATGGTGAAGGGCAGGGACGTCACGGTTCTCGGTTTCTCGAAATCGGCGACCGACATTGCCGTGAGCGCGGTGAAATCGGGTGCTCGCTCCGTCACCATCGTCTATTTGGAATCGGTCTGGCGCATTCCCTACTTTGTCGGCGGGCTGATCAACTTCAAGCGCATCCTCTATATCCGCGCGCAGGAGAAGATGTTTCCAGGCTGGAGCCGGAGTGGCTTCGCCCGCTTCAACCATGTCGTTGCCCGCCCCTTCATCTGGGCCCACTGGCGCGCGCTGGAAGCGCTTCTGACCGTGCAGCTCAAGCTCAACAAGACCGGGCTGAAGCCGAAAGATCCCATCGAAGGCGGCGTGAACTGCTCGGTCCCCATCGCCACGCCGGGCTTTTTCGAGATGGTGGCAGACGGGCGCATCAAGGCCGTGCAGGGTACCTTTGCGAGCTATGAGCCCGGCGCGATAAGGCTGACTGGTGGTGAAGTCATCAAATCCGACATGGCGATCCTGGCCGTTGGCTGGAAACTCGGTGTTCCCTACCTGCCGGCGGAATACCGCGAAAAGCTGGTGGAGCCGGACGGGCAGTACCGACTCTATCGCCTGATTGCCAATCCGGACATTCCCGATCTCGGCTTTGTCGGTTTCAACTCGTCGTTCTGCACCGTGTTGTGTGCCGACCTCGCCGCCGAATGGCTGGTGCGCTATGCGGATGGAAGACTGGCGAAACAACCGACCCCGGACGAAATGCGCGCCAACATGGACATGATGCTCCACTGGCGACGCAACGAGCGACCGGCCGCGAAGATCTATGGCGGCCTGTGCGTGGCGCCCTATCACTTCAAGCATTTCGACGAGTTGATCGACGACATGGGCGCGCGGGTGAAACGCCGCAACCCGCTGGCGGAAAATCTCTCGCCTCCGGATGCCGATGCCTATGCGCGCTATCTGCGCTCCGCGCCTGATTATCAGGTGGCGTGAGGCAGCGCCGCGCCGGCCTCCTCCCCGGCGCGGCCCGGTGCCCGTCTCTTTTAGCACACCCTTGAAATCCAAGGCGGCATGGGCGAAGGAAAGGGAAGCGCAGACCGTGCGCACCGATTTTCCCTCTCCGGAGTAGACGTTCCGTGAAAACCCTGACCATCCGCCGCCCCGACGACTGGCATCTGCATCTGCGCGATGGCGCGGTTCTGGAGGCGGTTCTGCCGCATTCTTCCGCCGATTTCGCCCGCGCGATCATCATGCCCAATCTGGTGCCGCCGGTGGTGACGGTGAAGGACGCGCTGGCCTACCGAGACCGCATCATGGCGGCAAAGCCCGAAGGACATGACTTCGCGCCGCTGATGACGCTTTACCTGACCGAGCAGACGGATGCGGATGACGTCGCCGCCGGCCACCGCGACGGGCATATCACCGCGGTAAAGCTTTATCCGGCAGGTGCGACCACCAATTCCCAGAGCGGCGTGCGCGATCTCATGAAGGTGCAGCCGGTGCTGGAGCGCATGGCCGAGATTGGCCTGCCGCTGTGCGTGCATGGCGAGGTGACGGACGCCTCCATCGACATTTTTGACCGCGAGGCCGTCTTCATCGAGCGGGTTCTCAATCCGCTGCGTGAGCGTCTGCCTGAGCTCAAGGTGATCATGGAGCATGTGACCACGAAAAACGGGGTCGACTATGTTCAAAGCGCGAAGAAGAACCTCGCTGCGTCACTCACCACGCATCATCTGATCATCAACCGCAACGCCATTCTGGCTGGCGGCATTCGCCCGCACTACTACTGCCTGCCCGTCGCCAAGCGCGAGGAGCACAGGCTGGCGCTGCGCAAGGCGGCGACATCGGGCGACAGCCGCTTTTTCCTCGGCACCGATTCGGCGCCGCATCTTGATCCGGCCAAGGAATCGGCCTGCGGTTGTGCCGGCATTTTTACGTCCATCAACACCATGTCCTGCCTGGCGCATGTGTTCGAGGAAGAGGGCGCGCTGGACAGACTGGAGGCCTTTGCCTCCCTCAACGGCCCTGCCTATTACGGTCTGCCTGCCAATGAAGACACGATCACACTGGTGCGCCGTGATGAGCCGGTGGAGTTCCCCAAATCCGTCTACAGCTCAGACGGTACGATCACCGTGTTTGATCCCATGTTCCCGTTGCATTGGGCGGTAGAGAACCAGCCGGCCGGCTGACATCAGGCGGCCTTGGGCCGATTGATCGCTTGCGATGCTTCCAGAACGAGCGGGGAAAGCCCATCGCCGCCCATCTCGATGATTTCGAAAAGACGCCCGCGCATGCGCGGCTCCCAGAACTTGTTGATGTGATCGGCGACGCCTGCCACACGCTCGGTTTCCGGTTGCGAGGTAAAGAACGTCGCGATCTGGTTGGCCATGTAGACGAGATGCTCATCGCCGGATTTGAACTTTTCCTCATGCGACATGTCTGGCCGCTCCAATGGTCACGCGTTCGGGATGGGTGAAAATGTCGAACTCCTCACCGCGCACGAGGGCGACGAGGGTCATGCCTGCGGTTTCCGCCGTGCGGATGGCAAGGGCTGTGGGCGCTGAAACGGCAGCAATGAGCGGTGCGCCGATGGCGGCAGTTTTCTGCACCATCTCGACTGAGACGCGCGAGGTAACGATCACCGCGCCTGTGTCGCGTTCGATACCGGCCTTGACGAGAGCGCCTGCCAGCTTGTCGAGCGCATTGTGCCGGCCCACATCCTCACGTGCGGCAACAACGCCCTTGCCGGGTATGTAGAAACCGGCTGCATGGACGGCGCCAGTGGCCTTGTGGAGTTCCTGAAATTCATAAAGCTCGCCGACAGCACCGGTAATCTCGGCAGCCGTAAAACGCAGCTCCGACGCTGTTTCCGGCACGGAGCGCATCGCTTCCTCAATGCTCTCGATGCCGCAAAGCCCGCAACCGACTGGACCGGCAAGCCGCCTGCGCCGCGCCTCGAAGCGCGTGTTGGCCGCATCGCGCAGGCGTATCTGCAGGTCGATACCGGGGCCGAGTTCCTGAACGGTGATCGTTTCGATCTCCCCGGCACTGGAAACAATGCCCTCGGTGACACTGAAGCCGAGAGCGAAATCTTCCAGATCGGCTGGCGTTGCCATCATCACCGCATGGGTGGTGCCGCCATAGGAAAGCGCGACGGGCGTTTCCTCGGGCACGGTGCGCGGGGTGACCTTCGTCCCGCCGGTGCGGCGGGCCGTTCTTGAAACGCGGGCTGTGGCGGGAGGTTGGGTCATCGCTCTACACCGTCGTCATCCCGGCCAAGCAAAGCGAGAGCCGGGACCCATTGAGAAGCGCGGCCGGTGTCCGCAAAAGGCAGTAGGGTGAATGCCCGGGTGAGAACCGGGCTTTGCTCGCCATTCTCTTGCAATGGGTCCCGGATAAACCTGCGGCTTTCCGGGATGACGGGTTGGAGATCAGGGCACCGCCAGCAAACATCACACTACTCCGCCGCCTCCACATGCACAATGCGGCGGCTTTGGCGGGCGTGCTCTTCGTAGTCTTCCTGCCACTCGGTGGGGCCGTTGGAGGGCGAAACCTGCACCGCCGTGACCTTGTATTCGGGGCAGTTGGTGGCCCAGTCGGAATATTCGGTCGTCACCACATTGGCCTGCGTGGCCGGGTGGTGGAAGGTGGTGTAGACGACACCCGGCGCAACGCGCTCGGTGATGGTGGCGCGCAGGCTGGTCTCGCCGGAGCGGCTCTTGAGTTTCACCCAGTCACCCTCGCGGATGCCGCGTGTCTCGGCGTCGAAGGGATGGATCTCAAGCAGATCCTCGTCGTGCCAGACGACATTCTCCGTGCGGCGCGTCTGTGCACCGACATTGTATTGCGAGAGGATGCGCCCGGTGGTGAGCAGCAGCGGGAAACGCGGGCCGGCTTTCTCGTCGGTGGCGACATAGGCGGTGCGCACGAACTTGCCCTTGCCGCGCACAAAGCCGTCCATATGCATGACGGGTGTGCCGGTGGGGGCCTTCTCGTTGCACGGCCATTGCACCGAGCCTTCCTTTTCCAGAAGCTCATAGGTCACGCCGGCGAAGCTTGGCGTGGTGGCCGCGATCTCGGCCATGATCTCGGAAGGATGCGTGTAGTTCCAGTCCTGACCCAGCGCACGGGCCATGTCCTGCGTGACCTCCCAGTCGGCATAGCCGTTCTTGGGCTCCATCACCTTGCGGACGCGGTTGATGCGGCGCTCGGCATTGGTGAAGGTGCCGTCCTTCTCAAGGAAGGTCGAACCCGGCAGGAACACATGGGCGTAGTTGGCGGTCTCGTTCAGGAAGAGATCGTGAACGATGACGCATTCCATCGCTTCCAGACCGGCGGCCACATGATGCGTGTTGGGATCGGACTGGAGAATGTCCTCGCCCTGCACGTAAAGCGCCTTGAAGGAGCCATCGACGGCGGCGTCGAGCATGTTGGGAATGCGCAGGCCCGGCTCATTGTCGAGCTTCACGCCCCACAGGCTCTCATAGATCGCACGGGTCGCATCGTCGGAGATGTGGCGGTAGCCCGGCATCTCGTGCGGGAAGGAGCCCATGTCGCAGGAGCCCTGCACATTGTTCTGGCCGCGCAGCGGGTTCACGCCCACGCCTGGCCGGCCGATATTGCCGGTTGCCATGGCAAGATTGGCGATGGCCATAACGGTGGTGGAGCCCTGGCTGTGCTCGGTGACGCCGAGTCCGTAATAGATCGCGCCGTTACCGCCCGTTGCATAAAGGCGTGCAGCACCCCGGATCAGATCGGCGGAAACGCCGGACATTTTCTCGATGGCCTCGGGGCTGTTTTCCGGCTGGAGCACGAAACTCGCCCAGTCCTGGAACTCGTCCCAGTCGCAGCGCTCGCGGATGAAGGTCTCATCGAACAGGCCTTCGGAAACGATCACATGGGCAAGGGCGGTCAGCACGGCGACATTGGTGCCGGGCTTCAAGGGCAGGTGATAGCTCGCCTCCACATGGGGCGTACGGACAAGGTCGATGCGGCGCGGATCGATGACGATCAGCTTTGCGCCTTCGCGCAGGCGTTTTTTAAGACGGGAGCCGAAGACGGGGTGGCCGTCTGTCGGGTTCGCCCCGATGACGAGAACCACGTCGGAATGTTCGACCGAATCGAAATCCTGCGTTCCGGCGGAGGTGCCGAATGTCGTCTTCAGGCCGTAACCGGTGGGCGAGTGGCAGACGCGGGCGCAGGTGTCGACATTGTTGTTGCCAAACGCCTGTCGCACCAGTTTCTGGACGAGATAGGTCTCTTCATTGGTGCAGCGCGACGAGGTGATGCCGCCGACCGAGCCCCGACCATATTTCTGCTGGATGCGGCCGATCTCGCTGCCGATATGGGCGTAGACCTCTTCCCAGGACACTTCGCGCCACGGGTCGGTGATCTTCTCGCGGATCATCGGGTTGAGGATGCGGTCCTTGTGGGTGGCGTAGCCATAGGCGAAGCGGCCCTTCACGCAGGAATGGCCGCGATTGGCCTTGCCATCCTTGTAGGGCACCATGCGGACGACTTCCTCGCCCTTCATCTCGGCCTTGAATGAACAGCCGACGCCGCAATAGGCGCAGGTGGTGACGGCGGAATGATCGGGCATGCCCATCTCGATGATGGACTTTTCCTGAAGCGCGCCGGTGGGACAGGCCTGCACGCAGGCGCCACAGGACACGCATTCCGACTGCAGGAAGGGCTCGTCCATGCCGGCGGTGATGCGGCTTTCAAAGCCACGGCCTTCCACCGTCAGGGCGAAGGTACCCTGCTGTTCTTCACAGGCGCGAACGCACAACGAGCAGACGATGCACTTCGCCGGATCGTAAGCGAAATAGGGGTTTGAAACGTCCAGTTCCTTGAAGTTCACCCCGTGCTCGCCAATGGGCGAGGGCGCAAGATGGTTTGCGCCGTCATCGCCATAGCGATTCTGCTTCAGGCCCACGGTCTCGGCCATGTTGGCCATATCGCAATCGCCCATGGCGCAGGCCGCGCAGTCTTCCGGATGGTCGGACATGTAGAGTTCCATCACGCCGCGGCGGATGGTGTTGAGGCGGTCGGTCTGGGTGTTGACGGAAATGCCGTCCATGGCCGGTGTGGTGCAGGAGGCGGGCGTGCCTCCCTTGCCCTCGATCTCGACAAGGCAGAGGCGGCAGGAGCCGAAGCTTTTCACCATGTCGTTGGCGCAGAGCTTCGGCACCGCGATGCCGGCTTCGCGCGCGGCGCGCATGATCGAGGTGCCTTCCGGCACGGTGACTGACTGGCCGTCGATGGTCAGTGTTACCGTCTTGTCAGAGCGGACAGCGGGGGTGCCGTAGTCGATTTCTTCTACGAAACGCTTGTCGGTTCCACACATGGTGTTCTCCTACTCCGCCGCTTCGCGCACGGGCGCGGGGCGGAAATCTTCCGGGAAATGGGTCAGCGCGCTCATGACAGGGTAGGGCGTGAAGCCGCCCAGCGCGCACAGCGATCCGAACTTCATCGTGTTGCAGAGATCGGTCACGGTCTCGATCTGCTCTTCGGGCGCGATGCCCTGCTTCAGCCGGTCGAGCACCTCGACGCCGCGCGTCGAGCCGATGCGGCAGGGTGTGCACTTGCCGCAGCTTTCCACGGCGCAGAACTCCATGGCGAAGCGTGCCTGCTTCAAGAGATCAACCGTGTCGTCGAAGACCACAATGCCGGCATGACCAATGAGACCATCCTTGGCGGCGAACGCCTCGTAGTCGAAGGGCGTGTCGAACAGGTCGCGCGGCCAGTAAGCGCCGAGCGGACCACCCACCTGCACGGCGCGCACGGGGCGACCCGTGGCGGTGCCGCCGCCGATATCGTCCACCAGCTCGCCAAGGGTAACGCCGAAGGCAGTCTCGAACAGCCCGCCATGCTTCACATTGCCGGTGATCTGGATCGGAATCGTGCCGTGCGAACGGCCCATGCCGAAATCACGGTAATAGGCTCCGCCCCTGTCGAGAATGATTGGCACGGAGGCGAGCGAGATCACATTGTTGATGACGGTGGGCTTGCCGAACAGGCCCTCATGCGCCGGCAGCGGCGGCTTGGCGCGCACCTGGCCGCGCTTGCCTTCCAGACTGTCGAGCAGCGCCGTTTCCTCACCGCAGACATAGGCTCCCGCACCCACGCGCACTTCCATGTCGAAAGCGTGTTCCGAGCCCAGCACGCTTTTGCCGAGTATGCCGGCGGCGCGTGCGGCGTTGATCGCCTCGTTCAGGATGCGGTGAACATTGGGATATTCCGAACGCAGATAGACATAGCCTTTGGTCGCGCCCACGGTGATGCCGGCAATCACCATGCCCTCGATCAGAACAAAGGGATCGCCCTCCATGATCATGCGGTCGGAGAAGGTGCCCGAATCGCCTTCGTCGGCGTTGCAGACGATGTATTTCTGCGTTGCCTCGGTGTCGTGCACCGTCTTCCACTTGATGCCGGTAGGGAAGCCCGCGCCGCCACGGCCACGCAGGCCGGATTCGGTGATTTCCTCGACGATGCCGAGCGGCGTTTTTGCCAGCGCGTTGCGCAGGCCACGCAGGCCGCCATGCGCCTCATAGTCCTCAAGCGAGACGGGATCGATGATGCCGCAGCGGGCGAAGGTCAGACGCGTCTGCTTTGCAAGGAAGGGGATTTCCTCGGGCTTGCCGAGGGAGAGGTCATGCGCGCCGCCTTCGATCAGGCCGGCGTCGAACAGGCCTGCGACATCGCCGGGCTTCACCGGACCATAGGCCACGCGGCCCTCGGCGGTTTCCACTTCGACCATTGGCTCAAGCCAGAACATGCCGCGCGAGCCATTGCGGACGATCTTCGCGTCCAGACCGCGTTTCTCGATTTCCTCACGCGCGGCCGCGGCGACCTTTTCGGCGCCCAGCGCCAGCGCACCGGCATCGCGCGGAATGTAGATCTTCACGCTCATGCCCGCACCTCCGCAGCGATCTCCTCGGCCCGCGCATCATCGATGCGGCCAATCACCTCGCCATCCAGCATGGCGGATGGGGCGCAGGCGCAAAGGCCAAGGCAATAGACCGGCTCCAGCGTCACCGCGCCATCGGCAGAGGTTTCATGAAACTTGATGCCGAGCAGATTCTGCAGCTTTTCGGCAATCGCATCGCCGCCCATGGACTGGCAGGCTTCGGCCCGGCAAAGCTTCAGCACATGACGGCCAGCCGGCTTTTCGCGGTAGTCGTGATAGAACGAGACAACGCCATAGACTTCGGCCCGTGAAAGATTGAGCGCTTCGGCGATAATGGGGAGACTCTCGCGCGGCACATGACCGAGTTCCCGCTGAATCCCATTGAGAATGGGTAACAACGGGCCCTCTTCGTCTTTCCACCGATCGATGATCGGCTCGACGGCGGACGCAATTTCGGTACGTGCTTGCTGCATCTCGCAGCGCCCTCCCTAACGATGCTCGTTCTGAAGGGGAACAAATCCTCCACGAAGGATCAATATAGCATATTCGTCATACGATAGAAAAAATCTATCGTTGCAGATCGTAGCGTTCGGCGAGCTGCCTTGCTTCGTATAGCAATGCGGAGACAAGCGGGGTGTGTGGCTCGCGCTTGACCGCCACCAGCCCGACGAGATGGCTGGCATCCGGCTCGACGATGGGGATGGCGCGGATCGGCTCGGCAAAGCCAAGGACCTCGGCCAGATTAAGCGGCATGATGGAGGCCCATTTGCCGGTGCGGATATGGGAGAAGAGCACGATCATCGAATTGGATTCGAGCGTGGGGTGCGCTGTCGCGCCCACCTCTTCCAGATGCTTGTTGATGATGCGCCGGTTCTGCATGTCGGGCGTGAGAAGGCAGAGCGGCAGTTCGGCCACCTCCTTCCATGTCACCGTATCGCGGTCTGCGAGACGGTTTGTGGCGGCGGTGATGAGCTGATAGCGCTCGGAATAAAGTGGCACGGAGGCCACGTGACCGAGCGGCTCATTGTCGAGATAGGTGATGCCGATATCGATCTCGAAATTCTCCAGAAGCGAGAGTACTTCCAGCGAGGTGCGTGAGATGATGGAGAAGGTGACATCCGGGTGTTTTTCACGAAAGGGCGTGGTGAGCTCGGGCAGCATGGCAAGCGCCGTGGGAATGGCAGCGATGCGCACATGGCCGGCAAGACCGCGCCGCGCGGCCTTCATCTCGGCACGCATGGTGCGTGTGTCGCCAACGATGCGCCGCGCCCATTCCAGCACGCGCTGGCCTTCCGGCGTCAGCCCCTGAAAGCGTGATCCGCGCTGGACCAGCATGACACCAAGCTGGTCCTCAAGCTGCTTGATGGCGGCAGACAGGGTGGGCTGCGTGATGCCGAGCTCGGCGGCGGCCCGCCCGAAATGCTGCTCCCTGGCGAGCGCGATGAAAAATTCCAGCTTGTCGATCATGGCGTGACGCTACATCGCTGATGCGCTACCGGCAACGTGCAAGACCGAGAATGAGGGTTGGCCAATTTGCCTCTCTTGGCCCGCGCCCCCATCTGCATTATCTGAGAGAAAACGCAAAAGGCACGTGCACATGACTCTCGACAGACAGACCGTCATCGACCGCTTAAGGTCCGTGAAGGGCCCGGACCTGGAAGGCGATATTGTTTCGCGGGGGCTGGTTTCCGAGATCTTTATCGCGGACGATAAGGTGTTCTTCTCGATCACGGTTCCGGCAAAACGCGCGCAGGAACTGGAGCCGCTGCGCCAGGCGGCGGAGAACGCGGTGAAATCGCTGCCGGGCGTCAAGGGCGCGATGGTCGCACTGACGGCTGAAAAGGCCGGCGGCGGCATGGGCGCGACACCGCCGCCGCGCCCGAATCCTGCTCCGCCACGCCCGACATCTCAACGCCCCGCGCCGGGCGGACCTGCCGCACAGGCCGGCCAGCAACCGGCCAAGCAGGATGTGCCGGGAATCAAGGCGATCATAGCTGTGGCGAGCGGCAAGGGTGGCGTCGGCAAGTCGACAACGGCGGTCAATCTGGCTCTGGGACTGAAGGCGCTGGGGCTGAAGGTCGGCATTCTCGACGCGGACATTTACGGACCTTCCATGCCGCGCCTTCTGGGGTTGAAGGGCAAGCCGGAAACCGCCGATGGCAAAACGCTGAAGCCAATGGAGGCGTTCGGCGTGAAGGTCATGTCCATGGGTTTCCTCGTGGAGGAAGAGACGCCGATGATCTGGCGCGGGCCGATGGTCGTCTCGGCCCTTCGCCAGATGCTGCGGGATGTTGCCTGGGGCGAACTCGACGTGCTCGTGGTCGACATGCCACCCGGCACGGGAGACGCGCAGCTCACCATGGCGCAGCAGGTGCCGCTGGCCGGTGCGGTGATCGTTTCCACACCGCAGGATCTGGCCTTGATCGACGCACGCAAGGGGCTCAACATGTTCAAGCGGGTGGATGTGCCACTGCTCGGCATTGTCGAGAACATGAGCTATTTCGTGGCCCCCGACACGGGCAGGCGCTATGACATTTTCGGCCATGGTGGCGCGAAGGCGGAGGCGGAGCGGCTGGGTGTGCCCTTCCTTGGCGAGGTGCCGTTGACCATGGATGTTCGCGAGACCTCGGATGCCGGGACCCCGGTCGTTGCGTCCAACCCGGACGGAGTACAGGCCAAGGTTTACAGGAAGATTGCTGAAAAGGTGCGGACCCATCTGGAAGCTGCAATGCAGAACGCGGCGGACGAGGCGCCGGCCATCGTTTTCGAATAAAATGGTTGCGGCAATTGATTGATGGTGCGGCGCGTGTAAAAAGCGCTGCATTCAATCAAAGGGGATTTCCATGAGCGCCGCGACCTCGCAGACCGTGCTTCACGAACGCCACGATGGATGGCACCGCATCACGCTCAATCGGCCGGAAAAGTTGAACTCCTTCAACGAAGAGCAGCACACGGCATTGCGCGAAGCACTGGAAGCCTGTTCTGCAGACGAAACATGCCGCGCCGTGCTTCTGACCGGTGCGGGGCGAGGCTTCTGCGCCGGGCAGGACCTGGGGGATCGCGACCCGGCGAAGCTCGAGGAAAAACCTGACCTCGGCTATACAATCGAAAACTTCTATAATCCGCTGGTGCGCAAGCTTCGCGGCATGAACAAGCCTATTGTCTGCGCGGTGAATGGCGTGGCTGCCGGCGCTGGCGCCAACATTGCCCTGGCCTGTGACATCGTCTTGGCCGCCAAATCCGCAAAATTCATTCAGGCCTTTGCGAAGATCGCGCTGGTGCCCGATTCGGGGGGCACCTGGTTTCTGACGCGCATTCTGGGAGAGCCGCGCGCCAAGGCCCTTGCGCTGACGGGCGAGCCGCTCTCGGCGGAGGATGCTGCAAACTGGGGACTGATCTGGCGTGCGGTCGAGGACGACGCCCTGATGAGCGAGGCGGAGGCGCTGGTGGAGAAGCTTGCCGGTGGCCCGACCCACGCCTATGGCTTGATCAAGAAGGCGATCCACGCCGCACCTGGAAGCTCGCTCGATGCGCAGCTTGAACTGGAACGCGAGTTGCAGCGCGAGGCCGGCCGCTCGGACGATTACCGCGAGGGGGTCTCGGCATTTCTCGAAAAGCGTAAGCCCGTCTTCAAGGGGTAGGTCAGGAGGCTGCGGCTTCCTCGGCATCGCCGCCGGTCACGCGGGCGTTGAAATCGGAGAAGAACTGGCCAGCCAGCTTCTTCGACGTGGACTGGATGAGGCGGCTGCCCAGTTGGGCCATCTTGCCGCCGACATCTGCCTTGGCGCTATAGCTCAAGATCGTGGCATCGGGACCGTCTTCCTTTAACGAAACATCTGCCCCGCCCTTGGCAAAGCCGGCCACGCCGCCCTTGCCTTCGCCAGTGATCGTGTAGGAGTGCGGCGGATTGAGATTGGTAAGCTCCACCGCACCGTTGAACTTCGCCTTGATGGGGCCGATCTTCAAGGTAACGACAGCCTCGAACTCGGTGTCGGACGTCTTGTTCAGCTCCTGACAACCGGGAATGCAGTCCTTCAGGACCTCGGGATCGTTCAGCGCCTGCCAGACCGTTTCCACCGGCGCTTCGATGCGTTCCTCACCTTCGATGACCATGGCCATGGCACGTTCCTCCTGAGACGGTGTCTGCCATCTGGCTAACCCAGCCATGGCGTCTTGTCCATCCGTGTGGCGGCCAGCATGGTTGTCTTGTGCGTGACATGTGTCGCATTTATTCGACACGAATCGGTTTCGGGGTGAGGCGGGCAATGACGGGGAGCGGAACGCAAGATGAAAAGAGGTCGGGGACACCCGCGGAGGTCTTCGGCGCATTTCTTAGTCTGGGCCTGACCTCCTTCGGTGGCCCGATCGCGCATCTTGGTTATTTTCGCGACGCCCTCGTCCTGCGGCGCAGATGGCTCGATGAAAAGGCCTATGCCGACCTCGTGGCGCTCTGCCAGTTTTTGCCGGGTCCGGCAAGCAGTCAGGTGGGTTTCGCGCTGGGCTATATGCGCGCGGGGCCGCTGGGTGCGGCGGCGGCATGGACGGCGTTTACACTGCCATCCGCGTTTCTGCTCTTCGCTTTTGCGTTGTTTGCTTCCGCACTCGACAATCCGCTCGGTCAGGGGTTGCTGCATGGGCTGAAGATCGTGGCCGTAGCGGTGGTGGCGCAGGCGGTCTGGGGCATGGCCCGCTCGCTATGCCCGGATCGCGAGCGCGCCGGCATTGCCCTTGCCGCGCTTGTGCTCGTTACGGTCTCAGCAAGCGCGTTTGCGCAGATCGGTGCCATCGCGATCGGTGCGCTGCTTGGCTGGTTGCTCTGTCGCGGAAAGGCAGGCGGCGATGGGGCAGTTGTCGCGTTCGGCCTGTCGAAACGCGCCGGTATTACCTGCCTGATCCTCTTTGCAATTCTGCTCCTCGGCCTGCCGCTTGTCGCGCCCATGGCGCAGGGGCTTTCCGTGTTCGACACGTTCTACCGTGCCGGCGCGCTGGTGTTTGGTGGCGGGCATGTTGTGCTGCCGCTCCTTGAGGCGGGGGTGGTCGAGCCCGGCTGGGTGACGCGCGACGCGTTTCTGGCAGGCTATGGCGCGGCACAGGCCGTGCCCGGCCCGCTTTTCACATTCGCGGCCTATCTGGGTGCGGTTCTGGGGCCTGCGCCGAATGGGCTTGCCGGCGCTGCCATTGCGCTGATCGCCGTGTTCCTGCCGGGGTTTCTTCTGCTCCTGGGCGTCGCGCCCTTCTGGGACCGGTTTCGGCAATTCGATGCCGCCCGGGCTGCTATGATGGGCACAAATGCCGCCGTGGTCGGCATTCTGGGGGCGGCCCTTTATGATCCGCTTTGGACGACCGCCATTCTTGCGCCGGCTGACTTTGCCGTGGCGGCGGTCGGCTTCATTCTGCTCAGCATATGGAAGGCGCCACCATGGGTGGTGGTGGCGCTTTGTGCGGTATCGGGCGTGGGGCTGGCTGCGTTTTGACGCTGTCTGCCTTTATGCCGCCACGCGCCGGTATTCGGAGGCCGCTGCTGCAAGCTCGCGGATGCCGGGCTCGATCTGCTGCGCCGCGATGGACGAGATTCCAAGCCGCATGAAGGGCGTTGGCTGGGTGCGTCCGAGGAAGAAGCGCGCGCCAGGCTCGATCAGCACGCTGCGGCGAGCCGCTGATTTTGCAAGCACCGCCGAATCGAGACCGGGCGGGCCTTCGAGCCAGAGCGAGGTACCGCCGCGAATGTCCGCGGCCTTCCAGTCGGGCAGGATTTCGCCAACGGCTTGATAAAGCTTCTCGCGCCGCTCCTCGAAGGCTGAGGAGATGCGCCGCACCAGCGTATCGTGATGGCCGAGCGACAGGAACAGGGCCACGGCGCGCTGGTTGTTGGCCGGCGGATGCCGCAGCATGAACCGGCGCAGCGCGCGCAGCTCGGCAATCAGGTCCGCCGGTGCCACGATGTAACCCATGCGCAGGCCGGGCGCGAGCGTTTTGGACATGGAGCCCAGATGCACCACGCGGCCATTGCGGTCGAGCCCCTTGAGAGCGGCCTGCGGGCGCTCGTCGGCGAGCTGGCTGTCGTAATCATCCTCGATGACGATCCAGTCATTGCGCTCTGCCGCTTCCAGCAGCGCCTCGCGCCGCGCCTGGCTGAGCGGCACCATGGTCGGGCAGTGATGGCTGGGCGTGGCAAAGACGAAATCGGCGTCGGCGGGGATCTGCGCGACATCGATGCCCTGCCGGTCAACGGGAACGGGAGCGATCTGCGCGCCAGCAAGCTGGAAGATGGAACGTGCATCCGGATAGCCGGGGTTTTCCACCGCGACCTTCTTGCCACGGGCCATGAGGAGCGTGGCGAGCATGTAGAGCGCGTGCTGCGAACCGAGCGTGACGAGGATCTCATCGGGATTGGCGAAGATGCCGCGCCGGGGCAGGAGCCGTGCCTGGATCTGCTCGACAAGCAGCGGGTCGTCACGATCGACCATGTCTGCCGCCCAGTTGCGGATTTCCAGAACGGCCAGCGCCATGCGGTTGCACTCCCGCCACTCGGCGGTGGGGAAGAGCGAGGGGTCGAACTGGCCGTAGACGAAGGGGTAGGAGGCCTTCATCCAGTCTTCGTTCTTGCGCGGTTCCGGCATTTCGCTCGCCAGAACCTGAAACCGGCTGTTCCAGTTCACACCGTTGACGTGATCCTGCTTGCGGGGCGGGCGCGGAGGTGCGGCCAGCACTTCGGGATTGACGAAATGACCGCGGCGTTCGCGGGCAATCAGAAACCCCTGATCAACGAGCTGCTGAAAGGCGAGCACCACCGTCCCACGCGCGACGCCGAGTTTTTCCGCGAGAATGCGGCAAGACGGAAGCGGCATGGAAGGCGCGATCTGACGGTCGAGAATGGCCGACACGATGGCCTGACGAATCTGAGCCTGAAGGGTCTGTCCCGATTCGGGGGAAATCTTGAACAGGCCCGTCCACAGGGCGGTATCATTTCTGGCTGGCATTTGGCTTTCCTCTCCGGCGGGGGAGCCTACCCTTGGGTCAATGCATGTCAACCCTGGTACAATTGATTGTTCCAACAAGAAAATTGATGAATGCCAGCAAACCCCTGTTTCGCCTCGTTTTGTTTGCTAAAAGAACACCGTTTCTTTTCGCAGGAGGTTCTCCATGGACACGGATTTTCAGAATGCACTCGCTGCCCTTCGCGAGCATCGCGCAAAAACCGATCCCATGGACATGCGATCCGCCTTTGCTTCAGATCCCGAGCGGTTCAAGCGTTTCTCGCTTTCACTGGATGATCTGACACTCGATTTTTCGCGCACGGCGGTGGACGAGACCGCAATCAGCCTGCTGATCGGGTTGGCCGAAGTGGCCGCGCTGGAGAGAGCACGTGACGACATGTTTGCCGGCAAGCGCATCAATGTCACCGAAGATCGCGCCGTGCTGCACACCGCTCTGCGGGCGCTTTCGGGCGGGGCCATCGAGAATGACGGCTACGATGTCATGCCCGAGGTGCGTGAGGTGCTGGAGGCGATGGATGCGTTCGCCGATGGCGTGCGTCGCGGCACGATTCGCGGTGCGACCGGAAAGGCCTTCACCGATGTGGTGAATATCGGCATTGGCGGTTCCGATCTCGGCCCGGTGATGGTGACACGGGCGCTCTCCCCCTATCGTGACGGCCCGCGCCTTCATTATGTGTCCAATGTTGATGGCGCGCATGTCGCCGACACACTGGCCGGGCTCGATCCCGAGACCACGCTCTTCATCATCGCATCGAAAACCTTCACCACCATCGAGACGATGACCAATGCGCGCACCGCGCAGAAATGGATCGCGGCAAAGCTTGGCCAGTCGGCCACGGGCGATCACTTTGCAGCCGTTTCCACAGCGCTCGACAAGGTTGCGGATTTCGGCATCGACGAAAAGCGCGTGTTCGGTTTCTGGGACTGGGTCGGCGGGCGCTATTCGCTCTGGTCTGCCATCGGCCTGCCGATCATGATCGCCATCGGCGCTGACGATTTCCGCCGTCTGCTCGCGGGCGCGGAGGCCATGGACCGGCATTTCAAATCGGCGCCGCTGAGAGAGAATTTTCCGGTGATGCTCGGCCTGATTGGCTATTGGCATCGCGTCGTGTGTGACTATCCGGCCCGGGCCATCATTCCCTACGATCAGAGGCTGGAGCGTTTGCCCGCCTATCTGCAGCAACTCGACATGGAATCGAACGGCAAAGGCGTGCAGCTTGACGGTTCGCCGGTGATCACGCCCACGGGCCCGCTGGTCTGGGGCGAGCCGGGCACGAACGGGCAACACGCATTCTTCCAGCTATTGCATCAGGGTACCGACATCATCCCCGTCGAATTCATGCTGGCGGCGGAAGGACATGAGGCTGGGCTGGGGCACCACCACGACCTGCTCGTCGCCAATTGCCTGGCGCAGGCGGAAGCGCTGATGAAAGGGCGCACGCTGGAAGAAGCCGAGACGCAGCTTCTGGAGAAGGGCGTGCCCGAAGCCGAGGCGAAGCGCCTTGCGCCGCATCGTGTGTTCACCGGCAACAGACCCTCGCTCACGCTTCTCTATCGCAAGCTAGACCCGTTTGCGCTTGGCCGCCTGATCGCGCTTTACGAGCATCGGGTTTTCGTGGAAGCGCAGCTCTTCGGCATCAATGCCTTCGACCAATGGGGTGTGGAGCTGGGCAAGGAACTGGCGACCGAGCTTCTGCCCGTGGTGGAAGGCAAGGCGGGCGCCGATAGCCGTGATGCAGCGACGGCGGGCATGGTGAACCGGGTGATGGAGCTCCGCAAGGGCTGAGAGAGCCGCCGCCGTCGTTTTCAACTCCAACCCTGATCGCAATTTGGCGGGCGCAGCACGTGCCCGCACGGTGGCGGCTTATCCGAAATGGAATATATTATTCTTGATTGGAATTGACTCTTGGAATTATCAATTTTAACACTTCCGTAAGGCGTCAGGCATCGCGGGATGCGGGCCCCGCCAGAGGCAGTGTGGTTATTTCGGAGTGTCCATGAACGCGCAGACGCTGATGTCGGAGCTTGAAAAGCTTGTATCGGAGGGCCGCAACCCGGACACGATGCAGATCGATCTGCAGCCGACGACCGAAATCCTGAAACTCATCAACGCCGCCGACCGGGACGTACCGCTGGCTGTCGAAAAGGTGATCCCGCAGATCGCCGAGGCGGTCGACCGGATTGTCGAGGCGTTTCAGAATGGTGGACGGCTGATCTATATGGGCGCGGGCACGAGTGGACGGCTCGGTGTGCTCGACGCTTCCGAATGCCCGCCCACCTTCAGCGTGCCCGAAGACATGGTGACCGGTGTGATCGCTGGCGGCGACCACGCGCTGCGACATGCCGTTGAAGGCGCGGAAGACGACCCGGCACAGGGCCGGCAGGCGCTGGAAGAGCGCGGTCTGACGGCCGAGGACGTCGTGGTTGGTATCGCTGTGAGCGGCCGCACGCCCTATGTGATCGGCGGGCTGAATTACGCCAAAGAGATTGGCGCGACGACCGTTTCACTTTCGTGCAATCCGGATTCGGCCATCGGCGCTATTGCCGACATCGCCATCGCGCCCGTGGTGGGACCGGAAATCCTGACCGGCTCGACGCGAATGAAATCGGGAACGGCACAGAAGCTCATCCTCAACATGCTCTCCACGGCGAGCATGATCCGCATGGGCAAGATCTATCAGAACCTGATGGTGGACGTTAACATCAGCAACCAGAAGCTCATGGCGCGCGCCTCGCGCATCGTCATGGAAGCAACGGGGTGTTCTGCCGATGAGGCCGAGACGCTGCTTCAACGCAGCGGCAATGATGTGAAGCTCGCCATCTTCATCGCGCTGACGGATATGGACGTGGAGGAAGCGCGCGCCGCCCTTGCAAGGGCTGGCGGGTTCTTGCGCAAGGCAATAAACGAAAGGCAGCAGCAAGCTGCAAACAGGTGAAGCAGCCATTTGTGCGACCGTTCATTGGGCGGTTGCAGGCATCAAACGCTCTCGGAGGGAGAAGATCATGGGACAGTCTTTGATGAAGAAGTTCGCCACCTCGGTGGCATTCGCAGCCGCGCTTGGCGCGGCCTCGGCGGTGGTGCCGGCATCGGCGGAGACGCTGCGCATGGCCTGGTCGCAGGATGCGACCGGCCTAGACCCGCACAAGCAGACGGCGTTTTCCTCGCTGCGTCTTCTGGAGCTGGTTTATGAGCCGCTGGTGCGTCTCAATGCGGATCTGGAGATCATTCCTGCCATTGCCGAATCCTGGGAGTTCTCCGAGGATGGCAAGACGCTGACCTTCAAGCTTGATGCTGATGCAAAATTCCAGAACGGGGAAAAGGTGACGCCAGCGGATGTGAAGGCATCGTTCGAGCGCGTTCTGGATGAGGCCACGGGTGCAGCCGCACGCGCCAACTTCACCTCCATCGAGAGCATCGACACGCCGGATGAGACCACCGTTGTCTTCAACCTGTCGCAGCCGGACGTTCCGATGTTGACGGCGATGACGAGCATCAACGCCGCCGTTGCTCCGGCAAGCGAGATCGAGGCCGGCACGATCGGCACGAAGGCGATCGGCTCCGGCCCGTTCAAGCTGGACAGCTGGGAGCCGAACCAGAAAGAGGTTCTGAGCGCCAATCCGGACTGGGCCGGCGGCGAGGTGAAGGTGGACGGCATCAACATTTCCGTTCTGCCGGACGAGACCGCCATTCTGGCGGCGCTGCGCACCAAGCAGGTGGATTTCGCCCTGATCAACGATCCGCTCGTGGCGACGCTGGTGCCGAACGAGGCAAGCCTTGAGCTGAGCCGCACGCCGGTGCTCGCCTATCACGTGCTGCAGTTGAATCCGTCGCGCGAGCCGATGACGGAACTGGCCGTGCGTCAGGCCATCTCCTGCGCCATCGACCGTCAGGATGTGCTCGACACCGCGCTTCTGGGCGAGGGTGCGGTGACCGGCCCCCTGACCATGCCGGCTTACCGCTCTGATCCGGGCGCGCTGTTCTGCTATGAGCGCGACGTGGAGAAGGCCAAGGCGCTGATGGCCGATGCCGGCTATGAAGACGGCTTCTCCGCCACGGTGATCGCCGCCACGGGCGAGCCGCCCACAGCCGCGGCCGAGGCGCAGGTCATCCAGTCGCAGCTTGCCGAGATCGGCATCAAGCTCGACATCAAGATGATGGAGCTCAATGTCTATGTCGACACCTGGCTGAAGGGTGATTTCGACATGGCGGTGGCGCTGAACGGTGGCCGCGCCGACCCCTATTCCATGTACAACCGCTACTGGACCAAGGACGGCAATCTCCAGCATGTCGCCAATTATATCGACGACACGCTCGACAGCCTGATGCAGGAAGGCCGCGTGGAGACCGACTTCGACAAGCGCAAGGAGATCTTCGCGAAATTCGAGACGCATCTTGCCGAGGTTTCGCCGTGGATCTGGCTCTATACGGGCTACACCTACACCGCGCAGCAGAAGAACGTGAAAGGCTTTGTGCCTTCCCCGACCGGCACGCTGTTTGGCCTGACCGAGGTGAGTGTGGGCGAGTGATTGTGATGTGGGGCTGCGCTTGGAAGCGTTGCCCCGTTTGCTCCCAGCGCCCTCGTGGTTCGTGGTTCGACAAGCTCACCATGAGGGGTGTTGGAGCGCTTCAGACTGGTTGAACCTGCCAGCCCGGGCAGGCGCCATCCCCAGCCCTCATGGTGAGCTTGTCGAACCACGGGGCGGCATGAAGGGCGCGGCCTTTAACACCAACCGCACAAGACGATTGCATCTGGAAGGACACGGAGTGAAAGCTTCATGAATTACCTGGCCCGAAGGCTGATGACCTTTCCATTGGTCATGCTCGGGGTGTCCATCCTCGTCTTCGTCTCGATCCGGCTGGTGCCGGGAGACGCCATTACCGCCATGCTGGGAACAGAGGCCGGGCTTCTGACGCCCGACCAGCGCGCGGCGCTCGAGGCCTATTTCGGCATCGATCAGGGCTGGTTCACCCAATATTGGCGCTGGCTTGCGGGTGCGGTGCAGGGCGATCTCGGCGTGTCTGTGACCTTTGGCAAGCCGGTCCTCGACGTGATCCTCGAACGCTTTCCCCTGACGCTGGAACTCGCCCTTCTTTCCATGCTGATTGCGCTCGCTATCGGCCTGCCGGCGGGCATATTTGCCGCCACGCGCAATGAAAAGCCTTCCGATCTCGCCGTGCGCATCTTCGCGATGATCGGCCAGTCGACGCCGAATTTCGTGTTCGCGCTTCTGGCGATCTATGTGCTGTCGGTGGGCTTCGGGGTGCTGCCGGCCATGGGCGAGTTCACGCCCTTCCTTGAAAATCCGCTGCGCAATCTGGGGCAGATGATCCTGCCGGCGCTAACGCTGGGCTTTGCCTTCGCGGCTGCCGTGACGCGCATTTCGCGCTCGGCCATGCTCGACATTCTGAGCGACGATTACATCCGCACCGCGCGTGCCAAGGGTGTGCCGGCGCGCAAGGTGATCTGGCGGCACGCGCTGCCCAACGCGCTGATCCCGGTGGTGACGCTGAGCGGCGTCGAGTTCGGCTATCTGCTGGGCGGCGCTGTGATCGTGGAGCAGATTTTTGCGCTGCCGGGCCTTGGGCGCATGGTGCTCGACGCCATTTTGCAGCGTGACTACGCGCTGGTGCAGGGCTCGGTCCTGTTCATCGCGCTCAACTTCATGATCGTGAATCTTCTGGTCGATCTCGCCTATGCGATGCTCGACCCGCGCATTCGGCTGGGGGCCAAGTGATGCAGTTGCTGCGCGCCATTTTCAGCCATTCGAGCGGCCGCATCGGCGGCGCCATCGTTGGCCTTTACATCATCATCGCCATTCTCGGGCTTCTCGGCATCACGCCGCATGACCCGCTGATGCAGTTCCGCGTCGACCGCCTGCATGCGCCCGACGCGACCTACTGGATGGGCACGGACCTGTTTGGCCGCGATGTGGCGAGCCGGTTGATGCTGGGCATCAGCCAGTCCTTCATCGTCGCTTTCGCCGCGGTGGCATTGGCGGCCGTGGCGGGCATCGTTCTCGGTCTTGCCGCCGCATGGTTCGGCGGCTGGTGGGACGGCACGATCATGCGTTTCATGGACGTGCTTCTGGCCTTCCCGGCGATCCTTCTGGCGCTGCTCATCATCGCCATTGTGGGGCCGGGCACCTGGACCAGCGTGATGGCCATCGCCATCGTCTACACGCCGATCTTCACCCGCGTGGTGCGTGGGCCGGCGCTCTCCTTAAAGACGCGCGACTTCGTGGACGCCGCGCGCACTTTCGGTTCGAGCCGCAACTACATTCTGACGCGCCATCTGATGCTGAACCTCGTCGCGCCGCTGACGGTGCAGGTGACGCTGGCGCTCGCATGGGGGCTTCTGACGGAGGCAGGCCTGAGCTTTCTCGGTCTCGGCACGCAGCCGCCGGCCTCGTCGCTTGGCCTGATGCTCGCCGACAGCCGCAATCTGATGGAGATGGCGCCATGGCTCCTGATCTTCCCGGGCATTGCGATCATGATCGGCATTCTCGGCTTCAACCTTCTGGGGGATGCGCTGCGCGACATTCTCGATCCCAGAACGCGGAGGTCGGTCGCATGACATCGCTTCTGTCCGTTTCAAACCTGCGCGTCGGTTTTGGCCGCAAGCCCGAAGACAATGAAATTGTCCATGGCGTGAGCTTCGATCTCGCAGCCGGCGAGACGCTCGCCATTGTCGGCGAAAGCGGCTCGGGCAAATCCGTCACCGCGCTGTCGATCAACCGGCTGGTGGATTTCGGTGGTGGGCGCATTCTGGATGGCTCCATCCAGTTCACACGGCAGGACGGCAGCACGCTCGATCTGGAAGCAGCCGGCGAGCCGGAGCTGACGAAGATCCGCGGCGGCGAGATCGGCATGATCTTCCAGGAGCCGATGACCTCGCTCAACCCGGTTCTGACCATTGGCGAGCAGATCGAGGAATCGTTCCGCCTGCATCGTGGCATGACCGGAAGGCAGGCGCGGGAAGCGGCGAAGGATGCGCTCGACCGGGTGCGCATTCCCGATGCCGCGCGACGGCTGAAATATTGTCCGCATCAGCTTTCCGGCGGCATGCTTCAGCGCGTGATGATTGCCACGGCCCTGTCGTGCAATCCGCGTCTTCTGATCGCGGATGAGCCCACCACGGCGCTCGACGTGACGGTGCAGGCGCAGATCATGGCGCTGCTGGCCGAGCTCAAGCGCGAGACCGGCATGGGCATGATCTTCATCACCCATGACATCGGCCTGGTGGCCGGCATCGCCGACAAGGTGATGGTGATGCAGAACGGCGAGGCGGTGGAGCAGGGCCCGCTCGACGCTGTGCTCGACGCGCCACAGCATCCCTATACGAAGCATCTTCTGAGCGCCGTGCCGCATTTCGAGGCCGGGCGCGCCACGCGCACCGATTATCGCCGGGCCGACAAGCCAAAGGCCACGCCTGCGCTTAAAGTGGAAGGGCTGACGGTTCGCTTTCCTGTGACCGGCGGTCTCCTGCGCCGGCAGACCAGCGCGGTTCATGCGGTGGACGGGGTCGATTTCGACCTGATGCCGGGCGAGACGCTGGGCATTGTCGGCGAAAGCGGCTCGGGCAAATCGACCACGGCACGCGCCATTCTGGGGCTGGTCGAGCCGACGCGCGGCACGTTCTCCGCGAACACGAATGGCGCGGCGCGGCAGAGAAGCAAGCCGGTGCAGATGGTGTTTCAGAACCCCTATGCCTCGCTTAATCCGCGGCTTCGGGTGGACAGCATTCTGGCCGAGCCGGTGATTGCCGCCGGCCGCGGGCTGAATGGTGAAACGCAGGCGCGCATGCGCATGCTGCTCGACCGGGTGGGCCTGCCGGAGAATGCGCTGGAGCGCTATCCGCACGAGTTTTCCGGCGGCCAGCGCCAGCGCCTGTGCATCGCCCGCGCGCTGATGCTGAACCCGTCTGTGGTGGTGCTGGACGAGGCCGTCTCGGCGCTCGACGTTTCGGTGCAGGCCAAGGTGCTGGAACTTCTGGTAGACCTGCAGCGCGAGTTCGGCCTTGCCTATCTCTTCGTCTCGCACGACATGGCGGTGGTGGAGCGCATCGCGCACCGCATTGCGGTGGTGTATGCGGGGCAGATCGTTGAGATCGGCGATGCGGCATCGGTTCTTTCCGACCCGAAACACGCCTATACGAAACGGCTGATCTCGGCGGTGCCGAGCGTCGACCGGCGCAAGGAAACCTTCGAGGTCGACACGCGGCAGGTGCCCTCGCTGGTGCGGCCACTGAGCTTTGAGCCGGAGCCGGCCAACTGGCAGAGTTTTGGTCCCGACCATATGGCGCGGGCGGAGGCATGAGCATGACGGATATGCCTGCCTTTGCGCCGCGCTTCGAGCGCGCCTTTGACCTGCTGAACGCTTCGGTGGGGGCAGGGCGCATTCCCGGCGGGGTGCTCGGTGTGATCGACCGGGATGGCGGGCGCATGGTGCGCGCCACCGGCTTCGCGCAGCGCGTGCCGCATGAGCGTGAAATGCGCACCGACACCTGGTTCGACCTCGCATCGCTGACCAAGGTGATCTTCACCACCACGCGCATTCTCGAACTGGCGAAAGAGGGCGTGATCGATCTCGATGCGCCGCTCACCACGCTCCTGCCGGATCTGCGCCAATATGATCCGGGCGCGTGGGAACGGCAGGTGACGTTTCGCCAGTGCCTCGGCCACCAGACGCCGTTTCCGGCGGTGGAGCCGATTTACACCTATGGCCGTGATGCGGACCTTTTGCGCGCCTTCATTCTCCAGCGGCGCTGGGAAAAAGGTCCGCCTGTTTATTCCGACATCAATTTCATTCTGCTCGGTTTCGCGCTGGAGCGGCTTGAAGGCAAGCGGCTGCGCGATTTCGATCCGGGGCCGGGCTTCGCCTTTGCCGCCGATCCAGAAAAGACGGCGGCGACCGAGGACTGCACATGGCGGCACCGGGTGCTTTGCGGCGAGGTGCATGACGACAATTGTTCAGCGCTTGAGGGCGCGGGGCATGCCGGGCTTTTCGGCACGGCCGACGCCGTGCTCGATTTCGCGGCAGGGCTTTTTGCAGGCGACGCCGATGGGGATGAGACGGTGGCGCTGATGCGCACGCCGCTTTCCGAAAAACGCACCCATGGCTGGGAACGGCCCTATGAAAACTGGCCCGGCGGGGCGCTGGCCAGCGCCGGCACGATCGGGCATACGGGTTTCACGGGAACAGGGCTGTGGGTCGATTTCGACAATGGCCTTGCGTGGACCCTTCTCACCAACCGCATACATCCGACCCGGCATTTCGACAGCGGCATCGCTGCGCTGCGACAGGCGGTCGGCGATTGCATGAACGCAGGATAGGAGCGCACATGGCTGAGGGATTCGAACCGATCTGGGCCGTCGGCCTGATGACCGGAACCGTGCTCGACGGAAACATCGACGTGGCGCTTCTGAAAACGGATGGCGAGCGCATCGAGGCGTTTGGCGCCTACACGCTGGCGCCCTATCCACAATCGACGCGCGACCTTCTGGAAGAAACGCTGCAGCAGGCGCGGGCCTGGAATTTTAAGGGCGATGAACCGGCGATCTTTGCAGAGGCGGAAGAGGTTCTGACGCGCGCACAGGCGCACGCCGTGCGAGAGCTGGTGGAAAGCCATGGTCTGACCATGGGCGATATCGGCGCTGTCGGCTTTCACGGGCAGACCGTGCTTCACCGTGCGCCGCAGCAAGGGCGTCTCGGCGAGACGCGGCAGCTTGGCGACGGCGACCTGATGCATTCCATTCTGGGCTGTCCGGTGGTCTATGATTTCCGCTCGGCGGACATGCGCGCCGGCGGGCAGGGCGCGCCGCTTTCGGCAGCCTACCACGCGGCTCTTTTGCGCGATGTGGATGCGTGCGGCGAGACGGCGGTGCTCAATCTGGGCGGCGTGGCCAATGTGACCTGGTGGGATGGTGCGGACCGGGTGATCGCGTTCGACACTGGCCCGGCAAACGCGCCGATCAACGATTTCGTCAAAGCGCAGGGCCTTGGCGACATGGACCGCGACGGCGCGCTTGCCGCTTCCGGCACGGTGGACGAGGCGCGGCTGGCGGAGCTTTTGAAGCATCCCTATCTCACCGCGCCCTATCCGAAATCGCTCGACCGGTTCGACTTCGGCGCGTCCATGGCCGATGGTCTCGACGCCAGCACGGGCGCTGCGACGCTGACGGCCTTCACCGCATCGGCGGTCGGCAAGGCGCTCGATCTTCTGCCGGTTCGGCCCAAGCGGCTTCTTGTGTGCGGCGGTGGCCGGCACAACCCGACCATCATGAAGATGCTGGGCGAACGCGCCGGGGTGGACGCAGCCCCCGCCGAAACGGTTGGCTGGCGTGGTGACGCCATCGAGGCCGAGTGCTTCGCTTTTCTGGCGGTGCGCGTGCTGCGCGATCTGCCGATCAGCTTCCCCACGACAACGGGTGCGCCCGAGCCGCTGCGCGGCGGAAAGATCGCCCGTTAATCGCTGGCCGCTGGGCCAAGCCGTTTCTGCAGAAAGATGCGGCTGCGGCCTTTCGGAAAGTCATCCATCCGGCCGAACTCTTTATAGCCCTGGCGCGTATAGGCCTTTTCCGCGCCGGGATTGAACGTGTCGATGTAGGCTCCGTGGCAGCCGCGTCGCTCTGCCTCTTCTTCCGCCGCAGTCAGCATGCGCCCGGCCATGCCCTGCCCGCGCAGACTTTCATCCACCCACAGTTTCTGAACGTAAAGCCAGCCCCATGCGGTGTAGCCGGAGATGCCGGCGACCACCGCACCGCGTTCATCGCGCACGAGGATGGCAAGTGTGGCCTTTTCCGAAGGGCCGACATCGGCGTCGTTGAATGTGGCAAGTTCGGTTTCCACCCGTGCGAGCGCCGCCTCATCCGGTGTATCGGTGATTTCGATTGTCACGATCATGATACTCCCGCCTCTCCGAAAACAGTGCCGATTGTTCTAACCGTCGGGCTGGAAACGGCAAGGCGCGGAGAGAGCGAAAATCACCCCACCCAGGCGGCGATTTCCGGATCGGCGAGAATGGCACTCATGCGCGCTTCGCAATCGTCAACCAGCGGGGCCAGCGGCAGGCGCGTTGGGCCACAGTCGACCCCGCGCAGGCGGAGTGCGGCCTTCATGCCCGGCAGCACGCCGGTTTCCATCAGGGTTTCCACGAAGCGCTGCGAGATCGTCTGCAGTTCCTGGGCGCGCTCCAGCGAACCTTTCTTCACCGCCTCGTTGAGCGCGGCGTAAAGCTTGCCGAGCAGATTGTAGGTGGTTCCTATGCCACCATGCGCGCCCATGACCGCGCCTGAGAGATAGACTTCGTCGAAACCGAAGAAAAACGTCTTCTCGGGAAACCGCCGCCGCAGTGTGGCAAACTTGAAGAGGTCCATCGAAGTGAACTTGATGCCACCGACGCCGGGGAGGGTGAGAATGCGGCCGAGCAGGTCAAGACTGAAAGGACGTCCCGTGCGGACTGGTACTTCATACACAATGAGCGGCAGGTCGGTGGCGGCTGACAGCGCTTCGTAATAGGCGAAGATCTCGCGATCCGAAAAAGGGTAGGAATGCGGCGGCAGGGCCGAAAGACCGTGATAGCCAAGCTTCTGCGCATTCTGTGCGAGCCGGGTCGAATCGCGAAGATTGGGAACGCCCACATGAGCAATCAGCGTTGCGGCGGAGCCTTGCGCATCTTCGGCGACGATCGCCTGCTGCGCCAGAAGTTCATCAACGCCCAGGAGACCCGATTCGCCGCTGCTGCCGCCCACATATAGCCCGTCGAGCCCCTGCCCCAGCACATAGGCATCGATCGCCTTCTGGCGTCCGGGATCGAAATCGCCCGTATCGCTGAGGCCGGTGAGGAGGGCGGCATACATGCCCGCCAGCGGATTGGTCATGCGGCTGTTCCTTGCGTTCTGGAAGCGGCGTTCTTGTCCTGTCTGCCGTGGAATCGTCCCTTTGGCAGGCTGCATCAGCATAGAAGGGGATTTTTGTTTGACAAGAATTATATTTGGTAATACCAAAAAATGAGTTTGGACAAGCAGACCTGCCGTTCAGTGAGGGAGGCAGGGCTATATGGGAGTTGAGAAACGTGTCCGCTGCCCAACCGGAAGACATTGTCGAAACGCGGCGCGTCTCCGACGAGATCGCCGAAGCGTTGATCGAGGAAGCGCGCGAGGGCCTTCTGGAAACCGGGACGTTTTTGCCGACCGAACGGGAGCTCTGTGAGCGCTTCTCCGCTTCGCGCCCCACGGTGCGTGCAGCGCTGCAGCAGATGCAGGCGCGCGGTTATGCTGAGGCAGGTGCGGGCCGTCGTCCACGTGTGGCGCGCCCTTCCCTGCAAACCGTGCTGCAACTGGCAGGCGATCACATCCGCGACATTTTTGGCGATGCGGAAAGCGGCGCACATCTGGAGCAGATGCGCCAGTTCATCGAGGCCGGTGCAGCCCGCGAAGCCACCAAACGCGCCGACAATGTGCAGATCGCGAAGCTGCGCGCGGCGCTGGAGGAGAATTTCGAGGCAATCGGCACGAGCGATTTTGCCCGAACGGACAGCGCTTTTCACCGTGTGCTGGTCTCGGTGGTGGGTAATCCGGTGATTCTCAGCCTGCACGACATGTTCGTCAGCGCCATGCTTGCGCAACGACCGCCGACGGATGACCCGGCCAAGCACGACACGGTCGCCTATGAGGAGCATCGGGCGATCTATCAGGCCATCATCGATGGCGACATGATCACCGCGACGGATGTCATGGACCGACATCTGGCGCGCTCCTATCGCGCGCGGCTGAAAAGCCCGCGGAAGGTCTCCGACTACTTCCAGAAAGAAGAAGACAAAACTGACTGACTTGGCAGGCCGGGAAGCCTGTTCAACATTCCAAGGGAGGATTGCATGAAACTGATTTCGAAACTGATGCTCGGCGCGGCAGCGCTCGCCCTCAGCTCCGCTGCACTGCAGGCGAAGGAACTGACCTTCGGCATGCAGGACAACGAGGTGTCGAATGTCTACCGCGGCGCGCAGGCGTTTCAGGAAAAACTTGCCGAGATTTCGGGCGGCGAAATGACGGTGAAAATCTTCCCGTCTTCGCAGCTGGGCGACTTCAAGGCCATGGTGGCGCAGGTGCAGGCCGGCGAGCTCGACATGGTCATGACCGGCTATCCGGACATGAGCTATGTCATCCCCGAGCTGAAGCTGATCGGCGCGCCCTATGTTGTGCGCGATTTCGATCATCTGCAAAAGATCGTCGCCGGGCCCTGGGGTCAAAAGATGGACGAGAAGTTTGAAGCTCAGGGCATAGAGCTGCTCGACACCTGGTACTACGGCACGCGCCAGACCACCTCGAACAAGGCGATCGAATCCATGGACGACATGAAGGGCCTGCGCATGCGCACGCCGAATGTGCCGTTCCTCATCGCTTATGCCGAGAATGTGGGCGCGACGCCGGCGCCGGTTGCATTTCAGGAGGTCTATCTCGCACTCCAGACCAACCAGGTGGATGCCGAAGAAAACCCCCTGCCAACCATCGAGGCCATGAAATTCTACGAGGTGCAGAGCCACATTGCGCTCACCAATCACTTCGTGGCGTCCTCGGCGGTGCAGATCTCCAAATCGGTCTGGGATGGCCTGTCCGATCAGGAGAAGGAATGGGTGCAGACGGCTGTCGAGGCTGGCGGCGATGTCTCCGACGAACTGACCTTCAAGGCCGAAAAGGACTTGCTGGAAACCTTCAAGGAGCGTGGCCTGACCATCACCGAGCCTGATCTCGAGCCCTTCCGGGCAGCCATGAAGCCTTACTACGACGAACTCGAAGCCGAGTTCGGCGAAGGGTCGATTGCCGAAGTCATCGGCGACTGAAACATGGGGCGGGGCGCCGGCCCCGCCACTTTTCCCTCGATAGGTGGGGTCATCGGATGTCGTTTCTGCGCAGATACAGCCTGGAAGGCTGTGTCGCTTCCATTCTCTTCATCATTCTGTTTGGCGTGCTCCTGATCCAGATCTTTGGCCGCACACCGCTTTTCACCGGGCCGGTCTGGACCGAGGAAGCGGCGCGCTGGCTCTGGGTGTGGATGGCCTTCATCGGCATCGCCGAGGTGGAGCGCCAGAACGGCCAGCTGCGCATGGGCTTTATCGCGGACGCCCTGCCACTCTCCTGGCGCCGCCTGCTCTTTATCCTGATTGACGTGGTCTATCTGGCGATCGTCGCCCACCTCGTCTGGATCTCCTACAAGACCGTTCTGCGGACCTGGAACAATGAAGCGGTGACACTGCCCATGAGCGATGCGGTTCTCTATGCATCGGGGCTGGTGGCTGCGGTCCTCATTCTGCATCGCATTGCGCGGCGGCTTGCCATGCTGGTGCGCGGCGGGGGTGCCGGGGAGGTCCACAAATGATCCTTGCAACGATTGGTGCCGCCTGGCTCGTCATGGTGCTGGTGGGTGTGCCCATCGGCGTGGCCATGATCTTCGTCTCGATGGGCTATTTCTATTATTCGGGCATGGGCATTTCCTTCGCCATGCAGCGCATGGTGGACGGGCTGAACAGCTTTCCGCTGCTGGCGGTTCCGCTCTTCATCCTCGCGGCGGCGATCCTCAATTCGGCAGGCATCACGCGCCATCTCTTCGGATTTGCGCGCGCGCTGGTGGGGCACATCACGGGCGGGCTCGGCCATGTGAACGTGCTCGCCTCGCTCTTCTTCTCCGGCATGTCCGGCTCGGCGCTTGCCGATGCGGGCGGGCTCGGCAAGATGGAAATCGAATCGATGCGCGAGGCCGGCTATGACGACGACTTCTCCGGAGCCGTCACCGCCGCCTCGTCTATGATCGGCCCGCTGGTGCCGCCTTCCATCACCATGGTGCTTTATGGTGTGGTGTCGAACACCTCCATCGGGCGGCTCTTTCTTGGCGGCATCGTGCCGGGTGTGCTCTGCGCCGTCTCGCTGATGGTGATGGTCTATGTGATCGCGCGGCGGCGCAACTATCCGCGTGACGCATGGCAGGGTGTGGGCAATGTCGGCGTGCTGTTCGTGAAGTCGTTCCCGGCGCTCGCCACACCCTTCGTGATCGTCGGTGGCATTTTCAGCGGCCTCTTCTCGCCCACAGAAGCGGCGGCGGTGACCGTGCTCTATGCCATCCTGATCGATCTCGCCTTCTATCGCGAGCTGACGCTGAAGCGGCTCTGGGATGCAATCTACGAGACGACAACCACCTCCGCCTCGATCGCAACGATCGTCGCGGGCGTGGGGCTCCTTGGCTTCATCCTCGCGCGCGAGCAGGCGCCGCAGCAGATCACACAGCTTTTCCTGACGCTGACCGATGGGCCGCTCAGCTTCTTGATCGCGGTCAATCTGATGATCTTCCTGCTCGGCTGCTTCATCGAATCGCTGGTGATTCTCTTGATCGTGGTGCCGATCCTCGTGCCTGTGGCGATGGGCTATGGCATCGACCCGATCCATTTCGGCATCATCGTGGTGCTGAACCTGATGATCTCGATCCTCACCCCGCCCATGGGCATGGCGCTGTTCGTGGTGGCGCAGGTGGGCAATGTGCCCTACCACCGGCTGGCCAAGGCGATCCTGCCCTGGCTCATCCCGCCATTTGCAGTGCTCATCCTGGTCTGCGCGTTCCCCATTCTGGCAACCGGACTGCCAAGCCTGATGGATTGAGGTTCGTTTCGACACGGCGCAGAAAATTTCGCATGGTGGTGTCGAATCCGGTCGTACGAGAACGACCATGGGCGTTCGAAGCGCTCATCAAGGAGAGACACCATGCGCTATGCCTGCCTTATCTATTACGATCCGAAGGTGCTTTTCGGCGGAAGCCCGGAAGCGAATGCAGCACTGGGCCAATGCGCCGGCTATGACGAGAAGCTGAAGGAAACGGGCCATTTTGTCATGGGCGAGGCGCTGGAACTGCCCGAGACGGCCATGACGGTGACAATGCGCGACGGCAAGATGTCGGCGGTGGACGGCCCCTTCATGGAAACGCGGGACATGCTTGGCGGCATCGTGCTCGTGGAGGCGCCGGACCTCAACGACGCCGTGCGCGCTATCAGCGGCCATCCGCTGGCGAAGATCGGTTCCATCGAAGTCCGCCCGCTCGTGGACTTCTCGAGCCCGCCGCCGCAGCTGTGACCGAGGTGGAGGCACGCGCCGCCCTTGAAGCGGTTTACCGCAATGAGAAGCGGCGCGTGCTTGCCACGCTCATTCGCCTGCTCGGCAGCTTCGACGCGGCGGAAGAGGCGCTCCACGAGGCCTTTGCCGCCGCGGCGAAGAGATGGCCGGGCGAGGGGTTGCCGGCCAATCCCTATTCCTGGCTGGTCTCCACCGGCCGTTTCAAGACCGTGGATCGCTGGCGGCGACTGGCGCGGCTTGCAAACGCCCTGCCGCAGTTGGCGCTGCTCGCTGACCCCGCATCGGAACCGGCCATTCCCGAGCATATCCGCGACGACGAATTGCGGTTGATTTTCATCTGTTGCCATCCGGATCTTCCAGCCGATGCCCGCGTTGCGCTCACATTGCGGGAGGTCGGTGGGCTGACGACCGAGGAGATTGCCCGCGCTTACCTCACCCGCGCCCCGACGATCGCGCAGCGGATCGTCCGCGCAAAGGCGAAACTCCGTGACGAGGCCATACCCTTCGAAATCCCGCCACCGGCCGAACTGCCTGCGCGGATCGAGAGCGTCCTGCGCGTGATCTATCTCATCTTCAATGAGGGCTACGCGGCCACATCCGGGGCGGAGCTGACGCGCGCAGACCTCTCAGCGGAAGCAATCAGGCTGGGTCGGCTGGTGGCCGGGCTTATGGATGACCCCGAGGTGAAAGGTCTTCTCGCTCTCATGCTTCTTCATGAAGCACGACGCGAAAGCCGGGTTGATGCGGCGGGGGACATCGTTCTTCTGGAAGAGCAGGACCGTTCGCGCTGGGATCGTGCCATGATTGACGAGGCGCGGGCGCTGATCGACCGGGCGCTCAAGGCTGGGCGGCTCGGCCCCTATCTTTTGCAGGCGGGCATTGCAGGCGAGCATGCTGCGGCAGCCAGTACCGAATCCACCGACTGGCGGCAGGTCGTGTCACTCTACGATATTCTGGCATTGGTTGATCCATCTCCCGTCGTGGCACTCAACCGGGCCGCCGCGATCAGCATGCGCGATGGAGCGGAGACAGGACTTGCCGCCATTGAAGCTGCGATGGCTGACGGTGGTCTCGATGCCTATCACCTGGCCTATGCAGCCCGCGCCGACATGCTGCGCCGTCTGGGACGGGACGTCGAGGCGAAGAATGCCTACCGTCGCGCAATGGCCCTTGCACGCCAGTCGGCAGAGCGCCGATTTCTGGAAAGGCGGCTGGCTGGGCTTGAATAAGGCCGGTTTTGGCCGCGGCCAAGGGGTGCTTCGACCGGGCGCTGGGGACCCTCGGACGACCGCGCGGGCCGGTCGTCACAGGAACTGAAGAAATTTTGCCGGCATGCTCTGGAAAACCCCTGAAAACGAAGGCTTTCGAGCGAAATCGGGCCTGTGAATGAAAGTCTATAATGATTATAAATCAATGTCTTGCCATCATATTAGGGGCGCGGTTTCCGGGGGCGGCAAAGAAATTCACAAAACTTGCAAATTCCTCGTTGACAGTCGAACTGGGTCCGGCCTATATACGCCTCACCAACGAGGGCGGCACGCCGCTGGCGGCGCTGAGGTTCGGCCTTGTTGGAGAAATCATAGAGAGCCGCGTGAGCGACACTCGACCGGGCC